>NZ_QYTW02000015.1 GCF_003605405.2 Siminovitchia terrae | reverse complement strand
AAATTTATCGAGCGGAGCTCGATAAAATCTGGGCGCAAAAACGCCAAGGCGCATTTGATCTTCATTCAGCAGAAGCCTCCCACTTCTGTAAGTGGTGAGATGAAAGCCTATTGGTATTCCATTCAGTGTGGGTTTAAACCCTGGCTTAATAAAGTTAAAGCCTCCGGCGGATGCCACAGATTTTCAAAGGAAATTTATCGAGAGGAGCTCGATAAAATCTGGGCGCAAATACGCCAAGGCACATTTGATCTTCATTCAGCAGAAGTCTCCCACTTCTGTAAGTGGTGAGATGAAAGCCTATTGGTATTCCATTCAGTAGGGGTTTAAATCCTGGCTGAATAAAGTTAAAGCCTCCAGCGGATGCCACAGATTTTCAAAGGAAATTTATCGAGAGGAGCTCGATAAAATCTGGGCGCAAATACGCCAAGGCGCATTTGATCTTCTTCTTGTTATTTAGAACTTCATGTAAAATGATGATTTAGAAAAGAATAGGATTAAATATGAAAGGTATGCTATTTATGAACGGATATACTACTTCTTAAAAAAGGGAAGAAAAAAGGATGAAGAAGATGTTGTATTTGTTAATCATTATAATCGTGGTCTTAGTAATCATCTTACTGATACGAGGTATGAGACCTGCAAATCAATCCTTGGAACAAAAAGCTGTTACAAAAACGGAAAATCCAGTCATTCTTCTAATGATTGATTCCTTAATGGATGAACCTCTGCGCAAGGCAATTAAAGAAGGTCGTGCACCGGCGTTTAAATATTTAATTGAACATGGCCACTATTATTCAAACATGGTTAGCAGTTATCCAACGATGTCTGTAACGATCGACAGTTCCATTCTAACTGGTACGTATTCAAATAAGCATAGAGTGCCCGGCCTTGTTTGGTATGATGAAAAAGAAAAGCGGCTCGTAAATTATGGAAGTGCCAGAGAAGAAGTGTTTAAATTAGGAGTTAAAAACGTGATAGAAGACAATTTATATCATTTAAATCATTCCCATTTAAGCCGTGACGTAAAGACCATTCATGAAGTATTAGCGATGAAAGGGGCGCAAAGTGCGTCCATAAATGCACTAGTCTATCGTGGAAACGAAGAAAAGACGTTAAACCTGTCGAAAGCATTATCAAAGTTGGACATGATGCCCGAAAGTTTGAAAATTAAAACACCACTTTTATTTTCCTATGGTGCACTGGCGCAGTTTAGCCCGAAAAATAATCAAAACACTCAACCTTGGGAAAGGCTTGGATTTAATGATAAATTTTCCGCCCACGAACTAATATATTTAATTGAAAATGGGAAGCTACCCGCTTTTACCATTGCCTATTTCCCAGATCTTGACAAAAATGTTCATAAAGATGGTCCAATGAATCACATTGACGCCATCGAAAAAACAGATAGGCAGCTTCAGGAAGTATTTAAAACGTACGGATCTTGGGACGAAGCACTAGACTCTGCCACTTGGATTGTAATGGGGGATAGCGGACAAGCTAAGGTAGGAGAAGACAAAAGTCAATCTTTAATCCACTTAAACAAGATGTTGGACTCTTATAAAATACACAAAATCACGGAACCGGTAAAAAAAGATGATCAGATCGTCATAGCATACAATGAAAGGATGGCTTTCATTTATAATTTGGATCAAAACATAGAACTTGAAGAAATTGTAAAAACCCTTCAAAAAGACGATCGAATGAATCTGATTGCCTGGAAAAATGGTTCGGATGTGCATGTAGCAACAAGTGGTCAAAAAGAAAAATTAACGTTCCGTCCAAATGGAGATTTTAATGATAAATACGGTCAATCATGGTTAATAAGGGGTGAATATTCTGTTCTAGACCTTTCAGTAAACAATTTTCAAATCGAATATGGCACATATCCGGATGCACTGGCACGATTGTACACTTCCTTACATTCTCATTCTGGAAATTATATTATTGTTGACGCGAAACCCGGTTTTGAATTTGCTGGCGATGGGACGCCAGTTCATCCCGGAGGTGCGGCACATGGATCCATACACAAGCAGGATTCATTGATTCCAATGATCGTCACAGGGACAGATACGAAGCCAAAGCATATGAGAGTCGTCGATTTATATCCCTGGATTTTAAAGCTTTTAAATAAGAGTAGCTAAAAGAGAGGTTAAGCTTTTAACTTCATTCAGCAGAAGTCTCCCACTTCTGTGAGTGGTGAGATGAAAGCCTTTGGTATTCCATTCAGTGGGGGGGCAAACCCCGGCTGAATAAAGTCAAAGCCTCCGGCGGATGCCACAGATTTTCAAAGGAAATTTATCGAGCGGAGCTCGTTAAAATCTGGGCGCAAATATGCCAAGGCGCATTTGATCTTCCTCTTTAATAAAGTTTTTCTAAAAAACTTTATTTTACTGGACTTTTGGGTTTTATGATATAAAATATAGATTTTTTCAAATTTACTTATTTGTGATATAATGAACATGTAAGTAAATTTGGAGGTGGACAATTTGTTCCAGGTTGGTGATAAAGTTTTTTATCCGATGCACGGAGCAGGTATTGTGACAGCCATTGAAGAAAAGGAGTTTCGGGGAGAACTGGAAAAATATTGCTCAATTACAATTCCAAGCAGTCATATGAATGTAATGCTTCCCGTAAAAAAAGCATCAAAAGCTGGTTTGCGTTCGGTGATTGACCGGCGGACCGCAAAGAGAATGCTTGAGGATTATTATGACGCAGAGCATGAGCCCCAACTCCCATGGAAACAAAGATTCAGTTCGAACATGGAAAAAATAAAGACAGGAGAGTTTGAAGCCGGCCTTGAAGTGCTGAGTGATCTCCAGTATCGGAATAAGGAAAAGCCGCTCAACGCCAGCGAGAAACAAATGCTGAACAATGCGAAACGATTGATTGTTAGTGAGCTGTCTTTGATCAAGAATATAACTGAAAGTCAGGCAGAGGGTCTATTGCAGCTGCCGGGTTAAGGATTTTTTCTCCATTTGTCAAAATGGAGGGAGGGTCTTTTTTTTGTGTGATTCGCAAGACAATGGGGTGAGTTTAGAATTAAACGTTGCGTTCTAAGGGGCGCGATTGCTCAAGTTGACTAGACGCTATTGTGATGGCTGAGTAGCAATTTTCTATAATTCGTCATGTGCTTGCCGCAATTGCGTCTTTCTGAATGGTTTATTATCACTTCAAGAGGGTAAAACTGAATGTGATGAACTGTCGTTGTTTTGAAAAATACACGTTAAAATGGTAGATTCAATTATAGTCAGAACTTTCTAATGATTATGAAGGGAGAGTTGGATTTTGACATCGGAATATAAAGTGACCATTGATGGTGAACGGATACAGGTTACAGGGTCAGGCACTGTAATGAAAATGTTGAAAGCGCTTAATATTTCTATTCCAGATGTTTGCTTCCATCCGAGCCTGGGAGCGATTGAAACGTGTGACACATGTATTGTGAAGGTGAATGGCGAATTTGTGCGCTCCTGCTCTACGGAAATTAAAAGCGGTGATGTTGTAGAAACGGAAACGAAGGAAGTCAAAGCAGCGCAAGTCATTGCGATGGATCAAATTTTGCATAATCATGAGCTGTATTGTACCGTCTGTGATTACAATAATGGCACTTGCGAGGTACATAACACCGTAAAAGATATGAAAATCAACCATCAAAGTATCCCCTTTGAACCCAAACCTTATGAAGAGGACAACTCACATCCTTTTTATAGGTATGAACCCGACCAATGTATCCTTTGCGGCCGTTGTGTGGAAGCATGCCAAAACGTCCAGGTGACCGAAACGTTATCGATTGATTGGGAGCGAGAGCATCCACGTGTCATCTGGGACAATGATGTTCCAATCAATGAATCATCCTGTGTCTCATGCGGGCACTGTTCCACCGTCTGTCCCTGCAACGCCATGATGGAAAAAGGAATGTTAGGAGAAGCGGGATATTTGACCGGATTAAAGCGGGAAACCTTGCGTCCGATGATTGAACTGACAAAGGATATAGAAACGGGATACGGTTCTATTCTTGCCATTTCAGATATGGAATCTGCCATGAGGGAAGAACGGATCAAAAAGACGAAAACAGTTTGTACGTATTGTGGGGTTGGCTGCAGCTTTGATATTTGGACAAAAGGCAGGAAGATATTAAAAGTGGAACCGAATGTTCATGCCCCAGCTAATGGAATTTCCACATGCGTCAAAGGGAAGTTCGGCTGGGACTTTGTGAACAGTGAAGAACGTCTAACCAAACCGCTTATCCGTGAAGGAGAAGTTTTCCGTGAAGCTGAATGGGACGAGGCCCTAGACTTGATTGCGGAAAAAATGACGGCTATCAAAAAAGAATCAGGTGCCCACTCATTAGGTTTTATCAGTTCCTCCAAATGTACGAATGAAGAGTCCTATTTAATGCAGAAGCTGGCCAGAGGAGTCATCGGAACGAACAATATCGACAATTGCTCGCGCTATTGCCAGTCTCCTGCCACAATGGGATTGTTCCGCACAGTGGGCTATGGTGGAGACTCTGGGTCCATTAAGGATATCGAACAAGCGGGCATGGTGCTAATCATTGGTTCAAACACGGCGGAATCACACCCTGTGCTGGCAACTAGGGTCAAACGCTCACACAAGCTCAAAGGGCAAAAGCTCGTAGTATCCGATTTAAGGGAACACGAGATGGCCCATAGGGCTGACAAGTTTATTAAACCCAACCCATCTTCAGATCTTGTCTGGTTATCGGCCATTACGAAATATATCCTTGATCAAGGCTGGGCGGATAAGGATTTTATCAATGAAAAAGTAAACGGCTATGATGAATACTATAGAAGTCTGGAAGAATATACCTTGGAACATGCAGAACAAGTAACAGGGGTTTCCAAAGATGATCTAGTCCAAATTGCAGAAATGATCCATGAATCCAACAGTCTTGCAGTTCTTTGGGCCATGGGAGTTACGCAGCAGGTGGGCGGAAGTGACACAAGTACAGCAATTTCCAATCTATTGCTTATCACAGGAAATTACGGGCGTCCGGGAACCGGCTCGTATCCGCTACGTGGTCATAATAATGTTCAGGGGGCAAGCGATTTTGGCAGCATGCCAGATAGGTTACCGGCTTATGAAAAAGTGGCTGATTCCAAAGTACGTGCCAAATATTCTAAGGCTTGGGGAACAGAAATTCCCGAGCACCCAGGCTTAAACAACCACGAAATGGTGGACGCGATGCATGCCGGAACATTAAGGGCTCTATATTTAAAGGGTGAAGAAATGGCTTTGGTCGATTCCAATATTAACTATGTCCAAGCTGGGGTTGAAAAACTTGATTTCTTCGTTGTCCAGGATATTTTCTTTTCAAAAACGGCTGAATACGCCGATGTTATCCTGCCTGCTTCTCCCAGTCTTGAGAAAGAGGGGACTTTTACAAACACTGAACGACGTTTCCAACGGCTTTATCAGGTATTTGAACCACTTGGCGATTCAAAGCCTGACTGGCAAATCATCATGGCAATCGCCAACAAACTTGGTGCAGGTTGGAAATATGAGCATCCAAGTGAAATCATGGAAGAAGCGGCGAAGCTAGCGCCTTTGTTTGCTGGTGTAAGGTACGAATTGCTGGAAGGGTATAATACGCTCCAATGGCCTGTAAAAGAAGACGGTACGGACACACCACTTCTTTTCACAGACGGTTTTCCGTTCCCGGATAAAAAAGCAAACCTGTTCCCGGTTAAATGGACAACGCCGCTTGAATATGAGGAGGAGTACGACATCCATCTTAATAATGGACGTTTGCTGGAGCATTTCCACGAAGGGAATCTCACATACCGTTCCAAGGGGATTTCATCAAAAACACCGAGTGTTTTCTTGGAAGTCTCTTCCGAACTTGCAAAAGAAAGAGGACTTGCCAGCGGAACACTTGTCAGGCTTATATCTCCATATGGCCAGGCAGTTGTCAAATGTCATGTGACGGACCGCGTAAAAGGGAAGGAAGTATACCTGCCAATGAATGATGCTGGGAATGCGGCCATCAACCTATTGACAAGCAGTTTCGCCGATAAGGATACGGATACTCCGGCATATAAAGATATCATGGTGAAAATGGAAATAGTCGAGAAGAAAGGGGAAGACCCTCTACCAAGAATCAATCACCGTTTTGGAAATCCGAATCCTCAAAAAGGGGTAGAGGTCGAGAGGAAATGGGCAAGAGCTGATTATAGTTTCCCTGGTCATTTTGTGAAAGGGAAGGGGCTGAAGACTAATGGCTGAGCCGATTAAAAACATTCAATTTAAGCAGATTGATGCAGAAACCCAAGAAAGGAAAGATTTTCTGGAAATTGAAGAGGCTCTTTTGGCCAATAAAGACTCAATAATGGAAGTCATAGAGGTCATTGGTTACTTGAAACAACGAGGGATTCTCGACATAGCCAAAGGGTTGCTTGGACAAGGGGACAAAGTGCTGGACATAGCGGTAAATTTAGCAAATATGCCCGAAAATAAAAATTCTATTAAAAATCTCCTTTTGCTTATAGGAACAATCGGTATGATCAACGTGACCCAGCTAGAGCCGATTTTATTAAAAATAAATGCGGGAATCGCTAGAGTTGCGGAAATAGAAGATAAAGAAGCGGAAAAAACAGGCTATCTTGGTATGGCACGAGCATTACGAGATCCTGAAATCAATCGGTCGATCACCTTGCTGTTGGAATTTCTAAGGGGTATGGGGACAGATGTCAGCCATTTGGAAAAAAACGAACCAGCCCCAGCAGAGCCTTCCGTGAACACAGTAGGGACGCAGGAGCCAGAAAAGGGAAAAAGCCGAGGGTAAACCCTTGGCTTTTTTTCATGGTTGGACGCACATCGTATATAAGGCATTGCATACAAATTCACGGATATTGGGGTTTTGCTACTGTACTCTAAAATGAATCTATCTATAGAAATGATTTCACAAGGAAGCTCTATATATGATCAAGTAAATCCCTATAGTACTGTCTCAATCTTTCTTTTAAAATAATAGGCTCAATGATCTTTATGGATTTTCCAAACCCTGAAAGATATTTAACGATGAAATCAACTTCGTTTGGCTCATACCAACCAACAATAAATGTACTCTCTGTCTCATAGATTAACTTCATTGAAGGATAATGCTCTTGTTGAAATTGCTCTATCCCTGTCTGATTTATTGCACATTTAAATTGGACTGCTTGTTCGGACGGTTTCCAAAGTGAATGAGCATTTTGCATGTCCATTTCATTTAAATCTTCTAAAGGGTGAATATCCGTTAATTCAGCGGATGTTATATGATCACAACGGAAAACACGGTAAGCTTTTTTACTAATATCATAAGCCTGACAATACCAATAGCCTTTCATTGAATAAATAGAGATTGGTTGAATATGACGAGTGCTCTTTTGGTGAGCTTTTTGATACTCTATTTTTAAAACGCTGTTTTTAACAGCTGCCATTAATAAAATATCTAGATGCGCACTATCTTTGATTTGCTCAGTATGTCGAAAGGATATTCTATTTTGCATTCTCTCTATTTCTTGTCTTTGGCTTTCCGATAATTCGCTTATAAATTTTTCATGTATGGAATGAAAAGATACTTGAAACGGTAAATTTGAAAAGCTTCGAAGGGCTTGCATTGCAAAATAAAGTGCGTAGATTTCTTGACTGCTAAAAGAAATGGGAGGGAGCTGCATGTGATTAAGCAGACGATATCCCCCATAGCGGCCATATTCTGCATAAATTGGCGCACCTAATTCCTCCAATGAAGCGATATCTCTCAACGCTGTTCTCTTTGAAATTTGAAATTCTTGCATTAAATCTTGAAGGGTAAAATGTTGTTGTTGATGAATGAAGCGCAGCATTTGATTGAGACGCTCTGATTTTTTCATAAAAAAACACCTCTTAATGGTGCCTTAAATTGTCACCTTTATTTACTATACTGTAAGTGTAATCAAGAATAGTGAGGGAGGCAATAAAATGAAAGTTGAAGTAATCCCGTTTTTATCTTTGAACGGCGATGCAGCGGCAGCCATTACATTTTATGAAAAATACTTAGGAGCTAAAGTTCTTTTTAAGAAAAACTACAAAGAAATGAAGGAAATGAATCCTCATTTTAGTTATGAAGAGGGCCAAGATGACTATATTACACATTCTGTTTTGGAAATAGGCGCGAATAAACTAATGATTGCAGAGGAAGAAATGGACACTTCGCGGCCTTGGCAATTAGGCAATAGCTCTTCATTGTGTATACAATCTAAAGATAAGAATGTTATTCAAAATCTGTATGAATCTCTTGTTCAACATGAGAAAGTTACTGTTTTAATGCCCTTTAAAGAAAATGTATTTAGTCCTGGATATGCGATTATTCGAGATCCATATGGAATCGTTATCCAGCTTTGTGTAACTGTGCATGATTTTTAACTTCATTCAGCAGAAGTCCTCCCACTTCTGTAAGTGGTGAGATAAATGCCTATTGGTATTCCATTCAGTGGGGGGCAAACCCCGGCTGAATAAAGTTAAAGCCTCCGTTGGATATCACAGATTTTTAGAGGAAATTTATCGAGCGGAGCTCGATAAAATCTGGGCGCAAATACGCCAAGACGCATTTGATACGATAAATATGAAAACCGGCTCTGCTCATGAACTTGGAAAGCATGAACAGAACCGGTTTTTCTTTTGAATGGATTTTGCCAATATTGTAGGCTCATCATAAGTGTTAATCCCTTTTCGGGTCAAGTGCATCCCTTAAACCGTCTCCTACAAAGTTAAAGCACAAAACCGTGATTAGGATCAACAGTCCGGGGAATGCAGGGTACCAAGGTGCTTTCAGCAGAACTGTAAAGTTCTGGGCATCCTCCAGCATATTCCCCCAGCTTGGTGTAGGAGGCTGAACGCCGAGGCCCAAATAGCTTAAAGCAGCTTCTGTCAAGATTACAGTACCGACAAGCAAGGTGGCTGTAACAATAATGGGGCCCATGGCATTCGGCAAAATATGGCTAAAGATGATTTTTACTGGCTTTGTTCCAATCGTCCTGGAGGCGAGTACAAACTCCCTTGTTCGCAAGGTTAAAAATTCCCCGCGTACGATTCTGGCAGTGGTGGTCCATGAGGTGATGGCAAATACAAGGATGAGTTTGTCTACGCTTGGCTGAAAAATCGCTACGATCGTGATCAGCAAGAATATCGTAGGAATAGAGAGAATCACATCGACGAATCTCATTAATATAGCATCAACCAGGCCACCGTAATACCCGGCAATAGCGCCAATAGTTGTTCCGATGATCAGTGCCCCTGCCACCGATCCAAAACCGACAAGAAGGGAAATTCTTCCGCCATATAGAATGCGGGAAAAAATGTCACGCCCAAATCGATCTGTGCCGAGCCAATTTTCTAAGTTGGGAGGCGCCAGCTTATTGGCCAGACTGGTCGCTCCTGGATCATATGGAGCAATCAAGGGAGCGAGCAGGGCGGAAAGTATGATTAAAAAAAGGACGATAGCTCCAAATACGGCCAATTTGTTTTTTATAAACTTACGTATGAATATTTTGGTGAGTGTTTCCGGTTTTTCTTTCATTTCGGGGTTCATATTCAAGTTATTAATTGTCGGTTCATAGTTCGTTTGTGACATATAAATCCCCCCTTAATACTCAATCCGCGGATCAAAAATGGCATATAGAATATCCGCCAATAAGTTCCCGATAACTACAAACACAGCTGTCAAGACTGTCACTGCCATGATAACAGGATAATCACGAGTAAAAGCAGATTCAATAAACAATCTCCCGATGCCCGGCCAGCTGAAAACCGTTTCGGTGATGGCCGCTCCTGCGATAAAATTCGGGAGCATAAGGCCGAACATAGTGATAATAGGAATTAGTCCGTTGCGTAATCCATGTTTTAACACGACTGTCCGTTCTTTAAATCCTTTCGATTTGGCCGTCCGGATATAATCTTGCTGCAAGACCTCCATCATACTGGAACGCGTGTAGCGGGTCAAAGCAGCCATATCTGCTACAGCTAGAACAAAGGCAGGCATGATCAGATGGTGGAGCCTGTCCCAAATGCTGAAAGGAGCGTTCAGCGTTGCGACCCCCCCGGTAGGGAACCACCCAAGTTGAACACCGAAGAGGATAATCAACATAATGCCAAGCCAGAAATTTGGAGTGGCTACACCAAGAACAGAAGTGACCGTGACAGTATAATCCAGTTTCGTATAGGGTCTCATAGCGGAAAAAATACCGAGCGGCACGGCGATGAGGAATGCCAATATTGTGGAGGCTACCATTAGCAGCAGGGTATTTGGGAGCCTGTTTAAAATCATTTCACTAACGGGAACGCCTCTCCGGATCAGAGATGTACCGAAGTCTCCCTTGACCATATTTCCAAGCCATTTGCCATACTGAATATAAATTGGGTCATTTAGCCCGTATTTTTCTTCAAACTTTACCCTATCCTCCGGTTTTGTGTTCGGATCCATCAACAAAGATGTCGGTCCTCCGGGAGCGGCTTTAATGATCGCAAATGAAAGAATGGTGATCCCGAGCATCAAAGGTATCGCCGTGAGGATCCGCCGAATAATATAAGAAATCATTCGCTATGCTCCTTTTCGCTGTTTAATCAAATAAAGAAATGGGAAATGGGCGTCCATTTCCCATTTCTTAGCGTTATTATTTATTCAGCCACCACTGGTGCGGCTTGTAAATGACTTTTTTAGCATGGAATTCGTAGCCTTCTAATTCAGCAGGCATCACCCGGAATTCTGTTGGATAGTACAGGAAAGTGTACGGTTGATCTTCCGCAAGGCCGGCCTGGATCTGACCAATTAATTTTTTCCGTTTGTCCCGATCTTTCTCTTGAAGCTGCTGATCCATCAATTTATCAAGCTCAGGATTTGAATAGCCGTTAAAGTTCAATCCTTTTTCGATTTCCTTCGTATGGTAGATGCCGCTCGGGTCCGGGTCGGTTCCAAGTGACCACCCCAGTACAATCGCATCAAAATTCCAAACTCCTGGATCAAGATCTGCAATCAATGAGCTGAATTCTACCACTTTTGGCTTCGCTTCAATCCCAACTTCCTTAAGCTGTTCCTGTAATAATACAACAATATCTTCTCTTGCTTTATTCCCTTGGTTTGTCTTCATCTCAAATGAGAATCTCTTGCCGTCTTTTTTAAGGATACCGTCACTTCCTGGTTTCCAACCGGCTTCAGCAAGCATTTCCTTTGCTTTTTCGGGATCGTAATCAAATTGCGGCACGTCCTCGTTATAAGCCCAGCTTAGAGGGCTTTCAGGCGTATGGGCAACTTCTCCATGTCCTTCAACAATTTCATTAATAATGGTTTCACGGTCAATCGCATGAGTAATTGCCTGGCGCACTTTTTTATCTTTGAACAAGTCATTTCTTAAGTTACCAGCAAAGAAATTATATTGAAGAGCTAACCCCTCTTCCACTTTGATTCCGATTTCGTCTTGGAACGATTTGACGGTTTCAATGTCCGTAGGCGGCACTCCTGCCCAGAAATCAATATCTCGATTTTGGAGCTGTGTCAGCATGGCGTTCGCATCCGGTACAAACTTCATCGTGATTGAATCTAAATGCGGCCGGCCCTGGTAGTAGTCATCAAAGGCTTCAACTTTTAGGTATTCGCCTTCCTTCCATTCTACAAATTTGAATGGGCCTGAACCGATCGGATTTTTTGTATTGAATTCATGTTCTCCAAGTTCGCTGACAGGAACGTCTTTTAAAATATGCTCGGGTAAAATTTCGAAGCTCAAGCCAACAGTGTGGAACTGTGCATCTACTTTTTTCATGTGGAATTTAACAGTTAAGTCATCCACTTTCTCAACACTTTCCAAAGCTTCGAAATTAGACTTGCGTGGTCCATCATAATCTTTATTCAGCGGTATGTTGTAAGTGAAAACAACATCATCGGCAGTTAAATTTTCTCCATCATGAAATTTTATGTCTTCTTTCAATGTTACTGTATACGTAAGTCCGTCCTCGGATTCTTTAACACTTTTGGCCAATTGATCTGTGTTGGGTGTGAAGTCCTCCTTATTTGAGCCGACAAGGCCGCTAAAAATCAAGTCCTGAACCTCTCCGCTTACTTCGTCGTCCGAGTACATAGGGTTAAACAGAGTTGGCGATCCGGAAGAACCCATAATGAGGTCTCCACCATCCACCGGTTCTTTATTCTCAGCTGCTTGACCATCGTCCGCTGATTTATCCCCGTTCGTTGCTGTTTTATCCCTGCCGCTGCATGCAGCAAGAAACAACGAAAGAACAAGTATCATGCACAATATTAACCAAGCTGTTTTTCTCATGGTTAGTCCCCCTATTAAATAATTTTTGGTGTTCAATAGACAATCATTCTGTCGTGAATCACCCCTTTCAAGTGTTGGAGACCACCTTCACTGGTATAAATGGCAAGCAACAAAATGCTCTTTTTTCAACTCTTGGAATTTAGGGGTGACTTTCCGGCATACATCCATTGCTGCCGGACATCTTGTGTGGAAGACACATCCGGGGGGCGGGCTAGCCGGGCTTGGCAGATCTCCTTTTAAAACAATTCTTTCCCGATTTTCCACGCCGCGTTTTCCTGGTGCAGGAACAGCAGAAAGCAAGGCCCTTGTATAAGGGTGAAGAGGATCTCCATATAAATCTTTTTTTCGTGCAAATTCCATGATTTTCCCCAGGTACATGACTGCGACCCGGTCGCTTATATGGCGGACAACACTCAAATCATGGGAGATAAAAATATAAGTGAGGCTGAACTCCTCCTGTAGATCCTCCATTAAATTGATAATTTGTGCTTGGATCGAGACATCAAGGGCAGAAACTGCCTCGTCTGCTATGATCAATTCTGGATGAAGAGCCAGAGCTCGCGCTATCCCGATCCGCTGACGCTGTCCACCTGAAAACTCATGCGGATAACGGTTAATAAAGGAAGGATTGAGTCCGACCCGATTCAACAGTTCAGAGATTTTCTGATCACGGCCTTTCCTATCATATAATTGATGTGTGATAAGCGGCTCGCTTAAAATTGACTTCAGCGTTTTACGAGGATTCATTGATGCATATGGATCTTGAAAAACCATTTGAATATTTTTTCTGACGGTACGGCTGAGTGTGCTTTCAGAAAGATGTGAAATATCTTTCCCTTTAAAAAGAATTTTTCCTTCTGTTGGTTCATACAACCGGATGAATGTCCGGCCAGCAGTTGACTTGCCGCAGCCAGACTCACCGACAATCCCCAATGTTTCCCCTTTTTTTACAAAGAGGGATATCCCGTCGACTGCTTTGATATGCCCGGTAGTCTTTTGAAAGACGCCTGATTTAATTGGGAAATGCTTGGTCAAATTAACAGACTCGAGCAGGTATTCTGTTGCGTTTTCCTTCCACGGCTTCTGCTTCTCCAAGGTAGTCGTCATGATGTAACCTCCTCTTCGGTGTATAAAAAACAGCGTACTGACCGGGAGCTTTCGACTGCTATCAAGTTGGGACTTTCCTGAATGCAGCGGTCAAACGCATGCGGACAGCGGGAAGCAAAGCGGCACCCTTTTGGATAGTGTTCGGGGGAAGGCACGCTGCCCTGGATAGGTACAAGTCTTTCAGAATCATTGTCTATAGATGGCATTGAATTCATCAGGCCGACAGTATATGGGTGCAATGGTTTGTTGAACAAGTCATCAACCAAAGCCTCTTCCACAACCTGTCCACAATACATGACAAGCACTTTGTCGGCGATTTCAGAAACGACACCAAGGTCATGAGTAATCAATAGGATGGAGGTATGAAACTGCTCACTCAAATTTTTCATCAAATCGAGGATTTGAGCTTGGATTGTTACATCCAGTGCAGTTGTAGGTTCATCGGCGATGAGCAATTTCGGATTACAGCTCATGGCAATGGCAATCATGACGCGTTGTCTCATTCCACCAGATAGCCTGTGCGGATATTCAGCAAGCATCTCTTTGGCACGGGAAAATCCCACCATGTTCAACAGATCAACAGCCCTTCTAGCTGCTTCTCTTTTGGATAGCTTTTTGTGATAGATCAACACTTCAGTGATTTGCTCGCCTATTGTCAAAACGGGGTTTAAAGAGGTCATCGGCTCCTGAAATATCATAGATATATCATTTCCACGGATACGGTACATCTCCTCTTCCGGAAGCGCTGCCAAATCCGCTCCATCGAAAATGATTGTACCGTCTACGATTTCTCCTGGCGGACTTGGGACTAATTTCATAATAGAAAGAGAGGTGATGCTTTTTCCAGAGCCAGATTCCCCGACTAGGGCCACAGTTTCCCCTTTGTTGATTTTGATGTCAACACCGTCCACCGCAGGGATGACTTTTTTATTTGTAAAAAAGTGAGTTTTTAAATTTTGTACATCTAATAATGCTGTCAATTTTCAAATCACCATCCTTGGTTCATGTTGCTGTGAAGTTATTTAGGAAATTCAGGTAATTGTAGGTGTTGAAAAAAAGTTATTTTCACTATATCAATCTTTCTATTTAAACACATGAGCCGTATGGTCTATTCCTAGGACTGATGAAGGATGTTGTATAGGCTTAACTTCATTCATCAGAAGTCTCCTACTTCAGTAAGTGGTGTGATGAAAGCATATTGGTATTCCATTCAGTGGGGGTTCAAACCCAGGCTGAATAAAGTTAAACCCTCCGGCGGATGCCACAGATTTTCAGAGGAAATTTATCAAGCGGAGCTCGATAAAATCTGGGCGCAAATACGCCAAGGCGCATTTGATATATATTCAGTCATAGTAAAATATGCACTTTTTTAGAGAAATATGATTGTATTTAAGTTTAACTTCATTCAGCAGAAATCTCCAACTTCTACAAGTGGTAAGATGAATGCATATTGGTAATCTATTCAGCGGGAGTTCAAACCCCGGCTGAATAAAGTCAAAGGTCCGGCGGATGCCACAGATTTTCAGAGGAAATTTATCGAGCGGAGCTCGATAAAATCTGGGCGCAAATACGCCAAGGCGCATTTGTTTGGCTTTCTACTAGAAGCGTCATAGAAAATAAGAGCTCTCGTGTTTGGTTAATGATAGCACCAACGTAAGAAAGGTCTATTAAACTTGTGATCATTCAATTAAGCATAGCACTCATAAAGCCCCCAAAATAACCAATCGCTATGAATGGAAGCAAAATGAAGTGTGTTATAATTCAATAAAATAATAATGAAGAGGGATACCGCGGATGGAGTGGAAATTAAAAGCTTTTGAAGAAATGACCATTGATGAGCTATATAGCATATTGCGAGAGCGTGTGGATATTTTTGTTGTGGAACAACAATGCCCATACAGGGAGCTTGATAATTTTGATCAGACTTCCTACCATATTTATGCCTGCGATGGAAAGGAGATTGCTGCCTATGCTCGGATACTGCCGGCAGGTACTACGTATCAGGAGCTGTCCATAGGAAGAGTATTGGTAAAAGAGGCATACAGAGGACGCGGCTTGGCTGGTGAATTGATGACTAGGGCTATTGATTTTATTCGGGAAGAACTGAAGGTAAAGGCGGTCAGGTTGCAGGCCCAGGAATATTTACTATCTTTTTATGGTTCTTTCGGATTTGAAAAGGTTTCAGAAGTGTATTTGGACGAGGGAATTCCGCATGCTGATATGCTCCTGAAATTTGAATAAGCATGAAACGGGGATGTCCAGAAAAGTAAGCTCCCGTTTCTTTATTGTTTTATGAGTGAAGAAAGATGCCTAACTTAAGTGGTTTGCAGTTAAAACGGTAATGATTGGTAGCGAAAGGTACCCATCTTAAACGGCTTTCAGTCAAAACAGTCACGATTGGCGGAGGTAGCTGTCCAAAATGCAACATCAGCCGGAGAAATTTCTTCGGCTGATTCATTTTAGGGGCTTTTTAGACGGCCCGGTTTTTATTCTTCTTGTGAATATACTTTGACTAACCGATGAACAGGGTGTTTGCTCATCCTTTTTCAGTACTTTGTGCTGACTCTCCTTTATAATGCATGAGGGTCTTTATACCTATAAACTTCATCCAGCCGCAGTACAGCCTTTTTGTGAGTAGGATGATTTTCTCGAACTGACCAAGGATTTTTGCATTGGACTCAGTTTAAAGCCGATGCGCTTGAGTCTTTCATATTACCTTGCGTTATTTCTCCTCATAACCAAATAAACGATAAAGATGATGACGGCCGCTACAAGCAGAATATGAATGAGTGCGCCGCCGATCTTGGCGATAAGGCCTAGAATCCATAATACAATCAATATACCAATGATTGTCCAAAGCATTCGTTTCACTTCCCTTCCTTTGGGTCCTAGCTATTTTATGTTTACCTGGTGAAAGGTGATTTAAAACATTCTCTTTTTGGTAAATGAAGGATGTCGATAGTTATATGACAAAAAGGGAAAATATTGGATTTCCATTCCGTTTAAGGGAGCGGTTAGAGGAAGTAATAAAAATAGCTGATCGGAAACTTGGCATTGTTTTATGTTAAAGTAAGGTAGTAGCCTTTGAACTTATTGACGAAAATAAAATGTGCTATTAAAAAAATTTCCCGATTTTCGTGTTTTTGTCGGAAATCGACATAATTTGTTGCTTTTTAAATCATTCATCATTCAGTATAATGTTAAGATGGCTACAGCGTTATTTTTTCATTAAAGAGGAGAATTGGAATGACCTCACAGAGAAGACAAATTCCCAAAATCGATTACGGGATCATATTAACTTTAATGCTGATGATGATCGCGAGTTTGATCATTATCTATAGCGCCCAGACAACAGGGCAATATAAACAAAACTTCGTCCTTCAGCAGGTGTTTTGGTATACACTCGGATCATTTGTTGCTGTTTTTGTCATGCAGTTTGACTCGGAACAGCTAAGAAAAATCTCCTGGTACTTATATGGAATTGGGCTTTTTATGCTGATTGTTCTAATTCTTTCACCTGACAATATTGATTTTACAAAAAGGGTAAACGGCGCACAAAGCTGGTTTTTCATACCTAAAGTTGGAGCCATTCAGCCATCGGAATTCATGAAAGTATTTACGATATTGGTGTTGGCTAGAATAGCTACGGATCATCATGTGAAGTTTATCCATAAAACGACGAAAACGGATTTTTGGCTATTGCTCAAGCTTGGATTTGCGATAGCAGTGCCTGTGTTATTTATTTTAAAGCAGCCGGACCTCGGAACTTCTCTTGTATTCTTGGCCATTTTCCTGGGAATGGTTCTCGTATCAGGAATCACATGGAAACTATTGGTCCCTATTTTTTCAGGGGTTTCCCTGTTAGGAGGAACGGTTCTTTATATTGCGATTGAAATGCCGCAGTATTTAAAGTATTTTGGCGTAAAACCATATCAATTCAAACGGATCTATTCTTGGCTCGACCCGTACACGTATCAGTCGAATGAAGGATTCCAGCTTGTAAAATCGCTGCAGGCGATCGGTTCGGGGATGACAAGTGGAAAAGGCTTTGGAAACAGGGAAGTATACATGCCGGAAAGTCATTCGGACTTTATCTTCAGTACGCTTGGGGAGGAGTTCGGTTTTATAGGCGGAAGCATCGTCATCAGTCTCTTTTTCCTGCTGATTTATCAGATTACAAGAGTCGGTCTTGATACGAAAAATCCTTTTTATTCCTATATTTGCGTCGGGGTTATCTCGATGATTACATTTCACGTTTTTCAAAATATCGGTATGACCATTGGACTTTTGCCGATTACAGGTATTCCGCTTCCTTTCATTAGCTATGGGGGGAGTTCGCTGCTTTCTAATATGCTTGCGATCGGGATCATCATGTCTATCCGTTACCATTTTAAAAAGTATATGTTTTCTTCAAATGATTGAGTAAGGGCGGTTCGCTTAGCGGGCCGCTCTTTATTTGTTAAGAGGGTTAGATACGTTTTTTGTCGTGCGGGATGTACTACATTCTACCTGTCGATGGACAAGTGCTTGCAATTTTGTTTGAAAAATATCATATATTTGATTCAACATTGAATTAAAATTCAATAACGCATCGAATTTACATCATTTAATTCAAAAACAAATTAAAAGAAAATGTAAACGCCTTCTAACCCAATTGTTTTTTTGTTGGCACGTTTTTTGCAACGTTTATTCAAAAGCAAGAAAGCAAAAATATATTCAGGTGAATAATAGGGAGAATGAAGATGGCTCGTTTGCAGGCAGCTATGTAAAAGGTTGATCCGGCAGCATACGTTGCCTATGTATTGAGCGCTGCTTTTGCCCTTTTCTTCACATATGTAAGTCCACTGGCAATTGGTTCGATGGTTCTTACGTTCTTTGTATCTGGGATCCTTATGTTGTACTTTCAAAAGTGATGCGTTCAAATTCAATAGAGAAGGTGGAAGGTGAAAAAACGGCATGACAAAATGGAAGCTGGCTGTTGTTCAAGATGATTTTAACGTTGGTGATAATCTGCATTTGATGGAATCCCATATCAATTGTTGTATGCAGGAAAATCCGGAAACAAAGTTCATTTTGTTTCCGGAAGCAGCTGCATCCGGCTATGTATTTTCTGAAGATCATGTGGCGAATAAAGCGGAACCGGCGGATGGCTCCTCTTTCAGCTTCTTGTCACGATTGGCAAAGAAGTTCGAATTGTACATTGGTTATGGTTTTATTGAAAAAAAGGATGGCAAGGTATTTAATTCAATGAATTTAATCAGCCCAGCAGGAGAACTTTTGACGACTTATCAGAAAATGCACCTTACGCCTTTGGAAAAGCATCTTTTTTCGGCGGGTGACAAACTTGTTACCGTAAAGACTGAGCTGGGCACTTTCGGCTTTATGATCTGCTGGGACATGGCCTTTCCGGAGTTGGCTCGTCTGCTTGAACAACAAGGGGCAGATGTCATTCTCGCTCCTAGTGCATGGGAGAGGCCTTATGAAGGTTCTTACTGCCGTATGGCGGCGGCACGGGCAATGGATAATACAGTTTATTTGGCTACATGCAACTATACCGGCGATGACGAGGATATTCAATTTTTTGGAAGGTCTGCTGTTTATGGCCCGGATGGAGGCATAATAAGCGGAAAAGTAACAGAAGAAAGCAGTTTAGCCTTCGCAGAGATAAATATTGAGAAAAGAGAAGAACTTAAAGAAACATTTTATTCGATGCGTTCCGATGAACGATCGGATTTATATACGATTCAATGGAAGGGAGATTAAGATGAAGTTTAAACAGATAGTGGATTTATCTTTGCCATTGAACAATGATCTCCCCATCTTTCCCGGGGATCCCGAACCGAATATGCGCTCGGCGACAACAATCAAAAAAGATGGTTATAATACATCCTTTCTGGATATCGGCTCTCACACAGGGACACATGTAGATGCCCCCTATCATTTCAGGGATGAAGGAGAAACGATTGATCGCTTGCCATTGGATAACTTTATGGGCGAAGGTGTTATCATCCCGGCAACCCATAAAAAGGGCGGCGAGCCGGTAACAATGGATGATGCCGCACCATATTTCGATAAGCTTGGGCCGGGAAAAGTGGCTTTATTCCACACGGGCTGGACAAAGTATCTTGGAGAAGAAAGATATTTCAACCACCCTTATGTAGATATAGAGGTTATTGCGAAAATGCTTGACCTTGGTGTCCGTACATTTTTTATAGATGCGTTAAACATTGATCAGCCAAATGGAGGCGAGTTTCCGGCCCATGAAGCTATCACCGTGGTGAACGGAATTATCGGAGAAAATTTTACTAACTTTGATCAAATCACGTTTGAAAATCCGTTGATTATCGCCCTGCCTTTAAAAATCTCAAACGGAGATGGATCACCGGTGCGTGCTATAGCGATAAAACTTTACTAACAGGAGGACTATAATCATGCCAATGTACAAACCAAAAGACTCATCACAATCCCCACGCTTTGTGGGCAACAGGACTTTTATGAGGCTGGAACAAGTAAGGACAACAGATAATATAGATTTCGCAGTTCTTGGCGTCCCTTTTGATACGGCAGCATCCAACCGGACTGGACAGCGTTTCGGCCCTCAGCATATCCGTGATTTTTCCGTGCTGCTGCGTCCGTATAATCCAGATATGGATATCGATATATTCGAATATTGCTCAGGAGTCGATTATGGGGATATTAATGTCATCCCAGGAAACGCACTCCGCACTTACGACAGCATGGTTGATGGACTTACCCCGCTTCTTGAGAAGAATGTAATCCCTGTCATTATGGGTGGGGATCACTCTATCACACTGGGAAATCTACGTGCTTTCCATAAAAAATTTGGAAAGATTGCGCTTGTCCACTTCGATTCCCATGGCGATACATGGGAGCATTACTACGGAGAAAAATATATGCATGGCACTCCGTTTAGACGTGCAGCCGAAGAAGGGCTGCTGGATATGGAGCACTCCATCCAGGTTGGCATGAGAGGGCCTTTATACGGACCTGGCGATATTGAAGACGCGAGGGACCTAGGTTTTGAAGTCATTCCGATGAAGGAAGTTCGTCAGATTGGTTTTGACCATGTGATGAAGAGAATTCATGAACGTGTGAAAGACCGCCCGGTATTTGTCACTTACGACATTGATTTCGTCGATCCGGCGTTTGCACCAGGGACAGGTACACCTGAAGTTGGGGGACCGACAAGCTACGAAGCGCTGGAATACGTCCGTGGATTGGACGGGTTGGATGTTGTCGGATTTGACTTGGTGGAAGTGCTTCCGACTTATGATGCGAATGAAATTACCGCGGTGCTTGCTTCGGCGGTTATATACGAGATGATTACGTTGATTGCTTTGAAGAAGAGGCGGGAGAAGGAAAGCTGCTGATGAAGCAAGGTCAACAAATCTCCGAATGATCCTTCATGTAAATTGTAATAGCTTTCAAGACAAATAAATTTTGATTGTGGAGGGATAGAAGCATGAATACTTCTGAATTCGATAAAGAATTTCTGGAAGAAGTGGAGAAAAGAATTGAAATAATAAGCAATGCAGATACACCTGATAAAAGGTTAAGCAGCATCGATTATATTTTGATAGGAATAATTAGTATTATGGCCATTTTTTTATTACTTTTCGGGCGGATTTTATAAAAAAATTGTTTAAACATGAAAGAGGTGCATTATCAAGTGGAAAAATCTAATGGACAAAGCGATCTTTTGCCACTACTTCCCAAAGAAAGGACTTGGGGAAGCTTTGACTTTTCAATGGTGAATATTGGTCTTGCTATTGCAACATGGTGTTTTTTAATTGGAGGTACATTATCGCTTTTTGTAGGTTTAAAAATGGGATTAATTGCCACATTAGCAGGAAATACCATCTCTGTTCTTTTTGTAGCTTTGTCAAATGCCATTCCATCAAGTAGGTACGGGATTGACCAATATATATTTTTACGAAGTATATTTGGAAAAAAGGGAACCAAGATTCCAGTAATATTAATGGTTATTGTAGAATTTGGATGGGTAGCCACATTAGCTGTAATGTTTGGAAAGGCAAGCAGTAATGCTTATGGTGCTATAACAAATACGCCAGCTGTCTCTAACACGGCTGTTACAATTTTTGCCCTTATTGCCATAGTGATAAGCTGGATAATTGTTTCAAGGGGTTCCAATTCCATCAATTGGTTAAACCGAATTGTAGCCCCGTTGTTGGTAACTATGTTAATTGTTATGTTTTACATGCTGTCCCAGCAATACAGCTTTGGTGAGATGTTAGCGCTGCAACCAATAAGCCCTTTTCCCAATGATTTACACAACTATATTGTTGCCTTTGAGCTTGGCCTTGGTTCTGGATTTTCCTGGTGGCCCATTATGGGGGGACTGACCCGGTTAACAAAATCGGAGAGGGCTGCCTTATGGCCAAATATGATTGGGGTTAATATTTGTGCAGTGTTGGGAACGATGATCGGACTATTGGCTGGACTGGCCATTGGTGATAGCGATCCTACTGCTTGGATGATTCCAATAGGTGGAGCAATCCTAGGTTTGGTCGCTTTGATCATTATTTCATTTGCTAATGTTACTGCTATGACATCGCTTGTCTTCTCTACTTGTATGGCTTTAAAACAGATCAAGTTCTTTAGAAATATGAAATGGGAGAACTTAACACTGCTATTTTTAGCATGTACAGCTGTGTTTGTCTTCTTCCCTGATGCAATATATGGCAACTTTAGTCTTTTTTTAGCGGCATGCGGAACGGTGTTTGGCCCGTTATCGACAGTCATGTTTGTGGATTACTATTTATTGCGTAAACAGCAAATAGATATGAGGGCTCTTTATTTGGATACACCCGGAAAGCCTTATGATTTTGTGGGAGGGTACAATTTTACACCAATTATATCAGTAGCTATTTCCACAATTGCTTACTTTTTAATATTGGACCCGATTAGTCTTGAAGGGTCAACATTCTTTGATTATGCCTCTGCCACATTGCCAGCAATGCTTTTAGCCGGCATCCTATATTACGTGATAACAAAATTTTTCGTTATTCCAAAAGGGATGGGTGGATATCATAGTAAAACTGATATTGAAAAAAATGCAGGTTGATAGAGATGTTAATATTAACTTCATTTAGTAGAAATCTCCCACTGCTATAAGTGGAGAGATGAATGCATATTGGTATTCCATTCAGTGGGGGTTCAAACCTCGGCTGAATAAAGTCAAAGCTTCCGGCGGATGCCACAGATTTTCAGAGGAATTTATCGAGCGGAGCTCGATAAAATCTGGGCGCAAATATGCCAAGGTGCATTTGATGTATAGATTGTGAAATTGAGGAGGAGTATGATGAATTTTCAGTTTAACTTACCAACAAATATTGTTCTAAAAACAGGCATAGTCAGACAAGTAGCTGGATTTTTACCTTTATATCGCATTAGTAAGCCCTTAATATTGACAGACAAAGGCATTAACAAAGCAGGTTTATTGCAAGGAATCATTGAAAGCTTGACTAATGAGAATATAGATTTTGCTGTGTATGACGATGTGCAGCCGAATCCTAAAGACAAATACTGCGGTTTAGCAGCTGACTTTGCAAGGGTGAATAATGTTGATGGAATTATTGCTGTAGGTGGTGGAAGTGTACTAGATACGGCAAAAGCGTTAGGTATACTGTTAACACATGATGGAGTAATTAATGATTGGGAAGGCGATAACACGCTGCAGCGGGATATTACTCCATTAATTTGTATACCAACTACAGCTGGAACAGGCAGTGAAGCTACGAACATAGCAGTTATTACAGACACTGAAAGAAAAGTGAAAATGGGGATTGTAGATGATCGGATTGCGCCTAAACTATCATTATTAGACCCTGAACTAACAAAGGGCCTTCCAGCAAGTATTACGGCAAGCACAGGTATGGATGCTTTAACGCATGCCATTGAGGCTTATACCTCAAGATCTTCATCGCCAGTGACAGATGCTCTAGCTTTGCATGCTATTAGGCTAATAAAAGACTACTTTTTAGAAGCTGTTCAAAATGGAGCCAATATGGAGGCACGTGAGAATATCCTAAGTGCCAGTTTAATGGCAGGAATCGCTTTTAGTCAGTCCAATGTGGGCAGTGTACACTGTATCTCCGAAGCGGCTGGCGGTTTGTATGACGCTCCACATGGTGTATTAAACTCTATATTCCTTCCATATGTCTTCGAATTTAACATGGAAGCAAATTTAGAGAAACATGCAGATGTGGCTTACGCACTGGGGGTTGACCAAAACCTGCCGGTGCGTGAGGCCAGTAAAGAAGGCGCTAAGTTATTGTTTGAAATGGTAGAAAAGGTAGGAATTCCAAAGTTTTCAGACCTTCCTGCTGTAGATCCGAAAGATTTTGCTAAACTAGCAAAAACCTCTAAAGAAACACCAATGGATGCAGATAATGTAAGAAGCTTAACGGTGGAAGATTATTTAACCATTATTAAAAATGCATATAATAGCAACCATTAAAAGGAGTGTTACCATTGAGTAAAGCAATATTCGGAGGAAAGGATAAAATTACTGCAGCAATAGCTCAGGTTTCGCCGGTTTTTTTAGATAAAAAAAGGACAATCGAAAAGGCAATAGAATACATTCACAAGGCAGGCAATGAAGGAGCAGATATTGTTGTTTTCCCGGAATCATTTATTCCGGCTTTTCCATACTGGCAGCAGGGATATAACGATCCATCAACTGATTGGTTTGATGTCCATGTGAAGTTTCAAGAGGAATCAGTTGTTGTGGGGTCCAAAGACACTGCTTTGTTGGCAGAGGCGGCCCGACAAGCAAATGTTCATGTAAACATGGGGTGTACGGAGCTGGATGATGCGGTAGGTTCCCGTACGCTTTACAACACGATGCTTTATTTTGATAGAAATGGCAATTTATATGGAAGGCATCGAAAAGTAGTGCCGACCAACCAGGAAAGATGCTTTCATGGTATGGGCGGCGGCGGAGATAATCTAAAAGTATATGATACGGATATTGGCCGTATTGGCGGTTTAGTTTGCTGGGAAAACCATATGATATTAATCAGAGCACTATTAGCCTTGCAAGGAGAGGAAATTCACATTGCCAATTGGCCGGGGACATGGAGTGGGCTTCCAACGGAAGATATGACTTATGTTGACCGAGAATCAAAAAATCCACAGTCTTATAATACCAGCGATGTTGAACCGGCAATCAGGGCCCATGCCTTTGAGGCACAGACATTTGTCATAAGTGCATGTGGTTATCAGCCAGCTGATGAAGTGCCGGATGATTTCCCTTATAAAGACAAAACAAACTGGGACTGGGCCAACGGCGGCAGCTCAATCGTTGATCCATTTGGGTGCTATGTTGTTGAGCCGGTATATGATAAAGAAGCTCTTATCGTTGCAGAATTAGATGGAACAATGATAAAAGCTGCCAAAAATGGTTTTGACCTTTTGGGGCATTATTCTCGGCCTGATTTAGTACAACTTTCTTATAATAACACTGAATATAAACACTTAACCGAGATGGTTAAGACATCCCAACCAGACGATGAGGCAGCGTTGCAAGAAATCAAGGCACAATTATTGGAACTTACAAGTAAGTTAAAGTAATGGGGACTTCTGAAGAGAGGCGGCTATTCCCCCTCTCTTCTCTCCATTTGGCGATAAAATGGTGTCCCGGCAGCTTGAGGCCCAACTGAGTGTATAAGGAGGGATGAATCATACCAAGAAAATACATGCCTAATAACCATTAAACAATTAATGATTCTTATACTGCTGTTTTCCCGGCTGATGTTGATCGATTGTTTTCGAGCAATTCTCGCTTCAAGGAAAAAGCCTTGAAAAGTGGGATTCTTCACACCCTCCCCATCTTTCTATATTTAACACATATTTTGATCCTAAAAAGGCAAAATGGGAGTCAGATATTAACTTGTGGCACGAAGTCAGTGTTCTTAAAAGTGAGGATGTCGAGACTTTTTATAGCTATTGCCAACATGACACAGGGCTATTAGCTGCCTTTAATGACTGGTAAAGGTAGATGGAAACCTTGTATGGCACTGTCTTATACAGGTAATTATAAAAAGTTGTAATAAAATGTCCAGGTATAGCTTATTTAACGGAAACAGGAGGAAACCGATGATGAAATTAAGGATGTATATTAACGGCGAATGGAAAGATTCAAGCAATAAGGCTGTCCGCGATATTATCAATCCTGCCAATGGAGAAGTAATTGCCCAGGCTGCAGAAGGAACGATAGAGGATGCGGAAGCAGCCATTCAAGCAGCTAGAAAGGCCTTTGATAGCGGAATCTGGTCAGAACTGACTGCGGCAGAACGGGCGAAATATCTCTATCAAATTGCCGACAAATTGGAGGAACAATTTGAAGAGCTCGTTGACTTGGAAGTGTTGGATAATGGAAAAACTCGTGGTGAAGCTGAGTTTGATATGGAAGATGCGGTGGCTTGTTTCCGTTATTATGCAGGTTTAATTACGACGCCTGGCGGAGAAACGTTTGAGGTTCCTGACCCCGATATTCAATCGATGGTTGTCCGGGAGCCTGTAGGAGTGGCTGGGCTGGTTGTTCCGTGGAACTTTCCCATGCTTATGAGTGTCTGGAAAATTGCGCCAGCCCTTGCTGCCGGAAATACGATCGTATTTAAACCTGCAGAAATCACCCCTGTCACAGCTATAAAAGTGTTTGAAATCATGGAAGAGGTTGGCATTCCGGCGGGTGTTGCAAACATGATATTAGGCGAAGGAGGGGTTATTGGACAGGCGGTCGCGGAAAGCCATGATGTAGATGCCATCTCTTTCACTGGCAGTACACAGACAGGAAGGAAAATCATGCAGGCTGCAACAGGGAATTTGAAAAAAATCTCACTTGAGCTAGGCGGAAAATCTCCTAATATGATTTTTGATGACGTGGATTTGGAAATCGCAGTCGACCAGGCATTATTTGGAATCTTTTTTGGGGCCGGACAAGTATGTTCTGCGGGAAGTCGCATTCTTGTCCAGGAAGGAATATATGACCAGTTTGTCGATCGCTTCGTCGAACGTGCCAAAAACATCAAAGTCGGTCCCGGGAATGAAGAGGGCGTAGAAATGGGCCCCATAGTGAGTGAAAGACAAATGAAAAATATTTTGAGCTATATCAAGATTGGGCAGGAAGAGGGCGCTGTCCTAAGAGCCGGCGGCAATCGAATCATGAACAGGGGCATGGACAAAGGTTTCTTCATTGAGCCAACAGTTTTTACAGATGTCAAACAGAACATGCGGATTGTACAGGAAGAAATCTTTGGACCTGTTGTGACAATCCAAAAGTTTAAGGATGAGAAAGAAGCTCTTGAATTGGCCAACGGCGTTGATTATGGTCTGGCCGGCGGTGTGTTTACCAGTGACGGGGCCCGCGCTTTGCGTGTTATCAAGAAGCTTCGTGCAGGCATTACTTGGATTAACACCTACCATCCTACATTTGTGGAAGCGCCGTGGGGCGGTTATAAACAAAGCGGCATAGGGCGCAGCCTTGGAACGTATGGGTTGGAGGACTTCCAGGAAGTCAAACAGATTAATAATAATATGAACCCTGGCATGGCGGGATGGTTCAAAAGTTAAAAAAGCGAAAACTCAACAGTGCTGATGCATTGTTGAGTTTTATATTGTATCCGCTTTTGTCCATAAAGATTCAATTACGTCGCTGAAAGATTTAAGTACACCCTTTTCTTCGTTTTTCTTTAAATAAATTAGGGAAGTTTTAAAGCTGATTTTTTGATTCGTCAATTGAATAGGTGTGAGTTCTCCGCTTTGAATTTCTTTTTTTATCAGATTACTGGAGAGCAGTCCATAGCCCGTACCATTTAATACAGCCCGCTTAATAGCTTCTTCACTTCCAATCTCAATAACTTTTCTTGGGGAAAAATTGGATTGTTGTATATATTGATTAATCACCGACTGAAAGTTAACTCCAATTCTAAACCTGATAAAGGGAAGTGTATTTAATATATGATTAATTTCATCTTGCTCAAATATATTCTTCGAAATAACTAACAAAAGCTCTTCTTCATCCAAGATGATGTTGTTAATGTCGCTTTTTGAAACTTCACCAGCAATGATACCCAAATCGTAAGTATTGGTTGCAACACCTTTTAAAACATCGTCACTATTACATGAAATTAAATTAATATGCACATCAGGAAATGTCTTTAAAAATTCAGAAACAACTATAGGAAAGTAGTTGATGCAATAATATTCAGGTGCAGCAACTTTAAGGTAGCCATGTGGCTTTTCAAGCTCTAGAAAAGCAGCTTCCATTTCGTCCACTATATGGAAAAGGTCATCGGTGTATTTTTTCAACAGTTTTCCTGCGGGGGTCAAATGGTTTTTTCTGCCAGCTCGAAAGAATAATAATTGATTTAATTCCCTTTCAAGCGATTGAATTTGGGCCGTCACCGTGGGCTGCGTAAAATTTAACTTTTCCGCAGCTTTTGTAAAGTTTAGACATTCTGCTACTACTTGAAACGTTTTTAAGTTCCTTAGTTCCATTGAAACCTCTCCTATATTTCTATCTTTATATCATATTATCATAGTTGCCAAGATTCAGAAGGTGAAGTATCGAAAGATGCTATGCATACGATAAGTAATCTCGATTTCTCAACAGAAAATTCTCATGCTATTTTTAAAAAGAAGGGGGTAATCGGGTGATTGTTTGCACAACTTCTGATATATCCAATGAAATAATAAAGAAGGTGATAAAAGAAACGGGTTGTAAAGTAGTTCAAAAGAAAATTCAGATGCTTAAATCCTCTGAAAAATATGAGACAAAATATCTTTTAACCTACGGAAATTTTGATGATGAAGTTAATGCTGAAGAATTAGAGCAGCTGCCGAATTTAAAGTGGATTCACGTATTGAGCAGTGGAACGGAACAATTGCCACAAAGTGTGATCAAAGATAGGGATATTCTTGTTACTTCCTCCAAAGGAATTCATGCTATTCCAATCAGCGAATATGTGCTTGGTGCCATCCTGCATTTTGCAAAAAGAATTACAGAGTTTCGTAAATTACAAGATCAAATGAGTTGGTCATACACTCAAGAAATGTTCGAAGTTTACGGAAAAACTCTAGGTATTCTTGGAACCGGTTCAATTGGAAGCGATATCGCTGAAAAAGCAAAAGTATTTGGAATGAATGTCATTGGTGTGAATCGCAGCGGACGCCGTCCGGCTGAATTCGACCAAGTATATAAAATAGATCAATTAAAAGAAATGGTTCCGTTATGTGATTATATTTGCTGTATCCTTCCATCAACGAAGGAAACAATCCATTTAATAGGCCAAGAAATCATCAGCTTAATGAAAGATCAGGTGATTTTTATAAATGTAGGCAGGGGAGACTTGGTCATTGAAGAGGATTTATTAAAAGCTCTGAAAGCAGGAAAAATAGGAGGAGCCGCCTTAGACGTATTTAAAGAGGAGCCGCTTAAGACAGGGCACCCTTTTTGGTCAATGGAAAACGTGCTTGTTACTCCGCATGCTTCTGCCAGGACGAAGATGTATATGAATCGGGCAATCAACCTATTCCTTGATAACTACAAGTGTTATCAAAAGAGGCAACTTGATAACATGGTAAATAAAGTTACTTTTAATTGAACAAAAAGAAAGGGAGAAAGCATGGTGAAGTATAAACAAGATCCAACATTTTCACAGCCGCGTTTTAGCGGAATCAGTACTTTTATGAGGTTACCCCACGTGAAAACTTTAGATGAAGTGGATGTGGCAGTTGTTGGTGTTCCCTTTGACACTGGACAAACATTTCGCACAGGAGCAAGGCTTGGGCCGCAAGCGATTCGTAACTTCTCATCTTTGGTTCGCTGTTCCTCCAATTATCACAAGATTAATATATTCGATTATGTCTCCGCTGTAGATTATGGAGATATCCCGATCGTTCCGGGATTTATTCAGGAAACATATGAAAATATGGTGGATGTACTGTCGCCTATGTATGAAAAAGAAATTGTTCCGATTGTTATGGGCGGGGACCATTCGATTTCTTTGGGAGAGCTGCGGGCAGCTGCTAAACATTATGGACCGGTTTCATTACTCCATTTTGATGCCCATACAGATACAGTGGATAGCTACTTTGGACAAAAGTATACGCACGGCACCCCTTTTAGACGGGCAGTAGAAGAAGGGTTGATTGATCCATCTCGTTCTATTCAAGTAGGGATGCGCGGGCCAATCAACAGTCTTAATGAATATGACGAATCAAGAGAATTAGGGTTTGAAGTGATTACAACAGATGAATTGGTGGAAATGGGGATACCTTCACTTATTTCTGCAATAAAAAATAGAGTCCAGGGGCAACGCGTATTTCTTTCTTTTGACGTGGACTTCATTGACCCAGCTTTTGCTCCAGGAACAGGAACGCCTGAGGTCAATGGTATTTTTCCGCGGGAAGCCTTTCAAATTTTGCGGCAATTGACGGATATTCCATTTATCGGGTTTGACGTGGTGGAAGTCCTTCCTGCCTACGATCATGGCGAGATTACATCTGCACTAGCAGCGAACGTCATGTTTGAAATGATGTGTTTAGCTGCATTGAATAAAAAAAGAGCAGTCACGGATATGTAGTTGGAGTGCCCGGCATGAAGCCGGGTTTCTCCAAACGTTAGAAGCTGGCTATTGATTCGGTAAGAAACAGTGATTTCTAAACGGACAGAAGCGATTCTATATTTCGTAATATTGCGAATAATATAGAGAATATCTATGTAAATGAAAAGGGGGATTATCTTGGGAACAATTGACATCGCTATCATTATTCTTTATTTTGCAGTAATTGCTGGAGTTGGGATTTATGGAGCAAGGCGGGCAACGAACTCGGAGGAGTATTTGGTGGCTGGCCGGAATTTGAGTTTATTCATGTATCTCGGCTGTTTGGCCGCTGTTATACTTGGCGGGGCATCAACAATCGGTACAGCCAGGTTGGGGTATGAATTCGGAATTTCCGGAATTTGGATGGTAGGTGCAATTGGTACGGGAGTAATCTTTCTCGGAATCTTTTTAACAAAGAAAATATCCCAATTCAAAGTGCTGACAATTAGCGAAATGCTTGAAAAGCGATATAACAAAGAGACAAGATTGGTCAGTGCAATTGTTGCTACTATTTATACATTGATGTTGACGGTCGTTCAAATGATCGGTATCGGTTCCTTGCTGAATGTATGGTTGGGATGGAACTTGGCACTATGCATTATCGTTGGCGGAGGAATTGTCTTTTTATATACGATACTTGGAGGAATGTGGTCTGTTACGATGACTGATATTGTTCAGTTTGTTGTGATGACTGTAGGTGTTTTCCTTCTCATGCTTCCGCTCAGTCTTTCCAAGGCTGGTGGCTTTGGTGCTCTAACTACGGGCTTGCCTTCCGGCTTTTTCGATCTTGGCAATATCGGCGGAGATCGTATCTTTCAATATTTTATCTTGTTTACACTTGGGATGATGGTTGGTCAAGATATGTGGCAGCGGTTGTTCACTGCAAAAACTCCAAAAGTATCTAAATACGGTACAGTGGCGGCTGGACTCTACGCCTATGCCTACGCAATCGTTTTGGCCATCATCGGAATGTGTGCTTTTATTGTGCTGCCAAATATCGAAGATAGCCAGAATGTCTTTGCCGAGATGGCTATGATCTCTTTGCCTCCAGGTGTGCTGGGGCTCGTTTTGGCGAGTGTTGCTGCCGCAATCATGTCAACAGCATCAGGATCAATCATTGCCTGTTCAACACTCATATCTAACGATATTGTCAGAAGATTCTTTAAATCGAATATAAGTGATAAAAACTTTATCCAGGTTTCCCGCATGACAACTGTGGGAATTGGGGTTTTCTCTATCGTTTGTGCCATTTGGATCCAAGATATACTAGTAGCCTTGGACGTGGCATACGCGGTATTGTCAGGTGCACTATTCATTCCGGTCATATTCGGTTTAATCTCAAGGAAAGTCAATGCGCGTGCAGCCTTCTATTCCATTATTTTAAGTGCAGCAGTTATTCTTGGGGGTTTGGCAATATTAGGAATCACTGCTACTGAACCAATTATTTACGGCTTAGTGGTAAGTTTTGTCACAATCATACTGCTTTCATTTATCCCCTCTAAAAAAGCGGATAATGAAGCTGGTATGAAGGTCGGTTGACCCGGCCCTAAGTAATCAAATGCGCCTTGGAGTATTTGCGCCCAGATTTTATCGAGCTCTGCTCGATAAATTTCCTCTGAAAACCTGTGGCATCCGCTGGAGGCTTTAACTTTATTCAGCCGGGGTTTGAACCCCCACTGAATGGAATACCAATAGGCATTTATCTCACCACTTACAGATGTGGGAGACTTCTGCTGAATGAAGTTAAAATCGTGAAAAATAATCGGTTTGTTGAAAAAGGGATCCGTTCAATTCGCAGGTTAATTCGTGTAATTCATGGGCTAGGCGTACAATTCTCAGGTATATCTCCAAACTACCTGTTTGGTCGAACGGTTCTACGAATCAACCTTCCCTCATCGATCCATCAAAAAAAGCAGACCCGTCGAGGTCTGCTTTCCTTATTCATTGAACCCCACCATAAGGGAATTGATTCGAGTATCCGGCGTGCTGCTGGTAAGATTGCTGGATTTTTTGCTCGCTCTCCGCATCGAAGGTATACCAGCCGTTTTTGAACATGTGTTCAAACAGGCTTCGCTGTGCGTGCTGGGTTTCATTGAATATGGTAAGCAAGTCATCATGGAGGTGTTGGTGGCTTGCTTCGTGAAGAGCAACCGCGTAGCTGTTTGTCATATATTTTTCCGTTGCCAGCATGTCATTGATGAAATCTCGATCGTTCATCTGCGGTGTCTTTGGAACTTGCATGGCCGGGTTTTGGATTTTTTGACTCGGTTGGTTTTGGTTATTCATCTAAGTGGCGGTCTCCTTTCAATCACATGATTTTGTTGTTCTGCTGTTTTTCCTGCAGGTGTGCTAGCAGCATTTCGTAATGACGCTGGTGCATTTGTCCGCATTTTTCAATTTCCATTTTGATTGACTGGTCTTGACACTGCTGTGCAAAAAAATGTGCTTTTTTCATTGCCAGCAGGTTCCACGCCAACATATCATTAATATAAGAGAGATCTTTTGTTGTAATGACATGCGGCGGCTGTTGCATCATTGGCTGCTGCTGATTTTGCATTTGCTGTGGATTCATTTGCTGATTTTGCATTTTTTTCCCTCCTTGGACTTTACAAAAATAGCTTGTGTGCGCGGAGGATTTTTATTCATGCAATATGCAAATGCTAAACAAAAATGAAGATAGCATAGGATAGCGGTGATACTCAGACTCACGTTCTTAAGGGGGCATATTTCATGGAAAAGGTAATGCGCAATTTCTTTTTGTTTTTGTCAAAAAATAAATTCCTTACAAGGACGGCGAAAAAATATGGCCTTCGATTCGGGGCAGCTAGATTTGTTGCTGGTGAAACAATTGAGCAGGCAGTTGCTGTCATCAAAGAGCTGAATAGAAAAGGGTTGAAGGTGACGATTGATTACTTGGGGGAATTCGTTGACAACAAAAAGGAAGCGAGGCGCATGGTGGACAATTGCATTAATGCGATCGAGGTAATTGGGCGTGAAAAACTTGATTCGCAAATGTCTCTTAAGCTTACGTCGATGGGAATGGATATTTCCGATGACTTTGTCATGGCCAATATGAGGGAGATCATGGACGCTGCAAATAAGAATAAGGTATTTGTCACCATTGATATGGAAGATTATGAGCGGTGTGAAAAAACTCTTCAGATTTTCAAACAGCTCAGTCGTGAATACGACAATATCGGAACTGTCATCCAAGCTTATCTTTTCCGTACATTTGAAGATATGAAAGAGCTAGATGCGTACGCACCCAATCTGCGACTCGTCAAAGGAGCGTATAAGGAGTCATCCGAAGTTGCTTTTCCTGACAAATCGGACGTTGACGAGAATTATAAAAAAATGATTCAAATGCATCTTTTGCATGGACATTATACGGCAGTGGCTACACATGACGATGCTATAATTGAATTCACGAAGCAATTTGTAAAAGACAATGACATCCCGAATAATCAGTTCGAGTTTCAAATGCTATATGGCATCCGGAGTGAACGCCAACTGGAGCTTGCAAAAGAAGGTTATACGATGCGGGTCTATGTCCCATATGGAACCGATTGGTATGGTTATTTCATGCGAAGGCTTGCTGAGCGGCCGGCCAACGTCTCCTTTATTTTAAAAGGAATGTTTAAAAAGTGAGTTGCGGTGTATATCTACAATGTAGACAAAGTATCCAAACAATATTTTTTGAATTTTTAATTAGAAATGATTGCGAAAATCTTTCAATTCCGTTATATTAATAGTTAACAGGACTCATTTCATTCATGAGCTTTTTTTTAAAGACAAAATGAATGAGTGTTCATTCAAAGTTCAAAAGGAGGAAATTGCATTGTCATTTCGAATTCGAAAGGCGGCAGTCCTTGGTTCAGGAGTCATGGGCTCCGGCATAGCTGCACACTTGGCTAACGTTGGGATTCCCACTCTGCTCCTGGATATTGTTCCAAAGGAGCTGACAGCAAGAGAGAAGGCAAAAGGGCTTACGCTGGAAGACAGGGAAGTGCGAAACAGGAATACGGAAGAAGCTTTGAAAAGATTGTTGAAGCAAAAGCCGGCACCTCTTGCAAGTAAGAAAAACTTGAATCTGATTACAGCCGGAAACCTCGAAGATGATTTGGATCAACTAAAAGATGTGGATTGGGTCATTGAAGTAGTGGTTGAAAATCTTGAAGTGAAACAGAAAGTGTTTGAACAGATCGATCATTGTAGAAAAAAAGGTTCAATCATCAGTTCCAACACTTCAGGTATTTCTGTTGAAGCCATGTCTGAAGGAAGGTCCGATGATTTCCAAAAGCATTTTCTTGGAACTCACTTTTTCAATCCACCACGCTATCTAAAGCTATTGGAAGTCATTCCGACACAAAAAACTGCTCCTGAAGTGCTCGAGTTTATGAAAAGGTTCGGGGAAGATGTGCTGGGTAAGGGTGTCGTCGTTGCCAAAGATACACCGAATTTCATTGCGAACCGCATCGGGACATATGGCCTTCTCATAGCTGTCAGAGAAATGTTAAAAGGTGGATACAGCATTGGTGAAGTGGATTCCATCACAGGTACATTGATTGGGAGGCCGAAAAGTGCCACGTTCAGAACACTCGATGTCGTTGGTCTTGATACCTTCATTCATGTCGCTAACAACGTGTATGAACTGGTGGATGGCGAAGAGAAAGAAGTGTTTGAGGTTCCAGGTTTTATGAACAAAATGCGTGAAAAAGGCTGGCTTGGAAGCAAGTCTGGGCAAGGTTTTTATGTAAAAAAAGGAAAAGAGATCCTGCAGCTCAATCCTGAGACTTTCGAATATGAACCGCGGAAGAAGTTTAAAACACCTGGACTGGAATTGGCAAAACAGGAAAAGGGAACAAAGCGGAAAATGAAAGCGCTTATGTATTCGGAAGATCCGGCAGGGAAGCTACTTTGGAATATTACTGCGCCAGTACTGGCAATTTCTGCTGAGCTTCTCGGTGAAATCGCAGATGACATTGTTGCCATTGACCAGGCGATGAAATGGGGATTCGGTTGGGAGCTAGGACCTTTTGAAACCTGGGATGCCATCGGATTGGAGAATTCTGTTGCAAAAATGGAACAGGAAGGAATTAAGGTCCCTGGCTGGGTGAAGGATATGCTTGATGGCGGCCATACTTCTTTTTATAAGGAAGTCGACGGAATCGAGTATTATTTTTCAAATGGTGAATATAAAGAAATTCCAAAGAATCCTAAAGTAATAGATTTGAAGCTTTTGAAAAAGCAGGGGAAAGTGTTAAAGAAAAATTCAGGAGCAAGTGTCATAGATGTCGGAGACGAAGTGCTTTTGCTTGAATTCCATTCAAAAAGCAATGCGATCGGTTTTGATATCATTCAAATGCTCAATTATGCCATTGAAGAAACAGAAAGGAACTACAAAGGGCTTATCATTGGAAACCAAGGGAAGAACTTCTGTGTGGGAGCAAATATTGCCATGATATTAATGGCAGCCCAGGATGATGACATTTTCGAAGTGGATATGGTCGTCCGGCAGTTCCAGCAGGCGATGATGAAAATCAAATATAGTGAAAAGCCAGTTGTGACCGCGCCATTCGGCATGACGCTTGGCGGAGGATCAGAGGTTTGCCTTCCTTCTGCGCACATCCAGGCGTCCATGGAAACATATATGGGTCTTGTTGAAACAGGTGTCGGGCTCATTCCAGGGGGCGGCGGTAATAAAGAGCTTTATATAAAAACATTAAAGAGTATGGATAATAACGTGGAGTTTAATTTGCAGCAAGTGGCGAACAAAGTGTTTGAAACAATCGCTATGGCAAAAGTGTCCACTTCAGCTGAAGAAGCGGTGGAAAATAACTTTTTGAATCAAGCGGATGGGATATCTGTCAATGGAGATCATCTCATTTACGATGCGAAACAGGCTGTTTTGTCCTTACATGAACAAGGATATAAACCACCGGTGAGAGAAAAGATCCCGGTTACAGGAGAGACTGGATACGCCGCATTGCTGCTTGGTGCAGAAGCAATGAAACTGTCAGGCTATATTTCTGAGCATGATATGAAAATAGCAAAAAAATTGGCGTATGTGATTGCAGGCGGAAAAGTCCCTTACGGAACAATGGTGGATGAGCAGTATTTACTAGATCTTGAAAAGGAAGCATTCCTGAGTCTTGTAGCTGAGCCGAAATCACAGCAGCGCATGCAACATATGCTTGTCAAAGGGAAGCCATTAAGAAACTGACCAAAGTTTATGAGGAAATGAGGAGGATCATTTATGCGTGAAGCGGTCATCGTGGCCGGTGCAAGAACGCCGGTCGGCAAAGCGAAAAAAGGGACGCTCGCCCATACGCGTCCAGATGATCTAGGGGCGCTGGTTGTAAAAGAAACTTTAAAGCGGGCAGGCAATTATGAAGGGAATATCGATGATGTCATTATTGGCTGCGCTGTTCCAGAAGCTGAGCAGGGATTGAATATGGCACGGAATATTGGAGGGCTTGCGGGTCTTTCTGATGATGTTCCGGGTATTACAATTAACCGGTTTTGTTCCTCAGGCCTGCAGTCGATTGCATACGCTGCCGAAAGGATCATGGTGGGATCATCAGATACAATCATTGCCGGGGGCGCTGAATCGATGAGCCTTTTACCGATGACGGGGCATGTCGTCAGGCCGAATTTACAGCTTGTGGAATCGGCTCCCGAATATTATATGAGCATGGGACATACAGCCGAGGAGGTTGCTAGACAATTCGGCGTATCTAGGGAGGATCAGGATGCTTTTGCAGTCCGCAGCCATCAAAAAGCAGCCAAGGCAATTGCTGAAGGAAAATTCGATGATGAAATTGTTCCGGTCGATGTAATTGCGAGAACGGTTGGACCAGATCATAGGTTGAAAGAGAAACATATACAATTTTCCCAGGATGAAGGTGTCCGTCCAGATACTAACATGGAAGTTTTGTCAAAGCTTCGTCCTGCGTTCTCTGTCACGGGTTCAGTCACAGCGGGGAACTCCTCGCAAACGAGCGATGGGGCGGCAACGGTAATGGTGATGGACCGGGAGAAGGCGTATTCTATCGGGCTTGAACCGATGTTAAAATTCCGTTCGTTTGCTGTTGCGGGTGTTGCACCGGAGATCATGGGGGTCGGTCCGGTTGCAGCGATACCGAAGGCATTGGAAATCGCAGGACTCGAATTGGCTGATATCGGACTGTTCGAGTTAAATGAAGCATTTGCGTCTCAGGCCATTCAGGTGATTCGAACGCTGGACCTTAATGAAGAGATCGTAAACGTAAACGGGGGAGCCATTGCTCTTGGTCATCCACTTGGATGTACAGGTGCAAAGCTGACATTAACACTCGCCCATGAAATGAAGCGGAGGCAAGTGCAGTTTGGCGTTGTGACGATGTGTATCGGCGGCGGCATGGGTGCGGCTGGTGTATTTGAGCTTGTTTGAGCAAAATGAAATGGAGGAATGAGCAATGACTAAAGGAACAGAAAAATTGATTAAGGGCGGGGCATTTTTAATCGAGGATATTTCTACTGATCAAATGTTCACTCCGGAAGATTACACTGATGAGCAAAAAATGATTGCGAAAACAGCGGATGACTTTGTAACAAACGAAGTAATACCACAGGTGGAGCATCTGGAAAATCATGAATTTGACCGTTCTGTCAAACTGTTAAAAGAAGCCGGGGAACTTGGACTCTTGGGGGCCGATGTTCCAGAAGAATATGGAGGATTGGCGCTTGATAAGGTGAGCTCTGCCTTAATTGCGGAAAGAATGGCAAAAGCGGGGGGTTTTTCAATTTCCCATGGCGCGCATGTCGGAATCGGATCACTTCCAATAGTTCTGTTCGGGACTGATGAGCAGAAACAGAAGTATTTGCCTTCATTGGCGACTGGCGAACTCCTCGCTGCGTATGCTTTGACAGAGCCGGGGTCAGGATCTGATGCGCTAGGGGCAAAAACGACAGCGAAGTTAAACGAAGCCGGAACTCATTATATTTTAAATGGAGAAAAGCAGTGGATCACCAACTCGGCGTTTGCGGACGTATTCATCGTCTATGCAAAAGTGGATGGGGAACATTTTTCAGCATTCATTGTTGAAAGGGAATATCCTGGAGTATCAACTGGACCGGAAGAAAAGAAAATGGGAATCAAGAGCTCGTCGACCCGTACTCTCATTTTAGAGGATGCAGAAATTCCTGTTGAAAATCTGCTTGGTGAAGCCGGAAATGGCCACCGGATCGCTTTCAATATTTTAAATATCGGCCGCTATAAGCTCGGGGTAGGTGCTGTAGGTGCTTCCAAGCGAGCGCTTGAAATCACTTTGGAATATGCCAACCAGCGGAAACAATTCAAGACACCAATTTCCCAGTTCAATTTGACAAAAGAAAAATTCGGTGCACTTGGCTCGGAAATTTATGCTGCTGAAAGCTCGGTCTATCGGACAGTGGGTCTATTTGAAGACAGAATGAGCCGTCTTAGTAGTGAAGAGATCAAAGATGGTACGGAAGTAGCGAAATCAATTGCCGAATATGCTATCGAATGTTCGTTAAACAAGTTTTTTGGGACGGAAGTTCTTGATCATGTTGTGGATGAAGGAGTGCAAATCCATGGAGGATACGGCTTTATGGAGGAGTATGAGATTGAACGAGCGTACCGTGATTCGAGAATCAACCGTATTTTTGAGGGGACGAATGAAATCAACCGCCTTCTAGTTCCGGGAACCTATTTGCGCAAGGCATTCAAGGGAGAACTTCCGCTTCTTGAAAAAGCCCAAACTCTTCAGGAAGAATTGATGATGCTTATGCCGGAAGAGCCTGGAGATGAACCGCTAGCCCAGGAAAAGCAATTGACGGGTGGGGCTAAGAAAGCAGCCCTCATGATTGCGGGGCTTGCTGCTCAGAAGTATGGAAAAGCATTGGAAAACGAACAGGAGATTCTTTCTAGAATTGCTGATATTGTTTCACTTGCCTATGCAATGGAGTCGGTGGTTCTTAGAACGGAAAAAGCGATTAATCGCAGCGGTTTAGAAAAAAATGGGCAGAAGCTCCTTTATACTGAAATTTTCTGCCAGGACTCCATCGTGAAAGTAGAACAAATGGCGAGAGAAAGTCTGGCTGCAATTGAAGAAGGAGATACATTCCGCATGATGAACTCTGCCCTTCGCAGGTTGACACGTCATACACCTATTAATATCATCGCGAAAAAGAGGGAAGCTGCCGAGCAGTTGATTGTAGCAGAAAAATATGTAGTTTAACTTTATTCAGCAGAGGTCTCCCACTTCAGTAAGTGGTAAAGTTAAAGCCTCCGGTGGATGCCACAGATTTTCAGAGGAAATTTATCGAGCAGAGCTCGATAAAATCTGGGCGCAAATACGCCAAGGCGAATTTGATTGGAGCGAGTGGGCCGGGAGGCCCGCTCGTTTTTGCGTTCAAGCTAAATTAGATGAATCTGGATCAAATGGATTGTCCTCGGACTTAGTTTAATCGGAAAGAAAGAAGTTTTTGTATTATTTTCTACGCACCACTCTACAAATTGCTTCGTTGTTTTGTGCAGGTAATATTTTAGTTCTTATCCAAAAAATAAATTTCATCCCCCACTTATCGGCTATCGCCGATTGAAGTATGGGACTTCTTTAGAAGATCGTTAAAAATATGTTCCGCAAACCGATATTAAGGGTAGTAGCTGTCGCTTATTATAGAAAGAAGGTGCATCATCTGTGCTCAGGAAGGATATACTGACACCCATCGGTATTATATTAGGTTTTGCGGTCATATTTTTTGCAATCTATCTTGCAGGGGGATATGACAGCTTTTTAGTATTTATTAGTCTTTCCTCCTTTATCATAGTTTTCGGAGGGCTGTTTGCTTCTTTGTTTGTAGGTTTTGGTGCGAAGGAAGTAGGAAGTATGTTTAAAGTTTTACATACGACCTTCAGGCGCAAAGAAGTTCCAATCCAGGAGTTCATCAACAATCTAGTACGTTTGGCAAGAACTTCGAGAGTCGATGGAATGATTAAGGGCCTTGAAAGGGAGAGAGAAAGGACGACCGATCCATTTATTCAAAAAGGCCTCCGTCTTGTGATTGATGGATATGAAGAAGAAATGATACGAAAAATCATGGACATGGATATCAGAGCCATGGAAAAAAGACATGCACGCGGCCAGCAGTTAATTACGAAGGCAGGAGAGCTATCGCCAGCCTGGGGAATGATCGGAACAATTGTGGGGCTTGTACTCATGCTCCAGCAACTGGATAATCCAGGTGAATTGGGACCGGCGATTGCAGTAGCCCTGATTACGACTTTTTATGGGGTGCTTACGGCAAATCTTGTATTTATTCCAATCGCCAATAAGCTGGTTCTTCTGACAGAAGAGGAAGTTTTTTTAAAAGAGGTCGTCATTGATGCGCTGATCAGCATACGCAATAATGAAGGGCCTACGATCTTAAAGGACAAATTGCAAATGTTCCTGACGGAAAGTACACAGGAGACTATTATGATGGACGACTATGTAGGAGAAGGCACACATGAAGAGAAACAAGTTTGAGGTGCCAAGAACAACTCAGCCTTGGTTAGTGACATTTGCCGATTTATTGATGGTTATATTAATCCTCTTCGTTCTTTTATACTCTTATTCTGACACTGATTTTGAATCCGTTACGGACTCTTTTCAAAACCATAATCGGAGTTCTTCTCCTGAAAAAGGTGGAGGAGATGGAGCAGCAGGCAGTAATGAAGAAAAGTCTTCAGATGATGAAAAAGAATCCTCTGAAGGCGAAAATACTGTTCCAGAGGAATATGAAGACCAATTGGAAGAAATGATAAAACGCGAAAAACATATCAAAGAAATTTTAGATTATGTAAAAACGTATGCTGTCGAACATGATTTGGAGGATAAGATGACCGTGACTCCAACAGAAAAAGGAATCGAAGTCGTCCTTCCAGAAATCATGCTTTTTCCCTCGGGCAAAGCTGACCTTATAAAAGAAGCTGAGCTGTTTTTAAATGATATGGCGCCATTAATCGCGGAAATTTCCAATATCATTGAAATTGAAGGACATACAGATAACCGCCCGATATCGACCGAGCGCTTTCCTTCCAACTGGGATTTGTCCACGGCAAGGGCCAATGTTGTGATCCGTTATTTGACCGAGAAACATAAGCTTGATCCCGATCGCTTTAAAGCCGTGGGTTACGGTGAATACCAGCCAATCTCTTCTAATGATACTGATGAGGGAAGAAGCAAAAATCGCCGCGTTGTTTTAATCATATCGAACGAGGATATCTCAAAGTAGAGTAAACTTTTTAAAAGGTTTTTTGCAAGAGATGTCGAATATAGGAATATATGGTGTAGAACGCTTTTATAGAAAGGAAGGTGATTGTATGCCGATTGACGTATATTTATATCCGCGTTGTGGAACTTGCCGCAAAGCTAAGAAATGGCTGGATGATCAAGAGGTGGATTATAATGAGATACATATCGTAGAAGAGACGCCATCAAAAGATAAGCTGAAGGATTTATATGAAAAAAGTGGGTTGGAATTGAAGAAATTCTTCAATACAAGTGGTCAAAAGTACAGAGAGCTTGGTTTAAAAGACAGAATCAAAGAGGCTCCAGAAGAAGAACTGCTTGAACTACTTGCATCGGACGGCATGCTGATTAAACGCCCTATTGTAACAGATGGAGAGAAAGTTACGGTTGGTTTTAAAGAAGAAATGTTTGATGAAATATGGAATAAAGAGAGTTAAGAGGGTTTTCTTGCTTTCAAAACTTTCTTTATGTACATTAAAATGAGAAAAAGATGATGGAGGGATCTGTATGAATACACCGGCAGAATTACGTTATTCGGAAGAACATGAATGGGTAAAAGAGGAAGGGGAAAAAGTACGTATCGGAATTACCGATTTTGCTCAATCAGAGCTTGGAGATATCGTATTTGTTGAACTTCCTGAAGTTGGAGATGAAGTCACGGCGGACGAGCCTTTTGGAAGTGTTGAATCAGTTAAAACTGTTTCCGAATTGTATGCGCCAATCAGCGGAAAAGTTGTTGAAGTAAACGAAGACCTTGAAGACAGCCCAGAATTTGTCAACGAATCTCCATATGAAAAAGCATGGATGATTATTGTCGAACCTTCAGATTCAAGCGAACTTGACAACTTGATGTCTGCTGAAGACTATGTGAAAATGACAAGCGAAGAGTAAATAGAAAAGCGGAAGGCGCCGTTTAGCGACGTACGGAGTGGACGGCTCTTGACGAGATAAAGGAAAACGAAGTGCGAGAGTGCCTGCTTATCGGCGACAAAGCATAAGACGAGCGCTGAAGAAGGCGTAGTTTGCCTCGGCAGCGATTGGCTTATGACCTCGAGCCGATGGTACTCGCAGCCAGACAACACGGCGACACAGGCCGCCTCAAGTCGCCACGTCCTGTGGCTTCGGTGGCACTAGGACGTTCTGTCCGTCGAAGCCGATGTTGACTTATCGTAGGAAGGGGCAGGAAGTCCGCTAGTCGCTGGCGACTGGAGCTAGACAATAGAAAAGCGGAAGGCGCCGTTTAGCGACGTACGGAGTGGACGGCTCCTAAGCCTGAACAAAATGATAAACATAAATGCGCCTTGGAATCAGTTCCTAAGGTGCATTTTTTTCCAATGATGATAAAAGCGGGGTAGCAGACTATGAATCCACTAACAAATAGTGCCATCATCGTCGAGGGGTTGTCCGACAAGAAGAAAATCATGAAGGTTGTCAGGGAACCTGTTGAAATTATTTGTACGAATGGAACGATCAGTCTGTCGAAGTTGGATGAACTCGTCGAGGAACTCGAAGGAAGGGACATTTTTATTCTAGTCGATTCGGATGCTTCCGGAGATCGACTTAGAAAGCAATTGAAGCGTGAATTCCCTTTAGCTCGGAATCTCTATATTGACCGCAAATTTAAAGAAGTGGCAACCGCTCCAATGGAACATCTCGCACAAATTTTATTAAGGGCCAGAATTGATGTTCATGCCCAATATCTTCATAAAGGATGAATGGTTTAATGGAAGATTGGAATAAAGCAGATATAACTAACATCATGTCTAAACAGGAATCTGCTTTTATTTACTTTTATACACCCATGTGCGGGACTTGCCAGGTGGCAGGACGGATGCTTGAGATTGTGGAAGAAATGACTGGCGGAATATTTGGAAAAGCCGATTTGAACTACATGCCTGATTTGGCTATTGAGTTAAAAATTGAAAGTGTCCCGTGTCTTTTAATTCTTCAGAATGGTTTGCCAGCCGAGAAAGTCTATGCATTCCGTTCTGTTCCAAATATGCTTGGCATCGTACAAAGGTATCTTGATAAAGGCCAATAATATAAAATCGATGTTTAACTGCTCCTTTCTTAGGGGAAATGATAAGTATGCCGGAAAAGCCGGCCATGAAAAAACGAAAGGAATGGTTTTTTATCACCCCTCTAAAGATTCAGTACACCAACGAGATGGAAAAGGCACTTCACGGAGCTCACGGAATCGGTTATGAAACGTACAGGCATGATTGCGGAAAAAGAATCGAGGTTGAAAAGAGACGTGAAGAAGAGTATGTGGAGTCTAAGATAGTAGCAGAGAACATAGGTGGAGTCCTTTCGTCAGGAACATAATAAAATCAGGCTCATCTGTTCAAAATAGACAGATGAGCCTTTTTTATGGGGTATAGGAAATTATAAAATTCTATGCTTGTGTATAACTTGTTTATCAGATTATGCTGCGTCCAGCTTATGAGTGACATCTCTAGTGAAAACAATCTGGTTCTTTTCATCATTTGCTTAGCTTTGTTCCAATCAACAGATATCCTAAGACTTCATTGTTATATATGCCGGCGGATCCATCTTGTCTAGCAGTGACAACAGTGGCAAGGTTAGCCGGATCAAAGGGCGATTTTATTGGCTCGCTAACCGCTGCTGTGCGCCTCTAAGCGGCTCCTTTTGTCTTTGGATCAGCCTGAATCGTTGGCAAGACGCTTTTGTATGGGTATTTGAGAAGGTTCTCAAATAAAATGAGGGAAAATTCAATCCAGACGTGCGCTTGTTGATAATTATTTTAAAATGAGATAAGATGAACAATGAGAAACAAATGAGAAAGAGAGAACAAATATTTTCTATATTTGGAGGTAATGAGGATGGCTTCAACGTTGACAATCAAAGATCTTAATGTGTCTATCGACGATAAAGAGATCTTAAAGGGTGTAAACATTAATATAAATGGTGGAGAAATCCATGCTGTCATGGGACCCAATGGAACTGGGAAATCTACTTTATCCGCCTCCATCATGGGACATCCAAGGTATACGGTGACAAGCGGAAGCATTACGCTTGACGGACAAGATGTCTTGGACATGGAGGTAGATGAGCGTGCGCGTGCAGGCTTGTTTGCAGCTATGCAATATCCAAGTGAAATCAGCGGTGTGACGAATGCAGAGTTTTTAAGAACGGCTATCAACGGGCGTCGCGAAGAAGGCAAAGAAATCTCCTTGATGAAATTCATCAAGCAAATGGACAAGGAAATGGAACTGCTTGAAATGGATCCGAATATGGCACAGCGCTATTTGAATGAAGGGTTCTCAGGCGGGGAAAAGAAACGTAATGAAATACTCCAATTATTAATGCTAAAACCGAAATTTGCAATCCTGGATGAAATCGACTCGGGTCTTGATATAGATGCGTTAAAAATAGTTTCCAAAGGAATCAATGAAATGAGAGGCAGCGATTTTGGATGCCTCGTAATCACTCACTACCAACGGCTTCTCAACTACATTACACCAGATTTTGTGCATGTTATGATGCAAGGACGTATCGTAAAATCAGGTGGCCCTGAGCTGGCACAGCGCCTGGAAGCAGAAGGCTATGACTGGGTTAAGGAAGAGCTTGGAATTGAAGATGAGACTGTTGGCCAAGAAGCATAAGTGGTAGGGGGATTGAAATGACAATTGATACGAAAATGACTATAGATCAAGAGTACATTCGTTCTTTTTCAAATAAAAACCATGAGCCGGAATGGTTTGCACAATTAAGAAGCCAAGCGTTGGAAAAGGCTGAAGACTTACCAATGCCGAAGCCGGACAAAACAAGGATTACAAATTGGAATTTCACCGATTTTGCCAAACACGAAGCTGAAGGCAGCAAATTCGAATCGTTGGCTGATTTGCCGGAAGTTGCCAAATCAGTTGTTCATGTAGATGAAGATAACCAGAACCTGTATGTTCAACATAATCAGAAGCTGGCTTATTTGTCGCTGTCTGATGAGTTGAAGAAGCAAGGGGTCATTTTTACTGATCTATTTACTGCTCTTCAAGAGCATGGGGATCTCGTCAAAAAATACTTCATGACTGATGCTGTGAAAATAGATGAGCATAAGCTGACAGCTTTTCATGCAGCACTTGTCAACGGTGGAGCGTTCTTGTACGTTCCAAAAAATGTGGAAGTGAAAGAGCCTATTCAGGCTGTTTATATATTGGATGATAAAGAAGCGGCAGTGTTCAATCATGTGATTGTCGTAGCGGATGACAACAGTTCCGTTACTTATGTAGAGAACTATTTGTCTACGAATGAAGAGGTAAACGGAATTGTCAATGTCGTGTCTGAGGTGTTTGCCAATGCAAACGCGAAAGTGGTTTACGGAGCGGTAGATACGATTGCAAAAGGTTCTACTGTTTATGTAAATCGCAGAGGCATTACTGGGCGCGATGCCGAATTGGATTGGGCGCTCGGTATGATGAACGACGGGAATACGATTTCCGAGAATACAACAAACTTGATTGGACAAGGCTCAAAAGGGGACGCAAAGACAGTTGTTGTTGGAAGAGGAAAGCAGACCCAAAACTTTACTACAAGCGTCATTCACTTTGGTAGAAACACTGAAGGTTTTATTTTAAACCATGGTGTTATGAAGGATGCCGCATCTTCGATCTTTAATGGAATCGGAAAGATTGAAAAAGGTGCATCCAAAGCGAATGCCGAACAGGAATCACGCGTATTAATGTTAAGTGAAAAAGCAAGGGGAGACGCGAATCCGATTTTGCTTATTGACGAAGACGATGTAATGGCCGGTCATGCGGCGTCTGTTGGCCGAGTAGATCCGATGCAGCTCTTTTATATGATGTCACGCGGTATTTCCAAAACGGATGCAGAGCGTCTTATCATACACGGTTTCCTTGCGCCTGTTGTAGAAAAACTACCTATCGAAGCTGTTAAAAGCCAATTGACAGAAATAATCGAAAGGAAAATGCGATAATGAAAGCGAGCGACGTACGGAAACAGTTTCCCATTCTGGATCAGGAAGTCAATGGACATCCGCTCGTATATTTAGACAGTGCAGCTACTTCGCAGAAGCCTGTCCAAGTCATTGAGGCACTCAATGACTATTACCGAGGATATAACTCCAATGTTCATCGCGGTGTTCATACACTCGGAACAAGAGCTACGGATAAATATGAGGGTGCCAGGGAAAAGGTAAGACGCTTCATCAATGCCTCTTCAACTGAAGAAGTCATTTTTACCCGAGGTACCACAACAGCGATCAATACAGTTGCTGTTAGCTACGGCAGGGCAAATGTGAACCAAGGTGACGAAATCGTCATCACCTATATGGAGCACCACAGCAACATCATTCCATGGCAGCAGCTCGCAAAAGAAAAAGGTGCGCAGCTCAAGTTTATTCCGCTGCGTGAGGATGGCTCCATCAATATGGATGAAGCCAAAAATACCATTACAGATAAGACGAAGATTGTTTCAACATCGCATGTATCTAATGTCCTTGGCGTGATCAACCCGATTAAAGAGCTGGCAGCTATTGCACACAGCCACGGGGCAGTAATGGTTGTTGACGGAGCTCAGGGTGCACCCCATATGAAGGTGGATGTCAGGGATCTTGACTGCGATTTTTATTCTTTGTCAGGCCATAAAATGTGTGCTCCGACAGGTATTGGAGTTCTGTACGGAAAGAAAGAACATCTGGAAAAAATGGAACCAATCGAATTTGGCGGCGAAATGATTGATTTCGTCGGATTATATGAGTCGACATGGAAGGAGCTACCTTGGAAGTTTGAAGCCGGAACTCCGATTATTGCCGGAGCTATCGGACTAGGAGCAGCTATCGACTTTTTAAACGAAATTGGTTCTGAAGCCATTTTGGAGCATGAACACAAATTGGCTGCCTATGCTCTTGAAAAAATGTCCGAGATTGAAAATCTGAAGATCTATGGGCCTCTTGAAGCCTCAAAACGTGTCGGTGTCATTACGTTTAACATCGAAGATGTTCATCCGCATGATGTTGCGACTGTTCTTGATGCCGAAGGCATTGCCGTACGTGCAGGCCATCATTGTGCACAGCCGCTCATGAAATGGTTGGATGTGTCGGCAACAGCAAGGGCAAGCTTTTATATATATAACACTGAACAAGACATTGACAGACTTGTTGAAGGCCTTGTTAAAACGAAGGAGTATTTCACGAATGTCTTTTAATAATCTCGACAACCTCTATCGGCAAGTGATCATGGATCATTATAAAAACCCGCGGAATAAGGGAAGTTTGGAAGATGGCAGCTTGACTGTCGATATGAACAATCCTACCTGTGGGGACAGAATCCATTTGACGATGAATGTAGAAGACGGAAAAGTGACGGAAGCCAAGTTTGATGGTGAAGGCTGCTCCATTTCAATGGCATCTGCCTCCATGATGACGCAGGCAGTCATCGGACAAGATACAGAAACAGCATTGAAGCTTTCAGGAATATTTTCAGAAATGATCCAAGGAAAAGATTTTGACGACGAGGATTTGGACCTTGGTGATATAGAAGCGTTGCAGGGAGTCTCTAAGTTTCCGGCGCGGATCAAATGTGCCACATTGGCATGGAAAGCGTTAGAAAAGGGAATCAAGGAACAACAATAAAAGAATGGAGGAATGGATCAGTGGCTAAAAAAGCACCTCAAATTGGCGGCGAATATAAATATGGCTTTAGGGATAAAGACGTTTCCATTTACCGTTCAGAGCGCGGCTTGACACGTGAAATTGTTGAGGAAATCTCAAAGATGAAAGAAGAGCCTCAGTGGATGCTGGACTTCCGTCTTAAATCTTTGGAGCATTTTTACAAAATGCCGATGCCGCAATGGGGCGGAGATTTGAATTCTCTCAATTTTGATGAAATCAGATATTATGTAAAACCGTCCGAGAATGCAGAGCGTTCATGGGATGAAGTACCTGAGGAAATCAAACAGACTTTTGATAAGCTCGGTATTCCAGAGGCTGAACAAAAATGGCTCGCTGGGGTTTCTGCACAATATGAATCAGAAGTCGTATACCATAACATGAAAGAAGATCTTGAGGAAATGGGAATCGTATTTAAGGATACTGATTCCGCCTTGCGGGAGAACGAAGAGATCTTCAAGGAGCACTGGGCAACAGTAATTCCAGCAACGGACAACAAATTTGCCGCATTGAACTCAGCTGTTTGGTCCGGTGGATCATTCATCTATGTTCCGCCTGGAGTAAAAGTGGATACGCCGCTTCAAGCATACTTTAGAATCAACTCTGAAAACATGGGACAATTTGAGCGTACTCTAATCATTGTTGACGAAGGTGCACACGTTCACTATGTTGAAGGTTGTACGGCACCTACCTACACAACAAACTCGCTTCACAGTGCAGTTGTTGAAATCATTGTTAAAAAAGATGCCTACTGCCGTTACACAACGATTCAAAACTGGGCAAACAACGTATACAATCTCGTAACAAAGCGTGCGGTTTGCGACGAACGGGCAACAATGGAATGGGTCGACGGTAACTTTGGTTCAAAATTGACGATGAAATATCCTGCTGTCATTTTAAAGGGAGAAGGCGCAAGGGGTTTGACGCTTTCGATTGCGATGGCTGGTAAAGGGCAGCACCAGGATTCAGGTGCGAAAATGATGCACTTGGCTCCAAATACAACGTCTTCCATCGTTTCCAAATCCATGTCACAGCATGGAGGAAAAGTGACGTACCGTGGAATCGTCCACTTCGGCCGCAAAGCCGACGGTGCACGTTCAAACATTGAATGTGACACAATGATCTTGGATGACAAATCCACGTCAGATACAATTCCTTACAATGAAATTTTAAATGACAACATTTCACTTGAGCACGAAGCAAAAGTTTCCAAAGTCTCCGAAGAGCAGCTCTTCTACCTGATGAGCCGCGGAATCAGCGAGCAGGAAGCAGTGGAAATGATCGTCATGGGCTTCATCGAGCCATTTACAAAAGAACTTCCAATGGAATACGCGGTTGAAATGAACCGATTGATTAAATTCGAAATGGAAGGTTCGATTGGATAAAAGTTTAAAAAGCCTCTATTTCAAAGGCTTTGAGTGCCACGTTAGATTTTCTTTTGGTGTAGGAGGCGAACTCATTGAGTTCGTCTTCTTCTATTTTTTCGGTAATATCCAAGTATATGTCCACCGTTGTCTTGAGGGTTTTGTGTCCTAATCTTTTTGATACGAATTTAATGCTTGTGCCAGATTCGAGAAGCAAAACGGCATGAGTATGTCTGAATCCGTGCGTCCCCTTATATTCCACTCCTGCCTTTTTGCAATAGTCCCGGATTGAGTGCTTCTCCAATATTTACAATTCATGAACGCATAGTGAAAAATACTCTTCAAAAACGGATAAGTATCTTAGGAGGAAACCATATCAATACAAATTGTTCCCTTCAACGTCCATCATTTCAAAATACAGATTTATCCATTCTTGTATAATGACCCTCGCAGTTTTTTTCTACCGAAATGAGGTAAAATATGCAATCTGACAATTACTTTATATTGTCTAAAAGTGGGGTCCTTTAGGTTGTTTTCTAAAGCAGATTCGACCATTTCAGGGCAACTCCTTAAACTACCACCTGCTTTAGCAGGTGGTAGTTTAAGAATGGCATTCCGATCAGATATGAAAGTATTGAAGCAAAAAACTGGTGACTATAGGCATCAAGAAAACATATGTCTTGAGTGTTATTCAAAAGAACTGAGTTCATTGAGTGAAGATTGTCAAAGCAGAATGGAAATTAAGATTAGTTTAATTGAACATTGTGGAGAAAAAGGTGGGCGGTTACTCCCCTAGCAGATCCGCCTTGGTGACAGTGCCATCCGAAGTTAGTCGGTACGTGCCCATCACAACAGGATTAGCCTGAACCAGACCTACACGCATTAAGTCTTTAAGAGGCTGATTTACGTTGGATGGATTATCACTATCTTTTGAAAGTTGGTCAGCTATTTGTATTGGTGTCTGCCAATCAGTCGTTAACGCAAGTAACACAGATCGTTGATCTGGGGTCAAGTTCATACTGGTTTACCTCCTTAATTTCTAAAAACAATTATATATTACTATTTTATAAAAAAATGTTGCAGTTCGAAATAACAAGGTGGTGATCACGAGCAACAAATGTGTCCAAGAAGGGAACAGACTGTGGAAATAGTTAAATGGAAAGACGTTTTAGGGAGAGGAGATCTGTTGATGGGAGGTAAAGGGGATGATGTGTTCCATGTTATTCCCTCTGAACATGACAATATGTAGTTTTGTAATTGAATTAAAAGAACGAAACAAACGGAAAAAAGAAAGTGAAAAAATACATACTATTTAGTCCATCTCAGCCCACTGGAGGACACTGATGACGCATTAAGCGTTGTTTGGTGTCTTTTAAAGGAGGAAAAACTATGACTATCGCATTTCAAATAGTCCTATTGTGTGTCATCGTTATTTCATTTTTAGGTGTTATGGGTTCCAATAATGATATGCTTTTACAGGATAGATTGATGGGAGCCTTTTACGCAAGCCTTGTAGCATTCATTGTAAGAGTGGTGTGGCTATGAACAAAACATTAAAAAAGCAGCTGCGGAATTGGAAAAACCAACAACAGGAAGTAAAACAGTGCAGGAAGCCATGGAAACGCCGTACCGAGAAGTTAACGGAATTCGAACTCAAAAGCCTTATGGATGTAAATAAAAGTAAAAGAACCTCTATCCATTTTCAGAGGTTCTTTCTGCTTTACATATTGATTTTAGATGGGCTGTTACGATGTTCTCCATTAAATCGGGAGTAACCTGCCCAGGTTCAAGTGTGCCATGGATGGCCAAGCCGTCAATGAGTGCGTATAATCTTTCTGTTTCGAGTTCCGCATTCAAATCAGGAAGGGCGAGCCCTTGATCCACTAGAGAATTGATGATGAGTGCCATAACGGATCTTAATTCCCTGTATACTTGTTGGCTGAGGGAAAGAAGGGATTTGTCCGATAAGGCTTTGGCTGTAAATGCAAACCAGACCTCTCCTTCAAATCTTTTTTCTTCATCCATGGGCAGCAATTCTTTCAGTAAAAGCTTCATGCTCTCCCGTGAAGGCCCGGAAAAAGAAATGCTTCTGATTCGTTCTTTCACCCTTTCTGAAACAAGATTCATGGAGAACGCAAACAACTCGGACTGCGAAGAGAAATAGTACCGCAGAGAACCGACAGACATTCCGGCTTCTTCGGCAATCTTGCGTACGGTTGCCTGCTCCATGCCTTCTTCCCTGATGACCCTCCAGGCAGCTTCAGCAACTCTTTGTTTTTGTTTTTCGTGATCAACGATTTTTGGCATAGTTTGATTATATCATGATTGATTTTTTTAATACAGACGTGTTAAATTAATTTTAATACAGTTGTACTAAAAAGGGAAGTGTAAAATGATTGGCTGGTTAATCATAGGTTGTGAAATAGGATTTTGGATATTTGTCATTGCGGGCTTATTCGCCCGTTATATTTTGAAAAAAAAGAAGCTAGGCGGATATTTGTTGCTCTGTACTCCGATTGTCGACTTGATTTTGATCGCTGCCACCGTGATGGATTTGAAAAATGGGGCTGTGGCGGATATATTTCATTCACTAGCAGCGATATATATTGGCGTAACCGTGGGATTCGGCAAGAGGATGATTCACTGGGCGGATGAACGATTTGCATACACTTTTGCTGGCGGGCCAAAACCAAAGAAAGCTCCGCGTGGAGGGAAAGAACATGCCCGAAATGAACGAAAGGGCTGGTATCGCCACTTGCTCTCATGGGTGATTGGTTGCTCTTTATTATTGGCAATGACTGCATTTGTTGGTGATTTATCGAGGACGCAGGCTTTGTTAAACTTCATCCCGCGATGGGGATTCTTTCTGGCTATTGATTTTATTTGGAGCTTTAGCTATACCCTTTGGCCCAAAAAAGATAAATAGTTTGCAAGACTTTTCTATGAATCTGAAAAAAAGCTAGCGTCATTGCCTCTCTTATTCCGGTTTGAAAAGGAGAATTTGCAAAAGGAAGATAAAGAAACTTAACAGCAAAGGGGCTAAGGCGACTATATAAAAAATGGTGTTGGCGGCTCCAGACAGGAATTCCGGTTGAAAGGCTTTATACTGGGGTAACTTCTCGAAACCACCAAAACAATTGCATGGTTTAGGTTTGAGCAATTACCAAGGAGCTTGTGGAAAAAATTTCGTTATGAGTATACTGTGGCGTTCCTCATGGCTCCTTATGTTTTGTTCAATAGTTTTGTGGGAGGAATAGGTGCAGGAGGAGCGGCTGTGGTTGCTTATGTGCCCATTTCTATATTCCTTCATTCATGATAATTTTTATGTATTTTGGATTATTATCTGAGCCACTATTTTTAACGCTCAATGGCTTTGCTGTTGAACCACATTGGGAACCTAAATAAGTTAGTCTAAGTTATATATAGGGAAAATCTGCAACAAGCCAGGAATTGGCAGAACACTTTTGTAAATGTGTTCGAGTATGTGGTGTTTGTTAAAAGATGATATCAGGGAAATATTACACTAGGGGAGATAATAATGGATATTGATTTTTTAGTTTGGTCTTTTTTAATCATTTTTATGCTCCACAATTTTGAAGAAATTATCATGATTGAAAGGTGGTTTAATGAATCGTATCCTCGTATTCGTGAACGAATACCCTCGTTTGCTAAAAAGGAAGTGGATAAATTTGGAACTATGACCTCAGCTCAGTTTTCTGCGGCTGTATGTGTAGTTTTTATTGTAGCTTCCGCTCTAATTTTAATAACAATAACGACAAAACAGTATTACCTATTCGTAGGTTTAAATATTTTTTTTGCCTTAAATATTTTTACTCATCCTGTTCAATCTATATTTCTAAGAAGCTATGTTCCAGGGGTATGGACAACACTGCTAATTATTATTCCATATAACATTTTATTTTTTTACCAGCTACATCTTAATGGAATCTTAAATGCAGGCACGGTTATAAGTGCCTTAATCGTAACGATATTACTGATACCAGTATTGATGATAAGTCACAAAGTTGCAGAAAAATGGACTCTAAGGTAAATTGATTATCTAACTAATACGGATTTTCACAAGGTAATCCGAATAACGTTTTTCATTGTTAATTTCTATCTTTATTATGAAGACGTTCTTTTCTATTGTTTTGAGGATGAATAGAAACGAGGGGACAAGGAATGGACGGAAGAATAAAGGAATTTATCCGTGCACTGAGAGCAAAATTTGGATTGGATTCATATGATTTGGCGAGATATAATCTCGGGCGGACTGTAAATGTTTTTAATGAAACCCTTTATACATTAAGTACAGAATGGGTTCCACAGCATATTCCTATTCCAGAGGATGATTTAAATCCAGATGGGACAGCAGTGATTGAGTTGGATTTAAATAGTGGGAAAGTGAGAAGTGTGATTTTCGTTGGAGGGAAATCTTTCGCAAAAACTGTTTTGTTTGATCATTTGGATACGAATGCTATCATCCAATGGATTGAGAAGGAGACAGGTCTTACATATCGACAGCATTTTCAATTGCAGAAGGAAGGGGAAAGGGAATTTTTGTTCCGGGAGTGCATAGATGGTGTTGATGTTTCGCCTTCGGGAATGATTGAGATTAGCTTTGATGCTGAGGGGAAGCTTACCATGTTCACCGTACATGGCCAATTTCCAGTACAACAACAAATAAGAAAAGAAATTTATAATCTTTCGCTTGAAAAGATTAATGATGTGGTAAAGGCGCAATTGCAATTGATTGAATTTCCAGTTGATGCAAAGCAGCAGCTTATTCCGATATATGGGTTAGAGGAAGTATATATTACGAATGATCAAACCAAGATAATCCCATTTGAATTCGTTGTAAACTCTAATACTACAGTTGATAAAATAATGTCATGGGATACCTCTCTTGGTGTGCCATTTGTAAGAAAAGAACTCAATCTCGTGGAGGAGGTAACGCTAGATGAAGCACTTTCTAGAGAGCCAAGCCCTGAAGCATTTCCAATTACAAATATAGAACAAGAAAAATGTATCACGGCAGTCAACAATTTTTTAAGACAAGAATATCCTCATGATACAGATAAGTGGATTCTCAAAACCTTGCATCGTCATAAGCAATATGTCCATGCTACCTTAAAAATGAAGAAACAAGATAATCGTATATTTCAAAGGAAAATGACAGTGATAATTGATTCTAAACAATTTTACGCAGTAAATTATATTGATAATCTACCGATGCTAGAAATGTTTAATCAATTTCAGAAAGCGGAAACGGCCACAATTGCGAAAGATGTAGCATACGATAAGTTGAAGGATAGGTTTGAGTTAAAGCCTTATTATGTTTATGATACTTCACAAAAACAATATATCTTATGCGGAAAATTAGACTGTGTTTATGGAGTGAATGCATTAACTGGAGAGGTTCTTGCCTTAGACGAATTGTAATGCGAATAGAATTGAGAGGTTGTTTATAAATAACTCTGTCCCTTGTCCCATAGTGGCAAGGGAATTTTTTTATATATCAAATTGAAAATGATGTATAGTTTTAATAAGTCCATTTTGGCTATTTAAATGGTAGTAATTCAGCTTTTACACAAATAAACTGAGTGCTAGTGTTTGCTTTGAACGTTAAATAGGATTTCCTTTTGAAACTAACAGGGCAAACTAGTGACACAAGCTCCCTGACTGAACTGGACAGGTTGATTTAACTTCATTCAGCAGAAGTCTCACACTTCTGTAAGTGGTAAGATGAATGCATATTAAGATTCCATTCAGTGGGGGTTTAAACCCTGCTGAATAAAGTTAAAGACTCCGGCGGATGCCACAGAATTTCAGGGGAAATTTATCGAGCGGAGCTCGATAAAATCTGGGCGCAAATACGCCAAGGCGCATTTGATTTCCTGATTTTCGAAAAAATGCAAGAGGGGTGATCCTTAATGAAAAATAGTGAAACGAATCCAAAAGTTGAAGAATTTTTAAGTAAAGCAAAGAAGTGGAAGAAAGAGTATGAGAAGTTGAGAAATATCATTCTTGACTGTGAGTTGTCCGAAGAATTTAAGTGGAGGAACCCCTGTTACACGTTTGAGAAGAAAAACATTGTGTTGATACAAGGGTTTAAAGAATATTGTGCGCTTTTGTTTCCAAAAGGCGCCTTGTTGAAGGATACCCACGGGATTCTAGTCCAGCAAACGGAGAATGTACAAGCGGCGCGCCAGATTCGGTTTAACAACCTTCAGGAAATAGTTGAGTTGGAAACTATTTTGAAAACCTATATTCATCAGGCTATTGAGATTGAAAAAGCCGGATTGACAGTAAAAAAGAATACAGAATTCAGTATTCCTAAAGAACTTCAAAATAAATTCGAGGAAATTCCTGATTTAAAAACTGCTTTTGAGGCACTGACACCAGGAAGGCAAAGGGCATACAGCCTATATTTTTCAGCACCCAAAAAATCTGTAACACGGGAGTCAAGAATCGAGAAATATATGCAGCACATTTTAAATGGAAAGGGATTAAATGATTAGATATTCCCTAATACTAGTGTGAAGTAATGCGATACTGTCGCAACAAAAAAATAACCACCATTGGGTAGTTACTTTTTTATTTTCATCTTTGTGAACTGGCTTCTAAAGAGCTATTGCCTGACGAAAAGTGTTGGAACATTTTTTCATGTTGACCACAAAGAGCGAACTAGAGACCGGCGGTCGACCTGCCTTCACTCACCGAAATAGTTTAAACGATGTATCGAATTCCGGCCAAAATGAAGCTAAATATCCCATATATGATGATGCCTTTTAAAAAGCCTATTAAATGAAAAAGATAACTCTTATGACTGTTTAATGAGGAAGTACCTGGAATTTCAATAAATTTAGGGCTAATATAGCAGAAAATAAGCCAATCGATAAATAGCAGATCAACCAAGCTTATTACAGAAAAAATTAAAAAGAAGTGGAGAAATAACGATAAAAAACTAATATTATCACTGTAGTGTAATGAAGATAGATAAGGGATAATAAGTAATATAACGATCAGTGGTAGGCCAATTAATAGAAATTGTGTTTTCTCTTTTTTTGTCTTTGGAAGCGAAGCTTTCTGAATATCCTTTGGATAATCGTTTAACCATAATCTAGGATTATAGTATAGCGAGGCTAGAACAACAAATGAAAAAATAAAAGATAGAATAAGACCCTCCCAAAAAATTTGAGAAAAATTGAGCATTGCGCCACCTCATTTGTATTAAGTAAAAAAACTTTCCTCAGGGAAATTTTTTAAAAAAGTATAGCGCATATTAATTGCTTATACAATGCTTTTTAGGGATTCGGACATTCATTAAGGGGAAGCAATAGCATACAAAATTCTAAGTGTGAGCAGCTTATTCTCCACGGTTAGGGACTTATGTCTTCTTAGCATTACTTGTCGCAACAAAAAAGTAACCACCCAGATAGCTCAGCAATCATTTGGGAGTTACTTTTTTATTTTCATCTTTGTGTGCCAAGTGCTGAGACCTTTGTCTTTAAATTTATTTTTCTGGAACATGTAAAATTTAGACCTCATCTACTAAAGGCAATCTCGGTTTGAGAATGTGTATGTCCTTTTGAATGGATTGCTTGGATTCAGACAAGCTCCATCTTGACGATTTCCACCGAAACTGCCGCTCCTCCTCGCGAGAAAGTTCCTGTTCCCGTCTCAACGAAGCCCAATTTGCGATAGAAATCCCGTGCAGTGGTTGTGGCTTCTAAATAAATTCGTACCTTTCCATCCTGTCGAATATACCCGATGGCCTTCATCATCAAGGCTTTACCAACTCCAGCCCCCGCTGCTGCTCCGGAGACAAAAAGCTTGGTGATCTCGTTGCCTTCCACTTCAACGAAACCAAGGATTGACCCGTCTGACACGGCGACCCAAAGCTCCCCGCGTTCTATCGCTGGGAGGTAAACATCCGGATCCCTCCCATCCAGCCACATGTTGATCTGTTCCTCCGTGTATTGCTCTGAACAGAGGTTGTGGACTGAATCACGATGAACGTTGAAAATCTCCTTGCGGTCCTCGGGGGTGGCAAGGCGTATAGTGAAATCTGTCATGATTATCTCCTCCAACTTAAAGCTTGTTAACGCTGTTTCATTTTTATTATAATTTCTGATTCTAAAGATCACAAGCGCTTACTTATTGGGGGATGAAGTGACCCGTACAGTGATGAAAGAAATCGTGAAACAGCCGGAAAATTAGATTACGCCATACTAATTAAGATGATAGGCTGTCTAAAAAACAAGCATGAGCTTTATATCGATTGTAAAAAATGAAACTTCATTGAGGTGGATCTATACGCGGTGTTCGACACGAATAAATGATGGGAAGTTTGGTGAATTTTGAGTTGCCCCTTCTTCGACAAGGTATTTCTTAAACTGTACAGTTTTAGTGAAATGAGGGATCTTGTTAGAAGCTTTTTTTGTTGAGATGTGTGTTATGTATATATCTTCGCCTAATAGGAATATAAGGATTTAACAGAAGGTAATTTTTAACTTCATTCAGCAGAAGTCTCTCACTTTAGTAAGTAGTGAGATGATTGGATATTGGTATTCTATTCAGTGGGGGTTCAAACCCCGGCTGAATAAAGTTAAAGCCTCCGGCGGATGCCACAGATTTTATCGAGCGGAGCTCGATAAAATAGATTCGGAATGAACCATGTTGGACAAGGGTCTTAATTTGTTGAAGGGGGAGATATTATGTGTTATGATTATCTCGAATTGAAGATAAATGGATTGTATATATCATGATTCAAGTATTTCAATTCACGTGGATGGTAAATTTTTTTGCACCAGATAGTGCTTATCAAGGAGGTCCTGCGGAAAGCCAAGTTACTGTGTAACGTGTATCTGAAGGAACACTGTCTAAGTTTTTTTAGTTAGTAGTCCAGTTGGCTCAAATGGTGTGGAAAAAGGAGATGTTATTTCAATAACACGTAGAATGATGTTTAAAAAGATAAATAATGTCTAAACAAGATAAGTAGTTTATTACTTTTTCAGAGTTAAATAAAACTAATATTGGAGGCATTAATGATGAAAGCAGCAGTATGGTATGGTGAAAAGGATATTCGTGTGGAGGAACGCAAACTAAAGCAAATGAAAGATAAAGAGGTAACTGTGCGTGTCGCTTGGACAGGAATTTGTGGATCTGATTTACATGAATATCAAGAAGGTCCAGTATTTATTCCGGTCGAAGAACAGCACCCACTAACTGGGCAGCAAGCACCACTAACAATGGGGCACGAATTTGCAGGTATAGTAGAAAAAGTAGGTAAAGGCGTAACATCTGTAGAAGTTGGTGATCGTGTCGCAATTAATCCAATGTACACTTACGGTAACAAACCAGAAGACGTTGATGCGTATGACGGATTCCAATTTATCGGACTAGGTTCAGACGGTGGCTTTGCTTCTCATGTTAATGTAGGCGAAAAACACCTTTATAAATTGCCTGAAAGTATGACCTTACAAGACGGTGCATTAGTGGAGCCCACAGCAGTTGCTGTACAAGCAGTTAAAGAAGCTAACATGCAGTTTGGCGATACAGTGGCGGTATTTGGTGCTGGTCCGATTGGTTTATTAACTACTATTGCTGCAAAAGCAGCTGGCGCAAGTAAAATCTTTGTATTCGACTTATCTGAGCAACGTTTGGCGAAAGCAAAAGAGCTTGGCGCAACACATGTTTACAATTCAGGAGAAGTAAACCCTGTTGAAGCGGTAAAGGCTATTATCCCTGATGGTGTAGACGTTTCATTTGAAGTTGCTGGTGTCGCTCCAACCTTCAAACAAGCGATTGATGTAACACGTGCTCGCGGTACAATGGTTATTGTCTCTATTTTTGCACGCCCAATCGAATGGAATCCGATGCAATTAACAAATACTGGTGTTAAAGTGACTTCAACAATTGCTTATACACCAACAACATTCCGACAAACAATCGACTTAATGGGTACAGGTCAATTAAAACCCCAAGGTATCATTACATCTCAAATAGAATTAGAGAACATTGTAGAAGAAGGATTCGAGGCATTAACAAACGATAAATCTCAAGCAAAAATTCTAGTTGAATTAAGCGGAGAAATGTAATACATTTGATGCTTTTTTTACTAAGGCGGGGCTGTCTAAGAGCCCATAAAATAGGTCAGGCGGGGCATATTGAATTTGATATGCTTCCGTCTGATTTTGTATTTTTGGGGTCCGGTTCTTGCAAACAACTGGAAAATGCCAGTCACTTTCAGAAGGTTGTAGGGGTTTCTATAATCTTGAATTCTCGTGTCTAAATTAGTAAGGGGCAAAACAAAAAATGGATCCCATTCGGGATCCATTTTTTATTGTTGTAATCGTGAGCTTATTAGCAGCATAACAAGCCCCAACATTAAAAAATATAGTGGCATCGCAAGGACTGTGCCATTATGAAAAACGCTCATACCATAGGTTATAATGCTCACGAGTAAATAATAGCCCAAGCTGAATATCGCACTCGCTGAACCAATGACATCTTGAAAGTCAATGAGTGCTAGGCTTAGACAGTTTGGTAAAGCGGTACCTGTACCAAATAATATAATAAACACACTAACTATCATGGTTGGCAATTGTAATGAAATCGGTAAAAAATGTACCGAAGTGGAGACCAATGTACCGATGAGCATAATGGTTAACCCGCGTAAGATAATCTTCTCAGGAGTTATGCGGATAACAAGACGTTTAGACAGCATCGCACCTGCAATAGAAGCGAGTGCAACGATAATGCCTAGAAACCCATACATCGCACTTGTTAGTGAAAAGTATTGCGTAAAAATAAACGGCGCCTCGGTATAATAGCTAAATAATACGCCGTTAATACCGCCTATTAATACACCATAGCGCCATAGACGAGCATTTGTAATCATGCCCTTTATTATCGGCAGTAGAGGCTTCATTTCGATTGAAGAAGGTGCTGTTTCAGGTAAGCGTAAAAAAGCATAGAAAAATACAATAACGCTCATAGAGACTAACACCCAAAACACGACTTGAAAGCCAAAATAATAATCGGTAAAGCCACCGATTAATGGACCAATGGCAGGGGTGAAGGCAAGGGCAGCTGAAATTTGAGCGAACAATTTATGACGCTCAACGCCAGAAAAGCTTTCACGTAAAATTGTTTGTGTTATGACAGAACCAACACTTGCGCCAAACGCTTGAACAAAGCGTGCGACTAATAAAACCACCATTTCATTTGCTGCTAAACAAAGCACATTACCAACAAAATATAAAAACACGCCATAAAGCATAGCCTTGCGACGACCGATTTTATCGGATATACGCCCAAAGAAAAATACCCCGAAAGCAAAAGCAATAAAGTATATACTCATCGTAAGCTGTGCATCACTCATAGAAGTTTCAAATGCTTCCGCGATGGAAGGTAACGATGGGCTAAAAATGGTTTCGCTAATTTGTGGAAATCCTACTAATACAATCAGTAATAATAAGCTCGCTGTTTTGTTTCCGATGTTTTTCTTCAAAATAATCCTCCCTAGGTAATATAGGTTTGAAAGAAAAACATCGTAGCTTGGGAAATGGTGGCTTCATGAGTTTAATTTGTTCTAAATCACTCATGAAATCACCTTCCTTTCAATAAAAATACGTAGAAAATTCTACCAGCTTTTTAGTAAATATTCAACAGCACTTATTTTAACTTCATTCAGCAGAAGTCTCCCACTTCAGTAAGTGGTGAGATGAATGCCTATTGGTATTCCATTCTGTGGAGGTTCAAACCGGCTGAATATAGTTAAAGCCTCCGGCGGATGCCACAGATTTTCAGAGGAAATTTATTGGAGCGGAGCTCGATAAAATCTGGGTGCAAATACGCCAAGTCGCATTTGATGGAATGTAATCAAAGAATAAGAGGTGGATGCTTCAGCTTGTCCCACACTTATCATTTTTTATCTTAATGGAGAGAATTTTATGAGCCCCTTTTATGAAGCTCAAAGGGATGAAAATCCTTCGAATCAAGAGTACAAACAGATATGTGCTTATATTTAAGGGGCGGCATAGGCACAAATTCTAGAGTTCAAAATCTCATCCAGCCAATTTTTTATTTCATCCAAAAGGGATTATAATGAGATGAAGTATTGGTCGACGAACTTTGAATCATGCTACACTGAAAGCAGGTGAGAATATGATTTATATAGGAGTAACTGGATGGGGTGACCATAATATATACCCAACAGGAACAGCGACAAGTGATAAATTACAGGAATATGGAGCGCACTTTCCAACAGTGGAAGTGGATTCGTCTTTTTATGCGGTTCAATCTGCTAGCAATATGGAGAAGTGGGTCAAAGATACGCCCGCTGATTTTCAGTTTGTCATCAAGGCTTTTCAAGGAATGACGGGGCATCAGCGGGGAGAAATTCCATTTTCGTCAAAAGAGGAAATGTTTGATGCGTTTAAGGAATCTCTTGCACCAAGTAAGGGTAGCGGGAAGCTTGCGATGGTCCTTTTTCAGTTTCCCCCATGGTTTGATTGCAAGAGGGAAAACGTTGCTTATTTGCGGTATTGCCGTGAAAAAATGACTGGATATCCGGTCGCCCTTGAGTTTCGCAACCAGTCTTGGTTTTCAGCCAGGTTCCGTTCACAGACTTTAGGCTTTATGGAAGCTGAAGGGTGGATTCACAGCATCTGTGATGAGCCGCAGGCGGGAGAAGGATCAGTTCCAACAGTACTTCAGGCAACCAATAAGGAAAAAACGCTTGTCCGCATGCACGGTAGAAATATCGCGGCATGGATGAAGCCCAATGGGAAAAATTGGCGGGAGGTCCGCTATTTATACCGTTACAATCAAGAGGAATTGCTGGAATGGAAGGAAAATATTCTAAAGCTTCAAAAGCAAACGAAAGATATCTATGTGCTATTCAATAATAATTCCGGCGGTGATGCTGCTGGTAATGCAAAGGAATTTATTCGATTGATGGACATAGAGTATGACGGACTTGCTGCCAAACAGCTTGATTTGTTCTAATAAGCATTTCGTCATGGTTAAACGATTACTGCACAGTAGAAAACGCCTGCGCCTCTCTAATGACTGAAGGAAGTGTATTTGTGAGAGAAAAAATTCATATCTATCATACAAATGATGTCCACAGCCATTTTGAAAAGTGGCCGAGGATCAGAAAATTTTTGAAAGAAAGAAAATCTCTGCATGAAGCAAATGGAGAAGACGTTTTTATTTTTGATTGTGGTGATTTTGTTGACAGACGGCACTCTTTTACGGAAGGGACCCTTGGGAAGGGGAATGTGGAGCTTTTAAATGATTCAGAGTATACCGCAGTCACTATAGGTAATAATGAAGGACTTACATTACCGCATGATGCTTTAAATCAACTATATAATGATGCCAAATTTGATGTATTGGCAGCAAATCTGTATTTGTCTGGTGGGACTAGACCTTCATGGGCACTACCTTATCAAATATATAGAACCTCAAAAGGAACCAAAATTGGTGTTACTGCAGCAACTGCCTATTATCGGCCTTTATACAAATTACTGGGCTGGGAACTATCTGAACCACTTTCTGAGCTGGAGAGCCAAATTGCCGAATTACAGAAGCAGGTGGACATCATTATTGTTTTATCCCACTTGGGCATGCATGATGATGAAGTGGTTGCGGAGAATAACCCACGTGTTGATTTGATTTTGGGCGGTCATACCCATCATGTTTTTATGAATGGAAAGAAAGTGAATTATACTACGTTGGGTGCTGCGGGAAGATATGGGGAGTATATCGGTTACATAGAGGCCGAAGTAGATACTGGGCCATTTTTATGGAAAAATTATACGGCTATCCTTTTCGATACAGCCGTTTTGGATAATCCTCCGAATGCAGCGGAATACATTAAAGATTTGGATGAAATTGGAAAAGATTTGTTGCAAACCGAGGTGGTCACACTCCCTGAACCGCTGAATTATTCTTGGCTGGAACAGTCCGAGTTACCGGTTATACTGTGTGAAGCATTATACAAATGGTGCAAAGCGGATTGCGCTCTTGTCAATTCTGGTCTTGTCCTTTCAGCGCTTGAGAAAGGAAAGGTGACGAAGTATGATTTGCATCGCATGCTTCCGCATCCGATCAACCCATGCGTCGTAGAACTTTCAGGCACAGAGCTTGAAGAGGTACTCCTGAAAGCTGAAGAAAGCGGCTTATCTGAGCTTGAGTTTCAAGGGCTTGGATTCAGGGGAGTGATGATGGGAAAATTTGTTTACCATGAAATAGAATACAACAAGGAAAGCGGATCTATCAAGATTGCCGGAGAGCCATTGGACCGGGAGAGAATATATGAACTGGCAACCTTGGATATGTTCACTTTTGGTGTATTTCTCCCACCAATAAAAAATGCACGGAGGAAGATATACTATTTACCGGAATTTGTCCGCGATCTGATGGAATGGGAATTGAAGAACCGATATGCTTGATCATGATATGAACCACTTCTTTTAACGTCGACAAACCGGTTATTCTGCTGCGGAGCTTTTGAACGCGGTTATTAAATCTTTACGCCCTGCCTTTGGGCAACTAATGATCCCGACTTTCATATAATGGGAATCGGGAGGGGTGGAATGGATGGTTAGTATTGAGCCGGTAATGATTGAAGGGCATATGTTTGTCGCTTCCACTGTTTGTTTGCCGAAAACAACGTTACTGACTGTATCAAATGACCGAGGATACATTATGTGCGGTGCTCTTGATGTTGGGCTGTTAAACAGCAAGCTGAAAGACCGGGGGATTATTGCCGGAAGAGCGGTTGGCGTAAGGACGATTGCCCAATTGCTTGATGCACCGCTGGAATCTGTAACGATTGCTGCTGCGGAGCTTGGCATTACTCCGGGAACGAAAGGGCGAGAAGCTTTGCTTAAAATGGTTTGACAGAATCTAGGGTGTACCCTAATGGCACACAATTAAGTGGCCTGAATGATATTTAATAAACGTGCGCTAATCCCCTCCTTGTACGCATATGTTTGTATAAGGGGGGATTATTTTTGGCTCGATTTCGTAGACGTAAATACCGGCGGGGGCCACTGCCTTTCCGTTATGTTCTGTTGATATCTTTTGTTTTTTTTACTTTCTCCACAGCCGCTGGACTGTGGATTGTGAATAAAGGGATTAAACCGACTTTATTGAATTATGCAGAGTCCCAAACCCGTAAAATTGCGCCGATGGTAGTAAGCAAAGCGGTCAAAGACGTCATTCCCGAAGTAAAAGATTTAAGGGAGATTACGGAGATTGTTCCGGATGGAGTTGGTGGAAAGAGTGTTCAGTTCAAGACTGATATTATCAATGAAACCCAGGCGGATATTTCTAAAGCAATCCAAATGAATTTACGGCAAGCAGAAGCGGGAGATCTGGCTGCCTTTTATGAGGAGACGGGCGTACAATTTTCATATGATCAATCTGCAAAAGGAGAAGGAATCGTATATTCATTTCCATTAGGTCAAGCAACTCACAATGCTTTACTCGGAAATCTTGGTCCACGGATTCCCATCAGGTTCACTCCTGTGGGTAGCGTAAACACAAATGTGGAAACGAAGGTGGAGCAATATCCGATCAATAATATGTTTGTAACAGTGTCTGTACGTGTCAGTGTTAACGTTCAAATTATTATCCCATTCGGCACAGAGCTGGCGAAAGTGGAACAAGAAGTACCTATTGCAATCGGCTTATATCCCGGGGATGTCCCTCAATTTTATAATAATACTGGGACAATGAACCCATCCATCCAAGTTCCAGGTACGCAGAATACACCGTAGTATTGTCAACCATAATTTTTAATGATATTATACTTATATAATAATAATGTAAACCTTTTCAAAGAGGTGGACGAGATGGAGGCAGTGGAAAAAAACGACAGATTTTGAAAAAATATATATTGTAGAAGCTTTGCTAGTGCTGTTTTGTCGAAGCCACATGTGTGTGGTTTTTTCTATGTAAACACAGGTGTTGCTAAAATTTGAGGTTTGGAAAAACTATTTTTCTATTATAAAGTATAATGGTAGCTTAGGCAGCAGTGCACAGCAATGAGGTCTGTGTCGGAACAGGAGGAAAATATGGAGCAATCGATTTATTCGCTATTGCCGCCGTTACTGGCGATATTGATGGTCATTCTTACACGCAGGGTGTTGCTCTCTTTAGGGACAGGTATCATTGTATCAGCCTTATTATTGGGTAAAGGCAATGTTGGACAATCCCTTTCTTATTTATGGGATGCAGTCAAAGGAATTTTTGTCGAAGACGGCGGATTAAATTCTTGGAACATATGTATATTAGCTTTCCTATTTTTGTTAGGGGCGATAACCGCACTTATTAATATTGCGGGTGGAAGCAGGGCCTTCGGAGAATGGGCGATGACGAAAGTAAAAAGCCGTACGGGTGCACAAATTTTAACCGCGATTTTTGGCATTATTATTTTTATTGATGATTATTTCAATGCCCTTGCAGTCGGTCAGGTGGCACGTCCTATAACGGACCGCCATCGCGTATCCAGGGCAAAACTGGCTTATCTGATTGATTCAACCTCAGCGCCAATTTGTGTCATTTCACCTATTTCAAGCTGGGGGGCTTTCATTATCGGAATCATAGGGACAGTTCTTGCAACGCATAATATTACTGAGATTTCTGCGTTTACAGCTTTCCTTCAAATCATTCCGATGAACTTGTATGTGTGGGCGACTCTTGGGCTTGTCTTTATTATTGCCATAAGAAACGCTGACTTTGGAGCCATGAGAACACATGAAAAACGCACGTTGGAAACAGGTATTCCTTATGATCCTAACAAAGCGATACCTGGTGAAATAAAAGAAGATCTGCCTTCCAGTGAAAATGGGACAGTAGGAGATCTCGTCTGGCCAATTGTGGCTCTTTTTGCCGGAACGATTGCCGCTATTATTTGGAGTGGCTTAAAAGAAAGTAAAAGTGGAGCAACTATCATGGACATTTTCGGCAACGCTGATGTGGCGCTTGCTCTTATTTTTGGCGGCTTATTTGGTTTAATTGTTGCTGCTATTTTATTTCTTCGCCAAAAAGCAATCAATGATTCCATGGATGCCAAACTCCTATTTAAAGGGATCAGAGTAGGAATGAAATCTATGCTGCCAGCTGTCATGATTTTGGTATTTGCTTGGGCGATCATCACTTTGATTGAAGAGTTGGGCACGGGTGTATTTCTTGGAGATGTCGTTAAAAACTCGCAGCTGAATATTTCCTTCTTACCAGTCATCATGTTTGCTGTTGCCGGATTGATGGCATTCGCAACGGGTACGTCATGGGGATCTTTCGGTATTTTATTGCCGATTGCTGGACAGGTGGTCGCTGCAACTGATATGTCCATGATGCTGCCGGCGCTCGCAGCCGTCCTTGCAGGTTCCGTCTTTGGAGATCATTGTTCGCCTATTTCGGATACCACGATTCTTTCATCAACTGGTGCAGGATGTAATCATATGGATCATGTGATCACCCAGCTTCCATATGCTCTGACATCGGCATTGATTGCAGGTATCGGGTTTGTTGTAATGGGATTGACGGACAATGGATTGCTGGGACTAGCTACAGTAGCCATACTACTGGGGATTTTCGCTCTGACTACAAGAAAAAATAAGGTTTCACAAAAACAGACGGTGATGGAAGAAAATCCAGGGAGATAAAAGACAGCTTTCGGCTGTCTTTTATTTATTTTTAAATAATTTCAATTAAATTTTTTATAGAATTTACGCATAACTCCATTTTGACAAAATAAGAATGAGTAACTATGCTAATTAATTAATATTCATACTTTTCTGCAAAAAACTACTATTTTTAAAGAGGGGGGATTTAAATGGAGAATCGTGCGCAATTTGGTTCAAGAGCTGGATTTATTTTTGCTGCTGTTGGCTCAGCGATTGGACTGGGCAATATTTGGCGTTTTCCGGCCGTTGCGTATGATAATGGAGGAGGGGCCTTCTTTCTTCCTTATTTGTTTGCCTTGCTGACAGCAGGAATCCCATTGCTGATTTTGGAGTTTACCATCGGTAATAAATACCGGGGATCGGCACCACTTGCGTTGGCTAGGATCAGAAAAGGTGGAGAGTGGATCGGTTGGTGGCAAATCGGTATTTCATTTGTTATTGCAACATATTATTCGGTCATCATTGCATGGGCATTGGCCTATACCTATTTTTCCTTTAAATTGGACTGGGGCAGTGATACAACGAACTTCTTGGTCGCCGATTATTTGAAAGTGGGCGACACGGCTTCCTTCGGCAGCTTTGTTCCCGGAGTCCTAGTTCCTCTCATTTTAGTTTGGGTCATTGTATTGGGAATTTTATTTGCAGGTGTTAAAAAAGGTATTGAAGCAGGAAACAAAATCATGATTCCATTGCTTGTCGTTCTGTTCACAGTAATTGTCATACGTGCCCTTACATTAGATGGGGCGGTTGAAGGATTAAATCAATTCTTTAAACCTGATTGGAGTGCGATCGGAAACGGAAAAGTATGGGTTGCGGCATATGGACAGATTTTCTTCAGCTTATCAATCGGTTTTGCCATTATGATTACTTATTCAAGTTATTTGCCAAAGAAAAATGACATCACAAACAGCGCCTTTATTACAGGTTTTGCGAACTCAGGTTTTGAGCTGCTCGCCGGTTTCGGCATATTTGCGGCCTTGGGATTCATGGCAGCACAACAAGGTGTTGGTGTCAATGAGGTTGTACAAGGCGGAGTGCTTCTTGCGTTTTCAGTCTTTCCAACTATCATCAATGAATTACCTGGGTTCCAGCAAATTTTTGGTATTTTGTTCTTCATATCACTGACACTTGCCGGGTTGACATCACTGATCTCCATTGTTGAGACATATATGGCTGGTATTCAGGAAAAATTCAATGTTTCCAGAACAAAGGCAGTTACATTCGGAGGCGGGTTGACAGCAATCGTCTCCCTTGTCTTCGCAACACAAAACGGTTTGAACTTGCTTGATGTTGCTGACTATTTCATAAACCAATTTGGAGTTGCGATGGCTGGCCTGTTTGAGGTAATCTTTATCGCATGGTTTGCCAAACAGTTGAAACCGCTTCAATCTTATGCAGATTCTGTTTCAGATATCAGACTTGGAGTCTGGTGGAGAATTTCATTATCAGTCATCACTCCAATTGTTCTTGGTTATATGATGTTTGATAATTTGCGCCAAAATCTAGTCGGAGATTATGGCGGCGGAGACTACCCACGTGAATTCCTGTTTAAATACGGATGGACTGTTGCACTTGGAGCCATGTTCTTTGGTATTCTGATGTCCTTAAAACCATGGAAAAATCAGGATCTTGATTATGAGTCTTCAGTTGATGAAAGGGAGGTAGGATAATGGGCGGCAGCGCGATTGCAATGATGATTATCGGTGTTATCATTATTTGGGGCGGCTTTGGAGCGAGTGTCGCATTGGCCATCTCCAAGTCAAAAGAAGCAAAAAGAAAAGTTTAAATCTTCAATGAAGCTTTGGGAACACATCCCAAAGCTTCATTTTTTTCTTTCAGTTCTTTCCCACACTTTTAAATAATGATAAGGATCAAATGACCATTCCTTTATGCCATCGTCTTTGTACATCCCGAAATGAAGGTGTGGAGGGAATTTTCCAGAGGTCCCTGGAGGACCGTAACCAGAACTTCCGACATTGCCAATAACTTCCCCAGACTGAACAACATCCCCAATCTTCAACCCTTTGGCAAAGCCATTCAAGTGAGCATAGTAATGATAAGTGTTATTTAAATCCCTAATGCCAACCCTCCATCCACCATATTTATTCCATCCCTTAAGTTCCACAACACCGTAAGCAACGGCTCGGACAGGGGTTCCATACCCAGCAAAAATATCGGTGCCTTCATGGATTCTTCGGCCTCCCCAGCCTCGACGATGCCCCCAAGTATCGCGATAAGAATAATTGTATCCCTTTGGGATAGGGAAGGCTTTTTCATCCAAGTTAATTCGATTCATCTTCCTATAAACTTGTGTATTAGACATAATGGCACCGACGGTTTTATCTCTTTTGTAATAATTCCATAAAGCTAGCCTAAATCTGGTATCGTCTGTACCATATTGGGCAATGTAATTTCCGATTGTAAACAATACGTCTTCTGTATGATTTGGGTCTGCAATTCCATCACCAGTTCCATCCTGGCCAAGTCCGTTGAAAAAACTAATGGATTTTGGATTGACGTCCTTTTTATCAGGGTTAGTTATACCAGTCCAATGTTCTGGCTGAATATATATCCCCAGCAGGCCATTGGGTTTCGGCAAATCTTTTCTGACATTCCGGATGCTCCGCTCATATTGATCGACTGCGGCCAAATAAAACCATGGGACTCCAGTAGCTATTTCTGTCTTTTTATAAAGTTCCATTCTTTTTTCGTTCATCTCAGACTGAGTCATTTCGTTGGCTTTAACTGATATTCCGGAAGAAAATATCATGATCGCCAACAGTAAGATTATTCTCAAATAGCTGTCACCTCCTTCGCCACATGTAAAAAAATAAGCAGGGCCCATGAAAAATCACGGGCCGATAATTTTAATGCTGCACGGCTATCTTGAATTGATCATGCGATCTTCTTTTGATTCGCCATTTTCATTTTCCGTTTCACTCACTTTTCGGCCTTGCGGTGAACTCTCTTTCATCATGCGGATGGTGTCTTTGATTGCATTATCCTTATTTGATGAATAAGGGTCCATAGAGCCAATGTTTTCAACGTTCTGCTTCAAGGCCGGGTCGTCTGTAACATATACGTGATACCAGCGTGGTACAACGGACATTGCAGTTTTCTTAACTTGGTCAGCTGTCTCAAATCTCGTTTTATTATCCGTTTCGCTTAATTTATAGGAAATTAATACCTCGGCATCTGTTACCACTACACTGCTGTCGAGAACATTCGGTAGAGCAACGGTCATTTTGCTGATTATACTGGCGGTCTTTTCCCTATCCAAGGCATCACCGCGTCCGAAATCCGCTGTTTCGTCAGGAACAGGGCTTTTAACTTCACGCACAAAGCCATAATTTTGATTGTTATTTGAACGGTTATATAAATCGTGCCGGTCATCTCTATTGATTGTGTTCCCGCTTTCTTTGTAAACTCCATCATCTTTTGCGGTCTGGCGCTCATTAGCTGCGCAGGCACCCAATATCATGACACTTAAGACAATCGATGCAACCCTTGCTGTTTTCAAAAATACACCTCCTCTTTAGTAGGATGTACGTTAAGAAGGTTTTTTTACTAGAAATTGTTGCCGTTTGAGTTATAATTTAAGGAAGAAGTTGAAAAATTTAAGCGGGTGAGATAATTGGTTGCGATACAGAATAAGCAATATGAGCTCGTTGAAGAATTCAGGGACGGCTTCAATGAGGAAGCATTGAAAGCCCGCTTCAGCGATATATTGATGAAGTATGATTACATTGTTGGTGACTGGGGATATGGTCAGCTACGCCTGAAGGGCTTTTTCTCAGACGACAATCATAAGGCATCATTCGATACAAAAATCAGTACCTTGTCGGAATATCTATATGAGTACTGTAACTTCGGCTGTGCGTACTTTGTATTGAAAAAGATTGATAAATAAGAAAAGCGGAAGACGGCCGCTCAGGGGCGACAAGCGCTGGCCGTCTAATGTGGCCACGTCCTGTGGCGCCGGCGGCACTAGGACATCCTGTCCGTCGGAGATCCATCCAATGAAGTCGTCCTTTGACTTCAATGGATGGATCGAAGCGACCTCGAGCCCCAGCCGTCTGTAGCTGGACAATAGAAAAGCGGAAGACGGCCGCGCAGGGGCGACAAGCGCAGGCCGTCTAATGTGGCCACGTCCTGTGGCGCCGGCGGCACTAGGACATCCTGTCCGTCGGAGAGCCATCCAATGAAGTCGTCCTTTGACTTTTAATGGATGGATCGAAGCGACCTCGAGCCTCAGCCATCTGTAGCTTGACAATAGAAAAGCGAAAACGCCTGTTAATTCCAACGCACCCCATAAAAAATAGCCAAGCATAATAATTTTGGCCATTTTTTTACGGGGTTAGCTGTCTTGATATGGTGGCTCTGTGTCTTGGTTCGGATCATCATGTGTCGGATGGGCACCAGGAAACTTGCGGGGTCTGTTTTGGTGCATTGATTTGAATTCGTAGTTAAAAGCACTGTAATGGCGCTGTCCTTCTTTCCATGGAGTGGATTTATTTTCCACGCGTGTAACCTTTCCTCTCGGCGAACCCAAAGACCCTTCGGGAAGCTCCTCTGGAATAAGGAAATTTCTTTGGGTTTCCACATTGGATACATCTGTATATGTGATTTCCTCTTTATCAAGATGATCCCGGTTTGTTTCATCCATACGACTACCACCTTTTTTATGTTTAAAATGCCCTCAATCATTGCATCTATTCGTCTATAGACCATTTATTTGATAAGATAGTAACAACAACTCATGGAGGTAATCAGAACTGTGTACTTTGTTGATCGCGAAAAAATAGAAAAAACTTTGGCGTATATGGAAAAACAACTACTGTTTTTTGAAGAAAAAAATGAATGGGAGACAATGATTGAAAAGGCCGCACTGGAAAGAATTGCACAGACCGTCATTGAATCCATTCTTGATACTGGCAATGCTATGATTGATGGTTTTATCATGAGAGATCCGGGGAGCTATGACGATATCATTGATATTCTTACTGATGAAAAAGTTGTCACAGATGACATGAGCGACAGCCTTAAGGTTGTTATTGGCTTTAGAAAAATGCTCGTACAACAATATATTGAGGTTAACCATGAACAGGTTCAGACAATGTTGAAAGAAGAGATCAGTGCCCTTAAAAAATTTGCGCCAAAAGTAAGAGATTATTTAACAAACGAGTTGGGACCTGTATCGGCATTTAAGAAGTGACGTTTGGAAGGGTGGAATGTCCGGTGAAGGAGTATGAAGGCTATCTGATTGACTTGGATGGTACGATGTACAGAGGCAAAGAGAGCATTCCAGAGGCTGTCCAGTTTGTAGCTCGCTTGAGAAAAAAAGATATTCCTTTTTTGTTTGTAACTAATAATTCCTCGAAAACCCCTAGGCAAGTGGCTGAACATTTAAATCATTTGGGAATGGAAGCCAAAGAGGAAGAGGTATTTACAACCTCCATGGCAGCGGCCAACTATTTGTATGATCATCATCCTAATACTTCAATCTATGTGATTGGAGAAACAGGGCTTATGTCTGCCTTGGAAGAGAGAGGTCTTAAGTTAACAGACGAGGATCCAGAAGCGGTTATTATTGGAATAGATCGGAAAATAACGTATGAAAAGCTAGCGAAAGCTTGCCTTTCTGTTAGGAAAGGAGCTATGTTCTTTTCCACGAATGGGGACATAGCGCTGCCGACGGAGAAGGGATTGCTTCCAGGTAACGGAGCAATTACGTCGGTCGTATCTATTTCGACTCAAACGGAACCCATATTTATAGGCAAGCCACATCGCATCATCATGGAGCAGGCTTTAAAAGTGCTAGGATCTATCAAGGAAAAAACTCTGATGGTTGGAGATAATTACGACACGGATATTTTGGCGGGCATTAATATTGGAATGGACACGCTCCTCGTTCATACGGGAGTAACGACAAGGGAAGCATTAAAGGAAAAGAAAAGTCAACCGACACATGTACTGGATACTCTTGAAGAATGGAACATTTAACTTCGTTCAGCAGAAGTCTCTCACTTCTGTAAGTGGTGAGATGAATGCCTATTGGTATTCCATTCAGTGGGGGTTCAAACCCCGGCTGAATAAAGTTAAAGCCTCCGGCGGATGCCACAGATTTACAGAGGAAATTTATCGAGCGGAGCTCGATAAAATCTAGGCTCTAATACGCCAAGGTGCATTTGATTGTAAAAAGGTCCCAACTTGCCTATTGGCAGGTTGGGACCTTTTTTTTCATCATTGTCCCCTATTCTATAGCTTTATTCCTCGCCTTTAGCACTGTGGGCAAGCCTACTGGAGGCCGCTGCAGCAATAGCGCCGACGATGTCATCGAGAAAAGTATGAACTTCTCCTGTAGAATGGTCGTTCAAATGCTCCAAAATGCCTGGCTTCTGCTTGTCAATATAACCATAATTAGTAAACCCGATCGAGCCGTAGACATTGACTATAGAGAAGGCTAAAATTTCATCTACTCCGTACATGCTCTCATCTGTACCGATAATAGTTTGAAGCGGTTCATCCAGCTTCCCTTGTTCCGCCATCATATCAAGCTGAATACCGGTCAATATGGCATTTTGCACTTCCCTCTTACGAAGGACACGCTCGATATTAAATATGCATTCCTCGATTGTGAGGTCGGGATGGTATTTTTTTTGCAAGTACATCACAAGTTCCGCAATATCTTCGATGGTAACGCCGCGCTCATTCAATAAGCGACGTGCAGTCTGTTCCAGCTTTGTCATTTTTCTTTCTGAGGTCATTTCTTCTCACCCTTTATGTCATGTAGTTCTGTCTGAATCTCATTTTTTCCTCCCCGGCAATTTCCATGTAAAAAACAAACCTTCAGCAAAATAACCAATCTCGCTCATATACTTATATAGGGGAAAAAGTGATAAGAGAGGGATGTTTTTATGCTTATGGATATTTTGGAGAAGTATTTTGACATCAAAGCAGATCGATCAATCCGAATTGGACGACAAACCCGCTTTTTTTCAAACGGTTTGTTGTATACTATTGTTTCTGTGACTCATGTGGAACAGGAGGTTCTAATAGAATTATATGAAATGTCAGAGCACATGGCAAAGCATTCAGATAAAAAAGTGTCAAGGTTTGTAGCAAGCAAGGAAGGAAAGTATTTGGTCACACATGAAAATGAGGATTATGTGGCTCTTCAAAATCAATTTCATGGGGCTAATCGAAACCTCAAGACTGGTCGTCAACTGGCAAGATTTCATAACAGGGGAAAAAGCCTGCAGGCTCCCATTACTAATTTGAATAGAGTAGGCGAGTGGAAGGACTATTGGGCTGTTAGGCTTGATCAAATGGAGAAAGTATGGACAGGTTTGCTTCATGAGCCGCCAAGAGAGGAATTTGACAAGATGTTCATTGAATCTTTCCCATATTATATGGGGTTGTGCGAGAATGCTATTCAATACGTGACAGATACTGAGCTGGACGAGCAGCTTCATCGTTTTGATTATGGAACGATTTGCCATGAACGATTTTATGATGATCTATGGAAGGACGAACAAGAAATCAGGAACCCTTTCGATTGGGTCTTTGACCATCCGTCAAGGGACATTTCGGAATGGATTCGAGATCGTTACTTCAGAAGCAGCCGGACACTTTACCCGGACATGACAAATTTTTTAAACGAGTACCAATCTCTATCATCGATATCACCGTTTGCCTGGAGACTTATCTATGCAAGATTGTTATTTCCGCTTCATTACTTTGTGTGTGTGGAGGAATATTACAATACAAATTTACAATCGGGAAAAAAGCAGCTAGAAGAGACATTGGCCAAATATTTAAGGGATACGCAGGATTATGAACGGTTTCTTCGTTCTTTTTATTCGATGGCGGGGGTGAAAAAAAAGCTGCCAGCAGTTGATTGGCTTTGAGGATGTTGCTTAACTTCATAATAAAAAGCGATTCGGAAAAATCCGAATCGCGAATTAAAATACCTGTTCTACTTCAACGACGCCAGGCACTTCCTCAACCAATGCCCGCTCGATACCGGCTTTCAATGTAATTGTAGAGCTTGGGCATGTACCGCAAGCCCCCAAAAGACGAAGTTTTACAATCCCTTCATCTACATCCACGAGTTCGCAGTCACCGCCGTCACGAAGAAGAAAAGGCCGTAATTTATCGAGTACTTCTTGAACTTGACTGTACATTGCTTGTTCAGACATTCAGATCTACTCCCTTCCTTATCCCATTATAATCAGAAACGCAAAAAAAATCTATGGCTATGTTTGGACATGATTAAAGTCTGTGTTTAGTGCTATATTGAGGGAGAGACTTCAAAGGATCAATTTGCAGAAACATCAAAATCCGGTTTCAATGCCTGAGTCTATTCTGAAATTTGTGGGTACGGCCAGGCGTGTTTTTCAATGTTCGACTGTTTTATGAACGGGCTTCTCTCGTTGGGAATTTTCTTTAAAAAGGGTACAATGAATGAAAAGGAGTGTGGATGCGATGAAGAAAGAAGCCGAAATATTTGTTTACGGGGCTAAGCAGATTTGTGCAAGCTGCGTTAACTTGCCATCCTCGATGGAAACATATGAGTGGCTGGAAGCAGCGATTTCGCGAAAATTTCCGGAACAGCCTTTTAAAATCCGATATATCGATATTTTTAACCCTCCTGATGAGGAATCAGTAAAAGAATTTGCAGAGCGGGTAATCGACGAAGATTTGTTTTATCCTGTTGTAACGATGGACGCAGAAATAATTGGAGAGGGGAATCCTCGGTTAAAAGATGTGTACCAGAAGATGGAAGAATACGGTTATCGCTCAGAATAAATAGATAGTCGGAATCAGAAAAAACTGATTCCGACTAAGGATAAAATGAATTAGACTATATTTTTATTCCATGGTTTTCGTGCGTGATGCTTTTTTATCCGTTGTGATATTTATACATCCATAGAATTCCTGATTTCAGAATACGAGCGATACGTCCGGTGATAGCACGCTCCGCCATTAGTCCAAAGCCCTGCTTTTTACCAAGTGAGCCAAGGACACCTTTGAGCTTAATGGTAGGCAATTCTGCTGGGAGTTCTTGTCCGCTCCAGCGCTTTTGAAGGATTTGAGCGATTTGGTCTGCTTGTCCTTCCGCGAGCTGAGCACTAGGGGCATAAGGAAGGCTGGCACAGTCTCCAACAACATACACATGCTCATCAACTGGAATATTATGATGCTTTGTCAATACGACCCTACCTTGCTTATCCTTTTCTACATCCAATTCACGCACAATCCAGTTTGGCTGGATACCGGCAGTCCAAACAATAACATCTGTATGAACCGGCTCATCATGATTAAAAAGGGTCTGGTCTTCCACTTTTGTAATGTTCGCTCCATTAATGACTTCAACACCGTTTGTTTGGAACCAATTTTGTACATAGCGGCTTACTCTTTCTGGAAATGCAGAGAGAATGATCTTTCCACGGTCAAATAGTTTGATGACCAAGTCCTCGCGACTTTCTCTGAGTTCACTTGCGAGCTCCACTCCGCTCAGGCCTCCGCCTACAATACTGACAACAGAATTAGCTGGCAGATTGTTTAAGGTTTGATACGTCTCACGGGCCTTTTCTATATTTTGAATACTATGTGTATGTTCTTTGGCTCCAGGGATATTATGATACTTATCTTCACATCCAAGACCGATCACCAGATCATCATATGGGACAGGCTCTCCTTCATCCAGATGAACCAGTTTGTTCTCAAGGTCAATGTTTGTGATTTCACCATATTTTAATTCAAGGCGCGGATGTTCAGGAAAAGGTACACGGACTTCCTGATCTGAAACTGTTCCTGCAGCCAATGCGTAGTATTCTGTTTTAAGACAGTGGTATGGCACTCGATCAATCAAGGTGATGGATACATCTTCTGGTAAGTTATTTGGCAGCAAACGGTGCAGCATCCGCATATTTCCATACCCACCGCCCAGCAGTACTAATTTTTTCATGCAAACAATCTCCTTTTGCCGTCTAATTATCCTATAGTAAAGAAAAAACAAAAAAATATGTCGTTTTATGAGTTATATATCCAACGTACAGTATAGCGGAATCTACCTTGATATACAACAGGATTAATATGTTTCGGTCTGTTGAGCTGGACTAAGAAGCCTTTCAAATTGACTAACCCGTGCGAAAAGAGTAGGATAAGGACTGGTAATGAGGTGAAGCAAATGAATCCTATCATAGAATTTTGCATCAGTAACCTTGGCATGGGCGGGTATGAAGCAATGCAAAAGTTAGAAGAAGATCCGGACTTGGACATTATGGAATATGGCTGTCTAGATCATTGCGATTTGTGCGATGAAACTTTGTATGCACTTGTAAATGGAGAAGTGGTCACTGGGGAGAATCCTGAGGATTTGGTCAAAAACATTTACCAATATATAGAGGATAATCCGATGTTTTAACTTCATTCAGCAGAAGTCTCTCACTTCTGTAAGTGGTGAGATGAAAGCACATTGGTATTCCCATTCAGTGGGGGTTCAAACCCTGGCTGAATAAAGTTAAAGCCTCTGGCGGATGCCACAGATTTTCATAGGGAATTTATCGAGAGAAGCTCGATAAAATCTTGGCGCAAATACGCCAAGGCGTATTTGATTGAAACCGATTGGTTGAGAATAGACCCTTCTAGGTTTATAATAAAGGAAGGACTTCATTTCTCGCAAGAGGGGGTGCAGATTCATGAGTGATCTAATTACATTGACCGAATCAGCTGCAGTGCAGATCAAAAAAATGATGAAAGAAAATGGAGAAGAAGGAGCCAATTTCCGTTTTTCCATTAATGGTGGCGGCTGTAGTGGTTTATCATACGGCATGAGTCTTGACCATGAAAGAGCCGAAAAGGATACATTCTTCGAGCAACACGGAATAGGTGTTGTCATTGATGAAGAGACTGCGCCGATTGTCGCTGGTACTGTCATTGACTTTAAACAGTCTCTAATGGGCGGCGGTTTTACGATAGAGAATCCGAACGCACTTGTATCTTGTGGGTGCGGTTCATCCTTCCGGACTGCTAAAGTGTCGGGAACGCCGGAAGAATGTTAATTTTAAAAAGCCTGAACAGAAATTCTGTTCAGGCTTTATATTTTCAAGATAAGAAAAGGTTTAACATTTTGAACAAAGTGCTTTGTTGTCCAGCTCCCGCGCCTATCGACTAGCAGACTTCGCGCTTCTTCCTACGTAGTCTACATCGGCTTCGACGTACAGGAAGTACTAGTGCAAGCGAAGCGACAGGACGTCGCGTCCTGAGCCTGCCGACGTACAGGAAGTACTAGTGCCACCGAAGCCGGCGGCTTGAGGCGGCCTTCGTCTCCGTGTTGTCCAGCTGCGAGTGCCATCGCTCGAGGACATAAGCCAACCGCTGCTGAAGGCAAACTACACCTTCTTCAGCGCCCGTCTTATGCTTGTCGCCGATAAGCAGGCACTCTCGCACTTCCTTATCCTTTATCTCGTCAGAGCACTCCAGTCTGTACGTCGATGAGCAAGGCGCTTGCGCTTTTCTTATTTACTTATCAAATAAGGAAGTACTATGCATTGGCTGCACTCTTGCCTTTGGATCGATGTAAGCTTTTGCGTTGCTGACGGCTGTCGGTGCTTCACCAAATCCAGTAGCAATCAATTTTACTTTTCCATCATATGTTGTGATGTCGCCGGCGGCATAGATTCCCGGAATGTTTGTTTCCATTTTGGAGTTGACAACAATGGAGTTCTTTTCAATCTCAATGCCCCAGTCCTTAATTGGTCCGAGTGATGAAACAAATCCGTAATTACAGATGAGAGCATCCAATTCGATTTCTTCCACGGCATCGCCTCTGACTTCCTGGATGACAAGCTTTTTGATAGATTCTTCATCACAAATAATGTCTGAAGCGGCAAAAGGTGTTTTGATTTCAACCGAAGATTCTTTCAGTTGGTTAACGCTGCTTTCGTGAGCACGGAATTTATCTCTGCGGTGGACAAGTGTCACCTTCTCAGCAATCGGTTCGAGCATCAATGCCCAGTCAACAGCGGAATCTCCTCCACCTAAGATGACGACTCTTTGCCCCTCGAACTTTTTCATGACATCTACAAAATAGTGTAGATTTTTGTCTTCGTATTGTTCAGCTTTTTCCACTTCAAGCTTTCTTGGCTGGAAGGCGCCGATTCCTGCAGTAATGATAATTGATTTGGAATAATGGATCTCTTTGTCTGTTGTCAGTTTAAAAGTTCCATCTTCCAGCTTTTCAACATTTTGGACGGATTGTCCAAGACAAATGGTTTGAGAGAATAGCTTAAGCTGCTCCTTTAGGTTGTTGACCAGATCCTGTGCCTTGATTTTTGGAAAACCGGCCACATCATATATATATTTTTCCGGATATAGGGCTGCCAATTGCCCCCCGAGTTGTGGAAGACTTTCTATCACTTTAACCGATGAATTCCTCATCCCAGCATAAAAGGCAGTGAACATCCCGGCAGGACCTGCCCCGATGATGGTCATATCAAAAACTTGCTGATCTTCTTTCAAAGAAAACCCCTCCTAAGTTCATAAACAACTTCATTATGTCATCCTAACACGTACCTATTGTGCCATACAATGCATAATCTTGTCATATAAAATGGCCTAGGGACAGCGGAAAAAAGCAGTGTAAACAGTTTTTATTTTGTAAATTTCAGAATTGTTATTCTTCCAAAAAACTGCTTGAAAAAAGAATATAAAAGCCATATGATGTATTGAGACATATGTCTATTTTTTGTGACATTTTTTTGCTTGTGTACGTGAAGTGCATCACATAATTTATTATTACTTTCCTAATATGCATTTCATCTGTACAAATGTTTAATAATAAGACGAAAAGGTGGAAGTGATTAGATTGAGAAAGCCAAAGATTGTAGTATTAGGCGCTGGTTACGGCGGATTAATGACAGTGACACGTCTTCAAAAACAGCTCGGAAGTAACGATGCCGACATTGTTTTAGTCAATAGAAATGATTACCATTATGAAACAACATGGTTGCATGAAGCTTCTGCCGGTACATTGTCTCCTGATCAGGTCCGTTATGATATTGCAAATGTTGTCGACAGAAGCAAAGTTAATTTCGTAAAAGACACCGCTTTAAAAGTTGATACTGAAGCTAAAACAGTCCAACTTGAAAAAGGGAATGAGCTTTCTTATGACTACCTCGTAATCGCTTTAGGTGGAGCTCCAGAAACATTTGGAATTCAAGGGCTTGATAAGTATGCATTTTCGATTACGAATGTAGATACAGCTAGACAAATCCGCGAACATATTGAATATCAATTTGCGACTTATAAAATTGATCAAAAACCTGAGCGCTTGACAATTGTTGTCGGCGGCGCCGGCTTTACAGGTATTGAATTCCTTGGAGAGATAGGCAACCGCATTCCTGAACTTTGTAAGGAATATGATATTGAAAAAGATATGGTGAAAGTAGTCTGTGTGGAAGCTGCTCCTACAGCTCTTCCTGGCTTCGATCCTGAGCTTGTTGCATATGCAACCGCATTGCTTGAAAGAAAAAATGTAGAATTTCGTATTGGTACTGCTATCAAAGAAGCAACTCAAGAAGGAATCGTTGTTGCTAAAGGTGAAGACGAAACAGAGGAAATCAAAGCTAGTACAGTGGTTTGGGCAGCGGGAGTGCGCGGCAACCCGATTATTGTGGAATCAGGCATTGAAAATATGCGTGGCAGGGTAAAAGTTGAGCCAGACCTTCGTGCACCTGGTTTATCCGATGTATTCGTTATTGGCGACTGCTCGCTCGTCATCAACGAAGAAATCAATCGCCCTTATCCACCAACTGCTCAAATTGCGATGCAGCAAGGTGAGTTTGTTGCAAATAATTTGGTAAACCTTCTTAACGGAAAAACACCAGTTAACAACTTTATTTTTGATAACAAAGGAACTGTTTGTTCCCTTGGTGATGATGATGCTATTGGTGTTGTCTTCGGCAAAAAGGTTACAGGAACAAAAGCTTCATTTATGAAGAAAATGATCGACAACCGTGCCCTTTATATGATTGGCGGTGTTCCGCTGACAATGAAAAAAGGGAAATTCAATTTGCTTAAGTAATGAGTAATGAAGGCAGAATCTATTTGGATTCTGCCTTTTTTAAGAGAATACATAGGGGAAAATCGTATCGTTTCTGGAAATTGCTTTTCATAGAAAGTGTGGGGGAGATGAGGATGAGCCAAGACCGAGGAAAGGTTTGGCTGGCCGTTTGTGGAGTGGTCATTGATCAGAATGGACGATGGCTTGTTGTGAAAAAAAAATACGGCGGAGCCAAGGGAAAGTGGACTTTACCTGCAGGATTTGTCGAACCTGGTGAAACGCTGGATGAAGCGGTTGAAAGAGAAGTACTTGAAGAAACAGGGATCATGTGTACGGTGGCTGGTCTGCTTGGCGTAAGGACAGGAGTATTGCAATCCTCTATCAGCGATAATATGATGATCTTTGCCTGCAACCCGAAAAATACAACGGTCCTCGTTCAAGAGAAAGAGCTTGAAGAGGCCTGTTGGATGACACCTGATAGTCTTCTTGATGACAAGCAGACCTCTGTTATGATTACGGAGCTAATAAAAGGAGGATACGGACCTCTTCAAAAAGAGATGAATGCCATTAACCCGGGCAATCAATTTGGGTATACAACATATAAATTATTTCTCTAAAAGGGTCCGATCAGTTTCGTTCTAATCCTTCCGAAGCTATAAGCCACATTTTCTGTGATGGCTGAAGAACTGCACTCTTCGAATAGTCTTATTTGCTCAGGCTAATCAAGACGCTTCTGATTTCTTCATAATTGTCATGAATTCGTCCGAGTCTTTGCATTGACGCTCTATCAACCATTCAGTAAACTTGGTATGAAAGTGAAATCGAGGGGGAAAACAGCTATGCCACTTCCAGTCCTGTTAATATCAATATTATTATTTTTTGTCCTATTTTTTGGGATTGGATTTTTACTTAATATGCTGCTGAGGATGACATGGATTATGGCGTTTATTTATCCGCTTGTCGCCATATTAATTGTGGATAAAGTGAAATTGCTAGATTATTTCACATCTCCATCAGCTTCTTTTTCAAGTCTGGGAACAAGTATTTCCAATCTTGCCGCAGCTGATTTGATCATTTTGTCAAGCGGTTTGGTAGGAGCTGTCGCAGCAGGCTTTACAATGCGGGTTTTGCGTAAAAAAGGATATCGAATGTTTTAATTTGTACAAACGCCTCAGGAATTTTATCCAGGCGTTTGTTTGCTTCTAACTTCATTCAGTAGAAGTCTCCTACTTCTGTAAGTGGTGAGATGAATGCCTGTTGGTATTCGATTAAGTGGGGGTTCAACCCCCGGCTGAATAAAGTTAAAGCCTCCGGCGGATGCCACAGATTTTATCGAGCGGAGCTCGATAAAATCTGGGCGCAAATACGCCAAGGCGTGTTTGATTGGGATAAGCTGACCTAAAGGCCTACTTTCGTCGCTTAAATCGTATCCTGGAATACTGGCTTCCTTTTTCCATTAAATGAATAAACCTCCTCAAAAGGGAAACAATAACCCTGAGAGGAGTGAATGAATGTTTACGCGTTACCTATATATCAGGAGATTATTGATGCTGCTTTTGTTTACAGCGGCAATAGGAGCAACGTTTGAATCGTTGTCGGGCATGGATTTAAGAACGACTGCCCAAATGATATTGTCAGATTCAAAAAAGTTGAAAGATGAGCCAGTATCTGATGCCATTCAAGTGGGGAAACTTGCTGAGGAAGAAACACGACCATTGGAGGAGGCATTCGATTGGTCTCGATATCCTGCGAAAAAGGTTGTTGCTACTGGATATACAGCGGGAGAAGAATCTACAGGAAAACAGCCTGGACATCCGTCTTATGGCATTACATACTCAGGGGTAAAAGTGAAAAGAGACTTATATTCAACAGTAGCGGCGGATCCAAAGGTATTTCCGATTGGCACCATTTTATTTATTCCGGGATATGGATATGGTGTCGTTGCCGATACAGGTTCAGCCATTAAAGGGAATAAACTCGATCTTTATTATGAAACTGTTGATGAAGTATATAGCAATTGGGGAAAACGAACGCTGGATGTACATATCATTAAAAGGGGATCCGGAAAAATAACGGAAGATGAATTGACTGCCCTGAATGAGGATGAGACAATGCAAGTGTTCAGGCAGTCTTATTTGAAAACAGAAGACTAGAATGAAGGGCTGACGGATAATTGAATCCGCAGCCTTTTTGGTGCCAGTACTATTCGACAAACTTCATTTAACTTCATTCAGCAGAAATCTCCCACTTCTATAAGTGGTGAGATGAATGCTATTGGTATTCCATTCAGTGGGGATTCAAACCCCGGCTGAATAAAGTTAAAGCCTCCGGCGGATGCCACAGATTTTCAGAGGGAATTTATCGAGCGGAGCTCGATAAATTCTGGGGGCAAATACGCCAAGGCGCATTTGATACCGTGGGAAGATGCTATGACACTTGGTGAACTAGCATTGCATGTTGCAGGATGGAATGATGTGTTCGTTTCAATGGTTAAGACGGAGGAATTAACCCCGCCAGACTTTCCTGAATATAAGACGATGGGAGACGTGCGCGAAACGGTAAAGGCGTTCACAGAAAAAACAAAGGCTGCATACGAATTATTGACTGATGCAGAGTTAGAGGACGAAAATAATTCATTGCATCCGAAACTTCAAGGTCCCAAAAAAAGATACCTTACTGCAATGTATGATCACGAGATTCACCATAAAGGTCAACTTTTTGTATACGCACGTATGGCAGGTGTCAAAGAAGTTCCGTTTTTTCGGTAATTTCCCTAGTCATCGTTCTTCGGTAGATGCAATTCCACAGCAAGAATTGTGTACTTTGTTAAGGGCGGGATTGAATAACAATGCCCCCTTAACATGGCACATATTAAGGGGAATAGAAATGAATTTGCCGAACAGACAGGAACTGGATGGAAGGCTGAAGTTTGTGAAGAGCCCGTGTGGAAAAATTTTTAATGATAAGGGCGGCAACGGCCGCTCTTTCATTATTTGAGCGACTTAATCATGATGGATGAGGTGCTTTCTCGGACATAACATCAAAAAGTATAAATGCTCTATGTTTTCTTCCATGAAAAAGCTGATGTGAACAAGCTTTATTCATCAATAAAGAATGGTAAAATAAAAGGAAATACATTTTGGTACTAGGAGCGATTATGGATATTCGAAAATTAAATATGGATGAAGAACCCCCCATGGATTTGTTGTTATTAGCTGATCCTTCTCAAAAACACGTTCAGGAATATGTGGAAAGGGGAGAATGCTTTATAGCCAAGATTGGCAGTGAAACTATTGGGGTGTATGTACTTCTTCCGACAAGGCCTGAAACGGTGGAGTTAGTGAATGTTGCCGTTTTGGAAGACCATCATGGCAGAGGAATTGGGAAACAATTAGTGATGAATGCTATTCAAATAGCAAAATCAAAAGGTTACAAAACAATAGAAGTAGGTACTGGAAACTCAAGCATAGGGCAATTGGCTTTTTACCAAAAATGTGGTTTCAGAATTACTGGTGTTGATATAGACTTTTTTATTAGGCGCTACACAGAAGAGATTTTTGAATCTGGAATACAATGCAGAGATATGGTCCGCTTATCTCAAGATTTATAACAATTAACTTCATTCAGCAGGATTCTCCCACTTCTATAAATGGTGAGATGAAAGCATATTGGTAGGTATTCCATTCAGTGGGGGTTCAACCCCCGGCTGAATAAAGCTAAAGCCTCCGGCAGATGCCACAGATTTTCAGAGGAAATTTATCGAGCGGAGCTCGATAAAATCTAGGGGTAAATATGCCAAGGCGCATTTGATCAGTCAATACAGGATTTTTCACCTATGTTTTAACTGAAAAGGAGTTTTGTTATGGTTAAAAGGTTTTCTATAGTGTTTTTGACTATGGTATTAGCTGTCATCGCTGTATTATTAGCCGCTAAAAATCCAACAGGGCCTAATACTGTCTCGTTCGATGAGCCAGCAATTTTATGGTTATCTATTGGAATAATAGCAGTACTATTTTTACCACCTTTAATTTTATCATTCTTTAATAATCTTGCTGTGAAAATTATTTCTGCGATTTATCAAGCATTTATAGTTCTTAGTTTTATCGTTCTTGTCCCAGTAGGTTTTATAGTTCCTGGTCTTTGGGTAACTGTTATTGGTGTTGTAGGTACTATTGTTAGTATTTGTAGTATTATCGTTACTATTTCAGTAGGATTTAAAAAAAGAAATTTAGTTACTAATTAAAAAAATGGATCTGATTTTAATCAGATCCATTTCTGTGTTTGAGCGTGTCTTTTGAAAAGGGTGGAACTAGTTTCTTCTTTTTTGGATAATTTAACTTCATTCAGCAGAAATCTCCCACTTCTGTAAGTGGTGAGATGAAAGCATATTGGTAGTCCATTCAGTGGGGGTTCAAACCCCGGCTGAATAAAGTCAAAGCCTCCGGCGGATGCCGCAGATTTTCAGAGGAAATTTATCGAGCGGACCTCGATAAAATCTGGGCGCAAATACGCCAAGGCGCATTTGATTGCATGATCTTGTAATGTGATGTGGCCTAGGTTTAATTACAGGTTCAAAAAATAATAAAGAATAAGTGCGAGTCCGATTCCAGTCAATCCTCCAAAAAATACTTCCACTGGTTTATGTCCAAGCAACTCTTTTAATTCATCCCTTTTTTCATGTTCGGGTTTTTCAGGCCAATCCTTTGCCTCTTCTATAAAACGCTGAAAGTCAGAAGTGAGCTGATTTAAAACAATCGCATGTTCTCCAGCCTGTCTTCGTACTCCTGTTGCATCGAACATAACAATTATGGCAAATACAGCAGATACAGCGAATAATGGTGACCCAAGTCCTTCCTGGAGAGCAATCCCGGTAGAAAGGGCAGCTACTGCTGCAGAGTGGGAACTGGGCATTCCACCTGTAGAAGTCAGCAAGGACCAATCCCATTTTTTTGTAACGATGAAATGAAGGGGAACTTTCACAAATTGAGCAAAGAAGATTGCTGTGAGAGCAAACCAAAGAGGGAAATTTAAAAACAGATCCATCAATTGACATCCTTTCTTGTTGAGGAAACAATAAAACACCTAATATTTTTGATTGTTTTATTATGTATGCTATGTCTAGCTCTGACGGACAGCATGTCGCGTCCGGAGCTTAACGCCACAGATGCGGTTTTTGAAGCGGCCGAGTGTTCCCAGCTGCGACGCAAAGGAAGGGCAATGCAGGTGAAGCGATAGGACGAGGGTGTCCTTGCTAGTCTAGTGTCAAAGGATAAAAGGGCTTTTGAAGACAAAGCACGCTTTCTTCAGCTCTTGTCTAGCTAGCAGGTAACTTTCGCACTTCCTTATCACTTGGCCTTGTCGAAAGCATTCCAGTCTGTACGAGTGACATTCGCTTTTGTTCTTATTGACCATTCTTTTTCTATATTACCACAACAGTTTAAAAAGAAATCATCCTTTTAGAAAACTCGAAAGCCTTGAATGTTTCCTCTATAATTTTAACAAAAGGAGTGGTTCGCAAATGTTTTATATTTCAAATGAAAATCCATATGAGAGTGAACAGGAATGCATGTTGATCGGTTTGCTGGATCAGCCGGAAAAGTTTTTAGAAGGATTGAAGCAGCTTGATGATGCGTTTCAGGGGAAACTGACAGAGCTTGTTAAAACAGGTGATATTTCTGCCAAATATAAATTAGTCACGGTCTTACATAGTTTAGGCAATACTCCTGTTAAACGATTTATTTTTATCGGGTTAGGCAAAGAAAAGGAGCTGACAGTTGAAAGGCTGCGGGAAGCGGTCGGAAAGGCTTCCAAGAAATTAAAAGATTTACGAGTGAAATCATTTTCCATCGCCTTGGACACATTTATCGCAGGAGACATTTCTGCTGAAAAAGCCGCCTGGACTGTGAGTGAAGCCTATACCATGGCGGCATATGAATTTGCCGGCTATAGGAAAAAATCCAATAAACCAGAAGTTATTATTGATACCATAACTGTTTTTACAAATGAAGATAAAAAGAAAATCGACCCTGCTGTGAAGACAGGATGGGTATTCGGTACAGGGGTAAACCATGCAAGAACGCTTGTAAATACACCAAGTAACCTGTTGCAGCCTTCTGATTTGGCTGCATACGCTGCTAAATTGGCAGATGAATATGGCTTTGAAATAGAACTTTTGGAAAAAGAGGAAATTGAGAAGCTTGGAATGGGAGCATTCCTTGCGGTAAATCAGGGGTCCGAAGAACCGCCATTTATGATTGTATTGAAGTACCAAGGAAAAGCGGACTGGACGGATGTTCTCGGGCTGGTAGGAAAAGGGATAACATTTGATACTGGCGGTTATTCTATCAAGCCGAAGGATGGAATAGTCGGGATGAAAACGGATATGGGTGGTGCAGCTTCTGTACTGGGAGCAATGGAAGTGATTGGCCGTATCAAGCCTGAAAGGAATGTAGTTGCAGTCATTCCAGCCACTGATAATGTGATCAGTGAAAAAGCATTCAAGCCGGACGATGTAATCACATCAATGAACGGAAAAACAATTGAGGTGTTGAATACAGATGCGGAGGGGCGCCTCGTTCTGGCGGATGCGGTCACGTATGCGAAAATGCATGGTGCGGACCGCTTGGTGGATGTGGCTACTTTGACCGGCGGAGTCATCATTGCACTCGGTCTTGATAAAACGGGAGCAATCACGAATAATGAGGAATTTTATCAAGAAGTGAAAGAAGCGTCTAACAAAACTGGAGAGTTTATCTGGCCATTGCCTTACACAGAAAATGATAAGAAAAGGGTACGTTCCAGCAAGATTGCCGATTTGAATAATTCTCCTGGTAGGGAAGGGCATGCTATCATGGGTGGAGCGTTCATCGGGGAATTTGTGGAAAATACTCCGTGGGTTCACTTGGATATTGCTGGAACTGCAACATCCGACGGGGAAAGCGATCTCGGGCCTTCAGGAGCTACCGGAGTGATGGTACGGACTCTCGCCATGCTTGCAATAGGAGAAAACACGCAAGGATAATGGACGGAACGGGCTTGTTTGTATGAAATTTGCCCATGTCATCTGTACATTTGCCGCATACACAAGTATAGAGGAGCTTTGAGCTCTTATATAAAAGGAGGCTACCTGTATGATGTACTATCGAAATGTGGACCCTTATGCCGAAAGCCGCTTTTTCTTCGGCGCTCCCTTACTAGGCGGTTTTATCGGCGGTTTAATAGGAGGCGGTATCGGTGCCGGTATCGGGAACGCTATATTCAGGCCCCGTCCATTTTATCCCTATGGCCCGGTACCTTACGGGGGAGCCCCGTTTGGCTATGGTGCACCTTACGGATATGGAGCGCCATTCGGATCCCCATATTTTTGATTTATAACTGTCGATTGGCAGTCTTATGATATCTTATTTGCCCATCGGTAAAAAAGCCGGAGGGCTTCTTCTTTTAAAAAAGGATTATATCGGTATAGAATTTAAGAATGAGAATATATTTGGGGGACTCCAGATGAGACATATAGGATTGCATCAATCTTTGGGAATAGAACTCGTTGAAATTGGAGATGGAAGAGTTACAGCAACAATGCCAGTTGATGAACGTACAAGGCAACCTTATGGATATTTACATGGCGGCGCATCTGTTGCATTGGCGGAAACGGCGGCTAGCGTTGGGACTGCTGCCTTGATTGACCTTGAAAAAGAGGTGTGCTTTGGTTTGGAAATCAACGCCAATCACGTACGCCCTAAAAGGGGCGGTCTGGTGACAGCCATAGCCGAGGCAGTACATCGTGGGAAAACCACCATGGTTTGGGATATTCGGATAAAGGATGAAGAAAATCGCCTAATTTGTATCTCGAGATGTACAGTGGCCATCGTGCCTAAAGAACTGCCCAGCCAGGAATAGGCAATGCCACGGTAAGAATTAGCCCTGGATGCTAAAAAAGACTGTACGAAGGAAAAATGGATTATGACATGAGATTACAGATTTTAGGTTATGGCAAAGATGATTGACCGAGAGTTAGTGAATCAAAGACTTCGCTGAATTTTCACCAGCAGCATTTTGGTTCCCAGCTACATCACAAAATGTAAATCTAGTTATAGTCTGGGAAAGAGTGTGCCATTTTGGCACAAATACGATTGCTGTTTATAGGAGAGTAGAGCAGCTGTATGGTTAACAATACAAGTCTTCCATTTTATAGTGGGTTTTTTTGAAAGATAAAGTATAAGTTTTTTAGGTTTAACTTTATTCAGCAGAAGTCTTCCACATTTGTAAGTGGTGAGATGAATGCATATTGGTATTCCAATCAGTGGGGGTTCAAACCCCGGCTGAATAAAGTTAAAGCCTCCGGCGGATGCCACAGATTTTCAGAGGAAATTTATCGAGCAGAGCTCGATAAAATCTGGGCGCAAATACGCTAAGGCGCATTTGATCTTCATTCAGCAGAAGTCTCCCACTTCTGTAAGTGGTGAGATGAATGCCTATTGGTATTCCATTCAGTGGGGGTTCAAACCCCGGCTGAATAAAGTTAAAGTCTCCGGCGGATGCCACAGATTTTCAGAGGAAATTTATCGAGCGGAGCTCGATAAAATCTGGGCGCAAATACGCCAAGGCGCATTTGATCATTTTGAACAAAGTGCTTTGTTGTCCAGCTCCAGCGCCTATCGTCGCCGTGTTGTCTGGCTGTGACGCACAGGGATGTGCTAGTGCAGGCGAAGCGGCAGGATGTTGCTGCTTGAGCCAGCCGGGTGCAATCGGCGTAAGGATTAAGCCAAGCGCTGCTGAAGGCAAACTACGCCTTTCAGCAGCGCTCGTCTAGCTTTGCGATAAGCAGGCACTCTCCAATTATCTCGTAAGAAGCACTCCAGTCTGCACATCGATGATCAAGGAGCCTGCGTTTTTCTTATCCCTAGCAATAAACTCATCACTTGATATAATTTAATTACATGCTTTTTGGAAGGGTGGAGGTAAGGGTGAGGAAACTGGAACATGGATTGACCCATACACATGAAGAAGATTTTATAAATAGGGATTTGGCAACACTTTCTAAGGCAATCCGAAATAAACAACTATCACCGGTTAATGTAACGAATCAGCTGCTGAAAAAGATTAAAGAAGAGGATGGACGGTTCAATTCTTTGATCACTGTGACAGCCGAAGAAGCGATGGAGCAGGCGAAAAAGGCTGAACGTGAAATCAAGGATGGAGAATTAAGAGGCCCCCTTCATGGAATTCCCATTGCAATAAAAGATAATATCTATACTGAGGGTATTACAACTACAATGGGCTCAGCCATTTTTAAAGAATATACCCCTGACCACGATGCTACGGTGATAAAAAAGCTGAAAGAAGCCGGTGCGATTTTTTTAGGGAAATTGAATATGCACGAAGTGGCTTATGGGACATCGGGAGACCGATCGTTTGTAGGACCTGTTAAAAATCCCCACAACACTAATAAAATTACAGGAGGCTCCAGCAGTGGTTCAGGAGCTGCTTTAGCTGCTTCGTTTTGTTTTGGAGCGCTTGGAACAGACACAGGAGGATCTATTAGGATTCCAGCTTCATTTACCGGGATTGTTGGAATGAAGCCGACATTTGGAAGAGTGAGCAACTTTGGTGTTTTTCCTCTTGCTTGGACACTTGATCATGTCGGACCAATGAGTAAGACCGTTCGTGACAATGCTATTTTAATGAATGTGCTGGCAGGATATGATGAAAACGATCCGTATTCAATCGATATACCAACAGAAGACTACACCGCATTAATCGGAACGGACATAAAAGGAGCGGTAATAGGAATTCCTTCAGGAGATTTCTTCAAGGGAGTGGATTCGGAGGTTGAGGAGCATTATCTAAAGGCGATTAAAAAGCTTGAAGAAGCTGGTGCAGAAATCAAATCGGTTAACCTTCCTGATATGGAGGAAATACTTGCTGCATTTAGGACAACTTTAACAAGCGAAGCCTATACCCTCCATGAAAAAAGGTTGCATGATTATTCAAGTGAGTGGGATGACGAAGTCAGGGCACGTTTGTTCACAGCTCAAGATACGCATGCTACACAATATATAGCGGCACAGCAAATCAAAAAACAAGCTATCAGGGGTTTTGAGAAGATTTTTACAGAGGCAGATATCATTGTTACTCCAACTGTCCCCATTCTCCCAGTAGATATCGGCCAGCGTGAAATCACTATGAACGGTTCAACCATTCATAGCAGTCAGGTACTTAATCGATTTACCGGTCCGTTCAACCTAACAGGTTTGCCAAGTCTATCCATGCCATGCGGCTCTTCGGAAACTGGACTTCCAATCGGGATTCAACTGATCGGAAAAGCTTTCGATGAGGCGAATATTTATCGCTTTGCCTCGTTGTTGGAGCAGCCTTGATAAAAAAAATGATCCCGCCCATAAGCCTTTTACCGGTTATAGGCGGGATATCTATTTGTCTCTTTTCAAATCATCTTGTACACTTCGTTCCGACAATTTGATTCCAGTATTATATGCTGCCCGGCTGATTACATGTCCTGCAACAGGAGCGGTAACGAATATCAGAACGATTCCGAGCAAAATGCGAGAATGAATGACACCTTCATGGTGGTAAAAGAAAAGAAGGGCACCTATCAAGGTGGACATCACTCCAAGCGTTGTTGATTTAGAGGCGGCATGGTTTCTAGTGTATACGTCCGGAAGTCTCATGACTCCAAAAGAAGAAACAAGGCTTAAAACCATACCAATCAGTATGAACACGGCTATGATGATTTCAGCGGTTACGCTCATATTCAACGATGACTCCTTTCTCTAGGAATTTCGAGAAAGCTACTGTTCCGATGAAAGAAAGAATTCCCAGAAGAAGGATGACATCAAGATAGGCGCTTGTCGCAAGCAGCATTGACATGAGTGCCGTAATAGCAATCAAATTGATTCCCATGGAATCCAATGCAATAACCCGGTCTGGAGTTGAGGGGCCTTTAATTAAACGAATTAATAGTATGAAGGAAGACACCGCAAACCCTAACAGAGCTATTTTGATTATGATTTCCAGCATCAGCGGCTCACCTCCATAATTGCCTTTTCAAATGAACTCCTTATATCCTCAATCGCTTCTTCTGCATCTTCTATATCCATGGCGTGCACATAAAGAATTTTATTATCTGAGGACACATCCACTACAAGTGTCCCTGGCGTCAATGTAATCAAATTCGCCAGTAAAGTGACTTCCCAATCCGATGTCAGCCTTGTTTCCATTGCAAAAATTCCTGGTTGGATATCGAGCTTCGGACTTAGCACCACTTTCAGCACAGCCAGATTAGATAATAGCAGCTCCCTTAGAAAGATTAGCATTAGCTTGATAATGGAAAAGAGGCGATATACATAAAATCTTGATGAAAAAAATCTGCGCATAAAAAATATGACAAGCGCGCCAAGCAGATATCCAACGATAAAAGTGGACAATTCCATCGAGCTTTCAAAAAACATCCACGTAACAGCAAGCAAAAAGTTCAGTAGTATTTGAAATGCCAAGGGACACTCTTCCTCCTTTGCGTGGTCATTCCGAAATTTATTTAACATGATGATCGAGCCCCGATTGACAGGAAGTCCAGATGAAGTGACAGACTGTCGCGTTCTGAGCCTGCCAAAACCCCAGGCCGTGGTGATTTGAGGCTAGCCAGCCCCTAGTTCAGTACGAATTGGGTTAACCCTTTTCACTTCATAGGGAATGGGGTCTTGTTTTCTTTCAAGGATCAAGGCGCTTGCGCATTTCCTAAAACAGCATCGATGTACACAGTTGGATCGATCAATACTTCAACAGCTTGAGTTATGTACATATTCATCCATTCAGAGAAGACCCCATACGAAATGGATGATATGACGAGAATGATAATCGGAAATAACATGCTTCCGATCTTTAACTCCGGCTTCTTCATACTACCTGAAGGATCGCCCCAAAATCCGTTGATGAACACTCGCATCAGTGAATAGAGAACGAACAGGCTGGACATCAAGATAATCAAGGCTCCCACAAGATCTCCTTTTGAAAAACCGCCACTCACAATCAGAATTTTACCGACAAATCCGCTGAGCGGCGGGATTCCGGCGAGAGCCAGCACAGAGATGAAAAAGGACCATCCCAGCAGCGGATAATGTTTGATCAATCCACTGAATTTCGTATAATCGGTGGAGCCGGTAATAAAAACGATGAGCCCCACCAAAAGGAAGAGTACTGCCTTGATGAGCATGTCATGAATAAGGTAAAAAACAGAGCCAGTGAGGGCGTCAGCATTCATTGCTCCGATCCCGTAAGTGATGACCCCGATGGCAATGATAATGTTATAGATAACAATCTTTTTCATATCTTTATAGGCTATGGCCGCAATCGATCCGAGAACAACAGTGATTAATGACAGGATGGTCAATATTTCATGGGTGAACCCTGTATCATGGTAGAAAAACAGTGTATAGGTCCTTAAAATGGAGTAGACTCCCACTTTCGTAAGCAGTGCTCCGAACAATGCCATAATCGGAGCGGGCGGTGCATAATACGCACCAGGAAGCCAAAAGAACAGCGGAAAAATGGCTCCTTTCAGGCCGAACACGATGAGGAAGAGGACAGCAAGGACCGTTAAAATAGCAGGCTGATCCACTTCGGCAATCCGCTGTGAAATATGCGCCATGTTCAGTGTCCCGACAATGGAATACAAATAGGCGACAGCAATGACAAATAAAGCCGATGAAGTAATATTCACCAAAATATATTTGATCGATTCTCGAAGTTGGATTTTGGTTCCTCCAATCACTAGGAGGACGTATGAAGACATGAGCATGACCTCGAAAAAGACAAACATGTTAAATATATCTCCCGTTGTAAAGGCTCCATTCACCCCCACAACAAGGAATTGGACAACAGGATAGTAGAAGCTGCTTTCCCTTTCCTTTCCAATGGACCGAAACGAAAAAAGGATGCAGCAAAGTGTAATCAGGGACGTAGCTGTCACAAGAAGAGCAGACAGCATATCGGATACAAGTGTGATTCCAAAAGGTGCCTCCCAGCTTCCTAGGTTCACTGTCTGGATCCCCTCATTGTAAACCGTACGAATAAGAATAATGGATACCGCCAGGCCTCCTGCCGCTGCGATTATGGAAATCCACCGTTGGACAACAATATCTTTCTTGAAGAAGATTAATATAACGGCAGCTACGAATGGAATGATGATGGGTAATATGAGCAAGTTAATCATTTATTCTGTCCCTCTCATCTCGTCTATGTTATCTGTCCCCAGCTCCTGGTAAGCTCTGTAGGCCAGAACTAGGAAAAAGGCTGTCACGCCAAAGCTGATGACAATCGCTGTTAAGATCAATGCTTGCGGAATAGGGTCTGTATAAGCCTTCGCCTGTTCACCAAGAAGAGGCACAGTCCCTTTTTTTAAGCCGGCCATTGTCAAAAGCATCAAATGAGCCCCGTGGCTTAATAGACCAGTTCCGATGATGATGCGGAGAAGGCTTTTAGATAACATTAGATAAACGGCACTCGCGAATAAGAAGCCGATTAATACTGACATGAATATTTCCATTATTCTCCCTCCCCAATCGTTTGGATAATGGTCATTGTTGAGCCGACGACAGCTAAATATACTCCTATATCAAACAATACCGCAGTATTGAGGTGTAACTCGCCAAGGATTGGAATGGTTAATTCACCAAATGCATGTGTTAGAAATGGAACATCGAAAAGAAAAGAACCAAGTCCGGTTCCAACCGCGAACAATAGTCCGACAGCCACCGTTATTTTAAAATCGATTGGCAGGCTGTTAGCGACTGTCTTTATATCATAAGCGAGCAGCAGTAGAACGATAGCTCCTGAGGTCAGGAGCCCGCCAACAAAACCGCCGCCTGGATTGTTATGCCCGGCAAAAAATATATGAAGGGCGAACATCAAAATGATGAAGGAAACAATTTTAGTCACCGTCTGTAAGATGATGTCATTCGTTTTCACAGGTCTTCCCTCCTAGACAGGCGGAGCTTAATCATGCCGTAAATACCGAGGGCTGCGATGCCGAGAACGGCAATTTCAAACATGGTATCAAATCCCCTAAAGTCGACAAGTATGACATTGACCATATTGAATCCGCCTGCTTTTTCCGCGGTATTTTCAACATAGTATTGAGAGATTGATTCAAATAGCCTATTGCTTAATGCTGAAAAGGCGATGATCGTAACAATCACTCCGACGCCTGCTGCTACAAGAGCATTTGTCAGTTTGAAACCGATCCGTTCCTCTTTACGGTTGATTTTTGGCAAGTGATAAAATGCGAGCAAAAATAACGCGACGGAAATAGTTTCAATGACAAGCTGTGTTAACACAAGATCCGGCGCTCTGAACAGCACAAAGAATAGTGCGACAGTATAGCCAACGGCTCCCAAAGCAATAATCGACGTTAATCTTGATTTGGCTACTAGAATTGTTATAGATGCACCAAAAATAATGATCCCGAGCACCACTTCATATAACCCAATGGGCGCCAAGCCTTCTGTCGTAAAGGAAAAGGCATCTTTTCTTATGATAGAAAACGTCAGTATTCCGACAAAGGAAATAAGGATATAGATCATGTACGTTCGGATGGATCCGTTCATATAAGAATTAGTCAGACCGCGGGATCCGCTTTCAGCCCGAATAAGACCTTGGTCATAAAAATAGTTAATTGACAGTTTCTCCGGAAACCGCCTATATATTTTTCCCCATGTGGGCAGTGTCACATATAAGAAAGCTCCAAAAATAATGATGCCTATTGTCATATACAATTCGGGAGTAAAACCGTGCCAAAAGCTGATGTGCGAATTGTATTCCTGCCCTGCATCAATTAGTACTGGCGCGATGGCTTTAGCCGCTGGCTCGATGATGGATGCCGAAAGGATGTTTGGAAAAAATCCGAATACAACGACAAGCGCTCCCAAAATAATAGGTGGGAGAAGCATGCCAAATGGTGCTTCATGCGGCTTCTTTTCCAGTTTTTCCGGTTTAAAGTCTCCAGTGAACGTTTTAAACAGAAGCAGCATGCTGTAAACAAATGTAAAGACACTTCCAATCCAAGCAATTACAGGAAACAATACACCCCACGTTTCCATGTTGAAAATATCAAGCGAAATTACATTCACCATGGCTGCCAAAAACATTTCTTTGCTCAAAAATCCGTTAAAAGGAGGCAGTCCGGCCATGGAAAAGGTTCCGATCAATGCGATAGTGAAAGTGATGGGCATAATCTGCATCAAACCGCCAAGCTTCCTTATATCGCGTGTACCTGTTTCATGGTCCACAATCCCAACAACCATGAACAGGCTGCCTTTGAAAGTAGCGTGGTTGATCAAATGAAATACGGCGGCAAAAGTAGCGGCCATATATAAATTGTCATCCAAAAAACTGTAATGGAGAGCAGCAGCTCCTACTCCAAGAAGAGACATGATCAATCCGAGCTGACTCACTGTTGAATAGGCCAAAATTGCTTTTAAATCAGTTTGCTTTACTGCGTTAAAAGAAGCCCACGTTAAAGTGAAAATACCGAAACCGGCCACAAGCCAGAACCATGTTCCCTGTGCTGCAAAAATCGGGCTTAAACGGGCAACCAGGTAGATGCCGGCTTTTACCATTGTTGCTGAATGGAGGTAGGCGCTTACCGGAGTTGGTGCTTCCATTGCATCTGGCAGCCAAATATGGAATGGGAACTGAGCGGATTTCGTGAAAGCCCCTAATAAAACTAAAACTAATGCAGGGATAAAAAATGGATCAGCAGTTATATCCGATGTCATGGAGACGATCTCCCTGATACTGAAGGTGCCTGTCATCAAATAGAGAAGCAGGAAGCCTCCAAGCATTGCCAATCCTCCGAAAACAGTAATCAGCATGGACTTTTGTGCCCCATAACGTGAACGTTCTTTATGGTACCAATAACCAATCAAAAGAAATGAAGAGAAGGAAGTAAGCTCCCAAAAGGTATAAAGGACGATCAGATTGTCCGAAAGAACCACACCAAGCATGGCCCCCATGAACATGAGTAAATAGACGTAAAAACTCCCCAAATCCTCCTTTTCTTTTGAAAGATAATAAATGGAATAAAGAGCAACTAATGAGCCGATGCCTGTAATCAGCAAGGCGAATAATAAACTGAGCCCATCTACATAGGCAGTAAAATTGATGCCAAGTGAAGGAATCCAATCTATAGTTTCTTGTATTTCATAGTCTCGAATATCTGACAAAAACTGCAAAAAATAAATGAATAGGATGATGGATAGACCGAAGACGAACCAGCCTGTGTGTATGAGGCGCAATCTTTTAAATAGAAACGGAATGAAAATTGCAAACAGCAGTGGTGCAAAGATTGCAATATGTAAAAGTGACAAAACATCTCCCCCTTCAGTTCCATATAAACCTGAAATGTCACAAATATTGACTCACAGAAATTATAGCGTAGTTATTTACCTGTTTCATGGCTGTCAGTTGAAAAGCATTTTTTTGCTTCTGAAGATATTAAATAGGTAGAGATGCATCTGACTATCTGAAAATGTCATAAAATGTTCACAAATAAAAAAGGGGAATTTCACCGGAAATTGCAGATATATTGACAAAAAAAGAAGCATCTTTTTTTAGGATGCTCCCCTTTTCTTTAAGCAATTAATAAAGTATAAAATTAGATGAAATATTTTGTTCACATTAAGGTTTAATATGTCTAGCTACAGGCGCCATCGGCTCGAGGTCACAAGTCAAATTGCTGTGGTGGCTGAAGAACTGCCTCCTCGCAATTCGCCTTGTGCTTGTCGCCTAAGCTGCGCGCCTTTCGCTTTTCTTTAATATATTTCCTTTATTTTTGCCTCGCTTTGTTTAGCGCTCCACCATAACACTCCGAAAGCCAGAAGAAATAAAAATCCGGTTACGTAAAAAACGGAGGAAATGCCTATATATCCTGACAAAACACCGCCGATTACCGGGCCAACCACATTACCCAGGAATCGGAAACTTTGATTATAACCAAGGACTTCTCCTTGAAGCTCAAAAGGTGCTTCGGTTCTAATGTAAGCCGTAATGCATGGAAGCATTCCACCGACAGCCATTCCAAAAAGGAATCTCAAAATAACCAGCTGCCAAAGATCCGTGACAAGAGCTTGTGGAACGATCAGCACAGCGGACAGTACGAGCAAAATCATCAATACTTTATCAAAACCGATTTCATCGCCAAGTTTTCCCCATTTCCTCGTGAGAAGCAAGTTGCCGAATCCTGTTGCTGAAAAGGCAAGTCCGGATAAAAAGGCGACACTGTCCGCTTTTGTCAGTTGACTTACATAAAGAGAGAGGAGTGGCTGTATGCTGAATAATCCTGCTTGGACTATGAACGCAATTGCCATGACGCTAACAAGCATCCTTCGCTGTAAAATTAGCTGGATGACAGCTTTTCTAGAAGGTCTTTCTTTTACTTTGTTCAAACCGTTTGACTTTTCAACAATTCCAAAAATCACGACCATCGTCGCTAGAACAATTGACAAGGAAGTGATGATAAACGTATATTGGAAGCCGAATGAATCTGCCATTACTCCACCGATAAGGGGGCCGAAAAGAGTTCCGGATACAGTCCCCATCTGTAAGGTTCCGAGCGTCTCACCCGCTTCTTTTTTCGGTGTTTGTTTCGCGATGAGCGCGATGGAAGTTGGAATGAAACCAGTGACAATTCCCATAACCAGCCTCAATAAAAAAAGTCCATGAACGTGATGCATGAACCCCATTAAGAAAATACTTGATGCAATTCCGAGGCCGTTAATGATCAAAATCGGCTTGAATCCGTATTTATCCCCAATTCGTCCCCAAATAGGAGACATAAAAAAAGCTGTGACAAATGTAACTCCGAAAATAAAACCTGACCAACGCTGAACATATTCGGCGCTGAAGTCTCCGAATGTACTGATATACAACGAAAGAAAAGGCAATACCATCGTCATACTGGCCGCAATAATAAAATTGCAGATCCACATGATCCATAAATTGCGTTTCTCGATACTGATAATAACACCTTCTCATTGTTATTTATTTCGTGTATCTAAATATAGTATACTTTAGTTGTTAAAATATTCAACTTAGACGCATGCTGGGTGGACATTCTCCGAAACCATGAAAAAAAGCCGAATCGACAGATTCAGCTTTTGGCAATGTTCGGCCATTCAATGCCATACATTAATTCATATTCGGGAATTAAAATTTTTAAGGCTTCAAGACTGCGTTTGCTGAAGGGATTTTCAGGTTTGGAGGCCAGTTCATCATGGAGTTTTTGCACTGCGTCCTGCAAACTGTCTTCGTACTTGGGAATATCATCTTCATATGGCCGAACCATATTGGATGGAACCTGGATCTGTTCTCGAAAGGCATGGGCTTTCCTTTCATGAAAGAAAGGGACTTCCACTTCTCGCGGATGATGGAGATTGCCTTGCATCGGATGTTTTAAAACAGCCAGTACACGCACAATACAGACATCTTGCTGGACCTTAGTAAGTTCTCCTATGTACGCCCCTGTTTTTCTAAAAGCTCTGACAATTTGTCCATTTTCCATGTAATGATCACCTCTATGTTACTATTATGGCTGACATATGGTCAAAATGAAAGAATGATGATTTTTCAGCTTATATACTGTAAAGTAATCAATGGAGGTTTGTAAGTTGAAAAAGTGGAATCTTTTAATGATTTGTTGGATAATTTTCTTTTTGGCGGCCGGATGTGGCCAAAAAGAAAAAATAGAAAAGAGAAAAGGAGATATAAACATGTCAGAACAAGTTGCTTACCCGCAATTGACAACAGAAGTTGCAGAAAATGAGAAAGTCGTTCAAATGAATACGAATCTTGGATCAATCAAAATAAAATTGTTCCCTGAACAAGCTCCTAAAACAGTGGAAAACTTCATAAAGCACAGTAAAGATGGATATTATAATGGAATCATTTTTCATCGTGTTATCAAAGATTTCATGATCCAGGGCGGTGACCCGACCGGTACAGGAAGAGGCGGAGAAAGCATTTACGGCCAACCTTTCGAAGATGAATTTTCTGTGGACCTTTTCAATCTTCGCGGAGCACTTTCAATGGCAAATGCTGGACCGGGAACAAACGGCAGCCAATTTTTTATCGTCCAAAACAGCCATATGGATCCTGGAATGAAGGGGCAAATGGAGAGGGCTGGTTTTCCGAATGAAATCGTCGATGCTTATATGGAACATGGCGGAACACCGCATCTTGACCATCGCCATACAGTTTTTGGACAAGTCATCGAGGGCATGGATGTCGTTGACAAAATTGCCAATGTAAAAACAGGCATGGCAGACAAGCCGGTCGAAGATGTTGCAATCGAAAGTATCGATATCATTAAAGAATAATGTTCGGAAGGTGTTTGCACAACGAATGAGCGATTTCGCACGATTATCTCAGATTTCGCTCAATTGAGAGAGGGCAGAGGCTTGTCCCAAAGTTTTACGCATATTTTGATAAAGCCGCCGCTTGGCGGCTTTCACACTTTTGCCACCTTTCCTCTATTGGAAGTGATGCTGTTATATGGGTATAATGAAAGTAATGCAATCAAGAGGAAGGGATGTTTAACGTGCTGTCCATATTACAGTCATTTGTATTATACATGCCGTTTTTATATTTTCCGGAAGACAAATCGGAATATATTCCAGCAGCTATTTCAATGGCCATTTTTGGCGTAGCCTGTGTTTTGACTTTTATCGTGATCAAAAAAGTATCAAAGAAGCAGGAACTAAAAACGAAAGAGATCGAAGAACAGATTAATCGCGAAAGAAACAGCAAGCACAAGCACATATAAGCACCATATTGGTGCTTTTTTTTATCGAATTGGGCGGCATAAAAAAGCCCTCCATGGTAAATTTATTTACCATGGAGAACCCAGCATATAAAAAGTATCCTATTGTTCAATCCAAATCAATGGGAGAGGTTTTCATTTGAAAACGAGAAACTGCTTATGTTTTTCAATGTAGGTGAACTTTGAACGAGGGTACAGTTTATTCACTACAGATGGCTTTGAGTACTCTGTACACCCTCTGTCATCCCTGAATAAACCTTCTGCGCAATGGAAAGAATGGGAAAAAAGAGGCAGGAGGGAGACTATGAGAATACTGGGCTTTATGATCTTTGCTTTTTTTATTTTGGCAGGATGTATGAATCAGCCGCCAAAGAAATTTGATGTGGATATGAAAAATTCGGATGGCGATTCGATTGGAAAAATCAATTTTGAAGAGCAGGCAAAGGGGATAAAACTGAAAGGCGAATTAAAAGGACTGCCTGCGGGTGAGCTTGCCATGCATATCCATGAAAAAGGAACATGTGAGCCGCCAGATTTTGAATCAGCAGGAGACCATTTTAATCCGGATAAAAAAGAGCATGGTTTGCTCAATCAAAAGGGATCGCATGCAGGAGATTTGCCGAATCTCATAGTGGACGAGGACGGTACAGCCAAGGTGAATATGACAGCGAATGCTGTCACCTTTGAGGAAAAGAAAACCTCTCTTTATACAAAAGACGGGACTTCGCTTGTTATACATGAACAAGCTGATGACGGAATGTCTCAGCCCGCCGGAAGCTCAGGGTACAGGATAGCCTGTGGGGAAATAACGAAAAACAAAAAGCCGGCGAAATAAAGATGGGGAAAAAGAACGTTCTTAGAAAATAAAAAAGGGCCGTCATACAAAATCAATTTTTATGATTTTCTTGACAACCCCTGTCAAACTTATTTGCCTAATGCCATTTGGAGCCTTTTCACGCCTTCAATCACTGTTTCTTTAGGGCATGCTACATTCATCCGGACAAAACCTTCTCCTCCAGGACCGTAGGCATGCCCGAAATTCAAAGCTAGTTTTCCTTTTTCTAGAATGCGCTTCTTTAGTTCTGCATCAGAAAGTCCGAGTTTGCGGCAGTCGATCCAAACGAGGTAGGTCCCTTCAGGATCAATCACATCTAAATCAGGAAGCTGAGAACTGATTGTTTCTTTCACATAATCAATGTTGGAACGGATATATTCCAAAACTTCATCAAGCCAAGCACCCCCATGCCTGTATGCGGCCTCCATTGCAATCGAGCCGAATGTATTCAGCATGGAAAAGCCGTCGCTTGCCTGAACAGCCGCTATTTTCGTTCGCAGTGTTTTATTGGGTACCACCATAAAAGAAGCCTGAACTCCAGCCAGGTTAAAGGTCTTTGTCGGAGCCATGAATGTCAAGGTGATGTCGGCAAATGACTCATCTAATGAAGCAATTGGAATATGCTTATGAGGTGCTGGGACAAGATCAGCGTGAATTTCATCAGAAGCGATCAATACATTATATTTCTTGCAAAGCTCTGCTATTTTGATCAATTCTTCCTTTTCCCAAACTCTTCCAGCAGGATTGTGCGGACTGCTTAATAATAACATTTTCACTCCGCTTCCGAGTTTCTTTTCGAAATCGTCGAAATCAATTTCATAGCGTCCGTTTTTCAAAATAAGCTGTGAAATAGCCACCTCTCTTGAATTTCTTTCAATCATATGGAAAAAAGGTGTGTACACAGGTGACTGGACCAGAATTTTATCGCCGGGCTCAGTAAATGCCTGAATGGCTGTATGTACGGATGGAATGACGCCGGGACTGTATAGCAGCCACTCAGGTTTGATGCTCCAGTCGTGGCGTGTGTTTGTCCAATCGCAGATTGCTTCGTTTAAACTTTCAGTGACGATTGTATAGCCGAATATTCCATGATCCACTTTCTCTTTTAAAGCATCACTAACTTCCTTTGGTGGGCGGAAATCCATATCTGCTACCCACATGGGGAGAAGGTCTTCCCTGCCGAATAGATTTTTCATGCCGTCCCATTTTAGGGACCGAGTATTTTTTCGGTCGATGTTTTCATTAAAGTTAATCAATCGTCGAACACCTCTCCTGCTCATTTTAGCCCCAATTATAGCTATTTGTAGCAAGAGTGTCAGCTATCAAGTACTCAAATTGAGAAAAAATTGGATTTCTTGATAAACTTCCTTTGGTCTTTCTTCTGGAACGAGGTGTCCTGTTTCTTTTAAAACAACGAGCCGAGCATGTGGCAAATCCCGTGCAAGCCTTTTTCCGATGTTTAAGGGAACAATTTTATCATGGTCTCCCCAAATTAATAGACAAGGTGTTTGGATGCTCTGAAGAGCCTTTATTGACAAATCGCCTTCCCGATGTCTGAGTAGTCTGGCCAGTGCAGGAAAAATCCTCGTATCTTCAAATTGCTGTGCATAACCTTCGATCATGGAGCTGTCGATTAAAGTCTGGTCATAGACAACACTTTTAAGATTACCAATCACACCCGTTTTTGATAAGTAATGCTTGATGAAGATGGGGAAAAAAGGTAGATAAGAAGCGAGTATATGGTGCCTTTTTGCCCGTGAATAATAGCTGGAGCTTGAAAGAAGGATGACTTTATCGATGTTTTTTGGTGACTGTAGTATCATGTTCAGGGCAATCTGTCCTCCCATCGAATGTCCAGCCACTGAAAAACGCTCCACATTGACTACCTCGAGCAGCCGTAAAACTGTCGCTGCCATGTTTTTATAGGAGTAATGAAACTTTTTTGTTTTGTCGCTGTATCCAAAAGGAGGGAGGTCTATCGAAAGAACATGAAAGTCTTTTTCTAAATAAGGGACAAGCATGCGGAAACTGAAGGCGGATGATAAAAAGCCGTGTAGAAGAACGATTGTTTGTGCAGTGCTGGAGCTTCCACTTTCTTCATAATACAGACGTATGCCGTTGATCCATACTTTTTTTCCTTGCAAACTAGTTCCCTCCTTGATAGGCCCACGAAAATAGAAAAAACGCGAGGTAAATGTTGATGTGGCAAATTTTCAGCTGCTTTCGCAAATGAAGTCTGGATGACTGCTTCAATTGTACTTTCTGTATGTCGAACCTGCTTTTTAACAAAGAAAAATTCGTGGCTTGAAAAAGCCACGACCATTTAATAAAAAAGGGGGAATATTGGAATGTCCTACATTAAGTATTGCCCCTATTTAGTTATTTTAAACACATGATTTCATGTTTCTTGAAAGTTTAACTTCATTCAGCAGAAGTCACCCACTTCAGTAAGTGGTGAGATGAATGCCTATTGGTATTCCAATCAGTGGGGGTTTAAACCCCGGCTGAATAAAGTTAAAGCCTCCGGCGGATGCATCAGATTTTCAGAGGAAATTTATCGAGCGGAGCTCGATAAAATCTGGGCGCAAATACGCCAAGGCGCAGTTGATCCTGTTCAATTTGGGGAAAGTAGAAGATATAGTCAATTTTTGCTTTTTTTTTTGTTTTATGTTAATATTTTCAATTGCGTTCATAGGAGAAAATCAAATATACATTGGGAGTGTTTTCATGACTGTAAAGTATAAACAAGGTGACCTACTGACCGGAAAGGTGACAGGCATTCAACCGTATGGGGCATTTGTAGCGCTCGACGAGGAGACTCAAGGCCTTGTCCATATTTCAGAGATTAAACACGGATTTGTCAAAGACATTAATGATGTGCTTTCTGTCGGGGATGAAGTGAAAGTAAAAGTCCTTCAAATCAACGAAGAGCAAGGAAAAATCAGCCTTTCTATCAGAGCATTGCAAGAGGAACCTCCTGCAGAAGCAACAAAGAAGCCACGCGCGCGCCGACAGGGCAGCGTCAAGCTTGACGAAGTGGATCAGGAAGGATTCAATACACTAAAAGACAAGTTACAAGAGTGGATTGATAAATCTGAGCGTGATGATTTAATTAAAAAATAACAATTTCTAAGCGAGCTGAGTTCCAATAGGGATTCAGCTTTTTTGTGGATAAATGAGCAAGGCTTAGGAAAATTATATTTTGCTATGCTCGGCTTGATGTAACACCTTTGAGCCTTGGGCCCAGTAAATCTTTATCAAAAAACTTTTGAAATTTTTAAAATTAACGATCAAACAGCTTGAAAAATACCATCACTTTCTTCATCCTTATATGTGTAAGAGTCTAACATTAATTCCTGCGATTATATCTCAAGCTATTAGGCAACCTAATAAAATAATTATAGAGAGGGAATAATTTGATTTTTTACGGGTTTTAATCTTCTTGTAATCAGGGAAAATTGAAAGACGACTGTTGATAAAATTATCTTCGTCAACTTGGCGGACAGAAAAAATGTTGTTTGACATGTATAAAAGCTGCCAGGGAACTAGCTCATAAGGCTATGGAAAGTACTCCTGCAACTTCCGAAACATGGAAAAAATCAGAATTGAAATTTGTTATCGAGAGACTATACAGCTGGGCTTTCACTTAAGAGTTTTAATAAATAATACGTATGTGCTTTGTTCAGGTCTAAGGCCTAACTCTGGAAAGGATCAAGTTGTTTCCAAGCTGCTTTCTTAGGAATCGTCTTGCGCTTGTGTTTTTCTTAATATTTTTAAGGGGTTGAGATCATGAAGAAAACAGATCAGATTATTGAGCAGACTGAAAAATATGGAGCACGGAATTATCATCCCTTGCCAATTGTCATATCGGATGCGAAAGGTGTGTGGGTCCATGATCCGGAAGGCAATCGGTACATGGATATGCTGAGTGCTTATTCGGCAGTCAATCAAGGACATCGACATCCCAAAATAATTCAGGCCTTAAAGGACCAGGCGGATAAGGTCACTTTGACTTCGAGAGCTTTTCACAATGATCAGCTGGGACGATGGTACGAAAAAATTACAAAGCTGACTAACAAAAAAATGGCACTACCGATGAATACTGGTGCAGAGGCAGTGGAAACGGCTTTCAAAGCGGCACGTCGCTGGGCCTATGATGTTAAAGGAATACCTGATAACCAAGCGGAGATCATCGCGTGTGAAGGGAATTTTCATGGCAGGACGATGACAGCAGTGTCTCTTTCTTCGGAAAAAGAGTACCAACGCGGATTTGGCCCGTTGTTACCAGGAATCAAACTGGTTCCATACGGAGATTTAGAGGCTTTGAAGGAGGCTATTACTCCAAATACCGCTGCATTTCTAATAGAACCCATTCAAGGCGAAGCAGGGGTAGTGATTCCGCCTGAAGGATTTTTAAAGGATGCTTATGATACGTGTAAAGAACGTAACGTGTTATTCATAGCGGATGAGATTCAGGCGGGCCTTGGAAGATCCGGAAAAATGTTTGCCTGTGACTGGGAGGGAGTCGATCCTGATATGTATATTTTAGGGAAGGCACTGGGCGGCGGAGTATTTCCGATTTCATGCGTTTGTGCCAATGAAAATATACTGGGAGTTTTTGATCCAGGTTCACATGGATCGACGTTTGGAGGGAACCCTTTGGCATGTGCGGTGTCGGTCGCTGCTCTTGAAGTAATTGAAAATGAAAATCTTTCTGATCATTCACTTGAACTTGGTGACTATTTTGTGTCAAAATTAAGAGAGATTAATAATTCTATAATAAAGGAAATAAGAGGGAGAGGATTGTTCATTGGAGTGGAATTGCATGAGGGAGCCCGAAAATATTGCGAGGCGTTAAAAGACGAAGGTCTTTTGTGTAAGGAAACTCATGAGAATGTCATTAGATTCGCACCCCCGCTGGTTATAACCCGGGAAGAAGCAGATTGGGCGTTGGAGCGTATTAAAAAAGTCCTGTCCTAGTGTTATAATGTTAGTTGATTACAAAACAAAGAGGCGAGAAAAAACGATGGCAGAAAATCTGAACTTATTTACATCAACACAAGAGGTTATAAAAGAAAGCCTTAACAAGCTTGGATTTGGCGAGGAAATGTATGAATTGCTGAAAGAGCCAATTAGAATGCTTACTGTCAGAATACCTGTAAAGATGGATGACGGGTCAGTCAAAGTTTTTACCGGCTTCCGTGCACAGCACAATGATTCTGTAGGTCCCACAAAAGGTGGGGTACGCTATCATCCGCAAGTGACAGAGGAAGAAGTAAAAGCGATGTCCTTATGGATGACCATCAAATGTGGAATTGTAAATTTGCCATATGGCGGTGGAAAAGGCGGTATCATTTGTGATCCGCGCACAATGTCAATGGGCGAAATTGAACGCCTCAGCCGTGAATATGTTCGGGCGATTAGCCAGGTTGTCGGTCCAACAAAAGATATTCCGGCACCAGATGTATATACAAACTCCCAAATCATGGCTTGGATGATGGATGAGTACAGCCGTCTCCGTGAAAATGATTCTCCTGGCTTTATTACAGGTAAGCCAATTGTCCTGGGCGGGTCTCAAGGAAGAGAAAAAGCTACCGCTCAAGGTGTAACCATTTGTATTGAAGAAGCCGCTAAGAAACGCGGCATCGATTTGAAAGATGCTAGAATTGTTATTCAGGGCTTCGGTAATGCAGGAAGTTTCCTGTCGAAATTCCTTTATGATGCTGGTGCAAAAATTGTCGGCATTTCCGATGCCTACGGTGCATTGCATGATCCGGACGGACTGGATATCGATTACTTGCTTGACCGGAGAGATAGCTTTGGTACAGTGACTACTTTATTTGAAAATACAATATCGAATAAGGAATTATTCGAACTTGATTGTGATATTATTGTTCCGGCTGCAGTAGCCAATCAAATCACTGGTGAAAATGCGCCAAACATCAAGGCATCCATCGTGGTGGAAGCAGCCAATGGCCCGACAACAGAAGAAGCAACAAAAATTCTGACCGAGCGTGGAATCTTGCTTGTTCCGGATGTGCTTGCAAGCGCTGGTGGGGTTACAGTATCCTATTTTGAATGGGTGCAGAATAACCAGGGCTACTACTGGACAGAAGAAGAAGTCAATGAAAGATTAAGGGAGAAGTTGGTTGAGTCATTTAACAATGTCTACAACCTTTCCCAAAGCCGCAGAGTCAATATGCGCCTTGCAGCGTACATGCTCGGACTTCGTAATGTTGCTGAAGCGTCCCGCTTCAGGGGATGGGTGTAAAAACTATACATTTTTTCAAAAAGACTGCCGCTGCATATTTGTATCGGCAGTCTTTTTAGTATATCTGTCCCACTCTTAGGAACAATAATATAAAACATACCATGGGAGTGAAAATAATGATCCAAATTGACTCTGCAATTGAGGGAAGACGCTTTAACCTGTATAAATTGGAGCAACTGCTCAAACCGCGTGGTTATACGATTGGTGGGAATTGGGACTATGATAAAGGTTTTTTTGATTATAAAATGGCAAATGATGATGGCTATCAATTTTTACGTATCCCTTTTACGGCTGTCGACGGCCAGCTTGATAAAAGTGGTGCCGTCGTTGAACTGGGCAAGCCGTTTGTACTTAATCACGTATATCAAGAAGGTCTGGACGATGGCCCTGATCCAGGAAATATGACAGCTTCTTTCAATCAGTTTGCTGAGCCGGAGGATCCGGATGGGGCAGTGGATGATAAGTATATTAAAAAGGGAAAAGAGCTTGTACGAAATCTGGAAACACTGCTTTCTATTTAAGTGAACCTCCCAGGGAAGAAAGGAATGCCCTCCCCCGAAAGGTCCAGTATTTTTGCTTGCTACCTTTTATATAAAAACAAAAGAACGAGGTATATACTACCCCGTTGAAAAAGCATGGAGCAAGCTTTCCGATCAGGAATGTGGGAGTAATTATTGAGAGGGTGGCGACGGAAAGCACACCCTATGAATACTTACAGATTTAATGTTTTGATTTAATTCGAATTGCCTCAATATCTTTGCACTTAACTAAAAACAGTTCATCGTGGCCTTCATGATGTTTTACAAATTCTGCACAGCAATCTTTCTCTTTAAAGCAGACGAATCTTACATTTTCAATCTTGCTTGAACTCTTTAAAAACAAAGTCACTCTCTCGTTAAACTCCAATCTTCTGATTCGATCGCAAATGCAGCTTCTGCAATGTCTGTGCTCGCGTTTTCCTTCGTGATGATGCTCATGGCGCTCGTCACGATCGCAATCACAATCATCACCCCAATCCCAATCACATCTCACATCCCCGCAATCGCAAAATTCGTCTCTTCTCCTATGTCTACGTGATCCTTCCAATTCGAAATCACCTACTTCAAAGCGCACATTTACCACTCCTTATATTAGTTTAAAGGCTTTTAACCTTTTGTTATTAATATATTGATGTACTAAGCTAGCTGATTGGACAAATACTCTGATGAAAACGAACATTTTGTAACAATATAGTCTAGTAGTAATCTTATCTTTGTCGGATTACGCCTATATAAGGTTGTGTTATAATAAATGGATTATGTAGAACATGTTAAAGAAAGAAGGAAGCATTATGGAAATAGCCACAACAATATTCGGTATCACAATTTCATCGGCCGCCATGATTGCTTTATTGAAGATCATCGCCATTGATATCGTGCTTTCGGGAGATAATGCTGTTGTCATTGCCATGGCAACAAGGAATCTTCCGAGGGAACTGCGCAATAAGGCGATTGTGTGGGGAACTGCAGGCGCTGTGGGTTTAAGAATATTATTTGCAGTGATCATTGTCTGGCTGTTGAGAATTCCATTTGTTGAGCTTGTAGGGGGAATGCTTCTTCTTTGGATTGCATTCAAAGTGCTTGTTGGTGGAGATGACGCGACAACAGTTTCGGCCCATAGCTCCTTTTTAAATGCGGTAGGGACCATTATATTGGCTGATGTTATCATGAGTCTGGACAATGTGGTGGCAGTTGCGGGTGCGGCAAATGGACAGATTGCAATGGTGGCCATTGGAGTCGCCATCAGCATACCGGTTATGATATACGGATCAGTTTTTATTGTAAAAGCAATGGAAAGGTTCGCGTGGATCGCATATATTGGATCGGGAATCCTAGCTTGGACTGCTGGAGAAATGATCCTGAAGGATCAATACATCCAAAGCATTACGAATATATCGGATAAGTTTGAGGTTTATTCTGTAACTATCGGAATCACTGCATTCATTCTATTGGCGGGATATATGGTGAACAAAAGAGGACAAGCCAAAAGGAAAGTTAGGCATTCAGCTTAATAGAAATAAAAGGCCGGCGTCGTTTGCCGGCCTTTTCCATGGGAAAAATCGGGAAGCGAAGGGCTTTTTTTTAGGTGATTTGGCTTTAGCTTGCTAAGCTAAGCATTGTCCTGCTACTAATTTGGAGAACTAACTTTTTCGAAACTTTAGATTAAGGGATAAATCGCATCATTAGGCAGTTATTTTTACGACAAAGCGGGGAAAGATCATGAACTTCGGCAAAAAATATATATCACTTCAATCAGCCATTATCATTTTTGTTGTAACCGTTGTAGTTGTTGCGTTATCAGTAACTGGGATCCTGTTGGCTAATACAACTGCTCATAATATTGAAATGCATCAGGCTGAAAAGGCGATGGGAATAGCGCAAACGGTCAGTGAAGTTCCTATTGTCAAACAATCTTTGGAAGGTGATGCACAAACAGAGGATGTTCAGGCTTTCATAAGAAAAATTAGACAGGATACAAATATGCTTTTTATCGTGGTCATGGATATGGATAGAAAGAGAAAGACCCACCCTAATTTCAAGTTAATTGGGAAGGAGTTCGTTGGAGGGGACGAACTTCCGGTCTTAAAAGGAAAGCGATACACGTCCATTGCCGAGGGGACGTTAGGTCCTTCTCTGCGTGCTTTTCATCCCGTTTATAATGATCAAGGGAAACAGATTGGGGCTGTTTCAGTAGGGATTTCCCTGAAAAACGTGAAGGAAGCCGTCAATAAAAGCAATTATATTATTTATGCCGGGATGGGTGTTGGAATAGTAATAGGAGTTGTCGGTGCAGTTCTTTTAGCAAGAAGAATCAATCGGATTTTATTTGGGTTGCAACCCTACAAAATTGCTAATCTACTTGAGGAACGAAACGCCATGCTTGAATCGGTCAGGGAAGGCATTATCGCTGTAAATCCCGAGTATGACATTGTGGTGGCCAATGCTGAGGCAATAAGGATTTTTCAAAAAGCCGGCCTTCCGCCTGACCCGATAGGAAGGAAGATTGATGAGTATTTGCCTGTCAGCCGTTTGATAAGAATTTTACAATCCAATAAAGCGGAATATGATCAGGAAAGCGATATTAATGGTCTGCCTATACTCGTGAACCGCGTACCGGTTACTGTTAACGGTCAGGTTGTGGGCGCTATCTCCACTTTTCGCGACAAATCTGAATTGAAGACGTTGGTCGAACAACTCACAGGTATTCGGACATATGCGGAGGCATTGCGTGCCCAAACTCATGAATTCATGAACATCCTTCATGTCATCACTGGTATGCTGCATATCAAGGAGTATGACGGGTTGGAGAATTATTTGCGAAAACAAACGAAGCTTTTTCAAGCGGAAACAGGATCGGTGTCCAATATTGTTAAGGACCCGGTGATGGCTGGCTTTTTGCTGAGCAAAGGAAGCTACGCGAGAGAAAATCAGGTCAAGCTGTCTTTTTCAGCAAATAAGCCATTACCGGAATCAGCGGATCCAAATATCTCCCATCACTTGATTACGATTATAGGAAACTTGATTGATAATGCGTTTGATGCGGTAAGGAAAAATGTCGAAAAAAGGGTTGTTCTTAATATTGAATACGATGATTCCCATTGTACGATTACAATCAAAGATAACGGGAAAGGGATTAGAGGGGACATAAGAGGGACTATTTTTCAAAAAGCCAAATCCACAAAAGGTCCGGATAAAGGGTTTGGACTATATAATGTTCGGCAAAGCGTTGAAGCATTGGGAGGAATAATCACATTTGATTCGGATGAAACAGGCACTTCATTCATGGTGAGGTTTCCGTATAAAGAAGAGGGTGGATGATGTTGAGTAGTGTTTTAATCGTAGAAGATGACCCGATGGTAGCAGAGATAAATAAAAGATATTTAGAAGCTGTGTCTGGATTTTCATGTTCTGGAATTGCTGCGAATGTAGAAGAAGCATTGAAAGTGTTGGAAAGGAGTGATGCTGACTTGTTATTATTGGATATCTATATGCCTGGGGAATTGGGATTGGAGCTCTTGTCGCAAATTAGGGCGAGCAGAAAAGACATTGATGTGATCATTATCTCTGCTGCGAGTGATATTGATACGATCCAATCGGCTCTTCATCTCGGGGTTGTTGACTATTTAATCAAACCATTCGAGTTTAAACGATTCCAGGCTTCATTAAGGAAATATGAGAAAAACAAACAACTATTAAATGAGCGTAAGGAAAAGCTGCAACAGGCTGAAATCGACCAGTTATTTAAGCGGGAGGGAAACAAGTCCGGTTTTACTGATATCCCGAAAGGATTGACAAAGGCGACATTAAAAAAGATCATTATACAGATTTTGGAGAAAAATAATCACTTCTTCTCTACTGAAGAGCTTGCTGTAGAAGTGGGAATTTCGCGGGTTTCCATGAGGAAGTACTTAATTTTTTTATCGGAGATTCAATTTTTGAATGTAAAGGTAGATTATGGAACAATGGGGCGTCCTGCAAACAAATATTGTCTGCGAAAAGAGAATATGGAAATAATTAGTCAGTATATGTAAGTAACGTCTCGCTTACTTTACTTACAAAACTTTTAAATTAATTTAACAGGGTTCATTAATGGGGATAATGCATGTAAGATTATCCTGGATTTAGTGAAAGCGCTTTTTTTATTAATTTAAAGGAGAGACGTTGACGATGGAAAGATCACATGTACTATCTGCATGGGAGGCACTGTGGAAAGCGCATCAGCGGACAAAGGATCTCTTGATGTTTACAATGCCAAGGAAAAAAGCTGCAGATAAATATTCTCGAAGATCAGAACAAAATGATACGGCGGGGGAACAGAGAGGAGATGGAAAAGGTCCGGGTTCTTATAAAACGCCTCAAAAAATCGGTTTAGTGCTAGGCCCGTTATTATTTATTCTGACGCAATTGTTTTTTTCACCTGAAGGACTGAGTCCGGAAGGGAAATCAGTCCTTGCTGTTACACTGTGGGTGGCAACCTGGTGGGTTACTGAAGCCATCCCGATTCCTGCGGCTTCATTGCTCCCGATTGTTCTGCTGCCAATGACAGGGGCCATGGCTGGCTCCGATGTAACCGCTTCATACGGTGATCCGATTATCTTTTTATTTCTAGGTGGTTTCTTTATAGCCATTGCCATGGAGAAGTGGAATCTTCATAAGCGAATCGCATTGACGATCATTTCTTTAATTGGGACGAACGTACGAAGAATTGTTTTGGGCTTTATGGTGGCAACCGGATTTTTATCAATGTGGGTTTCTAATACTGCTGCAGTCATGATGATGATTCCGATTGGAACCGCTATTGTGTACCAGGCTACTGCTGCTATGAAAGGAAGCGGAAAGACAGACCCTGATGATAACCGCAATTTTGAAAAGGCCATCATTTTGGCAATTGGTTATGCCGGAACGATCGGCGGGCTTGGAACATTGATTGGGACACCGCCGAATATCATTTTGGCAGCGACAATTAATAAGCTTTTTGGTGCTCAAATTTCTTTTGCGAGTTGGATGGCGTTTGCAACACCAGTGGTGATTATCATGATTATTTCGACTTGGCTATATATCACTAGGGTCGCTTTTCCAGTGAAACTGAAGGAACTGCCAGGCGGAAAAGAACTGATTGAAGATGAAAAAACAGCATTAGGTAAAATCAGCTTTGAAGAAACAATGGTATTGCTTTTATTTTTATTTGCAGCGTTCATGTGGATTACAAGAACGTTTCTTTGGGAGAACGTCTTAGGCATTACCACACTCTCAGATACATTAATTGCTATTCTTGCTGCTATCATATTGTTTTTGATCCCTTCACAAAGGGGGAAAGGACGTTTACTTGAGTGGGATAATGCAAAAGAGATTCCATGGGGAATTTTGCTATTATTTGGAGGCGGCTTATCAATAGCTGGCGGCTTTATTGATACAGGTCTGGCTGAATGGATAGGAACCCAGCTGACTGTCCTGCAAGGAGTTCATTTCATTCTGATTATCCTGCTTTCAACGGCGCTTGTGCTTGGCTTGACAGAATTTACATCCAATACCGCGACAGCTACAATGATTTTGCCTGTTTTGGCTTCATTGGCTCTTGCAATCAACATTCACCCGTTTGCTCTAATGGTTCCAGCTGCCATGGCAGCCAATTGTGCATTTATGCTGCCAGTAGGAACTCCGCCTAACGCGATTATGTTTGCAACTGGAAAATTAAAGATCGTTGAAATGATCCGGGTTGGGTTTTGGGTTAATATATTCGTGTTGATGTTAATTGTCGCATTCGTATTCTTCATTCTTCCTGTTTTATGGGGATTGGATTTGACCGTTTATCCTGCGGCATTTAAATAGTAATAAAAAAAGCTGTCCTTAATAAGGGCAGCTTTTCCTAATGAGTTCCAAGTATTAGTGGGTTGATTTGCGTAACTCTTCCATTGACTGTTGAACGAGTGTGACAGCTTGGCTCATTGCCGCACCGCCTCCGAATGCAGCAGTAACACCGATTGTTTCCAAGATTTCTCCTTCGGTACATCCTTGGTCAAGGCATCCCTTTGTGTGGTAAATGATACAATACTCATCCTGTGCATAAATGCTTATTCCCAGAGCGATCATTTGTTTTTCTTTTTGTGAAAGATTGCCTTCCTCGAAACAGGCCTGTGTAAAATGATTATACGCTTTTGCAATTTCAGGCATTTTTTTCGTAAATAAACCAATACCATCCTTATATTCCTGCAATGCTGCTTTTGTAAAACTTTGTTCTTCCATGTTCATGTCTCCTTTCGAATGATATTATTTCTGGGACACTTAGAAACATACGAAGAAATTTTTTGCAAAAAAAAAACGCTCAATCCTTTATGGATCAAGCGTTTTGAAGGATGGAGCATAGCGGGATCGAACCGCTGACCTCTTGCATGCCATGCAAGCGCTCTCCCAGCTGAGCTAATGCCCCGTTAAAATTGAACACATTATCTATTATATAAACTTTTATAAAAAGTGCAAGAGGAATTTTTAATTGATTATCTCAATTTCGAGAACATCACTCATTTCAGAGATCGTATAATAGATATCTGTGATTGATCTCTTTGCGTTAACCCGTGTCTTTAACTCTAATAAATGCGCGGATTGTTCCTGTAAATCTTTGATGCGCGTGTGGGTGATGTGGATCTTCTCTTCTTTCAATTTTAAAAGAACGTGCTCAATACTTTTCCTTTCATTTACTTTAATCTTAATAAGAAGGTCTCTTTTCATAAGTTTTTTCGGACCTATCTTTGTTAAAGCGAAAGGGATCAATTCTACGCTAATAATGAGTAGAATAACACCTGCAAAAGCTTCAATGTAAAATCCGGCTCCTACAGCTATCCCGATACCTGCAGCTCCCCAGATCATTGCGGCAGTAGTAAGTCCGGAAATATGGTCATTCCCACGTCTCAATATGACGCCAGCACCGAGAAAACCAATACCTGAAACGATTTGTGCAGCTAGTCGGAGCGGATCCATCTGGATTCTGACATCATCGCTTCCAGGAAAAAGATAGGCTGATTCAATAGAGACAATTGTTAAAAGGCAGCTTATGATTGAAATGACAAGACTGGTTTTCAAACCTAAAGGCTTTCTTTTCAGCTCTCTTTCCAGCCCTATTACTAAACCTAGAGCCGCTGATATACATAATTTTATTAGTAGGTCTACGTCTATCATTTCCATTATCATCTCTCCTATCTTTTATATGAATGGATTTGGAAATGAGAAAGATAATTGTTAACTCACTTTATCATACAAATTAAATACATAAAGGAACAATGCGACATGGAAACATCGAAAATCAATCCATATGTAGCCGTCATTCTGGCCGTTATTTCTATTTCAACCTCCGCCATTTTAGTTAAGCTGTCTACAGCTGAGGCAGGGGTGATTGCTTTTTATCGAATGTGGTTTTCACTTTTGATTATGGCACCGATCTTTTTCCTGAAATATGTTAAAGAGCTAAAGGAAGTTTCAAAAAGGGAGTGGCTTTATTCTGCATTGGCAGGAATTTTTCTCTCATTTCATTTTATTCTTTGGTTTGAATCGCTTGAATACACATCAGTCGCAAGTTCGACAGTTCTTGTTACATTGCAGCCGCTCTTCGCCTTCTTTGGTACGTTCATTATTTTCAAAGAGAGGTTTTCCTACAAGGCAATCGTTTCAGCTACTATTGCTGTCATTGGGAGCATCATTATTAGCTGGGGAGACTTTCGTATAAGCGGAAGCGCTCTGTTTGGAGATATGCTGGCATTAGCAGCCTGTGCTCTCATTACAGCTTACTTGCTGATTGGACAGATGATTAGGAAGAAGCTTTCTTTGATGACATATACATTTATCGTTTACTTTTTCAGTGCGATTGTTTTAACCGGATATGTATTAATTATACAAGAGCCGTTGTATCCATATCCAACTTCAGAATGGATCTACTTTTTGCTGCTGGCTATTTTACCAAACCTGTTGGGGCACTCTGTACTTAACTGGGCCTTGAGATGGATTAGTACAACTGTCATTTCAATGGCTATATTATTTGAGCCCGTTGGTGCTACAATACTTGCTCATATCATACTCGGAGAAAAAGTTTTCTTTACACAAATAGCAGGGGGCATTATCATCATTTTAAGTGTCTCTCTATTTATTATCGAGGGTACAAGAAGATAAATGGTTATATGAAGACATACGTAAAGCCTGAAAAAACAAATGCCATACAAGACATGAAAATGAAAGTCCCAGCTTCAACCTTTTCATCTGAGTTACTGATCCGAATTGCTTCAATGTAAGAATAGCAAAAAAGATAAAGAGCCATTAAGAAAGAAATAGTAAGAGCAATACTAGTTAAAATGATAATCACCTTCCCAAATGAATAGATGTCTGCTATTATATTTATGTGCAGATTTTGCAGAAGATGAAAAGATATTTTTCTAAAAAACTATTGCATCTTCTAAAATACTGTGATATATTATTACCTGTCCGATAGAGAAGTTAAACGTCATTAAAAACAATTTAAAAAAAGTTGTTGACAGATTATCAGGACACATGTTATTCTATAAAGGTCGCTTCGAAAGAGGTTGAAAAACAATTTAAAAAAAGTTGTTGACAACCGAAAACGAATGTGATAAAATAGAGGAGTCGCTCGAGAGAGCAACTTAAAGTTTGATCTTTGAAAACTGAACGAAACGAAA
>NZ_QYTW02000014.1 GCF_003605405.2 Siminovitchia terrae | reverse complement strand
GACATTCATCTCCCACTTACTCATTGGGCTCCGCCCTTTATATTCCTTGAAGTGAGAGTCTTCTGTCAGGAAATGATAAAAATAAAGACAAACTCGTAAAAATGAGTTAACGAGAGTCGCTTCATTTATTTCTTAACTAGGTTCAGTACAATTCTGCACTTTGATTGGCTGTATAGATCATTGCTGAGCCAATCTACTATTCGATAGCCCCCCTTCATTCCAATACCTACCACCTGCTTCATTTCTAAAGCGTCAAAAACCATACTGTCTCTGCAAAAAGTCAAATCACTTCCAAACGTTTACGGATAATGAAAGAAGTATCATTTTTCATCGGCTCGCTCTCTGGAAAAAGATAGTGGTGTATTCATATGGAGGATGCATGTTGATGATACGATAAGACCCTCTCCCGGCAGCTTAGGGCCTCACACAATTCACGGTATTCAGCAAAACAGACCATCATGCCAGGTCTCCATAAATAACATTTTTATACTTTATGTTTCTTTGAACTTGGATTCAATAATCCTTCCTGATGATATAAGTCCAATCGCCGATTTGACACGTAATCAAGCAAGCCTTTCGCATTGTTCGTTTGGAGCAAATCTATTTCAACTGTAGTAATATCTTCGTTATTAAATGAGCGGTAAATCACTTTTCCTGTAGGATGAATAACCTCACTCTCACCAAAAAAAATATGATCTCCCTCTAGTCCTACCTTATTAGATAAAGCTATAAACATATGATTCTCCATTGCACGAGCCCGTAGAAAAACATTTTGGTATGTCTGGTAAGGTACCATATTGGCGGCTAGTACTAAAATTAGTTGTGCCCCTTTTTGAGCATAAATGCGGGAGGTTTCAGGAAATTCCATGTCATATGTGACCATGAGTGCTATTTTTCCAAAAGGTGTATTGAACACGGGACAAGAATTCCCAGCAGAGAACCATTGCTTTTCATAATCATAAAGATGAGTTTTTCTATACGTCCCAATAATTTCACCATTTTTATCAATAAAAATAGCAGTATTATATACCTTATGACCATCTTTTTCAGGAAAACCAACTATAATTCCTGTTGAATGTTGATGAGCAATCTCCTGAATTCTTTGTATGCTTTTTCCATTTATAGGCTCTGCCAAGCTAGCTACCTTATCATTAAGTGTATAGCCAGTTAAATAAAGTTCCGGAAAAAGAACATAGTCAGCATCCTGCTCTACTTTTGCTATTTCAACAGTTTGGGCTATCCTATATAAATTATTGTCTTTATCATATAAATTGCTTCTTAACTGTGCGAGAGCCAAACGCATTACCTCCATCACACATGTTCTCCCTTCTACTTTTGAATATTGTATTGCTTGATTTTTTTAGCAACTGTAGACTGGTCGACTCCCAACACTTCCGCTGCCTTGTACGTAGTTCTATACTTCTTATAAGCTCGCGATATTAGATCTTTTTCTACTAGTTGTTTCGCCTCTTTAAGTGGAATAATCCCCTTTGTCTCTATAACAGAATTCGATGGGTGCCCTCCACTTTTTCCCGGAATATAGTCGTAAGAATTTGTTACAACGATTCTTTCAACAACATTCTCTAGTTCTCTAATATTGCCAGGCCAATGATATTTCATCAATTTCTCTTCGACCTCTTTATCTAACCTCATGTTAAGACCATACTTTTGGTTGGATTTAGCCACAAAATGATCCACTAAATATGGGACTTCTTCCATACGTTCTCTCAAAGGTGGAATTGTAAGAGGGACCACATTTAATCGGTAATATAAGTCTTCTCTAAACAGTTTCTGATCGACCATTGCCTTTATGTCCTTATTGGTTGCTGCAATAACTCGAATATCCACCTGTTTGCTTTTGGTACTGCCCACTTTTCTAATTTTGTTTTCCTGTAAAACATCCAACAACTTAACCTGCACATGCAAAGGAAGTTCAGCAATTTCGTCAAGAAAAATTGTCCCCGTATCAGCTTCTTCAAATAACCCCTTTCGTCCTCCCCGCCTGCTTCCTGTAAAAGCACCTTCTTCATATCCGAACAACTCAGATTCAATAAGAGTTTCCGGTATTGTACCGCAATTAATTGATATAAAGGGTTTCTCCGCGCGATTACTTGCATGATGAATCATGTGAGCTAGTCTTGTTTTACCAACACCAGACTCACCTAATAAAAGAATAGTAGAGTTTACACCAGCTACTTGATAAATAATATCGATGATACGCTTCATCTTTGTGGATTCATATAAGAAATCTCCGTCTTCTATTTTACTTCTTTGGAATGGCTCAAATTTCAACATATTCACTTGATCCATATCTATTATTAACATAATCCAAAGATCGAGCCTTTTAAGGTAGTCTAAAAAAACTAGAAAATGATGACCATCGATTGTTTGCAGAAGTTCAACTTTGTCACCTCCAAAGGAAGGAGGTTTCACAAATACCCTCTCCCAATCTATCTCTTTCAGGTGAGCATCTATCTTAAACAGCTCAGGGAAATATGTTCTTATAAGATTCCCCTGCCCTTTTGCCTCTTTTATTTGGGTATATTGGTCAAAAATTACTATTGCAGCTTTTCCTTCTATATCACTAGAAATATTCATTTGATCCTATCCCCCTTTTTGATGAAAGAAATCATTTTAATGATTTTTTTCATCAAATTCTTTAAAATAAGTAACTCCACTATTATTAAAGCGCATTCAATATAATTTAATGAAATAAATCATCATTTTAATTATTATTATATTGACCCAAAGCCCAAAATACAAGCTTTTTTAATTTGGCACGATACTTGCAATAATATGTAGACAGGAGGGATGAATTTGAAAGACATACAGGTAACATTAGCTCAATTAACACCAAAACTGAGCGAAAAGCAACACAACCTTCTGCTTATAAGAGAAGCGATTGCAAAAGCAAGTAAAGAAAAATCAGATATTATTATCTTCCCCGAACTATTTCTAACGGGATATTCTGTTGGTGAGAATATCTCAGACCTAGCTGAAGTAACAAATGGCCCAAGTTTAACAGAAATTAAAAAACTTTGCAGAAAGCATTCAATATTTGCGGTTGTTGGTTTTCCGGAAAAGGGGGACGACGGAAATTATTATATTTCCTCAGCCTTTATTAATGAAAAAGGAGGATTGCAGGGTGTTTATAGGAAGGTTCATTTATTCGACAGTGAAAAAAAATACTTTTCCCAAGGAACTGAAATCCCAGTGTTTGATACTCCGCTTGGGAAAATAGGACTTATGATTTGTTTTGATGTAGAATTCCCTGAGGTTGCACGCGCTTTAAAATTAAAAGGAGCAGATCTGATCATCATTAGTAATGCAAACATGGTTCCTTATGAGGTACATCATCATATCTACGCAAAAAGCCGCGCAATGGAAAATGAAATCCCAGTTATCATTTGTAACAGACTCGGTTCAGAGGGAGAGTTGAACTTTTGCGGAGATAGCATGGTCATTAATTCAGATGGAAAAGTACTGTTAAGTATGGGTAATAAAGAAGGGGTAAAAACAATAGGGTTACCTCTTCATTCTTCAACAGATCCAAAGTTAGGATACATTGCAAAAAGAAGAAGGGAACTTTATTCGGTCTAATGCTAATAAGTGGGAGGTAAAAAATGGACAATGAAACTAAAAAAGCCTTAGATGAAATATTAGCTGAGGGTATAGAAATGGATGATGTTACTCAAAAAGATCATTTATGGGTAGTGGCAATAGGGTTCATTCCTTTTGTTATATCACTAATTTGGTATTCAAATTATATTTCATGAAATACTACCCTTATCGAACTACCCCCATCCAAAACGGAGCGTTTGTATAATTAGATCATCATCTTTTTCAACATTACACATTCAATAGGATTTAAAATACGAAATATTACAAAATCCAAAAGGAGGTCACGAGATGAAAAAAACCGGAATGAGCATTCTTCCCATTCCCGTAAAAGATAGAACCGCCGGAGGTTTGTCGCTATTTTGGCTTTGGTGCGGAGGAAATGTTTTATTAGTCACATTCATGGTTGGTAGTGATTATGCTCCGTCAATTGGTTTGATACCTACAATCGTTCTTACTATTTTTGCTAATTTGGCGGCATACACCTGTATCGCATGGTCTTCTCAAAGATCGGCTAAATACGGCATTGATGAAATCATAGCATTAAGGCCAACATACGGAATTAGGGGATCGATTTTCGGTGTCATTATCCTCGTAGGAATTAACTTTGGATGGGTCGGAATCTTAACCGCATTGGCTGGAAAATCTGCCAAACACGTAATGATCACTTATGGCGGTGGGTTTACGTTCACTGGAGACTATATTATTTACTCGCTAATCGGTATATCTATTCCTATTGTATTTTTATTAATTAACCCTAAATATGGTTTTACTTTAGCTAAGGTTACATTTCCTTTTTTTATCGCCTTAACAATTTATATTCTGTACAAATTAATCCAGCCAGAAAATTGGAATGCTATGGCAAGTGTTAAACCTACATTTGAAGTAGGAGGGGCTTATGTTTTTGAACTATGTGTTGCTTTTGCTGTTGCATGGCTTCCATATTTAGGCGCATGGAATAAGTTTGCAAAATCCCAACGACACGCTTACTGGACAGCTTATTTAGGTTTAACTGCCATGGGTATACTTTTCGGACTGGTTGGGGGTATGGCTACATTATTAACAGGAGAACATGAGCCTCCAGCTTGGGCAGGTCAAATTGATGTCGGTTTACCAGCTTATTTAATTATTGTATTCGGAAACATTACAACAATTGCTTTACTCACATACGGTGGCGTCATGGCCATCTTATCTATATTCCCAAAAATGAAATACCAGATTGTCACATTAGCCCTTGCGTTGCCGTCAACTATTTTTATATTCTCAGCCAGCCTTCAAGATATGTTTAACTATATATTACTTTTTGTTGGTTTATTGGCTGGACCTTACTGGGCTGTTTCTATTGCTGACTTCTACTTCCTTAGAAAAGAAAAATTCGATGTTAGAGAATGCTATAACCCAAATGGAATTTACAAATATTTTCACGGCTTTAATCCCGTGGCCATTTTTTCGCAACTTGTCGGTATGATTGTATGGGTCTATCTTGGTGGATGGATGAGTGGAATGAGCGCTTTTTCCTATATAAACGGGGAAAGTTTATTCCACTTATTATCTGCAACATTCCCCGCTATGGTTGTATCCGGCTTAGTATATGTCATTGCTGGTAAAATTATCTTCTCAAAATATCAGTTTGGCGGCTATTCCTTTTCAAAAAAAAACAGCTGCACTAAGGGTGTAGACAAGGCAAGTTAATACTACTTTGTTGTTTAAGTAAAAGCGTGACAAACTTTTAATCTGTTGCAATTTTACTTTCTCAAATATATTTCTATCATTATCTAGGAGGAATTTTAATGGCAAATGATACTTGGAGTACAGTTTTAAATTCGGGCATAGCGACGTTTATGAAGCGACCTTATATGCAGCCAAAACGGGAACTAGTTGAACAATCAGGAGTAAAAGCGGGAATTCTTGGTGTCCCATTTGATGGCACGACCATCGTACGTACTGGTTCCATGATGGGGCCTCGGCGTTTCCGTGATGCCTCTTCCCTTTATATTCCTTATCATCTTGATTATGATGTTGATGTTGTTGAAAAATACAATGTTCACGATTTCGGTGATATCAACGTGGTAATTGGAAACGCCTTCGAAACACTTGAAAGCGGTAAACGTGATGTACTCGAACTGTTACACGGCGGGGCCATGCCAGTGCTTATAGGTGGAGAACACCTTATAACCGTAGCTGCAACCCGGGCATTCGAAGAGTTTACCCCAGATGCTAATTACGGCTTTATCTTGTTTGATGCACATTTAGACACAGCTCCTGATGTAGGTGGGGATAAATGGAACCACTGCTGCCCAGTACCTAGATCAATGGAACTTAGTTGCTTTAATCCTAAGAACTCTGTTATTATTGGCCCTCACGGTTCAATGAATCCAAAAGAAGAGTTAAATTATGTGAAAGAAAATGATATTAGCCTATTTACCATGAGAGATATTTATAAAAACGGTATCCAAGATGTCGTTAAGAAAGCAATTGAAATTGCGTCTGATGGAACGGACGGAGTATATATTACATTTGATATGGACTCCTTAGAAGCTTCCCAAACACCTGGTACATGCGCCCCTACTCCTGGCGGAATCACGGTTAGAGAAATGATCCAAGCAATCGACTTACTGGGAGAAGTGAATTTAATCGGATTTGATATTGTAGAAATCGCTCCAGCTTACGATCATAGCGATATTACTGCTATAACAGCTTCACGTATGGCTGTGGATATGTTGGCGTCACGTGCAAGATATCTATAATATAAAAAAACGACAGCTTTCACCCTGTGTTAGCTGTCGTTTTTTATATTCGACGTACGAAGATCATCTATCAAATGCGCCTTGGCGTATTTGCGCCCAGATTTTATCGAGCTTAAGCTCGATAAATTTCCTCTGAAAATCTGTGGCATCCGCCGGAGGCTTTAACTTTATTCAGCGGGGGTTTAAACCCCCGCTGAATGGAATATCAATAGGCATTCATCTCACCACTTACAGAAGTGGGAGACTTCTGCTGAATGAAGTTAAACGCCTGGAACCTTCTAATTACCTTCCTTCACAATCTCCCCGCACACAATCCGGTCGCCCGCATTCCCCGCTGGATCTGTGACATAATCATCCTCACCGGCATGAATGACAAGGGCACTTCCGTCCTTGTCCAACAGCGAGCTCGGCTTACCACGTTCCAGAGTGACGTCGGCTGTCTTTATTATCTCATCCACCCTTCCTTCAGCATTTACTTCCAGATTTGGCAGATCTCCTGAATGATAGCCTTTAGGATTATGGAATCCATGTTCCTTATGCCCGGGGTTAAAGTGCGCACCTGCAGACTTAAAATCGGGCGGTGTACATTTTCCAGTTTCATGAAAGTGGATTGCCCTTTTCCCCGGCTCCAGTCCTTCGGCTCTCACATGAATGACTACACCTTTTGAGTTTTCGGAGAGCTCCGCTTCTCCAACTTTTTCACCTTCAGCATTGATCAGAGGAACATTGATCGGTTTTTCTGCACTGACCGGCGCCGCCTCCTCCTGTTTCTCCGGTTCGACGATGTCTTTATTACCACTGCATGCACCTACAATTAGCAGCAAGAGAATGGTTGGACCGATTAATTTCTTCAATATAGCTACCTCCATTTAAAAAGTTATTACCTGTATTTACCACCCTCCTTTGATTTATACTTTTTTTCCGAATCCTTTCCATCCTTCAAGCCTGTCGGCTTTACTTATATTCCAGGGTTCGTTAAGATAAAATCAATATTTCATTGTATTCCTGTAGGAGTTGGTCAAATGATTGATACCTGGGGTTTATTACGCTCAGGCCACGATGATGCCGCAGTTAATATGGCTATGGACGAAGCATTACTGAACTGGCACAGTGAAGGGAAGATTCCTCCTGTTCTCCGTTTTTACGGATGGTCTACCCCGACACTTTCCATTGGACATTTTCAAAAAGTCGACCGCACGATCGGCTTTGAAGGAATAAAGAAGCATGGATGCCAATTTGTCCGACGCCAGACAGGCGGAAGCGCTGTCTTGCATGACGATGAACTGACTTACAGTGTGATTGTTTCAGAATCCAAGCCTTATATTTCTCAGTCAATACGGGAAGCGTACTTTGAATTGTCAAAAGGGATTATGGAAGGATTCAAACAGTTGGAAATCGAAGCAGACTACTCCATCCCGAAAGAACGCTTCAGGGACCGGACGGCAGTCTGCTTTGAAAGGCCATCAGACTATGAGATGTTGGTGGATGGTAAGAAAATTTCGGGACATGCCCAGACAAGGAAAAAGGGGGTCCTTTTACAGCACGGCTCCATTCCTTTCACCATGAATAAGCAGATGCTGTTTGACCTTTTCTTTTTCTCAGATGAAGAGACAAGGGAAAAGAAGCGTTCTGCTTTTTCAAAAAAAGCGATAACCATCAACGAGGCATCCGATCAGCCTGTCACTTATGAAATGGCTGAAATAGCTTTCCAAAAAGGATTTGAAAAGGGTTTAAATCTTGAGTTGGTTCCATTTAAGCTGTCAGAGGAACAATGGAACGAGGTACATGAACTAGCCGAAACGAAATATCGTTCAGATGATTGGAATTTATATTATCGAAAGAGAGTGTTGGCTGATGGCAAAAAATGAAGAATACATAAGAAAACCCGATTGGCTGAAGATCAAGATTAACACGAATGAATCATACACTGGCTTGAAAAAATTAATGCGTAACAAAAGTCTAAATACGGTTTGTGAAGAAGCACGCTGTCCGAATATCCACGAATGCTGGAGCGAGCGAAAAACAGCAACCTTTATGATCCTGGGAGATACATGCACAAGAGGCTGCCGTTTTTGCGCCGTCAAAACTGGACTTCCGACGGAGCTGGATTGGGGAGAGCCTGCTCGGGTAGCAGAATCAGTACAAATCATGGGATTGCAGCATGTTGTTGTCACTGCTGTAGCTCGGGATGATTTAAAAGACGGGGGAGCTGCCGTTTTTGCCGAAACAGTAAGACGAATCCGCGAAGCGAATCCGGGTTGTACAATCGAAATTCTTCCATCCGATATGAAAGGTGATTACGAGAGCCTCTCTACACTAATGTCAAGCGCTCCTGATATTTTCAACCACAACATCGAAACAGTCAGGCGCCTGACCCGTCGTGTTCGCGCACGCGCCATGTACGACCGTTCCTTGACACTGCTGAAGAGAGTAAAAGAAATTTCACCAAAGACACCAACAAAATCAAGTATCATGGTTGGACTCGGAGAAACGAAAGAAGAAATCATTGAAACAATGGATGATTTGCTTGCACATGACGTAGACATCATGACAATTGGCCAGTATCTGCAGCCTACGAAAAAACATCTGAAGGTTGAACGCTATTATCACCCAGACGAGTTTGAAGAACTGAAACAAATCGCTTTGTCCAAAGGCTTCAGCCATTGTGAGGCCGGACCGCTTGTCCGCTCATCTTATCACGCAGACGAACAGGTCAACGCCACCTCCGCCCAAAGAAGAATCAACTATATGAAGGGCTACGAAGATCAGGAGAAAAAAGAAGTCGACTTCACCTTTTAAATCAAAACCGCATTCCTTTCCACGGGAATGCGGTTGTTTTGTTAAAAGGTAATTGGAAGTTCCTTTAGCGATCTGAAGCCCACAAGTTTTCGCCACTGTAAATCATCTACTGCAATTTTAAAATCCGGTATACGTTGTAATAGTCCAGAAATGGCTATTTGAGCTTCTATTCTTGCCAGCAAGGCCCCCAGACAAAAGTGGACGCCATGGCCAAAGGCAAGATGCGGATTCGGATTCCGCGTAATATCCAGTACATGGGGACGATCAAACTTGTTCGAATCCCGATTGGCAGCCCCCAGAAAGATATATACATGTTCACCTTTTTTGATCGTCGCTCCATTTATTTGTAAATCTTCTGATGCTATCCGCGCTGTCATCTGGGTCGGGCTTTCATAGCGGAGGAATTCCTCGACCGCTGTTTCAATCAGCTCCGGCTTTTCTTTCAGCATGATGAATTGTCCGGGGTGGTTCGACAAAGCCAGTATCGAATTGCTAATCAGATTTACAGTGGTTTCATGTCCCGCAATGACTAATAAAATGCAGGTGGCCAATAGTTCCTCCTCCGTGAGTTTACTTTCCTGCTGTTCTTCCTTAACTAACAGGCTGATGAAATCATTTTGAGGACGGCTTTGCCGTTCTTTGATCAATCTCTTAAAAAAAGCAAGCAACTTTGCAGTCCATTCATTACCACTTTCCAAAACCCGTCTTGTTCGGGTGAAGTCAATGGTTTGCACCAAGCGGGCAGACCATTCTCTGAACTGATACCGCTCCGTAGCCGGAACACCCAATATTTTGGCAATGATCAGACTGGCCAAAGGAAAGGCAAAACCTGAAATAATGTCCATTTTTCTCTCTGTCTCTGCCTGATGAATCAAATCATTGACCGTTTCGATCATGAATGGCCTATATTCTTCTATTTTTTTCGGAGTAAAGGCCTTGCCAACTATCCCCCGGATTCGCCGATGATCCAATTGATTTTTAAAAAGCAGCATATTGTTTTGAATGTCTTTCAGGTGCCCATATTTCTTTGTAGCAGAAGGCAGAGGGATTCTGCTTTGAAATCTAGTGTCCAGAAGGATCTTTTTAGCTTCTTCGTATCCGGTGACATGCCATCCGGGATACTTGAAGGATTTAACCTGATAGACTGGATGAATGGAACGCATTCTGTCATAAAAAGGGTAAGGATTTTCCACGAACTCGTCGGAAGTGAGTGAGATTGACATAGACTGATTTGATTGTATTACCATGTTTTCCTTCCTTTTCTTCATCTATTTGATCAAATGCGCCTTGGCGTATTTGCGACCAGATTTTATCGAGCTCCGCTCGATAAATTTCCTCTGAAAATCTGTGGCATCCGCCGGAGGCTTTAACTTTATTCAGTCGGGGTTTGAACGAAATACCAACATGCATTCATCTCCACCACTTACAGAATTGGGAGACTTCTGCTGAATGAAGTTAAAGCGAAGAGCCTACTAGACTCTTAATCTGTCTAGTAGAAATGTGATGTCAACGTAATCCTCTACCGCTTTTTGTATACTTTCTTTCGCCACATCCTTCAGCTTGGGAACAATGCCTAAAACTGGAACACCACAATATTCCTCGATTAACCCCGGATTGGATTTTTCAGCCGTATCCGGATGATCGCTGATTCCGTTGATGATGATCCCTGCAATATCGATTCCCTGGCTCTTCGCATATTGAACAGTTAAAAAAGTATGGTTGAAAGTACCCAGATTAGGCCGTGCAACAATGATGGCAGGAAGGTGTAAGGCTTTCATTAAGTCACTAACCAAAAAGCCTTCTCCGAGCGGGACAGAGATTCCGCCGGCCCCCTCAACAATGAAATATTCATGCCTGCTTTTCACTTTGTCCCAATGGTCCAATACTTCTTCCACTTTGACATTCCTGGATTCAAGCTTTCCGGCGACATAAGGGGCGAGCGGCTCTTTAAATTCAAAAGGGGTAATGTCTTCATGTGATAGAGAAGTTTGGGACATTTGCTTCAACAGGCTCGTATCACTGCTTGGTTCATTGCGTGAAATGCCGCTTAACAGCGGTTTAAACACCCCAATATCCTTCCCTTTTTCTTTCAATGCTGCTACAAGACCACAGGATATGATCGTTTTTCCGACATCAGTATCTGTTCCTGTTACAAAAAAACCTTTCAAATCATGTTCAACTCTTTTCCGATTAAATTAAATGATTCTAGCAAGTAATCTATCTCTTCCGATGAATGGCCGGCTGTAACGGTTAAGCGGATGCGGCTTTCCCCCACCGGTACAGTCGGAGGCCGGATGGCGGGGGCGTAAATCCTCTTTTCCTGAAGTTTTTGTGAAAACAGTACCGATTTTGCCGCCTCCCCAATAAGGACAGGGATGATCGATGTTGCGCCCCCCTTTACTTGATAGCCCATATCGCTCAAGGCGGACTTGACCTTCTTTGCCTTGGAAAAAAGCCCTCTGCGCTTTTCTTTGTCAGCTTCAACTATTTCCAGGGCAGCGTAAGAAGCCGCACAACTGGACGGAGGAATGGCCGTTTGAAAAATGAATGTCCTAGCATGATTCAGAAGAAAATCGATCAATTGATGGGATCCTGCAACAAACCCGCCTTCCGTACCAACAGCCTTACTTAATGTGCCGATCACCACGTCAGGAGAGACATTAAAATACTCGCTTGTCCCCCTGCCATTTTCTCCCAAAACACCTGTCGCATGTGCGTCATCAACAATCACATAAGCTTGATAATGTCTTGCAAGTCCCACGATTCGGTCAAGGGGAGCAATCGTTCCGTCCATACTGAATACCCCATCCGTCACAATAAAGCGGCGATGATATGATTGAGTTTGTTTTAACTTTTCCTCCAGATCATCCATATCCACATGTTTATACACAACTGTCCCGGCCCTTGAGAGCCTGCATCCATCGATAATGCTCGCATGGTTCAATTCATCACTTAAAATAACATCCCCTTGTTCAGGTAATGATGACAGCACGCCGATATTGGCTAAATAACCGCTTGAAAATAAAAGGGCGGCTTCCGTCTGTTTAAAAGCTGCAATTCTTTTTTCAAGTTTTTCATGCCACCTGGTATTGCCGGTAGTCAACCGTGAACCGCTGCTTCCCACCCCAAAATCATGCAGGACGGATTTCGCCTGGCGAATCAGCTGGATGTCATTTGCCAGGCCAAGGTAATCATTGGATGAAAAGACGGTCTCCCTTTTCCCGTCCATAGCGGTATCCATCGCTTTCAACTTCCTGTACAAACCAGCAGCTTTTCTCTTGTTCAAGCGCTGATTTAAATCTCTATCAAGCGAGGGCATGTGTTACCTCATGAATCGCTTCTTTTATAATCGCAGCCATTGCTTCAAGATCTTCTACTGTGCTAACAAGCGGAGGCATGAATACGATTGTATCGCCCAACGGCCTTGTCAGCATTCCCAACTCCCTCATTTTAAGAGAAACCTCGTATCCCACTCGCTTTTCAGCCGGAAACGGCTTTTTTGTTTCCTTTGACTCGACAAGCTCGATTCCGCACATGAAACCCAGTTGCCTAATTTCCCCAACATGACGGAGCTTTTGCAGCTCTTCGAGGATCAACTTCAGTTCAACCGCTTTTTGGGCCACCCTGTCAACGATTTTTTCGGACTCAAACAGACGAAGGTTTTCCAAAGCAACTGCACAGCCAAGCTGGTTTCCCGTATAGGAATGTCCATGGAAGAAGGTCTTCATATTTTGATAATCATCGTAAAATTCTCTATAGACCGCCTCTGTCGTTAGAGTGGCGGCAATCGGCAAATAACCTCCGGTGATACCCTTTCCGACTGCCATGATATCCGGCTGCACCCCTTCATGTTCACAGGCAAACATTTTTCCTGTCCGGCCAAATCCTGTCGCCACTTCATCGACAATCATCAGTACGTCATATTTTGTACAGAGCTTGCGTACACCGGACAAAAATCCTTCTGGCATTACAATCATGCCTGCTGCTCCCTGTACCATGGACTCTATAGACAAGGCAGCAATTTCCCTATGCTTTTTGGCAAGCAATTGCTCCAGTTCATTCAGGCACTCTTCACGACATACATCCGGATCACCGCTCTTGGACCGATACACATATGGAACTGGTGCTTTGAACCCTTTAAACATTAATGGTCCGTAAACACGGTGGAAAAGTTCAATCGCTCCGACACTGACTGCCCCAATCGTGTCACCATGATAACCATTTAACATGGAAACAAACTTTTGCTTTTCCGGTTTTCCTTTGTTCGCCCAATATTGAAAAGCCATTTTCAGAGCAATTTCCATCGCCGTTGCTCCGCTGTCTGAGTAAAAGACCCGCTTTAAGCCTTCAGGACTTATATCAATGAGTTTTTCAGCAAGTTCCGTTGCCGGAACATTTGTCATGCCAAGCAATGTTGAATGTGCAATTTTTTCAAGTTGCTTTTTGATGGCTTCATCCAATTCCTTTTTGCGGTGCCCATGCACATTGAGCCAAACGGAAGAAAATCCGTCGTAATATTCCTTGCCGTCAATATCCCTGACCTTGATTCCATCTCCACTTTCAAGGATTAAAGGGTCCTTCTCATAGTCTTTCATTTGTGTAAAAGGCAGCCAAAGACAGGCTTTGCTTTTTTCAATCAAGTTTTGAGTCATTTTACTTCCTCCCATCGGACAAAAATAGGCTGTTTTTTCAAATAATGTATGTAAGATTCTATATCTTCCCTGCCATTCACAAAGAAAATGCGACAGCCCCGTTCATCTCCGTATTTTTTTAGTTTGGTAATACGCCGATATCCAAGCCGTTTGCTCGCCACATACCCCGTTATATAATCCGGATCGTCCGACCAGCATAACTCAGCTACTGCAGCGGGATGACCGGTCACTTTTGTAGCAAGGACCAGCGCCTCTTTCATTCTAGAATTCCGGGGCATCCCATAATATGCGGCCCACTTTTCATAGTTATCCGCCTGCCAATCCATCCTAGACACCCGAATGCCTCTTTCATCTATTGGACGGCCTGAATGAATATCAAATAATACTGCACCCCCTAATCCCGAATATCCGGGTAAATGATGATATAGGGCCTCAATGCATTCTTCCGGAACCCCAGCCTGCTTCAATAATTGCCTAGCCAGCGCTTGCCCTTTCTCTACAGACTCCACTTGATGAGATTGAACGCCTAAAGGGTTCAGCAATTGAACGGGATCGTGAATGCAATCAAATTGAATTTGCATAAAATCCGGACTTCCTTTGGAATGGGTTAGCCCCTTTTCCAATAAAAAGTTCACCGCGTGCGTAATCCCATCAAAAGTGGAGATCTGTTCTCCGCCGGAAATATGCTTTCCGCCTTGTTCATGGGCCCCGCCCTTGGCAGCTCTCATTCTGACACTGTAGTATGTTTGCGATTTTATCTCTATCCTCCTCACCCTCCTATTGTTAACTATATTTTTAAAATGGTTGACAATAAAATTGTAGGTCTCCCTTTTCTATCTGTCAAATGGTTGAAGTGAATATGAGACAAAAGAACGATCTTCTTTCATCATGGAAAAGAGATCGTTCATACCAGAAGGAATGTAGTTTACCCTTTATTGCTTAAATTACTGGGGGTATCCCGCTTCCTCTATAGACATGCTTTAGAAAGCCAGAGACATGCTTTAGAAAGCCAGCTGCAATTGTATCAGCAATGCCTGCCTATCAAATCAAATGCGCCTTGGGTTATTTGTGCCCAGATTTTAACGAGCTCCGCCCGATAAATTTCCTCTGAAAATCTGTGGCATCGGCCGGAGGCTTTAACTTTATTCAGTCGGGGTTTGAACCCCCGCTGAGTGGAATACCAACATGCAGTCATCTCACCACTTACAGAAGTGGGAGACTTCTGCTGAATAAAGTTAAAGTTACGTTACTGCTCCCGCCCGAAATCCATGGTCACTCATACTTTTCTCCCTTTTGTTTACGGCATTTATTTAGCAGTTTCAGAGGAAGAATTGAAGCCCTCCCATTCCCTGGCAAGCATCCCGTAAACCGCATGGTCAACAAAGTGGTCGTATAGCCATTCCCCGTCCCTTATGAAGCCTTCCAACTGAAACCCGAGCCGCTCCGCAACCGCCCTGCTTTTTATATTTTCCTTAGCTGCTCTAATTTCCACACGATTCATTTTCAACTCTGTAAAAGCAAAATTAGTCAGCGCTCCTACGGAACGAACGATAATCCCCCTGCCTGTATAATGGTTATCCAGCCAATACCCGATAGATCCAGATCGATTATTCCAGTCAAATTCATTGAATCCTGCCACCCCGACGATCTCATCTTTGTAGACAATGGCCGTATTCATGCTCTTATGTCTAGCAAAGCTGTCCCGACTTTCTTTAATATACTGCCTTGTGTTGTTCACATTGTTCGTATCATCAAGCCACGGCAGCCATTGTCTCAAATGACATCTCGAACGGTCTGTCAGCTCAAAAAGTCTCACCGCGTCATTTTGATCAACTAGTTTCAGATAAATCTCGTCATCTACTACATGGACGAACATCATACTCACCCCCCTTGACTTTGAAAAAATCTATGCATAGAGATGAAAAATATCCACAAAATTGCAATAAATAATATGTTATCATCCTTAGATTCAACAAGACAACCTGTTTCAATCTTATTTGCCCAGACAAAATAATAGACAGGAATTCAAAATAATTCCTGTCTATCCATATAATCATTAAGCCTCTAATTCATCAAAGGCAATCTGCGGTGGTTCTTTTTTGAAGAAATCAGTCGAAAACGCAAGGTACACTGTTCCCAACAGTGCCCAGACAAGTCCCGCAACAATTGCAAAAATGTCGAGACTGGCCCATAAATATACAACGAATGCCAATCCGATGGCTGGAAAAATAAAGCTTCCAACGATGAAACGAAACGAACGCGGGCCCTTTTGTTTGAAAAAGTTAAAGAGCACACAAAGGTTCACGAATGAAAACGCGGTAAACGCTCCCACATTTATAAGCGAAGTAGCTTCCTCAAGGCTTAGAAAAATAGCTGAAAGCGACAAGGCGCCAATTAACAAGATGTTAGCTACCGGGGAGTTATATTTCGGATGTAAGTATCCAAAGAAACGTTTCGGCAGCACTCCGTCTCTTCCCATCGCGTACAGAAGCCTTGAAGCACTGACCTGTGCAGCCAAACCTGATGCAAAAACAGAGAATAACGCACCAGCAAGGAAAAAGGAAAGAAATAGATTCCCGCCGATAATCACAGCAATTTCCGGGGAGGCTCCTTCAATATCATTAAAGATGGACACGTCCGGAAAAAGAGATTGCATAAAATAGGTAACCCCGAAAAAGAAAACACCGCCAATTCCTGCTACAAGCAGAATAGCTCTCGGTATGGTTTTCTTTGGATTAATCGTATCCTCTGAAAGTGTTGTAATTGCATCAAATCCAATAAACGACAGGGCCAATAATGCAGCAGCCCCAAACAGACCGGACACTTCATCACCTGAAGGGAAAATCTCACCAATGGTAATAAAGCTTTCAGGGCCTTTGACAATTGAACGGATGGTAAGGTAGGTAAAAATAATCCCGACCAATGCCTGGAATACAACAAGCAGCAAGTTAAGAGAAGCCGCCAATTTCACACCAAAAATGTTTAAAAAGCTGATAATCACAAGCAAGCCCGCAATCCAAACCCATCCTGGAACCTCAGGAAACCCTGCCGAAAGATAAATATCTGCTAATAAGGCATTTATCATTGGAAGCGCTATATAAGCAATGAAGGTTACCCAGCCGACGATGACACCCAAATAAGGATTGATAATATTTCTTGTATACGTATAAACAGATCCTGCCGTCGGAAATTGTCGGACAAGCTTTCCATAACTCAATGCCGTGAACAGGATAGCTACAAAAACAACTATATATGCAGCTGGCACATGGCCGGACGAAACATCTGAGGCGATACCAAAAGTATCAAACACCGCCATTGGTGACATGTATGCCAATCCAACGGCAACAACGTGGATCAACTTTAGTTTTCTTTCAATATGATTGCTTTGTTCCATCAAATCAGACCTCTCAGGTTAAATCTTGAATACGTTTTCAGCATGCAGTCAACTTCCTACTTTTAACAGGGAGGTATGCCCGGCTTTTTGCCGGGCTTGTCCCTTATTAATCCAAGTTAACCCATACACTTTTAACTTCTGTGTAATTTTCCAAAGCATAGGAGCCCATTTCACGTCCGATTCCGGATTGTTTATATCCGCCAAATGGAACTGCTGCGTTTGTTAGGTTGTAACAGTTAACCCACACGGAGCCTGCTTTTAATTTACTAGCCACAACGTGGGCATTCTTTAGGTTATCAGTCCAAAGTCCCGCTCCAAGCCCAAAAGGACTGTTATTTGCACGTTCAATCACTTCGTCGATTGTTTTATAAGACATCGCAGCGACAACTGGGCCAAAAATTTCTTCCCTTGCAATCGTCATGTGATCTTCTGCGGAAAAGACAGTAGGCTGAACAAAATACCCTTTATCAAGGCTCTCTCCGCCAGCTAAAAGTTTTGCTCCTTCATCAATCCCTTTTTGAATATAGGAAGTGACGATGTCTTGCTGCCTCTTGGAAACAAGTGGCCCCATTTGTGTATCTTCCGCCAGACCGTTGCCAAGTTTTACTTTTTTCGCATGATCCGCAAGCCTTTCCATGACCTCATCATATATCTGCTCAGGAATATAAGCTCTGGAGCCTGCACAGCATACCTCTCCCTGATTGGCCATGATGCCGTTAAATACGCCAGGAATCGCTTTATCCAGATCTGCATCAGGCAAAATGATGTTTGGAGATTTTCCGCCAAGCTCGAGCGTTACACGTTTCATCGTGTCTGCCGCTGTTTTCATGATGGACTTTCCGACAGGTGTAGAACCGGTAAATGCGATTTTGTTCACCTTTGGATGTTCAACAAGTGCGTTGCCTGCTGACTTTCCAAAGCCAGGGACAATATTGACAACTCCATTCGGGAAGCCTGCTTCCTCAATCAACTTACCGAGGTAAAGCGCTGAGAGAGGTGTCTGCTCTGCCGGCTTCAAAATGATAGTACAGCCTGTGGCAAGTGCCGGAGCAATTTTCCACAACGCCATCATGATAGGGAAATTCCAAGGAATAATTTGCCCAACTACACCTACAGCTTCATGACGAGTATAGTTAAGAAATGAATTGGACACCGGAATGGTTTGTCCAGTCATTTTTGTGGTCCAGCCTGCAAAATACCTGAGCTGTTCAATCGCACCAGGCAAATCGGCCTTTCTCATTTCCTGGATCGGCTTACCATTGTCCAATGTATCCAACTGGGCCAGGACTTCAAAATCCCTTTCCATTAAATCAGCCAACTTGTGCATCAACTTGGAGCGGTCAGATGCGCTAATCCTCGACCAAAGTCCTTCTTCAAAAGCTTTTGCTGCAGCTTCAACCGCTTTATCAATATCATTTTCGCGAGCTTCATAAACATGAGCCAATACTTCACCCGTAGCAGGGTTGGTCGTTTCAAATGTTTGACCACCTACCGATTCATGCCACCCGCCATCTATGAATAATTTTTTTGGACCGTTTAAAAACTCGATTACTTTTGGATGAAGCGTCAAAGTTTCACTAGTAGTCATCATTCCATCCCCTTTTTTAAAAAGTGGACTGGCTGACTCGATCAGCCAATCATTTATGCAGACTTCGACAGATTGGATTCTTGTGCAGTGATGCGTTTGTACTTGGGATTCGCTACTACAACTAGAATTTTTGTGTCCGCAATCGATAATTGTGCGATATTCTGGATAATCGTGCGATATTTAAAATTATCGTGCGAAATCTCCATTTATTGTGCGAAAAACAGATTTATCGCGCGAAATCGGCAATTATCGTGCGGACGCCCCTGTAAAAGCGAATTCCCCACACCCACTTCGTCTGCACACCGCTAAACATCGCCATACGTCCTTTATATCGGCAGGAATCGTACAGTTTGTACGTCGTTAATCGAGGCTCCTTCGCTTTTCTTGTTGTTCAGCTCCGGTACCTAGCCCCTCGAGGTCATAAGCCAATCGCTTTTGAAGGCAAACTACGCCTTCTTCAGCGCTTGTCGCCCAGCCGCCCTACGCTTTTCGTTTTGTCCAGCTCCGGGCGCCAGCGACTAGCAGACTTCGCTCCTTCTCCTACGATAAGTCAACATCGGTTCGCCTTTGGCTTCACCGTGTTTCCTTTATCTCGTCAGGAGTCGTCCAGTCTGTACGTCGCTTAACGAGCGCTTACGCTTTTCTTCTTACAACGTCTTCGCAAATGCCCCCAACGCATCGTCTACGATTGCGATGATTTTTTCCACTTCGTCTTTTTGTACGATGAGCGGAGGAGCAATCGCCACGATGTTCATTCCTGGAGTGAAGTCAAACGGTCTGATTAAGAGCTCACGCTTATAGGCTTCTTCAACAACTGTTGCAGCAGCTTTGATCGTTTCAAATGGTTTGCCCGCTGCTGGATCTTCCATCAAGTCAAATCCGGCAAGAAGTCCTCTGCTACGAGTGTTTCCAACAAATGAATACTTGTCTTCCAAGTAATTCAAACCTTTTTGCAGCTCTTCTCCCATGGCAGCTGCGTTTTCAATCAAGCCGTCGCGCTCAAGGATTTCAAGGTTTTTCAAACCGACTGCACAAGCTGTTGGATGTCCGCTGTAAGTAAATCCGTGTGGTAGCATGCCATCATATGTGAAGAATGTGTCTCTGATTTCTTCTCTCATGATGACGCCGCCAAGCTGCACGTATCCGCTTGTCATTCCTTTTGCCGCACAAATGAAATCAGGAACAACATCCCAATGATCCACACCGAACATTTTTCCGGTTCTGCCGAATCCGCAAATGATTTCATCAGCAATCATGTGGATGTCAAACTCATCACAAAGTGCGCGGACTGCTTTCAAGTAACCTTCTGGAGGAACGTGTACCCCGCCGGCACCCTGGATCGGCTCTACGATGACAGCCGCAACTTTATCAGCGCCTTCTCTCTCAATGATGCTTCTGATGGAGCCTTCATACTCAGGATGGCTCTTGTCGCCAAGCTCACATTCAGTCATATGAGGTTTCGCGTTTACGATATTAGGGTCCCCTGATCCGGAGAATTCACGGTAAGCATCGATTCCAGTTGCCCTTTGGGTTGCAATTGTAACGCCGTGATAGCCTCTTCTTAAAGAAATAATGAGTTTCTTGTCTTTTTTGCCTTTTATATCCCAGTAAGATCTGGACAATTTAAAAGCTGTATCGTTTGATTCTGATCCGCCGGATGTATAGAAGATGGCATTCAGGTCTCCAGGTGTGACTTTGGCAATTTTTTCAGCCAAACGTACGGACGCTTCATTCGAATATCCATAGAAAGTAGTTGTGTAAGCCGCTTTCGTCATTTGCTCATAGGCAGCTTCAGCCAATTCCTTCACACCATGGCCAACGTTCACGTTCCAAAGCATGGAGACACCGTCGATGTATGTTTTGCCTCCCATGTCTTTTAAATAAATGCCTTCTCCGCTTTCAAAAATCAGTTTTGGACCGATTTCAGAATGAAGTTTTGGATTAGTGGATGGATGAATAATATGTTTTTTATCAAGTCCAGATAACTCATTGAATAATGCTTCGTTTTGTTGGCTCATTAAAAACCTCTCCTTTTTTATAAAAAATGATTATTTGGCTTCTGCCAGCTTTTGAACAACATGTAAAAGGACGTTCGCCCCTTTTTCAATATCATCATCTATCGTCAATTCCTGTTCGTTATGGCTGATGCCATCAACGCTTGGAACGAAGATCATGCCGGTATCCGACACGCCTGCCATATATTTAGCATCATGGCCTGGGCCGCTGAACAAATCCATTTTGGAATATCCAAATTCGTCTGCCGCCTCTTGGATAGCATCCTTGACGACCGATGAGAACAAGGTTGTCTCCGAATTCCAATCAGTTGTAATCGTCAATTCCACTTCGCTCATCAACGCAATGGCACTAAGCTGTTCCTTTAATCTTTCGAACGCGTGGGACCTCAAATCATTGTCCTCGTGGCGGATATCGATTGTGAATTCCACCTCGCCAGGAATAACGTTTGTCACGTTGGGTGTTACATTCACTTTTCCGACGGTTGTTTTTAAACCTTGGACTTCATCTGTAATCTCATTCACTTTTACAATCATCTTAGACGCAGCTACAAGTGCATCACGCCTGTTTTCCATCGGTGTTGGGCCTGCGTGGTTTGTCTTTCCGGTTACCTTTACTGTGTACAAATCATTCCCTTGGATGCCCTGAACAATACCAATTGTTATATCCTTTTCGTGTAAAATAGGACCCTGCTCAATGTGCAGTTCAATGAAATTTTTGACGTTTGTTATACGGTTTTGAATAGACCCCGAATAATTAATTTCATTTAAAGCCTGTTCAAAGGATATTCCTTCATCATCTTTGATGCCGTAAATAAAATCCTTTGAAAAGTTTCCGGTGATTCCCCCGGATCCAAGCATTGGGGGTGAGAAGCGAGCCCCCTCTTCATTGGTGAAATTGATAACTTCAACTGGATATTCAGTTTCGATATCGTTTTCATTTAAGACACGGATCACTTCCAGCGCAGATAGAACACCCAAAATGCCGTCATATTTTCCACCGCAAGGCTGCGTATCCAAGTGGGAACCGATGGCAACAGATGGACCATCGTTCCTCTTGCCTTTTCTTCTTCCATATATGTTTCCAAAATCGTCTATTCTAACATCAAGACCTGCCTCTTTTAACCAATCGACAAATATATCGCGCATGTTTTTATCAGCATCCGATAAGGCTAGGCGGTTCATTCCACCATTTCCGGATGGGCCGATGGAAGAGCTTACTTTTAATGTTTCAAGCAAACGCTCTCTGTTCACCTTTAATAATGTATTCTCCATACGCATCCTCCTCACTTATTTTATTAATGCAAGAAGCGTGCCAAAGTTATTTTTCTTTAAAAATAAAAACCTTTTCATTTAGTAGTATAGTAATATATAATAAATTTGCACCGAAAGTGAATATTAATGATGCGAAATCGAAGCACTTTTATAGAATTGGGAGGCGCTTTTATGAAAAAACACTTTTTTAAAGATCGGCATTTTCATCAGGTGTTCAATCATTTAAAGGATGGTATATTCATAGCAGATAGAAATGGCGTCGCACTTTGGTGCAATGATACAAGTACGAAGCAGATCGGTGCGCCAAGATCCAAAATCATTGGCAAGCATGTAAATGACTTGGAGAACAACGGTTTTTTCACCCCTTCTGTCACCAAAATCGTATTGGAAAATAAAGAAGTCGTTGTGACAAAAGTCCAGACATCAAAGGACAGACAGTTCCTGGCTACTGGTTACCTTGTAAAAATTGATGAAGATGATACCGAATACATTCTCGTTCAAGTAAAAGATATTACAGAAACGGTGAAGAACTCCTTTAAGCTGGAAAAAGCGGAAGCGCTGATGCAACAGTATTGGGAAGAGCTTCAGGCAATGAAGAAGAACCAGCAGAGGGATAAAAAGAGCCAGTTAATTATTGGAAACAGCAAAAGCAACGAGGAGCTGTTAGATCTTGTCAACCGGGTGGCCACCGTTGACGCAACTATCTTATTGACAGGGGAATCCGGCGTCGGTAAAAGCTTAATTGCTGGTGAAATCCATAAACACAGCTCAAGAAGGGATAAGAGCTTCGTCCAGATTAACTGTGGAGCCATTCCGGAAAACCTGCTGGAATCAGAGCTTTTCGGATATAAAAAAGGAGCCTTTACCGGGGCAAGCCAAAGCGGCAAAAAGGGGCTTGTTGAAAAAGCGGACGGCGGCACATTATTTTTGGATGAAATTGCTGAACTTCCCTTGTCCCTACAGCCAAAACTGCTTCAATTGGTCCAGGACAAATCGTTTATTCCTGTTGGGGGAACAGAGCTTCAAGAAGTGGATATCCGGATTATCGCCGCCACTAATCAGGACTTACCGAAGATGGTTGAGGAGAAACAGTTCCGCGAGGATTTATATTACCGTTTGAATGTAGTGTCCATCCAAATCCCGGCGCTTCGGGAACGAAACGAGGACATACCGCCATTGGTCTATCATTATTTAAATCTTTTTAACGATAAATATATGAAAAAATCATCCTTAGACAAAAGGGTTCTGGAGCACCTTCAGAACTACAGTTGGCCAGGGAATATCCGGGAACTCGAAAACATGATTGAACGCTTAATCGTAACGGCAAAGGCGGATACGATTACGCCTTCCGACCTGCCGGATAAAATTTTATACGAGGAATTCATGGATCATTCCATTCGGAAGCTGAATAACCAAAGTCTCCCAGAATATCTGGAAAAGATTGAAAGGAGATTGATAGAGGAAGCTCAAATGAAATACACCTCTACAAGGAAGGCAGCCCAGTCTCTGGGGTTAACCCAGTCCTCCTATCTAAGAAGATTGAAAAAGTATGAATTTTAGATAACGCGGGGGAAATTTTTACCCCTGCTTCATTTCATATGGCATGGAATTTGCATGATATTATATTGAATATAATTGGAGGGGATTATAATGGCACGTACGATAGATAGTACACCAAGAAATGACAGCTTTAGAATGCCCGGAGAATTTGAAGAGCACGAAGGCACATGGATGCTATGGCCGATGAGAACAGATACATGGAGATCTGGAGCTAAACCTGCTCAAAGAGCTTTTGCGGAAGTCGCGAAAGCGATTTCGCAATTTGAACCGGTTACGGTGTGTGTCAATGCGGAGCAATTTGAAAATGCCCGCGCTCTTTTGGACGATCAAATAAGAGTCGTTGAAATTTCATCCAATGATGCCTGGATGCGTGATATCGGGCCCACTTTTGTAAAAAATGACAAGGGTGAAGTACGTGGTATAGACTGGCAGTTCAATGCATGGGGCGGTTTGGATGAAGGACTGTACTTCCCATGGGACAAGGATCAGCTTGTCAAACAAAAAGTGATGGAGATTGAGAATATAGATAGATATGATGCGAAAGATTTCGTATTGGAAGGCGGGGCCATCCACGTTGATGGGGAAGGAACGCTCATTACAACAGAACAATGCGTGTTGAATCCAAACCGTAATCCGCACATGTCAAGAGAAGAAGTAGAGAAAAAGCTAAAAGAGTACTTAAACATCGAAAAAATCATCTGGGTCAAGGATGGCCTTGTTGACGATGAAACAGACGGACATGTAGACGAAGTACTATTTTATGTGCGTCCTGGAGAGGTCGCCATCGGCTGGACAGACGACCCTGAACATCCGCACTACGAAGTGCTTCGTGAAGCATATAAGCAATTGGAGCAGGAAACAGACGCCAAAGGGCGAAAACTGAAAATCTATAAAATCCCGATGCCTAAACAAATTGCCCTCACAGAGGAAGAAAGCAAGGAAATCGACTTTGCCGCTGACGCTTTCGATCGTACGGCAGACACTGAATTTATCGCTACCTATGTCAACTGCTACATTTGCAACGGTGGAGTCATCATTCCATCATTCGGCGATCCGAAGGATGAAGAAGCCGTTGAAATCTTCAAGGAGATGTTCCCAGATCGGAAGATTGTGACAGTGAACACACGCGAAGTTTCCATTGGCGGAGGAAACATCCATTGCATTACCCAGCAGCAGCCAAAGGCTTAAGGTGAAACGACGAGGCTGAGACATAAGTAGTTTTTTAAGCAAAATAAAAAAGCGCGAGAAATCAACGTTTCTAAAATTGATTCTCGCGCTTTTTAAGTGCGACTAGTTTTGTCCCATCCTCGTTTCTTACGGAAAAGGCAGCGTTTTGCCATTGTCTTATAAGTGTGCATTTCGTATAATGAAAGTGTCGTTCATTTCCGGGATGTAGCTCAGCTTGGTAGAGCACTAGCATGGGGTGCTAGGAGTCGCAGGTTCAAATCCTGTCATCCCGATATAACAGGAAAGCGCCTGACCCTTTACTTTCAAGGGGTCAGGCGCTTTTTAAATTGGTACAGCTCGAATGTGTCTTGAATAATACAGGCTTTTTGGGGTTTATTCTTTTCTTATTGTAACGTTTCCCATGTAACCTAATTTCTTTACCATACTTTCTTAATAAAATATTTTCGAAAATAGACGTTAGATTACAAAGTTTTTCTTCAATCAACTCTACTTTCATGCTAATCACCTCTTGATAAAGTTTTTTGTTGTACTAGCTCTTTTTGATGTCAATCATTTTTGACTGACTTTAACTTTAATAATTTAGAAGAGAAGAAATTAATAACGGGATAATGCATCTTTGCAGCTTTTTCTACCCTTTCGTTTTTTGAAGTAAAAATCTAATTTTATTGGCTAAAAAGGTTTCTCTCAACTCCGTATAAGGCAGGATAAAACTGCAAAATACTTTGTCACACAAGGAAAAAGGGATACGGGTAACATTAGAGTTCGCTTTTCCTTTATGCTAAAACCCAACATTGAAAATAAGTTATAGAAAGCTGGCTTATTAATCTGTCAGCAAAGATATATAAACTTTTATCATTATTGCACCAAAAGTTACCATAAGGAGCAACGGTATCCATCCAAATTGTTTTTTCGACTTTCCTATTATTTCATTAAGTGTTACAAACAAAAGGGTGCCAATAGTAGTTCCTGTCAACAATGTGTCTACTGTCCTCGCTGAACCCTTAATCGTTTCCCCTAAAAAAGCACTTACTCCGAAGACAACCGATAATATGGTTATTATATAAAGAAAAGTGACTCCTTTTATTCTTGTTACTAATAGGGTAGTCATAATGGCTATACCTTCCGGAATTTGATGAAGTATCATTGCGGTAAGAAAGGAATGACTATTAAATAATGTAACAGCACCATATGAAAACCCCATAATAATGTGATGAAAGAATATAGCTGCAACTAAAAATCCTAAAGTTCTTTCGGAAACATTAATCCCGTCTTCATGATGAAAAAAATGACCAATTAGTAACATAATGATGTACCCTGTTAAAGTACCTAAAAGTACACCTCTGAACTCAAAGTCTATTAGGGTATGAGGGATTAAGTCAAATGTAATAATACCAATTAAGATCCCTCCACAAATGACATATACATAAGGTAGCTTTTTCGGGAAAAATCGCTTAATCGAACTTGATAATAATCCTCCAATACCTAACCCCATAACAGAAATTCCTGATAAAAGCAAAGGCATCCACACGGATTCCAAATCCTTTCAATAATAAATTTGGTTTGTACAATCTTATGACGCAGTCTTAATGAAAATTATTCTGTTATTGGAATCCTTTTGTTAGATTATTAGCAACTGCAACTTCATAAAAAATGAGTCCTCTTTTAAAAGGACTCATTACTAAAAATTATTCGATATTTATCAAATGCGCCTTGGCGTATTTGCGCCCAGATTTTATCGAGCTCCGCTCGATAAATTTCCTCTGATAATCTGTGGCATCCGCCGGAGGCTTTGACTTTATTCAGCCGGGGTTTGAACCCCCACTGAATGGAATACCAATATCCATTCATCTCACCACTTACAGAAGTGGGAGACTTCTGCTGAATGAAGTTAAAACAAATGGAGTTCCTATCCTACGTAAGAGCAAATAATATTAGCTTTTAATACTACTTGACTTTTACTGGTTTTTTAGGCATATTATGCATTCCTCTTGCCGTGACATGAACCTGTACAATATAATCCCCTTCTTTATCAATTACTGTTTCAGCTTCGTAGGTCCATATTTATTATTCTTTAACTTCAACCATCATACTTTCATCTTTTTTTCCATCTTCCCATATTTCATATTTCACTTCATCTGCATCAGAAACAGGATCGTTACCTTGTGTAACAGTTGCTTGCATCTTTAATGTTTCCTTAGCATTAACACTTTCAGGAACTTTCTAGCTTCACTTCGAGTATTTCCGGTATATCTTTTTCTTCAGCATCCTGATTATTTTGATTTCCACCACTACATGCAGAAAGTAAAGCTAATGGTATCATTAGACAGATTATCCATAATCTCTGTCGCATTCTTTATTCCTCCTTGAATTTACAGAAAATCCCTTCTACTGTATTTGCAACTATTGCTTCGTACACTAACCTGACCCGTTATCAACTACCTTATTTAACAACGTGCTCGTTAATTTAGTACGGTCTTAATATGCTGAACTTGTATCTTATCCCAATTTGATTTCCAATTTTTCTTTAATACACGTTCCTCATAGATAGCAATACGATCCTTATCCTTTTTGAAATAACTGGTTGGCTTTACCTCCAAATTCAAAACATCTTTAACACCATGTGGAGCAGCTAATTTTAAGGTATCATATGCATCTAGCTTTACCCCCAAAGCTGTTGCCGTTTCCGGAAATTTAGATATAGCGTCAAAGGAGGAAAAGTAAGGAAGAATATTATTTGCGATATGCATTCTTGCTTCGTTCTTTACTGACCAAGGTTCATTAGGATATATACTGATCAGCTTTCTCTCAAGCTTTTTTTCTTCAGTCTCATCTATATTTGTATCATCAAAATAAATTACATCAATATCTGGTATAGGTGTCCTTTCGCTATATCCATGCAGCGTATCCCAAATTTTTGAACGGACAAAACCAGCACACACCCACCAATCGGGCAAATTTAATGACTTTACTGTAGTTAAAATATCCATCATCCAATCATCTTCGCTAATTAATTTTAAAATGTCCCCTTCACTTTTTAAATCCATATTAGCCTCCGTATATTACTCCATTTTTAAATGAACATTTTTTCTCGTTTTCATCGGCTTGCATTTTTAACAAAAATGGCCTGATCGTTGAAGAACCTTTTAACAATTCAGATAAAAATCACTTTAAAAAAGCTCAGAGATTTACATAAGACTGTGGTTCTATTTCAGAACCACACCAGTAAGACATAACTATTAGATTGGCGCTTATCTTAATCTACCCAGTCTCCAATTTGAAAGCTCTGCAATATAAGATCATTGAGATTACTTCATATTGATATAGGCACCCCCTATTTCAGTTTTATACTCTTGGATCCTTTCCAAAGGTGAGTCAGGAATGGTTTCTATAATTCTCTTAACAAAGTTTTTCTTTTATCGTTTCCGACATTACTTTTTCCCAAAATATACGTACAGCTAATTCTTGAACAGAAAGATATTTTGGGAACTTAATATGTTGTAATAAGATTTCATAAAGCTAGAAAGGTTCTGGTTTGTATCTCCCCAATACTCAAGTACAGTATATATTGCATCCTCATCATTGCCGATTACTAGCTTCTTCGCTTCCTCTAGTGAAGGATTTTTGGAAAATTTATCTACTAGTTCATTTTCATATTCAATATTGTATAACTCGTCGTCCATCTATAGAATTTGCAACATTTCACCAAATAAAGAAGACATGTGATGGACCTCTTCAGTCTCCGTATCTAGGTAGGAGATTGTTGGAGCAGTGGATCCAGAACTGTAATCTAATACTATCCAGTGGTGTCCACCACCACTTATGATTATATACTCCTTATTAACTACTTCCCATCAGTAGGTAATCTATCTCCATAATGCCTTTATTTTCCTTAATACCAAAAAGACAGTCTATTTGAACAACCCCTCCCCCCCAATTACTAATCAAATGCGCCTTGGCGTATTTGCGCCCAGATTTTATCGAGCTCCGCTCAATAAATTTCCTCTGATAATCTGTGGCATCTGCCGGAGGCTTTGACTTTATTCAGCCGGGGTTTGAACCCCCACTGAATGGAATACCAATATCCAATCATCTCACCACTTACAGAAGTGGGAGACTTCTGCTGAATGAAGTTAAAATGAACTGGAGCTAACGTAGGGAGCAAATACCCGCCATTTTGACTTAAAAACGGCTCTACATACTCTTAGGGAGCTTTACATTAAAGGTGTTTTCAGCTAATGCAATATCTTCACTTGTTAATGGAGCTAATACAATGTCAGGACTATAAGAGTTTTTCCATACATTCATACATTTTCTAGCTTACGATACATCTTATCAAGTAGCCATCTGAAGCATCCTAAACTAAAATCAAAGTTTAGGATTTTTATTTTAGTAAGTAAGTCTTTGGAATGACCTCGATGTTAATAATTATAAATTTAATATCATAAACATACATATTTTAAATTTTTATGATATTATAGGATTTATTTTATTATAAAGGTGTGTGGTTTTATGGCACTATTTTTTACATATGTTATTGCAGGCCTTTCTATTGCAATGCCAGTTGGGGCTATTACAGTAGAGATGACGAAGCAAGGTCTCAAAAATGGATTTATGCATGGCTGGGTTGTTGGATTAGGTGGAATGACTATTGATTTTGCTTTAATCGTAGCACTTTATTTTGGATTAGCTTCTTTTCTGCAGCTTCCTTTTATTCAAATACCAATGTGGCTAGTGGGTGCCATATTTTTGTTTTTAATCGGCTATGATTCTATTAAAAATGCGGATAAAGATATAACATTATCAGGTGAAAAAACTACAAAATCACTATGGTTAACTTATCGTAACGGCTTTCTCGTTGCAATCTCTCCCGGTAATATTATTTTTTGGTTAAGTGTGTTTGGGGCAGTACTATCTAATTCATATAGTTCAGCTAAGCCAACAAGTTTTTTAATTATTGCAGCAGGTGTTTTAACAGGGATTTTATTGCATGATCTAGGTTTATTAACCATTGTAGCAACTACTAGAAAAGCAATGAGTCGATCAATGATTAAAAGATTTTCTATCATCGCAGGATTTGTGTTAATTGGCTTTTCAGGATATTTTGTTTATAAATTCTTCATTGCCATGACAGGTGTGTTGTAGGTGTAAGCTCCTTATCAAATGCGCCTTGGCGTATTTGCGCCCAGATTTTATCGAGCTCCGCTCGATAAATTTCCGCTGAAAATCTGTGGCATCCGCCGGAGGCTTTGTCTATATTCAANATTTGCGCCCAGATTTTATCGAGCTCCGCTCGATAAATTTCCGCTGAAAATCTGTGGCATCCGCCGGAGGCTTTGTCTATATTCAACCGGGGTTTAAACCCCCACTGAATGGAATACCAATAGGCATTCATCTCACCACATACAGAAGTGGGAGATTTCTGCTGAATGAAGTTAAAGGGCCTGCTAGTAGGCCCGGCTCCTTATAGAAGTGATGTGATTCGTGAGGGTACGTTCACCCTCACGAAGTGCGGCAACCAGCATATTTTTAATCTAGCAGTAACTTCCGTTTTGTAAAAAAACCTATGAATGGCCCAAGTTCTACACCAGGGCCATTCATAGGTTTAATTTCATTTAAATATGTTAGACAATTGGTTAATACCACACTGAATTGTCTCCTCATTCACTTTGGAGTATCCCAATACCCATCCTTTTCGCTTGCTTTCCAGACAATAAGGACTTAGAGGATAGACACGTATTCCGTTCTCTAAAGCTTTATTTGTCATTTCTTCTTCCTTAAAATCCTCATCTGCTTCCAGTAACATATGCAGACCTGTCTCAACACCTTTTATAGAAAACAATTCATCTAATTGGGTTGAAGCAATCGCTTTTACCATCGCCTCATGCCTCCGTCTATAGACGTTTTTGACTCGCCTCATATGTCGCATGAAGTGACCCTGCTCAATAAAATGAGTAAGGGTTAGCTGTTCCATGATGGGAAGATGCCGGGAAGTGAGCTTTTGTACACGAGCTATTTGTGCAATTGCCTCAACAGATCCTATAATGGCTGAAATCCGAATTCCCGGAGCAATCATTTTGGAAAAGCTCATCAGATAGAGTGTACATTCAGGCTCTTGACTAAATAATGTCGGAAGTGGGTCACCTTTATGGCGAAATTCACCATCATAGTCATCTTCTATAATCCAAGATTGGTTGGAAATAGCTCGCTTAAATAATTCCCCTCTCCGCTTAACAGACATGATCACACCTGTTGCAGACTGATGGGCAGGTGTAACAAAAATAATCTTGGATTGTTCAGGAATGCGGTCCACCACTATTCCTTGTTCATCGACTGGAACAGGGATGACGTTCATGTTTCGATACATCAGTGTCAGTCCAGCCGGAGGAAACCCCGGATCCTCGACAGCTACTGTGTCCCCCTCCGTCAGTAATGCTTGTGAGATCAGGTCTATGCTTTGCTGAGCACCAGATGTTAGTAATATCTGATCTATATCAACATGGATCCCCCTTCCAACTGATAAATAATTTTGGATTTGATAGCGCAATGGTTCATAACCAAAAGGGTTTCCGTAAAGCCAGCTGGACAAATCAGCTTTGTCCGATGAATGAAGAAATGATTGCCTCCATTTTTTCAAGAATAAAGAATCTAAATAAGGCTCATGGGGAGAAAAGTCGATATCGACTTCGTTAACCTCTTTTCCCCAAGACCAATCATGTAATCTCTCTACCGCATCTTCTAAAACAGGCAAAGATGGTGGAGACAAGCGTTGGGCCGATCTTTCCTCCTTTGAGATGTTAGGTTGGCTCCAGTCACTTACACGTGTGCCTCCACGACGTGAAGTAACAGTATAGCCCCTGCTATATAGCTCTTCATACACGGCTTGTACTGTTGAGCGAGCGACTCCTAATTGTTGAGCCAGTTCACGTGTCGGTGGGAGGCGGTAACCAGCTTTCCATTTTCCACTCGTAATATTATGAACAGCTTGATCAAGCAACTGTTTCCAAATTGGTTTATGAGCTTGTCGATCTATCTTTATCACTGCGCAATTCACTCCTTTATGGACTGATTAAAATTGCTATTTTTGGATATATCATACCACTCCATTCGTTGTTATACTACGGTTGCACCATAAATCACATTATGAATGGAGAGAAACAAGCATGAAGCATATGAAATGTAAAATTCAAAATAACGGGAGTATTTTACACTTGAATGAGTCGACAGGAAGGAAAAATTGAAAAATAGCCGTTGAAAACTTTGTATCAGATATCCCAAAAATCTGGTCGTCATAGACAATGAAAGAATCCGCCAATATGGAAAAAACATGCTCATGAACATCAGGCGTTGCTTATGTAAAGCCGGCTCTTAATGACTGTTAACAAAGCGAGGCATGAACTTATCTTATAAGATACCTCTCATTTGCTGGCCCAATAGCATCATCTATATTCAGACCCAAGTCTATATGCTCACTTTTTCACAAAAAGTCGAGCAACAACCTAAGAAACTCGTTTTCAGAGTGTACCAATAATGAACGTAATTACAGGAATTATCATACTTGGTGGGATTTTACAAAATGCTTTCGGAAGGAGAAATCAGAATGAAATCTAAATCAAATCCGCTGCGGCTAAACGATTTATTTTTTCCATCGGTAGCTGCCTTAGTATCTGTACTTATTAATTATGGTGGAACGTTTGCAATTGTATTCCAAGCCGCCAAAGTAGCTAATCTAAGCCCCGAACTAACCGCTTCATGGGTATTTTCTCTTTCTATAGGTATTGGAATAACTGGGGTATGGTTAAGTTACAAATACAAAGAACCTATTATCACGGCTTGGTCAACTCCAGGGGTTGCCTTTTTAGCATCGGCTTTAGTGTTTACACCCTATAGTGAAGCCATTGGTGCCTATATGATATCTGCCATCGGTTTTATTATATTGGGTGTTTCTGGAATGTTTGACCGTCTGATTCAATATATTCCTCCTGGGATTTCAGCTGGTTTATTAGCGGGTATATTGCTTCAATTTGGAATAGCAGCCTTCGGAGGAGCTGAAATAGACCCAGCTTTTGTTATTATGTTATTTTTTACGTATATAGTTTTAAAACGGCTTCTCCCTCGATTTGCTATAGTAGGTATCTTAGTTGTCGGGTCATTGTCCCTCGTCTTATTCAATAAAGTCGATTTTACAGGGGTTGGGCTGGACTTTGCACTTCCGGTGTTTACCATGCCAGAGTTTTCTATATCTTCATTATTAGGTGTTGCATTACCATTATTTATCATTACATTAACCGGGCAATACATCCCTGGTATGTTGATCTTAAGAAGTGATGGATTTAAAACGAGTGCGAATCCTATACTGACTGTTACAGGCATCGGCTCGCTCATTATGGCTCCCTTTGGCTCACATGCTTTTAACATAGCCGCGATATCTTCCGCTATTTGTACAGGACCGGATGCTCATGAAAATCAATCAAAACGTTATATTGCCGGTATCATTTGCGGTACGCTATATATAGTTGTCGGTATTTTTGGCGTTACACTTGTCACATTGTTTTTAATACTACCCTCAACATTTATAGCAACTTTAGCCGGTTTAGCTTTGTTGGGAACGATTGGAAGTAGCCTTGCAGATGCAATGAAAGATCCCGCAGGTCGAGAAGTGGCATTAATTACTTTCTTGGCCACTGCAGCAAATGTAACGCTTTTGGGAGTAGGCGGTGCATTTTGGGGGTTGGTAGCAGGTATGTTAGCACATCTCGTGATAAACTTCCGAACATTCAGGAAGCCATTAAGCTACCAGTTAACCTTAAAGGATAAAAATGAGAAAAGAGTCGCACCATAACTTAAATGAAGCTTTTTAGGCAAAATCAATTTCGAATTCGTACCGTACTTTTTATAAAGGCTACAGAAAAATAATAGACTAGATACTGTTAATATTTTCTTGAATCCAATAGCCCTGCCTATCCGTAGTTCTGTTAAAAGGACGGTGGAAACATGAATAATCATGAGATTGACTATCAAATTATTGGCGATGACATGCAATTTGTAGAAGTAGAGCTGGACCCAGGTGAAACGGTTGTGGCAGAAGCCGGAAGTCTGATGATGATGGATGACCACATTCATATGGAGACAGTTTTTGGAGACGGCTCTTCTCAAAGCGGAGGACTGATGGACAAGCTGCTCGGCGCAGGCAAACGGGTGTTGACAGGAGAAAGCCTGTTCATGACGATGTTTACAAATGAAGGTAGCGGAAAAAAGCACGTTTCGTTCGCCTCCCCTTACCCAGGAAAAATTATCCCGATGGATTTGAAGGAACTGGATGGAAAAATCATCTGTCAAAAAGATGCATTTTTATGCGCAGCAAAAGGCGTATCTGTAGGAATCGAGTTCCAACGCAAAATAGGGACTGGATTCTTCGGGGGAGAAGGATTCATCATGCAAAAGCTTGAAGGTGACGGAATGGCGTTTGTTCATGCCGGAGGAACGATCCACCAAAAGACATTGGGACCAGGTGAGACATTGAAAATTGACACGGGTTGTCTAGTGGCCATAACCCGTGATGTGGATTACGATATTGAATTTGTCCGCGGCGTGAAAACGGCATTGTTTGGAGGAGAAGGGCTCTTTTTTGCCACATTACGTGGGCCGGGTACTGTTTGGGTGCAGTCACTGCCATTCAGCCGGCTGGCCAGCCGAGTATTTGCAGCCATGCCAGCGACCGGTGGTTCAAAGGATGAAGGCGGAATCGGTGGACTGTTTAATATATTCAGCGACAGATCATGAGAGGAGCCTGCCAAGCAGGCTCTTCATGATTCTAACCTATGTCAAAATCACGGTTCATGATGAAATTTGCCTTCTTCCGATCAAGAGCATGTCTCCTCAATATTAGTTATGCATCCTTTTTCAACCGATGAATATAAGTGCGAAAATAGCAGGGATAATGATACTTCGCCCTCTTTCCAACGCGTATCCTACTGATCGTCCACTAGGGCCTTCCACTGATCCATCGGAACCTCACCAAGTGCTTGTGGTAATATTCGCAGAACGACCCTATCTGCCTAATGAGCAAGAGCCTAGTTAAAAGTCCAATTACACAAAATAATTTATTACTCCCTCATCATCGTCGTCTTTTTATTCAATCTTTAGCCGGGATACTTGAGACTGTGGACAATTCTCGATTTTCATTTATGAAGCAATTCTTACATGCTTTCCTCATTCTTCAGGAGAATTTCTTTGATTTTTGCTCTGTCCTTCTCATCCAAACCTTTAAATTCTCTGATCATAGTCATAAAGACGATTTTATCTTCTCCACTGAATCCTTCAAAATCAACTTTCAGTGTATTTTGTGATTCTTGAACAGCTTGATTTAATTCAGCTAGCCCCGAAGCACTTAATGAGTAGGATGTAGCAATCTTACCAATCCATTCTTGAGGAACGTTTCTTTTGCCGTTTTCAACAGCTGATAAATAAGAAGAGGCGACCCCTATTTTATCAGCCATGTCTTTTAATAGCTCATCATTATCTACTCTTAGCTTTCTACAAAACTTTCCAAAAGACGTTAGCACGGTATGTCCTTCCTTTCTAACTAAACTATTAAATTGATTCCGTTTTAATCATACTGTACTTAAATATACATTTTCTTTTTAAATCTATTAAAAGCTTTTAAGAAGCCAGTTATATAAATATTTTATTTGAGAAAAAGCAAGGCTTGGCTGGTGTAAAGCGTTACATGCTACGGTGCCAACAGGCTCGGGACGCGACTTCTCAGATATGGACACAGCATTTAGTGAAAAATTTATTTACAACTCAGGTAGCTGATATTGTACGCTATATAATCAAAAAGCGACCCATCCAAAGGATAGGTCGCCCTCTTTAACAATCATCGTTGCCTGAATATATTCAACGCATTGCCCTTTATATTTCCAGCACCTGGAATTTAACATTATTTTCGAACAGCTTCAAATGTAATCAATTGAGTTTCTTTCGTTGGATCTTTTTTATAAGAATAACCAGCAGAACAAGTTATTTCAAGGAAACCTATACTTTTCAATATAAGTTTGAATTCCTCAACTCCATACCAACGCATGGCAAACCTTTGTAGTTCAGTGTCCACTAACTTACCTTTTCTCCATTTCTCATATTTTAGATAGGTCAAGGTATATTGATCTACCCAGTTCATTTCTATTGATTTACTTTCTAACAAAATACCTTCTTCATTAGAAAAAGGAAAAGTTGAAGTGGAAGTTTCTCCTGTATGCCAATCACTGGGTATTAGAAGATCAATGATCACACGTCCTCCAGGTAATAAATGATTATAAAAACACTCCAGAGCCGCCTTGGCATCCTCTAACTTCTCAATTAAACAAAAGGAGCCAGTCGGTATTATAATCACTTCATATTTTGAAGGCAATTTAAAGTGACGCAAATCACCTTCATATAAATTCGGGGTCAATCCTCTTTCTTTACAACGTTTTCGACAAGAATCTAACATTGCAGGTGAATAGTCAATGCCGTCAACGGTATATCCCTTCTCGAATAATGGTATAAGAACACGCCCAGATCCCACTGCAGCTTCAAGTATCTTTCCGTTCGTGTCTTTTAATCTTTCAAGATAATACTCAATATCACCACCTACTGAATGTCCAATAGGCTTTGTAAAATTATAAAGTTCCGTACTTAGTTCACCATAATAACTAAACAATTCAATTCCTCCATTTTATATGCGGAAGAATTTATTCAAATGTTATTTCTCCCGCTCCTGGTTCTTTTTAGCTATAAAATATAAAGAGCTGACTATCATAATATAAATCACTCGCTTTCTAACAAATTCAATATTAGGATACATTTTTCTTTGAAGACATTCAATTATTCATATAATTGTACAGATTATTATCCCCCATCGGGCCTGCCAACACACATCTTCCCCTGCTCCCTTTTCAGTAAAAGTTCTCTTTCTCCAAAAATTCTTTCGCAACCTTTTCCGGCGACACTCCATCAACATTCACTTTATAGTTCATTTCACGCATCTCATCATCCGTAATTTTTCCAGCCAGTTGGTTCAAGGCGTCCACCACCTCCGGAAATTGTTCAGCAATCTCTTTCCTCATAAGCGGAGCACCCTGATACGGAGGAAAAAGATTCTTATCATCTTCCAATACGACAAGCTTGTAATGCTCGATCTCGCTATCTGTTGAATAAGCGTCGATCAAATTGATATCCCTGGATTCAACCGCAGCGTATCGCAGCTTCGGCTCCATCGTTTTCATCGAAGGAAATGTCAGCCCGTACAGCTTTTGAACTCCGACATACCCATCCTCCCGGTCGGAAAATTCCAATGTGAATCCGGCTTTGATTTTATCGGTCAGAGTAGACAAATCCGAGATTGTGCCAATTTCGTAAGTATCCGCGAACTGCTCAGGGACTGCCAGCGCATACGTGTTATTAAATTTCATCGGCTCAAGCAGCATGAGGTCAAACTTCTCCAGCAAGCCAGCTCTGGCCTGTTCATAAACTTCTTTTCTGTCTGTGCTGACCGCTTTCTCTTTTAAAAATTCAGAGATGACCGTTCCTGTAAATTCAGGGTAAATATCAATGCTTTCACTTCTTAACGCGTTGAATAAAAAAGAAGTTTTTCCAAGTCCTGGCTTCAACTCAACCCTCAGATCGGTATTTTCCTCAATCAGGACTTTGTACATATTAATTAAAATTTCAGGTTCAGAACCGAGCTTCCCTGCAATGACCAGCTCTTTTTTCTTGCCGCCGGCTGCAAAAGGGATGATGATAATCAACAATGCAGCAACGGCGATTACGCCGATCACACCGGCTGATTTTTTAAAAGAGAGATGCTCAAACCTGCGAAGAAGCAGGTCGAATAAGATGGCTAAGAGGGCTGCTGGGACTGCACCAAGCACAATGAGGGCAGAGTTATTTCGGTCAATTCCAAGCAAGATGATATCACCCAGACCGCCGGCCCCAATCAATGCAGCGAGTGTAGCGGTTCCGACAATGAGCACCATTCCCGTCCGGATTCCTGCCATGATGACAGGCATTGCAAGCGGAAGCTCGACTTTCATCAACTGCTGCCGTCCGTTCATCCCCATTGCCCTGGCTGCCTCCGTCAAAGAAGGGTCGACTTCTTTGATGCCTGTATAAGTGTTCCGCAAAATAGGGAGCAGTGCATACACCACAAGAGCGATTATTGCTGGAACTTTTCCAATTCCGAGCAACGGAATCAACAGCCCAAGCAACGCCAGCGACGGGATGGTCTGCAACACAGCGGTGATGCCAATGATGCTTTCAGCCACCCTTTTCCTCCTTGTTAAAAAAATGCCAAGCGGAATAGCTATCAAAACTGCAAAGAACAATGCAATGAACGACAGCTCAATATGCTCCAGCAATGCCGTGACCAATTCTTCTCTTCTATCTTGAAAAATCTTCATAAAGCTACTCATGTTTACAGCCTCTTTCATCCAATTGGCTTGCCATATATTCAATGACCCTTTGCCTGTCTATCAAACCAATCGACTTTCCATCCTTTTCAATTAGGACTTTGTCATGCTGTGACAAATTTTCAAGCACTTCGGCCAATGAAGCTTTCGCTGGAAGACGATTTAAAACGACTGATGCGTCCAAAGGAAGGACAAGTGATTCAAGGTCAATTCTTTCATCCTGTTTATGCACCCCAACAAAGTCACGGACAAAAGGATTGGCCGGTTTATTTAAAATATCATCTGGGGTTCCGACCTGCACCACCTTTCCTTCTTTCATGATGCAGATCCTGTCACCGAGTTTAAGGGCTTCCCGGATATCATGAGTCACAAAAACAATCGTTTTATTGATTGTCCGTTTCAAATGCAGCATATCATTCTGCAATTTTTCCCGACTGATCGGGTCAAGCGCACTAAAAGGCTCATCCATTAAAATAATACTCGGATCAGCAGCCAATGCCCTGGCGACCCCGATACGTTGCTGTTGGCCTCCAGAAAGCTCCGTCGGTTTCCGGTCCCGATAAACGGCAGGATCCAATCCGACCATTTCAAGCAGTTCATCAACCCTGCCTAGAATTTGTTTTCGGCTCCACTTTTTCAGTTCCGGTACAACGGCAATGTTTTCTGCAATCGTCATATGCGGGAAAAGCGCAATCTGCTGGAGAACATAGCCGATATTCCAGCGCAGTTCATGGATATTGTAATCGGTGATTTTTTTATCTCCTATGAAAATACTGCCGTCTGACGCATCAATCAAACGGTTGATCATTTTCAAGGTAGTCGTTTTTCCGCAGCCGCTGGGTCCGATTAATACAAAAAACTCATTTTCTTGTATATGTAGATCAAGTTGGTCAACAGCCTTTGTCCGATCATCATAAAGCTTCGTAACTTTATCGAATTTTATCATAGGCTTACCTCTCTTTTATTCGACATTATAATAGCGTTAATTGTCGCAATAGGTGCAAGAAAAATCAAATGCTATGGCTTTAAAATTTTTTTTGAATCCAAAGGTTCAATTGACAGTAATTCCCTTAAAAGGATGGTGGAAAAAAGTGAATAATCATGAGATTGTTTATCAATTTATTGGCGATGACATAAGTGGAGTTGGATCCGGGTGAGACAGTTTTTGGAGACGGTTCTTCCCAAGGAGGAGAATCAAAAGATGAAGACGGAATCGGCGGCCTTTTTAACATATTTAGTAACAGATAATGAAGAGCCTGCATTCGCAGGCTCTTATTCGTCCGGGCTTAATCCTTTCATCAAAAATTGAATGGTTCTTTCCATTTCCTCTTCATCTTCCCACTCTTCAGAAGACAATATAAAAAAACGGGCCATTAAATGGCCGAAAATCGTCGAAAGAAACAAGCGGATGACGGTTTTTGACGGCATAACCATGATTTCACCTTTTTCTTGGTAATGCATGACGGCCTTCTCCATACGAGTATATATTTTAGCCGCGATATGCTCCTTGAATTGCTCCTGCAGTTCCTTTTGAAAAGGTAGCTCCTGCACAAGAATTCTGAAAAGAAGCATGTTTTTCTCCATAAAAGCTTCCCTGTTTTTGATCATTGCTCTGAGGAAATCCTCCAAAGTATCATAATCCTTATCCAGCACCCGATTGATATCCTTTATAACAAAAGGGGCAATCATTTTGGCCATCATCGGTGCAACAATGGATAAAAGCAATTCCTTTTTTGTTTTATAATGGCGGAAAATCGTTCCTTCCGCGACGCCGGCTTTTTTTGCGATTTCACTTGTCGATGTAGCAGCATAGCCTTTTTCAGCAAAGATTTCGACTGCTGCCGCTATGATTTTCTTCTGCTTCGGCGTGAACTCTTCCTCATCCAAAGACAATTGATCCCAAATCTGATTTTGTTCCAACATAATAGACTCCTTGTTATATTTTCCTATATTTTCTAAGAGCTCCGATATTCAGTACCATGAATAGAACCGCAAACCCCAGCATAGCCACCAGATCCAGAGCAATTTCTTTCACTCCATAGCCCCTGACCATAACATCCCTTAATGCATCTGCTGCATAATAAAGAGGCGTAAGCGGACCTACCCAGCTCAACCAGTCTGAAATAGTTTCAAGATTGAACAGCCCTGAGAAAAAAATTTGCGGTACGACGACAATCGGAATAAACTGAATCATCTGCAGCTCGTTATTTGCAAATGAGGATAATAAAATTCCGAGAGTCAAGGCCGTCAATGAAAGAAGCACAATGATTAATAGCACATACCAGAAAGATCCTTCGATTAACATGCCCAGGACATAAATGCTGTAGGCGGCTATGATTGTCGCTTGAAATAGTGTAAAAACGCCAAACCCAACTACATACCCAATGACAATCTCCCATTTGCGGAGCGGAGTCGATAATAGGCGCTCCAATGTCCCTGACGTCCTCTCTCTTATAAAAGAAACTCCTGCAATGATAAACACAAAGAAGAAAACGAAAAAACCAAGTAGGACAGGCCCGAAATAATCGAATTGGCTCATGTCAGCCGAACCGTGCAAATAGTGGATCTCTATGTCTGCCATTTCACTTGGGCCCTGCAAGGGCTTAAACGCTTTTTGCATCCACTTCATCGCGGAGCCGTTGACAAGCGGGTCACTGCCTTCAAGATATACGGACGGCGGCATCCGGTCGAAAACAAGATAACCGTCCAATTCACGGGAAGAAAGAAGCTTTTTAGCCTGATCCTCCCCTTTTAAGTCAGTGACCTTCGCACCTTTAAGGTCCATTTTATCTTTGATTTGTTCAGGCGCATTCACCAGTCCAATTTTGGGCGTGTAGTCATCTCCGTTAAAAACGAGATGGAGCATCGTTAGAACAAGAATAGGGGCAAAAACTAAAAGGCCGAGGGTTCTCTTATCTCTTCCGATCTGCTGTAAAATCCTTTTTACCAAAGCCATGACTCTCATGAGGATACACCTCCATATACCAGAAAAGCTTCTTCTATTGAATTTGAGTCCGTTTCTTGCTTCAGTTCCCCCGGCGTGCCAACAGCAATGAGCCGGCCCTCACGCATCAGCCCCAAGCGGTCGCATTTTTCTGCTTCATCCATGACATGGGTTGTGACAATCAGCGTCTTCCCTTCCTCTTTCAATTGATGGAAGGCTTCCCAAACACTTCTTCGGAGTACAGGGTCAATACCAACAGTCGGCTCATCTAAAATTAATAGCTCGGGCTTATGCAAAAGAGCGATGGCCAAGGAAAGTCGCCTTTTCATACCGCCGGAATAATTGGACACCTGCTTTTCAAGATGATCAGTCAGTTGGACAAGTTCCATCACTTCCACGAGCCTTTGTTTGCGTTCTCTTTTCCTCAGGCCATACAAAGCAGCAAAAAATTCAAGATTTTCACGGGCGGTCAGTTCCATATAAAGCGCATCCGACTGAGCCATATATCCCAGCTTTTCAATCAGGGGCAAGGAGGGCATTTTCTCCTGAAAAACATCGATTTCACCCGAGGTTGGCACTTCAAGCCCTGCAAGCTCCTTGACCAAAGTTGTTTTCCCTGCCCCTGAAGGTCCAAGCAGGCCAAAAATTTCTCCTTGTTGAATTTCAAGATCAATATCTTTCAAAACCTCCACTGTTCCAAATGTTTTGGAGACACTGCGAATGGAAACACAAGCATTGTTCAATTATTTCACCCCTTTTCACCATGAGTGATTACTCACTTTTTATTATAAACAAATTCCACAAAAATAGAAGTGATAAAATCGGGTTCCGCCCCTTTGAGGTATTTTCACATAAGAAGTATTGGGGTATAATGAGGAGAGAAACACCATATAGTCAGAATGATCGTTCCGGCGCTGGGAACACCGAAACGATCCGACAATAGCAGGTCCCGCCGGGGATCAGCACAAATGTGTACTAAAGCCGTCTGGAGGGGTCATCTCAAAGGCGGCTTTTAGTCTTTTTTAAATGACAGAATGGCCACAATCAAAACAGCAAAACCAATCATGGACGAGATAGATTCGTATACTGTCATGGCACCACCTCCCTCCTTGCGAGAAGTGTGCACGGACCGCCCTTGAGAAACCTGTTCTATTGTTCTTATATTATACCATTTTTTTCATAAATACGAACATATGTTTTATTTTTTGTTACTTTAGAACGAGGAGGCGAATTGAGTTGGAGCATGCTCTTGTCATTGGTGGAACGGGAATGCTATCAGGTGCTACACACTGGCTTGTCCAGCAGAATTACCGGGTATCTGTTATAGCAAGAAACTGGGGTCGGATGAAAAGATTGATTGACCAATCAGAAAAGCCTTCTGCCATTACACCTGTACTCGTAGATTACTGTAACGTAACAGATCTTCGCAGCGAGATAAAGAGGATTATTCACGAAAATGGGGAGATCAAATTAGTTGTAGCCTGGATCCATTCCATAGGAAAAAATGCTTTGCCCATCATTGCAGAGGTCATATCAAAAAACAGCAAAAACAAGTGGAGGCTCTTTCATGTATTGGGCAGCAGTATAGACTTGAAAAAGACTGTCCGAGATGTGGACATACCGTCCGGATGCCGTTATCGGCAAATTCAGCTAGGATTTGTCATTGAAAATGACCATTCTCGGTGGCTGAACCATAAAGAAATATCACATGGTATCATCGACTGCATCCAAAAAGATGCGCCACTTCATATCATCGGCACTGTAGAACCATGGAATTTGCGTCCATGAAAAAGAAGTCTGCCTGCCCGCAGACTTCTTTGCTTATATCGTATAGTTCAGCCAATCTGCGCGACTTCCACCCATTTTTTCATAAAATCGCTGCGCGCGGTAGTTATCAGGGGCGGTCACCCAAGACATATAGAAATAACCATTCTCCTTCGTATAGTCTTCGCAGGCTTTAAACAGTTCCTGTGCAACGCCTGCCCCCCTCTCCTCTTCAACGACATACAAATCATTCATGATAGTTATTTTATCTGCCCTTGTTGTACTGTACGTAAAGTACAGAGTCGCAAACCCTGCCAGCTTTCCACCTTTCTCGGCTACGAATTGGATCCCTTCCTTTTTTTCAAGCAGCAGTTCAATGATATGATGCATTTTTTCAACTTCCGGCCTTGGCCTTTGGTAAAAATCGACAACATACTCATACATAAGCTTTGTTAACTCATCTCTATCTTTCTTCTCAGCTGGTCTTACATTTATTGGCATAATCCATTCCCCCATTCCACTGTGTTAAATAAAAGGTTATAGTATATCTGTACACTAAGAAAGATACAGTTAAATAAAATTTAACCAGTACAGATTTGAGGTGATTTTATGAAAATATGTCCTCGATTGGAAAATCAATCAAGCGAACCGTTGTATCTACAACTCTATCAATACTTAAAAGAGGAAATTCAGACGGGAGGAATCCCATCTCTTAAACGCCTTCCGTCCATCCGCGAGCTTGCCGATGATTTACACATTAGCAAAACAACAGTTCAAATGGCTTATCAGCAGCTTTTAGCCGAAGGATATGTCGAGAGCAAAGAGCGCAGTGGGTATTTTGTAGTTAAAATGGAAAAAGAGCCCTTCGGGGACCTACCTCATTTTTCGCAGCCGCCATCAGAAAAAAAGCCCACTGCCGCACAGAAAAACATCCTGTTTGATTTTTACATGTCTCATATTGATGTAGACCATTTTCCTTTCCAAAAATGGAAAGCATACGTCAATCAAAGTCTGAACTCGGAATTCCTTTCATATGGAGACAAGCAGGGGGAGCCTGGACTTCGGTCCTCCATCAGCCGCTATCTCCGTCAAGCTCGTGCGGTAAACTGCGCGGAAGAACAGATTGTTATTGGGTCGGGCACTCAAACCATCATGAGGCTTTTATGTCAGTTGATTGGATTGGATGGAAAAAAGATTGCCATGGAAGAACCCGGATATGACGGAGTGCGACATGTTTTTCAAGGACTGGGATTCGAAATGTCACCAGTCAAGCTCGAAGCGGATGGAATCAATCTGGACGCATTGGAGCGAAGCGGTGCGAAAGTTGTTTACATTACGCCATCCCACCAATTTCCACTGGGGATGGTCATGCCCATTACGAAGCGGATCAAACTGTTGCAATGGGCGGAAGAGAACGGCGGATTGATTATTGAAGACGACTATGATGGCGAGTTCCGGTATCATGGAAAACCCATTCCTTCTTTGCAGGGACTGGATGCCAACGGGAATGTCATTTATGCCGGGACTTTTTCAAAATCACTCATGCCAGCCATTCGAATGAGCTATATCGTCCTTCCAGAAAGGCTTTTGCATATATACCAGGCGAATAGATTTAAATATGATCAAACCGTTTCGAGGCTGCATCAAAGAACATTGCAGATGTTCATGGAAAGTGGCGAATGGGAGCGGCATATCCGCAGAATGAGAAAGATTTATCAGAAAAAGCATGATCTTCTTCTCCAAACCATTAAAAACACCATGGGTGACTATGTGAAAATCACCGGACAAAACGCAGGGCTGCATATTGTCACTCAAATAAAAAGCAGAAAAAGTGCTGATGAACTTGTAGAAATTGCTGAAAGGTTAGGAGTGAAAGTTTACAGCACGACTGCCAATTGGAGCATTGGGCAAGAGAAGGGAAATCCACTCATTTTACTGGGATTTGGAGGCTTATCAGAGGAACAGATTGTTGAAGGAATTGAACTTCTCCATGAGGCCTGGCTGCCTTTTTATGAGGATCAACAAAAACCTATTGACTCTCACGTAACGTGATCCTTTATATTGTGATGGAAGGGAGGAGAAATCGATGAAAGTCAAGGAAGTGGCAGAGTTGATAGGAATTAGCGTCCGGACGCTGCACCATTACGATGAAATCGGCCTACTCTCGCCTAAACGAAAGGCAGAATCAGGTTATCGAGAATATACAGATGAAGATTTGGAAACCCTGCAGCAAATCCTTTTTTTCAGAGAGCTCGGCTTCCCTTTAAAGAAAATAAAAGACGTGTTGAACAGCCCATCATTCGATCGTCAGGAAGCCTTGCTGCTGCAGAAAAAAATGCTGCTGGAAAAGCGTTCCCGGCTTGATCAAATGATCCTTCTGATTGAAAGAACGATTCAACACGCCGAAGGAGAGATTCAAATGACGAACAAAGAAAAATTTGAAGGTTTTGATTTCAGTCAAAATCCTTATGAAAAAGAGGCTCGCGAACGCTGGGGAAACAAGGCAGTGGATCGATCCAATGCGAAGCTTGCGGGTATGTCGGGAGAGGAGCAAGAGGCGATGACTGAAAAAATGAATGCTATTTATAGAAAATTGGCCGCCCTTCGCAAAGAAGCGCCGAATTCTGATGAGGCACAGTCCGCTATCAAGGAGTGGTATGACTTTTTAAACGACAACTTCGGGAGCTATTCATTTGAGGCGTTTAAGGGATTAGGACAAATGTATGTCAGTGACGAGCGTTTTACAAAAAACATCGATCAATTTGGAGAAGGCTTGGCGAAGTTCATGTGCGAAGCGATGGCTGCATTTGCTGATAAGAAGGAAATCGAAAGGCGCTCAGACTTGGGCGACTAGGCGCTAACTATGACTTGGGGCGATGGATCTTGTGAAAATTTTTTACTTTTTTAAAATAAATGAGGGGCCAGCTTTTGCTGGACCCTCTTGATATAAAAAGCGAAAGATCGATCTGTACTGAAATAACAGTTTGCGCTGGTACTGTCCAGATTCGTGGAAATACTTGCGACTTTTCAGGAATACTATCCAGGTTTACGCTATTACTGTCCTACTTCGTGCAAATACTATCCAAGTTCACGGGAATACTTGCGACTTTCTCGGAATACTATCCGATATTCAAAAATACTATCCAATTTTCCAAAATACTGTCCGCTTCAGGATTCATACGACCCAAAGATCAAATGCGCCTTGGCGTATTTGCGCCCAGATTTTATCGAGCTCCGCTCGATAAATTTCCTCTGAAAATCTGAGGCATCCGCCGGAGGCTTTAACTTTATTCAGCCGGGGTTTGAACCCCCACTGAAATAGCATTCATCTCACCACTTACAGAAGTGGGAGACTTCTGCTGAATGAAGTTAAACATATTTTTCTCCAATTCTTTACTCGTCTTCCCCAACATAATGGATATATAGGTCTTCGTTCGTCGGTTTAAGCTTCAGGTCTTTGGGAATTTTTAAATAAAGATAATCGATTTCCATGAAACCACCGTAATCCATAGCGCCTTTACCTCCGCCGGTAAACTGTGTAATGACAAATTCTTTTTCATATATCGTAAATTTAAGGTCTTTCTCTTCCCATTTTCCCTTCACATGCATTGTGTCTTTTTCCAATGTCACATTCAATGGCCGATACTCATTCGTTATATCGATTCCCCCAACGACAGACTTTGAGTAATAGGTTCCTTCAATCATTCTGTCATTTTCAGGTTTTCTTTCCACAATCACCGATCCATCAAACCAGTCTTGATCTTCTATGCGGAGCTCTTTTCCACTGTATTTCCATCGCCATTCATTTAGGACATACCGAGTATCAACTTCATTCGTACGCCCATCCAAAAGGGCACCAACCAATCTGTCCATTTCTTGATTCAGTTGTTCATCAGAAGACCGATTAAAATCGGGTTCTTTTTCACTGATTGGCAAAGCTTCAAAAATAAATACCCCAGCTATCAGCACAAGTCCATAGCCGATTAATAGTAGTTTTACGTAATGTTTATTTTTCAAAACGTTCCGCTGCATTCCCTTGATTCCCCATATCAGAATACCGGCAAACCCTACAAGCACCAGCAAACCAGTCATGCCCATTATTTCCTGACCTCCATTCGATTCGAGAGGAACATAGATCCTGCAAAAAATAGAGCTGATAAGACAAGTGCTTTAACAGCAAATAATAACAAAGATGATTCAGCAAAAATGAAATCAAAAATGGCTTTTGCCAATTTCACGTTACGGATTCCCAAATAAACGGCAAATCCGGCTAAAAGCGCTGGCAACAAAAAGACGAAAATTTTATTCACCTGCACTATCATACCGGTTAAATAACCAAGAGAAGCAAACAAAATCATGTATAAAATAGCCGCAGTCACAGCGATGAAAAATTCCGCAGGTGCCCCCATTAAGCTGTTTCCCGTACTATATTGGATATCTGCCAAAAAGAAAACGATGACTTTTAGCAGGAAGCCTACTAAAACAGCAGCTGCCCCTCCGATGGCACTCGCAGTCAGCAAAAATAATACATTTGCTAAATTGCTGCTTAAACGATTCGCTATAAAAGTAAAATCATCATATCTGACCGACTTTGTAGTAATCAGTATGCCAGTAATGAATATCCAAACCATTGTAAAAATAACAATTATATCGGCAGAATAATAAGAAACATCAATTGATATTCCCGTGCTCGAACTTGTTCCAGAAGAACTCACACCTCCGAGTGAAAACAGAAGGCTAATTAGATGAACCCCAGCCATCGAAATAAATACACCCAAAAAAGCCCGCATCTTGAACTCATATTGTCTTTTTACGACATCAGACAAACTCATTTCGGTTAAAGACATCGTCGATTCCCCCTTTTTGTCTGCTCGTCAAATAAACGCACACATCACTTGCCGACACCTGAGACACCTTTATTCCGTCAAGCTTCATTTGATTGATCTGATCTTCGGAAAAATCATTTTTTACAACGGTAAAAGTGCGGCCAGGTCCAGCTTCCTTCTCATGGATGATTTCCTTATTTTCGCTCCATTTCGCAATGGCTGACATTTTTCCAGTAAGACCGATCGCCCACTCCTTCAGATCGGAAACAGACAAATGCAAACGGACTTTCCCATTGTTAATCAACAGGACATCTTCCAGTACATCCTCTATCTCACTCAAATGATGACTCGAAACAATGATGGTCCGCGGATGAGCGAGATAATCCTTTAACAAAGCCCGGTAAAAATCTTTGCGGACTGCAGCATCCATTCCTGTCGTGGGCTCATCGAAAATCGTCAAAGCGCATCGGGACGCCAGCCCCAAAATCATGTTGAATGTGCTCTTCATCCCTTTTGATAAATTTCCATGGTGAAAATTGGGGTTGAAAGAAAAGTAATCAAATAGGCCTTCTGCCAGTTTCTCATCCCATTTTTCATAAAAACGCCCTGCCTCTTCCAATATTTCTTTTAAAGTAAGTGCAGGCGGAAGCCCCATCTGATCATCTATGAAAATGCTGTTGGCTGAGACCCGCAGATTGTTGAAAGGATTCTCTGAAAAAACTTCGATCGTTCCTGAAGTTGGATGAATAAAGCCGGAAATCAGCTTTAACAGCGTCGTCTTGCCAGCCCCGTTTCTTCCAACAAGCCCCGTCATTTTATTTTCATTGATTGTCAATGACAGTTGATCCAGCACCTGGTGTCGTCCGTATTTTTTCGTCAGATCTGTACATTCGATGATATTCACTCTCCGCCCCTCCCCTTGTGCACTTCTTTAAGCATATCAATAAGATCATTCTCCGAAACATTCAATCTTTCAGCTTCAAGGACAAGCTCCTGAATCAATCGTTTTAACGTTTCATTCCTTCGTTTGCTTATAACCTTTTCTTTCGCTCCTTCTGCAACGAACATACCAAGTCCCCGCCTTTTATATAAAATACCTTCGTCCACCAATACATTCAGCCCCTTCGCGGCAGTTGCCGGATTAATATTGAACATATCTGCCAGCTGGTATTGAGAATACACTTTGTCATTCACTTTAAAACGGCCACCAATGATCTCGTTCTCCAACGATTCCGAAATCTGAAGATAAATCGGCTTCGTATCATTTGGATCAATTAACATACACATCCTCCTCTCTGGATGGGTGCATTACTGTTGTAATGTAGTATATGATACAACATTAAAAATAGCAATAAGAAAACCGATGATTTTTGATGAAACCATCGGTTTAGATTTATCGCCGAATTTTCCGATAATATAGACATCTACGTATACATCTTTTAATATATTGATAATACCATGCCCTAAAACGGACATTCTTTGCGTGAAAAAGATGAAGGTTCATTGCAGGAAAGGGGGCTATTAACGCAGGAAGACTTACATCAGCTGAAAAAGTAGTAGGAGATCCCATGACAATCGCGACGATTCTTAAAAATGATGCCGAAACATAGAAGGAGATATTATTACGCATGTCCTTCCAAAAGTTTGCTTTCACTGGTTGAGTGGATCGGCCATATGAAACAGCTTTCGCGAAACTAATCCACATGTCGTCCCTATGCTAGGTGAAATTACAAAGGAAGAGGATGGTCAAACATGAAGAAGAAGGGCTTGTACCGTGATTTTTTCCTGTTTTTCGATATTACCATAATGCTATTCATTTTTGCGGCCTTGAGTATTTTTGTATGGTTAAAGGGCGATACATGGATTCTAGCCATCTACTTTTTTCTTGGACTGGTTGCGTATATGTTTACTGAATATGCAACTCACCGATTTTTTTTCCATCTCAAAGCTCCTAAAAACCAGCTGTTTTTAAAGCTCCTAAAACGCCTTCATTATGACCATCACAAAGACCCGAATGATTTAAAACTTTTATTTCTGCCGATTTGGTACACCCTTCCAAATCTTGTTATCGCTGCCGGGGTCTTTTATCTTATCGAGTCAACCCTAACAGGCGCTTTTTCCTTCCTTATGGGGAACATTGTCATGTTGCTAATTTACGAGTGGAAACATTACGTTGCACATCGTCCCATTAAACCGATCACTAAATTCGGGGTGTGGGTAAAAAAGCTTCATTTGCTGCACCACTTCAAAAATGAGAACTATTGGTACGGCGTCTCCACCCCTTTTGTGGATATATTGTTTGGTACGCTAAAGGATGAAAAGGAAGTCCAAACAAGTAAAACCGTCAAGGATTTGGAAAAAAGAGAGAAATCCTCATGACAAACAGATCCATCCAAGCGAGATGGTGATTTTATTCATCAAACGTTTGGTTTGTCCATTGCTCTTTTCTGTCGCTGTCGAAATAATAAGGAGGGACTGTACCTTCCTCCCCCTGAGATTGGAAGAAATTTTCCTCCACCACATATGATACCGACCTCACACCCTTTTCTCCATTACCTTCCCATGTCTCGGTAAAGACCACTAAATATTTCTCCTTCTCTAACTCAGATGCCTCTGTCTTCATCGTTACACGATAATCATTGATGATTCCTTCCCTTTGGCCAATCTTATCCGGAAATGTCCCCAGTGCCCTTCCCTCATCTGATGCGGCGATTTTCACTGCCTCTTCCTTTGTAAAAGGCGGTATTTTAGGAGAGGTGTATTCGAGAGTGACCCAAGCTATTAACGATAACAAGATAGGAATCAAAGCAAAAAAATAAACTTTCTTTCGCTTGGGACCCTTGTATAGTAACAACAAACGGTCGACGAGAGCATACAGCAAAGCAGCCGCCATTCCATTAATTGCAAATCCAGCCTGTTGAAACAATAAACCACTAGCCGAACCAAATACAACATGTAATAGAATATACAACCATTGGTTCCCTTTAAACCATTTCCTTTGTGCATGCTCCAATGCAAGAGAAACCAAATTTCCATACACCAAAATAATGGGTCCGCTATAAGTGAAAACCACGTACGACCACCCTATGAATTGATTCCCTTTATGATAAGGTCCATCCACACCTAAGGAAAAGGCTCCCATGGCAAGAGAGAAAAACAAAGCCGTAAAGAATGTGGCCAATAATTTTCGCTTTAATATTTTGGTAAAATTGCTTTCTGTCTTCATGCTACCGCTCCTCTGTTTAATTGGAGTTGGCCTTTTATTAATCAAACAGTTGATTAGTGTGAGCACCGCTTCATTTATCAGCCTTTATTAGGCAGCCGCTTCAGTATCTCATTTTTCAATCAAACGGTTGATTAATAGCTCCCTCATAATAGACAGGAAGTTCTCCTGATTCGTTAGAAACAATTATGGAATCCCTCTCCACTTGAATCCAAGCAATCATAAGCCCGTGTCTCCACCTTTTTCCAGAGACTTGGTGAAGGTCGCTATAAACTTTTCATTTATGGACTTCGCTGCTGTCTCCCTCATGATCATAATCTTCGATAGCACCATGCCGCACTCCTGCTTAATCGGAAAGAGTTTTTTGCTTTAACGCGTTAATTGAGTGGGGGTCAGACCCCTTATTTTTCCTCGGTCACCACTGTAGCGTTATAGATAACGATGCGCTTTCCATTTATATCAAATAATACCTTGTTTCCGTATTCCGTGTCCTGGATATCAATTTTTCCTTCGTATTGCTCTATCAGTTCTCCGTCACCACTGTACACTTTGACGATTCTTTCCATTCCGCCGGAGTTGTTGGATTTCATGTTTTTTAGCGTCCTTTGTCCGGAAGCAGTGTTAAAGTACCAAACGATTGATCCAATGATCAATGCAGCTACAATTAATGTACTGATAATACCTGTTTTTTTCATTCGATCTTTCCCCCTTTATCTCCCTTACGGATACAGCAGGGAAAGGTTTCGTTTAGGGATTGCCGAAATGAATCAAACGTTTGATTCATTGAATAATTCGCGACTGTACAGTAACCTTAGCAACTGGAACAATAAACTCATCTTATTAATCAAATGATTGATTAGATATCTCCATAATGAAAAAACCGCCCTGATGGACGGTTCAAGTTTGATTTGCCAAAGGGGCATTTTGTTTGCCCTGCAGTTCTAAAATGATTTCACGTTTATATTCAATAAATTCTTTTGTTAACTGCATATCCCATTCACGGGGCCGCGGCAGTTCAACTTGGATTTCTTTCGCAATTTTTCCAGGCCGTGCCGACATGACATAGATCCGGTCTGACAAGTAGACCGCTTCATCTACATCGTGGGTGACGAACAATACACTGCACTTTTCTTCTTCCCAAACGCTTAGAAGCAGGTCCTGCATTTCTTTTCTCGTTTGGGCATCCAATGCACCGAACGGCTCATCCATGAGCAGCAAGCTTGGCTTATAAACAAGCGCCCTCGCAATAGCCACACGCTGCTGCATTCCACCGGACATTTGGGAAGGATAATGGTTTTCAAAGCCAGACAAACCGACAAGCTTCAGAAAATGCATAGCCATTTCTTTCTTTTGAGCTTTATTTAATGTGTTGTCTTTTTTCAATGCAAATGCGACATTTTCCCACGCATGGAGCCAAGGCAGCAAGCTGTATTGCTGAAAAACAACGCCGCGATCTCTTCCCGCTCCAGTTATTTGTTTGCCGTCCAATTGAAGGTCGCCTGCGGTGTATGTGTCTAATCCCGCCACTAGTCTAAGAAAAGTCGACTTCCCGCAGCCTGAGGGACCGAGCAAGGAAACAAACTCTCCTGTTTTTATGTCCAGGTTAACATCTTGGAGGGCAACGACTTCTTTTTTATTGCTGATAAAAATCTTATTGATATCTTTGGCTGCTAAACGAACTTCTTCCATGATATCCCCTCCATCATTCTTTTACCTTGGCTGATTCCTTCCACGGGAATAAACGGTGATACAACAATTTGAACAACATATCTGTAATGAGGCCGAGGAGCCCAATCACAAGAATTCCGAGAATGATCCGGTCCGTTGCAAGATAACGCTGTGCCTGCATGATCCGGAACCCGAGACCTTCGGAAGCCGCAACGAGTTCAGCGACGACCAGATAGGTCCATGCCCATCCCCATGTCGTCCGGAATGTATCCATAATTCCCGGAAAAGCCGCCCTGAACACGATATCTTTGATAATCTCAAATTTTTTCAAACCGATTGTCATCCCGACTTCAACCAAGGAACGGTTAACCGTTTTACAATTGTCGGCAACCATGATCACTTCTTGAAAGAATACACCTAGGAATAGGATGAAGAACTTTTGAGTATCGGTTGTGCCAAACCATAAAATGGATAACGGAATAAAAGCGACGGCCGGCATGTAGCGAACAAGTCCGACAACTGGTTCCCAAATGGATTGCCACGCTCTGGATGTCCCCATCATGATTCCAATTGGCAAAGCGAACAATGTTGAAATGAAAAAGCCCATGAAAATTCTGTAAAAGCTGACACCGATATCTTTGAAAAAGATACCTTCTTCAATTTCCTCCATTGCTGCGCGCACCACATCACTCGGAGATGGAAGAAATAGAGGGTCTACGTAGCCCCCATACGTCACAATGCTCCATACAGCAAATATAAAAAATACACTTATTGTTGAAATGATTGGATATCGCTTCATTTTGTACCAACTATTCCATATCAAATATTTCGTCTAAGTTGATTTCGTTCTTCATGCTTCCGCCTTCAAGCATAAGCTTCTGAATGTTTTCCGCCGCTTTTCTCAATTCACCAGAGCTGACTTTTTCAGACTGCTCTTCACTATTGTAAAATTTTAGCCCGCTGAGGATAGATGGCAATTCGTCAGCAGTGATGCCGCTGCCTTTTGCCACGATTTCATTCCCCTCTTCTTCATGGTCTCTCCAATATTGAAGGGCTTCGTCCCATACAGCGCGCAAGCTTTCTTTTGCTTCAGGATTGTCTTCGAAGAATTTTGTTTTACCAACTACAATATCGCTGATCAAACCAGGTGAGTTATTGCCAGTGTAAAGAAGATGCACTCCCTCATCCTTCTTCTTATCCAGCACTTCTTTAATATATGGAGCATAAGTAACAGCCGTTTTTACATCACCGGAAATCATAGAAAGACCTGCCTGCGGTGCCGGCATAAATACCGTTTCAACATCATCCAGTGTCATGCCCTCTTCGCTCAATGCCTGCTGAAGAAGAAGCTCTGATGTTGCGCCCTCTTCAAACGCAACCTTCTGTCCTTTAAACTCTTTGACTGACTGAATGTCTTTTGTAGCTAAAATTGCGTCTGCATCATGGGACTCGTCCATGAAAATGATGGCTTTCATGTCCAGATCCTGATTGGATTTCATCCGAATGGTTGTATGAGTTGCAAGGTTCGCTACATCCACTTTATCGGAAGCAAAAGCTGCATTCATATCAGAGTCCTGTTCAAAGGGGACTGTTTCGATTTTGATACCGTGTTTCTCATCAATCCCTTTTTCCTCAGCAATCCAGAACGGGCCGTTGCCCACCCATGGCTGAACAGCCACTTTGATGGTCTGCGTATCTCCATTGGCATTTCCGCCGTCTTTATCTTTTGCTCCTTCATTGGAGCTATTGGAGCATCCAGCAGCAATTAGCATGAAAATTGCGATGCTGATGGCTAGAATTCTCAACTTCATTTTACTTCCCCCTCATTTTTGAAAAACTTCTTTGCTCTACCATACTAAAGTGTCAGTACGTCGACAATCCTTGAAAAAGGGCGATTTATGACCCGAAGGGGCCAAAAAAAACCAGTCCGTCAGACGTACTCCAAACGCACTAGCTCTATTTTAAATCAATTACGAGTATAAAGAAATAGCTTTTACCTGCCAAAGAATGAGACAATTGTGGAACTTTTATGAACAACTAGGACTTTGCTAATACAACGTAGATAGAAAGAGGCTTATCGCCAGTATTCTCAATCTCTAGCATTTGTTGATCTTCACAGTGAACAACATCCTTTTGCGAGACGGTGAGTTCTTTTTCATCAATGATTAATGTGCCCGCTCCTTCAACTACATACATATAAACATGTGCATTGGGGTGCGGATGCGGAGGGACTGACTGACCAGGCAAAAGATTCAAGACGAATGCGTCAGTTTTTCCCTCTTGAAAAAGCTTCTTCCTGACAAAGCGGCTTTCGTTGAACTCCTGAGATTCTTTAATGTTTTTTAACATGGGAACAACTCCTGTCACAGATATCTGTAATCATTATATCAGATAATTTTGATATAATGATTACAGAGTAGATTCGAGATCAATAGAACATCTTTATAAGGAGATAATGGAGATGAATCATTTTACAGAAAAAGTTATAGACACCATCTTGCAAATTCCAGCGGGACGCGTTGCTTCTTACGGACAAATTGCAACATTTGCAGGAAATCACAGAGCGGCTAGGCAGGTTGGCAGAATTCTGCATTCCATGAGTGAGAAGTATAATTTACCGTGGCACCGGGTAGTCAATACAAAAGGAGAGATTGTCCTTTTTAAAGCGGACAAGCAGAGACAGCTCCTTGAGCAAGAAGGGATAGAGCTAAATGAAAACGGCCGAATTGACATGAAAACATTCCGCTGGGAAGGACCTGCCGGAGAGGATATGGACTGGATGCGGGGGTAAATACTCTATGGAATACGCTTACGAATTATGCTAGGATACTTGTAAACTACTATGGAGGTGGAATATATCGTTATCAAACATAGAGGAAGATCGCTTCCTTTAGAAGGTGTACAAGCTTCTATCAAACGGCTGCATCCGAGACATGCAGTAATTCCTATTTTAACCGCAAAAGAATTTTCCCTCGAAGCTGGCATTTCTGGTGAAATAAAGCTGGCTGAAGCACTTCACAAACACTCATTTCCATTTGAACACAGAGTGATCCATGACCTTTCCTTAGCATCTACTACTCCCTTTCAAATAGACTCCCTGTTTCTAACCCCATTCTATGCCCTTGTTCTTGAAGTGAAAAATATTGGAGGACGATTGGAATTTAGGGACAACCCTCCCCAATTGATTCGAACTCGCGAGACAGGGGAGGTTGATGGATTTGAAAGCGCGGCTGCCCAAGTAGAACGCAACGGGGAGCTGCTTGAAGGCTGGCTGAAGTCGAAAGGAATCTACATCCCCATTTTCCAAGCTGTAGTATTAGCGTATCCAAAGCAGATTCTGGATCGGGCCCCAGCAAAGACTCCAGTGTTATTCCCCAACCATGTTCCTCGCTATATTATGGAATTGCCCCGCAAAGAAACGTTGCTCGATCAAAAAACGTTCAATTGGCTAGCTGAAGAATTTCTGGATCGTCACATCAACTATGTTCCAAGGCCGGTCTGTGAAACTTACAATATTCCAAGAAAGGACATTCGAACCGGGGTCATCTGCCTCAATTGCGGGGTGATCGGAATGGTTAAAATTAAAAGGAGCTGGCGTTGCCGTTCATGCGGATTCCTCGATCATAGAGCGCATGAACGCGGGGTTAGGGAGTGGTTTCTTATAATGGGGCGGGAAATGACAAATAAGGATTGCAGGGAGTTTCTTGGGGTTGATATGAATATTGCTTCTAGAATATTATGTTCTATGGATTTAAACAGCATCGGTTCCTGCCGCTATCGCAGATATACCTTAGATTTTCATAAAAAAGATTTATAAGAGAGTTGGAGCTTTTATAAGAGAGTTGGAGCTTTTATAAGAGAGTTGGAGCTTTTATAAGAGAGTTGGAGCTTTTATAAGAGAGTTGGAGCGCGCATCGCCCCAAAGGGGCCGGCGCGCTCCAACTCTTCATATTCTATGCATCGGCCACAATGATGTAGGTAGCGTGGACAGGACCGTGCACGCCAACAACGAGGCTCATTTCGATGTCGGCGGAGTTGCTCGGCCCAGAGATGAAGTTGACGCAGGAGGCAACGCTCTCCCCGGCTGCAATTCGCCTATCGATTTCTGCCGCAGCCTGAGTGATCCTCGGAACGATGGTGCTTTTTGGAATGACAGCAATGTAGTTCCTCGGTAAGAGGCTCACGGAACGGCCTTTGCCTTCGCTTGAAAAAAGGACGACTGTCGCAGATTCTGCAAGTGTGATATCGCTGAAAGTGATCCCAACATCGGCCTGCTCGGCTGCAGCTATGCTCCCGATCCGATCTTCAGAATTCCACTCACTTACCTTGTACTGTCCTAAAACACCGTTCAATCCGAACTCTGCAAATCTTGGATCTTTCCATGTAACGATCGATTTACAATCATTTTGGTCTAACGCTTCTTTTAAAGCGGCTCCGAGCTCTGCCTTCTCCGTTTCAATCACTTCCGTGTAAACGAGGAGGCACTGATTCTTCAGGACTTCGACAAGTTCATCACTCGTCAAGCCGGAAAAAACCTCCCATTGAGGCTTGTACTCTCGATTAGGCCGGGCGGGCTTCTCCATTATACGATCCCGTCCAAAACTTTTAGCCAGCCGCTCCAGGAACTGCTCCCGATTGGCAATTCGGCCATTAAGCTCGTCTCGTGTACTCATTCGCCCGCCCCCTTTTTCCGTTCTTTATACAGATCCCGGAATCTCTTTTTCCCGACGGAAGGCAGGTTTCGCGATTGCGTCCATCCTCGGATTGGCTTTGGCCCGCCCTTGGACATGCCTGCAATCACTCCGCGTACAGCCGTGGCGGATTTTGTACTAACTTTATAAAGCCGGCTGGATGATGTGACCGTCCGGAACGTTTTCATCACCATTTTTTCCCCGGCTGGTGCAAGTCCTTCTTCCTGAACGATTTGCTGACGATGCTTATAGAGCAATTCGTGCAGCGGTATGCGCACCGGGCATACTTCCGTACAGGCAGCACATAATGAAGAAGCATACGGAAGTTCTTTATATTCCTCGTATCCGCCCAAGAGCGGAGTCAAAACAGCTCCGATCGGCCCCTGGTAAATTGAACCGTATGCATGTCCGCCGATATGGCGGTATACCGGGCATACATTGACACAGGCTGAACAGCGGATACAGTGCAGGGCCGATTGAAATTGCGTTCCAAGAATACCGGATCTGCCGTTGTCGACGATCACTAAATGGAATTCCTCCGGCCCGTCTGCTTCTCCTTCTAGCCTCGGCCCGCTCACAGCCGTTACATACGTCGAAAGCTTTTGTCCAACTGCGCTACGGCAAAGTAAGGAAACCATCACATCGAAATCTTCCCACGAAGGAACAAGCCGCTCCATTCCCATAACGGTGATCTGCGTTTTCGGCACCGTCGTTGAAAGCCGCGCATTCCCTTCGTTCGTCACAATACCGACTGTTCCCGAATTGGCAATGGCAAAGTTGCACCCAGTTATGCCGACATCAGCTGATAAAAATTCCTTCCGAAGCTGTTCGCGGGCAAACTGTGTGAGCTCTTCCGGCTCTTCGCTACCGACGTATCCCCTTTTTTCTGAAAAAATATCCCTGACCTGCTCCCTCGTCTTATGAAGAGCAGGACCGAGGAAATGAGAAGGGTGGTCATTATCCAATTGAATGATGTATTCGCCAAGATCCGTTTCAATGACCTCACAGCCGGATTTTTCCAAAACTGGATTCAGTCCAATTTCCTCTGTGACCATCGATTTTGATTTTACAATCTTTTTTGCCTGCTTCTTCCGAACGACCTCTTCAATGTATTGATTGGCGTCTTCTGCAGTTTCTGCAAAAAACACATGTCCGCCACGCTTCGCCACATTATTGCTTAGCTCGGTCAAATAGTAATCAAGGTTGTCTATCGTATGCGAACGGATTTCTTCGCCCAGGTCACGCCAGCGTTCCCAATCGTCCAGCTCACCGACCGCCTTTAATCGGACAGATTGAAGCCGTTCCTGTGCAGACGGGACCGCCCCCTGTACATTCTGATCTCGGAGCGCTTCGTCTGCACGCACGTCAAAGGCAGCATTGCCGATTTTAATTCCCAATTGCCTCTCCCCTTTCTATTCAAACATCAATCCTAGAGCCACCAAGCGCCCCATAAAAACAAGCGTCTACGCTTTTGTTTTATTTAAAATTTCAGCTAGGTGCATCACTTTGATTGGCAATCCTTCCCGTTTGATTCTTCCTCCAATGTTCATCAAACATCCGCAATCTCCGCCAACCAGCACGTCTGCACCTGTTTCTTTAATATGCTCCACTTTTTCCTCCACCATAGCCGACGAAATATCACCCATTTTCACTGAAAAAGTTCCTCCGAACCCACAGCAATCCTGGCTCCGCGGTAAAGGTTCAAGTTCAAGACCCTCCACATTTTTTAAGAGTGTAATAGGTGCCTCTTTCACACCGAGCAGACGGGTCATATGGCAAGATTTATGATAGGTGGCACGCCCTTCAAAAGCTGCACCTACATCTTCCAATTTTAAAACATCTACGAGAAACTGGCCGAATTCGTATGTTTTATCCGCTAAATCCTTTGCTTGACTCTCCCATTCCACATCACCCTTGAAAAACTCAGGGTATTCTTTGAACATATAAGCGCAGGAACCGGATGGTGTTACAACGTATTCCGAATCTGCAAATGTCGTAATCATCTGCTTCATCGCCTCTTTGGCATCCTCCAAGTATCCCGTGCTATATGCAGGCTGCCCACAGCACGTCTGCGTTTCTGGAAAATCTACTTCACAGCCGCACCGTTCCAAGACTTCAACGACATCCATCCCAACTTCCGGGTAAAAAACATCTGCCAAACATGTAATAAATAATGAAACCTTCATCTTTTCCCTCCTATCACAACTGCCACAGCAGTTCTATCCCCTTCCTGTTAGCTGAACACATACTTACAGGAAAAGTTACTTTTAACTGTTAAAGCAAGTATAAAATTTGGACTAATCTTCTACAAATCATGATGATATGGTATGTACAGCTCCGACGGACTGCAAGCGAGGCGACAGGTGTTACGTCCTGAGCCACAAGACGTAGCTCAGGCGCGACCGGTGAAAGGATCAAGCCAGCAAGGAAGCCTATTCAAAGTAGAATATGCTCCTGCGATATAGCTTTATTCGAGAAAGCCATTGGAACATCGTAGCAAAGTTCCATGAAGCATGCCCAGAGATGCTTCACACGATGCAGCTGGTTTGGTGTGGCGGCTAAAAAATTCCCTCATCAAAATTCGCCTTCTGCTGGCCGGCGATCATCGGGTACCTTGCCGCTTTTCTTAAAAGATTATCACGTTATACAGCAACTATCCAACGGAAAAGCCCCGGAAGAATTTCCCCGGGGCTTCACTCCATCCTTCAGATACCGAATGTGTTTATAGTCTTTACATCAAATGCGCCTTGACGTATTTGCGCCCAGATTTTATCGAGCTTCGCTCGATAAGTTTCCTCTGAAAATCTGTGGCATCCGCCGGAGGCTTTGACTTTATTCAGCCGGGGTTTGAACCCCCACTGAATGGATTACCAATAGGCATTCATCTCACCACTTACAGAAGTGGGAGACTTCTGTTGAATGAAGTTAAAAGCTTTCTGATCAGCCAAAGATTTCCTGATTCGCCCGCTATGTTTAATCAGTAGCCCAAATAGGCAGCTTTGATCCGCTCGTCGCTGAGTAGTTCCTGTGCAGGCCCGTTTGTCACCACACGTCCGGACTCCAACACATAGCCATAATCAGCTATACGCAAAGCCTGGCGGGCATTTTGCTCAACAAGCAGAACAGTTGTCCCGGATTCATTGATTTCTTTGATGATTTTAAAAATCTCTGCAACAATAATTGGCGCTAGACCCATGGATGGCTCATCTAGAAGAAGCAATTTCGGCTTTGACATAATGGCCCGCGCAATCGCCAGCATCTGCTGCTGGCCGCCAGACATAGTGCCACCAAGCTGGGACTTTCTTTCCCGCAAAATAGGAAAACGCTCCATCACCATTTCCAAATCCGCCGACACCCCGGAATCCTTCCGGTGATAGGCACCCATCTCAAGGTTTTCAAGAACTGTCATATTCGACAAAATGCCGCGTCCTTCAGGCACTAGAGCCAATCCCCTTCGCAAAAGCTGATCGGGGCGAAGCTTCGTGACATCTTCTCCTAAAAACTCAATCTTTCCTGTACGTGGCTTCAGCAAACCAGCAATAGTTTTCATTGTAGTGGTTTTTCCAGCACCGTTTGCCCCCAAAATGGTCACAATACTTCCCTGCTCCACTTCGAGATTGATTTCTTTAAGAGCTTGAATATTATCGTAATAAGTACTAACGTTTGTTACTTTAAGCAAGGTCATCCTCCTCTTTCCCGAGGTATGCCTCAATTACTTCCGGGTTATTCTGAATTTCTTTAGGCAATCCTTCTGCAATTTTCTTTCCGAAGTTCAATACGACAATCCGGTCGCAAGCCCGCATGACCAGCGGCATGTCGTGTTCAATCAATAACATGGTAATGTCGAGCTTTTTGATTTTCTGAATCAGATCAAACAGCTCGTTCGTTTCTCTTTCATTCATTCCAGCAGCCGGTTCGTCAAGGAGCAGGAGCGATGGATCACTTGCCAGCGCGCGGGCGATTTCGAGGCGCCGCTGCTGCCCGTATGCAAGGTTTTCCGCCAAAGTATCCACATGCTCGGCTAAATCGACGGTCTCCAATAATTGTCTCGCCTTTTCCTTTAAAGCCGCCTCTTCTTTTTTCTGAAATCTAGTCCGGAACACACTTCTGAAAACGCCTGAGTCCAGTCGGCAATGATTGCCTACCATCACATTTTCCAGCGCGGTCATTTCAGGAAAGAGACGGATATTTTGAAATGTACGGCAGATTCCTTTTTTGGTAATTTGATGGGGCTTCAAATTCGTCAATTTCTCCCCATGAAAAGAAATTTGGCCGCTGGAAGGAGGATACATTGCAGTAATCATATTGAACATGGTCGTTTTTCCAGCACCGTTCGGGCCAATCAAACCTAGTACTTCTCCCTTTTCGATGGAAAACGATACATCTGTCAATGCCTGGATACCGCCGAAATTTTTACTTATTTGATCGATCGCAAGGATCATGAAGCTTTCCTCCTTTGCCCTCGTCCCCGCTTTTTGAACCAATTGACCACTTTAGCATCAATAAGGCCCTGTGGACGATATGCCATCATGACGATCAAGAGCGCACCGTACACCATAAAACGGTAATCGCTGATGAACCGGAGCGCTTCCGGCATGGCAGTCAAAAAGATTGAGCCGAAAATTGGTCCCCATATGACTTCGCTTCCGCCAAATACCGCAAAGATCAATATTTCAACGGCACGATGGTACGCAAAGTCTGACGGGCTTATATAAGCGGTAATGTGTGCATATAGTGCCCCTGCAAAACCTGCGATCATAGCGCCCTGCCCGAATGCAAGGATTTTATAATACGTAATGTTTACTCCCATCGCCTCAGCCGCTCTTTCGTCCATCTTGATTGAAGCATAAGCACGGCCGACCCTAGAATGTTCCTGTCTGATAAAGAAGGCGACAACCGCCACAACGATGATTAATAAAATAAGAAAGACTGCAAGACTGATAAATTGGTTATTTCTAAGTCCCAGCATATCAGGTGTAAAACCGATGTCTTTACTAAAAGCAAGAACTTCACGTCCTAAATGCGGAATGCCCGAAATACCAACTGCACCCTTTGTAAGAGACTCCCAGTTGATAAGAAGCACGCGAATGACCTCACCAAAACCAAGAGTGGCAATCGCTAAATATACTCCCTCAAGCCTAAGCGCCGGAAATCCCACAATTACGCCCACGATACATGCGAGGACCGCTCCTGCAACAATCCCAACAATCATCGGCATTTCATAGTTCAATGTCAATATCGTCGTCGTGTAAGCTCCGATACTCATAAAACCTGCATGTCCAAGTGAAAGCTGGCCGGTCGAAAGAGTCACATACATACTGACACCCAGTAAAATATTAATTAATACGAAAGACCCAACTTGTAAGTAATATGGATTAATGAATTCTAACATGTCCTCACCGCCTATCTCCCGACGCGGCCTTGCCAAAGATTCCTTGCGGCCGTACGATTAAAATAACAATGATAGCAACAAATGCAATAGCATCCCGGTAACCCGAATCTCCGAAAGCGACAACCATTGTTTCCGAAAGACCCAGAATCAGCCCACCGGCCATGGCTCCATTGACACTTCCCATTCCACCGAGAATAATGATGGCCAATCCTTTTAATCCAATGGATAAGCCCATCTGAGGTGCAACAGAGTTGAACGCCAGTCCAACGAGCACGCCGGCAACCCCACCCATTGCCGAAGCAATGACAACAGTGAGGGTGATCATTTTTTTCGTATCTACTCCAAGCAGGCTAGCAACCTCCAAGTTTTCGGCACTCGCTCTCAATGCCTTGCCTGCTTTTGCCTTTGAAAGCCAGAATGACAGCCCTACCATCAAAATAATAGCAATGATAAATATAACAATTTGCACATAGTATACGGAGACTGATCCAATCTGAATACTCATCTCGGAAAGCTGCGTTCTGAATGGTTTATTTCCGGCACCAAATAAGTGATGTGCGAGGTTCTCCAAAAAGATGGATACACCAATTGTACTGATTAACGGCGCCAAGTGGGATACACCCTTTTTTCCCCGCAGCGGGCGGAGTGCTAAGCGCTCCATTAGATAACCTATCACCGCGGTTACAATTATGGCTGCAATGAAAGCGACATAAAGGGGCATACCCAGTACACTTGTAACTAATACTCCCATAAAGGCTCCGAACATGAAAATTTCTCCGTGGCCCATGTTAATGATATTCAGCACACCAAACACGAGAGTATAGCCGAGAGCAACGATCGCATATATGCTTCCGAGAGTCAGACCGTTGATTATCTGTTCAAGTAACAAATTATTTTTCCTCCCGTTTCAAATCTACTTTGATTTTCGGCATACAAGCCCCCGTTCAGGAACGGAGGCTTGATTATCAAATTCGCCTTGGCGTATTTGCGCCCAGATTTTATCGAGCACCGCTCGATAAATTTCCTCTGAAAATCTGTGGCATCCGCCGGAGGCTTTGACTTTATTCAGCCGGGGTTTGAACCCCCACTGAATGGAATACCAATATGCATTCATCTCACCACTTACAGTAGTGGGAAATTTCTGCTGAATGAAGTTAAAACTTACTCAAACTCTTTAAACTTTCCATCTTCAACAATCAATACTGTAGGCTCCATGACAATATCTCCGTCTTTATCAAAGGACATTGTTCCAAGAACTCCTTCGAAGTCCTTTATTTCTGCCAAACCGTCACGGATGTCATCTGAGTCATCGCCGCCAGCTGTTTTGATCGCTTCAGCCATTAAGTAAAGTCCATCATAAGCTTGTGCAGCAAATTGGTCAGGATCTTTTCCATAGGCGTCATTATATTTTTTTACAAAATTTTGTACTTTCTCATTATCTTTTTCAGAAAACCATGGTGTAGCAACGATGAGGCCATTTGCTGCATCTCCAGCAATATTGATAATTTCTGGTGAGTTGAATCCATTTCCACCTACAAATGGTACATCAATGCCCATTTTTCTTGCTTGGTCCAAAATCACGGCACCTTCATTGTAAAGTGCAGATGCGAGGACTATATCAGGTTTTAGGTTTTTAATTTTAGTCAACTGTGCCTTATAGTCGGACTGTCCAATTTGGAACGTCTCAGTAGTCACAACTTCAAGCCCCATATCTTCCACTGTTTTCTTCATGGTGTCATAACCAGACTTCGTGAACACATCATCATTTCCATAAATAAGAGCAACTTTTTTCGCACCATATTCATCAACAGCTTTTTTTACGGAGGCTGGAATTGCTACTGCCTCTGGAATAGAGTCACGGAATACGTACTCCCCAATCTGCGGGATTCCCTCTGCAGTTGTAGACGTACCCATGATTGGAATACCGTTCAAATCAGCTTCAGGTCCTACGACATTCATCTCTGTACTCAATGTTGGTCCTATAATAGCAGAAACATTTTCATTATTCATTAATTTCTGTGCCGCAGATAACGCTTGATCTTGGGCTCCTGCAGAGTCTTCTACTAAAAGGTCGATTTTTACCTCTCCCTTTTCTGACAGTTCTTCGTTAGCCAGCTTGAGTCCATTCGTGATGGCTTCTCCATAACTTGCGCCAGAACCGGTCATCCAAGCAATAACCCCTACTTTGGCCTCAATCGGCTGGTCGCTTCCCTTATCATTATTTTCAGACTCTTTGCTTGTAGAGCTACCGCCTCCACATGCCGCAAGCAAAAAGGCGCTGAATAGTGCGACAAATAAGAATGTTCTTTTCAAAGACATCTTTCTTCCCCCTACTTTAATAAAATCATACATTTATTAATAATACACAATATTATCTGTAAATAATAGAGTTATTTACAAAAATGCTATTTATCAAAATTTAAGACTTACTGATTATTAGTGTCGAAAGAATGAATATGGTCATGTTTTCTCATAATAATGTTTTTAGGAATTATCAAGAAATAATTTTGCTAGATCGGAGAAGCCCAACCTCTTGCCTAATTATTAGGAACAGGAGAAAATAGAGTTTGATTAAATTATTGGGGTGTTTATTTTTAATGCGCATATTTGTATACATCATTATCTTTTTTTCCTTCTTTGATTTATTTTCACAGTTACCCATCATGACACCGCTAGCAAGTTCGCTTGGGGCTACACCGTTTATAACCGGCCTCGTTGTCGGGATGTTTTCCCTATCAAATATGATCGGGAACATCACTTCAGGCATTTTGACAGACAGAAAGGGACCTTTCCTGATTCTCCTAGCAGGACTGCTTTTGACAAGCATTTCCCTATTTTTATATCAGCTTGCTTTTGATCCGTTATTATTGCTGTTTGTACGCTTTATTCATGGCTTGCACGCTGGCTTGATTGTCCCAGCTGCTTTCACATTCGTAGCTAATTCGACCGCCAAACATGAAAAGGGCAGGAGTGTCGCCCTGTCCGGAGCATTTATAGGTATGGCTGCCATTATAGGTCCGGCTTTCAGCGGCATTTTAGCCAGTAGGACAACCGAAGTAACAGTGCTACAGACAACCGGGTTTGCTCTGCTCATATTGGGAGTCCTCGCTTTTTTTACCCTGAGGAAAAAAGCCATTGCCATCCCTGCTGCCCGAAAAAGAACAAAGCGTCCTGTACACCAACTATTCAGAAGCCGGCCGGTTGTCAAAGCATTCGCAGGCGCTTTTTTCCTTATGTTTTCTCAAGGTGTGCTTGCCTATATGCTCCCATTGAAAGTGGATAATCTTGGAAGCGATACGCAGATGAGCGGAATGCTGCTAAGCACGTTCGGTGTTGTAGCCGTTTTGATTTTCATCCTGCCGACCAACCGCCTATTTGATCGTTTGAAGCCGATCAATACCCTAGTATTTGGAATGCTTACAATGTCCGCCAGCATGATTTGTATCAGCTTTTCCGAAACCTTGTCCCTTCTGTTTATATTCATGGCATTGTACGGTACTGGATTTGCCTTTCTCTTCCCTTCGATCAACTCTCTGCTCATTGAGTCTACGACAGAAGAAAATCGAGGGAAAGCATACGGTTATTTTTATGCTTTCTTTTCCATCGGAGTTGTTGCTGGTTCAAGCATTACAGGCTTATTGGAGCTCTCGGCAAACGGAGGATTTTTATTCACTGGGGTGTTACTTTTTACTGCAACAGCTCTTATTAAATTCATGAAAAATACAGTTCCTGGTGGAGCATAGTAGTCATTGTTAGGGAAACACTATGGCAAAAGGAGGTTTCCCTAATGACCAGAAACAATAAAATTTTAGTTCCTGAAGCTCGTGCGGGATTGGATCAATTAAAAGCCCGGGTGATGAAGGATAAAGGATACCGGGTGAATCCGGAAAAGCCTGACAATGTGAAATACGAAATCGCACGTGAACAAGGCATCCCATTGAAAGAAGGAAATAACGGCCAATTGACTTCCGAGCAGGCTGGAAAAATCGGAGGGCCGATCGGAGGCAACATGGTCAAAGAGATGATTAAAATGGCCCAGGAACAGATGAAGAAATAGAAATAATCCGCTGGTCCGAAAGGATCAGCGGATTAAGTTCAACATGCTGGTTATTTACTTACTGTAACACTTCCATTATAAGTACTTAATTTGATTAAGTTCTCACCATTTCCAAATACAGCCTCTTTCCGATTAGGCTCGCCGAAAACATTCACCTTACCATTTCCCACCCTTATATCAAAAGTGGCATTCTCAGGTTCTTTGGTCGCTAGAATCTCAATTCTTCCATTATCTGTACCCAAATCAATTGGACGATCCAAGTTATCCGTTATTAAAGAGATGCGACCATTGCTCGTTTGACCCGATATCTCTCCTTCAACATCTTCAAGATTAATCCTGCCGTTGTACAGCCTTGTGGTGAATGAAGCCCCTCTTATATTTTTTGCATCAATTCTACCATTGGCTGATTTAGCCCTTACTGAGGAACCCTTGATGTCACTTAGTTCGATCCTTCCGTTATCAATATCAACAATGAGCTCTTCAGTCTCCATTCTTTCCACATGGACCCTGCCATTATTGTTTTTAATCTGCATGGAGTCATATTCCTTTTCGGGCAAGTAAACTTTTAGTGACAGGGGCGATGTAGGATAGAAATCAAAATGAATGAACTTCTGCTTGTTTTTTAACCGGACAAGAAGTGTATCATGTTTCACATCTGCATCAAATGTAAATTTCTCTCCTTTCCCCACCTCGCCTGAAAGTTCTGCGGTTGCAGTGGAATCCTTTGTTGGAAGGATTTCAATCCTTGAGCTATTTGTGTTAACATCAATATTTGAAAAATTGCCTTGGACAGTTTTTGTTTCAGAGACTTCTGTACCTGTCATTTTAGATTTAACAGTCAGCAAACTGCCTGCAATGCCGACAATCAAAAGGACCAAAGCAATGATTGAAACCTTTTTAATCATGTTTCAATCCCCCTTTTACAAGCCTAGTATTAAACTTCAAATATCGGACAAAGCCATTGATGATACCTCGGGTGGCAAAATACATCCCTATAACTATGAAAAAGCCGATACCGGAAAGTATAAAAGAGAAAAACATATCAAACCATTGAAAAGCCTCTGGAAAAATGATCGCGCTCACCAAGACAAGCAGAGGTGAAACGATAAAAGCCATTCCCGATACCCAACCGCCTACAATCGCTCCAATTAATCCTATGAAAGGGCCAAGAACAAACACAAGGTTGAAAAAACTTAAGCCGATGACTGCCCATACTGCCCGAAAAACATTCCCGGTTGTTTTAGTTGTTTCCACTTTTTCAAGATGGTGATTTACCAGCAGATCCTTGGCAATCTGCTGCGGCGAACCCAGTGAAGCCGAGATTTCCTCCTCTGTCTTTCCTTCTTCCTTACCAAGGATAAAATGCTCTTCGAAATCTTGTAAAATATCTTTGCGCTCCTCTTCAGAAAGCTTTTCTAAAGATGATTCCAAAATTCTCATAAACTGATACTTCGTCATTGCCCAACACCTTCTTTGATCAATTGATTGACACCACTTGTAAACTCCTGCCACTCTTGAAGCAGATTATCCAAACGTTCCCTTCCTTGGAGCGTGAGCTGGTAATACTTTCTTGACGGACCCTCTGTCGACTCCTTTAAGTAGGTAGTAAAATAGCCCTCCTTTGTTAGGCGCCTTAACAGCGGATATACCGATCCTTCAGATATTGCAATCTGATTGGAAATCTTTTGTACAAGTTCATATCCATAGCGGTCTTTTTTGTATAATAATGAAAGGACACAAAGCTCTAAAACACCCTTTTTAAATTGAACATTCATTATGGCCCACCCCATCTATTCATTGCAAACTACTGAATAATATACAGTACCTCGATAAAAAAGCAACCCTTAGCTGCAATCCTAGAATATCACATGGTACTGTTTATTGCAAAGTACTGTATATAATCATTATTTAATAAAAAAATGCATGAGAGCATCTTCTGCTTTCCCATGCATTTTTTTCAATTTATTCGTCCAATCCCATTTCTTCTTTTACAACTTCCGCAATGCGCTGAACATATTTTTCACACGCTTCTTCAGTAGGAGCCTCTACCATCACACGGACAAGCGGCTCTGTTCCGGAAGGTCTAACCAGAATTCTTCCGTTTCCATCCATTTCCCCTTCGACTTCTTCAATGACAGCTTTTACTTTTTCATTGTCTGTCACGTGATGTTTGTCCTTCACTTTGACATTCACAAGCTTTTGCGGGAACTTCTGCATTTCTTTTGCTAATTCGGAAAGCGGCTTATTCGTCAACTTCATAATATTGACGAGCTGAAGACCGGTTAAAAGACCATCACCTGTCGTGTTGTAGTCTAGGAAAATAATATGTCCGGACTGTTCTCCACCCAAATTATAATCATTGTTCTTCATTTCTTCTACGACATAGCGATCTCCCACAGCAGTTGGCACGCTGTGCATCCCATTAGCCTCTATAGCCTTATAGAAGCCCAAATTGCTCATGACGGTAGAAACGACTGTATCTTGTTTCAGGCGCCCTTCTTCTTTCAAGTGTTTCGCACATATGTACATGATTTGGTCTCCGTCTACAATCTCTCCGTTTTCATCGATAGCGATAAGACGGTCGCCATCTCCATCAAAAGCCAAGCCGATATCAGCCTGCTTTTCTTTTAAAAAAGCGGCTAGGGTTTCCGGATGAGTGGATCCCACTCCTTCATTAATATTCAGCCCGTTCGGTGACGCACCCATTGTAGATGTATCGGCATCAAGATCTGCAAATAAATGGGTAGCGAGAGCGGATGTAGCACCGTTCGCACAATCAAGAGCCACGTGAATATCGGTAAATTCCTCATCTACCGTCTGCTTAAGGAATTGCAAATACTTCTGACCGCCTTCAAAATAGTCGTTCACAATCCCAAGTTTTGACCCTGTAGGGCGTGGAAGGTGATCCTCATTTAGATCGAGCAGTTCCTCAATTTGGGCTTCTTCTTCATCCGAAAGCTTAAAACCATCCGGACCAAAAAATTTAATACCGTTATCAGGAACCGGATTATGAGATGCCGAAATCATTACTCCGGCATGGGCTTCCAGAGCTTTTGTCAAATAAGCCACGCCAGGAGTTGAAATGACGCCTAGACGCATGACTTCCGCCCCAATAGAAAGCAAGCCCGCTACAAGCGCCCCTTCCAACATATGTCCGGAAATCCGGGTATCCCTGCCAATCAGAACTTTAGGATGCTCCGCGCTTTTTGTTAAAACATAACCGCCGAAACGGCCTAACTTAAACGCCAGCTCCGGAGTAAGTTCCGCGTTGGCCACTCCCCTTACTCCGTCTGTTCCAAAATATTTACCCATTTCGATTGTATCGCTCCTTCGTTCAACTTTGTTTAAACAGTCATTTAACAGAAATAACCTGATAGAGTTGTCTGCTATGTTTAAACAGTTCCTTTTTCCTTTATCCGTATCTTCGCTGTGTCTGTCGAAAGTTCCCACTTGACGTCTTTTGGCCCTTTCACTTCCAGGTTCACTTCGTGATCTCCAGCCTGAAGGCCCTCCATGTTCATAAATACCTCAAACGCGCCCTCCTGAGCCTTTTTCAACTGATCTTTACTACCTTCCAACTTAATGGATACAGCCCCATCCTTGGGCGTCAAAAACTCAACGTCCAATCCTTCCGCCAAACCCTTGCTATCGATCGGAACTTCGCTCACATTTGTCTCTTCACTTTTTTTACCTTTGTCCGTCACGACCTTTACTTTGACTCTTTCCGGAGTGATTTTATTGACGCCTTCCGGATATATGATCGGCACATCCAATACATTATCCTTGTCAACCTTACTTACATCTACTTCAACTTCAATTTCATCAATTGATTTTAAAATCTCCGTCCATCCGAAAATCATAACCTCATCTAGATCAGGCTCCATTCGCTTGATGACAATACCGTCAGGTGGGGTTCCGACCTGTTTGATTTTGAGTGGAACAGTCTTTCTCGGATTATTTACCGGGACAGTCACAGTTACATATTCAGGCTCAACATACACATCAAGTTTGTTCAATTCACGGTCAAGAACTGTCACTTTTGTGTCTCGCTCGATGGTATCTGTAATCAAACCTTTAGCATCAATGGACGCTTTAACATATGAGATTTTTTCAAGCGTTTCTTTTCCGGCGGTGATTTGGACTTTATTCGGTTCAACCATCGGACGTTCCGCTTCAAATCCTTCTGCCAATATATTGTTATTGAATTCCGGCTCGACATCGAATTCCTTAGTCATCTTTTCTTGAATGGAAATCTCCACATATACAGGCTCGACCTTTACCTTAAGCTTGTCGGAAAAGTTTTTATATAAAATTGGAACACGGTGGTTTCCAATGCTCAAATCAGATAAATCCACATAAACGGTAAAATCTCTTTGCCGCTTTGTCGCTTCCACAAACCTTCTTTGGCCTTCGATTGTTACCTCTACTGTATCGGGCACACCTGTTACAACAAGGTTTTCGGAATCATAGTATTTCTCCAATGGCACATCGGTGATGGTTTCAACCTCATTGTTTTCCATTCCGTTTGGCCTGGATGCTCCGTTTTTGTTCCCCATATCCTGCACTGAGAGAAACATAAGAAATGCAAGCGCCATGGCCACAATTCTTACGAACCAGGGGTTATCCATGAATTTATCCATCCTGTTTCTTCCCCTTTCTTTTCCAAAGTGATGAGGAAGTCTGTTTCGTCCATTCCTTTTCCAGAAGTTCCTTAAATTCTTCAGGAGACAGGTCTCTAAACAGTTCACCATGCTGCGATACGGATACATGTCCTGTTTCTTCAGAAACGATAATCGTCAGGGCATCTGTTACTTCACTGATTCCTACCGCTGCCCGGTGCCTTGTACCGAGTTCCTTCGAAATGAACGGACTCTCAGAAAGAGGAAGATAGCAGGCAGCTGCAGCAATTTGGTTTTTTTGAATAATGACTGCCCCATCATGCAGTGGCGTATTAGGGATGAATATATTGATCAGTAGCTGCGAAGTCAAATTGGAATGAAGCGGAATTCCAGTTTCTATGTAATCGCCCATACCCGTTTCGCGTTCGATTGAAATCAAGGCCCCGATTCTGCGCTTCGCCATATAACTGATGGCATCGGTGATCGCAGTCACCCTTTGCTGCAATTCCTCTTCTTCTTGGATGCCGCCTCTTGTAAAGATACTTCCGCGTCCAAGTTGTTCGAGGGCACGCCTCAGTTCTGGCTGGAATATGATAATAATGCCAAGGAACCCCCAGGTAATAGCATTTTCCAAAATCCAGCTGAGTGTATGCAAGTTAAGGTATTCGCTGACAAACCGGGCAATGATAATGACAAAAATTCCTTTTAAAAGCTGTACCGCTTTTGTGCCGCGTATAATCATAAGCAGCTTATATATAACGTACCAAACGAGGAAAATATCTACTATGCGGGACAAGTAGTCCATAATAGAAAGGTCGGCAAACGGCATAATCTTTCCTCCATCTATTTTTTAAGCGCTGACATCATGTTGAAAACAAACCAATTATAACATAAAAATAAACCAGAGACATTTGCCGATAATATGTCAATGTAGCTTTATTTTGGAAAACGCGAAAAGGGCTGATTTTATAAAAAGCGCATAGCCTTGTGACAAGTACAAGACAAATTTGATGGGAGACCTTTTTAGCCACCACAGCAAACCCGCTGCCTTGAAACAAATCATATGAAGCTGCTCTTAGTAAGTAGATTTACGCGCTGGAAACATATGTCACCTTGACTAACCTGTATTATTGACATACTTACGCCCGCTTAACCTTCTTGCCCATGGTACCTAACCGGCTTAATACCATTTTTTGTCTAATCCCTTTTAAAAAAGACTGCATAAGCAGTCAGTGTTGAAGTTATTTAAATAGTTGGCCCACCTTTTTTCCGCCCTCTTTCACCTTATACCAAATCCATTCAAACATTTCATCAATTTCATCTATATCACCAGTCACGTTCCCAGCAGAAGCCATGTATTGATTCCCGTTAATGATGGTGACATTCCCATCTATTTGGCCTTCTATTCTTATATTCCCATTTTTTACAACGAGGTCTCCTTCGACCACTTCTCCTTCAGGAACAATCACTGTATCATTTTCCACGATTATATTAGGTTTTTTCGTGAACGCAAATTTTTGGTCATCATTCCATCCACTGACAAGACTACCTGCCATTAATAAAAAGAATAATGAAACAGCAATCAGCATAGGATGATGTCTGAACCAACGTTTGACCCCTACAATATTCTTCTCTTTCGGGAGGCGATCCATGACCTGATTTGTAAAGTGAGCGGGAGCTGCAATTCGGGAGACACTTTTCACCAATGCTTCTGTTCTTTTCAGTTCTTGAAAATGTGATTGACAGGCCTCGCAAGTTTGTAAGTGTTCCTTCAATTCACGTTCTTTATCTTGTGTCAGATCTCCGTCCATGTATTCCTGCATATAGAGAACGATCTCTTCTGAACAAGCCTTCAATTTCCTTCTCACCTTTCTCACATATTGTGCAATCTCTTTCGAAGTGCTTCCCTGCCGCGGTGAATTCTTGTTTTCACCGTTCCAAGCGGCATTTCTAACACTTCTGCGATTTCATTCAGCGAAAGATCATCAATGTACCTGAGAATAATGACCGATCTGTATTTATCCGGCAATCGCAAAATTTCGTTTTGCACAATTTCCTGAAGTTCCAAAGTCTCAACTTCTGCATCAGGCGTCTTTCCTGCTGCTGCCAATTGTGAATATAAAGTCAAACCTTCTGTTCCTGCAATTTCAGCATCAAGAAAATAATCAGGTTTTTTCTTTCTTATCCGATCAATGCAAAGATTAGTAGCGATTCTATACAGCCATGTGGAAAACTTGCGGTTCAACTGAAAGCTTTCGATATTGACATATGCCCGGACAAACGCCTCCTGAGCAATATCTTCAGCCTCATGCCGATTTCCAAGCATCCGGTAGCAAAGGGAACAAATTCTATCTCTGTATATTTCTACGATTTCCCCAAATGCTTCCTGATCGCCTTTTAAAACTTGCCTGATTCTTTGATTCACCAACTTATCCATCTCATTTAACCCTCCCGCCAACGCGGTTCTCTTTATATACGTCCCATTTTAAAAAAGGTTTCAAATTTAATTATGTGTCTATCATAACAAATTTTTACAGTCGTTAGTGAAATTGGTTTAATCTGTAGAAAAATGGTTAGACAGTTATTATTAACCACCTTTTGAGGGATAAATAATGGACAGGAAACCCTGTTAAAGAAAATTGAGGAAAGAAGAAAAGAAATGGTTAAATTGGGCTATCCCGGTCATTTGACGATGAGCGCGTCGTACGTTTAAGCGACCAATTAGACCAATTATTGAATAGATATCATATAATCGAGCAGAAAGAGGCAAGCAACAGTTCATAATGGAGCTGCTGCTTGTTTACCGAAGGTTTTTTCACAAAAGCTTTTCACCAAATAATGATCCCATCAACGCGACAGCAACTTCTGCTGTCTTATTTTTTTCATCTAAGATAGGGTTAACTTCCACAAATTCTGCAGAGGTGATGAGCCCCGATTCTGCGAGCATTTCCATCGCCAAATGACTCTCGCGATAGCTGATGCCGCCCAATACTGGTGTCCCTACACCTGGAGCATCATGGGGGTCCAAACCATCCAAATCAAGGGATAAATGCACACCGTCTGTTGTTTCTTTCAAGTAAGCAATTGTCTCTTCCATCACCTTAGTCATTCCCAAGCGATCAATCTCATGCATCGTATAGACTTTGATGGAATGCTTCCTGATCAAATCCCTTTCAGCCTGATCAAGATCGCGCGCCCCAATGATTACAACATTTTCAGGTTTCACCTTCGGATGGAACCCTCCAACATCAGTCAGTTCAGGATGTCCAAAACCAAGGCTTGCGGCAAGCGGCATACCATGAATGTTGCCTGAAGGAGTCGTTTCATCCGTATTTAAATCCCCGTGTGCATCATACCAGATTACTCCCAAATTTTGAAAGTGCCTTGCCACACCTGCAAGCGTTCCGATTGCAATACTGTGATCGCCTCCAAGAACCAGCGGGAATCGGCCGTTTTTTATAATGGAATCTACACAGTCGGCCAAACTTAAAGCCGCCTTTGTGATCGCTTTCAAATTTCTTAAATAAGGTTGATCATTCAAATCATCATTTATCTGATCCACATGAATATCCCCGAGATCTTCAACCTCATATCCTATGTTATCCAAACGTTTAACAGCATCCGCGTATCTCATGGCACTCGGTCCCATATCAACGCCTCTGCGCATCTGTCCCAGATCCATGGGCACGCCAACAATCGAAAATTTCCTTCTCATGGGCTCGCTCCTTCACCAACATAATGCCTATATTCTATCCCGAGAACAACAAATGACTCAACTAGGCAAAAAAGTGAATATATATGCAGAAAGGCGGAGGTGCCTGGCCATCGACGTACTGACTGGAGTGCCTTCGACGAGATAAAGGAAACACGCGAAGCAAAGCGGAGCGATGTTGACTTATCATAGGAGAAGGCGCGAAGTCTGATAGTCGATAGGCACCGTAGCTGGACAATGCAGAAAGGCGGAGGTGCCTGGCCATCGACGTACTGACTGGAGTGCCTTCGACGAGATAAAGGAAACACGCGAAGCAAAGCGGAGCGATGTTGACTTATCATAGGAGAAGGCGCGAAGTCTGATAGTCGATAGGCACCGTAGCTGGACAATGCAGAAAGGCGGAGGTGCCTGGCCATCGACGTACTGACTGGAGTGCCTTCGACGAGATAAAGGAAACACGCGAAGCAAAGCGGAGCGATGTTGACTTATCGTAGGAGAAGGCGCGAAGTCTGATAGTCGATAGGCACCGTAGCTGGACAATACAGAAAAGCGGAAGCGCCTTGTCAGCCCCGACAAGCATAAGACGATTCCCGAGGAGGCAGCTTTTCAGCCACCACAGGGAATTGGCTTATGACCTCGAGGGGCTAGGCGCTGGAGCTGGACAGAAGAAAGGCGGAGGTGCCTGGCCATCGACGTACTAACTGGAGTGCCTTCGACGAGATAAAGGAAACACGCGAAGCAAAGCGGAGCGATGTTGACTTATCATAGGAGAAGGCGCGAAGTCTGATAGTCGATAGGCACCGTAGCTGGACAATGCAGAAAGGCGGAAGCGCCTTGTTAGCCCCGACAAGCATAAGATGATTCCCGAGGAGGCAGCTTTTCAGCCACCACAGGGAATTGGCTTATGACCTCGAGAGGCTAGGCGCTGGATCTGGACAGAAGAATAGCGGAGGACGACGTTTAGTGATGTACTGACTGGAGTGCCTTCATCGAGATAAAGGAAACACGGCGACAGAGGAGGCCGATATTGACTTATCGAAGGAAGTGAAGTCTGCTAATCACTGAGTACTGAAGTTGGACATTAGAAAAACGACGGCTCAAGGGGAACTTTATTTGATTTTTTAGCAATAAAAAAACCTACGCTACGGCATAGGTTTTTAAAAGGATGGAGCCTAGCGGGATCGAACCGCTGACCTCCTGCGTGCAAAGCAGGCGCTCTCCCAGCTGAGCTAAGGCCCCTCGAATATAAAATTGAAAANGCCTTTTTCAAGGACAAGATATATCTTAACATCTCAACCTGAATGTGTCAACAGTTTTTTAATATTTTATTCTCTCTTTTTTAAAGAGTGAGCCATGCAGGATTCGAACCTGCGACCCTCTGATTAAAAGTCAGATGCTCTACCAACTGAGCTAATGGCTCTTGGCTGGGCTAGCTGGATTCGAACCAACGATCACGGAGTCAAAGTCCGATGCCTTACCGCTTGGCTATAGCCCATCGTTTAAAAACATATTTAGTATATTACCCAAAATCTCATTTTATATTCCCAATCTATGTAAATGGTGGTGGGGGACGGATTCGAACCGCCGAACCCGGAGGGAGCGGATTTACAGTCCGCCGCGTTTAGCCACTTCGCTACCCCACCATCAAAAAAGGCAAAATAAAAAATGGTGCCGGCCAGAGGACTTGAACCCCCAACCTACTGATTACAAGTCAGTTGCTCTACCAATTGAGCTAGGCCGGCAAGCCATATTAAAAGTGGTGGAGGATGACGGGTTCGAACCGCCGACCCCCTGCTTGTAAGGCAGGTGCTCTCCCAGCTGAGCTAATCCTCCGAAGTATAGGATGTACAAGTGCATGCGTTGCGACAGGATGTCGAGCTCTTAGCATGCCATCCGCTATTAAAAATAAAATGAGCGCATTTAAAAATCAATGGTGACCCCTACGGGATTCGAACCCGTGTTACCGCCGTGAAAGGGCGGTGTCTTAACCGCTTGACCAAGGGGCCGTTTATTAAGCACAATAAAGAGTATAAATAAATCGGATAAACTTGTCAACACATTTCAAGATTTTTTTTGAGAAAATGTTTTTCTTTGTCACTTTTTATATGTTAAAGTCGATTCTCCCGTGACCCAATAGTGAAATAGCACATTTTTTTATTGGAATCCAAATTATTCTGCACTTGGGACCTTTTACTACATAAAATAATAATCAATATACCTAGGGAGGTGCCTTTTTATGAGCGCAGGTGTAGGTTACGGTGGTGGCTTTGCGTTTGTCGTTGTTTTGTTCATTCTCTTGATTATTGTTGGTGCTGCCTTCACTGGCGGCTGTGGCTGGTGGTAAGCTAAACCAAGTAATTCCCAAGAGAAAATATGCCTGATTAGACAGGGCTCCCAACTATGGGAGCCCCTGACATTTTATAAAGCTTCCAGCCGGGCTTGAACCGGCGACCTCATCCTTACCATGGATGCACTCTACCAACTGAGCTATGGAAGCATGGCTCCGCAGGTAGGATTCGAACCTACGACCGATCGGTTAACAGCCGATAGCTCTACCACTGAGCTACTGCGGAATATTAAAATATGGACAAGCCAACTCTTATTATAATCATTTTGTGAATTAATTCAAGAGCTTTATTAAAAAAATGGATGAGGTAAATATAGCAAGACTGCTCAGTACATGTCAATAATTTTTATGATTTTCTCCGCCCCATCCTCCCTGCGGGCAGTATATACTTCATGCATTCCCTATGACCTGCAACACGCTTGAACAGCGAAAAAAGCGTTTTATACCTTTCTTCCATTGCACGTTTAACAATGTGCTCAATATCTTCGTTTTTTAAATCAAATAAAATCTCGTCCATTTCGCGTTTCAGCAGATAAATGATCTCCTCTTTCTCCTGCTCCGTAATCAGCATCCCATACATGACTACACCTCATCGATGATTTTAGTATTCATAGCTATCCCCAAATCTCCTGGCTTCATACCCATTTCTTTTTAGGGTCTTTTAGTCATATGTATCAAGGGTTCAAGCATAGATTGTACAAGGATGGAGATTGAAGGTGATAAGGTGAACTTTTTTGTAACAGTAAGCGGGAGAAGGATTAAACAAGGATTCCTTATTGTGATTATTTCTTTTTTCACCGCACTTTTTTATTTTTCCCAATCAATGATGCAGTTTCCTGTCTTATCTGCAAAAGATCAGTCAAAAGCGATTTATAAAGGCGAAAAAGGAGTCGCACTTACGTTCAATATTGGTTGGGGAGATGTTCAAGCTGAGCCGATTTTAAATGTACTGGAAGAAAAGGAAGTCCGATCGGCTACTTTCTTTCTATCAGGCGCTTGGGCGGAAAGGCATCCAGAGGTTGTTGAAAAAATAAAAGAGATGGGGTTTGAAATCGGAAGTCTCGGTTATGCATACGAAGATTACACGGAGCTGGAAGATCAGGAGGTTAAGCTGGACATCAACAAATCACTTGAAGTCTTTAAAAAGCTGGACATCAAAGAAGTGGAACTTCTTCGCTCCCCAACAGGACATTTTGATAAACGCACGCTCAAAATAGCCGACGATATGGGATTGACCGTTGTACATTGGAGTCTAAATTCACAGGACTGGAAAAATCCGGGTGTCTCGACAATTGTTAAAAATGTCAGCAAAGCAAAAAAAGGGGATATTATTTTAATGCATGCATCTGATGCAGCAACCCAAACAGCCAAAGCCCTGCCGGAAATACTTGCCGTCATCAAAAACAAGGATGATCTGGTAACTGTTTCCTATATGATTTCCAACGGGAAGGTAAAAACAACCTTAATACCTTAAAAAGCGAACCTTAACGTGGGTTCGCTTTTCTTATCGGTGGGGAATAACCTTTTTCCCCATTATACTCTCTCAGGATTTCACTGGCTTATTTCCGGACATATTCTTTTTCGCTTCAAGCCTGCGGGCCCTATCCTCTTCCGATAAGCGATTATATTTCGGGAGTACCAATAGCTGGTATATATTGCAAGAAATTAGAGGAAAAATTACTAAAAAGAGCCATCCCTCGTCATTCGCCTTCAGAACCGGAAGCCATTCCAAAATAGTTATGACTACCATGAAAAACAAAGCAGAAACAAAGGTAGTTCTTGATGTAGCCTTTGCTTTGAAAAAGGCAGTAACCAAACCAACAATCAAAATGAAGATAGCAAGTCCGATATATGGAAGAATGCTTTCCCCTTTACCTGCAAATGACTGGAAGCGAAGGTAGACCAAATCAAAAAGCACGATGATAATAAGAACGATCTGAACGGCGTTCCATAAAGAAATAGAACGGAAAATCCCAAGACCAAACTGATGGATAAATAAATAGGCGAAAAAACCAACTTGGCTTACAACGCTAAATGTAAACCCTACACCTACAAGCCAAATAAATGTTGAAAAAATGGCTCCTATATTCATTTCTGTAAAATATGGCTGGAATTCACTCCACCGGATCAGAAAACCAAATATGCCGGTAATGATTCCGCCCAAAAAAAGTGTCGAAAAGAAAAAACGCAGCCAATTTCGGATTGTCACTGACCTAATCCTCCAATTATTATTCTTGTCTACCCGATTTTATCAACCTTTTTTCAAAAAAGCCATTGCTCGCGTAAATGTGCATAAATTCTTCACAAAGTCCCATATTAAAAATAACGGAGAAACATTAGGAAAGGAGCATTTTTAATGAAAAAGGGAATCATCCTGCTGCTCCTCGTCTGCTCATTGCTGCTTGCCGCCTGCGGGGGGAAAGATGTAGATGTTGGACAGCCCGACTATGATCAGACGAAAAAAATGATAGTGGATATTTTAAAAACAGATGAAGGAAAAAAAGCTGTCAAAGACATCATGACAGATGAAGACATAAAACAAGAGCTCGTCATGGATCAAGCCGTTGTCAAAAATACAGTAGAGAAAACTCTCACATCTGAAAAAGGCCAGGAATTCTGGAGAAAGTCTCTTGAGGATCCGAAGTTTGCTGAATCCATGGCCAAAAGTATGAAAAAGGAAAATGAACAGCTTCTGAAATCATTAATGAAAGATCCCGAATACCAAGGAATGGTGATGGATATCTTGAAAGACCCCGTCTTTCAAAACGATTTAGCCCAAGCGCTTAAAAGCAAGGAATTCAGAGAGCAAATGCGCGATGTAGTAACGGATACGCTCGAGAGCCCGCTTTATAGAGCCAGATTAGAGGAAATGGCCCAAAAAGCTGCCTCCGAGAAAAAAGGTGGTAAAAGCAGTGGGAACGAAAAGAAACAGACAAATGAAAATAACCCATAATTTATGCATCAAATGCACCTTGGCGTATTTGCGCCCAGATTTTATCGAGCTCCGCTCGATAAATTTCCTCTGAAAATCTGGCATCCGCCGGAGGCTTTAACTTTATTCAGCCGGGGTTGGAACCCCCACTGAATGGAATACCAATATGTTATTCATCTCACCACTTACAGTAGTGGGAGACTTCTGCTGAATGAAGTTAAAAAGCTGGCATTGATCGATATCCAATGCCAGCTTTTTTGTTGGTGGCTTCCTTCCCACTGAAGCTCCTTACTTTTCCAATTCATGAATAACTTTTTCTGCAATTTCTCGATAAATCTGTCCCAGTTTATGTGCTTCATCATAAATGGACGGTGCAAAATCCTCTTCATTCCAATCAGGCTGCTGAAGCGGAAGCTTTCCGAGAAGCTCTGTGCGAAGCTCTTCTGCAAGCTTTTCTCCCCCACCTTGTCCAAAAACGTATTCCTTCTCACCCGTCAACTTGCTTTCAAAATAGGACATATTTTCAATAACACCCAAAATTTCGTGGTTCGTTCGAAGTGCCATCGCTCCGGCACGCGCTGCAACAAATGCTGCAGTTGGATGTGGTGTTGTCACGATGATTTCCTTTGTGCTTGGCAGCATTGTATGGACGTCGAGGGCCACATCTCCCGTTCCTGGAGGAAGATCAAGAAGCAAGTAGTCCAAATCTCCCCAATCCACTTCAGTAAAGAAGTTGTTAAGCATTTTCCCGAGCATCGGACCACGCCAAATCACCGGGGCATTGTCCTCCACAAAGAACGCCATGGAAATAACCTTTACGCCAAACCGATCCACAGGAAGAATCTTTTTTCCTCTGACAACCGGCCGTTCAGTAATTCCCATCATATCCGGAACACTGAATCCGTAAATATCGGCATCAACAAGCCCAACCTTTTTGCCAAGACGCGCCAATGCAACAGCCATATTGACAGAAACGGTTGACTTTCCAACTCCGCCTTTTCCACTGGCAATCGCGATAAATGTCGTTTTGCTGTCAGGAGAAAGCAAGCCTCCTGCCGTCTCATCGGGCATATCTCCAGCTGTGCGGTGTTTCTCCAACTCTTCTTCTGGAAGATCTGTAAATCGGATTCCAACCGTAGCAGCTCCCGCCTCTTTTAGAAGCTGTACGACTTTGGATTGAAGTTGCATCTGTTCCGGTGTTCCGGTCTTAGCCAACGCTATTTTTACACTGACATGCTCCTTCTCCTCTTTGATCTTCACTTCTGTAATCCCATTTGTTTCCTCTAATGTCTTATGTAAAAGCGGATCTTTTAATTCTTTCAGAATATTGAACACCTGTTGTTCAGTAACCAATTTTTGCACCGTCCTTTATCGAATTGCACTTTTGATTCAGTATAACATATTCGTATTGTTTTCTATGAAAAGACGCTCCATGAGGAAAGATTAGAGAATGTAAAAATCCACTATGAAAAAGTGGATTTTGCAACCTTTTAAAAAAACGATTGTGTAATGAACTTCCCCATACACCTTAGTCTTTTAATTTTTCCTTCGTGAAATACCTCATAACCCCTCGATAAATCCCCGCTGCCACTTTTTCTTGGTAACCATCTTCCATTAAAGCGGCTCGCTCCCCTGGATTCGATAAAAAACCAATTTCAACCAGGGCCGCTGGTTTTTTGGAGTGTTTAATCAAATATATATTTTCAATAATCTTTGCTTGACGATCCGTGTTTTCCAGGCTGACAACCAGCTCTTCCTGAATCAATTTGGCCGCCCGCTTATTTTCTACTAAATGTGGGGAATAAAAGGTCTGTGCACCTCTCCATTTTGGAGAAGGGATAGAATTCAAATGGATACTTATAAATAAGTCCGCCTCAGATTCATTGACCAATTTAAGTCTTTTTTTCAAATCAGCCGTTTTCCTTTTACTGAGCCCCTTCATATCTGGATCTGCCAAATCGGCATCGGTTTCCCGTGTCATCAAAACCAGCGCCCCCTGCCCCTGCAGATAATCCCGCAGTTTAAAAGCAACTTCAAGGGCGATGTCTTTCTCAAGCGCTTCGCTGTCGCCAGCCCCTCCATCAGGGCCGCCGTGTCCTGGATCTAGGTATATTACTTTTCCAGTCAGCGGAAGATTCCATGTATCAAACGAATCCCGCGGAATGAATTGATATTGGACAATTAAAAATATGAGCGCCGCACCGATGATGAAAAAAATAGCTTTTGTTTTTTTTCGCATGCGATCTCCCCTCTGCCAAGGCTTCCTCACAAAAGCATATGGGACAAGATCATCATTTAGAACAAAATAAGGACAGGGACATCTCCTTGATATATTCACTCATTTTTATAAACTCGTTTAGGATAAGTCTAGAGGGGATAAATCTTTAATAAAGATAAAGGAAGGTCACTTTTCAGATGATCATAAATCAAGAACGCCTCTTAGGGATGACATCGGAAAAGTTTCGCCTAACAAATGGATACTGTAGAGCTGAGAGATAAGCCCTACCGCACCACCATTCATTCTGACCAAGGGTGGCATTACCAGCACAATCAATGGGTGAAGACATTAAAGAAAAATAGCGTATTCCAAAGCATTTCTCGTAAAGCAACCTGCGCAGACAATGCTTCAATGAAGAATTTCTTTGGGATTTTAAAGCAAGAAATGTATTATGGGGAAGAACTAGTAAGCTATGAAGAATTTATAAAAAGGATTGAGGAATATATCTACTGGTATAACCATGTACGATCAAAAGAAAAATTGGCTGGATTGAGCCCAGTCGAATACAAAACTCAATCCAGCCAATCAGCTGCATAATAAAAACTTTAACTTTTGGGGGTAACCACAGATTTTCCAATCATATTTCATGCGTTTTATTCATTTTAAAAAGCTTTGTTTCAGCTCTTTTATCAAATGCACCCTTGGCGTATTTGCGCCCAGATTTTATCGAGCTTAAGCTCGATAAATTTCCTCTGAAAATCTATGGCATCCGCCGGAGGCTTTAACTTTATTCAGCCGGGGTTTGACCCCCCACTGAATGGAATACCAATATGCTTTCATCTCGCCACTTACAGAAGTGGGAGACTTCTGCTGAATGAAGTTAAACAATCTCTTCTGGAAACAATAAGTTGGAATCCCGGAAATACTTTTCAAACAGTTCATTGGATACCGGCTTACTGAACAGGTATCCTTGTCCCTGAATGCAACCGCCTTTGTTTAGGTGTTCAAGCTGTTCTTTGCTTTCAACTCCTTCAGCAATCACACTAATGTTCAATGTATCTGCAAGTGTCAAAATGGCGTTGACAATCGCTTTGCTTTCGACGTTTTGGTGTATATCCCTTATAAAAGAAGAATCAATTTTCACTGTATCCACAGGCAAATGCTTAATATAGGTGAAAGAATTGTAACCTGTACCGAAATCATCCACTGAAATCTTAACGCCAAAACCCCGGATTTCCTCCAAAATGGCTGCGGCATTTTCAAGGTCGGCAAAGACACTTTCGGTGACCTCAAGCTCCAGCCACTTCGGATCAAGTCCTGTTTCATTTAAAACTTCAATCACTTTGTTCAGTATGCCCGATTGTTCCAACTGTCGGACTGAAACATTCACTGACGCGGTAATCGGCGAGTAACCCATATCTTGCCACTTTTTATTCTGTTTGCAGGCTTCACGAAGCACCCACTCTCCAATTGGGATGATTAAGCCTGTTTCTTCTGCAATCGGGATGAATTTGTTAGGAGGTACCCTGCCCAGGTCCGGATGGTTCCAGCGAACCAGAGCCTCCATGCCAACCAACGTCCCTTTAGAAAAGTCAATCTTCGGTTGGTAATCTAAATAGAATTGTTCCCGCTCTACAGCCTTTCTCAATTCAACTTCTAATAAGATACGCTCCAATGATTTCTCTTCCATGTCGGCATCAAAAAGAGCATAACCGCTCCTTCCTCGTTCTTTCACCACATAGAGGGCCGTGTCCGCCCGCTTTAATAGTTCATCAGCATTTTTTCCATTTTCTGGATAAATAGCAATTCCAATGCTGCATGATAGGAAAATATCCTTCTCGAAAATGTGCACTGGCTCCTCAAAACTCTCTTGAATTCTTTCCACCAGTAATTTTACATCCGCTTCATTTTCAATATTATCAAGAAGGACCGTAAATTCATCCCCGCCAATTCTTGCCACAAAGTCTGTTGATCGAAGTGATTGTTTGATGCGGTGAGCCGCTTCCATGAGTATGTAATCTCCGGCATCGTGGCCCCAGGAATCATTCACATATTTGAAGCGATCCAAATCAATGAACATGACGGCTACTTTCGAAGGCCTTTTTGTTTTAGCAATTGTCTTTTGCAGCTCATTCATAAACAGTCTTCGATTCGGCAGGTCTGTCAATGTATCATGAAAAGCCAAATGGTATATTTTCTGTTCCGATTTTTTTCGTTCAGTTATATCCCTTGTGACGAGCATTACCTTCCTGATATCACCGTTATCGTTCAAGATGACATTCATCTTGGCCTCTACGGAAATGCAGCTTCCAGAACTGGTTTTTAAACGAAATTCAAGCTGGGAAGTGATCTTCTTCTTTCCCCAGAGCTGTTCTATTGTCTCCTTTACTTCTTCCTGGTCTGTTTCGTATATTAGGTCAAAAATGGTTCCTTTTCTTATTTCATCCAAGTCATACCCCAATAACGAACCGTGAGATGGTGACAGATACAAAAGATTTCCCTCCGTATCAACTGTCGAGATCAAGTCAGAGGAATTTTCAGTAATAAGACGGTATCTCTCTTCACTTCTTCTGATCTCTTCTTCCATTTCCTTTCGGGCAGTGATATCATTCCGAATCGCAACATATCGGTGAGGCTTACCTTTTTCATTTAAAAAAGGAACGATGGTCGTATCCACCCAATAAAATGAACCATCTTTTGCCCTATTGCGGATCTCACCTTCCCAGACATGTCCCTTTCCAATGGTCGCCCACATATTCTTGAAGAATTCCTTTGAATGGTAATCGGAATTTAAAATCCGATGGTCCTGCCCGATCAATTCATCGTGGCTGAATTTTGATATTTTGCAAAGCAAGTCGTTGACATAAAGTATTTTTCCCCGTTGGTCAGTGACCGCAACAATTGAAGACTGATCCAATGCATACTTGATATAGGCTAGTTCCTTCAAAACTTGTTCAAAATCCGTCTGATCGGATAGTTCAAAGTCATGAAGATAAAGCCTCGATACCTCTTCAACTGCCGAATCTGATTTACCCATTTTACTTCTCCTCCATAGATGCTAAAGTGACTGAACTCCCAAAAAAGCTCCTTATTTTCTATGTTCTATCATAGCACGATGGGGCAAAAACTGGATACTTCTTCCTAGTCCCTTGGGATCAAAATAAAGTGGTTCCATTCACATTCTCGTCATATAAGAAATAAGTCAGAAGCAACAACTCCTGACCAAGTTATTTCCAATCAAAGTCCTGTTTATCAAATGCGCCTTGGCGTATTTACGCTCAGATTTTATCGAGCTCCGCTCGATAAATTTCCTCTGAAAATCTGTGGCATCCACCGGAGGCTTTAACTTTATTCAACCGAGGTTTGAACCTCCACTGAATGGAATGCCAATATGCATTCATCTCACCACTTACAGAAGTGGGGACTTCTGCTGAATGAAGTTAAACACCCCTTACAAAACTTTATTTAAAAAAGCCTTGGTTCGATCCGATTTAGGTTTCGTAAAAATTTGAGATGGGACATCCTCCTCTACTATGACACCACCATCCATAAATATGACTCGGTCAGCTACTTCCCTTGCAAATCCCATTTCATGAGTGACCACCACCATCGTCATGCCCTCAAATGCCAACTGTTTCATTACTTCTAGTACTTCCCCAACGAGTTCGGGGTCAAGAGCTGAAGTCGGCTCATCGAACAGCATAACTTTGGGCTGCATCGCAAGAGCACGTCCAATGGCCACCCGTTGCTGCTGCCCCCCTGATAATTGCCTTGGATAGCTGTTTGCCTTATCCGCAAGCCCGACTTTTTCAAGCAGCTCCATAGCAAGAGCTTTCGCTTCCTCACTGTTTATTTTTCGTATTTTTTTCGGCGCCAAAGTAATATTTTCCAAAACCGTCTTATGAGGGAACAGATTAAACTGCTGAAAAACCATCCCTACTTCCGTCCGTACTGCATTGATATCTGTTGTAGGGTCTTTCAAGTGATGTCCGTTGATGACAATTTCCCCGTCCGTCATTTCCTCCAGCATGTTTAAACAGCGCAGAAAGGTGCTTTTTCCCGAACCGCTCGGCCCGATGACACAGACTACTTCCTGCAGCTCGATCTCACAAGTAATCCCCCTTAATACCTCGAGATCTCCGAATTTCTTATGCAAGTTGTTGACTTGTATCATTCTGTTTCCAACCTTCTTTCAAAAAAGCGTAGAACCATTGATAAACTAAAAGTGATGACTAAATAAAATAAAGCTACTGTCGTATAAATTTCCACTGCATTAAAGTGGTTGGCTGCAATCAAACGTCCTTGAAAAATCAGTTCAGGGACGAGAATGACAGACAATAAAGACGTATCCTTGATACTGATAATAAATTGGTTCCCAAGTGGCGGAATCATTCGTTTAAAAGCCTGTGGCCAAATAACATGGAGCATCGTCTGCTGATGATTCAGCCCAAGAGACCTCCCTGCCTCCATCTGGCCTTTATCTATTGATTGAACAGCTCCCCGTACAATCTCAGCTATATATGCCCCTGAATTAACAGCAATAACAATAATCCCCGCTGTGATGGAGTCAAGGTTTTTTCCGATAACCAAAGGAAGGGCAAAGAAAATCCAAATAGCCTGGACAAGTACAGGAGTACCGCGGATGACTTCAACGTACACAGTGGAAATGATGTAAAAAATCTTAGTCTTAGCCACTCTTCCGATTCCAAAGAGAGCCCCTAAAGCAAAACCGATTAAAAGCCCGACTACTGAAATGAGCAGCGTGTAATACAATCCTTTTGTCAAATCCGGCAGGAATTCGATGACACCTGCCCAATCAAATCTACCAATCATTACTTCACCTCTTAATAGAAAAGCGTAAGAAACCCAGCTCTGCGAAAAATACAAGAACCGCAATTACATCACTGAGTATGCATCAAGCTGTTTTGCGACGCGGTAAAACTACAAAAATGTATTTCACCTTGAACATGCTTCCTTGCTGACTTGTGACCTTGAGCCGATAACGCTTGGACTCTAAGCGCCACGTCCTGTGACGCTAAAGCTAAACATAACTCAAAACTTAGTCGTTCCTTATCTTCGACGAATAAAAGGGTGTAACAAAAGTCGGTTACACCCTTTCCTTCAGGATCATTACCTATTCAGGCTTTTCACCAAACCATTTTTCATAGATTTCATCATATTTTCCATTCTCTTTTAACGTAGCCAAAGCTTCGTTAACCTTGCTTACAAGTTCATCCTGGCCCTTAGCAAAAGCTATACCGTACTGCTCAGCTTGATATAACTCGCCAACCATCTTCAAGCTATCTTCCCCTTTGGTCTGGATATAGTAAGCAACATTCGGAGAGTCATAGAGAACCGCGTCGGCACTTCCATTTTCAACGGCCAAATACACCTGGTCCAATTGCTCGAACTGGCTGGCTTCAGCTCCCTCAATATTCTTTTTAATATAATCGGCACTTGTAGACCCGAGTCTTGTTGCAACTGTTTTCCCTTTTAAATCTTCTATACTGTTAATGTCTTTATTGTCGACGGAAACCCCGATCCTGAGACCCGCATCATAATAAGGGTCACTGAAATCAACCGTCTTTTTGCGTTCATCTGTAATCGTGATCCCAGCAAGGGCAATATCAAAAGACCCCGTCTGCAACCCTGGGATAATACCATCAAAGTTTGTCGTTTCCAACTTAATTTCAAAGCCAACTTCATCAGCAATCGCATTAATCAAATCAATATCGAATCCGACATATTCCCCGTTTTCTTTAAACTCGAATGGTACAAAAGAGGTGTCACTTGCAACCGTATATGTATCTTTTAAACCACTGCCTCCACTGTTCTTACTTTCCTTGTCGCCACTGTCCGATCCTCCGCTTGTGCTTTCAGATCCTCCTCCACACGCAGCCAGAACAAACATCAACGCAAGCAATAAAATCCCAAAAAGACCTCTTTTCTTTATTCTCATGAGACATCCTCCCCCTTTTCACATTGTAAACACTTACATAATTAAGCTAACTATAACAAAGATTGTCTTTTTAGAAAAGTTCATATTTTCCTTAAATTATACGATTATTTGTCTTATCAAGCTTTTCATGACTCTTTAGAGCTACAATGCTTGTTATTATTCCAAAATACGGATGGAGGCTGATGATTATAAAAATAGCCCATTTGAAAAACCTCCCACTGTTACAAAGGTCGTTGTTTTTCAATAAATGGAGTCGACATTTCCAATGTCGATACATCTCGTAATACATTTGTTACACAACTGAAAAACAAAGTCACAATTTGACGTGTTATGCTATATCTACCATAAACAAGAAAATGTTGGAGTTTCAGGGGGAAAGTGCTAGAATGACGATGTTAAAAAAAGCTCTAATTTCATTATTCGCCGTTATCACATTTGCAGCAGTGATCACTCAACCTATAGATACGGCTAGTGCGGCAGCCAAGCCATCAGGATCAGCAATTATAAAAGAAGGTAAAAAGCATCTGGGCGTTCGCTATCAGTATGGTGGAACGACTCCAAAAGGATTCGACTGTTCAGGATTCACTTCCTATACATTCAAGAAAAAGAACGTCAAGCTTCCAAGAACAGCGGCTGAACAATATAAAAAAGGAAAATCCGTCAGTAAAAAGAATTTGAAAGCCGGAGACCTTGTATTCTTTAAAACTACTTCAAAAACGAAAATCTCTCACGTTGGAATTTATGCGGGGAACAACAAATTTATCCATTCTGCGGGAAAAGGTGTAGCCATTACATCTATCAATGACCCGTACTATTGGAAATCCAAATATGCAGGTGCAAGAAGGGTATTATAATTCCCTTTTTCATTAAAACAGACAGCGATGATTCTCGCTGTCTGTTTTAATGAAAAGATCTTTTTGATCCTAGACTAAAATACTGCTCCTTAGCTGATTGTCGACAGTTTTCAATTATGCTTGACTATTTTGGTAGCTTGGACCAAATTTAAGATAGATGCCTCTCCTATTTTGGGATGAGACACTGATTTTGCAGTAATACGATCGGGGTATTGTTCGTTCCCACCCGCTTTTTCTCACCGGGTCTTCCATATGCTCAGAATAACCACGTTTGTTCATAAAAAAACAGACGGCGTTTTTTAACCGCTGTCTGTTTTTTTCACCTATTAAGCTGTATATCCTCCATCGACCGGAAGGTTAACACCTGTAATATAGACCGACTCATCAGATGCCAGGAATAATGCTGCATTGGCGACATCTTCAGCATACGCAAAGCGTCCGAGCGGAACGCGGCTCAAAACCTTGTTTGCATTGGCTTCCATATCATCGTCTTCATCGCGAGCTAAGAATTCCTTCAACATTGGTGTTTCCGTGAATCCCGGGCAAACGCTGTTTACACGAATTTTGTGTTCTCCTAAGCTCATGGCCAGTGCACGAACCATGTTGCTTACTCCCCCTTTTGCTGTTGAATAAACAGGGCTAAAGTAAGAGCCTACAAGGCCTGAGATAGATGAAGTGAAAATGATAGAACCGCCATTATCTTTCATGAACGGCAGAACATATTTCGTCAGGAAAAAACCGCTTTTCACATTCAAGTCCAGAGCAAAATCAAAACCAGCTTCTTCTACTTGATCGACACCGCCAGGGCCTGGTGTTCCCGCATGATTCCATAAAATATCAATCTTTCCATATTTATCAGTGATTTTATCAACCGTCGCTTTGATATCCTCCACACTGGTCATGTCTGTGCGATAAAAATGGGCTTTTCCGCCGCTTGCTTCGATTTCTTCAACAACAGCCTGTCCACTCTCTTCATTAATATCTAAGATGTTAACAATCGCTCCTTCTTTAGAGAATAACTTCGCTCCCGCTTTTCCCATTCCAGATGCTCCTGCAGTAATAATTGCTACTTTGCTTTGTAATCTCATAAGATGAACTCCTCTTTTCTATTATTTTGTTAAAAATGTACTCAACCATGGCACGTATAAGAGAATGATAGTCGCTACAAGCAAGGCCCCTAAATAAGGCATCGACCCTCTTATGACAACACTCAGCTTTTCCTTAAAATGCCCACTGACAACAAACAGGCTTAATCCAACCGGCGGTGTAATCTGAGAAATCATCATGCAGGCAATCGTCAAGACGCCAAAATGAATTGGGTCATATCCAAGTGCCATTACGGCCGGATACAATATTGGAATCGTGATATATAAAATCGGTACAGCATCCAAGAACATTCCAAATACAAGGAATAATACAAGGATTAACAGCATGATCAGCCATCCAGGCAATGTCAGCTGTGATACATATTCTGTAATTTGCTGCGGAACATGAGCATAAGTCAAAGCAGTTGAAAACATGTTCGCTCCGCCAAGCAGCAAGTAAATGACAGTGGTTGTCACCATGGAGTTAACTAAACTTTTTTGGATATTTTTCTTAGTGAATTCTTTTCGGTTAAATAGGAAGCTGATAATCAAAACATACACAACAGATACGGCCGCAGCTTCGGTCGGTGTAAATACTCCAGAATAAATCCCACCCAATACAATAACTGGCATCAACAATGACGGAAGAGCAACAATAAACGATTTAAAGATCTCCTGTGCACTGCTGCGTTTTTTCCTTTCCGTCTTGTCCTTAACACTGACGATGATGGCAGTGACAATCAATAGAGCCGCAATGACCAGCCCTGGAACAATGCCTGCAAGAAAAAGCTGTGCCACGTCTATCTGAACCATTGATGCATAAATAATCATGTAAATACTCGGCGGTATCATTTGGCCGAGTGTTCCAGCAGAAGCTACGACCCCCATGCTGTTTTCCTTGGAATAACCAAGCTGAATCATTTGCGGAATCATCATGGATCCTACGGCAACAACTGTAGCAGTCGCGGATCCTGACAATGCACCAAAGATTGTTGCTGTGATAACGGCTGCCGCCGGCATTCCGCCGGGCAAATGGCCGATCAAATGGTTAACAAAACCAATCATTTTATTGGCTGTTCCCATATAGGTCATCAAGTTACCAGCTAATAAAAAATATGGAATCGCCAGCAAAATCCATTTATCCGTTGCAATCAAAAATTGCGAAATGATCGCTTCCAACGGCAGGTCCAAAAACACAAACATCAGGATCCCGCCACTTAATCCAAGCGAAAGCCAAATAGGTGCACCAACGATCAATAAAATGAAAAAGATAATAAGTCCAATCAGTAACATATTCAAACCTCCCTCCTAATTCGTCTCCGCTCGAAAAAGATTAAAATCAATAATCATTTGCAAAAGAGCATAGACACATCCGAAAAACATACCGGCTACAATCGCAAACGCTGGAATGACCATCAGCATTTCACCAGAAAGTGTCATTAGATTCATGCTATAAATGGAAGACGCCCAAATGATTCCGGCATAAAATAGAATGACAAATGCAATAAACAAAATGATTCCAATTAGGAACTCCACAAGATGTTTGCTTTTCCTGGATAAACGATCCTCAAGAAGAGACATTTTTATATGTTCATTTTTTTTAATCAAGGGGCCTATGTACGCAAACACCCCATAGACGATAGCGTAACGGCAGATTTCCTCCAATATTTGATAAGAAATCCCGAACTGATACCGCAAAATGACTCCAACAAAAGCCAGTACCACACTGAGAATCAAGCAAAAGACAGCAATGACCTCCAGCGCTTTATCCAAAAATTTCGTCGAGTTCTCAAGTTTCTCGATTCGGTTCATTTTTTCATCTCCTTACACTCCAAATCAGTTTTCATCTCTTAACCTGATTGCTTCTTCCATCAGCTCTTTAGCTCTTGGCTCGCTTTTCATGAAGCTGTCCCAAGCAGGCTCAGTCACTTTTTTCCATTCTTCAATTTCTTCAGGTGTTGGATAATAAGTTTTGATTCCCTGCTCGCTTTCAAGCCTTTCGTTGACATCAGCGATTTTCTCGCTGACAGTGTCGTAAGCATATTGCTCCAGGTCTTTCCCTGTCTCTACAAGAATCTCCTGAAGGTCTTCCGGCAAGGATTCAAATTTCTTTTGTGACATCATGACAGGCATGAGATAGTTAACGAACGGATAAAGTGTTTGCGTTTTAACAGGAAGCTTATTGTCATACAAATACAGCGGAACTGTAATTAATCCATCTACCACTCCCTGCTGCAAGGCGGTCGGAAGCTCCGTACCCGGTATGGAAATTCCACTTGCTTTAATCGCTTTCAATGTCTCCGGAGCTACTTTTCCGCCAGGTGTACGCAATTTCAATCCATGAGCACTTGCTGTATCTGTAATCATCTTGCTTTCATCTGCTGTCCATAAAGTAGCGAATAAATCCGTGGAATCCAGTGAAAGCACCTTTAACCCTTTTTCTTCCGCCATCTTGGCTATTAGACGACCGCCTTTTTCACTATCAACAAACGCTTTCCGGCTATCCATATACACTTTGGGATCTTTCGGATCATAGTCGAATAAAAACGGCAGATCAAAGAAATACCAAATGGGATCGAAGCTTCCCGCTATTGAAGTCAGAGAGTGCGTCATGTCTATCTGCCCCTGCAGAATACCCGGTATTTCCTGTTCAGGTGGCATCAATTGTGAGTCCGAATAGATTTCTAACGAAAGTCGCCCGTCACTTCTTTTTTGAAGTTCCTCATCAAACCACACCATATATTGATGATGGAGCGTAGCCTTTTGATAGGGATGTGAGACCCTTAAAACGTAGGACTCTTTATCCGCTGAACCGCTTCCATTTGAAGAACAAGCTGTCATTAAAAGCATAGATACTAGGAAAAAGACGAATATCTTAAATTTTTTCATTGTTACCTCCATTTTTAATTGAATATTTTTACTTCTATATCAAAGCCTTGACTCCGGGCGTTCCCTCCTCACCCTAGTAGAATGTTTGTCGATTCCTGTAAAAACGCTATCTTAATATATAGCAAATAGCATGCCAACTTATAAAGTCTGATTTTATTACGATTTATTGAAAATCAATCCAACTATCGGTGAAATAATTCACCATTTCTTCAAAAAATACCTGAAGTAATTGCCAAAAAAATTTTTATTATTGATATATAATTAGATGGTGAAATAATTCAGCAGTGTTTGAAAAAATTCACCACACAAGATTAAAGGATTTAAAAGGAGTGGAAAGCGGGATGACCGTCCATAATTCATCGATGGACTACCATGATCAAGCCTCCGCACTTGACCACTATAAAGACTTAGCTCATAAATTGGAAACAGTCATTGAATTCTCCACAGATGGCATTTATGTGGTAGACCGTTACGGAATTACTGTTCTGGTCAATCGTGCATATGAGGAAATGACCGGATACCAAAAGGCGGATCTGATTGGAAAAAATGTATTAGACCTCACGGAAAGAGGATATTTCGATCGCTCTATTTCTGAGCTCGTCTTTAAAGAAAAAAAGCAGCTATCCATCGTTCAAAAAATCGGAAATGAGGAAAAGCTTGGCGAGAAGAAAGAGGTAGTAGTAACAGGCAGTCCTGTATTTGGTGACGATGGAGAATTATCTTTAATTGTCATCAGCGTAAGTGACATCTCAGAAATCAGTAAAATGAAGCGTGAACTCACAAAAGCAATGGAAACAGCCGAATTGAACTCTCACCGCTTCGCCGTCCATACAGAATTCGAAAAGAACCAGACCATTGTTTTTCGGAGTCCGCAAATGAAACAGGTATACGAAAAAATTCAACAGGTAGCTCCATTCCCCACGAGTATTTTACTGTCAGGGCCTTCGGGTGTTGGTAAGGAAATGCTGACCAACTTAATTCACCATTTTAGTCAGAGGAAAGATAAGCCCTTAATCAAAATCAATTGTGGAGCGATTCCCGAAAATCTATTGGAATCCGAATTATTCGGTTATGAGAAAGGATCATTCACCGGCGCAAGGCAGGAAGGAAAAGCCGGATTGCTTGAGCTTGCTGATGAAGGGACAATCATGCTCGATGAAATTGGCGAGATGCCACTCGCTTTGCAGGTAAAATTACTACGGGTTATACAAGAAAAACAAGTACGCCGGATCGGGAGCAACAAGACAAAGGATCTAGATATACGGATTATTTCTGTAACAAATAAAAATTTGGAGCAGCTTGTGAAACAAGGCCTATTTAGAGAGGACTTATATTATCGTCTGAACGTTATCTCCATAGATGTGCCGCCCCTTTCGGAACGTCCGGAGGATGTCCAGGAATTACTCAAGTACTTTTTTTCCTATTTCTCAAAGAAGTATCACATTCAAAAAGAAATTGCGTACGAAACCATCCGATATTTGACAGCCTATCACTGGCCGGGAAATGTACGGGAATTACGAAATATGGTTGAGAATTTAATTGTTTCTATTCCCGAAAATACCCTTGAACCCTATCACCTTCCCTTCCGGATCACCCAGGTTGAGCAAGGCTCCAAAGAGGTCCCATTAAAACAAATGGTGCAAAATTATGAAAAGAAATTGATTATGGATGCCTTGCAGAAAAAACAATCCCTGCGCCAAACAGCAAAGGAACTGGGTATTCATCATACAACACTGGTGAAGAAGCTGCAGAGCTGGGGGATAAAATAAAGATGAACAGCTTATAAGAAAGCGGGAACATGACCATGAAGCATGTTCCTGCTTTCTTATTGATTTTCTATTTCTGCATGAGTGTACAAATAAATCGTTTCTTCATCAATCAAGAAGCTGACAAAGAGCAATCCCTAGAGGATTCGTTTGCCATAAGTTTTACATCGAACATTTGTGAGTACCTATTATGGAGCAAGGTGCTTCTGTCTTTTTGGAAATCTTACTTTGTGAAAAATGTTCATATTACCCTTTACAAATTTCGTGTCCCGAATTATAATAGTGAAGTTGGTTACCTAGGTAAATATTAGGAGTGATGCCAATGAATCCTGTGATTCATGAAATCTTTCAAAAGACCCGGCTGCTTACCAAAGAGCTTAACACCACATTAAAAAAACATGACTTGTTCGCTTCCCAGTGGACAGTCCTTTATTGCGTTTATCAGTATGGAGAAATGACGCTGACAGATATATGGAAATATCTGAATGTAGAGGCACCAACGATTACTAGGACAGTCAAACGCTTAGAGGAACTTGGCTGGCTCAAAACATATGCAGGAAAGGACCGCCGCGAAAAAATGGTCCGACTGGCTGAAGAAGCAGAAACTCGATTGCCTAATATTAAAGATTCCATAGAGCGGTTTGAAGAGCGGACAGTGGAAAAATTAACCAAAGAAGAGCAGACAGTATTGATGGAGCTCTTGAAAAAATTAGATATGGAAGGAAGATGATAGTTTGCAAAAATCGCAACCCATTTGGACAAAATCATTCATTAGCTTGTTCTGTACGAACCTTTCGGTTTTTATTGTGTTTTATGGTTTAACGGCAACTCTGCCGCTATATGCGACAGGGATTTTAAATAAAACGGATCAAGAAGCTGGCCTGCTAATGTCCATCTTTTTACTTTCCGCCATCATCGTTCGGCCATTTACCGGAAAGATTTTAGACTTGGTCGGAAAAAGAAGAATGCTTCTGTTCAGCCTCGTCTTATATTTGCTATGCACGGTTCTTTATTATTTCATCGATCCATTCGGCTTGTTGCTTGCCCTACGCTTTTTGCATGGAATTGGGTTCAGCATTGCAACCACAGCATGCGGGGCCATTGCGGCGGATATCATTCCGCCAGCACGCCGCGGTACAGGCCTTGGTTACTTTACCATGTCGACAAACCTCGGGGTTGTCCTAGGTCCGCTCATTGCCTTGTCTCTCATCCAAGCCTACTCCTTTGACATGCTGTTCATCATTCTCAGCCTTTTAATGATAACAGGGGCGCTTTTCTCTTTGATCGTGCCTGCCCATAAACAGCAGAATGGAGCCAAAGCTAAAAGAAGGATGTCTTTTAATGACTTATTTGAAAGAAAAGCTGTGCCTATAGGCTTTCTCGCTTGTCTGACCGGTCTTTCATATGCGAGCATCCTATCCTATTTATCCATTTATGCCCAAGGAAAAAATCTGTTGGGCATGACAAGCAGCTTCTTCCTCGTCTTTGCCGCTGTCATGCTTCTTGCAAGACCGTTCACAGGAAGATTGTTTGATCTGAAAGGACCTCAATATGTCTTGTATCCCGGATTGGTTTTATTCATCGTCGGATTGATTATGCTGGCATTTACCAATTCGGCTACTACATTTTTACTAGCAGGAGGCTTCGTCGGACTTGGCTACGGCTCTTTGGTGCCAAGTATGCAGACGCTTGCCATCCAATCTGTGCCTATCGAACGAAGTGGGTATGCCACTGCTACTTTTTACACTTTCTTTGATGGTGGAATCGCTTTGGGATCATATATTTTCGGAATTATTGCTGCAGCTAAAGGGTATCAATCGATATATCTGATTTCCAGTATACTTGTCTGCTGTGTTTTTCTATTACTCATGATTTTAAAACCAAATAAACAAGATAGGAAAGCGGCGGACACCGTAAAGAAAGTGGAGAGTTTTTAGGAACAGACCAAATATATCCATTCTTTGGTGGAAATCCACAGATAAAAAGGGTGCTATAATCCCTTTTTAATAAAACAGACAGCGACCCATTTGAGTCGCTGTCTGTTTTTATTAAAAAGATGGATGCAGCGGACGATCTCACTACAACCATGATGCTTCAGTGACCAAGTATTCTCCAGTTTCGTGCCGAATTCCCTTTCTCATTACAACTTTAGTAGGTAGTAAAAACTCAAAATTCATCGTTAAACCTCCCTAGATTCTAAAAATTTATTTAGCAAACCAGCCTGTCGGTTGTACTTCAAGATTAATATTGATTTGTTTTACTTCTGTGAACTCTTCATATCCAAATGTGCCTAGTCCGCGCCCAATTCCACTTTGTTTATAGCCGCCCCAAGGAGCTTCATTGTATGTTGGATGATAACAGTTAATCCATGTAATTCCGGCTCTGATTTTTTTGATTACACGCAATGCTTTGGCACCGTCCTGACTGAATACCCCCGCAGCTAATCCGTAATCTGTATCGTTTGCCAAACGAACAGCCTCTTCTTCATCTTTAAATTTTTGGACAACGAGAACTGGTCCAAAAATTTCTTCGCGAACAATTCGCATATCGGGAGTTGTATTAATGAAAATAGTCGGTTCTACAAAATATCCGGCTCCCATACCATCTTCCATAATTTGACTGCCGCCGCAAACCAGCTTGGCTCCCTCTTGTTTGCCTATTTCTATATAGCTGAGTACTTTCTCCATATGCCCCTTACTGACCAAAGGACCCATTTCTGTCTCATCATCATGCCCCGGACCCACTTTTATCTTTTGCGCTCTCTTGACCAGTTCTTCAATAAATTGGTCATGGATGCTTTCTTCCAAAAGTAATCTCGAACCAGCGGAGCAAACCTGACCCGCTCCGGAGTATATTCCGAATAAGGCATAGTCAATGGCGGCTTCAAAATCGGCATCCGCAAAAATAATATTCGGTGATTTCCCACCAAGTTCCAGGGATATCTTTTTGATATTTCCTGTCGCCGCTTTCATAATGTGTCTTCCGGTTGCTGTGCCTCCTGTAAACGATACTTTATCTACATCAAGGCTTTCGGCTATTTCGTTCCCAACCGTTTTACCAGCACCCATGACCATATTGATAACCCCTGCAGGAATCCCCACTTCTTCAATGATTTCAAATAAACATTGCGCTGTGACCGGTGTTACTTCGGAAGGTTTAAACACAACTGTATTTCCCGCAGCCAATGCAGGGGCGATCTTCCAAACAGACATCAGTAAAGGAAAGTTCCATGGAACGATCAGCCCGCAAACGCCTACCGGTTCCCGTACGACCATAGCTTGCATAGGGTCTGGCACCTGATAAGTCACACCATCCGGTTTCGTCACCATTCCAGCATAATACCGAAAGCAAGCCACAGCATCTGCTACATCAAACTGAGTCTCATGCAGAGGTTTTCCGTTGTCCAATGTTTCCAGATAGCTGATTTCTCCCGCTCTTTCCTCCAATTTATCTGCAATGGCATATAAAAAAGCTGCCCTTTCTACTGCTAGTAGATCTGACCATATACCACTGTCAAAAGCCTCTCTGGCTATCGCAATTGCTTTTTTGGCATCTGAAATATCGCCCTCGGCTGCCTTCGCAATGATTTCCCCATTAGCCGGGTTAATGATATCTCTGAATTCTCCACTTGATGGGTCTTCCCATTTTCCATTTATATACATTTTTAATTTTTTCATGTTGTCTCCTCACTTGTCTCGTTATAAAGTTAATTCTCTGTATAGATTTTCGTTGTTATTTAAAACCTTTGAGAGCTTAGAATCAGTAGATTTGAATAATAAGACAGACTGGGTGATCAATTCTTCTTTTTCCGTCAAGAGGATGTGCGTTTCGCCACGAGCATCTATAAAAGTACTCCCGCCTATAAAGGTTAAATCTCCTTCAGTTCCTATCCGATTACATAAAGCAAGGGGGACTTCATTTTCCATGGCTCTACACTGAGTATAAATTCTTTGGTATTCCTTATAAGGAGCCATATTTGAAGTAGGAATCAAAATGATATCAGCGCCTTTTAGCCTTAGTATTCGGGCGACTTCCGGAAATTCTATATCAAAGCATCCCATAATCCCAATTTTCCCAAATTCCGTTTGGAAAACTGGAACCTTTTCACCATGTGAAAAATAGATTGCTTCTTGATCGTATAAATGGGTCTTTCGGTAAAAACCCAAAACTTCCCCCTGATTGTTTATATAGGCAGCGGTAACATAATATTGATCATTGTAAATTTCCGGAAAAGATATAATAGTACTTATCTCAAGCTCATTACATAGCTTTTGGATGAACCTAATGCTTGGTCCATCTTTCTTTTCAGCAGCTTCTCTTAACCAAGGCCCGATTAAATAGCCGGTCACACATAGTTCAGGAAATACAACTAAGTCCGATTGTTCCTCTTTAGCCTTTTTAAGAAAGTATGATATTTTCCCTAAGTTGAAAGCCTTGTCATTTAACTTTGTCTCTATTTGAGCAATAGATAACCTCAATTCCTCCCTCCTTTCCACTCTCTGCCTAGGACTTATCGCAAGAAGCGTGCCACACAAAACTCCCGGAAAGTAATAAAATCCTATAATAAATCAGAGAATCCATTAATATTTCAGGAAATAAATAGTAAAATAGCTGACTTTTTTCATCTGATGAAAAAAATCATCCCCTTTGAAAACCTATTTTTATAGTAAATCTATGATTTTTTTCATCGGTTTCCATTAATTCTCACTAAAACTTTTAAATTTCTTATGTTATCTTTTAAAAACTCATTGAATTGGTACCTAGTATCCAAATAAACAATCATTATCTGAATTGCCCAAATCAAATGCGCCTTGGCGTATTTGCGCCCAGATTTTATCGAGCTCCGCTCGATAAATTTCCTCTGAAAATCTGTGGCATCCGCCGGAGGCTTTAACTTTATCCAGCCGGGGTTTGAACCCTCACTGAATGGAATACCAATATGCTTTCATCTCACCATTTACAGAAGTGAGAGACTTCTGCTGAATGAAGTTAAATAAATAGGTTATATTTCATCTCTAATGTGGAAATTGCAACAAAAACCATTTTGTCAACCAGAAAAAAGCACCAGAATTCATTAGGATTTCATGCAATGTGGCTCACTTTTTGCATAGAAGTCAGTGGATGTGAGTATTAGGAGGTTCGTTGTATGTGGGGTTCCAGAAACAACGTAAATTTACTGTTGCTAGTTACATCAAAATACGAAATAAAGCATTTGGTCGGGAACTTTTTTTCGGTCTTCCATAGAAATACAACAAATATTTTTGCAAGTGACAGAAAACTCACTATGCTTGACTGGTCTAAAGTATTTAATGAAGGGCCCAACCTTAATCTAGGTGAGCAAATTCTATATACGAGGAACCAAGAAAAAATATTATTCACCATTACAAAGGTAAACGAGAAGGAATTTGAATATATTATTTCCTTCACAAATATCTCAAAATGCTCGGCGCTAGGAGAAAATAAAACTTCTTTGGATGATAAGTCTGACATAATGATGGAGTCAAACAAGATGAAACAAATTTTCTCTATTATTAACAAAATAGCGCAGGTAAACTCGACTGTACTTATATTGGGGGAGTCGGGCGTCGGCAAAACCATGCTTGCTAAACAAATACACAATTCAAGCCCCAGGGTTGACCATCCTTTTATTGCTGTGAATTGTGCATCGCTCCCGGAAAATTTAATTGAGTCGGAGTTGTTCGGCTATAATCATGGTACATTTACAGGCGGACAAAAAGGGGGGAAACGCGGTTTATTTGAAGCTGCAAATAAAGGGACTATATTCTTAGATGAAATTGCTGAGCTGCCATTTTCCATTCAATCCAAAATGTTGGAAATACTCCAATCAAGCACATTCCGAAGAGTAGGTGGAACAGAAAATATAAACGTAGATATTCGCATCATAGCGGCTACCAATAAAAATTTGAAGCAAATGGTCGAAGAGAATAAATTCCGGCAAGACCTTTACTATCGATTAAACGTAGTCCCGATCAATATCCCTCCTTTAAGAGAAAGAAAAGATGACATCCCTTCTCTCGTTACATTTTTCTTGAACAAATATAACGAAAAATATTCCCAAGACGTAAGGTTAAATAGCAAGCTGGAGAGTCAACTCATAGAATATGACTGGCCAGGAAATATAAGAGAATTGGAAAACGTCATAGAAAGAATAGTAGTAACAAATACTGACCAAATTGCTGAACTGCTTGATACACCTATACAAGAGAAAAATAACGAGCCCCGGGTCCAATCGAAGGAAGAAGGCAATATACTAACCGAGGGGCTTATTCCCCTTAAAATGGCCAAGAAAAGACTTGAAAAGCAATTAATTTTGAGAGCGTATCAGATGTATGGAAGCACCTATCAAGCTGCTAAAGCGTTAAAAGTGGACCAATCAACCATTTCGAAAAAACTAAAAGAATATAATTCAAACTAAAAGGTGAAAAATCATGAAAAAAATTAATCTGGCCTTGGCTCAACTAAGATCTAGCTTCTTAAATAAAAAAGAGAATGTTAAACGCATTAAAGAGACCATCGAACTCGCTTCTACAAATAAAGCAGACTATATACTTTTCCCTGAACTTTTTACTACAGGGTATCTTTCTAATAATGAAATTAGAGAACATGCGGAAACAATAAATAGCACATCAATTGAGGAAATCAGAACAGCAGCGCACAAAAACAATTGTGGAGTGATTTTTGGCTTTGCAGAAGAGCTTCATGGAAAAATATTTAACACTGCCCTTTTTATTAATAAGGAAGGGAAGGTTGCAGGAAGCTACAGAAAAATCCACCTCTTTGAATTTGAAAAAAATATATTCATGCCTGGTAAAAACTGTCCCGTGTTCGACACTCCTGAAGGAAAAATCGGTCTCATGATCACTCAGGATATCGAATATCCTGAGGTCTCCAGAATATTAGCCATCAATGGGGCACAATTAATTCTCGTCCTTTGTGCTAATATGTATCCTTACCAGCGATCTCATAATGTTTATTTACATGGAAGAGCCATGGAGAATCATGTATTTGTTGCTTCTTCTAACAAAGTCGGATTAGAGGGAAATAATGTTTTTTTGGGGGAAAGCATAGTCATTGATCCCAAGGGCAAAACCATTTATAAATCCGGCAATAATGAAGAAGTTCCCATTATAGAAATCAATTTCGAGGAAATAGAAAAAGCAAAAGGAGCTTTAAATTATCTTAATAATAGAAGACCTGACATTTACCTGCAAGAAGGCATGAATCCCATTGAGTATCGGAAGATATCTAAGATTGGATCTTAGTATCAATATGGGACCTCAATTGAAATAACCCCATAATAAATGGTCAAACCCCCCGCCAAATTTATTGGTGAGGGGTTTGGCCTTATTGATTTATGTATTCTGCGGCCTCATCCGGGATTTTCATAGTGATTTTAATCAGCGCAACCTTCAGTGTCACATAGGGACTATTTTCGTATGATATGATTCGTGCCGCTTCATGTAAAGAAGCGTCCTTATCCTCTTTTTCACCCAATTTGATAGTATCCTCCTGCAAAATAATATACTCATACTTTTTTTTAGCCTCTTCAGGAAGAGCAGACGCGTATTCCCACTCATTCATTTTTAATTGTTCGATAAATATTTCTATATCGGCTTTATCAGTTATTGACCGTAAAACGGAATCGTTATCATCAGAATCAGACCGCACCTCAATTCTTTGTGCTTTTCCGATCGTTTGAATGCCAGCCTGTAATTCGTCTTGCTCCTTAGTACCGTCATTTACTTCGGATGAATCAGATGAGTCACATCCAGCCAATAATCAAATGCGCCTTGGCGTATTTGCGCCCAGATTTTATCGAGCTCCGCTCGATGAATTTCCTCTGAAAATCTGTGGCATCCGCCGGAGGCTTTAACTTTATCCAGCCGGGGTTTGAACCCCCACTGAATGGAATACCAATAGGCATTCATCTCACCACTTACAGAAGTGGGAGACTTCTGCTGAATGAAGTTAACACTACCATCAAAAGCAGCCCACCATATATAGGAAGCTTTCTCACGATTTTCACCCCTATTTTTTTTCCTGCACTAATGTACCCTTATAAACACTGTATCATTGAAGCATAAAAAAAATGTCGCGCCTAAGACTTAGATTTTGCAGATTGTAAACTTGATAAGGACTTCGGCTTTAAGAACACCAAATCACTCCGTCACAATTTGTTGATTAGGTTTATCTTGAATAAGCACATGACTGCCTGTTAAACTTGTCATAGATTCATAAAGTAAGGGAGAGTGGAGAAGAGATGAGCATAGTTCAAGAAAAAGGTTATTTCGGCCAGTTCGGAGGCAGCTTTGTACCACCAGACTTGCAGGAAGTAATGAATCACTTAGACGAGCAGTTTGAAAAGTATAAAGATGATGAGGAATTCATCCAGGAATACAATTATTATTTAAAAGAATATATAGGCCGGGAAAACCCGTTGACTTTTGCTGAAAGATTGACGAAGGAGCTTGGCGGTGCAAAAATTTATTTGAAACGGGAAGATTTGAACCATACCGGCGCCCATAAAATCAATAATGCCATCGGACAAATTTTACTTGCCAAACGAATGGGCTTAAAGCGTATTATCGCTGAAACTGGAGCGGGCCAGCACGGCGTTGCTACAGCTACCGCTTGTTCAATGTTCGATATGGAATGCGTCATTTATATGGGGGCTGAAGATACAAAAAGGCAAGCTCTGAACGTATTCCGCATGGAATTACTGGGTGCCAAGGTTGTAGCGGTTGACAAAGGACAGGGGCGTTTGAAGGATGCCGTGGACGAAGCATTAGGTGACCTCGTGCAAAACTACAAAAATACCTTTTATTTGCTTGGCTCAGCGGTTGGGCCTCATCCTTACCCAACGATCGTTAAACATTTCCAATCGGTGATTAGTGAAGAGTCCAAGAGACAGATTGTTGAAAAAGAAGGCAAACTGCCGACTGCGGTCGTCGCCTGTACCGGTGGCGGAAGCAATGCGATTGGAGCTTTTGCCCATTATATCGATGAACCTGGTGTACGTTTGATCGGTGTTGAACCGGACCAGGCACCATCTTTAACGGAAGGTGTTCCTGCTGAGCTTCACGGATTCAAGTGTCTAGCGCTAATCGACGAAGAGGGAAATCCGAAACCAACTTATTCGATTGCAGCCGGCTTGGACTACCCTGGCATTGGCCCTGAACACAGTCATTTAAAGGAATCCGGGCGAGCGGAATACCACACAGTAACAAATGAAGAAGTCCTGGACGCCTTCAAAGTACTTTCGAAAAAAGAAGGAATCATTCCAGCACTCGAAAGCGCACACGCCATAGCACACACATTAAAATTAGCACCTACTCTGAACAAAGATGACATCATCATCGTCAACTTGTCTGGCCGCGGAGACAAAGACGTACAGCAAGTATTTGAGATGGAGAATCATCAATAATAGGATTTGACAAGGGACATCCCTGCTGCTTGCAGAGAAAGAAGTGACTTTCTCTGCAAGCTTTTTTATTTTGGTCGCTTATACAGATAAAGATCGCATAATATCAAATGCGCCTTGGCGTATTTGCGCCCAGATTTTATCGAGCTCCGCTCGATAAATTTCCTCTGAAAATCTGTGGCATCCGCCGGAGGCTTTAACTTTATTCAGCCGGGGTTTGAACCCCCACTGAATGGAATACCAATATGCATTCATCTCACCACTTACTAAAGTGGGAGACTACTGCTGAATGAAGTTAAATATTCACGATAACCTGCGGAATGATCCTCTTTTATATGCTTGTTTACCTCTTACTCAGTGGAAGAAAAATGAAAAGTGAGAGAAAATCATTTTACATACGTTGTATAAGGTGTAGAAGCTTTTACAAAAACGTAAGGAGAAAATGAGATGAAGTCAAATGAAAAGAATTTCATCCAACGATTGCAACATCAAAAAGAGGATGCATTAGAGTTTATAGTCGATAAATACTTACCATTGATAAAAGGGGTCACTTTTAACATTCTCTCTCCACTCAACAACGATGGCATCATAGAAGAATGCATCAATGATATTATTCTTTCTATATGGAATCATTCGAGGAAGTTCCATGGAGATGCGTCGGATTTCAAAAAATGGATTTGTGCCATTGCTAAATTTAAATCCATTGATTATTACAGGAAGGCACGCAAAAAAGAAGAGTTTGTCTCCAATTATATGGATCTTAATGCTGAAAAGTCAGCTGAAGAGGAATGCGTTGCAGCAGAAAATAAAAAGGAATTGATTAAGTTAATCAACCAGCTAGAATCTGTGGACCGAGATATTTTCATCATGAAGTTTTTTCTCGGTTTCAAAACAGAGGAAATTTCCAAAAAGCTCGGCATAACAAGAGCAGCAGTTGATAACCGAATTTATCGTGGGAAAAAGAAACTTCATACAAAAGCGGCCAATTTAAACCTGGGAGGTAGAACCGTATGAAGGATATTTATGAATTATTGAATGAAGTCGATTTAGATGAAAATGAATTTAAGGAAATGGAAGTCAGCGAATGGGAAAAGGCGCAAATCAAAAAGACAGTAAAGCGATCCATTAAAAAGAAAAAAGCGAAGAGGTGGAAAAGAAATGTCGTGACTGCCGCCATCGTTACTGGTTTATCAGTGGCGACTTTTGGATTGACGTTTCCAACCCATGCCAGTAACGTTCCAATAATAGGTGATATATTCAGGTTTTTGGATAATGGCAGAACAGGCCTTTATGAAAATTATAAGGAGTACTCCACCGAGATGAACCTGTCGCAAGAAAGCAACGGTATTAAAGTAACCATCAATGATGCCGTATATGATGGAAAAACAGTTTCATTAACCTTTTCACTGGAAAGTGACCGCGACTTGGGCGATGATCCCTACCTCGAGGGCAACCTTGATATATTAGAAACATCCGGCGGCACAGGAATGTATCACATTTCAAAAGTAGGTGACTCTCAATATGTGGGTCTAATTACTGGGAGTACATTTGATGGAGAGGAAAAAGACCATGTCAAGGTAAAGTGGGAAATAGATAGCATCCTGCTCCCCACTGATAAAAATATAAAAGGCAGGTGGGACTTTGCCCTTGCATTAGATGCTCCTGCAAAAGATACACATATTATTGACCAAAGTGTTGAACAAAAAGGAGTAAAAGTAAGCGTAGGAAAAGTTTCAGTGACACCGATGTCCCTTACCGTTTATTATGAACAGATGGTCTCTGAGGAAATAAAAAAGAAATGGCACGCGGTAGACGTGGATATTACCATAAAAGATGATTTAGGCAATGATTATTCTGGAGAAGGTAACGGAGGCTCAAGTGACAGTGACAACTATCACATAAACTGGAGCAAAACGTTCGAAAAAATCGATCCAAATGCAACGAAACTAATCATTACACCTCATGTAGAAATGTATGAATATACTCCCGAGAATTTTGGCGGGGCAAAAGTAACAACGGAAGAAACGACGGAGGTCCGGATTCCTTCAAAGTATGGTAAAGGTAACGAAGAATTTGTATTGGATGATATCATTGTTCAATTGAAATAACCCCATAAAAAGGCTGTTACAGAAGCGTGGCTCCCGTAACAGCCTTTTTAGTATTACTGATCGAAAGGAGCTTTCTATCAAACTTTTTTCTGATAGACTTTTTCTCCACCCATATACGTTTCTTCTACGGTCATGCTGCTAATATCAGCTTTGTCCACCTGCAAAATATCACTTTCCAGGACGATGAAGTCGGCATGAAACCCCAGAGCAAGTCGGCCAACGAACGGAATTCGGGCAACTTCCTGTGCCGCTTTCGTATAAAGTTCAACTGCTGTCTCAATTGAAATGGCCTGTTCCTGTCCGATATCCGACCCATCATATGCCTTCCTGTTCACGGCTGCTCCCAGCCCAACAAATGGATTCACTGGATCATCCCATGCTGTCGCTGGTGCATCTGATGAAAATGCCACTTGAATCCCCTTTTCCAGAATGTTTTTGACCGGATAGGTATTTCTGGAACGCTCTTCCCCTAGATTATTGAGGTAACTTTCTATTTCAGCAAATAAAAAGATAGGTTGAGTAACAAAGGCAATTCCCGATTCGGCTGCACGCTGAATTGCCCTTACTGTCGGTAGCGAGGCATGTTCAATCCGGACAGAAGGAGCTCCCTCCAACCAGTCCGCTCTCTTATAAAAAGTATCGACGACTTGATCAATGGCCTGTTCACCCATCGCATGAACTGCTAGTTGAATACCGTATTTTTTCGCCGCTTCTCCTGCTTCGAGCAGTTCCTCTCTGCTGGTTGTGGAAATGCCAGCGTTTTCGTCGTCCCCGATAAACGCCGGATGAACCCAAGCCGTCTGCCCAGAGATGCTCCCGTCCGCAAAGAGTTTAATACCAGCAATATAAACAGACTGCTCTCTATCAAAAAGAGCTGGATCATTTAAATCAAGCTGTTGAAACTCATCCCAATTGTAATAGAGAGCCACTCTTTGCTTCATCCCTTTTTCTACAGCAGCTTTGTATATTTCAAAATAATCGATGGGCCTATGATCCGCCATCATCTCAGTAATGCCCGTTATTCCCTTCGCTAGAAATGTGTCGCTGTATTCCGCCAAAGCTCCCGCTTTTTCTTCAAGACTTTTCACTGGCATCTTATTCTTCACAAGATCTCCTGCACTCTCACGAAGCACTCCGGTCGGTTCCCCGTACTCATCCCGATCAATTTTTCCACCCGGAGGATCTGGCGTATGCTTAGTTATTCCCGCAATTTCCAAAGCCTTGCTGTTCACTGAAAGTATGTGAGTACATGTTCGAGTCAAGACAATCGGAGCATTTTTGGCAGCCTGATCCAAATCATGCCTGTTTGGAGTCCTTCCCTCTTCCAATTTTCCCTCATCATACCCCCATCCTTCTATCCAAGAATCAGGGCTATGTTCCTCCCTTAGCTTCTTCAACGCCTGAACCATTTCTTCAATTGAGGTCACACCCGGCGGCGTGCATGCAAGCTGCTTCGATGTTTCAGCAAGCATTAAAGGATGTAGGTGAGCATCGATAAATGTCGGGAGCACTCGACGCCCTTGCAAATCAATTTTTTCTCCCACTACAGAAGGCATGTCCTCCTCTTTTCCAATCCAGGAGATTTTTCCATTACAAATAATCATGGCATTCGCTTCCCTGTTTTCCCTATCTGCTGTGAAAATTTTACCGTTCGTAAAAATGCGGTTAAAACTCATAGTTACCCACCTCCATGAATGCACAAAGATTCTATGTTCATCTATTATAACAAAAAGAGATGGCTTCAAATGCGGGCAATCCAAAGCTTTGACCCATGCTTTGAAGACCCCAAGCCCCCATTGATCTGTCTTCCCAGTTCATTGAAAACGTCAGTATAACCTACAAATCAAAGATTGCAATTCTTTCAAAATCCACTACAATATAGATTAGAAATTGAATCGGCGTACCAGGGGGAGCTTTTGGCTGAGAGTGGATTCGTTCCGGACCCTTTGAACCTGTTAGATAATGCTAGCGCAGGGATGGTATATAGACGGCAATGGTATTTTCATTGCTCTGTTCCCCTATGGTTACGATCGGTTATCACATCATAGGGGGTTTTTTTATGGTAAGAAGAAAGATGTCATTACGTGCATTGATAGAGGTGGCGATTTTTGCGGCATTTGCAATGATGCTGGATATGATCCCATCGATTCAAGTTACTCCAGCAATCAAGTTTTCAGTTGCCATGGTACCTATTTTTATCGTTTCACTTCGCTGGGGAATAAAGGCCGGGTTTGCTTCTGGTTTTTTGTGGGGATTACTGCAAATTGTGACAGGGGATGCTGCTGGGCAAATATTGACCCCTCTTCAAGGGTTGATTGAGTATTTTATTGCATTTAGCTTTATTGGTGCGGCAGGATTGCTTGCGCCTGCCGTGAAAAATGCTTTGCAATCTGAAAGAAAAATCATGCTGACTTTGTTATTATTTGCCGCTATATTTATTGGCGGTTTTGCAAGATATATTTGGCACTTCATAGCCGGAATTATTTTCTGGGGACAGTATGCACCTCCGGGGCAATCCGCTTTTCTATACTCATTCATTGCAAACGGTACTTCCTGGTTTGCCTCTTCACTCGCTTGCTTTATTGTGATCGCATTGCTTGTCACAACAGCCCCTCGCTTGCTGCAAGTTAAATAAGGAAATAATGTAGGAGCTTTTCATCCCCCTTAGAGACATTAATCGTAAAAAGTCTTTCAAGGGGGCTCAAAGTTCCAAGTTGATCTTAAACAAAAGAAAGAACTCCCATCAACAACAAGCTTTAACGAGCCCAGGCATTAAAAAACTCTTAGCACTAGCTGGAGTTTTCATTTGAGGTGCAGAGTTTAATTAAAGTCGGACTTGTAAGCCGGCTTCTTCTAGAAATGATTATCTGATGTATTTTGAAAGTAACAGGGAGTGATTAAATGAGTCATTACTTAAAGGACGAGATCTCGTACTTCGACAATGTTAATTCTATAATTAAGCTAAACAAAGGCTTCTCCCATGATGAGAAGTATGTAATTAATGACCACTATCTTTTAAGAGTTTTTCCTAATGAAGAATTAAATAAAAGAAAAGAAGAATTTGAAACTATCAACAAGTTGGGGAAATATTCTAATCTTATACCTAAAGGTTTAGATTTTGGTTTTTTAGAAAAGAACGATAGGGCTTATATGCTCCTCACGTATCTTCCTGGAATCGATGCAGAAGTTGCCTTAAGGGATTTAACCAAGAAAGAACAGTACTCAGCAGGTTTTTTAGCAGGAAAAGAGCTGAAGAAATTACATAAATTATCAGCACCCTTAGATCATCCATCATGGTTTTCATTAAAAAAGAAAAAAAGTGATAAATACTTGATGGAATTAAAAGCAATGAATCTTGATAAAAAGCTAAAGGAATTGCTTGAATCTTATATAAAACACCATGAAAATTTAATGAAAGATAGACCAAATAAGTTTCAACATGATGATTTTCATCCGTCAAATATTTTAATAAATAATAGAAACTTTTCTGGCATTATTGATTTTCAAAGAATGGACTGGGGTGATCCAATTCACGATTTACAAAAGCTAGGTTTCTTTTCAAAGCGTGTAAGCATTGATTTTACAAGAGGTATTATTGATGGTTATCATGAAAATCAAAAATTGGATGATTCTTTTTGGGAGTTATATGCATTATACAGCGCCATTCATATTGTTTCAGCTCTTGTGTGGGCCATGAAAAAGGGTCAAAAACAATATGAGCTTCTCCTAGAATATTCTCTCGATGTAGTCAGAGATCATCATCAATTTAGGTGTATTGTGCCTAATTGGTACAAACAAAAACAGTAAAACAATCACCTAAATAATATTAGATAACATCCTTCAATGATAGAATGACCACGGAAATACCAGAATTTTGTATCTACTAAAAAGAATCCATTGTTGACCACGTTTTTTGTGTCAAAATGGATTCTTTTTCATCAATTTTAACTATAAGATTGCTATCAGTACGTTGCCGAAATGATAAAAAGTTATCTATATTATTTTTTCTTCAACATCATGAGCATTGTGATTGTAATGATTGTAAAAGCGGTAAGCGCCAGGAAAGGAATCGTGATAAAACCGAACCAATTGATATATTGACCAGAGCACGGAACTCCGCTTGTACATGTAGCGAATTCATTTAGTGAAGGAATTTTTTGCAATGCGTAATGATAGCTGGAAACGATCATACCAATTACTGACATTGGCAACACATACAGATAAATTTTCTTATCATTCCGGTAGAAAGCTATTCCTAGAAAAATAACAAGTGGGTACATTAAAATACGTTGATACCAGCAAAGTGTACAAGGTATAAAACCCATCTGCTCGCTAAAAAACAAACTGCCACCCATCGCTATGATGGATGTAATCCATGCGAGTAAAAGATTTTTATTTACCACTTGCAACCGCCTCTTCCACCATTGTGAATAAATCATCCATGCTTTTACCATCAAATTGCTTTCCATTGATATAGATGACAGGAGTAGATGAAATGCCTAAGTTATTTGCGATGCCCAGATCTTTCTTTAAGGCTGCTTCTCCTTTTCCTTTATTGTAAGCAAGCATGACTTTTTCTGTTTCCTCCGGACTTGCAACTTCCGTTAATACTTCTTCTAAAAATTCATCAGTAAAAGTATTCAATTCTCCGGATTCAGTCGTTTGCTTCTCGAACAACAAATGATGAAAATCCCAAAACTTTTCATTACCTAGCTCTTGAAAAACCGTTTCAGCAAATTGTGCAGACGTTGTTGAATCAGCACTAATAAATGAATAGTTCATAAAGTAGAACTTTGCTTTCCCTGTTTCAACTAATTGTTCATCAATCATTGGAAAAATACTATCATTAAACTCTTTACAATGAGGACATTTATAGTCGCCAAATTCAACAATTTCAACAGGCGCTGTCTCTTCCCCTATAAACGGCTGACCCTCATAATCAATGTTGCCGGCCGTCTCTTCTTTTTGAACATCTTTTAATACAATAATCCCTATAATACAAATCGCCAATATACCAATGAACCAAAATATTTTCTTTGACATGTCCACACTCCTAATTTTAAACTACGATACGTAGTGTGTTGGGTAAAAAAATTTACGCAAGTGCGTAAATAAAAAGTCCGCAAATGAGACTGAAAATGAGCAACGAAATTAATGCTATTTTAAACGGAAGCTGCAGTTGCACTTCCTTTAATGGATTCAGGATATATTCAATTCGATGATTTAACGATGTATTTGCGAATGAGACATAAGTAAAAGGCATCTTTTCCTGCTTGCCTACTTTTAACATTTTCAACAGAGCATTGCCTAGGTTCACAGATGTCTCTTGTTGTTTAATGGCAAAATCATCTGCCAATATTTCCTGAATGACACTGTATTTATGATGAAACCACTTCTGAATGGGGATATACCACATAATCGATGAGCTGAGTGAAAGCAAAAAGACTTTTAACGGATCACGATTTTCTTTATGATACATTTCATGAGAAATAACTGCTCGCAACTCATCATGATTTAAGAGATTGATTAAACCTGTTGTAACGATGATTTTAGGACTCACAAATCCCATCGTAAACGCCATGGGAGTGGGATGTGAAAGAACAGACAGTTCTTCTTTTCCAATTCCAAATGCCTGACTCATTTCGATTGTGAGTTTTTCCCCTTTGTATTGCTGAAATCGTTTTTTCATTCTGGTCGTTTGAATCAATTGCAAGCCGATTTTCCATAGTAAAAATAGCAGCGTATAAATGACCAGTCCATCAAGTACATACTCAAGAAATGACAGTCCAAACGCTTTTAGCCAACTGTGGCATACGGCAACAAGGTTAAACTTCACATTCCATCCTGCTAACATTGAGATTACGTATAACCCCATTTGAAACAAAATTGTTCCTGAAATGGCAAAGGATACGACAAGCATGAGAGATGATTGACGTTTAGACATTTGTTACATACCTTTTTTCAATTCTTTAATTTTGTTCTCAAGTTTAGCGACAAGATCATCGTCAGCTTCTTCAAGTGCATCCAGCATATGACTTACGACAACATTTCCAAATTCATCCATCAGTTCATTTGTCATTTCTTTTGACTGAGCATTTAAAAACTCCATTCTTGATTGAACGGGCCTATAAACATACGACCTTCCTTCTGTCCTCTTTTGAAGAACTCCCTTTTCAACTAATCGATTCATAACAGTCATCACTGTGTTGAAATTCATCGGTTTTTCCCGTTCCAGAGATTGCTGAACATCTTTAATTGTCATTTCATCATGACACCATAAGATGTCCATAATTTTTGCCTCGAGAGGACCAAAAAAACGGTTCAATCCACTTTCGTTTATTTTAAACTTCCAGATTTTCAAGATTGCCCCTCCCCACATTACTCATTGTAGTGTTATGCGGAAAGCCCGTCAATATAAATCAATTTACAAATTTATGTTAATCATGTATTAAAAACCATTCGATTATGTGGTTTATTTCACATTTATTCCAAACCAATTCGATATACCCTTTCAGCAGTACCATCATCATATACAGGTAGCCGCGATACCGTGGCGACGAAAGTGCTAATTTCCCCAAGACATTACTGCTCTTGACATCTTTGCCTTTAAGAGACGAAAGAGTATCGCTCCACCCTCCAAACGCAGTTGCTCCGGCAACTGAGCACGTTTCGTGCGGCGAGGAAAAGAACCTATATCCGGGCTAGCTAGGAATTTGATCATGAACAAGAGCATACAGGACCGCTGCAAAGAAAGCCCTGATAGCTCAAACAAATGATTCGAATATGAACTGAAATACTTGATCTGCATCTCTACATCGTGCTGCCCGTTCCTCTGTTTCTTCTGCATCCAATTCTCCTATCACTTAATCCTGCTTCGGAATCCATTGACTCAGCTGCTGCTCGATGCGGTCGAGCGCCTCCTTTTCTTCCGATGATATGCTGTTGTATGATAGTCGGCGGTAAGCTAACCGGCCCTGTTTATACCTACGTTCGACATATTGGACTACATCATCGCATGCCTCCTCAAGCGAGATCATCGTTGTCCCGTCAATAAACCGGGCAAAGACCAGTACATCCTCTCCGTCAAGCGAAATAGTGAGAAAAGGAACATAAACCTCTTCAAAGCCTGGAGATAAGTCTTCTTCAGATACAGTATAGATACTCGAAGAAAGATCAGTTACTGGCTCAACTTCCTGTTCCTTTTTGTTTCGTTTTCTCCAAAACATTCACATCACCCGTCTCCTCATTTGTACAAAATTATAAATAGAAATGATTTCTATCAATTGATTTTACCTTTAATTTTTTTCTTATGGAATTATTAAAGTATCCTAATTTTGTTGAAAAGCTATGCCAAGGCATTTTAGCTGTTTTTAATATAATTAAGATTCGAACTCTGAAATATATGAGTTTTTTTGGTCAAGAGGACGTCCTGTCCGTCGGCAGGCTCAAATCGCGACGTCCTGTCGCTTTGCTTGCACTAGTACTTCCTGTACGTCGGAGCCGATGTTGACTTATCGTAGGGCATGAAGTCTGCTAGTCGATAGGCGCTTGAGCTGGACGTAGAATAATCTGAATCAAATGCGCCTTGGCGTATTTGCGCCCAGATTTTATCGAGCTTAAGCTCGATAAATTTCTTCTGAAAATCTGTGGCATCCCGGAGGCTTTACTTCATTCAGCGGGGGTTTGAACCCCCACTGAATGGAATACCAATAGGCATTCATCTCACCACTTACAGAAGTGGGAGACTTCTGCTGAATGAAGTTAACAAGTTACCCACAGGCATGGAATTTTATAGTTCCTAAACAACCCAAAAGTCACGCCCCTTTACATAAGGCGTGACTTTGCTTTACGAGATCTTCTTACCATTATCATCGTTCCGTCAGGCGCGGAGTGCCCTTTAATTCCAAAATCGTCGGCGCCCCGATTCCGAACATCGCCATCCGAAGTTCCATTTCCCGGATTTTCATTACTTCAAGGACATCTTCCGGGCTCTGGGTCGCTTCTTTCAGAATGGACCGCCCGAATCCAACCAGGTCAGCACCCAACGCAATGGTCTTGGCCCCGTCCAGCCCCGTCTGCATCCCGCCGCTGGCAATCAGCGGACAGTTCCCAATCTCTCCGCGGACTAATCTGATCGATTCCGCCGTCGGAATCCCCCATTCGCTGAAGCTTTCTGCGGCAACCCGCCGGATTGGATCTTTAGCGCGGAACTTTTCCACCTGACTCCAGGAAGTTCCTCCCGCTCCGGCGACGTCGATAAACGCAACGCCGGCCTCACTTAACTTTCTGGCTATCTGACCATCAATTCCCCATCCAACTTCCTTGACCCCGACCGGAACCTCCAGCGTGCTGCACAGTTGTTCAATCTTCTTTAATAACCCTTTAAAATTCGTATCTCCCTTTTCCTGAATCACTTCCTGGATGCTGTTCAAATGAAGGACGAGCATATCCGCCTCGGTTATCCCGATAATTTTCCTGCATTCCTCGACACCGTATCCGTAATTTAATTGAACAGCGCCTAAGTTTGCAATGATCGGGACACTCGGTGCGTACTTCCTCATCAGGAAAGAGGAGGAATGTCCATCGCTGTCGAGCAGCGCCCGGGTGGATCCGAGCGCAAGCGCCCAGCCCCTTTCTTCAGCCGCTGTTGCCAGGTTCCGATTAATCGTCTCGGCGAGGGCCGTCCCGCCCGTCATGGAACTGATGAGAAACGGCGTTTTGCAATCAAAACTGAGAAATTTAGTTTCAATGGAGATTTCGTCAAAATCGATTTCGGGGAGCGCATTGTGGATGAACGTAAACGACTCCAATCCTGTTGAAATCGACTCCCCGGTAACCTTTTCGTTCAACGTAATTTGAATATGTTCAGATTTTCTTTGCTCGATTGAGTTGGCCAACGCCAACACCTGCCTTTACCATCAAGATTCTATCAAATGCGCCTTGGCGTATTTGCGCCCAGATTTTATCGAGCTCCGCTCGATAAATTTCCTCTGAAAATCTGTGGCATCCGCCGGAGGCTTTAACTTTATTCAGCCGGGGTTTTAACCCCCGCTGAATGGAATACCAATATGCATTCATCTCAGCACTTATAGAAGTGGGAGACTTCTGCTGAATGAAGTTAAAGATTTCGCCACCATTCCATGTTGAAGCCGGCAAATTGTAAATAGAAAAGCGGCCTTTCTACACCAGCAAACATGGAACTAATCGATTTGAACTTCTTCCACCGTTTGTTCTACTTCTGCACGTGTCATTTTTTCGCGTCCCTCTTTCATCGCTTTTAACGTTTTGTGAGCTAGAGCAAGCGGCAGACGGCAGAATAATAGAATGCTTTTCTTTTTGAGAGACTTCATATATTCATCTGCTTTTGCCAGGTTTTCATCTGCATATACGAATAGATCGGCACGAGTCCACCCATCGGGTACAAAGCTTACACCACGTTCAACCAAATCTTCCTTCTCGTTACGCAAAATGTTTACTAACTGAAGTCCCCGCCCATAACCGATGGCAAGTTCCCGATCTGTTTTTTCTTCGCCATAGTGCTCCCAAAGGTCCGAAAGCATGACTCCAACCAGTCCTGCAACATAATACGTATAGTCATCCAGATCTTCACGTGTGCGGATTTTCCAATTTGCTTTTGCCCATTTTGCCATACCATATGCCATTTCACAAGCAGCGTCCGTGATTATCGGCAGGGCATCATTTGGACAAGCTTGCAGCCACTCTTCTAAACGAAGTGTAACTTCGGGCATTCGAACTTTTGTCTGTCCTAGTATTCTTAAATATTCTTCGTTATCAAATGGTTGTTTAAATAATTCGCTTACTTGCATTAAGAACGTGTATTTTACATCACTGTCCAATTCTTCATGATCCTCAATTTCATCAATTGCTCGAAATACTAAATAAGCAGCTGCAACCGAATACTTTAACTCCTTTTGTAAAAAAGTAATCGGAATGTAAAATGTACGACTCGTCTCTTTTAGCATACGCATTGCATCTTTAGGAAACGCATTCATCCTTTTTCCGTTCCTCCCTATTTAAATCTGACTAACATCATCGTAACTCAATTTTTAAAAAAACACACGAAAACATACAAAAGCAACGGAGCATTAGATAAGTTAAGATTTCTTACATTCACCATTCACTAATCTGACGTATAACTGCATTATTTCATATCCATGCCTCACTCATACAAGGATAAAAGGATATAATAAACCCTCTCTGTCAGAGGAGTTCACTAACCATTTCTCACCAAAAACAGACTATCCCATCATCAACGAGATAGCCTGTAAACGTTGACATATCAATATTTTTACAAAATAATAGTTCGTATCTTTGAAAAAGGTCTTTCTGAAATCGTATCAGAAAGACCTTGTTTTGGAAAAGTTATTGACTTATCAAATGCGCCTTGGCGTATTTGCGCCCAGATTTTATCGAGCTTAAGCTCGATAAATTTCCTCTGAAAATCTGTGGCATCCGCCGGAGGCTTTAACTTTATTCAGCCGGGGTTTAAAACCCCCACTGAATGGAATACCAATATGCATTTATCTAACCACTTACAGAAGTGGGAGACTTCTGCTGAATGAAGTTAAACTTCTGGATCAAACAATCACCAAAGGACGCTTCATTAGCCAGCCATATCCATGTCCATATTTTTAGTGGATTTTCTTAACATGACAACAGCCACAATAGAAATGAGACAAGCAACAATAAGATAAATGCTGATAGGCGCGGTACTATTAAAGGTATTTAATAAATACACACATAGCAACGGAGATACTCCTTGAACAGCAGCTGAAATTTGATACCCCAGCGAGGTTCCGCTATACCGAAGCTCGGCAGGGAAACACTCTGCAATTAATGTGGCTAAAGGACCATACACTGTTCCGGCACCGACAATAGAAAAGCACATTGCCAGAACAACCAATACTGTTACTTTTGTATCAAAAAGCCAGAAGAATGGGAAGGCAACCAATATTGTCAATAGGCTCCCGACATAAAATACGATTTGTCTATTAAACTTGTCCGATAAATGTGCTGCGTAAAGGATCACAATGATCTCGACTATCGCTACTAACAAAATTGTATTCGTGAGAAACTGTTTATCCATTTGCAGTTGTTCTGTCCCATAGCTTATCGAAAAAGTAGTAAAAACATAGAATGGAACTCCTTGCGCTAAACTAGCTAAAACGACAAAAAATATTGTTTTGGGATATTTTTTAAATACCTCTACAACTGGTTTTTTTGCTAGACGATTTTCTTTCTTCATTTTTGTAAATTGAGGAGAATCCGCAACTCCACGTCGAATAATAAAGCCAATTATAACAAGCACGATACTAATGAGAAAGGGAATCCTCCATCCCCAAGTATAAAAATGATCTCCGGTCAAAAAGATAGTGAGAGAAATAACGCCTGAAGATAAGAGTAAGGCAATAGGAGAGGCTATTTGCGTCATGCTTCCCATTAAACCTCTGCTCTTCTTGGCACTCCATTCAACAGAGAGTACAACTGATCCTCCCCATTCACCCCCGGCGCCAAAGCCTTGGCAAAAACGGAAGAATACTAACAGAATCGTGACAATAATACCCGCATTTTCGTATGTGGGCAATAATCCTATAAGCGTACTGCTGATTCCCATTAACAGAAGAGTCGTTACTAAAGTGGCTTTACGTCCAATGCGATCCCCAAAATTACCAAAAAAGGCGGCTCCAAGCGGACGGGCAAGGAATCCTATAAATAGTGCTGTGAATGATTGTAATAACCCAATGTATGGATCTGACCCCGGAAAAAACAGTTTTGGAAAGACCAAAGCGGACATCGTTCCATAAATAAAGAAATCATACCATTCAATGGTCGTTCCAACGACGCTGGCAAGCCCAGCTTTTCTCGCCTGCTTGCTGCGCTGTTCTTCAGTTAAATTGCCGTGATTTATTTCATTTGACATTTTTTCTCACCATCTCTTTGATTAAATTCTCCTACATACCGATTACTGATAGGTCCCTGCTTTAACTATCAAATGCGCCTTGGCGTATTTGCGCCCAGATTTTATCGAGCTCCGCTCGATAAATTTCCTCTGAAAATCTGTGGCATCCGTCGGAGGCTTTGACTTTATTCAGCCGGGGTTTGAACCCCCAATGAATGGAATAACAATATGCATTCATCTCACCACTTACAGAAGTGGGAGACTTCTGCTGAATGAAGTTAAAAGTTAGATTTTCTCCAAATCCCATACTACATCTACGGGATAGACCTACTTGAAAGATCACCCAATCTTTCCGCTGTGTCACTCCTCAATCACTTTGCCGCTATAGCCACACCACTTAAGCAGAAATGCAGCGTATGTTTTGGTCACCCTTTTGACACTCTCAAGGTCAACCCACTCATTTGGAGCATGAAGGGCTCCACCTGTCGGACCATAACAAGTGGCAGGAATTCCATAGTACAGGTTATAAAACCTTGCATCTGTCGTTGCTGTGAATGAAAAGAATTCCAGGGGCTTCTCTTCAGTGACCATATGTGCATCGTTTAAAACATCAAATAACTCTTGATTCGGATCAATTGAAAACCCTTCCGCATGAAAGCCGTAAAATGAAATTTCCGGCGGATTTTCACTTAGCCATTCATCCTTTTGTGCAGCGGCTAATAAGTATGCCTTGAGATCATCCTTAAGATCTTGAGGCTTAACTCCCGGCGGAAATCCAACTCTGGCTTCAACAATACATTCGGACGGAACAGTTGACGGCCAATCCCCTGAATGAATTTTCCCGATATTGATGTTATACGGATGAGGGTGATCAGTGAAGTCCTTATGTTTTTCTTGGCTGTTCAATGCTTTTTCAAAGTCCAAAAGGGCATTGATCATTTTATAACTTTCAATAATTGAGTTTACAGCTTTGTCAGCCCTTTCAGTATGCGCGCCCAAACCTTTGACTTTAACTCTGACCCATATTACACCGACCTGAGCGATGAGCCCTTTTTGTCCAAGCGGTTCGGGAATTAAGGCAACATCTGCTTTAAACCCTTCTTCTATCGCTGCAAGTGCTCCATTCCCCGTGCATTCTTCCTCTGTTACTGTTTTAATCATGACATCTGAAGACAGTTTGATTCCCGCATCGCGCACCGCTTTCAGTGCAAAGATCATAGCAGCTACACCCGATTTCATATCGGCTGCTCCACGGCCATACATTTTATTGCCGACAATTTCAGCCCCCCATGGATCATGCTTCCAAAATGAAACAGGTTCCGGGCTTACAACGTCTATATGTCCCTGAAAGATCACACTTTTGCCTTTTTTCTTGCCCTCAGAACGATATTCACCGATGACAACTGGCCTTTCGTCATACGACCAATCGCTTTCTGAATAACCAGGATGCGAGGATAGCTTCTCGGGATCAGGAATTACTTTTGATACAGCCAATCCCATTTCTTTTTCCAAAAAGTCAGCAATAAAGTGTTGGACTGGTGCTTCGTTCCCAAGAGTTGATGGGAATTGGCAAATCTTTTGTAAAAAGTCGACTTCTTCCTCCCACGATGCATCTATCTGTTTGAATACACTTTCCAAAGTTAAATCGTTTTCTGTTTTCATAACGCTTCACTTCCCCATACCTTTTTAACCTGCCTTTAAGATTGGCAAATCGTAATACCGTTCGAGATAACAGTTCATCTCATATTGCCGGCAGATTCCTTATATCTAACCTTCCCCAATTCATCTAAAAAACGTAAATAACCCTTATATATTTCTTTTGTTGGGACAGAATTGGCTACGAATCCAGAGCCAAGCATGGAAGGTAGAAATCTTGCTTCTGCTTCATTTGTGCAGCTTACAATCTCAATGGTCTCTCCATCTTCATTTCCAGTACACCCATCCCCTAGAACACCGTCGCATTTCTCACCACTGCGTTGGTATCAAGAGAGGAACCGATTACAATAGGAGGGCGCATCGGGACGTAGTCCATACCTTTTCCTACATCACCACTACGGACGTCAAGATGACCGTCCCTCATCCGATCTTCCTCACCTAGTGCCAACCTTACCTAGACCTCCATTTAGAAGTATTCCATCATCAGAACTAATATCTAGCCGCTCTTTATTGACTATGTATGAATCTTCTTTCTTTTATGTCTGGCCTGATGGAGCGATCTGCCAGTCTTTCGATTTTCCATACGCACCTCCCGACAATTTAGTATTGCAAGATGTGTGCCAAATTAAAACTTATACATAACAGCTAATATATGTGTGTTTAACGTCTATTTCCCAAATATTAATTGAAAATCTTGCAATAAAAAGGTACAATTCCAAAAAAAACAACTCACCCGATTCGTTATCAATTCGCTATTTTTGTCGAATATATGTCTTTTGAATAATATCGAATCGAAATAGACTCGATTATAGGAATGGAGGAGAGAGATTTGGAGAAGTTGTTTGAACTAAGCCATCAAAACCCGGCATTATTTGTTGATATCTTGGAATCTATTAATGATGCAATCTTTATTTCGGATCATGAAGGAACAACGCTTTGGTTGAATTCCGCGAGTGAAGCGATGTTCGGTATCCCTAAAAATAAAATTACTGGTAAAAATGTAAGAGATTTGGAAAAAGAAGGCCTATTCAAGCCATCCGTATTGCGCATGGCGCTTGAAGAAGGTAAAAATGTTAGCACTGTACAAACAGTGGGCAAAGGGAGGAAATATATTGCAACAGGGCATTTAGTTATAAATAAAGAAGGAAAAGTAATTGCTGCCGTCGCACATTTGCGCGATATTACAGACGCAGTAAAAAACACATCAAAACTTCAGGAAATTGAAGAGTTATTGGAAAAGTATAGTGCCCAAATAAGAAAGTTGACAAACATGCAACAAAATAGAATTGGTGTGGAAAATGTCAATTTGGGCGGGAAAAGCAATAGCCGAATTATTGCTAAAAAAATTGTAGAAAAAATCGCCGCTGTAGATACAACAGCCTTAATCGTGGGTGAGACAGGTACAGGCAAAAGCCTGACAGCCGAAAAGATTCATTTGTTAAGTAAAAGAAGAAACGGACCTTTCGTACAGATTAATTGTGCTTCCTTACCCGACTCCTTGTTGGAGTCTGAATTATTCGGGTATGAAAAAGGATCATTCACCGGGGCAACTTCAAAAGGAAAAACGGGATTGATTAAAGCCGCTGAATCTGGAACTTTGTTTTTGGATGAAATAGGAGAAATGCCGTTGCACTTGCAAACAAAAATTTTACATTTTATCCAATCGAAAACATATATGCCGATTGGCGCAAGAGAGCCGAGACACGCGGATGTACGAATTATTGCAGCGACTAACAGGGATTTGGAACAAATGGTTGCAGAAAGCAAGTTCCGGTCGGATTTGTTTTATCGAATGAATATACTAACAGTGAATATCCCGTCTTTACGGGAAAGCCGCGATGATATTGAGGATTTGGCCATTTATTTTTTAAATATGTTTAATGAGAAATACAATAAAAACAAACGCTTTTCAAATGGCGTTTTAAAAAATTTCATTCATTATTCCTGGCCGGGAAATGTACGTGAGCTGGAAAATTTAATAGAACGCCTGGTGATTTTATCAGAGGATGAGTTTATTGAAGAAAAAGACCTGCCCCAGAAAATGATGGAGCAACACATGATTTCAAAATCACCTTATATATCAAATAACGCGACAATGACGGAGATACTAGAAGAAATAGAGAAAAAGATGATTATCGATGCCCTTGAAACAGAAAACTCGACAAGAAAAGCCGCTAACTTTTTGGGCGTTACGCAGTCATTACTCATGAGAAGAGTAAGAAAGTATAATATCAAGCTTGTGGTCGAAGAGAGTAAAACCTTTGTAAAACAGCATTACGAGGAATAAGGATAGAATATAGGGGAATACCCCTTTACATGAGGTGTTCCCGTCATTAAGTTGCCAGTTATACTTTTCATTAGATACCAAGGTTAATTCGGAGAAAAACTGTACAATAAACAAAGTGACATGGGGAGTCATGACGAACCGAAGAATAGATGCTAAAAGCGGGCTTACATATTTGATGGGTTTGTCAAATAAAGTGTGTAAGTACACTTTACTCAAGGTATTTTAA
>NZ_QYTW02000013.1 GCF_003605405.2 Siminovitchia terrae | reverse complement strand
GTCTGGTGGCGATAGCGAAGAGGTCACACCCGTTCCCATCCCGAACACGGAAGTTAAGCTCTTCAGCGCCGATGGTAGTGAGGGGCTTCCCCTTGTCAGAGCAGGACGTCGCCGGGCGATTACATTATTCCGCAGTAGCTCAGTGGTAGAGCTATCGGCTGTTAACCGATCGGTCGTAGGTTCGAATCCTACCTGCGGAGCCATTGGAGAGCTGTCCGAGCTGGCCGAAGGAGCACGATTGGAAATCGTGTAGGCGGCTACCGCCGTCTCAAGGGTTCAAATCCCTTGCTCTCCGCCATACTAAGCATTAAGCAAAATTATTAAGATGGCCCCTTGGTCAAGCGGTTAAGACACCGCCCTTTCACGGCGGTAACACGGGTTCGAATCCCGTAGGGGTCACCATTATATTATCGCGGGATGGAGCAGTCTGGCAGCTCGTCGGGCTCATAACCCGAAGGTCGCAGGTTCAAATCCTGCTCCCGCAATTTTTTTACAAAATGTTTCAAAGGTCCCGTGGTGTAGCGGTTAACATGCCTGCCTGTCACGCAGGAGATCGCGGGTTCGATTCCCGTCGGGACCGCCATTCCTATTAAAGGAATTGATGAAAAAAGGCTCAGTAGCTCAGTCGGTAGAGCAAAGGACTGAAAATCCTTGTGTCGGCGGTTCGATTCCGTCCTGAGCCACCATTTAATAAATATTAGCTGTGGTGGGGTAGCGAAGTGGCTAAACGCGGCGGACTGTAAATCCGCTCCCTCCGGGTTCGGCGGTTCGAATCCGTCCCCCACCACCATTTACAGGGGCATAGTTTAACGGTAGAACAGAGGTCTCCAAAACCTCTAGTGTGGGTTCGATTCCTACTGCCCCTGCCAATCACGGCGGCTATGGCGAAGTGGTTAACGCATCGGATTGTGGCTCCGACATCGTGGGTTCGATTCCCACTAGTCGCCCCATTGAATATATAGTATAATGAAGATATATTAATGGGCTATAGCCAAGCGGTAAGGCAACGGACTTTGACTCCGTCACTCGTTGGTTCGAATCCAGCTAGCCCAGTATGCGGAAGTAGTTCAGTGGTAGAACACCACCTTGCCAAGGTGGGGGTCGCGGGTTCGAACCCCGTCTTCCGCTCCAAAATTGGCGGCATAGCCAAGTGGTAAGGCACGGGTCTGCAACACCCTTACCACCGGTTCGAATCCGGTTGCCGCCTCCATATTTATATTATGCCTGAGTGGTGGAACTGGCATACACGTTGGACTCAAAATCCAATGCCCTCACGGGCTTGTGGGTTCGAATCCCACCTCAGGTATACCGAATGAAAACAGACGTGACCAATAGGTCCGTCTGTTTTTATTTTTTTTTCTATATCAATATACCAATTATGGTATTTCCTTATTAATTTTACACATTTTCCTAATAACAAAAATAATGACGTAATGCCACATCTATATCTGCAGGTAGAATTCATTTTGAAATATAAATATATAGAAATCTGTTTGTATAGAAGGGGCTCACACAAGTTTGGCGTAGCTTGTGTACATACAGCATTTAACTTGATTCAGCAGAAGTCTCCCACTTCTGTAAGTGGTGAGATGAATGCCTATTGGTATTCTATTCAGTGGGGGTTCAAACCCCGGCTGAATAAAGTTAAAGCCTCCGACGGATGCCACAGATTTTCAGAGGAAATTTATCGAGCTTAAGCTCGATAAAATCTGGGCGCAAATACGCCAAGGCGCATTTGATGATAAGAGGGGATAAGCTCCCTGGACTAAACACCTATGACCTGTTCATTTTCATTCAAAGTGAGAATTTCAAAGGTTGTTTCTTCTTAACCTCCTGTTACAAAGGAACAATTTACTTCCTGATAGGATTAATAAACATAAGAACTGTACCAACAGCCGAAATTTATATCTTATTTCCATATTAAGAACCATATGAATCAAGTAGTTTAGAAACAGGACTAAAGTGACAACAGTTTTAATGCATACACTTGTTATGACCACCTGATTAACTCCAAAGAAAAACCTACCTCCCTTTTAATAAAGAAGTAAGCATGCGAACCACATTAAACTTCTTCCTACAGATACATCCAGAAACAATCTTCTGTAAAGATTAGAGATTATCCCAACTATGCAATTTCCAAGTTAAAGGATTTGTATTGAAGAATCCCATATGATTGATGTCCTCCCACTTCATTTTTAAAGCGAAATTCCTTACTATTGCCCCCGAGATTTTGATATTCATGAAGAAACAAAATATCGTGGTTCTTGACCATATAGTGTGTTCAAAACAAACTTAGTCACATCAATTAGCGAAGTAGCTGCGAAATAATACTTCATTAAATATTAAGAACTTATCTATTCAGGATCTGAAAAAGGCATGTCTAAAGAGCTACTTAAAGCAATATAACAAGTATAAATTTTTCAATGTTGTTACTAGCCTAGATACAGAAGATGTGAAGAATTTCTTTCAATTACTATGGCTATAAAAAAGCTCAGTACGATGACAAATATCAATTTTAAAATCTGGTACTTAAGTTTCTGGCAAATGCGATTTTAACTTCATTCAGCAGAAGTCTCTCACTTCTGTAAGTGGTGGGATGAAGGCATATTGGTATTATTCCATTCAGTGGGGTTCAAACCCCGGCTGAATGAAGTTAAAGCCTCCGGCGGATGCCACAGGTTTTCAGAGGAAATTTATTGGGCGCAAATACGCCAAGGCGCATTTGATATATGCCAAGACTATATAGATCGGCTTTATACGACTCCTTTCCATAGGCTAATGTTTTGCTTCCAGTTGATACATTTCCGTGTGGGACACACGAATTTTCTGACAGGTATTGCTCTTATAATAAGGCAGGCGCGTTAGTGGCTTCCTTTTCTTCATTTTCATTTTTGGATATCTATCTATATTTTTCATAATACGCTGCATCACTTTATGATTGTTAGCTTTCTCATTCTATAGGTGTGAGGTAAAGCTTGCCAATCCTATATTTAATTATTTTCTCAGAGCTAGCACTTATCTCCTTCTTTCAACGCTAAAAGGTGAAACGAAAGAATTCCCCAAATCCCTGCATTATTCACAGATGATTTCTTTAATCCCCCAAACTGCACACTTATTTCTATTTATTGTAAAACGTTTTTCGGCTAGCAAATTCCTCACTCATATTCAAGACATCATAAGAATATTGTTTCCCGACAAGAAACGATTAATTTTTCCATTCTGATGCAAGCGTATCAAGCTTTGATTCGACTTTTGTTTTTAATATTCTCGAAATATCTTTGCCTTTGTACAAAATCTGTACAGTTTTTGTACAGATTGTCGAATTATAATTTAACCAGATATTAGTAGTTTTTCCATTCCTCCAAGGTTTTTTTTTCGAGTTAAAATTCGATATATTGAAAATGGAATTCGTTATAAAGATAATTTATCCTATGCCTTTTATCACTGCGAGACTCAATATTTATTTTTATTTGATTATTTTGTAATATATTTATGGTTATTTCTTCCTTATTTTATAATAAATTGAAAATGAGGAAGAATTTTATTGTATAATCGCTTCGATTTATAGAATAAAAAATAACACTGTGGCAGAAGTAAAAAGGAAGTTTTTAAGGAGGTGATCAATGGTGTAAAATTTTTGATTATTCGTATGTTTAAAATTTAATTTGGAGGTGGAAAATTGAGTCTCGCAATTTCCAAAAGATTAAAGGCAGGATTTAAAAAATCCATTATATTTTTTGCGATGATTTTGGTAACTTTAAACGGAATGCTTCCTTCGTTTTCTACGCCAGTCCAGGCTGCAGAAATAGAAACAACAGAAGCTATAGAACAGCCAAATGTCTCGAAGGATATTGATGGGGAAGAATCAAAGGAAATACCAAAGGGAGAAGACTATAACTACAATGTAATCGTTGAACTTCCAGAAAGTGTATCAGGCTATGAATCTATAGAAATATTAGATGATCTTGATAAGCATTTAGCTGTTCAGGGTACAGCAGTTCTAATAGATGAAGAAGAGAACGATACATACACAGTAGTTGTAGATGGTCAAAAAGTTTCCCTGGAATTAACGAAGGAAGAGCTGGAGGAACTTGCAGGCAAGGAAGTAAAGCTGCAAATCACGACACAAGTGAAAGAAGATGCGGCGATTGCAGATAAAATTGAAAACGTTGCACAAATCGTGATAAACGACGATCTTGTCATGGAAACGAATCCAGCAGTTGTCACGCCGATCGAGATGGTTAAGGAGAAACCAGATAGTGAAGCTAAACAACAAAGTGAGTCTCAAGAAGAAAGTGAATCTCAAGAAGAAAGTGAGTCTCAAGAAGAAAGTGAATCTGTAGATGATGTTGCTAAAGCAAAAGAGACTGACTCAGAAGCGTCTACAGAAAAAACTAATACAAAAAGTAAAGCTTCTGTTACCAATGCTGAAACAGGGTTTAACTTTAACACCACCGACACTTATATAAGTGTCACATCATATAACGGTAAGCCGGGACCCTGGTTGTTGCAGATTGATGGCCATAATCCATCAGCAGGGATCAAAGCTGAAATACATTTACTTTCGGTGGCTGGCATCGACTCTATTGCCATGTCCAATGATGGAACAGAGATCTATGGAATTGAAGGTAACAATAATTCATTTATTTATAAAATTACCGAAGACGGTAACGCAACAAAACAAACATTAAATATGCCAAGTGAATTGACAACTTTCACTCCGCTAGGTGCAGGAGCAATTGATCCAATCACAGGGCACTATGCTTTATTTGTTAAAGATGTAACAAAGAAACAGTCTCGTATTATATTGATTGACCCAAATACAGGGAATGTGGTAGATAGTAGTATCAATCCAAATAACCGATTAAACTTACGTGATAATGTTTTTGATGATAAAGGTAATATGTATTATATCGATGCCACAAATGAAGAATGGGTGCGCTATGATCGTGATACGGGGAAAGAAACAGTATTTGGACGGGTTGGTAATATACCTCTTACTACCCCAGGACATGGAGCAGGATTAAGTTACTTACCTTCTAATGAACTGCTTATTGCGTTCACGCAAGGAGATCTCTTTGTTTCCGATCCAAAAGACAATATTGCGAAAAAACTCGTGAAAATTCCAAATATTAATTTCCTTACTGATGCTGCATCAGCTGTTTTCCCAAATTTTTATACTGAGCTGAATGTAGAGAAATTTGCCAATGGAAGCAAAGAAACAGGTTCTGTCAATAATAATGACGCGATCGAGTACAAACTCGTGGTCAACAATACTGGAAATCTACCCGCTGACAATGTCATCTTAACGGATAAAATTCCAGCAGGAACAGAGTATGTCGCAAATAGTACGAAATTAAACGGGAAAGCTGTTGCCGATATTGATGGTCAAAGCCCGTTAGTAAAAGGGTTAAAGATTAAATCGCCGGCGGAGAACGCAAGCGAAGGCGTAATACTCGTAGGTGAAGAAAATGCAGCAACTATCACCTTTCAAGTGAAAGTAAAGGATGATGCTGCAGCTGGTTCCGAAATTGTAAACCAAGCAACCGTCACTTCATCTGAATCAGATGAAATCAAATCCAATGAAGTTATAAGTAAGATTGAAGAATCAATCGATCCACCAGACGCCTGTGCAGCACCAGTGGCTCTGATAAATGGTAGTTTTGAGGAACCGCCATTTTCACCTGATGATCCGCGTCTGACAAAAAGGACTGGATGGTTTGATGCTCCTCAGGCTGCTGTTCCAGGATGGAAGACAACAGATAGATCAGGGTTATTTGAAATTATGAATAAATCTTTGGGTGATGAAATCCCACCAGGGCACCCATATGCAGCTTTGAAAGTTACTCCAGCACATGGGCAACAGTTCGCGGAATTGAACAGCCGAGAAGCGGCACAGCTTTATCAAGATGTAGATACGACACCAGGACAAACGATTTATTGGCGCTTGGCTCACAAAGGTCGTGATGGCCAAGATACAATGGCGTTAAAGATAGATTCAGCCACTGTTGATCCGAAAAACCTGAAAACTATTCAAACAATGACGAGTGGTAAAGAAGCATGGAAATATTATTCTGGGTCATATGTTGTTCCAGCAGGACAAACGAAAACTCGCTTTGGTTTTGAAGCAGTTTCCAGCGCAACGGGTTCAAATGCAGCAGGAAATTTCCTAGACGATATCTTCTTAGGTACCGAACCGTGTGTGACGGCTGAAAAAATGGTTAGCCCTAAAGGCGATGTATTTGCAGGTGACGAATTAACCTATGAAATGACCGTTAAAAATTCCGGTGGTGACGTTGCTGCAAATACTGTCATTGAAGACGCAATTCCAGAAGGTACGGAATATGTCCCTGGATCCATGAAAATTTTAAATGGTCCGAAAGCGGGAGACCTAACGGATGTGGAAGATAATGATGCAGGTCATTTTAACGGTGAAAAAGTCATCTTTAAATTAGGGGACTTACCGAACACAACCACATTACCTGACGGAATGACCGTTCAATTTAAAGTGAAAACTTTGTCCAATCATGCAGGCAAAGATGTGGACAACAAAGCACAGGTCAAATATAAAGACTTGCTAAAAAATGAAGAAAAAGAAATTGAAACAAATGAAACAAAAACACCGATTAAGTATAAAGATCCTGTCCTGGAATCAGAAAAATCCGCTAAGTTGCATGAAAAAGCGGATGGAAACCCAGATAAGGATCATCCTGAATCGGGAGATACGCTTCTTTACACGATTCAAACACGGAACACGATCGAAAATAGTCCCGTGAAAAATCTGGTCATCTCGGATACGATTCCGGGAGGATTGGAATATGTTCCGGGTACGCTGACAGTAGATGGTAAAAAAGTCAGTGATGAGAAAGATGATGATCAAGGCGAGTTTGTCGATAATAAAGTAACCGGAAAGTTTGGGGATGTAACCGACACCGAATGGCATACCATTACATTCAAAGTGAAGGTGAAGGAAGGCCAAGCTGGTAAAACGATTAAAAATACTGCGACTGTCACTGGCGACAATCTGGACAAGCCAGACAAGCCAGAGACTAGTATTGTTGTGTATCCGCTTGACCCTCCAAGTGGTGTTTGTGGACCAACTGTCTCGCTGATTAATGGTAGTTTTGAGGGAGGACCTGCGAGGGGTTCCGCTAATAATGAACCATACATGTTCTTGGAATCTGAAGTGCCGGGCTGGAATACTACGGACGATAGTCAAGGCGTGAAGATCATAGAAATATGGGACTATAAACAAGGATATCCAGCAGGAGTAGTAAATCTTTACCCCGCTCCACCAGATGGAAATCGATATGCAGAATTGAATGCTTACGATAATGGTTTGTTATACCAAGACGTGAAAACAACACCAGGCCAAACCATCTACTGGAGATTATCTCATATGGGACGGGCAGGAGTAGATACGATGCAGCTTCGTATTGGACCTGTGACGAATAATCCATATGATACCCCGGTTATAGAGCAAATGTCAGATGGCAACACAAAATGGGGAAACTATACAGGAACTTACACTGTTCCAGCAGGGCAAACCATGACAAGGTTTGGATTTGAAGCTGTTTCTACTGCTAGTGGAAACTTAGGGGCCGGGAACTTCTTAGACGACATTTTCCTTGGTACTGAGGCTTGTATTACAGCGGAGAAATCGGTAAGCCCTGAAGGCGATGTATTTCCAGGGGATGAATTAACCTATGAAGTTACTGTCAAAAATGCAGGCGGAGACGTTGCTTCAAACACAGTCATAGAAGACGCCATTCCTGAAGGTACAGAATATGTGCCAGGATCAATGAAAATTTTGAGTGGTCCCAAAAAGGGTGACGTAACAGATGAGAAGGATAGTGATGCAGGTCATTATACTGACGGAAAAGTAACCTTTAATATAGGGGATTTACCGAATACAAATGACTTGCCTGACGGTGTTACTGTTCAATTTAAAGTAAAAGCTTTGTCCGATCATGCAGGAAAAGATGTCATTAACAAAGCACAAGTCAAACATAAGAATTTGTTGACAGGTAAGGACGAAGAAACGGAAACAAATGAAACAAAAACACCGATTAAGTATAAAGATCCTGTCCTGAAATCAGAGAAGTCAGCAACGATTAAAGAAAAGGGAGAGGGCAATACAGACAAGGATAATCCAGAAGTCGGTGACACCCTTCTCTACACAATCAAGACGCAGAATACCAATAAAGACAGTCTTGTGAAAAACTTAGTGATTTCGGACGAAATTCCTGAAGGCCTCGAGTATGTAGCAGGCAGCTTGAAAGTAGATGATGAATCTGTTACAGATGCCAAAGACGATGACAACGGTCATGCGGTGGATGGCAAAATTTCAGGTCAATTCGGTGACATCAAAGGTACAGACTGGCATACATTGACATTCGAAGTTAAAGTCAAAGCCGGTCAGGCTGGTATGGATATCAAAAATATTGCTACTGTTAAAGGGGATAATATTGATAAACCAGATGAGCCGGAAGAAGAAGTAAAGATTTACCCACGTGAACCGAAGCTGGAGTCCGAAAAATCAGCCACAAACGCTGAAAAAGGCAAAGAGAAATTCGAAGTGGGCGACACGATTGTTTACACAATCAAAACGCGCAACAAAGTATCTGATAGTTTAGTAAGCAACCTGACGATTGAAGATACACTTCCAGCAGGTTTAGAATTAATCGCAGATAGCTTAAAAGCAAGCCATGGCGGCACAGTGGAAGAAAACAACGGTGTCATCACGGCTAAGTTTGGCGAAGTGACGGATACGGAGTGGCGTACGGTCACCTTCGAAGCAAAAATTAAATCAGGTCAATCTGGTAAGGATATTAAAAACACCGCTAAAGTAACGGTTGATGAAATTGAAGAACCTGAGGAACCAACAACAACAGTCAAGGTCGATCCAAAGGAACCAAAGCTAGAATCGGAGAAATCTGCGAAACTGGAAGCGAAAGCTGATGGCAACACAGATAAGGACAATCCGGAAGTTGGAGATACTCTTCTCTACACGATCAAGACCAAAAACACCATCGCAGACAGTCTTGTGAAAAACTTAGTCATTTCGGATAAAATTCCGGAAGGACTAGAGTATGTGGCAAGCAGTCTGAAAGTCAACGGTACATCTGTCACAGATGCCAAAGACGATGATAACGGTTATGCAGTTAATGGTGAAATTGCTGGACAATTTGGCGATATTGAAGACACCGAGTGGCATACACTTGAATTCCTAGTGAAAGTCAAGGAAGGCCAAGCAGGTGCTGATATTAAAAATATTGCCACCGTTAAGGGTGAGAATATTGATAAGCCAGATGAGCCAGAAGAAGAAGTAAAGATTTACCCACGTGAACCGAAGCTAGAGTCCGAAAAATCAGCCACAAACGCTGAAAAAGGCAAAGAGAAATTCGAAGTGGGCGACACGATTGTTTACACAATCAAAACGCGCAACAAAGTATCCGATAGTTTAGTAAGCAACCTGACGATTGAGGATACACTTCCAGCAGGTTTAGAGTTAATCGCAGATAGCTTGAAAGCAAGCCATGACGGCACAGTGAAAGAAAACAACGGTGTCATCACGGCTGAGTTTGGCGAAGTGAAGGATTCGGAGTGGCGTACGGTCACATTCGAAGCGAAAATCAAATCAGGTCAATCTGGTAAGGATATTAAAAACACCGCTAAAGTAACGGTTGATGAAATTGAAGAACCAGAGGAACCAACAACAACAGTCAAAGTTGATCCGAAGGATCCAAAACTAGAATCGAAGAAATCCTCGAAACTGGAGAAGAAGGCAGAAGGTAATACAGATGCTAAAAATCCAGAAGTAGGCGACACGATTCGTTACACGATCACAACGAAGAATACAATCGAAGACAGCTTGGTCAAAGATTTAGTGATTTCGGATACGATTCCATCCGGTCTGAGCTATGTAGCAGGCAGCCTCGAAGTAGATGGTCAATCTGTTACAGATGCGAAAGACGATGACGCTGGCCATGTGGTAGACGGCAAAGTCACCGGCAACTTTGGAAATGTAACGGATACGAAAGACCATACAATAAGCTTCTTGGTAACGGTAGACAAAGGCCAATCCGGCAAAGATATTAAAAACATTGCCGTCGTTGGTGGAGAGAATACCGGAGATCCAGATGAGCCGGAAGAAGAAGTAAAAATCTATCCAAGAGAACCAAAACTAGACTCGAAGAAGTCCTCGAAACTGGAGAAGAAGGCAGAAGGTAACACAGATGCCAAAAACCCAGAAGTCGGCGACACGATTCGTTATACAATTACAACGAAAAATACAATCGAAGACAGCTTGATCAAAAATTTAGTCATTACGGATACGATCCCATCTGGTCTGAGCTATGTAGCAGGCAGCCTTGAAGTAGATGGTGAGTCAGTTACAGATGCCAAAGACGATGACGCTGGTCATGTGGTAGACGGCAAGGTCACTGGTAATTTTGGTGACGTGACAGATACGAAGGAACATACGGTCAGCTTCTTAGTTACGGTAGACAAAGGCCAATCCGGCAAAGATATTAAAAACATTGCCGTCGTTGGTGGAGAGAATACCGGAGATCCAGATGAGCCGGAAGAAGAAGTAAAAATCTATCCAAGAGAACCAAAACTAGACTCGAAGAAGTCCTCGAAACTGGAGAAGAAGGCAGAAGGTAACACAGATGCCAAAAACCCAGAAGTCGGCGACACGATTCGTTATACAATTACAACGAAAAATACAATCGAAGACAGCTTGATCAAAAATTTAGTCATTACGGATACGATCCCATCTGGTCTGAGCTATGTAGCAGGCAGCCTTGAAGTAGATGGTGAGTCAGTTACAGATGCCAAAGACGATGACGCTGGTCATGTGGTAGACGGCAAGGTCACTGGTAATTTTGGTGACGTGACAGATACGAAGGAACATACGGTCAGCTTCTTAGTTACGGTAGACAAAGGCCAATCCGGCAAAGATATTAAAAACATTGCCGTCGTTGGTGGAGAGAATACCGGGGATCCAGATGAGCCGGAAGAAGAAGTCAAAATCTATCCAAGAGAGCCAAAGCTAGAATCGAAGAAGTCCTCGAAACTGGAGAAGAAGGCAGAAGGTAATACAGATGCTAAAAATCCAGAAGTCGGCGACACAATTCGTTACACAATTACAACGAAAAATACAATCGAAGACAGCTTGGTCGAAAAGCTAGTGATCACGGATACGATTCCATCCGGTCTGAGCTATGTAGCAGGCAGCCTCGAAGTAGATGGCAAACAAGTAACAGATGCCAAAGACGATGATGCTGGTCATGTGGTAGACGGCAAGGTCACAGGCAACTTTGGTGACGTGACGGATACGAAAGCACATACAGTAAGCTTCTTGGTGACGGTAGACAAAGGCCAATCCGGCAAAGATATTAAAAACATTGCCGTCGTTAGTGGAGAAAACACCGGAGATCCAGATGAGCCGGAAGAAGAAGTAAAGATTTACCCACGTGAACCGAAGCTAGAGTCCGAAAAATCAGCTACAAACGCTGAAAAAGGCAAAGAGAAATTCGAAGTGGGCGACACGATTGTTTACACAATCAAAACGCGCAACAAAGTATCTGATAGTTTAGTTCAAAACTTAACGATCACTGATAAACTTCCAGCTGGTCTCGAATATGTAGCAGACAGCCTGAAAGTAAGTCATGAAGGTACCGGGAATTTCAAAGGTGGTACCATCACGGCGAACTTCGGTGATGTGAAAGATACGGAATGGCGTACCGTCACTTTCCAAGCAAAAATCAAATCTGGTCAGTCTGGTAAAGAACTTAAAAACATTGCCGTTGTTGATGGTGATAATATAGACAAGCCAGATGAGCCAGAAGAGAAAGTGACAGTCGATCCGAAGGATCCTACTCTCCAATCGGAGAAATCTGCGAAACTGGAAGCAAAAGCTGACGGTAACAAAGATAAGGACAACCCAGAAGTTGGGGATACGCTTCTTTACACGATTAAGACTAAAAACAAGATCGAAGACAGCCTAGTGAAAAACTTAGTGATTTCGGATGAAATTCCAGAAGGACTTGAGTATGTAGCAGGCAGTTTGAAAGTAGATGGCCAATCTGTCACCGATGCGAAAGACGATGACAAAGGCTATGCGGTAGACGGGAAGATCGTAGGTCAATTTGGCAACATCAAGGATACAAACTGGCATACAGTAGAATTCCTTGTAAAAGTCAAGACTGGTCAATCCGGCAAAGACATTAAAAATATTGCCACTGTAGATGGTGACAATATTGACAAGCCAGATAAGCCAGAAGAAGAAGTACAAATTTATCCACGCCACTCTGTTCTAGAATCTGAGAAATCAGCTTCGAACTTAGAGAAAGGCAAAGAGACATTCGAAGTCGGCGATACGATTGTCTACACAATCAAAACGCGCAACAAAGTATCCGATAGTTTAGTTAAAAACTTAACGATCACTGATAAACTTCCAGCCGGTCTGGAATATGTAGCAGACAGCTTAAAAGTCAGTCATGAAGGTACCGGGGATTTCAAAGATGGTACCATCACGGCGAACTTCGGTGATGTGAAGGATACGGAGTGGCGTACAGTTACTTTCCAAGCAAAAATCAAGTCTGGTCAATCTGGTAATACCATTGAAAATATTGCCATCGTTGATGGAGATAATATCGATGAGCCAGATGAGCCAAGCGAGAAAGTGACAGTCGATCCGAAGAATCCTACTCTCCAATCAGAGAAATCAGCGAAGCTGGAAGCAAAAGCGGAAGGCAACAAAGATAAGGAGCATTCGGAAGTCGGCGATACCCTTCGTTATACGATTAAGACCCAAAATACGATCGAAGACAGTCTTGTGAAAAACTTGGTGATTTCCGATGAAATTCCGGAAGGACTTGAGTATGTAGCAGACAGCCTGAAAGTCGATGGTCAATCTGTCACCGATGCGAAAGACGATGACAAAGGCTATGCGGTAGACGGCAAGATCGTGGGTCAATTCGGCAACATCAAGGATACAAACTGGCATACAGTAGAATTCCTTGTAAAAGTCAAGTCCGGCCAAGCAGGCAAAGACATTAAAAACATTGCCGTAGTTGACGGAGACAATATTGACAAGCCGGACAAACCGGAAGAAGTAGTACAAGTATATCCGCGCCACTCCGTTCTAGAATCTGAGAAGTTAGCCATGAACCTGGAGAAAGGCAAGGATACATTCAAAGTCGGTGACACGGTTGTATATACCATCAAGGCCCGCAACACTGTATCTGATAGTTTAGTTGAGAACTTAACGATCACTGATAAACTTCCAGCAGGTCTCGAATATGTAGCAGACAGCTTGGAAGTAAGTCATGAAGGTACGGGCGAGTTCAAAGATGGTACAATTACAGCGAACTTCGGTGACGTGAAGGATACGGAATGGCGTACAGTTACATTTAAAGCAACTATCCAATCCGATCAATCTGGAGAGACCATTAAAAATATCGCTACTGTAAGCAGTGATAATGTTCCAGATCCAAATTATCCAGAAGCGAAAATCGATGTTGATCCAAAGGATCCAGCACCGAAACCAGAGCCGAAACCGAATCCAGATCCAGGGGTAGATAACTCTGGCGGTAAAACCCCTCCTCCTAAAACCGAAAAAGAAGAGGGTAAAAAATTACCGAATACCGCTACTAACATATTTAACTATGGATTGTTAGGTATTGTCGTAGTTCTAGTTGGATTATTAGCACTAAGAAGACGAAAATCGAGTCGAGATTAATTGAAAGAGAAAACTACCTCCAGTACGATTCGTACTGGAGGAAGTCTTCTCTTTTTTAGAAGTTAGATTAGACACTTCCTAATTCGAAGGGGATAGGCACTTTCATAAAGCCTCCGTAGAAATATAACTAGATAAATGGAGGAGAGGGTTTATGGCTATAGGATTTATTTTACCTCTATTCAGCAGATGTCTCCCACATTTGTAAGTGGTGAGATGAATGCCTATTGGTATTCCATTCAGTGGGGGTTCAAACTCCGGCTGAATAAAGTTAAAGCCTCCGGCGGATGCCACAGATTTTCAGAGGAAATTTATCGAGCGGAGCTCGATAAAATCCGGTCGCAAATACGCCAAGGCGCATTTGATGTAGTTGGGTACTTGGCATTGCCTTCGTCTTATTTTTGGCTATCGGAATAAGTGATCATTAAAAGATTCATGATCCCTGATGAAAAATTAGCTGGAGTTTGAAATAGGGGGATTGGTTATGAAACTTTGGTTGAGAAAGATATCTGTTTTTCTAGTTGCCATTATCACTTTAGGATTGTATATCCCGTCAGTTGATTCGAATATAACGATCAATGAAGATAAGGAAATCTATTCTCCGAAAAGAAACATAAGAGAAGCAGAAAATGATAAACTTCTTGGCTCAGATACAGAAGTTAAGGAAGATTCGGTTTTTCCTGACAACGCCATTGATATTTTCACTAGTAAAGCGAAGGAACAAGCGATAGTGAAAATGGGCCCGAGAATTTTACAGCAGGTGGAAGATGATTTCACGAGTATGATTTTACCGGCAATGGAAGAGATTCTAACATTAATGCTTGTTGAAGCAGGACAAGATCAAGTGGCGTATTATACGATTACCGAGCAGCCTGCCGGCGGGTATGGAGAAAAAATATTTCATTTATATGATTCACGAAATCAAAAGGATGTAGCCAGATTTCATGTTAGGCGCGAAAAGCGACCATTAGAGGGGTACTGGTTTAATTTTCATTACCATTTAAGCAACGATCATTTTGAAGAACACCATGAAATAGGGGAGATTTATTGGTCCAAAGACGATCCTCCGAAATGGATGACTTAAAGGATTACATGTGAAGGGATAAAACGAACAAAAAATCCAGAAAAATCATAGGTATGTGAAATATCCCTGTTAGTAGTTTCAAGGATTACTCGTCTTAAAATGGATGGGGAATCATCATTTCTATATATAAGGTGTTAGACAAATACAATAGAAAACAACAATATCTCAAATACGCTATATGCAGGTTTTTTTACATGTTTATTTATTTTCAATAGCATGCACTGCCTTCGTCTAGACCATACCTTGGTTAACTATTGGTGCGTTGTAAAGAGGGGGGATTAAATTGCGGACAATATTAATCGATCAGGATTTATTAATGCTTGAAATACTAGAAGACATGTTGCAAGAAATCGAAGGGGTACAAGTTATTGGGAAGTTCACTAATCCTCACCAAGGATTGATAGAAATCATTAGGGTGCAACCAGATATTGTCTTTCTTGATATCGAAATGTCTGAGATAAGCGGGCTGGATTTAGCCAAAGAAATAAAAGAAACATTCCCAGACATGAATATTGTTTTTGTTTCCACTTATAAGCAATATGCTGTTTGGGCATCTAAGCTTCAAATAACTGATTATCTTGTAAAACCTTATCGTGGAGAAGCACTCAATGAAACCATAATCAGCCTGCGGTCAAGAAGGGGAAGTATGAAAACAACGTTGGCCCGTCAGATGGTATGCTGTTTTAAAAAATTACAATTTAAATACTATGGAAGGAATTCAGAGGTGATAGATGTAAAATGGAGAACGCCAAGCTCAAGAGCACTGTTCGCGTTTCTTATTCATCACCACGGTCATTTTATACGGAAAGATGCATTGTTAGAGCATTTTTGGGCGGGTGAAGAGGTAAAAGATGGATATTCAAAGCTTTATTCCACGATTTATCAAATTAGAAAAACGTTAAAATCCGTCGGTTTCAATATTACAATCACCAATTCTAAAAGTAGTTACAGGCTGGAACTAAATGATGTGCTGCTGGATATTGAAGAGTGGGAACAAGGGATAGAAGAATTTCCTTCTGTAAATGAAGATACCATATCAAAACATAAAGAAATATGCAATTTGTATAATGGGGACTATCTGGAAGAAGAAAATTATTTGTGGGCAGAAAATAAAAAGAGTCGAATGAGGATTCAATGGTCACATTATTTGAAAAAGGTTGCGAAATATTATCTTTCAACAGAGAACTACTCTGAGGCTATTATCCTGTATTTACAAATACAAGAGGCGCTGCCCTTCAAGGAAGAAAGTTATTTTGTATTAATGCAGCTATATGATTCTTTTGGAGACCGGTATTCAGTTGAAGCCCAGTACAGCTTATTAAAGGATATGTTACATAAAGAGTATTGTTCCGAGCCAAATGAAATGGTTCAAAATTGGTATCAAACATGGAAAAGCAGGCGGTCAAGGGAAGAATATAAAGTCGAGGAACTCGTTCATTCAAAATAGCAGTATCAGTATGAGTAAGTCTCCAAAAAAGAATGAGATTGAATATTATTTAGTTTTTACATAATGTAGGAAGAACACGCCGATTATTATTCGGAGTTCTATAAAGATGAAAGAAAAGATGAAAAATAGAATTTCTACACCAGAGAATAAAAAACAGACGTTTCCAACTAAACTGCACCTCCAATTGTACAGTTTCACAATTGGAGGTGCAGTTTTTTGTGGCCAAATTTACAATAGAACAGAGTTGCTACAATCCATTTATGATGAACACCAAGGGCGTTATGACTACTGCCGTATTCGGGATGAGGGGCTTATCTGCGTGGCACTTTCAGAAACAGCCTTATGTTAAAGAATAAAAATAGGGTGAACTATGCATTTCTTTTTTGCAGCTCAAAGTATTTGTCTTGAAGAAGCCCCATATGAATGATGTCATACCACTTACCTTCTCTAAATAGACTTTCTCTACTATTTCCCTCTTTTTGAAAACCCATTTTTTTATATAAATGAATGGCTCTGTCATTAAATGAAAATACTTTAAGGGAAACTCGGTGTAGATTCATTTCGTAAAATACATAGTCCAGAAGTAATTTAAATCCCTCGGATCCATAACCTTTGCCCCAATATTCCTTTTCGCCAATGTCAATAATACATTCAGCATTTCGGTTTTTATAATCAATGTTGATTAATGATATAATGCCAATTGGTGTTTCATTTCTTTTTTCAATCATGATATAACTCTTGGCGGAAAGTGACCCCAAGATAACTTGATCTACAAATTCTCTAGTTGCTTCCATCGGATAGACATCTAATGATGGATTGGTGGAGTGCATAACCTCCATATCATTTCTCCATGTATGATAAAGGTCTGTATCTTCCTTTGTCATTTTTCTTAATCTAACTCTTGATGATTCAAACAACATAACGTTGCCCTCCTTATTATCAAATGCGCCTTGGCGTATTTGCGCCCAGATTTTATCGAGCTTAAGCTCGATAAATTTCCTCTGAAAATCTGTGGCATCCGCCGGAGGCTTTGACTTTATTCAGCTGGGGTTTGAACCCCCGCTGAATGGAATACCAATATGCCTTCATCTCACTACTTACTGAAGTGGGAGACTTCTGCTGGATGAAGTTAAATGTACTGGATTAATTATCTTTTCTAAAGAAAAAAGTAAGACGAATAATTGATCTTTAACTTTTGTTTGCTTGTGTCCCAATTGAAACGTGTCCAGCATTAAACCATCTATAAATGAAATGATATACCTGGCAATAGAATGAGTAGACTGTTGTGGCCTAAACTCTCCTTTACGAATCCCTTCATTTAACACCTTTTCAATAGCTTCAGCAGTTTGATTGTAGCGTTCAGAAATGTAAGGGAAATTATTTTTATTCTTCACATACTTAGATGATAAAAAAAATTCTGCCTTTGCAAAGAGCAATGTTTGATCAATCGCTTCAATATGAGACTGCTGTTCTTCAACCCACCGTTTTAATTGTGGCCACAAAGGACCTTCATCAGATGGTACAAAATACTGAACATCTTTTTTGTCATCATCTTTTAAGACTTCGATAAAAACATGATCAATATTATCGAAATAACTGTAAAATGCTCCTCTGGAGATTCCGGCTTCATCCATAATATCTTGCATTGATGTGTGTACATATCCTTTTTCGATAAACACCTTCTTGGCTGCTTTTATCAATTCTTTTCTTTTCTCATTTTTATATTCTTCGCTAACTTTTGGAGCCATAGAATCACCTCCTTCATGAAACTATACACTAGTGTCGTTTTAATGTTTTAATTATACCGACACTAGTGTATAGTTTCAAACTTATTGTATTAAAATGATGAGGTTCAATAATTAATCTTTAAATAATTGTTCTTTTGATTGAAAGTCATTTTATGGAGGCACTAGTGGTAGGCAGTTATTAGTTTTGGAAGGATATAGGGTTTTTTGGAAAAGGTACTTGTATCCAAAAAGACCATGTATACGGGACAAGGGAAAAAAGAGATATTGTAAAAATTTGCAAACAAGAGGAAAAAGAAAAAATTAAAAACAGGGAAATTCCGACATAAACTCGTTCCTTTATTTTAAAAAAATTTTTTGGGGTTTTTCCCAAAAAGATCCGATTTTCACTGATTAGGCTAATTGTTTTGAAACTAAAGTTCATATGCTTGCGATGATCAATGAAATATTGGTAAAACTAACATTGACCGGATTCCAATTTGCATATAGGGGGATATGGAGAGAGGATGTTAATAGTTTCCCTAAGGGGAGAGAAATAGAACCTTTTGTTTTATCGATATTAGATGTAAAAACAGTGCGGAATATTTGATGACACAATGATTTTTTTGTATTTCTTATTTTCTGTACTGTTTTTTGCAACGAGTTACTTAACCTTTTAAAATTTGAAGAGAGGAATATTTAATCGAACGGTAGTTGTCTGGTTTGAAAAACAACATAGATATAAGAGCTCCCAAATAGCCTAAAAGGCATTTGGGGGCTCCTCTTTATGTCAATTTTACTCATGAACCACTACAAGAATCATTGTTTTGGATATGGTTTAGTACCGCCTCAACATGTAAAGTCATTGTATCTAAGACATAAACAGGACAAAATTCCTGCTCGATTAATAAGGGCAATTCGGTACAGCCAAGTATGACTCCATCGATAGTATAGTTATTTATGATCTCCAGCATTCTATTTCTTGATTTATCCGTAATTATATTTAAAACTAGTTCATCAAAAATAATTGAGTTAATCTCGTCTTGTTCTTGAGCACTCGGAACAAGAAGTTGAATACCGTTCTTTTCAAATAACTCAGCATAGAACGTCGATTTCATTGTATATTTAATCCCAGTTAATAATACCTTTTTCATATTATGTTTGACAGCATTTCTTACAGTTTCTTCTGCAATGCTAATCATTGGTACACTTGCTTTAGATGATACAATATCGAAAACGGAATGTGGTGAATTTGCTGCCATGATCATTACATCTACACCGGATTTTTCCAGGGAATTAATACTTTCGGAGATATATTCTATGTATTCTTTTTTTCGATTTTCATTCTCTAAGTCCGTAAAATATTGAAAATCTAGACTATGAATTTTTATTTCCGGATAATAATAATCTTTATTTCTCTTATAATAGAGATCAATAATTTTCTCATAATATTTAATGGTTGAAGCTGGACTAATCCCACCGATAATGCCAATTGTCTTTTTCATTACACACAGCTCCTTTTTAATTTTAAAAATTAAATTATTGAACGAGTCATTAATACCGAGCTCTACAAGTGCTTTCTTGCCACATCTAAAAAATTATTCCTCTTAGCGGTTAACATTTTCGTTTTTAATTAAATGATTTTGAATTCTTTCCAATCCTTTTTTCCAATTTTGTTCAATATATTCAAGCGTTAAATTTAAATTGTTTTGTTTCAATGCATCGATAATTTGTTCGTGTTCCACAAACGATATATGAGCATCCTCTATTTTGTCGTAATAATAAAGTTCAATCCTTTTTAGCTTATGTTTTAGATTTGTTAGTATTTTTTTTAACTCTGCATTAAGTGAAAGAGAAATAGGAATCGCATGAAACTCGGTGTCTTTCTTTAAAGCAGTAAGATAATTTCCTTCCTTGATAGAAAGATACATTTCTTGATTTACATTCATCATTTTTTCAAGATGCTGATCGGTGATTTTTGTATATATTTCCTCTATGACTAGTTTTTCAAGAGTATAAGTAATCGAATAATAATGTTTAATTTCTTGATACTTGATCGGAGTCACAAATGTAGAACTGTTAGCTTTTGTTTGCACAAAACCTTCATTTTCAAGACGAAGAAGTGCTTCTCTAATTGGCGTTCTGCTAACACCAAGTTGTTCAGAAATCTCTTTATCCCGAATTTGTTGATCAGCTATTAATTTTCCAGTAACAATCCAATCTAATAATATATCGTACACTTCATCACGCATAAATTTACGTCTTATTTTTTGCCCAGTACTTTCGAATGTATTCATTGTTTTTCACCAACTTAAATATATTAAATGTAATATATCAGATACTGATAACAAGTTCAATTTATTTTTGCGTCAGTCCCGAGGTAGTACTTGTCACCTGAAAGGAATATTTGTCTTGTGTCATCTCTCGAGAGCATTTTGCCTATGAGTACGAAACAAGAAAGGGGGAAACAAAATTAAATAGTATTTATGATAATTCGTGGGAGAAGCACTGATAAAATATAAGTATGCACTTTGTAGTAGGTATTAAAATAATCATAAACTGTCCCTCTTATCATTCCCAATTTTGTACCTTCACTAGGGACAACTTATAAATTAAAGTATGTATATATTAGAAGGAGGGAACTATATGAAAACAAAAGTAAATGAATTTAACCAACAGATTGGTGAAGAGATTTTAGCATGGGAAAAAAGAGAATTTCCTTCCAAAATTGAACATGTTGGCAAGTATACCATCTTAGAAAAACTTTCGAAAAAACATACTAAAAAACTTTTTGAAGCCTATCAACAGAATGTCGATCATAGTAACTGGACTTACTTAATATATGAACCTATTAATGATATGGCAACATTTGATAAATTTGTCGATGATTGCATGAATCATAGTAATAGATTTTATTATGCGGTTCTAGAGAAGGAATCAGGAAATCCCCTCGGATTGTTTTCTTTAATGAGAATTAATCAAAAGGACGGTGTAATTGAAGTTGGAGATGTAAATTTTTCAGATAAAATGAAAAGAACGAGAATTGCAACAGAGGCTCATTATTTACTAGCAAAGTATGTTTTTGAGGAACTGCAATATAGAAGATATGAATGGAAATGTGATGATCTGAATGTTCCCTCTAAAAATGCTGCCAATAGACTTGGTTTCAAATATGAAGGAACTTTTAGAAGGGATATGATTTATAAAAATCGACTGAGAGATACTAGTTGGTTTTCCATGTTAATAGAAGAGTGGCCGAATCGAAAAAGGGCACTGCAGCAATGGTTGGATGAAAAAAATTTCGATAGTAAAGGTAACCAAATTAAACAGTTAAAAGATTTCTGAAGTAAACATTAAATAGCTATTTCATTTCAATGGCGATGTAGTTCACGAGAGGGGTTATAGACGAAATGATTTCTTTAAGAAATGTTCAAACTACAGATTTAAAACAACTGTTAAATATTGAAAATGAAGGGTTTTTAATTGAAGAAGCTGCCACGAAAGAAGCATTTGTGGAGAGGATTCAGTTGATACCTGATACCTTTATTGTGGCAGAAAAGGAGGGGGAGATCCTTGGTTATATTAATGGCCCTATCATTAATCAAACATATATAACCGATGACCTTTTTGAGAAAATCAAAGAGAACCCGAAAATAGGGGGATATCAGAGTGTTTTAGGGTTAGCTGTGTCCAAACAGGCTAGAAATCAAGGAATTGCAAAAATTTTGATTGAGAAAATGGAAGAGCTTGTAGAGGAAAATGAAAGAGAAGGAATCACGTTAACATGCAAACGGGAATTAGTTACTTTTTATGAAAAATTTGGATTTGTTAACCATGGCATTGCTGAATCACAACATGGAGGAGAACGCTGGTATAACATGGTCAAATTAAGAGAGGGTATGGATTGATCCTTTTACCTTGAAGCGGATATAGGTGACGCCTACTACTAAGCCGGAGCAAGAGAATAAACGAAAGCTTCGGGAAGATTCATCTCTTGCTCTCATATATAAGGTATTTCGAAGTTGAAATTTTTAATCTTTAAAAACCCGTTTGTTAAAGTATGTACTTAAACAAACGGGGGGTTAGTTCAATAAGAAATGCTCAAACATTATTATAAAAAATTGATATTTAATCAAACAGGAAAACGTCATTTTGATCAATCTCTTTTCAAAATAACGGTTTTTTAATTGTTGTTGCAAATGGAGAGAAGAGAGTTTTTTATCAATCTTTATATAACTACAATACCGATTACATTATGATCAATGCCCTCGCCGAAACCTTCTCCGAAAAGCATCGTTACCGAAATGCTTACAAAAAGTAACGCTGCTTGATAATCGCTGACTCTTTTTATGATTGGAACCGGTGTGATAATAAAAAGTAAGACTCCCCATAACCCACACTTGCACTGTTATCACTATAAAACCCAATGAGCTTATAAAGACGATCGCATGCCTGTTCTTGGATGAAACCATATTACAATTCTCTCCAAAATTGTTCCGGATTATCTATAATTACATTTTCATACTCACAAACAATCTCCTTCATTCCTACCGGCTCATCAAAATTAACGGTATTCCATGTGTTCATCTTCAAAAAATTAAAGGAATCACTCCGATATATCCCCTCTTGAAGGGAATTATGCTATTTTTTGAATGGACCGAAGGTGTTGACTCACCTATGGTTTTTTTTATTTGTTTCTTAATCAAATTACTCCCCTTTTGAAGGAAAAAGAAAACATTATCATCACCAAAGTCTTTTTTATGCTATTATATGTAAATGCAGAACAAATGAATTTTAACTTCATTCAGCAGAAATCTCCCACTTCTGTAAGTGGTGAGATGAATGCCTATTGGTATTCCATTCAGTGGGGGTTCAAACCCCGGCTGAATAAAGTCAAAGCCTCCAGCGGATACCATAGATTTTCAGAAGAAACTTATCGAGCGAAGCTCGATAAAATCTGGGCGCAAATACGCCAAGGCGCATTTGATAGTTATTTTTCCTCTCCATGTTGATTGGAAAGAGTTCACCATCAAAGATTCTGCTAAAATGATTCTGTAACTGTTGCTGATTTCGCAAATGTATTAATTTGAGGGTTTACTAGTCATTAAGAAAGAAGCCATGAAATGGATTTCTTATTGTTCAGCTTCTTCTTATTTTCTCGATGAAAAAGACATGAAACGATTTAACAGCTCGTTCAGGAAAAAAGACCACTGGGAGAAACGAGAAAATGATGAAAAAAATAATCTTATGTTCATGTGTCCTTCCCTTATTCATACTTGGGTCATGTGCTGAGCGAACAACAATAAAAGATATCGAACGATTTAAATATTACTTGGATAAAGGGAGTGTCAAAATCGGCGATCAAATGAAAGAAATGGATTTGGTCATCGTTGAGCCGATTGAAATGCAACAAGATTATATCTCAGCTGCACAGCAACAGGGGACATTAGTATATGGATATATTAATGCAATGGAAGGAGACAAATGGAACAAAGAACTTTATCATCAGTTCAAAGAAGATGATTTTTATAAAGATGAAAATGGGACTAAAATGTACTTTGAACAGTGGGATTCTTACATGATGGATATGACTTCGGTTCATTATCAAAAAGTTTTACTAGAAGAGATAGAGAAGCAGGTTGTTCAAAAAGGTTTGGATGGTGTGTTTCTTGATACGGTAGGAAATATTAATTCCTTTTTGCAACCGGATGAACAGCGATCACAAAATGAAGCTATGCGAGAATTTATGAAAAAAATAAAGGCGGAGTATGACGATTTGTCTATAGGACAAAATTGGGGATTTGATACACTCATGGATTATACAACCCCTTACGTTGATTTTATTATGTGGGAAGATTTTTCTTACAGGGAAGTTGCGCATGATGAATGGGCGTTAGAAAAAATGGAACGATTACAAAAGCTAAGAAAGCAATATGGTATACAGGTACTGGCAATAGGTTTTAAAGATGAGGCAAAAAGTAAGAAGTTGTCCCAAAAGTATGGTTTCAAGTATTTGCATAATGAGAACGGTTCTTATTATAACGAATGGTGATTACATGGTAAAAGGGATTCTATTTCGAGAAAAAGCAGATTCGGAAAATGAACATGCTGCTTATCATTCGGAAATCTATAAGACCCAAAGACCTCCACCAGCAAATAAAAATTTCCGTACGATACATTGAAGAAGTGGAGCCTAGGTATATCAACGGTTGAGAGTTTTTGGAGGAAACATGAATGAAAAAAAATATCGCGCTCGGCATTGCCGGACTGGCAGCGGTTCCTGCAGGCGTTTATTTTGCTTTCACGTTCAGTGATAGCGAAATGGGTGCCGATAAGAGTAACAAGGACGCATCCAGCCTGGAAATAGCAGCGCCGATCAAATATATAGCTACTAATGAGGAAAGAGTGACAGCAGAAAGAGATGTTGGTGAAATATCTGATGAATTGACCTTGATCACGAGAATGGTCGAGATGTCCCTTCAAAAAGTGAATATTGGAGGGGAGAATGATACCCCTCCAGAGATTGTTGCTGATTCGGTTCGACGGATCCAAATGACAAAAGGTAATATATTTTATCTTGAACAACAGGTGGATTCTATTGAGATTTCAAGGAATACGAAGAATAGTGCCTATTCATACGAAAGTATATTGGACAGATGGCTTGAGGGCAACTTTGATAACATCACAGATGAAACCGAATTTCTTTTAAGCCTTGTTTCTAAGCCATATGGAATATATGACGGTGAGAAAGTCACCGAAAAAAGCAGAATTAAAGAGCAAGAATATATTCAGCGTTATTTTGAACAAAACAATTAAGATAGAAAAATGTACCGTGAAGGCGGAATGTCCCGCTTCTATTGGTACATTTTTTTACGCCTACTTCCGGTATTAGAAAAAAATACAGGAGGGGGTAACTTGATAAAGGATGTTTAACTTCATTCAGCAGAAGTCTCCCACTTCTGTAAGTGGAGAGATGAATGCCTATTGGTATTCCATTCAGTGGGGGTTCAAACCCCGGCTGAATAAAGTTAAAGCCTCCGGCGGATGCCACAGATTTTCAGAGGAAATTTATCGAACTTAAGCTCGATAAAATCTGGGCGCAAATACGCCAAGGAGCATTTGATACGCCTTCAGCAATGTTTTGAAAATATTGTACGATTTTATATCGCTCCATTCCTCCTCATAGACTAAACTTATATACCCTCTTCAGACTTACTGTCCGGATGTTTCCCTACAAAAATGGGGGATAAATCAATCTTGATGGATTGGCCGCATAAATTTTTTTGCAAGGCTTACATATCATTGACAACCACCTCGAATTAATATAATATTCAAAATAATTAGCCGGAAACAGGAGGGGGCGACAATTAAATCGGGCTGTTTCAAGGACGACAGGGAGTGAAAGATTCTCGAAAAAGGAGGGGAACCCTTTGTCTAATGTGGGACTGCTTTATGTCGGTGGAGTTTTGTTTATCAATTCCTTAATGTTACTTGGCAGGATTGACGGAAAAAGTGCTTCGGTCTTTAATATTTTCATCGGGATACTGCAAGTTTTCACCCCTATTTATTTGATCATAAAAGCGGACGGAAATATGTCGGAAATAATGGGAGCGGCTAGTATTTTTTTATTTGGCTTCACCTATTTATATGTCGGGCTGACAAACTGGTTTGGCCTTGAAACATCCGGGCTGGGCTGGTATTGTCTATGGGTTTCGATTTTGGCACTTGGCTTTTCTTGTATTAGCTTTAACACTGCAGATATAAAATTTGGAATTATATGGTTGTTTTGGTCATATTTATGGTTTTTATTCTATTTAGTCTTGGCAAAAAACATGGACATTGGACGCTATGTCGGAAAAGTAACTTTTGTAATGGCTTGGATTACTTGTACGATTCCGGCCTTTTTAGGCTTGGCGGAGCTATGGGATAACCTGAGCAACACGATTGCGTTGATTGTGGCAGGGCTGGCTATTATTTATTTTATTGCCGCCTATTTTTCCGAAAGACAAGGATCTTCTATTCCGAAGAATGTGGCTTCATAATACAAAATTTTTATCAGGCGATCGTTTCTTTCGCCTTTTTTCTTTTTTATAATGAGTGAGATTTGACAATATACCCCCATGTGTATAAAATGAACATCGTATGAAATTTTTAAGGAGGACGATACCCTAGATGATCATCCTGATTTTTAGTATGATAGTTGTAGGCATGATTTTTTATAACAGGTATATTCCTGTTTTCGGTATCAAAAGTGTGGAACAGGAAGATATAAGTAATACTATAACGATTGTTGATATAAGAGATTTTAACGAGTCCTATAAAAGTCCGGTACCCGGTGCATTAACGATCCCGGTTGCTTATTTAAAAAGAAATTATCAGGACATTCCGAGCATGGACCTTTATTTGGTTGCTTCGAGCAAATTGGAAAGTAATATGGGGATTCGCTATTTGCAAAAAAAGGGCTATCACATTCGTGGCTATTCAATCGCGGATAGTACCAGGGTTTTATTAAACGAAAAAAAGTCCATGAGCCTAGGAAATAACAATTGAGGGGGCAGTTCAATGAATTATGATGATCAAATGAAAAACAGAGTTAAACGCATTGAAGGGCAACTCAGAGGAATATTAAGAATGATGGAAGAAAATAAGGATTGCAAAGATGTGATCATTCAACTGTCAGCTGCACGGACTGCTATCGATCGGACCATTGGTGTGGTTGTGAGCTCCAACCTAGTGGAGTGTGTTCAAAAGGCAAATGAATCAGGGGAAGCAAGTACGGAAGAGCTTGTCAAAGAAGCGGTAAACTTATTGGTGAAGAGCCGCTGAAAAAAGAGGGTTGACATTCTCTTTTATTTTTAATAGTATAATACCCATAGGGGTAAAGGTAATATATTTTTTAAGTTTAATAATACCCTAATGGGTATATGGTGGAGGGAGCAACGATGGAAGAAAAGAAAAGAACGACAATCGTGCTGTTCAGCGGCGATTACGATAAAGCGATGGCAGCATACATCATCGCAAATGGTGCCGCAGCCTATGACCATGAAGTGACCATTTTTCACACATTTTGGGGCTTGAACGCGCTACGCAAGGAGGAGAACATCCCGGTCAAAAAAGGGTTCATGGAAAAGATGTTTGGCAAAATGATGCCAAGAGGCGCAGACCGAATGGGACTTTCCAAAATGAATTTTGCCGGGTTGGGGCCGAAAATGATTAAAGATATCATGAAAAAGCATAATGCTATCCCGTTGCCTCAATTGATTGATATGGCAAAGGAACAGGATATCAAATTAGTTGCCTGTACAATGACGATGGATCTGCTTGGATTACAGCAGGAGGAGCTCTTGGATGGAATTGACTATGCAGGTGTGGCAGCCTATCTTGCAGATGCAGAAATTGGTCATGTGAATCTGTTTATATAGGCAGGAGGGTTGATTGAAGAGCTATGGGAGCAATCGCTTTTACGTTGTTTGTCGTGTTCATTATATGGCGGATGCTGCCGCCCAGAGGAATACGGCAGATTAAAGTGGATGAATTAAAGACAATGTTGCAGGATAAAAACAAGCAATTTGTTGATGTAAGGACACCAGCCGAGTATCAAAGAAACCATATTCCAGGCTTTCAAAACATCCCTCTTCATATGTTGGAAAGCCAAGCAAATCAAAGGATTTTAAAGGAAAAAGAAATCATCTTAATTTGCCAAAGTGGAATGAGGAGCCTACAAGCGTGCCGGATCCTGAAGAAAAAAGGATACATGAAATTGGCAAATGTCCGTGGCGGGATGAATGCCTGGTTTTAACTTCATTCAGCAGAAGTCTCCCACTTCTGTAAGTGGTGAGATGAATGCAAATTGGTATTTCATTCAGCGGGAGTTCAAACCCCGACTGAATAAAGTTAAAGCCTCCGGCGGATGCCACAGATTTTCAGAGGAAATTGATCGAGCGGAGCTCGATAAAATCTGGGCGCAAATACGCCAAGGCGCATTTGATAAGGAGGAAGTAAAAATGAAGGAAATAAGTGCAAAAGAAGTGGAACAGAAACTGGATCAAGGAGAAAAATTAAATATCATAGATGTCCGCGAAGCCGACGAAGTAGCAGCGGGAAAAATTCCTGAAGCTATTCACATTCCATTAGGATTGGTTGAATTAAAAATAAGTGAGCTCGACAAATCTAAAGAATATATTATGGTCTGCCGTTCTGGCGGAAGAAGTGGCCGGGCAACGCAACTTTTGGAGAGCCATGGATACAAAGCTATGAACATGGTTGGCGGTATGCTTGATTGGGAAGGAAAAATAAAATAATCAACTGGAGGCTATAGGATGAGTAAGATAAATGCCGATGTCATTTTGGATGCAAAAGGGTTGGCGTGTCCAATGCCGATCGTCAAGACAAAGAAGGAAATGAATGAGCTAGCCCCAGGTAAAGTCCTGGAAGTTCAAGCGACTGATAAAGGATCAAAGGCCGATATCAGGGCTTGGGCGGAAAGCGTTGGTCATCAATACTTGGGCACTTTGGAGGACGGTGAAATATTGAAGCATTTCCTCAGAAAGTCCGCCAGTGAGGAAACAGAAGTGAAAGAGTACCCCTATGTTGTTCAAAACGATGAGTTGCAAAAGAAAATCGAATCAAATGAGAGTATCATTGTGCTGGATGTAAGAGAAGCTGCTGAATATGCCTTTAACCATATTCCAGAAGCCATCTCCATTCCTTTAGGAGAGCTCGATGAAAGGGCAGATGAACTGCAGAAAGAAAAGGAAATTTTCGTCGTGTGCCGTACAGGGAACCGGAGCGATATGGCAGCGCAAAAGCTGAAAGAAAAAGGGTTTGACAAAGTGTTCAATGTTATCCCGGGCATGAGTGAATGGACCGGGCAATTAGAGGGTGTCAATCATAAAGGAGGTCAGCAATAGATGCCAGTGACTGTTTATACAACAACGAGATGTCCGTACTGCGTCATGTTGAAGAACTTTTTGAAGGAAAATGAAATAGCTTTTCAAGAAGTAAATGTAGAAAGCCACCCTGAAAAAATGCAGCAATTGATAAGGACAACTGGACAAATGGGTGTGCCGCAAACTGAAATCAACGGCCAGTGGATTATCGGTTTTGATCCAAACAGTATTATGGAGGCTATACAAAAGTAAATTTTTTTAATTAAAAATATACCTATGGGGGTAAAGTGATGACAGTATCAGTTTGGACATCTAAAGATGTTGCAAGAAAAATCGTGAACAATGAAGAGCTGTTTATCTTGGATGTTCGGAATGAAAGTGACTTTCAGGACTGGAAAATTGAAGGGAGAAATGTGGAGTACTTAAATATTCCATATTTCGAGCTGCTTGATGGTGTGGAAGACATTTTAGGAAAAATTCCTATCGGCAAAGAGGTTCTCGTTGTTTGTGCAAAGGAAGGATCGTCAGTAATGGTGGCTGAAATGCTGGCCGAGCAAGAATTGGATGTAGCATATTTGGAAGGTGGCATGAAGGCCTGGAGTGAACATTTGGAGCCTGTAAAAATCGGAGATTTGAAAGACGGCGGAGAAATGTACCAGTTTGTCCGAATGGGAAAAGGCTGTTTATCTTACATGATCATTTCGGGGAAAGAAGCTGCAGTGATTGATGCGACTCGTATGATCGATGTTTTTACAGAGTTTGCCAAAAGCAAAAATGCGAATATTACCCATGTGCTTGATACTCACCTTCATGCCGACCATATTTCGGGAGGCAGAGAGATCGCCGCGCAGACAAATGCAACCTATTGGCTTCCTCCAAAGGATGCAGCGGAGGTCACTTATGTTTATGAACCTCTTGAAGACGGAGATGTGATTACAATCGGCAATACAGCGATTGATATTCATGCGCTCTACTCACCGGGGCATACAATTGGATCTACATCATTTATTGTAGATGGAAAATATTTATTGACAGGAGATATCTTGTTTGTTGATTCGATTGGAAGACCGGATCTTGCTGGATTGGCACAAGATTGGGTGGGTGACTTGCGGGAGACATTATATTCCCGTTATAAAGAGCTATCCGAAGAACTTCTTGTTCTGCCGGCCCATTTCATGATTATAGATGAATTAAATGAAGACGGGAGCGTTTCTGAAAAGTTGGGAACTCTTTTTGAAAACAATCATGGCTTGAATATTGATAGTGATGAAGAGTTTAGAAGATTAGTAACTGAAAATCTGCCTCCCCAGCCAAACGCTTATCAGGAAATACGAGAAACAAACATGGGAAAAATAAATCCTGATTTGGAAAAGCAACGTGAAATGGAAATTGGTCCGAACCGCTGCGCGGTAAGATAAAAAATAGGAGGAATATGAAATGGAAGCTGTAAAGTTTTTAGATGCGAAAGGATTGGCATGTCCAATGCCGATCGTAAGAGTGAAAAAAGTGATCAATGAAATGGAGTCTGGACAAATATTGGAAGTACATGCAACTGATAAAGGGTCTAAAAGCGATTTGACAGCATGGACTAAATCAGGCGGACATGAACTGTTGAAAATAGACGAAGAAAACGGTGTTTTCAAATTTTGGATTAAAAAAGCCTGATCATAAAGGGGGACGTAAGGGTTCCCCTTTTTCCAAGAGTAAGAAAGTAAAAAATTAGATGAAATATTTTGTTCGAATTAAGATTTTATCTGTCTAGTGCGACGTACAGGAAATACTAGTACCACCGAAGCCACAGGATGTGGCGGCGGCCAGCGCCTAGCCCATCAAGCCGCTTCCCTGTGGAGGCTGAACAACCGCCTCCTCGGGAATCGTCTTGTTTGCCCGCGCTGACCAAGGCGCTTGCGCTTTTCTTATATCCGACGCTTCCACATTGTTTAAGGAGGTTAAGCGATGGATTTTACATTTATCCTCGTCATTTTTTTAATAGGTTTTATCGGCTCTTATATTTCGGGCATGCTTGGGATTGGCGGCTCCATTATTAAATACCCGATGCTTTTATATATCCCACCGCTGTTCGGTTTAGCAGCATTTAGCGCACATGAAGTATCCGGAATCAGCGCCGTCCAGGTATTCTTTGCGACGATTGGTGGAGTTTGGGCCTACAGAAAAGGCGGCTATTTGAATAAAACATTGATTGGATATATGGGAAGCAGCATTTTAATCGGAAGTTTTATAGGGGGATTTGGCTCCAAACTTATGTCAGAGGGAGGCATTAACCTAATTTATGGGATTCTGGCATTGATAGCTGCGGTGATGATGTTTGTTCCGAAAAAGGGAATTGATCATATCCCGTTTGAGCAGGTGAAATTTAATAAATGGCTTGCAGCCCTCCTTGCTTTCGTTGTCGGTTTGGGTGCCGGGATAGTCGGGGCGGCCGGTGCATTTTTATTAGTGCCTATCATGCTTGTCGTATTAAAAATTCCAACCCGCATGACAATCGCCTCATCTTTGGCCATTACTTTCATTTCATCCATTGGAACAACGGTAGGGAAGATTACTACAGGGCAAGTGGACTATGTTCCGGCATTGATCATGATTATTGCCAGCCTGATTGCTTCTCCCCTTGGTGCAATGACAGGTAAAAAAATGAACACCAAAATTTTACAAGTCATATTGGCTGTATTGATATTGGCAACGGCTGTTAAAATTTGGGTAGATATCATTTAACTTCATTCAGCAGAAGTCTCCCACTTCTATAAGTGGTGAGATGAATGCCTATTGGTATTCCATTCAGTGGGGGGTCAAACCCCCGCTGAATAAAGTTAAAGCCTCTGGCGGATGCCTCATATTTTCAAAGGAAATTTATCGAGCGAAGCTCGATAAAATCTGGGCGCAAATACGCCAAGGCGCATTTGATTAGGAAGGCTGATGTTTCTTTCTGTGAATAAAGGCTTATTTTTGAAATTCGCCCTTGAATTTTCATGAAGAGTCTAATATAGTGGAGACAAATCGAATAGCAATAACTGGGGGTGCCCAAAGAGCTGGGCTGAGAGAAGAAACGCGATGAAGTTTCCTGACCCTTTGGACCTGATCTGGTTAATGCCAGCGTAGGGAAGTTAATGAGTAGTGCATCTTAATTGAAGTCTATACATTTTAGGCCGGGTCCAGCCATTTTTTTATGGTCCCGGCTTTTTTGTATTGTCTGCACGGAATCCTGCCAATCAGATCTCGTCCTTTAACCAAAAAATGAAGGGGAGAGTATCTAATGTCTATGTCGCTATCAGATGAGAAAAGTATCGCCATCATGTCCAATTTTCCAAAGAGCAAAAAGGTGTATATGGAAGGAGCCAGGCCAGATATCAAAGTACCCATGAGGGAGATTGAATTGAATCCTACAAAGACGGAAGCAATAGAGAAGGCTAATGCTCCCGTTCGGGTATATGATACAAGCGGGCCTTATACAGATCCGGAATATGCAGTTGATATTACAAAGGGGCTGCCTCCGCTTAAAAGCCAATGGATTTGGGAGCGCGGTGATGTAGAGGAATATGAGGGACGTAAGATTAAGCCCGAAGACAATGGTTTTAAATCAAACGATGATCCAAAAGCGGAGCGGAATGTGTTTCCGGGATTAAAACGAAGACCTATCCGGGCACAGAAGGGAAAAATTGTTACCCAACTTCATTATGCAAAAAATGGGGTCATTACGCCCGAAATGGAATTCATTGCAATAAGAGAAAATCTAACGCCTGAGTTTGTCCGTGATGAAGTAGCAAAAGGCCGTGCCATCATTCCAACGAATATCAATCACCCAGAGGCGGAACCGATGATCATTGGAAGGAATTTCCACGTTAAGATAAATGCAAATATTGGGAATTCTGCAGTGAGCTCCTCCATTGGGGAAGAGGTGGAAAAAATGACTTGGGCCACTCGATGGGGCGCCGATACAATCATGGATTTATCGACAGGGAAAAACATACATACGACCCGGGAGTGGATCATCCGAAATTCTCCGGTTCCGATCGGCACCGTTCCTATTTATCAGGCCTTGGAAAAGGTGAAGGGGGTTGCTGAGGACCTCACTTGGGAGGTTTACCGTGATACACTAATTGAACAGGCAGAACAGGGTGTCGATTATTTTACGATTCATGCTGGAGTACTCTTAAGATATGTTCCATTAACGGCAAGCCGTGTAACAGGCATTGTTTCGCGGGGCGGCTCAATTATGGCGCAATGGTGCCTATATCATCATAAAGAAAACTTTTTATATACTCATTTTGAGGACATCTGTGAAATTATGAAAGCATACGATATTGCATTTTCTTTGGGTGATGGATTGCGCCCTGGATCCATTGCGGATGCGAATGATGAAGCGCAGTTTGCGGAGCTGGAAACACTCGGAGAGCTCACAAAGATCGCATGGGAGCATGATGTCCAAGTGATGGTTGAAGGTCCCGGACATGTTCCAATGCACCTGATCAAGGAGAATATGGACAGACAGCTTGAAGCATGTCATGAAGCGCCGTTCTATACGCTTGGACCGCTTACAACTGATATTGCCCCTGGCTATGACCATATCACTTCCGCGATTGGCGCGGCAATGATTGGATGGTACGGAACAGCGATGTTGTGTTATGTAACTCCAAAAGAACATTTGGGACTGCCCAATAAGGATGATGTACGTGAAGGGGTCATTACTTATAAGATAGCTGCCCATGCTGCAGATTTGGCGAAGGGGCACCCGGGCGCTCAGATTAGGGATGACGCAATTTCAAAAGCTCGTTTTGAATTCCGCTGGGAGGACCAGTTCAATTTATCCCTGGATCCGGAGCGAGCCGTGGAGTATCACGATGAAACATTGCCTGCAGATGCGGCAAAAACAGCCCATTTTTGTTCTATGTGCGGCCCGAAATTTTGCAGTATGAGAATCTCGCATGATATTCGTAAATATGCAGCAGAAAATGACCTCGATACACAGGAAGCCATTGAAAAGGGGATGAAGAACAAAGCGGCCGAATTCAAGGCAGCCGGAAGTAATATTTATCTTTAGTTCTCTCGGAGGTGCATGATGAGCGTACAAAAAATGAAAGAAGAAATCCAACAGTTGGAACTGCGCATCAAAAATCTGAATATCCGGGTAAAAAAGATCCAGCAATCCTGTCATCATCAATATGATGGGAATGAGTATTACGAAACCTGCAAAAAGTGCGGCAAAGTGAATGCCTTATACTATTAGAGGCAAGTTAAGATTAATTCTAAAACAGCTCAGGCACAGGAAAACGTTATGTATTTCCTGTGCCTGAGCTTGTGTTGAAAGATTAAGAAACAGTGTACGGTTGCTATCGTGATCAGCGCAGAATATGACCAAGTCCGACGCTGCATCAAGAACTCTTTTTAAAGAATAGTAAAAGAGTAATAATAATGATCCAGATCTTTTGCTGGAATCAAATCGGTTGTGCCGAAAGATTTTAACATATATGTACAATGTTGAAATTCACTTTCTGTGACAAATCGCGGCTGCCAAAATGTTTCTAAATTATTGGAGTAAATGGGGTAAAGGCGTAATTCCATTTCACTTTGATCTAACTGTATTTGTGCAATCATACTATAAGGCGCAACAAATCTACGGCCATATTCTCCATCACTATTAAAAACACCATTTCCAATACTATACGCAATGATACTTGAATCTATTTGTTCGATTTCTTGAATCATATGTGCACCATGTCCGATAATGATATCTGCTCCAGCATTTACTAAGGAATGTGCATACTCTCTTTGCTTGGGATGTACAGTTTTAAAATCGACGCCCCAATGTGCAATCACCAAAACCTTTCCATTTGGATAGGCTGATTTTTCTTTTTTAACTTGCTCTAATATATGCCCACTTAAGCAGGCTACACCAGGCTGATCTCCAATTGCATAAAAATCAAACTCACGATACATTGGATTTCTGTACCAATAAGCATTGAAAATAGCAATACGAGTTTTATTTATAACTTTAATAATTGGTTTTTCAGCATCCGTTTGATTAAATCCTGCTCCAATAACATCTATTTTTGCTTGCTCAAATGTGCGAATAGTCTGCTCTAAACCTTCGACTCCACAGTCCATTAGATGATTATTTGCTAATGTAGCTAAATGAAACCCTTCCTCTTTCAATGGCTCAACTGTGTTCTGCGGGTCACTGTATAAAACAAATGGTTTTCTTTTCTTCAAGTAATGATCTTTATGATGAGATAACGCTGCTTCAAAATTAAATATATTAAAATCACCGGTGGAAATAAACGGTCTTAATTTATCAAAAGAATATGATCTTCCTTTCGTAGTTAGAGCGTCTGTACGATTGTTTCTCTTCCTTTTATCGGAATAAAATTCTCCAAAATAAGTATCTCCCAAGATATTTATGGTATATGTATCCGTTACATTTTCTTCATGAATCATCAATTGATCGTTAAGTTTTGCTTGATTTATTGAATGAAGAGAATCGATGATGAGTTGATCTCGATGGAAAGTATCGTTTGCCCCTGCCACTACGGTGATATATTTATGACCATCAAATTGAGAGAGCACTATAGCTAAAGAGTCTAAATAACCAAAAAACAACCCATGAGTAATCAAACCATAATGATATAGATTTGAATTTACTTTGTATGTGTCTTCCTTGAAGGTAAATACCTTTTGTGAAATCAAGTCAAGGATAAAAGGATATTTATTAAATAGTAATTTCCCTACAGTATGTAAATCATCTAGTGTTATTTTCTGTTGTTTATTGCTAATTCTTCGACCTGTAATATTTAAAATCGCTTTGTCGTTTAGTCCAATCTCTTTTGCGATTTCTTCCAGCATTAACATCGTCTTCCTATTGGAGCCTACCACTTGATTTGCTATCATTAATAACGCATTTGGGGAGTGATTAACGACAGCGGCAGAAAGCAGGTTGTCCAGGCTGACCTCTTGATCCTTCACAAGCTTTATTGCGTTTAGTGCTTGATTTTCTTTGATTTCCTGCTTACCTGGCAAGTACCGGTCAGATAGCTTCAATTTTGCTGAAAAAATATTATCCAATACATAGTTAAGTAACAGTACACCTCCCAATCCCTGATTCTGTATGACCTGCTGATTTCCAGCAGAGCCTACTTTGCAATGAGTGGAAAGATCAAACGTAGCTGCTCCGCCTCCTGTTGCAAACGGGTGGTGGTGGGAATACCATTTACTTGTTCTATCTACGCCGGAAAAATTCAATAAATGTTTTTTTACAAATTTAAAATCACTTGAGCGAGGTGAACCTTTTATCAGGATAAAATCGTCATCTTCAATGATATTTGAAACATGTTGTGCTAGTTCCTTACTTTTTTCAAAATATCCACCTATCAGTGGTTCAGGCAATAGTCTCAATGCATGTTTCATTTCTGGACCATGTGCAAAAACAAGATCAATATTGGAGTCTATTAAAGGCTGGACTAAAGCTTCGTGTTGGCGCACAGCTTCTTCTGAACCAAGATTTTCTATTCTCCCAAGTATCGCAATTTTCTTCCCTTTATAATACTTTGCTTTTCTACTAAAGAGTTTAATAGCTTCAATCATGGCAATACCAGTAGCATTCCAGCCATCATCCAAAATTGTGAAATTTGCTTTATCATACTTTTGATGTTGCTCAAAACTATGTACACCTTTACCAGGACTATATTCAACGATAAAATCTATAACTAAAGATAAGGGGATATTCATGGTTTTGGTGACAGTTAAAACTCCAACAATGTTTTGGATCATGCCTTCACCATTTAAATTTGTTTTAAATGTGACTATTTCCCCTAAAATGGATGCCGTAACAAAGGAACCAACTTTTAATTCTTGGTAGTCAATGATTGAACTGTCTGCATCTGCATGAAATCCATATGTAATAATATTAGAATTATATTTTTCTACTTGTTCGTATACTGTTTCATATTCATTCATATCACGGTTTAAGATGACTGTTCCCTGATGATTCATGCCTTCTGCAATTTTTGATTTAATCACTGCTGTTTCAAAAGCATTCTTATTTTGCCCGCCGTCAATAGATGTAATCATAGCAATTGATGGGGGATAATCTTTCATAATACCGTTCGGAATTGTCCAAAGCCCCGAAATTGCGCTTTCCACAACTAAATAATCTGGTTGAGTGATGGCACATGAAATCGTCAATGGTACACCTGTTCTTGTATTATGATTTCCTCTCGTCGCTATCACTTCTGCATTTTTAGAAAGTAGAAACTCCAAGAGGTTCTTCGATGTAGATTTGCCAGCAGTTCCTGTAACCGCAATCATTTGTCCTTTAAATCTTTGAAAGGAATAGTTTGCTAGTAACTTTATTGCATCATAAGAATTTGGAGTAATATATTGAGGAATGCTTTCATCTAATTCAGGTATGTGGCGTTGAACAATAATGCCTTGTATATTTTTTGCAAAACGTTTAACAGTAAGATGAGTATCTTCCCAACCTGCATAAATAGAGGTGTTTTTAGACCCTTTGTGCCAAGTTTCAGAATCTATAGCAATGAACAATATATTTTTATTCTTCTCTACATTTACTTGTCCTTCTGAAATTGTAACGGTATTAACAAACCATCCTTTTTCAGGAGTTCGATACCAGTACCCGGGAATGGCGCTTTCTATGCTGTGTAAGTCATAGTAATTCATTTTAGTCCCCCTACCTTTTCTTGGAAAATTATAATATGCTTATTATAATTTGTATGTATAGACAAGTTCAAGTTCTTAGTGAGAGATCTGAATGGCCTAGAATAATCATCGACAAGATACTGCATTGTTATTTCTCACTTCCCTACCTATTTTTTCAATAACTTATTATAAAAAAATCATATATTTCAGGGGATTTTTAATAATAGGTAGCCATAAGGAACGAATGGTAAAAAACATCACTTGTTATCTGGGATGAAAAAGGCAGAAAAAGAGCAGGGGATATTAGTGAAGAAGGGGAGTCAAACAATAAAGCTAAAAGACTGTATCGCACAAATGCTCTTTTTTAAGCTTTGAGTCAAAAAGGAGACAACTTATAAAAAAAGCTGAATCGACTAGAGAATCTTAATCTCTGCCGATTCAGCTTGAAAGTCTATTTTAATGCTGGAGCTGCTTTTTTCGACAATTTTAATCTTCTTTGCCATATCGCCGAGACAAGCAATGTCACACCAAGGACAATTAAACCGAGTAAAAACGGATAGATCATATGGATATCAAAAATCATCCCTGCAATGAGCGGTCCGAGGACATTCCCGATACTCATATAGGCATTGTTCATTCCCATCGCGAAGCCTTGCTCATTCCCAGCTAATTTCGAAATCAGCGTATTCAGGACAGGCCTTAAAATGGACGTTGCCATGAAAATGATCAGTGTAACAACGAAAAAGAAAACATAGCTTGATGCAAAGATTGAAAATAAAAATCCGACAGCTGAAACCGCCAAGAAGATATTCATCACTTTACCCTCGCCCAAAAGGGAAACAAGGCGATTGACCACAAAAAGCTGGACGATGACACTGATAATACCCGAGACAGTTACCATGAACGCTATTTTCTGTGGCGTGGCTTTAAAGGCATTATCGAGATAAAGACCGATAATCGATTCGTAAGCCATCAGACCGAAGCTCATAACCAGTACGATGATGAGCGGAATAAAATAGGGCTTGTGAACTGACTGCACAAGTTTTTTTACCATGGGATCCGCCACGTTACTTTCGCCCTGAACACTTACCTCTTTACTCTCTTTGAGGACAATAATAGAAAAAACAGTAGCTACCACTCCCACAATCGCTGATACAAGAAGTGGCATTTTCAGCCCGTAGTCTGCTAAAAAGCCTCCGACACCAGGACCAACCACAATCCCGAGTGACATCGCAGCAGAAATATAACTATTTCCTTTTGCACGCTGCTCGATAGTGGTGATATCAGCTACATAAGCAAATATAGCCGGAATCAACAGGGCAGCACCAATTCCTCCGATAACGCGCGAAAGGTACAAAATGCCAACTGAATTGGAAAAATAAAAGATGAACATGGAAAGTGCCAATCCGCTCAATCCATAAATGATCATCTTTCTCCTTCCGTATTGGTCCGTCCATTTACCGGCAATCGGGGACATGATAAATTGCGCGCCTGCAAAAATCGCAATCATCAAACCGGCAGCCGTTCCGCCCTGGCCGATGGACACTAAATAGGCAGGCAGAATCGGAATGATGATCCCGAAACTCCCAATAGCAATAAACATGTTGATCATCAAAATAAACAATTTTCTTTTTTGATCAGGCTGCACCATAATCCCCTCTTTTCTTGTTCTAATAAAAACACAGCTCCTTAATATAACAATACACGGAGGGAAAAGTCAATAAGTTTTTTTCGGTTTTTAAAAAAGAAAATAGCCACCAGTTTGTCTGGCGGCCAGTAACTTATAAAACGAAAGCTGCAATCATTCCGAATATGAAAAGCGGAATATTATAATGAAGGAATGTAGGTACGCAAGTCTCCCAAATGTGATGGTGGCGCCCGTCGGCATTCAAGCCTGCAGTTGGCCCGAGTGTACTGTCAGAGGCAGGGGAACCAGCATCACCGAGTGCTCCGGCGGTTCCGATCAAGGCAGCTGTTGCAAGCGGGGAAAGACCAGCTGCTGCACAGAGGGGAACATAAAGGGCAGCTAAAATTGGAATTGTGCCGAAGGATGAACCAATTCCCATTGTAATGACTAACCCTACGAGCAGCATGAAAAAGGCAAGCAACATTGGAGAATCTCCTACGATGCCGGTCGTTTTCTCCACAAGTTCAGTAACAGAACCTGTTTCTTTCAATACTTTCGCATAGCCTGAAGCTACGAGCATAACGAACGCGATCATTCCCATCATGCCGATCCCTTCCTGGACAACTTTATCTCCATCATGGAATTTAACGACTCTCGTGATGAATAGAATAATGATACCTGTCAATGCACCGAGGACGAGAGATTTAGAAACTACTTGAACAACTAACGCAGCAATGATAGCAAGTATGGTAAAGGTATGCCCCATGCTCCAAGAAGCTGAAGTTGGTTTGTCCGTAATGCCTTCAGCCTTGTCGAGTTCCGCGGGAGACGTCTGCATGGCTGGTTTGGAGACACGATCTTTTCTGTAAGAAATAAAAATGGCAATCAATAGGCCAACAATCATGCCTAATCCCGGAATCAGCATGGATAAGCTTACATCATTCATTGAAATCTTCATACCGTTGGAAATCATTTCATCGCGGATGATTCCATGGAAAATCAATCCAAACCCGGCAGGAATCATGATGTATGGAGCCTTTAAACCGAAGGTTAATGCGGCAGCGACGGCTCTTCTATCTAGTTTGAGCCGATCAAATAAACCAAGAAGCGGTGGGATTAAAATAGGAATAAATGCGATATGGACAGGAACCGCATTTTGGGACAAACAGGCAATCCCTGCAATGGTCAGCACAAGTATCGTTTTTTTACCGCTAAAGACTTTAAGCATTTGATTGACCAACAGTGTCGTAATGCCTGAAAGACCGATCATAACAGCAAAAATCCCCAGCAAAATATAGCTGAGCGCTGTATTGGCCTGGCCACCCATCCCTGAAATCATCAGATTCACAGAGTCAGAGAAATTCAATCCTGATACAAGACCGGCAGTCAGGGAGGCGATGAGGATTGCAAATAAGACGTTCACACGAAGAAGACTTAATGCAACCATAACTATGACACTGATTATAACAGCATTAGTCACCATGACTTAACCTCATTTCTATTTTTTTATACCATACTCTATCATCCATATCACTCGTGAAAATGTCAACGGTGAATTGTATGGACGTGATAGGATTGTTTTGTTGAGAGACTTATATGATGAAGACCTTTCAACCGTTTTTTTTAGGGTGACAGGAATTTCGCTATTTATAGCGAAATCATTTTTAATAGATAAATCTAGAAAGGCGGGGTGCGAGAGTGCTGGAGGTGCAGGATCCTTTGAAAAATTCTGTTTGGAGCCGGTTTGTACGGGAAGGTGTTTTGGATGAAAGCAGGATTAATAAAAGAATTTCTGAGTCTTGGTATATTTGCCGTAAGGACGGGGTTAATCCGTACAATGGCAAAGGTGAAAAGATACTCCAACAAAAACAATTTGTCCAGCGCAAGAATGATCGAAATGATTTGTTGTACGCTGCTCTTCCATTAATTAAGAATCTGCAAAAAATTTTTGCTCAGACAAAGTCCTTGTTCTTGCTTGTTGATTCCGAAGGATATGTGCTTTATATGGATGGTGACCAATTGGCATTGGAGAAGGCAGGTGCCATCAATTTTATTGAGGGGGCGAAGTGGACGGAAAAAGAGGTGGGAACGAATGCTGTAGGAACCGCACTCCGGACAAGGGAGCCGATCACCGTCATCGGAGCAGAGCATTATGCAGTCGCTTCCCATTCATGGGGGTGCGCATCTTCGCCAATCCTTGGTGTAGATAGATGTGTTGAAGGGGTATTAAACATTTCATACCCACTGGAATATGGTGTCCATGAACGAATGCTGCCAGCTGTCGTATCCGCAGCTTATGCCATTGAGCAGAAGCTAATGAACATGGCAAAAGATAAAGAACTCGAATTGATGCAAAATGTCTTCTTCACAGAATCTCAAGATGCCCTTTCACTTATTTGCAATGAGAAAGAAAAAATCATTTGGTCAAGCTCTCAGATAAAAAAAGAACGTTCTACTAATCAAGCTACGGCATATTTATCTGAATTCTTAAATAAGGGCTATATCGTGTGTCAAAAACAGCCTGTCTACTCACAGATCCAATATGATCTGATTGGATATAAAATAACATTGAAAAAAGCGCCAATGGAGGAAGGAAAAAAGCTTCTCGTGAAGCCGGAATTTACATTTGGCGGCGTTTGCGGTGAAAGTGAAAAATTCCGGTCGGTCCTGCTCCAGGCCAGAAGAGCTGCCAACTCCAATATCACCGTCCACATAAATGGAGAGACAGGAACAGGGAAAGAGATCATGGCCCGTTCCATCCACCTGAACAGTACAAGAAAACACGCTCCTTTTATAGCAGTAAATTGCGGTACTCTTCCAAAAGAATTGATTGCCAGCGAATTGTTTGGATATGTCGGCGGGGCTTTCACTGGAGCAAAACGTGAGGGGCATAAGGGAAAGTTTCAGCAGGCAAATGGCGGAACATTATTTTTGGATGAGGTCGCCGAAATAACCCAGGAGATGCAGGTAGCGCTGCTAAGAGTCCTGGAGGAGAAAAAGGTTGTGCCTGTTGGTGGTACGAAAGCGATACCTGTTGATGTAAGAATTATTACAGCTACTCACTGCGATTTGGCTGAATTGGCTAGAAAGGGAGACGTGAGAGAGGATTTCTTTTATAGGATATTTGTCTATCCCATTTACTTGCCTCCTCTGCGTGCCAGGGTTGAAGACATCCAGTATTTCATTGAGCACTATTGTCGCACAAATAATTGGGCGGTGACTTTTCCACATGATTTGCTGGAGTGTCTGCAAACCTACGAATGGCCAGGGAACATACGAGAGCTGCAAAATTTTCTTGACCGTCTGCGGCTTGAATGTGAACCTGGTCTTCCAACAGTAACGGATATAAAAAAGCTCCTTCACCCTGCCATCAAGCCTATCAGTCATTCGGAGCCGTTGACATATAGGGAGCACATTGAAAAAGAGAAAATGATGAATGCTTTACTCGCTACTGAAGGAAATGTTACAAAAGCTGCAGAAAGGCTGAGCATTTCGAGAAGCACTCTTTATCGAAAGATAAAGAAATTCAATTTGTAATCATGAGAATAAGTGAGACAAAATGAAACGATGTGTCATATCGTCTCATTTTCTATGAAAATCGGATACCATCAGGTATCTGATTTTTTCCATTCAGCTTAGCGTTATCGCCTTTTTTTAAAACAACAACAGTTGGTATAAAATTTGCAATAATTGAAATATATAAAATGATAGGAGGAGAGGAAATGACGCTTTCAGCAACAGTCAGTTTAACAGAGCAAAAAGCTAAGTGGATGTATGAAAAAATGTGTGAGATTCGCCAGTTTGAAGACAAAGTCCACGATATTTTTCAAACGGGTGTACTTCCGGGATTTGTCCATTTATATGCGGGGCAGGAAGCTGTGGCAGTCGGAGTATGTGCCCACCTGAATGATAAGGACAGCATCACGAGCACCCATAGGGGACATGGACACTGCATCGCTAAGGGATGTGACCTGGATGGGATGATGGCTGAAATTTATGGAAAAGTAACCGGCTTATGTAAAGGAAAAGGCGGGTCCATGCATATTGCGGATGTGGAAAAAGGAATGCTTGGAGCAAATGGGATTGTCGGTGGCGGTTTTCCATTGGCTGTCGGTGCTGCCTTAACGGCAAAGACGCTAAACACTGATGCAGTGGCTGTCTGCTTTTTTGGAGATGGGGCCAATAACCACGGGACTTTTCATGAAGGGATCAACATGGCTGCCATTTGGAAACTGCCTGTTATTTTTGTTGCGGAAAATAACGGCTATGCAGAAGCGACACCTTTTCATTATGCCTCCAGTTGTACAAACATTGTAGATAGAGCTGCTGCTTATAATATTCCGGGAGAAAAAGTGGATGGAAAGGATATAATGGCTGTTTTTGCAGCTGCGGAGCGTGCAGTTAAACGTGCCAGGAATGGAGAAGGACCTACATTAATTGAGTGTGTCACTTATCGGAACTATGGTCACTTTGAAGGGGATGCCCAGACATATAAAGCTGCTGAGGACAAGGAGAAGCATTTAAATGAGTTGGATGCCATTGCCATGTTCCGTGAGTATGTTCAAGCAAACCAGCTGATCAGCAAAAATGAATTGGACAATATTGACATTCAAGTGAAAGAAGCTATGGAAACAGCAGTTAAATTTTCTGAAGAGAGCCCTTTTCCGTCAAAAGAAGATCTACTAAAAGATGTTTATGTTTCTTATTAAAAATGATGGAGGCCGATAAAGATGACAAGAATGATTTCATACTCTGAAGCGATTAATGAAGCGATGAAGCTGGCAATGAGACGGGATGAAACAGTTATTTTGATGGGAGAAGATGTAGCAGGCGGCGCGGATGTTGACCATTTACAGGATGAAGATGCATGGGGTGGGGTCATGGGTGTCACGAAGGACCTTGTGACCGAATTTGGAAGAAACAGGGTATTGGATACACCTATTGCTGAGGCAGGATATGTCGGTGCCTCTGTAACGGCTGCAGCCACAGGGCTTCGTCCAATCGCAGAATTGATGTTCAATGATTTTATTGGAAGCTGCTTGGATGAAGTGATGAACCAGGGAGCTAAGCTGCGCTATATGTTTGGAGGAAAAGCAAAGGTCCCTCTGACGATCCGGACGATGCATGGAGCCGGGTTTAGAGCGGCGGCCCAACATTCACAAAGCCTTTATGCTCTTTTCACTCATATACCAGGATTAAAGGTGGTCGTCCCATCAACTCCAAGAGATGCCAAGGGACTGTTGCTGGCCTCCGTTTTCGATGATGATCCTGTCATCTTCTTTGAAGACAAAACACTCTACAATATGAAGGGGGAAGTGGAAGAGGACTTCTTCACCATCCCGCTTGGAAAAGCTGATATTAAACGTGAAGGGGAAGACCTCACAATTGTCGCCATTGGAAAACAGGTTCATACGGCATTGGAAGCGGCGGAGAAGCTTGCGGAAAGAGGAATTGAAACTGAAGTGGTTGATCCGCGAAGCTTGTCACCACTTGATGAAGAAACGATTTTAAACTCGGTAGCCAAAACAAACCGTTTGATCATTATTGACGAAGCAAATCCAAGGTGTAACGCTGCAACAGATATTTCCGCGCTTGTGGCGGATAAAGGGTTCGATTATTTGGATGCCCCGATCAAAATGATTACGGCTCCTCATAGCCCTGTACCGTTTTCACCAGTGTTGGAAGACCTATACTTACCATCTGCAGAAAAGGTTTTGCAAGTTGTAGCTGAGATGATCGGTGACGAAACAGTTGCAGTCCAATAGTTGAAAAATCAGTCCGTAGAAGCTTGCAAATGAATCTTAAAGCAGTGCGTGCTGTGTTATTGGGAAAACAGCGCGCCTCTTTCTATATAAATAAGAGGAGGGCGGAATATGGCTGTAAAAATCATCATGCCAAAGCTTGGAATGGGTATGAATGAAGGAACTGTTGTTGAATGGCTTAAAAAGAAAGGTGACAAGGTGGAAAAAGGGGAAAGCATCGTTGTCATCAGTTCGGATAAAATTGAAAAAGACATAGAAGCCCCGGATAGCGGGGTACTTTTAAAAGTTGCAGCAGAAGAAGATGAAACGATCTCGGTGGGGGAAGCGATTGCTTATATTGGTGAGTCGGACGAACAGATCAACTCAACTTCAATAAGTGAAAAACAACCAATTACCACTGTCAAGGAGACGGCTATTGCTGCGGAAATGACTGCTGAGCGTCCGCCAATTAACATGCAGCTTAAAGTAAGGGTTTCACCAGCAGCTAAAAAACTGGCAAAAGCAGCGGGGATTGATGTGAACACTGTCAAGGGAACGGGACCGCAAGGAAGAGTGACTAAAGAGGATATCGAAAAAGCAACTCGAAAACAAGAGAAAGTATCTATCGAAACAAAATCCGCTGAAGTGAAACAAAGTGAGGCTGTGACGACCAAGCAGGTTACAGGAATGAGGAAAGTAATCGCTGAAAGAATGATATCCAGTATTCAACAAAGTGCCCAGTTGACAATCCATATGCGTGCGGATGTGACGGAAATGCTCGCATTGCGTAAAAAGATTAATAATGGACGGGAAAGCACTCAATTGACAGTGACTGATTTTATTGCCCGGGCTGTTGTGCTTGCCCTTCAAAAACATAAAAATATGAACAGCACCTTCGAAGATAATATGATTCATTTCTATGATTCTATTCATTTAGGTATGGCAGTGGCATTGGAAAGTGGATTAGTGGTTCCTGTCATTCACCAAGCGGAACAGTATTCTATGGAGGAAATTTCCAATCAGATTAAACAGGTAAGCCAGAAGGCGAAGGAAGGGTTGCTTGAGAGTGCCGAGATGAAGGGCTCCACTTTTACGATCACAAGTCTTGGAGCGTCAGGGGTTGAGTTTTTTACCCCCATTTTAAATCCGCCGGAGGTCGGGATACTGGGTGTCGGTTTAATAGTGGATACGCCTGTATTTGTAGGAGAGGAATTGAAACGGCAGTCGATGCTTCCGTTGAGCTTGACCTTCGATCATCGCGCAACCGATGGAGTTCCAGCAAGCGAATTTTTGACAACCATCAAAGGGCTGTTGGAAAACCCTTATGAAATGCTGATTAAGTGATTCACAGTCTTATACCGGAAAATATGAACAGTTTGTGACAATGGTTGCCGGAATGTGTCGAGTTTTGTATAATAAATTTTGCATGCAACGAAATGTATGCTTGAGCAGCTAGATGTTGCTCCATACATAACCTTTTACTAACGCAGTGTTTCGTTCCAATGAAGGACGAAGCACTGCGTTTTTCTATTATTTAGATGTCAGGATATAGTTTTGAGCTTCGCCGCCGTTGATATGGGTGAACATGGAGGCAAGTGATTCTACAAGTTTCCTCGCATTATGTAAATTAATCTTCGGTGAAAGATAGACGATTTGAAGAGCATTTGTTGTGTTTGTTGTCACGGCTGTCCTGGTTGAATCCACAAATGGGCTGCCGAATGGCCCGGCATCATCGGCTGAGACAAGCAAGTTCTCCGCATTGTTTATTCTCCCGTTCAAACCCTCATACTGTTCTTCTGGTCTACCTTTTCGAAGTTCGACATCACCTTGAATTTGATCTTTGTCATAAATGCCCAAAGGAATTCTGTATTCAAGCGAAAAGAAATTATTAAGGTCTGTTGCTGAGTTCAAGGATGGAAGAAAGGTTTGCTTTTTCACTCTTCTATAAAGCGCTTCTGCTGAATGTCTGTAGCGGTTGGGATCTTTGCCAAGCTTTTTGAAGATAGCCCTCCACTCCCTGATCTCTTCATAGTCGGTTACGTTCTTATCTTCAAGCTCGAAATAGGCATTTTCCTGAAAAAGTCGCAGCCTGCCTTTTAACATTTGCGGCGAATCTGCAATTGTAATATTCTCATATTGAATAACGCCGATCTTCAGGTCTGGGATGATTTCGTATAGTGGTGGATCTATGGTTACTTCCAACGTTTTCACCTCCAATTTCTGTTTCAATTAGTTTATCATATAGTTGTGGTTATGACAGTTAAGCCAAATCGTTTTTACACTATAGTATAGATGGAATTGTCACAAATTCCACCAGCCCTCCAAATAAGAAAGAGCCAAGCTTCATCTTGATGAAAATCCGGCCCATGATGCCCGAAAAAAGTGAGAAACCGAGGAAAGTGGTAATCAAAGCGTCCGGAAGATACCCGAAATAGCGGGTACCCCGAAAAAACGGTCATCAAAAACGAAACATTCATTTTTAAAGGAAAGGAGGCAGATTTTGTTATGAATTATGAAGCTCTGAAGGATGAGGTTATTGCGTACAGCAAGAAAATCGGAATTGACAAAATCGGTTTTACAAGTGGTGATCCTTTCATTGAAATGAAGAATCGGCTAATTAGGCAGGAAGAACTGGGGTATCAATCAGGTTTTGAACATAAAAACATTGAAGAGCGGACACATCCCGAGCTAATTTTTGACGAGCCCCGTTCCATTATCGCTATTGCCCTTGCCTATCCTTCAAAAATGAAAGATGCTCCACGCGGTGAACGTGGAGCAAGAAGAGGCATTTTCTGCAAAGCATCGTGGGGAGTGGACTATCATGTATTAGTTCGTGAAAAACTTGAGCAATTGGCTTCTTTCATTGATAGTAAAGCTGATCATGCCAGGTTCAAGCTGATGGTAGACACTGGTGAGCTGGTTGACAGGGCTGTGGCAGAACGGGCAGGAATTGGTTGGAGTGGAAAAAACTGCTCTATCATCACTCCTGAATTTGGGTCGTATGTATATCTTGGTGAAATGATAACAAACCTTCCTTTTGCTCCGGATGAGCCGATGCAGGATCAATGTGGCGAATGTACGAAATGTCTTGATGCATGTCCGACGGGGGCGCTAGTTCAGCCGGGACAGCTTGATGCTCAAAGATGCATAGCTTTCCTTACTCAGACGAAAGGCGTCCTTCCGGATGAATTCCGTGATAAAATTGGAAACCGTCTATATGGATGCGACACATGCCAAACTATCTGTCCCAAGAATAAAGGGGTTGATTTCCATCTGAATCCTGACATGGAACCTGATTCTCAGATTGCAAAACCTCTGCTTCAGCCTCTCCTTGACATATCAAATCGTGAATTCAAGGAAAAATATGGAGAGGTCTCGGGATCGTGGAGGGGCAAAAAGCCGATTCAGCGCAATGCGATCTTAGCTTTGGGGCATTTTAAGGAGCGATCTGCCGTTAGCGATTTGATCAAAGTTCTAAATGAAGATGTAAGGCCCGAAATCAGGGGAACAGCCGCCTGGTCACTCGGAAAAATTGGAGGAGAGCAGGCTAAAGAAGCGTTGATACGTGCACAAGCCAGAGAAAGCGATTCTCTTGTTTTAGAGGAAATTGATAAAGGTCTTCAGCTTTTAGAATAGAGTTTTATGCGGACAACATGAGGTTGTCCGTCTTTTTTTAACTTCATTCAGCAGAAGTCTCCCACTCCTGTAAGTGGTGAGATGAAAGCATATTGGTATTCCATTCAGTGGGGTTCAAACCCCGGTTGAATAAAGTTAAAGCCTCCGGCGGATGCCACAGATTTTCAGAGGAAATTTATCGAGCTTAAGCTCGATAAAATCTGGGCGTAAATACGCCAAGGCGCATTTAATAAAAGCTTTTTGATAGCGGTACCCATGAGAGTGACTGATCGAAAGGCAGTAAAGCCGCAGCCGAAATTCGTGACCAATGTTTTATCAAGATTTATCACTGAAAAAGGTGGAGCCGCACGTTTTTTACAAATAAACCTCCTATGTGGAAAAGCAGAAGACGTCTTCTGCTTTTTGTTTTTACGCATATAATTGCCTCTCTGAATGTATATATATCGGCGAGGAGGGATGAAGTGAAAGAACAGCTTCAGAAGATGCTGGAAAAAAAAGCAAGTGAATTTGTGGGGGAGAAAAAAGCAAAGGATGAAAAAGTCATCCGCAAAAGGGAAGTTATGTCCAAAAGGAATGCGGATATCGTGAAGACTCTTGCAGTTGGAAAAATCTCTAAGGCTGAAATGAAGGATGGGTATCATCAACTTTATTATCATGTACATCTAAAATATCTGATAAAGCAAGAGGATTTTTTATATGTAGAAGAGGAGCTGGAAAGAAGAAAAGCATCTTTCGGAAAAAAGGGATTACATGAAGATGTGGAACTTCCAGTAGATTTTACAATCAAAACAACAGAAGATGTTACAGTCGAAGAAGATCAGAATCCGGTGATGGAGAGATACACATATGACCGCCTGAAGGTCGTTCAATACGCTGAGAGATGGTGGGACGAATACAATCCTGCTTACCAGAAATTTGACGTGGACTGTACAAACTATGTCTCACAATGCCTTCATGCTGGAGGGGCTCCCATGAGAGGCTATCCCAATCGAAGCAAGGGATGGTGGTACCGGAATAAAAATTGGAGCTTCAGTTGGGCAGTTGCAAATGCGCTGAAAACATATCTGCAACATTCAACCGCTGGGCTGCAGGCAAGGGAAGTTCAGGATCCTCAGGAGCTTCAACTAGGAGATGTTATTTGCTATGATTTCCAAGGGGACGGGCGGTTCGACCATAATACAGTAGTGACTGGGAAAGATGCCTACGGCATGCCGCTTGTAAACGCTCATACGTATAATAGCCGAATGAGGTACTGGGCATATGAAGATTCTTCTGCTTACACGTCAAACATCCAATATAAAATGTTCCATATTGTTGACGATAGTTCGTAGATAGGGTTAAACCGGTTCCTTTTCATTCATCAAGGTGTTATAATATCACGGTATTTTGATGAATGAGGTGACTCTAATTGGCCATACATGTAGTATTATATCAACCTGAAATCCCTGCCAATACGGGGAATATTGCAAGGACCTGTGCAGCCACGGATACATGGCTTCACCTTATCCGTCCCCTCGGCTTTTCTACGGATGATAAAATGCTGAAAAGAGCAGGGCTTGATTATTGGCAATATGTTAACATTGTTTATCATGATTCTTTGAATGATTTTTTTGCCTCTAGCCAAGGAGGTAAATATTTCTTTTTGACGAAATACGGTAAGAAGCCGCATACATCATTCGCATATGATGATCCTGAAACAGATTATTATTTCATATTCGGCAGGGAAACGACAGGGCTGCCAAAGGAGCTGCTGAAGGATAATCTTGACAGATGCTTGAGAATTCCGATGACCGAAAATGTAAGGTCTCTGAATTTATCCAACACAGCAGCCATTCTTGTGTATGAGGCGCTGCGTCAGCAGGGCTATCCCGGATTGGTGGGATCAGACCCCCTTTAGTTTGTTAAAGTACCCAATTTCTGGCATTCATTGCTTATTCCTAGCCAAAAGAAAAAGGCCGCCACAAGAAGTCAATTTTGATTGACTTTCTGGACGGCTTTTTTTCATTCGTAAAATACGTGATTACTTCTTGAATACTCCTGGCTTATCTTCGCGGCCGGATGTGAAAATTGCAGTCAAGAATGCAATAGCTACACCCAACATTAAGATCGTTCTCATCCTTATGTAAGCCTCCTTTTTCAAACATAGTTGTCACTGAAGCTTATTATAGCCCATTTTTTGTATTATGTGAATGGAGCACTCATATTATAAATATGGCGAACCTTTGAAAAAATACTCCGGCGCAAAAAGGGGCTTATGCTTAATTGAGACATGTTCAAGCGAGCGAATGCATATGGTTAATTAAACATTCCTCATCAAGCACATAGGGAGGTCTATATGGATATTCTAAAAAAGATTGAACAATACAGGTCTCAAGAGGAGAAGTTGAGGTGGGAAGGAACTTTCGCCGATTATTTGAAATTAGTCAAAGAAAAGCCGTGGGTAGCACAGTCGGCACACTCCCGTATATACAATATGATCAGGGATGCGGGTGTTGAAGAAGAAAATGGCAATAAAGTCTATAGCTTTTTCAGCCATGAGATGTTTGGTTTGGAGGAAGCACTGGAAAAGCTTGTTGAAGAATACTTCCATCCGGCGGCAAAACGACTTGATGTAAGAAAGAGAATACTGTTGCTAATGGGGCCTGTCAGCGGCGGGAAATCAACCCTTGTCACGATGTTAAAAAGAGGTCTTGAAGCCTATTCTAGAGGTGATAGGGGTGCAGTATACGCCATCAAAGGCTGTCCAATGCATGAAGATCCGCTTCATTTAATTCCCCAGCATTTACGAGATGACTTCTATAAAGAATATGGAATTAGGGTGGAAGGGAACCTTTCACCATTAAATACAATGAGGCTGGAAGAGGAGTACGGAGGCAGGATCGAAGACGTATTGATAGAGCGCATATTTCTTTCCGAAGATAAACGGGTGGGAATTGGAACATTCAGTCCCTCCGATCCGAAATCCCAGGATATTGCGGACTTGACCGGAAGTATTGATTTCTCAACGATTGCAGAATATGGGTCGGAGTCGGACCCTAGAGCTTACCGGTTTGACGGTGAGCTAAACAAAGCCAACCGCGGTTTGATGGAGTTTCAGGAAATGTTGAAGTGTGATGAAAAATTCCTCTGGCATTTGCTCTCGTTGACACAGGAAGGGAATTTTAAAGCTGGCAGATTTGCACTTATTTCCGCAGATGAATTGATTGTGGCGCACACGAACGAAACCGAGTATCGGTCCTTCATTTCCAACAAAAAGAATGAAGCACTTCATTCTCGGATCATTGTTATGCCTGTCCCGTATAATTTGAAGGTTTCCCAGGAAGAACGGATATATGAAAAAATGATCCGCGATAGTGATGTAGCAGATGTCCATATTGCTCCGCATACATTGAAGGTTGCAGCGATGTTTACTGTCTTAACAAGATTAAGAGAACCAAAACGCGGAGATATTGACCTCTTGAAAAAGATGCGGCTTTATGACGGTGAAAATGTGGAGGGCTATAATTCATCGGATCTGAACGAACTGAAAAAAGAATATCAGGATGAAGGAATGAGCGGTATTGATCCTAGATACGTGATCAACCGGATTTCATCTACAATCATCCGTAAAAAAGTGCCATCCATCAACGCATTGGATGTGCTGAGATCCTTGAAAGAAGGCCTCGACCAGCATCCGTCCATTACTCAGGATCTCCGTGAAAAATACTTGAATTTCATTTCAGTTGCACGGAAAGAGTACGATGAAATGGCGAAAAAGGAAGTTCAGAAGGCATTTGTGTATTCATATGAAGAATCTGCAAAAACGTTGATGGACAATTATCTTGATAATGTTGAAGCGTTCTGCAACAAATCGAAACTTCGTGATCCTTTGACAGGAGAGGAAATTAATCCGGACGAAAAATTGATGCGCTCCATCGAGGAACAAATCGGCATTTCTGAAAATGCCAAAAAAGCATTCAGGGAAGAAATTTTAATTCGCATCTCGGCTCTCGCACGCAAGGGGAAACGGTTTGACTACAGATCCCATGCACGCCTGAGGGAAGCCATCCAGAAGAAATTGTTTGCTGACTTAAAGGATGTTGTGAAAATCACGACATCGGCAAAAACGCCTGATGAGCAGCAATTGAAAAAGATTAACGAAGTAGTGGCGCGCCTGATTGATGAGCACGGTTATAACTCGACATCTGCGAATGAACTTCTTCGCTACGTCGGAAGCCTGTTGAATAGATAATGTGAGACCCCCTTCCAAAAGAGTGAACAACATGTTCTCGGCGGAGGAAGGGGTTTTTATTTTTAATAAGAAAAGAAATTGGTAAAAGGATCGGGATCACTGTTTCATTCAAGTAGCAAATCAGTAAAGAGGCAGTTTTAACCGATAAGAAATTCTAAAAAACTATATTAAGAACAAGTAAGGATGCTGGTTTATATTTGTCCCATTCTCGCAAACTTCTGTAAATAAATCTGTTATCCTGCATAAGATAGAGTAACAAATGGTGAGAATTACTACTATACAATCAGAGAAAGGTAAGGCTTATAGGGCTTAGCTAAGGTGGCACCGGCGTATAGGTAATACGAGTGTAAACGCAGCGACAGGATATCGCTTCTAAGCCGCCGATGCCACAATGTTAATCAGACCAGTTTGTCACTCTTTATTCGGCTGTTTTTCCACATGTCGAATTGAACGGAGCGTAGATAAACAGTTCTTGTGCTTTTGCTCTCACCATAGTTTTAAAAAATGCAAGGGGGGCGTCGTAAATATGTCAAACTCGCAGTCACATCAGTTTGCTGTCTCTCAAGAAGATTGGTCCCTCCATCGAAAAGGTTATGACGATCAACAACGACATCAGGAGAAGGTACAGGAGGCCATTCGAAACAATCTGCCGGACTTGATCACTGAAGAAAGCATCATTATGTCAGATGGCCGTGATGTTGTTAAAATTCCGATCAGATCTTTAGATGAATATAAAATCAGATATAATTATGATAAAAATAAACATGTCGGCCAAGGCGATGGGGACAGTCAAGTGGGAGATGTAGTAGCCAGGGACGGTTCCCAGCAGGCGGGTCCAGGTAAAGGGCAGGGTGCAGGCGATCAGCCGGGCGAAGACTTTTATGAAGCAGAAGTTTCCATGCTTGATTTGGAAGAAGCATTGTTCAAGGAATTGGAGCTGCCAAATTTAAAAAGAAAAGAGCAGGATGCCAACCAAATAACGCATATTGAGTATAATGATGTACGGAAAACTGGTTTAATGGGCAATATTGATAAGAAAAGGACGATGATGAGCGCATTTAAAAGGAATGCAATGAATGGTGATCCTAATTTCTATCCCATTTTTCCTGAAGATTTGAAGTTTCGCACGTGGAACGAGGTTCAGAAGCCTGAATCCAACGCTGTTGTCATTGCGATGATGGACACAAGTGGGTCGATGGGGGTATGGGAAAAGTATATGGCGCGAAGCTTCTTCTTCTGGATGACCCGATTTTTACGGACAAAATATGAAAAAGTAGTTATTGAATTCATTGCTCATCATACGGAGGCCAGAGTTGTATCAGAAGAGGACTTTTTTTCAAAAGGAGAAAGCGGTGGAACGATCTGTTCATCGGTGTACAGAAAAGCTTTGGAAATCATTGGAGACAAATATGATCCCGCCCGCTACAATATTTATCCGTTCCACTTTTCTGATGGAGATAACCTTACATCAGATAATGCCAGATGTATTAAGCTTGTTGGCGAGTTGATGGAGAAATCAAATATGTTCGGCTATGGAGAGGTTAATCAGTATCAAAGAAATTCCACTTTGATGTCGGCTTATAAAAATATCAAAGATGAAAAATTCCATTACTATATTTTAAAGCAGAAAGCTGATGTGTATCATGCTATGAAAAGCTTTTTTAAAAAGGAAGCTGAAACAATGACGGTATGATTTCACGGAAATGATTGCAGGAGGAGAGCTCAACATAAGAGTGACGCCTTCTGCAATTATTTTTGTGTTCACCTGTGAATGGCCTCAGATAAGAGGTGTGGTCATCAATTTGGCTGAAGAATAATCTTACTTCCAGTGATCCCGTGTTTGTCGTATTTCCTTTTAAGAAAATTTTCTGATTTTATGGTTGACAGTCTATCAAATTAAAAGTATTCTTTAGTTAAATATAACGGAAATTTATCATGCGGGCAATTTTTCGTTATAGTTTTAACTTCATTCAGCAGAAGTCCCCCACTTTTATAAGTGGTGAGATGAATGCATATTGGTATTCCATTCCGTGGGCTTTCAAATCCCGGCTGAATAAAGTTAAAGCCTCTGGCGGATGCCACAGATTTTCAGAAGAAATTTATCGAGCGGAGCTCGATAAATTCTGGGCACAAATACGCCAAGGCGCATTTGATAAAAGACAGATTGAAAGCGCCTACAAAACGTTACTTTTGAAAGGAGTGCGTTTGATGGATGTGGCAACAGAGCTCTCTAACGAAGAAAGGCTTAACCGTTTTATGGAGAGGATCAATGCCGGAGAAAAAATCGAGGCCAATGACTGGATGCCGGATGATTATCGAATGGCTCTAATCAAGTTGATCTCTATGCATGGAATGAGTGAGATCATGGGGGCGCTCCCGGAAAAGGAGTGGGTGCCTAAGGCGCCTTCACTTCGCAGGAAGCTCGGAATCATGGCGAAAGTCCAGGATGAAATGGGACACGGTCAGCTTCTATTGCGTGTAGCTGAAGATTTGATGGCTCCGTTTGGAAAAGGCAGGGAAGATATGATGAATGATCTTCTAAATGGAGATTTGAAGTTTCATAATGTCTTCCATATGGAAGCTCCCACATGGGCAGATGCCGGATTGGTCGGCTGGCTTGTTGATGGAGCGGCTATTATTACTCAGACCAATATGCTGGGTGCCTCCTACGGTCCTTATGCGAGGGCTCTTCAGAGAATTTGCGCAGAAGAGGTGTTTCATGCTCAACATGGGGAGTCCATCATTTTGGCTCTTGCGGAAGGATCAGAGGAACAAAGAGCTATGATTCAGGATGCCATTAACAGGTGGTGGCCATCGCTGCTCATGTTTTTCGGACCCGCTTCAGCTGCAACAACTGGATCATCCAAGCAGGATATCACTATCAAATATAAAATCAGGACAAAAACGAATGAGCAGCTTCGGCAAGATTTTCTCTCGAAATATATTCCAAGAGTACGCTCACTTGGTCTTACACTCCCGGATGATACCCTGAGGTTTGATGAGGACAAACAGGAGTGGACCTATCAACAGCCTGACTGGAGTGAATTCAAAAAAATTATTTCCAATAAAGGACCAAAATCTGAAAGCAGGCTCCATTTAAGAAGAACAGCCTTCAAGGAACACGAATGGGTGAGAAGGGCGCTAGGCTAAAGTATTGACGGAAGGGAGGAGGACTGCGATGGGGAAAGAAAAAGATGATGGATTTTATCAAATATATGAAGTATTTAGCAAGAGAAGTCATAAAGGAGATTTTCAGCACCAATTCAGTTTGCTGGCTCCCAACAAGGAAATGGCCTTTATCATGGCTCAGGAAAATTTCATGCGACGGGAGCCCGTTATTGATATTTGGATAGTGAAGCGGGATGACATCCGCATGATGCAGCCTGAAGAACGACAAATCGTGAACAGGCTTGATAACAAAGATTATCGTACGACGAAAGGCTACGGTTATTTGCGTAAGAAGTGGCGCCAATATGAACAGCAAATGCTGGATGAAAAAGAGATTATGTCTTGGGGAGATGACGACAAGGCATCAAAGAAGACACAATAATTTTTTTGCAATATGTATCATAAACAGTCATGTAGAGAAAAGGGGAATGATGAATGTTTAAAATGATCGCGTTATTCAAGAAACCTGAAAATACGGAGGAATTTGACCAATATTATTTCGAGACGCACATCCCGTTAACGAAAAAAATTCCAGGATTGAGGAAGGTAGAGATTACAAAAATCACAGGATCTCCAATGGGAGATAGCCCGTATTATTTGATGTGCGAAATGTATTATGACAGCTTTGATGCTTTTAAAGAAGCTTCAAAGACGGAGGAATCCAAAGCATCAGGAAAAGATGTCATGAAATTTGCCGGTGACATTGTTACTTTCATGTTGGGTGAGCAAGTAGATGAGTGATTATCAATTTATTCAGACGGAGTCCGATGGTCAAGTCGGAATCGTCTGGCTGAACAGGCCGGAAGTTTTGAATGCATTAAACCGAACAATGGTGAATGAAATTCTCTCGGCTTTCGAGGAATATGACCGCGATGATGAAATACGTGTGATATTTTTGGCGGGAAGAGGAAGAGCCTTTGCAGCTGGAGCAGATATCGATGAAATGGCAGAAGATGACTCGGTTTCAATGGAACTGATGAACCAATTTGCTGACTGGGATCGGCTGAGCCTTGTAAAAAAGCCTGTAATTGGGGCGGTCCAAGGTTTTTGTCTTGGCGGAGGCTTTGAGCTTGCTTTGGTCTGCGACCTTTTGTTTGCAGCAAACGATGCCAAATTCGCTTTTCCGGAAATCAATCTTGCAGTAATGCCAGGAGCTGGTGGAACCCAGAGGTTGACCAAGCTGATCGGAAAGACGAAAGCACTTGAATGGATATGGAGCGGTGATATGAGAACTGCGAAGGAAGCTCATGAATTGGGAATTGTCAACCGGCTGTATCCGAATGACGATTTGGTAGAAGAAACACTCAAATTTGCAAAAGAACTGGCTGAAAAGCCTCCACTTTCAGTTCGTCTGATTAAAGAGGCTGTTAACAAAGCAGTTGATTACCCGTTGCAAGAAGGGATGTTCTTTGAGAGAAAGAACTTTTACCTGCTGTTTTCCTCGGAAGATCAAAAAGAAGGCATGAAAGCATTCGTTGAAAAAAGAAAGCCTGATTTTAAAGGGCGTTAAAGAGGGGGATTGGATGTTTAATACTATTTTATATGAAATAAAAGACTCTGTAGCATGGATTACGTTAAACCGTCCTGAGAAGCTGAATTCATTTAATGAAGCTATGCACACCGAGTTGCAGGAGGCACTTCAGTCAGCAGAGAATGACAAAAATATCAGGGCAATTGTATTGACTGGGGCAGGAAGAGCTTTTTCCGCCGGGCAGGATTTATCCGAAGTGGACAATTCCACGGACTACGGGGGATTGTTGAGAAGTCGATATAATCCGATTATCCAAAAAATGTCCGAAATTGGCAAGCCAATCATTGCCGCAGTAAACGGAACCGCTGCCGGAGCGGGATTTAGCCTTGCGCTGGCTGCAGATTTCAGGCTGGTATCTGAAAAAGCGAGTTTTTTAAATGCGTTCGTTCATATTGGTCTTGTTCCTGACTCCGGCAATACATATTATTTGCCGCGGATAGTCGGTCATGCAAAAGCATTGGAACTGATGGTGCTTGGAGAAAAGGTGAGTGCCGCGGAAGCTGAGAGGCTTGGACTTGCGACCAAAGTCATAACAGTAGAGGACTGGGAAAGTGATGTTTCAGCGTTTGCGGGAAGATTGGCTTCTATGCCAACAAAGGCAATCGGTCTAATGAAAGAAGGAGTAATACGGTCTTGGAATTCGACTTTGGAGAATGTATTGGAAGGTGAGGCTCATGCGCAAAGCCTTGCGGGACTTTCCACTGACCATCAAGAAGGAGTGCAAGCCTTTTTGGAAAAAAGGCAGCCTCTGTTTACAGGGGACTGATAGGCCCCCAATCTACTAACCTTTGAAACTTATTGACTAACAAGTCCAACCATTGTACCATTACGGTAATTATTGTCCTTTACCAAAAGGCGATAAAAAACAAAGAGGGGGAAAATGAATGAAAAGAAAGTGGAAAAGAAGTGCAATGGCTTTATTCAGCGGAACAGTCCTGATGCTTGCAGCCTGCGGAAATAATACTTCAGCTCCTGAAAAAAAAGAGGAGAAGCCGGATGATGCGGCGAAGCAGGAAGAATCAAAAAAATACAAAATCGGAATTACCCAGATTGTTGAGCATGATTCCTTGAATGCAGCCTCTGACGGCTTCAAAGCGGCGCTTAAGGATGCGGGGATCGATGTTGAATATGACTCGCAGATTGCACAAGGTGATAACAGTGCTAACACTTCGATTGCCAACAACCTTGTCAGCGAGGGCGTGGACCTTATTTTTGCCAACTCCACACCGAGTGCGCAAGCAGCGGCCAGTGCTACAAGTGATATTCCGATCGTGTTTACCTCCGTTACGGATGCCGAAGGTGCCGAATTGGTGGAATCCAATGAAAAGCCCGGCGGTAATGTGACGGGTACAGTCGATACACATCCGGATGCGATTCCGAATACATTGAAGTTTTTGAAAGAGGAACTGAAAGCCAAGAAAGTTGGTATGGTATTCAATTCTGGCGAGCAAAACTCACGTGCGCAAGTAGACTCTATTAAAAAGCTGATTAAAGACGAAGGACTTGGTCTTGAAATTGAAGAAGCTTCTGTAGCAACATCCGCAGATGTAAAGCAGGCGGCTGAATCGCTGGTCGGAAAAGTGGACTCCATGTATACCATTACTGACAACACTGTCGTTTCTGCCCTCGAGTCAGTTGTATCTGTTGCAAATGAAAATAAGCTGCCGATGATGGTCGGTGAATTCGATTCTGTCAAAAGAGGCGGATTGGCTGCTTACGGATTTGAATATTATGATATTGGATATGAAGCTGGTGAAATGGCTGTAAAAATTTTAAAAGGTGAAGGCGAACCTGCAGAAATGCCTGTCCAATATCCGCAAAATCTGAAATTTGTCATTAATAAAGAAACTGCTGAAGCCATTGGAGTGAAAGTCAAGGATGAGTGGAAAGCGGAAGACGTTAACGATTCAGAAAAATAAGGAGATGATTCTACATGTTTGCAGCTTTGTTTGGCTCCGTTGAGCAAGGAATCATCTATGCGATTATGGCCCTTGGGGTGTACCTTTCTTTCCGGGTTCTTGATTTTCCGGATCTTACCGTCGATGGAAGTTTTGTAACAGGTGCTGCAGTTGCCGCTACGATGATATTCTTCGGATATCATCCGGCGGCAGCTACGGCTGTTGCACTCGTCGTTGGATTCCTTGCTGGCTGTACTACAGGATTATTGCATACAAAAGGAAAGATTAATCCCCTTTTATCCGGGATATTAATGATGATTGCCCTATATTCCATAAATTTACGGATTATGGGATTGACCTCTGATAATTCTGTTGGCAGACCGAACATCCCACTGTTAAATTCAGAGACAATCTTTTCGAAGTTTCAGGCGTTTTGGGGGGACCTCGGGATTGACGCTGCATTGAACAATATGTTGGGAGCTATTGGCATCCAGCATCTTCCGTCCACTTGGGGTACGCTGATTCTCATGGCAATTCTGACTCTGATTATCAAGTTTGCAGCAGATTGGTTCCTGCAAACGGAAGTGGGTCTTGCTATTAGAGCGACCGGGGATAACAAGCGGATGATTAGAAGTTTTTCAGCAAATACTGATAATTTGGTCATAATAGGGCTTGGAATTTCCAACGCCTTGGTTGCCTTTTCCGGAGCATTGATTGCCCAATATGCAAAATTCTCAGATATCGGTATGGGGATCGGGATGATTATCATCGGACTTGCATCGGTTATTATCGGTGAAGCCATTTTTGGTACAAAGACCATTGTAAGGACTACACTGGCCGTTGTAGCCGGAGCAATTATTTACCGTATTGTTCTTGGATTGGCTTTGAGAATCAAGTTGCTTGATACAGGTGATATGAAACTGATTACAGCCATAATCGTCATTGCCGCCCTTGTAATGCCTCAATTGATTGAGAAGAGAAGAGAAAGCAAAAGAAAGGTCAAGTGGCATGCCGAAAGATTGGCAGCTTTGGAAGCAGCCAAAAACAAGGAGGTAGAAACCGTTGCTGAAGCTCGAACAGATTAGCAAAATCTTCAATGAAGGCACACCGGATGAAAAAATCGCCTTGGATCAAGTAACCTATTCTTTGAAAGAAGGCGATTTTGTCACAGTGATCGGAAGTAACGGTGCCGGCAAGTCCACTTTGATGAATATGATTTCAGGTGTTCTTACTCCGGATGTCGGTGCAGTGAAAATTGATTCTAAGAATGTGACAAGACTCCCTGAGTATAAACGTTCTCACTTTATTGGTAGAGTGTTTCAGGATCCCATGGCAGGTACTGCGCCTACGATGACAATTGAAGAAAATTTGGCAATGGCCTATTCCAGAAATAAGAAGCGAACCTTGAAAAAAGGAGTGGATAGGAAAAGAAAGGACTTTTTCCGCACTTCCTTGGAAACTCTTCATTTAAATCTGGAAAACCGTTTAAATGCCAAAGTGGGGCTTCTGTCTGGAGGGGAAAGGCAGGCATTGTCCCTGTTGATGGCGACTTTCACCCAGCCTTCCATTTTACTGCTTGATGAGCATACAGCTGCACTTGACCCTGCAAGAGCCGAATTGATCACGAACCTGACGAAAGAGCTTGTTGAAAAGGATAACCTGACAACCCTAATGGTTACGCATAACATGCAGCAGGCACTTGATCTTGGGAACAGGCTCATTATGATGGACAAAGGCCAAGTCATCCTCGAAGTGGATGAAAAAGAGAAGAAGGAATTGACGATTGAGAAATTGCTTGCTGAATTCCAGAGAATCCGCGGAGAGCAATTTGCAAGTGATAAAGCTTTGTTAACAAGTTGATGTTGAAATGAATAATTGCGGTTCTAATATCGGATTATTCTTGATATGCTGTACCGGAAAGCCGGCGGGGCTGTGTGATTAGTTGGATTATATTGCCCCGAATACGCCGGGTTGACGAAATGAAAGCGCTTCACTTCTGTTTGAGATGACGAAACCCTTTTTCAAGAGTGAGAAAGGAAAGCGATTAACTTCATTCAGCAGAAGTCTCCCACTTCTGTAAGTGGTGAGATGAATGTATATTGATATTCCATTCAGTGGGGGTTCAAACCCCGGCTGAATAAAGTTAAATCCTCCGGCGGATGCCACAGATTTTCAGAGGAAATTTATCGAGCGGAGCTCGATAAAATCTGAGCGCAAATACGCCAAGGCGCATTTGATTTAAATATTAGTAAGAAGACGTATTCGCTTTGTCCAATTCAGTACGGGGATGGGATTGCACGGAGTTAATGAACGGTGTGTGACGAAAGATAATTCCATTTATGATTCCTTTTTTACTGTAAAGTGGCCAACTGCTTCTGTGAGCAAAAAATCCAACCGAGAAAAAACAGTTTCTTTGCAAAATCATCCCACTGAAAAGGCAGATCAAGCATTAAATCCGTGTGATCATTCTACCTAAAGGAGGAGTAGCATGGAGGAAAAATTTGCTAAGGTCGTTTGTATAAACGGAGATGGGACTCTTGTAAATAATGAATTGAAAAGCGATTTGACTGAGGAGCTTACAAAAAAATTCTATCGCCAAATGGTTATAATGAGGACGTTTGACAGGAAAGCGATCAATATGCAAAGGCAAGGACGACTCGGAACTTATCCTCCGTTTGAGGGGCAGGAAGCAGCCCAGGTCGGCAGTGCGTATGCTTTGAGCCCTGATGATTGGATATTTCCGACATACAGGGATCATGCAGCTACGATAACATTCGGAATGCCGCTTGATAAGGTGCTGCTTTATTGGAACGGTAGAGCGGAGGGATGCATTCCTCCAGAAGGAAAAAAGATTTTTCCACCGGCTGTACCTCTCGCCACCCAACTACCGCATGCAGCAGGAGCCGCTATGGCAGAGCAATACAAAGGAACCGACAATGCAGCTATTGTTTATTTTGGAGAGGGCTCTACTTCTGAAGGGGATTTCCATGAAGGGATGAATTTCGCAAGCATTTTCAAGGCTCCGGTCATCTTTTTTAACCAAAATAATAAATATGCAATCTCAGTCCCAATCGAGCGCCAGATGAACTCCCGGACAATTGCCCAAAAAAGTGTAGCCTATGGTATACCGGGTGTTCGGATTGACGGAAATGATGTGTTTGCCGCCTATTTTGAGACGAAGAAGGCTTTAGAAAGGGCACGAGCGGGGGAAGGGCCGACTCTGATCGAAGCAGTTACTTGGAGATACGGCGCCCATACAACAGCAGATGATCCGACAAAATACCGGGATCAGTCATTGAGCGAGCAAAAAAGGGAAGAGGGAGATCCCATTTTAAGGCTGGAGAGGTTTATGAAAATTGAGGGTATTTGGGATGAGAAATGGAGTGAATCGATCCAAGAAGAGGCGAATGAGACGATTGAAGAGGCTGTCAAAACAATGGAGGCGTATCCGGAAGCTGATGTGAATGATTTATTTGATCATGTATTCGAGGAGCACACGTGGACGATCCAGGAGCAGAAAGAACAATATCTTGACTATTTGCGAGGTGTCCAATCATGACCATTTCAGCACCTGCTTCTCAAAAGCTAACATTGGTCCAAGCGGTGACCGATGGGTTAAGGACAATGATGAAGGAACGGGAAGAAATCATTTTGATGGGGGAAGACATCGGGGTCAACGGTGGTGTGTTCCGGGCAACCGACGGATTGATTGAAGAATTTGGAGAGCGAAGGGTCATAGATACCCCCATCAGTGAATCTGGAATTGCGGGAACCGCTATCGGTATGGCGGTCAATGGCCTAATTCCAGTGATAGAAATGCAGTTTCTCGGATTCATTTATCCCGCTTTTGAACAGATTATGACTCACGCAACGAGACTCAGAATGAGAACGAACGGTTATTTTCATGTTCCACTTGTTATCCGTGCACCCTATGGAGCAGGCATCCGTGCCCCAGAAATCCATTCCGATAGTGTCGAAGCATTGTTTACTCACATGCCGGGAATCAAAGTGGTTTGTCCGGCAAACCCCTATGATGCAAAAGGATTGCTTATTGCCAGTATTGAAGATCCCGACCCAGTTCTTTTCCTCGAGTCAATGAGGGTCTACAGAGCATTCAGGGAAGATGTACCGAAAGAGAAATATACTGTGGAAATCGGTAAAGCAAAGAAACTATCGTCTGGAGATGATGTAACCGTAATCGCATGGGGAGCAATGGTTCCGGTTGCAGTTCAGGCTGCGGAACAAGTGAAAGAAAAGGGGATTTCCTGTGATGTATTGGATTTACGGACACTGTATCCGCTTGACCGTGATGTGATTGCAGAGTCGGTACAAAAAACCGGAAGGGCGGTCATCGTACATGAAGCCCATGCAACAAGTGGATTGGGCGCGGAAATTATCGCATTAATCAATGATACTTCCTTTCTCTATTTAAAATCTCCGGTCGAAAGGGTTACTGGTTTTGATGTACCGGTTCCGCTCTATTCATTAGAACAGCACTATTTGCCGACAGTTAATCGTGTAGTGAAAGCAATTGAGAAAACACTCCACTTTTAAATTAATAATCATAATGAAAAAGTCTAATCGCCGAAGATTAGACTTTTTGTATTCAGATTTTTTTAACTTCATTCAGCAGAAGTCTCACACATCTGTAAGTGGTGAGATGAAAGCATATTGGTATTCCATTCAGTGGGGGTTCAAACCCCGGCTGAATAAAGTCAAAGCCTCCGGCGGATGCCACAGATTTTCAGAGGAAATTTATCGAGCGGAGCTCGATAAAATCTGGACGCAAATACGCCAAGGCGCATTTGATCCCCCAAAAGGTGTATCGGGAAAAGGAAAGTCTATAAGCAGATATGAAATTGATGTAACTCAAAGACCAGGTCTCTAACCATCACCACCAATCTCCCAAAAAAGATGAGCACACAAAAAAAAGATCATCAACCTAATGATGATCTTTTTGGCATGCTCCACTTCTTTCTTCATGTATCTTAGCACTTTTTTCTAATGTGGGATAAACGCCAATTGATAGAAAAACAATACCGCAAAAATATAGACAAGCGGATGCACCTCACGCCATTTCCCTTTGGCGATTTTCAACAAAGGGTAGGAAATAAATCCAAGGGCAATGCCTGTAGCAATACTTGACGTCAGCGGCATGCTTAAAATAATTAAAAACGCAGGGAATCCTTCGTCGATTTTTTTCCAATTAATTTCGGAGATCGCTCCCATCATGAGGCTTCCGACTATGATTAGAGCAGGGGCCGTAATGGCAGATAGTCCTGAAACCGCACTGACAAGCGGTCCGAAGAAAGCGGCGATGATAAACAGGGCAGAGACCGTCAAAGTTGTTAAACCTGTCCGGCCGCCGGCGGCGACCCCTGAAGACGATTCGATATAAGCGCTTGTCGGACTTGTCCCGAACATGGCTCCCACTGTTGTAGCAACTGAATCTGCAAGCAGGGCCTGACGTGCACGTGGAAAAGAGTTCCCTTTCATCAATCCCGCTTGTTGAGCAACCCCGATCATCGTACCTGTTGTGTCAAAAATGGTAACCAGTAAGAACGAGAAGACGACGGCGAAAAGAAAGTGTTCGAAGACATCACCAAATGCAGCTATTGGATTTGTAACAAGCAGGCCTTCCGGCAAGGACGGTTTTTCGATAAAACCATGCTCAAATGACAATTGGCCAGTGAAATAAGCAACGACTGCCGTAATGATCATACCAATAAATAATGCTCCATGTACATTAAGTGCCATCAAAATAAGGGTAACCGCGAGACCTAGCAAAGCGAGCAATACTCCAGGAGAGTGAAGATCGCCCAAAGCCACAAGATTTGTTGGGTGCGCGACAATGATTCCGGTTAGTCTCATACCGATAAATGCTATGAACAACCCTATGCCCGCTGTAATTCCGTGCTTCAAATTGGCCGGTATCGCTTCAATCAAGATTTTGCGGAAAGGTGTCAAAGATAAAATGATAAAGATTACACCTGCGACAAATACAGCGGCGAATGCAATCGTATAAGATATATTATGTGCTCCTACAACAGAGTAGGCAAAGTAAGCATTCAATCCCATGCCCGGCGCTATGGCAATCGGATAATTGGCGGCGAGTGCCATCCATAGTGTTCCAATAACAGTGGCAATGATGGTAGCTGTAAAAACCTGCTCGAAAGGAACGCCAGCTTCTTTTAAAATGATCGGGTTGACAACCACTATGTAAACCATTGTCAAAAAAGTTGTGAACCCTGCCAAAATTTCTGTTTTAACATCTGTTTGGTTCTCTTTTAATTTGAACATATGAAACCTCCGATTAGGGATTAACAGTCAAAAGGCAATCCTGGAAAAAGGATTGCCCGGCATTTATATAAAAATATTTAAAAGGTAATACGTAAGTGCCGACAGCAAAATGGTAATCGGCAGTGTGATGAACCATGTAACGATCATCGTTTTGGCTGTGTCCCATTTGACGCCTCTTACACGGTGAGACGAACCAACCCCTAGGATGGACGACGAAATGACATGGGTGGTACTTACTGGTAAGTGAATGTATGTCGCACCAAATATGATCAAGGCTGAACTCAAATCTGCTGCAACCCCATTTACTGGACGAATCTTCATAATTTTACCGCCAACAGTTTTGATGATCTTCCACCCGCCGACGGAGGTACCCAGACCCATTGCGGTTGCACAGGAAATCTGAACCCACAATGGAATGTCTGTCGTCGTATGAAGGTTGTTGGCAATAAGGGCCATTGTGATAATCCCCATCGCTTTTTGGGCATCGTTCATGCCGTGGGTATAGGCCTGCAAAGAAGCGGTCATTATTTGAAAGTAGCGGAATCGTTTATTGGTTTTCGCCAGATTCAAATTTTTGAAGCTGGTTTTGAAAATCGAATAAATGATAAAGCCTACGACAAACGCGATAATAGGTGAAAAAATTAATGCCTCAAGAATTTTGGTAAATCCTTTGAAGTTAATCGAAGCCAATCCCGCTGATGCAATTGCTGCTCCGGCAATCGATCCTATCAACGCATGTGAAGAACTGCTCGGAATACCAAAATACCAGGTAATCAAATTCCAGGCGATTGCCGAGATCAAAGCAGCCATGATAACGATCGAACCATTTTGTAAAGTGAAAGGATCTACTATATCTTTAGTGATAGTCTGAGCAACCCCTGTAAAAGTCATCGCTCCCAAAAAGTTCATTACAGCAGCAAGGACAATGGCTACACGCGGTCTTAAGGCCTTGGTAGAAACAGCCGTTGCAATAGCATTTGCTGTATCATGAAAACCGTTAATAAAGTCAAAAGAAAGAGCGAGAATAACGATCAATATAGTAATCAGTAATAATGAATCCATAAGTTAAGACTCCCTTAAGCGTTTTTCATCACAATGCTCTCAAGTGTGTTTGCGACGCTTTGGCAGTCGTCCGCAATCTGTTCCATATGCTCATACACTTCTTTATATTTAATTAACTGAATAGGATTGGTCTCTGTAGCAAATAAGTGTGTCATGGACTCGCGGAGCACATCGTCGCATATTGATTCATATTCTTTGATCTTGATTGCGTGCGGACGGACTTCCGGAAGCTTTTTACTAAATAGCAAACCGATGGAAATCTCAATTTCAATTGCACAATTGCGGATAGTTTCCACAAATTTGACCATATATTCATCAGCTTTAACAATGTGGTACATTTCAAACAGTCCGGCTGTATGCTCCATGCCATCAAGCACATCATCCATGATCATGGACAGGTCCCAAAGATCTTCGCGCTCTATCGGGGTAATGAAGGAGTTGTTCAATTCTGTGATCATTTCGTGAACAAGTGAATCCCCGATGTTTTCGTATTCCTTCATTTTTTCTGCGAAGATTTTTGTATCATCAGCATTGCCAAGTTTATAGTCGGCGAAATAATCAGCACTCACTTTCAAGTTTGCCGCAATTTTCTCCAATAATGTAGCAAATTTGTCTTTTTTCCTGTTAAAGACCATTTTTAAATTCCCACCCTTTTCCAAGGTTATTATACCAAACGATTTTATTTTAGCTCATTTTGAAGAAAGTTAAAAGTTTCTGTCGAATAAATATTGTGAACAAATTATTCGTTTTAAGTATGGAAAACGGATACAATGATAGAAAATGGAGGAGGGACTGCGAATGATCAAGACTTTGCAAGATGTAAAAAACCTGCATAATGGTGTAAAAATGCCATACATAGGACTCGGTGTTTATCAGATGACTGAGGAGGAAGAAACGGCAGAAGCCGTAAAGTTTGCCATTGAGCACGGTTACAGATCCATTGATACTGCCCATATTTATGGGAATGAGCAAACAGTCGGAAGAGCAGTCAAAGAATCAGGAGTTCCCAGGGAAGAACTTTTTATCACCACAAAGGTCTGGAATACCGACCAGGGGTATGATTCCACGATGAAAGCATTTGAGCAGAGCATGAAAAAGCTGGATATGGAATATCTAGACCTGTATCTTGTTCATTGGTCTGTAAAAGATAAATACAAGGAAACATGGCGCGCTCTAGAAAGGCTGTATGATGAAAAAGTGGTGAAAGCCATTGGGGTGTGTAATTTCCAAATTCATCACTTGGAAGACCTTGCAGCTAACAGTAATGAAAAGCCGGTTGTGAATCAAGTGGAGCTACATCCGCGGCTAACACAGGAGCCATTGAGGGAGTATTGCCAGCAGCATGAGATTGCGATTGAGGCATGGTCTCCAATTGCGCGCGGCCGTCTCTTGGAAGAACCATCATTGAAGCACCTTGCTGATAAGCACGGAAAAACTACAGCACAAATCATTTTGCGCTGGCATTTACAAAACGGCCACATTATTATTCCAAAATCAGTACATGAAGAGCGGATTCGTGAAAATACCGACTTGTTCGATTTTGAACTATCGATGAGTGACATGAATGAAATCAACGCGTTAAATATGGATGAGAGGTTTGGACCAGATCCTGACAACTTTAATTTCTAGAGGAGGTTCAAAAAGTCATCAAATAATAAGCGGAAAATCTCTTCATCGGCTTGTTTCTGTGCTGCTCATGTATCTAAAAGCATACATTCCGCTGCGTAAAACAAGCCGCTTCGACCTTTTTGCTTCTAGTCTGGTAACTTTTTGAACACGCACTAATAAAAGGGGGCGAAAAGGCCTCCTTTTTAAATTCATTCAGCAGAAGTCTCCCACTTCCGTAGGTGGTGAGATGAATGCCTATTGGTATTCCATTCAGTGTGGGTTCAAACCCCGGCTGAATAAAGTCAAAGCCTCCGGCGGATGCCACAGATTTTTAGAGGAAATTTATCGAGCGGAGCTCGATAAAATCTGGGCGCAAATACGCCAAGGCGCATTTGATTTGAAAAAAACTCCATTTTATTTCCTGCCATTACCATGAAAACAAGGATTTAACGTGTGTTATCCTTAAAGAACCTATTATTAATTTTAAAGGCAGGGTCAGGTAATGAGAGTGGTTTTTGCGGCAAGCTTAGAACAGAAAGAGATGATCAGCAATCTGATTGACCATCTTTATCATTCCATATTTCCTTTATATTTTGAAGAAGCGGCGATAAACGAATTCGTCCGTGGGGAGGTATTGAAAACTCCTGGTGAGCGGGAGGAATGGCTGGAGACTGCAAACGATGCATTTCAAATTATTGCCGCACTTCAGGTGATTATTTCTTTACTTGAATTGAACTCGCTCCCCATTGATCACTCAGAGTATAAGAGAATTTTCACTCGAAATAAACGTATTTTGGAGCGTTTTGATATTTCTTTTCCATTTACCTATTACCAGTTTTCTGTACTACATAGACCTGAAATGGCGTTTTCCATGTTTTCTAGAGCTGCAAATGAATATTTGATATAAAAAGGACCGGCAAAAAATGCCGGTCCTATTTTACGTTTTCTTTTAACCAAGCTTCAATATCATCCTGTGTATGCGCACCAACAAGTCGTGCATACTCTTCACCGGCTTTGAAGTGCATTAGTGTAGGGGTGGATTTGATTTTGTAAGGTGCACCTTCAACATCAAATTCAAGCAGATTAAATTGATATACGTCGACACCGACCTTTTTGGCAGCAGGAATTAATTCAGGTGTTGTATTCATACAGTGTGAGCACTCAGGACTGAAGAAATAAACAGTCACGTCTTCTTTTTTATCCAGTTTTTTCTTCAATTCATCAGGTAGAATAATGTTCTGATATAAAGGATCATCCAGCAACGCTATAGTTGAAGGTTTGAGCTCCTCTTTCTGATATACATTTCCTTCCGATTGCTTTGTCTGCTGCCATTTGGTCAGACCTGCTATACCGGCGAATAAAGCAATAATGACTACTAAAAAAATAATTAATTTCTTCATCTACGATCCACTCCCTTGGTCATTCTCAATAACAACAAACTAATAGCAAGAATCAGAATAAAAGCAATAAGGGCCAAAAAAGGTATGGTGACAAAGCCAAACCAGTTTATGTATTGTCCTGTGCATGGAACACGGCCGCACGCCGGCGCTCCGGAGGTGAAAAAAGGTACTTTCTGGATTAAATAATGATAAAAGGAAAGGCAAAATCCGATTCCGGAAAAGACTGCCGAATATAAGGCAATGCCGTAATTTTTTTTGACTGAAGCGATTCCTAGCAGGATTGTTAACGGGTACATTAAAATCCTTTGGTACCAGCAAAGCTCACAAGGCTCAAATTGTTTGATTTCGGAAAAATATAAGCTCCCGAGAGTAGCAACAACAGAGATAGCCCATGCAAAAAAAAGAAAATTTTCCTGAGTTTTTTCTGATTTCGATTCCATCTGATCAACTGCCTTTATTATGTTTCAATAAGAATTATCTTGATTATAGTATTAAACCGATATAAATGTAAAAAATATGTACTTGCAGCAGGATTGTTAAAGTTTTATGTATGCGGCTGCCGACGTTTCCGGCAGCCGCTGATCATATGGGTGTAAGAGGACATTCCTCAAAAATATCACTGTTATCTGTAACTAACGCCGCATGCTCCAAAAAACGGAGCAAAGAAAATAACTGGCGTTCAATCAGTGAATAGTCCTTGGAAAAGTAATACGCATGCAAGAAGCGTTCAATTCTTTTTGAGAGCATATCGTCTTTTGTCCTGACCATCAGAACGATTAAATTATCCCATTCGGAACGGTGGGTATAATATAGCGCGCGATCATAGTCCAACAATGAACTCCCTCCTTTTTAGGAGTTGCTTTTAGTATTGGCGGCAGGAACTAGAAACTTTGGTGTAAATGTTGACATTGTTAAAAAGGCGGTTTGTCAATTCATGATAGGCATATAAATGGGGTGAAGGGGTAAAATAAAACTTTAGCTCCTTCATGATTGCCCTTCTTTCTTCATACATTGTGGATAAGGGAGGGGAATAGCCGATGAGTGCGGATGCGAATACATTGGAATATGCGATAAAAGAAATCACAGAAATTGCCAGCGGATTCGGACTTGATTTTTATCCTATGCGTTATGAAATTTGCCCCGCAGATATCATTTATACATTTGGAGCTTACGGAATGCCGACTCGTTTTTCCCATTGGAGCTTTGGAAAGCAATTTTTTAAAATGAAGTTGCATTATGATTTTGGTTTGAGCAAGATATATGAACTTGTTATTAACTCAAACCCTTGCTATGCTTTTTTGCTGGATTCGAATACACTTATTCAGAACAAGCTCATCGTTGCTCATGTTCTTGCCCATTGTGATTTTTTCAAAAATAATGTGCGTTTCAGTAATACTAAACGGGATATGGTTGAAAGCATGGCTGCAACCGCGGAGAGAATCAGGCAATATGAAATTGAACATGGAAGGCAGGAAGTCGAGGAATTTCTAGATGCTGTCCTTTCGATAGAAGAGCATATTGACCCTTCTTTGATTCGACCATCAATCGATTGGAAAGTGGATGAGGATGAGTGGGAGGAAGAGGAGGAGAAAATAGTATCAGAATTTGATGATTTGTGGGATTTGGATGATCAACAGCCTAAGAAAGAGAGGAAAAAGCGGAAGAAAAAGTTTCCGCCGCAGCCAGAAAAAGACCTGATGCTCTTTATTGAACAATACAGCAGGGAACTTTCTGATTGGCAGCGAGACATCTTGACGATGGTTCGGGAAGAAATGCTTTATTTCTGGCCGCAGCTAGAAACGAAAATCATGAATGAAGGCTGGGCTTCCTATTGGCATCAAAGAATTATCAGGGAAATGGATTTATCCAGTGATGAAGCAATTGATTTCGCAAAACTGAATGCTGGAGTTATTCAACCATCAAAAACGAGCATCAATCCTTATTACATCGGGTTGAAAATTTTCGAAGATATTGAGGATCGCTGGGATCATCCGGATGACGAGTTGAAAAAACAGGGGGTCAAACCTGGTTCGGGAAGAGAGAAAATCTTTGAAGTGAGAGAGCTTGATTCAGACATCTCCTTCCTTCGAAATTATCTTACAAAAGATCTTGTTTTGAAGGAAGACATGTATTTATTTCAGAAACAGGGGCGCGATTATAAAATTGTCGATAAAGATTGGAAGGAAGTCAGAGATCAGCTTGTCAATATGAGGGTCAACGGGGGATTTCCATACTTGACCATCAATGACGGTGATTACATGAAAAATGGAGAATTGTACATCAAACACTCTTATGAGGGAGTAGAATTAGATTTGAAGTATTTGGAGAAGGTTCTCCCTTACATTTATCGGCTTTGGGGAAGGTCGGTTCATTTGGAGAGTGTCGTGGAGAATCGCCCAATGATTTTCAGCTATGAAGGCAGGAATGTCCAAAGAAAATTTTTATAATACTTAAATGGGTACTGCAAGATTGATTGGCTGCCATTCATCATATAGGCCGGGTGCATCACTTATGCACCCGGCTTATTTTTTGTTTTGATCTGATTTTCTATAGGTATGCCATGATGTTTTCAATGATGCATATACGCCAACAGCTGCATTTCCGTAAAAAAATCCCATAAAGATGGCTCCCCAAAAATTGAATCGATGAGCAATGAAAAGGGCAAATACTAATCCGAGAATATTGGCAACGGTTGGTATGAGAACTCGGGGGACTGGAAGCAGGATCTTGATGATCTGGGTGGCAATTAACACTACCGGGACTGCGATAACGGCGTCCCAAAAATTTGTATGTATGACCGGAAATGGTTCCATTAAATCACGCCTTATCATTTAATATTAGATAGTATTTCCTTAAAAGAGAATGATATTAGAAATTTTAACTTCATTTAGCAGAAGTCTCCCACTTCTGTAAGTGGTGAGATGAATGCATATTGGCATTCCATTCAGTGGAGGTTCAAACCCCGGCTGAATAAAGTTAAAGCCTCCGGCGGATGCCACAGATTTTCAGAGGAATTTACCGAGCGGGGCTCGATAAAATCTGGTTGTAAATACGCCAAGGCGCATTTGATAATGGATGCTAAGAGAAGGCTTTTTCCGCCCTGTTAGCATTTTTCAAAATTCTAAGATGAAGAACTTGATTTTTATACTGTACGGGGGTATCGTATAAGTAAATTGGTGGAACGGAGGGATTTTATGAGTGAAAGCCTGAGGCATGTCCACAGAAATCCAGATGAAAAGAAAATGCTTCAAAATCGATTAAAGAGGATTGAAGGCCAGGTACGTGGAATTCAGAAAATGGTGGATGATGACCGCTACTGTGCAGATATACTTATTCAACTGACTGCAGTTAGCTCGGCGTTGAAGCAGGTCGGCTTAACGCTTCTTGAAAAACATACGCATCATTGTGTGGCTGATGCAATAAAGTCCGGGGACGGAGACGATGCGATCGAAGAGCTGATGAAGATTGTTAATCAACTGGTCAAGACATGACTTAATCCACAAATCTGGTGAAAGGAGGGCCTGAAATGACAAACAAGACATTAGACATACCCATAGAAGGTATGACATGTGCAGCTTGTTCAAACCGAATTGAAAAAGTTTTGAACAAAATGCCGGGAGTCGAAGCGAATGTCAATCTTGCTCTGGAACGGGCATCTGTAACGATTCTAGATGAGCAAGTATCAGCTCAGGACATAGCCAAGAAAATAGAAGATCTCGGTTATGGCGTAAAAAACGAGCAGCTTGATTTAGATATATATGGAATGACTTGCTCAGCCTGTTCTACAAGGATTGAAAAAGTACTTAATAAAATGGACGGGGTCCAAATAGCAACAGTCAATCTTGCTGCGGAGACCGCTTCTGTAGAGCTTGAGCAGGGGGGAGCTTCCGCTTCGGACATTATCGAAAGAATCCAAAATCTCGGATATGATGCCAAAGTGAGGACAACACAGGAAGAAAAAGCAGAAGTCAAGTCGAAGGAATATGAAAAACAAAAAAAGAAATTCATTCTTTCTGCCCTCTTCTCCTTTCCATTGCTCTATACAATGCTGGGACATTTGCCTGGCAACTTAGCACTTCCAGTGCCGGCAATCCTAATGAATCCTTTGCTTCAGTTCATATTAGCAGCGCCAGTCCAATTTTATATCGGCAGGCAATTTTACAGAGGTGCCTATAAATCACTAAGAAATAAAAGTGCTAATATGGATGTGCTCGTGGCGCTTGGTACATCGGCCGCCTTCTTTTACAGTGTACTTGAAGGAGTCCGTTCATGGATGCACCCGGGATATGAACCGCACCTGTATTTCGAAACAAGTGCAGTGCTGATTACGCTAATACTTCTTGGCAAGATGTTTGAAACGAGAGCTAAAGGGAGAACCACCGAAGCTCTTTCACATTTATTAAGCCTTCAGGCGAAAAACGCAAGTGTCCTGAAAGGGGAAGAAGAACAGCAAATACCGGTGGATGAGGTAAAACCAGGGGATATTATCGTTGTACGGCCGGGTGAAAAAATTCCAGTTGACGGAGAATTGATTTTCGGTGAAACATCCATTGATGAATCGATGCTCACAGGAGAATCCATCCCGGTGGAAAAGCGGCCGGGCGATGCAGTCATTGGAGCAACAATTAATGAACATGGTATGATTCGAATAAAGGCAACAAAGGTCGGAAAAGAAACGGCTCTTGCAGGAATTATTAAAATCGTCGAAGCAGCTCAGGGCAGTAAAGCTCCCATTCAAAGGATTGCGGATATAATATCCGGGGTGTTTGTTCCGATTGTTGTGGGTATTGCCATCCTTACCTTCTTGGCCTGGTTTTTCATCGTAGAACCAGGGAGCATTGAAAAAGCCCTGGAGTCTTCAATCACTGTTCTTGTCATTGCTTGTCCTTGCGCCCTTGGACTGGCTACTCCAACATCGATCATGGTAGGATCGGGAAAGGGAGCGGAAACAGGCATCCTGTTCAAAGGCGGCGAGCATTTGGAAATGGCACATAAAGTGAATGCGGTCATATTGGATAAGACAGGGACCATCACGGTGGGAAAACCATCTGTAACAGACATTGATTGTAATGATGAGGATGTTCTTTCTTATCTTGTTTCTGCTGAAAATGCCTCTGAACACCCATTGGCAGACGCTATAGTCCGGTATGGTAAAGAGCATGGCGTAGAAATGAAGCAGGTAACAGATTTTCAGGCAATTGCTGGGCATGGAATCAAAGCTGTGATTGATGGACACCAAGTGTTGATCGGAACAAGGAAGCTGATGAGCGACAACCTTGTTTTATATCAAGAAAAGCTGAAAGAGGTTGAAGAACTGGAGAACCTTGGAAAAACGGTCATGTTTATTGCTGTAGATGGAAGTTTATCAGGAATAGTGGCAGTTGCAGATACTGTGAAAGACCATGCAAAAGAAGCCGTCAATCGTTTGAAACAAGAAGGCATTGAAGTCCTGATGCTGACAGGAGACAATGAAAGAACAGCAAAAGCGATTGCAGATCAGGTCGGTATTGATCAAGTATTTGCAGAAGTATTGCCTGAACACAAAGCGGAAAAAGTAAAGGAATTGAAAGCTCAAGGGAAAGTGGTGGCGATGGTAGGGGATGGAATTAACGATGCCCCGGCACTTGCATTGGCGGATGTGGGTATTGCTATTGGAACTGGTACCGACGTTGCCATAGAGGCTGCCGATCTCACAATTTTAGGCGGGGATTTGATGCTGATTCCAAAAGCATTTCGCCTCAGTCATGCGGTAATGAGAAATATCCATCAAAACTTTTTCTGGGCCCTTGCTTATAATTCTGCTGGAATTCCAATTGCAGCGGCTGGGCTGCTTGCTCCGTGGGTTGCTGGAGCCGCAATGGCATTCAGCTCGGTTTCGGTGGTTTCTAATTCACTTCGTTTAAAAAGAATTAAATTATAAATAAATCAGGAGGAGATTGAAATGCAAGAAACAGTTTTAAAAGTGGAAGGAATGACATGCGGGCACTGCAAACAATCCGTTGAAAAAGCATTAACCGTACTTACGGGTGTTGAAAAAGCCGAGGTGGACTTGGCTCAAGGAACTGTAAAAGTATCCTATAATCCCTCCGAAACGGATACCGATAAAATGAAAGAAGCGGTAGAAGATCAAGGATACGATGTTCGTGTATAGATTGCAGGAAATAACCTCCGTTTAGGGGGTTATTTTTTATTGATGTATAGGAAATTATAAAATTCTATGCTTGTGTATAACTTGTTTGTCAGATTGTGCTGCGTCCAGCTCCAGCGCCTATCGACTAGCAGACTTCGCGCCTCCTCCTACGATAAGTCAACATCGGCTCCGACGGACAGGACGTCCTAGTGCAAGCGAAGCGACAGGATGTCGTGTTTTGAGCCTGCCTTCGTCGCCGTGTTGTCTGGCTGCGAGTGCCATCGACTCGAGGTCATAAGCCAATCGCTGCTGAAGGCAAACTACACCTTCTTCAGCGCTCGTCTTATGCTTGTCGCCGATAAGCAGGCACTCTCGCACTTCGTGTTTCCTTTATCTCGTTGGAGTCACTCCAGTCTGTACGTCGATGAACAGGCGCTTGCGCTTTTGTTCTGAGAAACCATGTAACATCTGTAAAATTGACAACTTTTTTGATCAGTTTGTAAGTCGATAAACAGGCGTTTGCACTTTTTTTCAATGGCATTAAGAAAACAAAAGGAGAAAATGTTAGCGTAAGCCACTTTCTTAAGGTAGAATTCGATTAAGGACAATCAGATTATTTAGTTAAATTGAATGCGTTATATCGTATCAATGCTCTTTGAATGGGAAAATGGCATAAGGGAGTGACCATGAATGAAAGTATTGGTTGTCGGCTCTAATGGTCAAATTGGCCGTCATATAATGAATTTGTTAAAGGAAAGTAAGGACCATACTGGGGTTGCAATGGTAAGAAAAGGAGAGCAGGCAGAAGCCTTCAGGGAAAAAGGGATGGAAGCCATAGTGGCGGACTTGGAAAATAGCGTGAAAGATTTGGCAGAAGTGATGAAGGGATACGATGCTGTCATCTTTACAGCAGGGTCCGGTGGCCATACAGGAGCAGATAAAACTCTGCTTATTGACTTGGATGGAGCGGTCAAAACGGTGGAAGCTGCTGAAAAAGCAAGGGTAACTCGCTTTATTATGGTCAGTGCTTTTCAAGCAAATAATCGGGAAAATTGGAATTCGAAAATCAAGCATTACTATGCTGCCAAGCACTATGCAGACAGAGCTTTGATGCAAAGTGGACTGACCTATACCATTGTTCGGCCCGGAGGTCTTGTGAACGAGACAGGAACAGGCAAAGTCTCAGCAGGGGAAATGACTGAGCGGGCCACCGTTCCACGAGAAGATGTGGCCAAAACAGTTGTCGATTGTCTGCAAGAAGCACATACATACAACCGGTCGTTTGATCTTGTTTCCGGAGATACTCCAATTGAAGAGGCATTAATAAGAATTTAATCGAAATGGTGTGGTGCATGTGAATATTATCGATCTTCATTGTGATGTTTTATGGAAATTGTGGGAAAGCAAAGGGAAGATTCGTTTCGCTGATTCCCCTGAGCTTGACGCAAATAAGGAACGTTTACAAAAAGGGAATGTGAAAGTCCAGTGTTTCGCTGTTTTCGTTTCCCCTGAGCTTAAGTCAAACGAGCAATTCCAAACGGCTCTAGAGCAAATCAATTATTTTTATACAGAAATCTTGGAAAAAAACCCCGACATCATACAGATTAGAGATTGGAAAGATGTTCTGGATTTGAAACCCGGTCAAACAGGGGCTGTATTAACACTTGAAGGTGTGGATTGTATTGGCAATGACCTTCAGAAACTCAGCCTTTTAAATCATATGGGGGTTCGTGCAGTAGGTCTTACTTGGAATTATGGCAATCTGGCAGCGGATGGGGCAGAGGAGCTGCGTGGCGCGGGTCTTACAATGTTTGGAAAACAAGTCGTTCTCTTGAATAATCAACGAAAGATGCTTACAGATGTGTCCCATTTAAGCGAAAGAGCCTTTTGGGATGTGATGGAGCTGGCGGATTATCCGATAGCGAGTCATTCAAATGCAAAGGCATTATGTAATCATCCAAGAAATTTGACAGATAAGCAGGCTGAGGCACTTTTTGCCAAAAACGCGATGGTTCATGTTGTATTTTACCCTGAATTTATAGCGGAAAAAGAAATAGTGACAATTTCTGATCTCATCAAGCACATCGATCATTTCTGCTCGATTGGGGGCGTGCGCCACATCGGATTCGGCTCTGACTTTGATGGGATTGATCGACATATTAGCGGACTGGAAAATGCATCTCAATATCAAAATCTAATAAATGAGCTTTTAAAATATTACTCGGAGGATCAGGTGCGGGGATTCGCTGGCCAAAACTTCTTAGAAACTGTTTCAAATTGGAAAATTTGATTGGCACTTGGAATATATGAAAAACGTTAAAAAAAGAATGAAAAAAAACCGTTATGGGAAACATAAGTCCCAAGCGGTTTTTTTATTTGTTGTTTCTATTTTATATTGGAAGATAAGGAGGCTGTTTAGATGTCGGAAAAAGATAAAGGACTAACGCGCCGCGACTTTCTGAAAACTTCTGGAATCGCTACAGGTACCTTGATTGGAGGCGGCCTGCTTGGTGGGTTGATCGGATATAACGCCAACAAGCAAACCGAAAGTGCGCGAAAGGAGAGCAAAGGCAAAGACAAGTCCAGCCCAAAAGGATTGCAGTTCTTCAAGAATTATAATGACTTTGATGTTTTATCACAAGCAACCGAACGGATTTTTCCACAGGATGATTTAGGCCCCGGGGCCATCGAACTTGGCGTCCCATATTTTATTGACAATCAACTAGCTGGAAGCTATGGATTGAACGCAAGGGAATATATGCAGGGGCCGTTTGATATTGGAGAAGCCACCCAAGGGTATCAAAGCCCGCTCAATCGGCAGGAGGCTTTTTTATTGGGGCTCAGAATGATGGAAAAAGAAGCACAGAATCGTTATAAAAAAGGTTTTGCTAGTCTAGAAAGCAAACAAATGGATGAAATATTAACGGACTTTCAAAAGGGAGAAGTAAAAATGGATGGAATCACGTCGGACTTCTTCTTTAAACTGCTTAGATCGGCAACGTTGGAAGGAGCCTACTCTGACCCGATTTATGGAGGCAATAACAATATGGATGGCTGGAAGATGAAAAACTTCCCGGGTCATCAGGCAGCCTATATAAACGTCGTGGATAGTGACAAATTTCAGAAAATCAACCCTAAATCTTTGGCGACTATGGATCATTAAAGGAGTTGAGGACATGGCTAAAACGTTGGATAAGGTGGATGTTGTAACCGTAGGAGTAGGTTGGGCCGGAGGGATTGTAGCGGCCGAATGTGCAAAGGCTGGGTTGAAAGTGCTAGGCCTGGAACGTGGGGAAAGAAGGGGAACACAGGACTACCAGCGGATTCATGATGAGTATCGGTATGCTATCCGTTATGATTTGATGCAGGATTTGTCAAAAGAGACCGTCACCTTTAGAAATACCCGAAAACAGAAAGCGCTCCCAATGAGGCAGATGGGCTCATTTCTTTTGGGGGAAGGCCTTGGTGGCTCGGGAACCCACTGGAATGGATGGACTTTCAGGTTTTTGCCATATGACTTTGAAATCAGAAGCATGACAGAAAAGAAATATGGAAAAGGAAAAATTCCAGACGGATTTCTGCTCCAGGATTGGGGTATTACATATGATGAGATGGAGCCTTACTTTGATAAATTTGAAAAAGCAGCCGGGATCTCTGGAGAAACAAATCCGCTTGGAGGGAAAAGGTCCAATGATTACCCTACTCCTCCTATGAAAAAGACGCCTATACTTCAAAAGTTCGAAAAGGCGGCGAAAGACAGGGGATATCATCCATATATGCTACCTTCGGCAAATTTGTCCGAAACCTATGAAAATCCTGACGGACAAAAGATTTTTGCCTGTCAGTATTGCGGGTTTTGTGAGAGGTTCGGCTGCGAATATGGTGCTAAATCATCTCCTGAAATAACGGTTATTCCGGCAGCGGAAAAGACCGGCAATTATGAAGTACGGACAAACGCCAATGTCGTCGAGATTTTGAAAAAAGGCGATAAAGTCACAGGGGTCAGATATATCGATACAAGCACACGGAATGAATATATTCAGCCTGCAGATATAGTAGTCTTAACAAGCTATGTTCTAAACAATGCCAAGCTGCTCATGGTTTCTGATATCGGAGAGCAGTATGACCCGGACACAGGAAGAGGTACACTTGGACGCAACTATTGTTATCAAATGAATGCTGGAGCGACAGGCTTATTTGACGATCAGATGAATACTTTCATGGGTGCAGGAGCACTCGGTATGTATATGGATGATTTCAATGGCGACAATTTTGACCACAACAAAGAAGACTTTCTTCACGGAGCGGGCATCTGGATTACGCAGTCAGGGTCTAGACCGATTGTAAGCAATCCAGTCCCACCAGATGTTCCACTCTGGGGCGAAGAGTTCAAGAAGGCGTCCATTCACTACTACACTCGGACACTTTTTGTGGGGGGGCAGGGGGCATCTCTGCCGCATAAGGAAAACTATTTGTCGCTTGACAAGACTTATAAAGATGCTTACGGTTTGCCGCTGTTACAGATGACATATAATTTTACAGATCAAGACCGTGCATTGCATAAATTTGCAACAGAAAAATCTGCTGAATTAATAAAAGATATGGGAGCTAAAGAAGTGGTCCCTACCAACGTATTGACCGATTATGATATTGTTCCATACCAGACAACACATAACACGGGCGGTACGACAATGGGGGCGGATCCTGCTATAAGTGTTGTGAACAACTATTTGCAGCATTGGGATGCCGATAATTTATTTGTTGTTGGGGCTGGGAACTTTGCACATAACAGCGGTTATAATCCGACAGGCACCGTTGGAGCGTTAGCCTATAGATGTGCGGAAGGAATCGTTAAATACAGCAAGAAAGGCGGAAGCCTTGTTTAACTTCATTCAGCAGAAGCCTCCCACTTCTGTAAGTGGTGAGATGAATGCATATTAGTATTCCATTCAGTGGGGGTTCAAACCCCGGCTGAATAAAGTTAAGGCCTCCGGCGGATGCCACAAATTTTCAGAGGAAATTTATCGAGCGGAGTTCGATAAAATCTGGGCGTAAATACGCCAAGGCGCATTTGATTTTCCGGAGTCTCTCAGAAGGGCTTTTCAGGACGTCTTAGCTTCTTCTTGTGAACTAGTAGCATGAAGACGTCCTGTTCGTTTCAAACGGAACATAAAAAGGAGGCTGGTTAGGATGGGAATCTCACAGATTGGTGTACCTGGCCTGATTATCATTTTGGTCATCGTACTGATTATTTTCGGGCCGAAAAAACTTCCGGAAATTGGGGGAGCCATGGGAAAAACATTATCCGAGTTTAAAAAATCTACTCGGGAAATCATGGACGAAGGTGAAACAGCAAAACAAGAGAACCATAAAGAGACTTGACTTAGAGGGTGCATTGTATGGGACAAGTTAAGAAACAGAATAGAAAAATTCTCAGTCCCTTGGACAAAAAGCCTGAAGACCTTGATATGGATCGTCCTTATTACCAGATTGAGAAACAAGAAGAAGGATCGAATGGAGAAGCTTTAGTTGAACATTTATCCGATCTTCGCAAGCAGTTGATCAAGAGTCTTGTTGTATTTGTCCTATTCCTAATACTCGTTTTCACAACGATGAATTTCTGGTTTCCTTTTGTGACAAAAGGGAATGAGCTTGTTGTTTTCGGTCCTTTCCAAATCATCAAGTTTTACACTTCCGTTTGTGTGACTCTTGCGCTTGGACTGTCCCTGCCGTTTTTCGTTCATTTTATTTGGCAATTTGTCAAGCCGGGTTTGAAATCCACTGAAATTCGTTTTCTTGGATTATATTCACCGGCAATGTTTCTACTGTTCATTACGGGAGTCGCTTTCGGATACTTTGTTGTCAATCCTTTAAGCTATCATTTTTTAATGAACTTTGGTGCGATGAATTTTGATGTCATCGTTTCGGCTCAGGAGTATGTACACTTTCTGATTATGACAACAGTGCCGCTTGGCTTATTATTCGAATTACCGATTGTTGCTATGTTTTTGGCATCCATCGGTGTGCTGACTTCAGAAACGATGAAAAAGGTGAGAAAATGGGCGTATTTGGTCATCGCGGTTTTATCCGCTTTGATTACACCGCCAGATTTTATAAGTCAGTTGATGGTATTGATCCCGATGGCATTACTCTATGAAGCGAGCATCTATATTGTTGGAAGGATGGAAGCAAGACAGGCGTCTGCTCAACAAACAGAGGCTGTCTCAACTGAATGAGAACAAGCTCCAGGAAGACGATCTTCTTTCCTGGAGCTTGTTTTATTTCCCATAAACGACAACATACTCTCCTTCGCGCTTGTCCATTTTGAATCCACGCCAGCCTTTTTGGAGCAGGATTTGCTGGCTTTTGATATCACTCATGGCCAGTTCCGTTGTTTCAGTCCATTCACACGGGACATCCTTCCCAAGCTGTTTATAAAAGACATAACGCAAACGCCCTTCATATTTCTCTTTTAAGGCTGTAATCATCATGCCTTGGCTGAATTTGTCCTTCAGGCTTGGGATATTGAAAGGCATTACGGTGGCGCATATATATTTATATGTTTGTTCTTCTTTAGAAAGCTCTTGCATGATCAACTGTGCAAGTTGCTGTTGGAGGCGGTTGCCGCGGTAGTCCGGATGGACATTCGATATTTCTTGATAAATGACATCTTGAAGTTCATTTTTTTGCAAGCCGATATCAAGACCTAAATGGTCATCTGCATCAACAGAGGGAACCAAAAGAGCACGGAAGGCAATCAGTTTTTGATCAGCAAATGCACCAATAAGGATACCATTGCCGTCAGTGATAAATTGAAATTCTTCAAAAGACAGCGGCTGTAATATATCTTTATTCTCCAATGTTTGAACAACAATATCCTGCATAGCAAGAATCTGTGCAATATCACTTGTTGACAATCGGCGTATTTGATAGGGAATGCTATTTTTTAAAACTCCTTCAAAAAAATAGCTCATTACCTCACTCCTTAACGGACAACGTCCTTGAATTGTGTCAACTCCTCCAATATTTGCTCGTTGACTTTCACACCAAGCCCGGGCTCCTCATTGAGCTGAATGAAAGGGACATCATATGTAAGGTTTCCGATGTCTTTTGAAAACTTTAATGGTCCAGTCAATTCAACACTTGTGATGTTTTTCTTTGAAAAAGCAACATGAAAACCGGCGGCAGACCCGATGGATGATTCCACCATTGAACCCACCTGGCACTCAATACCGGCCATTTCAGCTTGATACGCAAGTTTTGCTGCTGGAAGAATGCCACCACATTTCATCAGTTTGATATTTACTTTATCTGCTGCCCGCTTTCGGATAATTTCTCGCAGTTCGCGGGGGCCTTTTATACCTTCATCAATCATGACAGGAATATCAGTTTTGGATTTGATTTCAACCATCCCGTCGATATCATCGGCGCTCACAGGCTGTTCTATCCAATCAATATTCAAATTTTTTAATGAACGCATGGCGACAAGGGAAGCAGCGCTGTTTTTCCAGCCTTGATTGACATCGACGCGAATGTTAATACCTTCTCCAACTTTTTCCCTCACAGCTTGAATCCGCTCAACATCTTTTTGGACAGCTGTACCGACTTTCATTTTAAAAGAGTCATAGCCCTGTTCTATCATAATAGCCGCCTCGTCAGCCATTTCTTGCGGCTCCGCGATACTTAGAACATGGGTGATAGGGAACTTTTCGTGATAACGTCCACCAATCAACTGGTAGACAGGCTGGCCAAGCTTTTTGCCAACAGCATCAAAACAAGCAATGTCCAAAGCGGCTTTTGCCGAAGGAACAGCATAAATCGTTTCGTTCATCAGATCATGCAGCTTTTCAAATTCCATCGGGTTTTTGCCGATCAACAGCGGGGCAAGAGTATGTTTTAAAAGGGAATACGTGCTTTCAAAAGACTCTCCGGTAACGTATTCGTCTGGCAAAGCTTCACCGTAACCTATAATTCCTTCATCTGTTTCTAATTTTAAGATGATAGTCGGCATATAATGATATGTGCCATAGCTCACAATAAAAGGGCTATGTAATGGCAAATGGACGGCATGAATATGTATGGCTTCGATTTTCAGATGAATCAATCCCTTCACTTTACAAATTAGAATTTCTTGAATAAAATTGTCGTTAAATAGTCGCTAAATCGAGGAGCGGATTCCATGGCTACAAAAATTGCGGTAATAGGACCAGCTGTTTTTATGCATAATATAACTCTTTTGGCCGAACAAATCAAGGATGTAGAAATTGTTCCTTACATATATTCGCAGCCGGAAGAATCAGATGCCATTACAAGAAATTTAAAACCTTGTGATATCGTGTTTTATTCAGGCGGTCTTCCGTACCATTTTTCCGTGGAAGCCAGGAAGCATTTGACGATTCCTTCCCTTTATATGGAACAGGATGAAATGACGATTGCAGTCTCCCTGCTTTCAATTGTCCATAATCAAAACATCACTCTGGAGCATTTGTCTGTAGATGTATTAGACGCTTCTTTTTTCTTGAATGTCCTGAAAAACATTGGAGCACCTGAGGCTAACCATCATGTCATTGACTTTGCTGGTATGCTGCCAGCAGGTTTTGATATAAACCAAATTGTCCAGTTTCATCAGGAGCTTTACAAGTCCGGCCAAACGAAAATGGCGCTGACAAGCATTTCTTCTGTCTACGATCAGTTGATGGAACTTGGGATTCCTGCGCAGCGGATGATCGATCCTTCCAAAGCGCTGATCCGGGGGCTTCTTAATGCAAAGGCGAAAGCTGAATTGATAAAAAAGAATGCTGCCATGATTGCTGTTTGCCACATGTCATTTCCTTCTTTAACATATCCCAACGCAAAAGTGGACAGTTTTGCCCGGTCTATTCAGGCCTCCGTCCATCAAAGGGCAGATTCCACTGTTTTACTTTTCTGTACTCGCGGGGATATTGAAAGCTTCATTCATACAGATAGTTTCCGCCAATTCCTGCAAAGCTGGGAGGGGGTTGCTACTGTCGGATTCGGTTATGGAGAGACAGCTTCAGATGCGGAGGAGCATGCGAAAATCGCTCAACGGTTTGCGGATCATGAAAAAACAAGTTGTGCTTATATTTTGACGGAAATGAAAGAATTGTATGGTCCTTATCCAGATGATGTAAAGTTTCAAAGCTTAGTAAATGTTCATCCGGAACTTGTGAAATTAGCCAAATCCATCAAAATTAGCCCAGCGAATTTATCAAAAATCATTCAATTCTCCCAATATCGCCAAACCCTTCAATTCACTGCAGCGGATTTATCCTCATATCTCCAGGTGACACGAAGGTCCGCAGAACGAATGATCAAAAAGCTAGTCGATCACGGTTCGATAAAAGTAGTCGGGGAGGAAATGACATACACGCAAGGACGCCCCCGCGCTTTGTATGAACTTGATATTCCAGTCTATAACTTTGGAAAAGAAAGCCCGTGAAGGACTTTCTTTTTTTATGCATTTGACTTGAAAGTCGTACAAAAAGACCCTGCGTTTTCCTTCAAAATAATTAAGAGAAACTTCTTTGATCAAATGTCATAAAATTCATTAATAAAAGATTAGTATAAAAAATGGCTTTTATTTTTGTTTGTATTGTTATATAATAATCGAAGTAACTTACACCTGATGTATAACACAAAGAGGTTTTTGCTTAGTACAGAGGAGGAGAGAGAGATGGAGGACTACCTGGATGTGAATGGACTGAAAGTGGCATCCATTTTGCACGAATTTATTGAAAAGGAGGCATTGCCTGATACCAGAGTTGATAGTAAAAGTTTTTGGAAGGGCTTTAGCAGTGTCATTGAAGATCTTGCGCCTAAGAACAAACAGCTTTTACAAACACGAAAAAATCTGCAGCTGAAAATCAATCAGTGGCATCAGGAAAACAGAGGACCTGTAGATTTGAAAAAATACAAATTATTTCTTAAAGAAATCGGGTATCTGGAAGAGCAGGTCGAAGACTTTAGCATCACAACGAAAAATGTGGATGAAGAAATTACTGCGCAAGCAGGTCCGCAGCTTGTTGTTCCAGTAAATAATGCAAGATATGCCATAAATGCCGCAAATGCAAGGTGGGGCAGCTTATATGACGCGCTTTATGGGACGGATGTGATTGATGAAGCTGATGGGGCGGAACTGGCAAGCGGTTATAACCCCATTCGAGGCCAAAAAGTCATTGATTACGGAAGAGATTTTTTGGATCAGATTTCCCCATTACAACAAGGTTCCCATCATGACTCTGTTCAATACAGCATTTCCGACGGTCAATTGATTATAGAACTGCGCGATGGCAAACGCGTGAAGCTCCAAGATCATCAGAAATTGGCTGGATTTCGGGGGAGCATGGATCATCCGAGTGCTATTTTACTTAAAAACAATGGTCTCCATGTTGAAATACAAATCGATTCGGAAGATCCAATTGGTCGGACTGATTCTGCTGGAATCAAAGACCTGCTTATCGAATCGGCCCTTTCTACCATCATGGATTGTGAAGATTCAGTTGCGGCAGTTGATGCGGAAGACAAAGTCCTTGTCTATAGAAATTGGCTTGGATTGATGAAGGGAACCATTCGCTCTGTATTTGAAAAAAATGGGAAAAACATTATCCGGGAGATGAATGAGGATCGAAGCTATACGTCACTGGATGGGATCGAATTTTCTCTGCGAGGCCGTTCACTCCAGCTTGTACGTAATGTAGGTCATCTGATGACGACACCAGCCATTTTAGATCAATCCGGGGAAGAAGTTCCTGAAGGCATTGTTGATGCTGTGATCACAAGTTTGATAGCCAAACATGATCTGCTAGGAAATACATCTCGGAAGAACTCTGAAAAAGGATCTGTTTATATTGTAAAGCCCAAAATGCATGGTTCCGAAGAAGTGGCATTTGCCAATGAGCTGTTTGATCGTATTGAGGATTTGCTTGGACTTGAACGAAATACGCTGAAAATGGGCGTCATGGATGAAGAACGCCGAACGTCATTAAATTTGAAAGCTTGTATCAAAGAAGCCAAAAATCGGATTGTCTTTATTAATACAGGATTCCTTGACCGCACTGGCGATGAAATTCATACCTCAATGGAAGCGGGTGCAATGATCAGAAAAAATGATATGAAAGGGTCCAGATGGTTAAATGCATATGAACAGTCGAATGTATTTTCTGGGCTTGAAACAGGGCTCCCGGGCCGTGCGCAAATCGGTAAAGGGATGTGGGCCATGCCTGATCAGATGAAGGCCATGACAGAGCAAAAAATCGGACATGTAGAAGCGGGGGCCAATACAGCCTGGGTTCCTTCCCCGACTGCTGCTACATTACATGCTTTGCATTATCATCAGAAGAATGTCTGGGAAATTCAGTACAACCTGTCTAAAGCAATCAAGGATGTAGAGGATGAAATGTTGGATATACCGCTTGCACCCAATCCTCATTTTACAAATGAAGAAATACAAGAGGAACTCGATAACAATGCTCAAGGAATATTGGGGTATGTTGTCAGGTGGGTAGAGCAGGGCATAGGTTGTTCAAAAGTTCCGGATATCCATAATGTTGGTTTAATGGAAGACCGCGCGACACTGAGAATTTCAAGTCAGCATATGGCTAACTGGCTTCACCATGGAATTTGTACCAAGGAGCAAGTTCTGGAAACGATGAAGCGCATGGCAGCCGTTGTTGATGAACAAAACGCCGGAGATCCGCTATATAGACCAATGTCGGCTAATTTTGACGAATCCGTTGCTTTCCAAGCTGCGTGCGATCTCGTATTGCTTGGAAGAGAACAGCCCAGTGGATATACCGAACCGATCCTTCATCGCCGCCGTCTGGAATTCAAGCAGAAGCTATCCATAAAGCAGTCTTAGAACAATGGCTTTAGTGATATTGAAAAAATGGCAAAAAAAATAAATCTAGAAATTTTTAGAAAAATATTGTATTATAACAATTGACTAAATTAATATTCTGTTATATATTAGTGGCAACCTAATAAAAAACGCAGGAAGGTGGAGAACATGCAAACGAAACAGACAGCGGATAAAGATTATATTGAAGAGTGGATCTTGGAAGAGATGACTAAAGGAAAGACTGTTGAAGAAATGAGTGGAACAACTTTCGTTCTGGGAAACGAATTGCTAACCTTAAAAAGAAATACTGAAGGTTCGTTTGATGTTGAGCCGCTGGCAACGAAAGAAGTGGTTGTCATCCGGGAGGAAGCGAAAATGAAAATTGAAAACATCTGCAACAAATGCGGAATGGAGCATCCAACATATAAAGAAGTCATTCAATGCTGCGAGAACGTTGAATAATTTTTTTTGTCATATCTGTTATATAACATTATTAAATTAACTAAAACAGGTATATTACAGGTGAATCATAGATTGATTCAATCTGTTTATTAAATATAAAAACATGGAATAGGAGAGGTTTATCATGACAAGAGAAGCACAAATCCGCCAAGTTGAAGAAAGTTGGAAAGCAGACCGCTGGAAAGGGATCGAAAGACCATATTCCGCTGAGGATGTAGTGAAGCTGCGAGGATCAGTTGTCATTGAACAAACATTAGCACGGATGGGTGCTGAAAGGCTTTGGCATCTGATCAATACAGAAGATTATATCAATGCGTTGGGGGCTTTGACTGGTAACCAGGCACTTCAACAGGTAAAGGCAGGACTTAAGGCCATTTATCTGAGCGGCTGGCAGGTTGCGGCTGATGCGAACCTTGCAGGACAAATGTATCCAGATCAAAGTTTATATCCAGCCAACAGTGTCCCACAGGTAGTTAAGCGCATCAATCAGACGCTGCAGCGTGCAGATCAAATCCAGCAGTCAGAGGGAGAAGGGGATACGTATTGGTTTGCTCCTATTGTTGCAGACATGGAGGCAGGATTTGGAGGCCCTCTCAACGTTTTTGAATTGACAAAGGCGATGATTGAGGCTGGAGCTGGCGGGGTCCATCTTGAAGACCAGCTTGCTTCCGAGAAGAAATGCGGACACTTGGGCGGTAAAGTTCTTCAACCTACACAAACGGCTGTGCGCCATTTGATTGCAGCAAGACTTGCTACAGATGTTATGGATGTGCCTACTGTCATCGTTGCCAGAACGGACGCGAATGCAGCGAACCTGATTACAAGCGATGTTGATCCATATGATCGCGAATTTCTTACAGGAGAAAGAAGTCCGGAAGGGTTCTATTACACTAAACCGGGACTTGATCAAGCAATTGCAAGAGGGCTTGCCTATGCACCTTATGCAGATCTCATCTGGTGCGAAACGGCAGAACCGGATATCGAAGAGGCTCGACGCTTTGCAGAAGCTATCCATGAAAAATTTCCTGGGAAACTGCTTGCTTATAACTGTTCACCTTCCTTCAATTGGAAAAGCAAGCTGAGTGATGAAGAGATTGCCAGCTTCCAACAAGAGTTAGGGGAAATGGGATACAAATTCCAATTTGTTACCCTTGCAGGCTTCCATTCTCTCAATCACGGCATGTTCGAATTGGCCCGTGGATACAAAGATTCTGGGATGGCTGCCTATTCCAAGCTTCAACAGGCAGAGTTTGCTTCAGAGAAGGAAGGGTACACAGCTACACGCCACCAACGTGAAGTTGGTACAGGTTACTTTGATGAAGTATCAATGGTTATTTCTGGAGGAACTTCTTCCACAACAGCATTGACAGGTTCAACGGAAGAAGCACAGTTTCAATCATAGTTGAAATATTAAAGCCTTATCAGGTGAATGTCTCCTGATAAGGCTTTTAATTGTGGTTGACTGTGATTTAATTAGAATTCCAAGCCGGGTTCCAAACTACTTCCCACAAATGGCCATCCGGGTCTTGAAAATGTCCAGAGTATCCTCCCCAAAAAGTGTCGTGAGGGGGATCAGTAATAATAGCTCCAGCTAGTTGCGCTTGTTCCATTACGTTATCGACTTCTGTTTTACTATTAACATTGTGCCCTAAGGTAAATTCGGTAGAACTTGCATCTCCTAGCGGGACTTTTGCTTCATGAGCGAGATCATTACGGCTCCATAGGGCAAGCTTTAAACCTGGTTGAAGATCAAAAAAGGCGACTGCACCATGTTCAAACTCCTTGCCAACTATGCCTTGGGTTTCCAGACCAAGGCCATCACGGTAAAATTGAACCGATTTTTCTAGATCATTTGCACCCAAAGTAATGACCGAAACATATGGTTTCATAACGATGCCACCTCCATGTGTTGAAAATTATATCAATAATTTTTAAAAAGGAAAAATGATTTTTTAGTATGAACTATTATTTTTGAGGGGAAGGATTGGAACAGCGAATTGCCAAAAGGGATTGCAGGTCTGGAGCTGAAATAATGAATACTGTTTCTGCGTTTAACTTCATTCAGTAGAAGTCTCCCACTTTTGTAAGTGGTGAGATGAATGCATATTGGTATTCCATTCTGTGGGGGGCAGACCCCGGCTGAATAAAGTTAAAGCCTCCGGCGGATGCCACAGATTTTCAGAGGAAATTTATCGAGCGGTGCTCGATAAAATCTGGGCGCAAATACGCCAAGGCGCATTTGATAACGGAATGATGAAGCAGGATTTCAAATTAAATATAATGCAGCTTTTGGTACAAAAATATTTTTTGAGACAAAGTACTGACGACAAAATCATACAGGATTATAGGTGGATTTTGTCGATAAAAGTAGAAAAACAGTGTAAAAACTTTATTGTTTTTACACTGTTTTTTTGCTGCTCAAATCCGTATATTTAATGTCCAGATTTTGAACAGTAGGTGCATATCACCGTTTGCTATACTTCGAATGGGTCCAACATAATGTTGCAAAAACAGGCCTAATCCAACAAGAAAGGAGGAAATGAGATGTCAACATTTAGGAGACTTTCGGTAGTGATTAGTATCCTGTTAGTCATGCAGTTGCTAGTTCCAATTTCAACGACTTTTGCCGAAACATCTGAGGAAGCAAGTAAGGAAGACAGTGACGGAAGAATCAAAGTTGAAAGTGTTGATCAAAGTCAGGAGTCCATCAAATGGCAGGTCACGATCAATGCTTCAGAAACAGAAAATGATGGAATCAGTACAAAGATACGTTTTAGTTCAGGTTTATCACATGGGACAATCACTGAAGTGAAAAATGCCAAAATTGAAAAAAATGATGAGGGTTATGACATCCAAACACCTGCTGGAAACGAAACATATAAATTCGAGGTAGAAGCAGGCATTAGTGACCCGAATCAATCAGCTTATGAATTGACAACTGTATCTGAATATTCAGATGGTGAGTTTGAGGCATTTAGCCGAACAGTTCCAAAAGAAGAACCTGCAGTTGAAGAAAGCAAAGATACAGATAAAAAAGAAGAGCCTGAAAGCGTGAAGGAAAAAGAAACAGATGCGGAAAAAGAAAAAGCACCAGCAGAAGAAACGCCATTAGAAAATGATTCTGAAAATTCTTCCGAAAATGAAGAAGCAGATTCAGAAGAAGTAGACTCCGAGGAAATAAATGGCCAACCTCATCCGCCGTTCCTAACAACGTCAAGGCCGAATGCCTTAAAAGGGGTTCGCAGCGGGCCAAATTGGCCGGAGCCGGGCTCACTCAAACTAACAAAAGATGGTACTCCGACAGGCAAGTATGCTGAATGGGAAGTTGAGCTGACTATTGAAGGAAAAAACCTAAAGACAAGTTCTGATATTGTGATTGTATTTGACAAATCAGGAAGTATGAGCACTGGTCAACGTCTCAGTAAGGCGAAAGCTGCGGCAAATCAATTTGTTGATCAATTACTAATCGAAGGTTCTTCAACTAGAATTGCACTTGTTTCATTTAGTACAGAATCCAGTAGGGATCAAGATTTTACTGGATACAGCAATAAACAGCAATTAAAAAATAGAATCAATGCGATTCCGGCAAATGGGGGAACAAATATACAAGCGGGGCTTCATCAAGCTCAAACATTGCTTGCAGGCAGTAATGCCGACCTAAAAACAATCGTGCTGTTAAGTGATGGGGAGCCGACGTATAGTTTTAGAGCTGGAAGTGCTTCAGCCTATACATGGCCTGGAAATAAGTATAATTTTATCCTTTCCAATTTTAATTATAATAACCGAATTGGGCCTGGTAACAACTATAATTTGAACAGCAATCAACGATATACCGTAAACGGATATACCGTCAGAACAAACGGTATCGCAACGATTTCTGAAGCAAGACATGTTATGAATTCCGGAATTGGCATTTATTCAGTTGGTCTTGAAGTAGGGAATAATTCGGATGCAAAATATGTGCTTGAAAATAGCCAGAACAAAGGATATTACCTAGGCGGCCAAGATGATCTTAGCCGAATTTTTGAGGAAATAGCAGCGAGCCTGAATTATGCGGCTACTGATGCAGTCGTTACGGACCCTATGGGAGAAATGTTTAATCTCGTTAAGGATGGAAGCTACAATGGCCAAAACTTTGAAACCTCTCATGGAACGGTAACATGGGATGATGTGACTGAGACTTTCACATGGAATGTAGGTGCAATCAAAGAAAACGAGATTTACACACTCAAATATAAAGTAACGATTGACTGGGACAAAAATCCGCAAGGGAACGTCTCATATCCTATGAACGGCGATACACCATTGAATTATAAGGACCCAAAAGGTAATCCGTCAACAAAGCCTTTTCCAATTCCTGAAGGAGCAATTGAAAAAGGCAAAATTATCAAAATAGGTTACCGCGTAAACACCGATGGTGAACCAGTTGATAGTAACGGAAATGTAGTATCAAGTCCAGCTGAAGCGGAACAGTTTTATGAAGAGTTTCATAAGGAAAACGGCAGTGAGGATTTGCTTTTCAACGCAACGTATTCTGTAACAGCGAATGATGTTCCTGATTACACGCTAACTGTTGGGGAGAACCCTACGGACATTGCATTGAAACCTGAACAACCACTTCAAACGGTTTTGTTCGGATATGTAAAGACAGAAGATTTAGTCGCTGGGGATGTTACAGCAAGGTATATAGATGAAAACGGAAACGAAATTGCACAAAGTGAAGTGTTCACTGGAAAAGTTGGTGATACATACACTACAAAACAAAAAGACATCCAAGGATATGAGTTTGTAAAAGTGGATGAAGATGGTGCACCAGCAACAGGAAAATTCAAAAAAGATCCGCAGACAGTCATCTATATATATAAGAAAAAGCTCGGTTCATTAACGGTAATAAAGGTAGATGAAAAGGGTGCTCCACTTGCTGGCGCAGAATTTGAATTACGTGATAAAAACGGGGATAGCGTAGGAACTGCTCAAACAACGGACGAAACTGGAAAGGTTATTTTTGAAAATCTTGACTGGGGCGAATACAAACTAGTTGAGACGAAAGCACCGGAAGGTTACCGTCTGTTGCGTAAGCCGATTGATGTCAAAATTACCGCAAATGAATTGAACGTTGAGCTGAATGTGGAAAACTCCAAGATCGGTTGGGAACTCCCGGAATCTGGAGGAATAGGAACAACCCTGTTTTACGCTTTAGGCGCGATTTTAATGATTATTTCCCTTGTTTTCTTATTGAAAAAAAAGAGAACAAGAGAGTCTACGCAAGACTAAAAATATTCTAGAAGTGAGAGGAGAACGTTCCAATGGCTATAGCTAAGAAAAAGTCACTACATATTCTGTTGGCTTTTACATTATTAGTATCACTTTTTATACCGAGTATTGCCTTGGCTTATGACACTAAAGGAGATCCGAACAACCCCACATTGACCATTCATAAGTTTGAGCAAGAACCTGGGGCTAAACCTGGGGATGAAGGAACTGGGTTGCCAGGACAAAATGCTGAAGGAACCGCAGTTGAAGGGGTTCAATTTACTTTAAAATTGACACACAAATATGACGTTGAAAATGATCAGTGGACTGAAGTGGCAGATGGCAAAACGATCCAAGGAACAACTGGAGCAAACGGTCAAGTCGTTTTCACCAAAGCCGAAGGCTTGGAATTAGGTCGCTATGAGGTTACTGAAACGGATGGGCCTAGCCATATTATTTTAAATCCAGATTCTTTCTTTGTCGACGTTCCTATGACAAGTAAAGACGGAGCGACGTTAAACTATGATGTTCATGTATATCCAAAGAACGAAACGATTCGTTCCGACGTGGAATTAGTGAAGAAAGATGAGGATGGGAATCCATTAAAAGGCGTTTCTTTTAAGCTTTATAATGCTGATGGAACACCAGCCAAGGATAATAATGGCAATGTAATCCCTGAATTAGCAACAGGTGCAGATGGAAAAATCAAAGTAGCGGGATTAGCTGCTGGCAAGTACTATTTCCAAGAAACAAAAGTTCCTGCCGGTTATGCGCTTAATACTACAAAAATCGAGTTCGAAGTAAAGAAAACGGGAGACAAAGGCCAAGACATTGAAGTTGTGTGGAAAAAAGTTGATGGTTTCGTTGATAACGGAGTAGTCACGAACTACAAAACTCCTGAAGTTGAGAAAGATGTAGAAGGAGAACAACAAGTAGACATCGATCGCGATAAAGAGTTTAAGTACAACTTGACCATCAAAACTCCTAAAGACATCGATAAATATAAATCACTTGGTCTAACAGATACGTTAGATAACCGTTTAGAGTACGCTGGTTCATGGGAAGTAACTGGAACAGCCAAGGAGAATATTGACTTTAAGCAAGAAGGTCAAAAACTCATTTGGGAAGTAAAAGATTTATCACAACTTGAGCCAGGTAAAGAAATTAAGATCACCTTCACAGCAAAAATCAAACCTGATGCAGTGTTGGAGCCAGAAGAAACAGGTATTCCGAACACAGCAGATCTCGATTTTGACAACGATAGAGGCTGGTATGGAACAGAAAAGCCAACAAACCCACCGGTTGTTACGCCAACTGAAGGTGGATTAAAGGTAATCAAAGTAGATTCTAAGGATAACAAGATTAAATTAGAAGGTGCAGAATTTAAATTAACGGATAAAGACGGGAATGTCATTGATACTTCCAATGCGGGCAAGGTAGTGAAAGTAAACGGTGAAGTATTCAATGGTAAACTAGAAAACTTAAAAACTGGCAAAGACGGTTCATTTAACATTACCGGATTAACACCAGGCACTTACTACTTACACGAAACAAAAGCACCGACATATACAGATGAAAAAGGAAATGTAAAACCATATCGTCTACTAACAAAACCTGTTGAAGTAAAAGTCGAAAACAAAAAAGACCTGGCTTATGAGGTTGAAAACTCTAAGTCTGGCTGGGAACTTCCGACAACAGGTGGAATTGGTACGATCTTGTTTACGCTTATCGGACTTGGGTTGATGATGACAGCATTTGCACTATATCTGCGCCGCAGAAAGTCAGAAGCTCAAGTAGGCTAATCATTAATAATGGGAGAGAGATATTTTCTCTCCCATTTAATATGTGAAAATATAAAATTTATTTACGATAGGATGGGAAAGAAATGAAAAAAGCACTAGTGATATCAATATTCATCGTTGGATTGGGCATTTTTTTCTATCCTATGATAAGTAATATTTTATCTACAAAGGTACATGAATCTGTCGTAGAAGATTATAGTGATACGGTTAAAAGTATGGACGAGGCCCAGATAAAGAAAGAGAAGGAAAAGGCGGATCTGCACAATAAAGAATTAGAAGATTCACAATTGGATTTTGTTGATCCTTTTTCCGAAGATGCTGAAGCGGATAAAAGGCGAGGAAATCAAAGCTATTATGATGCATTGAATATTGGTCCTGCTATTGGCAGTGTTGAAATTCCAAAAATGAATATGAAACTTCCCATCTATCATGGGACGAGTGAAGAAGTATTATCCAAAGGCGTAGGACATCTAGAAAACTCTTCATTGCCTACAGGAAAGGCAGGAACTCACAGTGTTCTAACAGCCCATCGTGGGCTGCCATCTGCAGAGCTGTTTCGACATTTGGATTCACTTACGTATGGAGACCAGTTTTATGTTCAAGTGCTCGATGAAACAATGGCCTATGAGGTGTTTAAGATTGACATCGTACTGCCGCATGAAACGGACTGGCTGCAAATGAGGGAAGACAAGGATATCGTCACACTGCTTACGTGTGATCCGTATATGATTAATTCGCATCGACTGCTCGTCACTGGCAAACGTGTACCTTATCATCCTGATGAAAAACAAACGGTTGAAAACACCGGATTACCTATATATGTGTATGTGTTGGCAACTCTTATTCTTCTTTCCACTATCTATTTATGGTATCGGAGGAAGAAGAAGGCGGGGACTCATGATGAAGCATAAAGGAATTATTTCATTATTTATTGTAGGTCTCCTTATTATGGCTTACCCGCATATGGCGCAAATCATGAATAGTTATTTTCAAAAAAACCAGGTAGAGGAATTTCAAAGTGGATTAGGAGATTTATCGGACGACGAGATAAATGAATTAATGGAGCGAGCCCAAAGCTGCAATAAGGAAATTTATTATGACTTGAACGGTTTTCGTGATCCGTGGGGAGATAATCAGGAAAAATTAACGGCTTTTAATGACTGTTTAGGTTTGGATGACGATGAAATTTTCGGAGCCATTGAAATACCGAAATTGAAATTAATGATACCTATCTATTTAGGGGCATCAGAAGAAGTGTTAAGCAAAGGAATTGGACAGGTAGAGGGCTCCTCCTTACCGCTCGGGGGGACAAATACGCATACCGTATTGGCTGGTCATCGTGGAATGGGGACCAAGGAGATGTTTCGAAATATTGATGAGCTAAACGAAGGTGACATATTTTACATTCTAACGATGAATGAAACCTTAACCTATCGAGTCATGAATCAAGAAGTGATTTATCCGCACGAAACGGACTCGCTTGAAATTGTGGAAGATAAGGACCTGGCTACATTATTAACCTGCCATCCCTATCGTCATAATTATCAAAGGTTGTTGATTCATGGCGAACGGGATGAATAAAATGATCTCTCTATTATTTACTAAATTAAATTTGAAAGAAAATGCTTAATTTTCATTTAACTAGGGTATGTAAAAAATATATAGTAGAAATGATTCAGGTATAAAGAGGGGGAGAATTTTTTTGAGGGTAGTTCTTATCGATGATGAGCGATTGGCTCTTGAGCATTTGGGGAAGAAATTGGGGGAAATCGCCGGAGTAGAGGTTATCGGAAAATATTCGGATCCACATACAGGGGTGAAGGAAATAAAGAATGAACAGCCAGACGCTGTTTTCCTAGATATAGAAATGCCAGGGGGTAATGGACTAGATCTGGCAAAGGAAATAAAACAGTCAATACCAAACGTCAAAATTATTTTTACTACAGCTTATCGTGAATACGCTGTCGATGCGTTTGAAGTTAGTGCTGATGACTATCTTCTTAAACCCATTATGAAAGAGCGTTTGATAAAAACGATTAATAGGCTGTTCGGAACAAATGAAAAAAGTGGAAATTCTTCTAATAAAATAATGGTTTGTTGTTTTCATAAATTACATTTTAAAATGGACAAAAAAAAAAAATGAAGTATTAGATGTCTATTGGAGAACGACTAAAGCACGAGAAGTGTTTGCGTACTTGCTTCACCATCGTGCGGGATTTGTACGCAAGGTGGAATTGCTGGAACATTTTTGGCCAGAATCCAACCCGAAAGACGGATTATCCCAACTTTATTCTACCATCTACCAAATCAGGAAGACCTTGAAATCTATCCATTGTCCCATTAAAATCGTCAACTCAGAAAATGCCTACAGACTAGATCTGAATGGGGCGCTACTGGATGTCGATGAGTGGGAAAGTAAAATGAAAAGAATGTCGTTGGTAACAAAAGAAGCTTTTCCTGATTTTAAACAGGCACTTGATCTATACAAAGGGGATTATTTTGAGAAGGATGATTTTTGGTGGACTGAAACGGAGCAGAACAGGTTAAGGCTTCTTTGGTTGGATTATGTAAAAAGACTGGCGGACTTTTTCATTTTTGAAGAAGACAATATTGAAGCCATCATGCTTTATTTACGTGCCCAGAAGGTTCACCCTTTTGAAGAAGACATATATTTTATGCTCATGCAGCTATACGATACTGTGGGAGAACGTGATTCGGTGATAAGGGAATACAAGCATTTAAAAGAAATGCTGCAAGAAGAGTTCGGGTCCTTGCCGAGTGAACACATTCAAAAATGGTATCAAAACTGGGAGAAGCGAACATTGTTCAATCAATCCACTCCCTCATGACAGGAAGTTTATCCTACATAATATTGAACGAATAGCAAGGCAGGAAAATAAGCTTGGGAAGCGCTTGCTTATGTACATACGACTGAGCAGAATTGCGGAATCGCAGTGGTAAGTCCCATCAAGTTTAAGCCGATTCCTGAGGAGTATAAGGAATTGGCTTAAATCTTTGTACAGGATCAATGATCAATTCATCATCTTAAATTTTTAGTAAGAAGACAGGAGATACAGGAATGAAGATTTGGATCAGGAAAGTGTTCGTTTTTCTTATTGCCCTTGTGACCTTAGGATTCTATATTCCTTCCATTGAACAAGAGGCAGGAGTCAAAGAAGAGAGCGAAGTCCATACGTCATTTGAAGCATTGGAGGAAAATGGTGATTCTGAAGCGGAATCTGCGGATGATTTTGGAATATCAAAAGAAAAGGAAAACAAAACGCTACTGCTCACCGGTCTGGCAAGAGAACAGGCAATGGCGAAACTGGGGCCAAGAATCTTGAAACAGGTGGAAGACGAATTCTTGGAAGGTATCTTGCCAGAAATGGAAGAAGTATTGAGTTCCTTACTGATTGAAGCGGGGCCTCAAGAAGCTGTTTATTTCAAAATCACTGATCAGCCTTCCTATGGGTACGGGGAAAGAATCTTTCATATATATGATGTACGGAGCGAAGAGGATGTTGCTAGATTTCATGTCCGAAGGGATAAACGTCCCTTAGAAGGGTACTGGTTTAATTTCCATTATCATTTAAGCAAAGATAACTTTGAAAAGCATCATCAAATAGGGGAAATTTATTGGTCCAAGAATACCCCTCCGAAATGGATGGCATAGCAGGAGGAGCAGATTGGTTATGTTTCATGAAAGGAAAATACTCCATATCCTCTTGATCCCCGTTCTTGGAGTCGATACGAACGGCAGGATTTTCACATGTCTAGATTGAGGGGAGATCCCCCTTATATTATATAAAACGCAAAATAAGAATGAGAAAACGAGGCTGTTGAACATGAAGAAAATAAAATGGTGGATTCAGTGCAGGTTTTTTCAGAAGCATAGAATCGATTACTATTCAGGCGCTTGCATCATTTGCGGAAAGAAAAAATAAAGCTTTGATCCCTTTTATGATAAAAGACAGCCGATGGAAAAGATAAAAAGAAAAGGCAGGATGGACCATCCCGTTCACGATGAAGGTAGATGGAAGTGTATCAAATGAGGGGGGCTGAAGACAAAATGAAGATGGACGATCAAATGAATATAAAGATTCCTAAAGAATTAAAGGAAAACTTTTACTTTACTTGCAAGCAAAATAGGATAAATTCTTCTGCACTGGTACGAAGATGGATTGAACAATTTGTTACGAAAGAAAATGAAGCATTTCAAATAGATACCTTTAGTCAGGAAACGAGGCTTGATTTGGCAAGATATATGAAAACTAGACTGGAATCTAGCGATGATCATAACTGATTTTACAATAAAAAATGGGAATGTGAGTTTTTTTATATTATAGGAATCTAGATTCCTGAGCAAATATTGTGACTGACAACTAAAGAATTAAAGCTGACATTGGTTGTCCTGTTTACCGGCGAACTTGTGATTAAGATACTAAAAATCGAGGTGCTTTTTTTCGTTTTTTTCCAATCTTATGAAGCGATAGCTTACTAAAAAATGGTTTTACTCGAACAATTGTGCACTCATAAACCCTTTTGAAGAAAAGGGTTATATGATATGCTTAGTGTATGAAAAGACGGAAAAATAAAACTTGTTGCTGATTTGTTAGAAAAAGAGAGCTTAGGGTTTGTTTTTCATGGAACGAGCCCCCTATTGTCTGATGGACAAGCTCGAATCAACTGAAGTGCAACGATTGTTTTTAGTGGGTGGATGATGTATGAAATTTTTAGCTATATTTATCATGCTGGCAATCATTTGGTTTATACTGGAAAAAGTAATGGATAGACTACTTCATTTAGAAAAAAAGAAGATTTCAGAAACCCCTGGTAGAAAAATTGAGGCATGGGGAAGAACGATTATTCTTATTATTTATTTATGTCTGTTGTTTTTTATAATCGATGCAGACCCCAATAAGATGAAACTGTTTTTCATTTCCTATTTAATCTTACTACTTGGCTTTCAAGCGCTGCTTGAATGGAAGTATCTCCGTCCTTCTAAACACTATATCAAAACAATGATCATGCTAATGTTTGGAGCAGTGACTATGTATAATTTGGAGCGTATCTTCAATTTATGAACCAGACAGGGAATTTTTCACTACTATGATGACGGTGAATTTCCCCATCCTTCTATTTCTTAAATCCCAACTGAGCTCCTTGACTTCGGATTAAAGATTTTATCCATGCCTTGATAAAGATTAAATATATAATGCAAAATTCACGGACTCCAGTATGATAAACAGGAGTCCTTTTCAAAACGTGCATAAAAAGGAAGATTTTATTCTTGAAGGTGACGTTTTTAGCCCATACTTTAATGCCACAAAGATATCTGCCGAGAACATAAATGGAAAAACTCCAAAACGACACAAGTATTAAACAATATGGGCGAAAAAGACCTAGAAATCGCCATCCTTCGTGATCTTATAAAAAAGAAAAACCCTCACTTACTGAAAAACTTGAAGTAGCCGACAAATGGATTGAAAGAGGCTACGCCAAACAGAAGGTGCTTAAAATCATTGGTATTCCTCGCTCCACCTATTACTATCAAAAAAATGGCAAGGTTGAGGAAAAGCAAATAAGTGGGGGACGCCCTGCACCAGGTTACTCCATCCTTGAGAACGGTAATAAAGTTTCAGACGAACAAATAAAAGACTGGCTTTTGGAAGCTATTGCAGGCGATGGATACGCCTGTGGATATCGAAAACTCACAAAAATGATTCATCGGCAATATGGACTCATCATCAATAAGAAAAAAGTATACCGGCTGTGCAAGGAACTAGACATTTTGAAGCCCCAGCGGAAAAAGAAGATGTCTTCCCCCAGAAAACTAGCAAGAAATCGAATCATCACAGAATCCAATCAACTTTGGGAAACGGATATCAAATATGGTTATATTAAAGGAGAAGATCGATTTTTCTTTATCCTCTCCTATATTGATGTATATGATCGCTCCATTATTGACTACCATATCGGTCTTAGCTGTAGTGGCGAAGAGGCCAAGCAGACCTTACAACGGGCACTGCTGAAGAGACAACAGTTCAATCAGGAAAAGAAACCGATCATCCGATCGGACAATGGGCCACAATTTATTTCCCATGCCTTTGAACAGGGGTGTGAAAGTTTTCAGGTGGAACACGAAAGAATCCCACCAAAAACGCCAAATATGAATGCCCATATTGAATCTTTTCACCGAATCTTGGAGGAAGACTGTCTTGCCCGATTTCAATTTGAAACATATGGAGAAGCGTATAAAGAAGTTTCAGAATTTATGAGATTCTACAATGACAGAAGGATGCATTCTAGTATTCTTGATCTATCACCAACAGAGTTCTACGAAATGAGCAAGGCTCAACCTATGAAAATCAGGGAAATTCGTGTCTAGGGCTGATTTAAGTCTGAGCACGGCTTTATATGGAGTGGTGGGCATGATACCCTCGTTCGGTGCAGCCAAGTTTTATAAAGCTGGTGTCTTGGCAGCGGAATCATGCCCGCAGAGGCTCCATGTCAAGCCACTTGGGCGTTTTGCCGAAACACGAAAAGAAGATCGCAAAAGCAATAAAGTAAGATAATCAGAGAATAAGTGAGCTTATGTCCAAAATTCGGGGGTTAATCCGATTTAAGAAGATAAGATAGAGTTGATGTGATAAAAGAATTTAAAAATTATGGCTAAACATCTAATGTTTAGTTCGAGCTAAAATGACAGAGTTGATTATGTAAAAGTGAAAACGAATCCTAATGTGTTTTTTTCCATATTTAACCGCGGTAATTATCGATATAATAGTTAGATGACGGTATTGAATAGAAATTTTGACGATGTTTAAAGTAGTTAGGAGGTGATTGAGTGACAATGCGAATAAAATCTCTACCAGCACATGATGGAGATTGCTTTATTATAAGTTTCGGAAAAGATGGTGACATCAAAAATATTATTGTGGATGGAGGAAGAAGAAAACCAGTTCTAAGAAGATTAAAAGAAGAAATTGAACTTATAAAGAGAAAAAAGCAGAATGTAGATTTACTGATTGTAACACACATTGACGAAGATCATATTCAAGGAATATTAAAGCTATTTGAAGATAATCAAATAGATAAAAGTATCTTTAAAAATGTATGGTTCAATTCCAAAGAGAATTTAACGAGTTTTTTTGAGGGGAAAGAAAAGGAAGATACTAGACTAATTATTGAAGATAAAACTGATGGAAATATAAGTTACAGACAAGGTATTTCTTTTGGTAAGATGCTGCACAATTTAGGCTTTTCCAATCAGGAGTTAATCTTGGCAGGTAGAGAGTTTGAAATTGGGGATGCTGTTATTAAAGTTTTATCACCTAACGAGCAATCTCTAAAAAAGTTGCATACAGAATGGGAGAAAGCGTTCCTAAATGAAGCTACTAAAGGTGAAAACATAGCTAGCAAAGATGATAGAGATTATGAAAAGTCTATAGAGGATTTAGTGAAAAACACATTTAAAGAAGACACCGATGTAATTAATGGAAGCAGTATTGCTTTCTCGATTGAATACGAAGGTAAAAAGCTACTAATGTTAGCAGACTCTTTTCCTTCTATAGTAGTAAAAAATCTTCAAAAATTATATCCAGAAGAACACGAGAGGAAATTTGATTTAATTAAAATATCGCATCATGGAAGTAAGTTCAACACAAGTGATGATTTTTTGAATTCTATAAAGTGTGAAAGATATATAGTTAGTACTAATGGCAAAACACACGGGTTTCCCAATAAAGAAACATTAGCAAAGATTATCTTTTTTAATTACAAAGGCAATACATCTAAAACTTACCTTTACTTTAACTACCCCGATATATTTGAACAAGTGTTTTGTGAAGACGAAATGAAAAATTACAACTTTCAATGTTTACACATGGGAATTAACAAAGAAGACTTTCTGGAGGTTTAACGTGTGGAAATATTTAGAGAATTGGCTGTAAAAATACAAGGGTTGGGGAAAGCAAAGGGAAGTGGCTGTATATATGAGTTTGATAATAAAGAAGGTACTAAGTATGTATTAACAGCACAGCATTGCTTGACAAACGAACCAACTAAAAGAAATTTTACTAGAGAAGAAATTGATTTTATTAAAATATTTGATCACGAAAATAATGAATTAAACATAGATTCCATAAATATACCGGCTGATTGTGACTTAGACTTTGCAGTTATAGAGGTAAAAACATCGAAAATTTATAAAAATATTAATATATTAAGTCCAGTTAGTTCTATGAGTTGTACATTTTTTGGATTTCCGAGATATCTTGAATTTGATCAAAATTCAGGGGACCCTATGACAGGAAATATTATAGAACTAACAGACACATGTTATATGACGATACAGAATGAACACGGGCATCTAGACGATGGTGAAAATGACGCAAAAGATAATACTGTTGGTTTTTCAGGTTCAGGTATTTATCATATAAATGCTACAGGCAGCTACTTAATTGGTATATTAGTCAGGTTAAGAGGGTCGAAAGGTATTCATGGTAGGTTACAAGGGATAAATATTAGCATAATTAATAAGTTTCTCAAGGAGCAAAATTTATGTGAGCTAATACCTTTTGAATTGAGCCAATTTGATATGTATTTGGATGAGATTATTGACGAGCAACATGATAAAGTTAAAGCAATAATCAAAAAGAATTTCAGAGATAAGGTTATTGATATAAACCCTGTGTTTATATCTGAAAAATTAAGAGAAAAATTATTCATCCCTTATGAATTTAATGGAAACCTTTTGAATGTTAAATTATGGGAAGGGTGGTTGAGGTTAATTTTATATATTTGTTTATACAAAAATATAAAATTAGAAGCTAGTAATATAAATGAACATCTTTTCTTAGGGGAACACAGTACTTCAAATAAACGTTTCTATTACTCAGAAGCTAAAAGAATGGCTACATTTGTAAGTGATTTATATGCAGGCGCATACAAGGATATTAAAGCTAACGATTTAGTTTTTGTTAATAGTGAAAATATTAAAGGGCCTAAAGTTCCGAATCAAGATGTTATACATAGCATTGTTTTACAGATAGACGATGTAATGTATGACCATGGAATTGATATTTCTACAGACAAGGAATACAAGAAAATTAGAGTTGTTCATTTGGACTATATATTGGAGGAATTGGAAACTGAGTTGATAAAATTTATGGCTTGTGATAGGTCTACAGGGGAAATAGAACAAAAGTTTATAGAATGCTTAAAAAAACTATTTAAAGAATGTGAATATGTAATAGAAGGAGAGGCCGCCAAAGTTGAAGTTGATAAATAAAGAAAATATAAAAGAAATTTTAAGATTGGAGGGAGAGAAAGAGTATGAAAGCATAAAATGCTTTCAGTATATTAGTGATTCCAATAAGTATAGGTTTTATGTATTCTCTTGTTATTACAACGATGAAGAAGAATTAAAGACTCATTTTAAGCCTATAAATGATATTATTGCTTTTGACTTTCAAAGTAAATTACTACTTGATGTTGAACGATGGAATCTATATATTTTTTTCTTTGTAGGTGAAAAAATTTCTCATGAACTGAAAACTTCAATTGAACAAAATAAATACGCTACTAGAAAAATCCTCTACGATAATATGGGAAAAGAACCATCAAGCGAGCAGATTGAGGAAATGATTTTAAATAAACTATTTAAATTAGAGCTTTCTCCTGAAAATATAAAATATGAGGGATATGATGTTAGCTTGCAAGATATTATTAAACAAAAAGATTCATATCTCATAAGTTCGATTAAGGAAGTTTCAGGTATTCAGGAAAAAGGTAAAAAAGAAATTAATAAAAAGAAAGCCGATATTGTACAAAGGTATTTGGAGATGAGAAAGAATGGTTAGAAAAATAGAAAAAATAGAAATTGAATCATTTCGTGCTTTTAAGGATAAAGAAGTATTTGATATGAGTGTTGAAGGAGGAGTAGCAAATCTAGTTGTTTTATATGCACCAAACGGTTCAGGGAAAACATCTTTTTTCGATGCAGTAGAGTGGAGCATATCTGGAGAGATAAAAAGAATCTCTGATAACCATCGAGTCAAAGAGATAGCTGATATAGAAAAAGGTCATATATTAAAAAATAAATATAGTGAATCACCAGTAGGTACAGTTCAAATAAAATTTTCTGATGAAGAATTAATTAAAGTGTCTACTAAAGAGATAAAAGGAAACAGGAAAACTGACTATGCAGAAGGTAAGGAGCTATATGTAACTCCTGAAATCAGAAAAATTAAAGAAGAAAAAAAAGAAAAATCTATACTGAAAAATATTTTAACTCATGATCAGGTTGATAAATTCTTAAGGTTTCAAAATTCTAAAGAAAGATATGATGCATTAAAAGTATTTTGGGATTTCAATGATGATACAGGTGTGTTTAAAAATTTAATTATAATAATACAAGAATTAGAAAATCAAAAAGAGAATGTTGAAAAGGAATACGAAACTATTCTAAAGGAGTTGGATAAATTAAGAATCGATCCTAATGTTTTAACAGAATTAAATGATGATATAGAAAAAATAAACAACTTGTTAAGTACTGAAGAAGAGCTACGCATAAATTTATTAACTGATAAGGAGAGTGAATTTGAACAAGTCCTAAATCAATGTATTAAAAAGAGAACACAATTAGAAAAATATACCATTAATGTAAATAATAGAAGGAACCTGTTACAATATTTAATTCAAAATTATAATGACGGATATAAGAAACAAATTCATCAAAAAAATTTATACGAATCTAAATTTAAAATTGAAAATGGGAAGAAAGAAAAACTTGAATTATTATTCAAAAAAGAAAACAAGAAAGAAAAAAAAATGTTGGAGAAAGAGGGTTTAAATAATCGACGGACAGACCTCCTATTTTTAATAGAAAATTATGAAGTACTAAAGGAATTAGAAATAAAAAATAATAATTTGAAAAATAACAAAAACCTTTTAGTGTCAAGTAGAGAAAAACTGGGAAAAAATTTGATTGAAATAGAAGGCTTGGTAGTTCAACAAAATGGTTTGCTTAATAAAAAAAATAAAACTTTAGAAGTAAAGACTAAGGAAATAGAAGAACTTGACCATTTGAAACTTATAAATGATTCAGAACATAAAATGGATAAAATTAATAAAGAAATAGATGCTGATATTCAGAAAATAAACAAAAACACAACAGATATAGCAAAGCTGGAGTTAGACAAGAAAAATTATCTAGAGGTTTTAAGTACTGAATTAACATTATTATTGAAAAATAACATCGCTTATTCTTTGCCTAAGGAAGCTAAAGAAACTTACAATGACTTAATAAATATCTACAATAAAATTAATAATATAGATACAAAAATGAAAAGTTATGAAAACGAATTAACATTATTAAAAAAGCTTGGCAACGATATTAATAGAATAAAAAAAATAGGTATCGAGATATTAAATGATTCAAAAAAGAACGCATGTCCTCTTTGTAATAATAGGTATATTAGTTTTGATGCACTTTTACAACAAATAAGCCAAGAGAGTGAAGAGCTTGTTGAGATAAATAGTTTGAGCACCCAGTTAAATATTCTTAAGAACGAACAAAGTAATTTTCAATATCTCTTGGAGGAAAAATATAGAGGGTTTATCGAAAGTTTAAATAAGGAAATTAGATGTGTTAATCAAAATTTAAATACATTAGAAAAACAAAAAGGTTTTAATCAGTTAGTTTATGAGAATAAACTCACTAATTTAAAAAATATTGAAAAAGACGTAAAGACTAAAGAAATCCTGATGGAAAAATTTAGGTTGGAAAGTCACGAGATAGAGAAGCTTTCCAAATTAATTGTGTTACATATAGAAGAAAAAGCAGTTTTAATTAATGAGATAAAATCAATTAAAGGCTCTTGTTCCAATTTAGATTCACAGTTGAATGATATAAAATATAAAATAAAAGTCAATGAGGAACAATTAAAACAAAATAATCTATTGGCAGAGAAAATATTAGATACTGATATTTATAAAAGATACTTGACTATTCAAGAAGATATAGACTTTAAAGATTTAAATAAGATCAAAGAGAAATATATAACCTTAAACCTGAATTTTGAAGTATGCAGGGAAGAATTGCTTGGTATTGAATCTGAAATAAAAAAACTAAAAAAAGATATAGGTAAACAAGATTATACAAACCTGCATAATAATATAAATGAAATAAAACAAGAGAGCAAAAAAGTTCAGAATAAACTTAACTTGTACATTGATCGATTTATTCGTTATTTTGGACATGATGAAATAAGTGAAGAAGTGTTAGAAAGTGAGACACGTTCTTTAGATGTTAAAATCAATAAGGTGGAGAAAAAGACTGAACTATTGTTAAAAGTTATAAATATATTAAGCCCTTACCTAACTAATACAATGAAAACGAATAAGCAACAGGAAAGGGATTCTTTAAAACTTAAAAACGAATATTTGGCAAATATCATAGATGAATTATCTGTCATAAAAGAGGATTCTCATGATTATATAAAGGAAAAGATAAGTGAAGTTTTTAATTTAAGCAGTGTAAATAAAATATTTCAAATGATTGATCCACATCCTAAAATGACAGATATAAACTTTAAGCTTGATGAAACTGTAAAAGATAGCTTAGGTTTAAATATTATATGTGAAAATGAAGAGGATTCTGAAGCACCAATTCTTTATCTAAGTTCAGCTCAAGTAAATATATTATCTTTAAGTATATTTCTTGCAAGGGCGATTGAAAACTCTAATGAATTTAACACTATATTAATGGATGATCCAATACAACATCTTGATGGACTCAATATATTATCTTTTATAGACCTTTTGAGAATAATTTGCTCTACTCTAGGTAAGCAGATTATTTTGTCCACTCATGATGAAAGATTTTTCAAATTACTACAAAAAAAAATAGACCCTAAATATTTTTTAGTAAAATATTTAAGTTTGAACTCAGCTGGAAAATTGATTAATCAATGATTTACTGGTTGGGACAAAAGCATTCAAACAAAGTTCTCGTTAAAGCTCTTTAACTTTCCAGTTGAAATGAATCAATTACAAGTGTTCTCTTTAACTATTGCTTTCCATTTTATAGATTGGTAGCAATAGTTGGAATAACAACATTTGTTTCATCAATTACAGTTCACCGTTCAGTTCTTTAACAATATCATTAGGCTTGTTCTTTTTACCAAAAGAATAACTGAGATATTTAAACAGGGTATACTATACAAATTTTAAAATTTATTTCCGATAAATAACTATAAGGTTGAGGACTCTTTTAACTTTCATAAGTACAAAACAAGAATTTATTCTCAATTATTTTGTCCAAAATATAACTCTTATGATGTTTGTTCTATTGGCTATTAAACTGTGTCGTGTATTTACGAATGAAAGAATACCAATTGACATAATTTTTTAGAAAGTTGAATGTTAAGTAACAGAAGAAAGAATAGAATAAAGGTGTGCCAGTATTGAACTTTAATTAATGCTAATTGTTTATAAGTGTAAATACGATACTTTTTATACTCGAAATTATTTTTGCTATAAAATCTAAAAAACTGTGTTTAGTTATAATAGGAATTATACTGAATGCGTATTTTTCGTAATTGCTTATTTTCTTTTACTAGCAGTAGGAATTAGAGAACCTTAATTCAATAACAAAAAAGCTTAATTTTTCAATTTAATGCTGAGAAATTAAGCTTTTTAATATTGGATTTGTTTATCCCTATAAATTTACATTTTTCTGAACCTATCCCATTCAAAAATGCTTTAATTGATTGACTTTTCAAGAGAAATTGTCCAAATTAGGATGGGAGTGTATGTTCTCTAATTTAAAATTTTAGGGTAAACAATAGAGAATGGTAGCTATAGATTTGAGTGGAAGGCAATCAAATACCAAGGGATTTTTATAATTTTAAAAAACAAATGCTTGAATCCTTTGCTATAGAGGGGCTCACTTAACCATATAGTGTGGACGAATTAAATGATCCAAGATACTTTAAAAGGAAGAATGAATTGTTGTAGGAGGATGTTTACGATTATTAGAGATTCAAAGGTTATATTGGCATTGTAAAAAAATTGAACAAGACTTATATCAATGAGAATCTGAATTAAAGGAGGTTGACTTGAAATTGGGATACGTATTAATTTTAGCAGAAAAGCCCAGTCAAGGAAGGGCTTATGCTGATGCATTTCGAAATGCGATAAAAAAAGATGGATATATAGAAGTGGAAGACAGCCGTTTTTTTAATAAAAGAGTATTTATCACATGGGGGCTGGGCCATTTAGTTGAGTTGGTGGAGCCTGAACAGTATAAGGGCGAATGGAAAAGGTGGTCCATGCAAACCCTGCCGATTTTTCCTGAGCACTTCAAATTTCAAGTGGCTAAAGACAAAAGGAAGCAGTTTGCCTTGGTAAAAAAGCTGCTTCATTCATCATCAGGAGTCATCGTTGCAACGGATTGTGACCGTGAAGGTGAAAATATTGCAAGAAGTATTATCCTGTTGGCAGGTGCGTGGAAAAAGCCAACCAAAAGATTATGGATCAATTCATTGGAAGTGGAAGAGATTCAAAGGGGTTTCCAAAATTTAAAAGAAGGACATGATTATATTTCGCTGTACCGCGAAGCACAAACGAGACAATTTAGCGACTGGCTTGTCGGCATGAACGCTTCAAGATTGTATACGTTGTTGCTCCAGCAAAAGGGAGTTCGGGGACCTTTCAGTGTTGGGCGAGTTCAGACGCCGACTCTATATTTGATCTATAAGCGCCACCAAGAGATTGAGAATTTCAAATCGGAGCCCTTCTTTGAGTGGATCGGAGATACGACGGTAAAAAATGGCCAATTTGAAGCAAAGCATAAAGAAAAATTCAAATCGAAAGAAGAAGCGCAAGCTGTAATAGATAAGCATAATGTTGTCCCCGGGGAAAATAAGGGAGTCATTGATCGGATTCAAAAAGCTCTGAAAAAAACAAAGTCCCCCCGGCTGCACTCGCTCTCCACTTTACAGGCGAAAGCCAACAAGCATTGGAAATACAGCCCTTCTGAAACTTTGAAAACTGCACAAGGGTTGTATGAGAAAAAACTGATCAGCTACCCCAGGACGGACACTCATTTTATAACAGAAAACGAATTTAACTATTTGAAAGAGCATCTTTCTGACTATCAAAGCTGTGCAGGAGTGACCTTAGAATTGGCTTATCCTTATCCTCAGAGACGGTTTGTTGACGGGCGGAAAGTTCAGGAGCACTATGCGATCATTCCTACAAGGAAAACAATGAACTTAAATGCATTGTCAGTAAAGGAACGGAATATTTATCGGGAAGTGCTTTTAACCACCCTTGCGATGTTTGCTCCAGATTACGAATATGAGGAAACGAAAGTAGCGGTAGATGTAAATAAGATGATCTTTGAAAAAACAGGAAAAGCTGAGCTGAAAAAAGGTTGGAAAGTGTTGTTTGGCAAAGAAGAACCCAAAACGGATTCTAAAAAAGAAGAGGATGCAGCTCTTCCCCAAATGAAAGAAGGGGAGAGTTGCACGGTAAATGTGAAATTGAAAGAGGGAATGACTCAGCCGCCGAAACCCTTTACAGAAGGTCATTTGATTCAAGTAATGAAAAATGCTGGAAAGGATGTTGAAGACGAGGAAGCAAAGGAAATGTTAAATAAAACTGAAGGGATCGGAACTGAAGCTACTCGTGCAGCCATCATCGAAACATTGAAGCATCAAAAATATATTGAAGTGAAAAAGAACATTGTGCATATTACAAATAAAGGCGGGACCCTCTGCCAAGCAGTAGAAGGAACATTGTTGTCCAGCCCGGAGATGACTGGTAAGTGGGAGCAATATTTACATAAAATTGGTCAAAGCGAAGGAACCCAAGAAGTTTTTATCCAGCAAATCGAAAAATTTATTCAATCCTTATTAGAAAGTGCCCCGAGCAGTGTCGGTCAATTAGATGTTCAGGTCAAAGATAAAGTCCAGAGCTCGTTCATGGGAACGTGTCCTGTATGTAGGAGCGGCAGGGTTCAAGATAAAGGGAAATTCTATGGATGTGCTGAATATCAAAAAGGATGTGTATTCACCTTGCCAAAGACTTTTTGTGGAAAAAAATTAAGTGAAGCGATGATCAGAAAACTATTAAATAGTGGAAAGACTGGATTGCTGAAGGGATTTAAAAGTAAAAAGGGAAAGTCCTTTGAAGCCTACCTACAAATTGAAAATGGGAAGTTGACATTTGAATTTCCTGGAAGGAAATAAGTTTTATCAAAATGGCTAGAGACAATCACAAAGGAGGAACGGCAGGCCGATTGCCTTATTGTGGACAAAATACACCCTATCTAATTTTACGTCCACATTCAAGGGCCGTTTTCTCGAATAATGATGCTCTGACCGCTTTCAATTTACTAGAGGGTGTCCGCAAAACAGAAATACGATCCAAGTAAGGATAACCCTATTTGAAAAAAACATACTGTCGCAACAAAAAAAGTAACCACCCATTGAACGCCTAGTGTCAGCATTTGGGTTGGTTACTTTTTTCTAACTACAATGTGGTCTGCTCCCTTGAAAGGCTATTGAAAAGATCAGAGAGTGTGATGTGCACATCACACCTTTGGTCTTTTTTAATACCTTTTTTCCTAATAAGAAAACAAAAAACGGTTATCATATTCGAACAAAAAAGTAATCTCTAACGCCAAAAGAACCGCTTTTCGTATACCTCAAAAAATCGATTTTGATAGAACGCAATCGGGTAATAGTATTTATCTTTTTCTTTTTACGCTATATCATGTCGTTATGGTCATCTAGGTTGATACGGATCCCTTTTTTATATCCGACATTATCTTCTGCTTTTTCAACAGTTGTCTTTGACTTTCGAATTTTGCTTTCGTTTAAATGTTCTAAGCGATATTTTTTATGTTTCATGTAATCTTCTGCTCTTTGTAGAACATCTTCCGGCACATCCATTTTTCTGGAAATCCAAAGGGCATGACTGTCTCCTGATTGCCCAATGAGGAGCTGATATAATGGCTCAAGAGTTTCTGGATTAAATTGCATGGCTGCATTCATAAAGTCACTATGCAATTCGGAAAAGCGTTTTATTTCTCCGTAATGCGTCGTCGCAATAGTAATGCATCCTTTAAGGTAAAATTCTTCCAAGAGGGAGATTGCTAAAGCAGCTCCTTCATTTGGTTCCGTCCCGCTGCCAATCTCGTCGAATAGCAACAGCGTATTGTTGTTTACAGATCGAAGGATTTCCGATAAATTCTTCATGTGAGAAGAGAATGTACTAAGTGCATTTTCTAGACTCTGATTGTCGCCTATATCCACAAAAATGTGGTCAAATATGGCAATTTCGGTTTCTTCCGAGGCCATAATATGAAAACCGGACATAGTGGCCAAAGTGACAAGACCAATTGTTTTCAGAACAATTGTTTTTCCTCCAGCATTAGGACCGGTTATGATTAGGCTCCGATAACTACTTCCAATTTGAAACTGAAGAGGAACAGCATCACCTGATAATAAGGGATGCTTGCACTGGACTAATGTAATATTTCCATGTTCATTAATGTTTGGCTCAATTCCGCCCACATGCTTACTGTATTTACCTTTTGCAAAAATCATATCGTACCGGGAAATAAGCTCGATATTCTTTTTAATAAGTTGGAGATTTTCTGCCACTATCCCTGTTAAAGTGGCTAGTATTTGATATTCCAACATGGACTCTTCAGATTTTAAGGCTGCTAACTCACCACTTAATTTTCCTACCGCGCTAGGCTCTATAAAGACGGTTGAACCTTTGGAAGATACTTCAATTATGGTACCCTGTACTTGATTTTTGTAGGAAGCTTTTATCGGTATTGTATAGCGATCATCTTTTATACTAATAAAGAATTCCTGAATATATTTTTTATTTACACTGCTGTTTAAGAATTTATTTAAACGTTCTTTAAGTTTTTGTTCAGTGGATTGAATATGGGAACGAACACGTTTGAGTTCTTTGCTGGCAGCAGAGTCAACCTGATTGTTTTTAATGGAAAAATTAATTTCCTCTTCTACTCTCACGAAATCTGTCATGGAATTAGCATAGGACGCTAATGTCGGTGCAAAAAATTCTTTGCTGGACATGAACATTTTAATTTTCCGGCTGCCCCTTAAAAAATTTGAAATACGTAAAAGCTCCTCTGGGTCTAAAATGGTCCCGTTATCTAATTTATCGATGATATATTCCATGTCGGAAACTCCGATGAAAGGAACGTTTCCTGCTGCATCTAGAATGGCGCGTGCTTCAGTGGTTTCGGTTAATCGGTGCTTTACTACTTTTAGATTAGAGCTTGGAGTTAATTGATCGATTAATTGCTTGCCGAGCCCGCCAACGCAATACGATTTTACAATCTCTTTTAGTTCGTTGTATTGTAATTTTTCAAAAGTATTTTCATTCATGTTTTTCATTCTCCTCAATGTGATTAATGTATCAGCAATGAAGAAACCTACTGCAAGAATTTCAATGAGCTGTTTGAATAAAAAAAGCTGCGGCAGATACCGCAGCTTACGTTTAAAAGGCAAAGTAAAGTACATAAATAAAACCACCAAAAGGATAGCTCTACTTATGGAATAGTACGCCTTTTTATAAAGTAGGGTAGGTATCTTCATAGGCGGAAATAAGTCCATAACAAAATAGGGGGCATAAAATTAACCACAATCCCCTTTTGTTGAAAATTTCCTTATTTCCTATAATGTTTTTCCTATTTAGAAACTACCGCACTCAAAAAAAGCACCTCTTATTATATGATGATTTGCTCATTGAAATTGACTTTACAGAATGTATTATACTTTATATTAGGATAAATGTAAAGGTTACGAAACACCTGTTTAACTTCATTCAGCAGAAGTCTTCCACTTCTGTAAGTGGTGAGATGAACGCATGTTGGTATTCCATTCAGCGGGGGTTCAAACCCTGGCTGAATAAAGCTAAAGCCTCCGGATGCCCCAGATTTTATCGAGTGTAGCTCGATAAAATCTGGGCGCAAATACGCCAAGGCGCATTTGATATAACTTTAAGAGAAGTTTTTTACTGTACATTTCTAACTATTCAATGCAAAGTTCTTCAACAATAGGGCGCAATTCCCTAACAGGAAGTGTACTGGGTTTCTCGAAAGAGTGGCGCATTTCTATAGTAGAAATGCGCCACTCTTTCAGCTTAGATAGAACTTTTAATTTTACGAATATAATTGAAGCGAATAAAGAGAAAATAAACGATTTGGATTACAGTAAAGCTGCCTAATACTAAGGCTGTAGTCTTGAACAAGTTAAAATTGAACATATGTTGTAACGCGGTAAGAGCGACCGCACCGTGGACGAGTGCAACAACTATAGGAACAAAGAACAATAGAGCCAATTGGATGGTCAGAATTTTGGATAGCTCTTTGCTTGTTAGCCCAAGCTTACTAATCGCAGAAAATTTCCTTTTCTCATCTTCTAAATCCGCATAGAGCCGGAAATATAAAAAGCTTCCAGCCGCAACAAAGAAGACTGCTCCAATAAATAACCCGACGAACAGGGTAGCTCCAGAGGCTTGATTGAAACTGTCCCAATCATATCCAAGTGAGGAAAATCTGAAATTGTCATCAAATCCCGATGTATGTTCAACGTCCATAGTTTTTAAAAGATTTTCCCCAATCTTCGCAGTATCTTTCCAATCCTTCACGTAAAAACCGTAATATACTTGTGTTGAAAAATCTTTTATATTGTTATAAAACTCATCACTAACAACAAGATAGTCCTCATGTGTTCGGATTAAATTCATCGGTTGGATCCCAATTTGTTGTATTGTATGTCCGCCAATACGATGACTTTTTCTTTTCTGTATATCAGGCATTTCTTGAAGGGGATTGTGAAAATAAAGCATCATAGCTTCATTATTCTTAAGTGATACTTGCTTATCCAATTGTCTGGCTGCTTTAGCTAAGCGGTTATATTCGGATTGCGAAACAATTCCCCAACCCACAGAATCCTCTTCATCGGAGTTTTCCGTAGTTACATGTTTAATTGTTATGCTCGCTTTCTCATATTTTGTCGAATCTAATTCTTTTTCGATTAGCTGGATATGCTTTTTTTCCTGTTGATTGCCTTGATCTGACACATATTCAAAAGCAAATGGCCGCTCTTCAGTCAATGAAGTGGTAAACATGTAACGAAAACCGACAAGTGAGCCAATTGCTGAAAAGGCTACTGTAGATACGATGGCCACAAAGAAAAAGGCCCGGGCATTATCCTTCATTCTATAGGCTAGATCAGATAAGAGCAGAAGATTTGTTTTTTTCCAAAATAGGTTCTTCCGTTTTTTCATACGATTAATCATAAAGACGCTGAGCTGTGTGAAAAGAAAGTACGTTCCAATAATGACGATAATTGTAACAGGGATCATCGCTGTCACAACTTGGATCTCTCGGACGGATAAAGCAATCACATAGCCGGTCGTCAACAAAAGTGCTGCCAGTATCGAAAGGACAATCGATTCCTTTGGTTCCTTTTTCGGTGCAGAACTGCCTTTAATTAAATCAATGAGCTTATTTCCTTTAAGAATTGAGACGGTAAAAAAGGAAATGACTACAAATAGAATTAAAAAGGCACTGAATGTTAAGAGCGCCGCTTGCCACGGAAAATAAAAGGGAAGGGCTTCCTTCAAATTTAATATCCTCTCTGCGGCCATTAATATTAATTTGGCAAAGACAAGACCAATTCCAATCCCTGAGACCGTTGCAAAAAATCCGATTAAGACATTTTCTAGAAAGACCATTCGGCGTAATTGGTGATTCGTCATTCCCAGCATGACCATCAAACCAAACTCTTTTTTTCGTGAATGCAAAAAGGCACTCATTGACACCAAAACGAAGATGAAAGAAAATACATAAATAATCCCTTCGGCAAAATGTAAGCCAATTGCTACGCTCGAATTAACTTTTATCAATTCTGGGTGGAAAGAAAAGATGGCATAGACAAAAAACACCAGGACAGCAAATAAACTGCTTAAAAAGTAGGCTGCATAGGTCCGCTTATTCCGAAAAACATTATTAAACGCGAATTGACGAAAGGTCACTTGTATTCCCTCCCAACAGCGACAACACATCTATAATTTTTTGGAAGAAAGCCTGGCGGTTGTCCCCACGATGGATTTCATTAAATAATTTACCATCTTTAATAAAGACAACCCGTTCGGTATAACTTGCTGCAATTGGGTCATGGGTTACCATCATCATTGTCGTACCATCCTCTTTATTGATCTGTTCCATCATTTCCATGGCTGATCTTGATGATTTGGAATCGAGATTCCCCGTTGGTTCATCAGCCAATACCATTTTTGGATGATGAATAATCGCACGAGCAATGGCTGTTCTTTGTGCTTGTCCTCCGGAAATTTCATACGTACGCTTTTTCAAAATCGATGTAATGCCTAATTTGTCCGCAACGTCCTTGATTTTTTGATCCATTTCTTTTACACTCTTTCCGTCTAGGGTCAAGGGGAGAACAATATTTTCCTCAACGGTAAGGGTCGGAAGTAAATTGAAATCTTGGAAGATGAAACCTAATTCACGGCGACGAAATAAGGCTAGTTCGTTATGCTTCATCCTCAGAGGATCCTTACCATTGACTATGAGCGAACCTGATGTCGGGAGGTCAATCGTGGCAACCATATTCAGTAAGGTTGATTTCCCGCTCCCGGACGGTCCCATGATCCCAACAAATTCACCTTTATCAATTGTTAAATTAATATCAGATAATGCTTGGTAGGCAACCTTTCCATCGTAAATCTTACTTAAATTTTTAATTTTTAACATTTCCATAAGAAAAACCCCTTTCTCACTACAACTATTGTAGAAGAATCGGGGCCTTCTTAACCATTGGTTCAGCTTACATAAATCTTACATTTTTGTAAGATTTCATGATTACATTTGAAAGATTAGTTTGACGGTCGTTCCTTCCCCTTGAAGGGATTCAAGTTCGATTCCGTGCCCTAGCTTTTCACATACTTCTTTAGCTAGATATAATCCCATCCCGGTTGATTCACGATACAATCTGCCATTCTCTCCTGTAAAAAACGGATTGAAAACGCGCTTCACATCTGTTTTTGCGATTCCGATTCCGAAATCTTGGACAATAAGTTCCACTTGTGCCGATTGCCTTGTTTCGGAGATGATAACTTTACGTGATTTTCCAGCAGAATATTTCACAGCATTGGTAATCAATTGATTGATGATAAAAATAAGCCACTTTTCATCTGACTCGACAACCGTTGATTGGACATGTAATTCAGGATATACTTCATTTTTTATAAATAGGCGCTTATTTTCACGAATAGCTTGCTCCGTTATTTTTCTTAATGAGACTTGTTGAACTTGGAAATCATGTTCGAATGTCTCAAGTCTTGCCGAATAAAGGACCATTTCCAAACCCTTTTCCAGTTTATCCGTTTCGCCTCTTATGCTCGTCATATATTCCTCGTCGTTTTCCTGAGTGATCAACTCTATGACAGATAGCGGCGTTTTCATTTGATGAACCCATTGATTAATGAAAGTTAAATGATCATTACGGCGCTTTTCTTGGTATTGACGTTCATTAAGATGAAGAGTATGCTGCGATTTTAACAAGTTGGAAAGTGCTTCGGTCAAAGGAGCTGATTGGAATGTCTCGAACGCTTCATCAAAGCGTTTCATTGGCTGAGCCAACCTTTTATAAAAATCTTTGTGTGTGATGTAACGATAGACTAAATAAACAGTAAGGAAAAAGACACTGAGAAAAAGCGAATACAAAACCAATGGAACAGAGCGATAGCCATCCAGCCAAAAGACAAGAATCATGACAGTCATTTGTAAACAATTGATGATGATCAACGGGAGGTGTTCTCGAATAAATAGATTCATGAAAGTTTCTCCCAATTGGGGATAAGCCGATATCCAGCACCCCGGACTGTTTCAATCGCATGCTCAATACCTAGTTCGAGAAGCTTTTTACGAATCCTTGTCACATTGACATTTAATGTATTTTCGTCGACAAAGGATTGGTCATCCCAAAGTTTTTCAAGAATTGCTTCCCTGTTGGCAACTCTTGGAGAGCGTTTCATTAATAGTTCCAGTAAGATTGTCTCTTTTTTTGTCAGTGAAACAACTTCAGTATTTTTATGTAATTCCATTCGTTCCAAGTAAAGAACAAGCCCATCTAGTTGAACGGTCCTTTCTTCTGTTTTCGGAGCGTACTCCCCATATGCCCTGCGCAAACTGCTGCGAATCTTGGCCAGGACGACATCGTAATCAAACGGTTTTGTAATAAAATCATCGCCGCCATTTTCCAAGGCCATCACTTGATCCATTTTTCCGGAACGTGCGGAAATAAACAGAATGGGACATGTTGAAATTGCCCGAATTTGTCGACACCAATAAAACCCGTCATAGCTTGGTAAATTGATATCCAGTAAAACGAGATCTGGTTCTTCTTCTTTAAAAAAGTCGATGATATGATCGAAGTCTTCAACAAGTGTTACATGAAACCCATACTTTTTAATGTGACCGTGTAATAGCGAAGCAATGTTGGGATCATCTTCTACAACCATTATTCTTACCATACCGCATCTCCCTATATTTAACTTCATTCAGCAGAAGTCTCCCACTTCTGCTGAATGAAGTTAAAGCCTCCGGCGGATGCCACAGATTTTCAGAGGAAATTTATCGAGCGGAGCTCTGATAAAATCTGGGCGCAAATACGCCAAGGCGCATTTGATAGAGGGCGAATCATACGCCCGTCAGAAGAATTTCATTGTTCTTTTATATAGAATATATGAAAGATGACTTCTTTGCTAGCCTACATTATACATGAATCCTTTTTCGGAATGAAAACAGGAATCCTACTTAATGAACACGAATAAATTTATTTATTAAGGAAGCATTTATATAAAGCTAAACCCGCTGGAGGATGAAAATGAATAACTCAACAAATAAACCCGACTATGGCATTGATGCCCCAGGTGTGATTCGAAACTTATCCCTCATAAGTGTTGCCGGGCTTGTTTTAGCCTTCGCATCATTTTGGCTTCTTAGAATGACATGGCAATGGGCAGGTTGGATATTTGGTGTGGTTTTTAGTGTTACTTTTGTGGTTTGTTTGGCTGAATCGATATATATGTTTTGGGGGAGCAAGGTTGGAAAACTGTACGAACGAGAAAGATTACTTGACTTGGTAGACATTGAAGGAGATGAAAAAATTCTTGATATTGGATGTGGCCGAGGGCTGTTATTAAATGCAGCTGCCCAAAGACCCACAACAGGAAGAGCTGTGGGGCTTGATATTTGGAATCGTCAAGATCAATCTGGAAATCATCCAGATGCTACCCGTAAAAATGCTCAAGTGGAGGGGGTCCTTGAAAAGATCGATATTATTGATGGTGATTTTCGAAACATGCCTTTTGAACAAGACACTTTTGATATCGTCGTGTCCAGCCTTGCGATTCATAATGTGCGTAATATTAAAGAGCGGCGCAAGGCTTTAAAGGAAGTGGTCCGAGTATTAAAACCTGGCGGACGATTTGCTATTCTTGATTTTCAACATGTTAAAGAATACGCACAAGTTTTTAAAGAGTTGGAAATGGCTGAGGTAAGCGTGATTGGACCACACTATCTATTGTTTCCGCCTGTTCGTATTGTGATAGGTCAAAAGCCTATTGGCTAATACTTAACAGATGATGTAATGAATGAAATTTGTTGCAATTGACGAAAAAGTTCTAGAAGGTCTAAGTTTTTGTGATTTTTCATCGGAATGCTCGCGTATTAATGTACAAATAAATCGATTTGGGGAGAGGAAAAAAAGTAGATCTGAATGGGTAAGGAAATCGCAATGACTAGAGGATGTATTAACATAATATGTTCATTGTTCTGTTATCATAGTTGCTAAAAAATATGCGGAGATTACAATCGGTGCAATACCTAAACAGTGGTATTGCCGTTTTATTTTTTAGGTAAAAATTTTTTTGATGAGGCTATGATTTCATTGGATTGCTAGCAGTCGGACAAGATATTTATTTTTGATGCAGAATATGAAGAATCGAAATTTGGGATTATTACTTAAATGCAGGATTAATTAAAATATGGGAACCTCATCAGGTATGATTCTTAGAATGTTAACTTCATTCAGTTGAAGTCTCCCACATCTGTAAGTGGGGAGATGAAATACCTGATCCTAGGGAGGGGTTTTCATGTTCTATATTACTTTGTTTGGGGTGTTAATTTTGCTTTGCCTAGGTTGGAGAATTTTACAAGAAAATTGAATTATAGTACAAAAAGAAAAGCCAAAATTGAATTTTGTCGTCTTTTGACGAATGATTTCAACAGGTAAAATATCCCTTTTGTCGAATTATTACGATGAAAGGGGAGAAAAGAAAAAATGGGCAGAAAGATTTATTTGGGATTGTTGAGTTTAGTCATTTTCTTATTTACTATCCCAAGCTATACAAGTGCTCATCCAGGAAGAACAGATTCAAATGGGGGACATACTTGTAGAACGAATTGTGAAAAATGGGGATTGGAGTATGGAGAATATCACTATCATAACGGTGGTAGCTCCAGTGGAAGCTCTAATGGAAATGGAAGCGGGAACTCTACAAATAAGGGGCCTTCAGCGCCAGCTCAAGCCCCTGAGGTAAATAATCAAGCATTAGAGGAACAGAGAAAGCAAGAGGAGTTAGCTCGGCAGAGAGCGGAAGAAGAAAGGAAAAAAGCCGAGGAAGAAGCGCGAAAAAGAGCTGAGGAAGAAGAGAAAAAAAGACAAGAAGCCATTAAAGAACGTAAGCTAGGAGAAAAAGAAGGAGCTGAAATAGCCAAGGAGGATTTCGATACAGCTGAAAAAAACGATCCTGATAAGCATTTAGACGGGAAATCCTCAGCTTATGCCGAAGGCTTTAAGAAGGGCTATGCGGCGTCTTGGAAAGAAAAAAAGGAACAGAAAAAATATTTTCAAAAAGGGTATGAACAGGGGTTAGACCAAGAAAAAATCGATTTGGATGACATTCCTAAAAAAAGGCATGGTATCTTTGAAGAAGGTTTTAAAGAAGGAAATGAAAAACGAGAAAAAGAAATAGAAAAGCAATATAAGCTGGGAAAGAAACATGGGTTGAAAAAGCAGGACCCAAAACCAGGAAACAAGGATAAAAAAGCCTTTATTGCGGCATATAAAAAAGGTTACAAATCAGGAATAAAAGAGACAATAACCAAGGAAGGAAAAAAATCTGCGAAGACCAACTATAGTGTCAAGATTCCTAAAGATTATAAGGAAAACAAGGATTATTCAAAATGGTATGAGCAAGGGTTCGACTCTAATAAAAAAGCAGCAGAGGTCAGGAAAGCAGGCTTTAAAAAAGGTCAAAAGTTTTTCTCGACTAGCTGGGTACCCAAAAAATATAAAGATTATAAAGCTTTATATAAAGAAGCCTATAGTCAAGGTAAATCGGCTAAGTAAACATGAGTCTACTTTTTGATTATTTTTTGCATCTCCATGGGGAGATGCTTTTTTATCATTTTCCGACAGAAGACTCCCACTTCAAGGAATATAAAGGGCGGAGCCCAATGAGTAAGTGGGAGATGAATGCAGTTGGCGAAGCCGAAACTGGTATCATTATGTAATCTAAATCTTCGTGAATGGGACTGTCCATCTTGTGGCACACATCACGATAGAGATATTAACGCAGGCCATAACCTTAGAAACGAAGCTATAAGACTTTTAACCGTAGGAACTACGGGGATAGCCTAATCAAAACTTTCGGTTACGAAGGTGTTCTTAGGAATCTCCCACTTCAAACAGACCGTAAGGTTGTTAAGTGGCGAGAGGTTCAATTTTACGAATAAGCAATCCTTTAATTAGCGGAGGGAAGTGTTATTTGTAAGTCTGTCCTTGAAAAAGAGGGATCGGACTGACTGATTTGAACGGAGCCGCTTAAGCTTCGACTATCCTGGAATCGCAGAACTGGCGGAGAAAACCAAAGTTAATTATCGGAAACAGATGAGCTGGCCCAAAAGCAAAATGAGAGTTTCTGAAAGTGACTTAAAGGAAGGTATGCGGTCAGCATGAGCTTCAGGTTTTATTGGTGCATTGTCACGTGGCAACGACGACACGGTGATGTACTCTATTGCGGGTGATGTTGTAACTGTATCTGATGGAGGAGGAAAAGTCCCCGCTGCCATTCATCCTATTATGTCGCGAGATCGTGTTGTACGATTCCTGTTTGGTCTATTGCAGCAGGCTTCTGCTAACGGAGAGGATCTTGTTGTACAATTGGTCCCTTTATACGGTAAGACTGGGATTGTAGTCCGTTCCGATGGCCATATTCTGGTTGTGACTTTTATTCATGCGAATAAGGGGATAGGCAATAACTTATATTTTGTAAGAAATCCAAAAAAACTTGAAGGGATCTGACTCAGGGAAAAATTTTTCAGTCAAACCGTCTCTATTATCAAATGCGCCTTGGCGTATTTACGCCCAGATTTTATCGAGCTCCGCTCGATAAATTTCCTCTGAAAACCTGTGGCATCCGCCGGAGGCTTTGACTTTATTCAGCCGGGGTTTGAACCTCTACTGAATGGAATACCAATAGGCATTCATCTCACCACTTACAGAAGTGGGAGGTTTCTGCTGAATGAAGTTAAAAAATCTAGTTTTTAAAAGAGTTTTTAGGGGAACATAGGATAAGCCAATTTTTTAAAAGGAGGCGGTTCATATGTCTGGTTTAAATCAAATGCCCCGTGAAGAGGGATTGGATCATAGTGTTTCTTTAATGAGAGAAGGTTATATGTATATCCCGAACAGGCGCCGCAGTTTCCAATCGGACATTTTTGAAACGCGCTTGCTTGGGCAAAAAGCGATTTGTATGGGGGGAAAGGAAGCCGCCGAGCTTTTTTATGACAATAATAAATTCAAAAGAAGCGGCGCGGCCCCCAAGCGTGTCCGGCAAACCTTGTTTGGGGAAAAGGGTGTACAAACGCTTGACGGGAAAGCCCATTTTCATAGGAAGGAAATGTTCATGTCTCTCATGTCCGAAGAGGGCGTACAAAGATTTATTGAAATAAACAGGAATGAGTGGGAAAAAGCAGTGGAATCATGGTTGGATAAAGGTGAGGTCGTTCTCTATGAAGAAGCAAAGAAGATTTTATGTAAATCAGCATGCCGATGGGCAGGTGTTCCATTAAGCGATGAAGAGCTTGGAAAAAGAACGGACGAACTAAGTTCACTTTTTGAGTCGCCTGCTACTTTAGGGCCCAAGCACTGGAAGGGGAGGAATTCCCGTAATCAGATGGAAAAACAGATCGGCCGGCTTGTAGAGCAAGTCAGAGAGGGAAAGCTATTGCCGGAGGAACAGTCAGCTCTTCATGTCATCTCCGAACATAAGGACTTGGAAGGGAGGCTATTGGATTCTGCTGTTGCTGCCGTTGAAATCATCAACATTTTAAGGCCGATTGTAGCAATTTCAATCTATATTAATTTTACTGCTTTGGCATTGCATCAGTTTCCGGATCAAAAAGAAAAGCTGACTTCCGTGGATGACGAATATGTGCAAATGTTCATCCAGGAGGTGCGAAGGTTTTATCCGTTTTTTCCATTTGCTGCTGCACGGGTGAAAGAAGATTTCACATGGAAGGACCTTACTTTTGAAAAAGAAACTTTGACCTTGCTGGATTTGTACGGAACAAACCATGACCCGGAGCTATGGGAAAATCCGGATGTATTTGATCCGGAGCGCTTTAATGGAAAAACTGGTGATCTGAAATATAGTCTGATTCCGCAAGGGGGAGGAGACTATAATGGCGGCCATCGTTGTCCGGGAGAATGGATCACAATTGAAGCCATGAAAGTTTTCGTCGATTTTTTGATTAACCGGATTTCTTATGAAATACCGAAGCAGGATCTAAGCTACAGCCTAGTCAGTATGCCAAGCATACCTAATAGTGAATTCAAGATAGAAAGCATCACTTGGAAGTAAATCGTTTTTTAAATCCTCCATAGGTCATTCGGAGGATTTATTTTTTTATCCATAACCTTTAAACTTAGAAAGTATTGCGTTTTCGGCTTGAAAAGGGTTGTTTCATTGGTGATGATGCTGGCAATTCTTTCCCTCGTTTTTGTCGCTTGGGGCTATTCATTCAATCATTATATATAAAAGAGCAATTTGAAGGGATTTGCCGGTGATTATTATTGGTATTCTTACTATAGCTTATTGGGCCTCTGTTTCAACGTGAACCGGCAGTCATTATTTCCAATGGGGGAATTATTGATCAGACCAGTTATATATTGCAGCGGCCTTATCATATGGAATGGGATTGAAGCTCTAGATTTGATTAGCTTTTCTGGGTAGATTTTATCTTAGCATTTTTTACAATTGACCGCGAGTTGACCCGTCATTCGGTATGAATCGCAAGTCAATATATCAGTTAAAAATCTGGCCTGTTCCATTGATGAGTTGATTAATATCATTAATCAACGTTGGGAAAACGCCATGACGACTGAAAGTTAGGTGAAAAGGGCTGATCGTTTTATAGTTCATAAGAATCATTTTCTGATTCTGTGAAACTATCAGGCCTTTGATCCGTATATAACCACAAGCATCTAGACGCTTTACAAAATTTTAAGGGAGCTGACTTTTGTAATGAAGAAAACAATGTCAATCATTTTCGGTGCGATGCTAATGCTTATGCTCGCAGCGTGCAGCCAAACGGCTGATCCGGTGGATAAAAAGGATGAATCAAAGCAAGGAACATCGGCTGAAAAAGAAAAAGCGAATAAGGAAAAAGAAAGTGAACTTACACTGGAAGATGTGTTTAAGAAATCAGAAGAAGCCAATAAGGACGTAAAGAGCTTCAAAGCTAAAATCAGCATGAAACAAGCAGTAGAAGCGGCTGGCGAAAAACAAGATATCAATTCAGATATTGATATGGCGTTTGTGACTGAGCCAATGGCAATGCACCAAAAAATGACGATGACGCTTGATGGGCAAAAGCAGGAAATTAATTCTTATTTGACGAAGGATGGCTTCTATATGTATGAGCCGACTCAAAAAATGTGGATGAAGCTTCCAGAAGAACTTTCAGGCCAAATCCTGCAAATGTCTGAAGGACAGTCCAATCCTTCTGGACAGTTGGATCAGTTAAAAGAGTTTGTTAACGAGTTTGACTTTAAGCAAGATGACAAGAATTATATTTTGACATTGAAAGCAGATGGAGATAAATTCGATAAATTTTTAAAGGATAGTGTCAAAGACGCTTTACCTTCTGACATGCAAGCAGAAGGGCTAATGAGTGGTATGAAATTCAATAAGGTTGATTACGAGGTCTTTATCGATAAAGAAACTTTCTATTTAAATGCGTTGAACATGGTGATGGAAATGTCTACAGATGTGGAAGACCAAAAGATGAATATGCAGATGGATATGAAGTCTACATACAGCGACTATAATGCTGTGAAAGATAAAGATGTTGAAGTTCCAAAAGAAGCATTGGAAAATGCGCAGGAAATTGACATGAATCAAGCGGGTGGGCAGTAATGCTTGCTGTGATTTAGATAATGAAACGGGATGCTCTGGGCATCCCGTTTCATTATCTTTTTTTGTAAACTAGTCAAATTTTCAAGGATGCACCTCCAGCACAGGCTCTAATAATCTTATCTGCAAACTCCTGATCAAATACCTTAGCGAGATGTTCTGGGACAGTCAGATAGAGAATGCCATTTCCTTCAACCTTCGGAGAAAAGCCGAGCGGGATTGTTCTTTTAATTAATTGAGCATAAAGCTCAGGTTCGGAAAGCTGCCTGTCAAAGTATTGATTCGCAAAAACTTTTATAAGGGCCAGCGCTCCAGAAACATGAGGAGTGGCCATGGATGTACCACTTAAAGTGGCGTATTTCCCATCTATATATGTTGATAAAATTTCTTCCCCAGGAGCCACTAAATCTACTTCATTGTGAGAACTTGTAAAATCAGAAGAATGTCGGTCAAAATTGACTGCTCCAACGCAAATGACTTCATTATATCGCCCCGGATATGCGAATTCATCAGTTAATTCGTTGCCATCTCCTTCATTCCCGGCAGCACAAACTACTAGTATATTTTTGGCCACAGCTTGTTTGATAACACGATAAAGTTCCGGATTGTCATCAGGTCCACCGAGAGACATTGAAATGATATCTACGTTTTGTTCAATCGCATACTTGAGACCTTTGATGATCCAATCATGTTGACCGACACCATGCCTATTAAGAACTTTTACAATTAGTAAACTTGCTTCCGGAGCCACACCGACTACTCCAATGTTGTTTTCAGTTGCTGCAATTGTCCCTGATACATGAGTACCGTGACCATTATAATCTTGAAATATTTCAGGGTTGCCTTGATCATCATCCGTAAAATTTCTACCGCCCATAATCCGATCCTTTAAATCAGGATGATTGATATCACAGCCAGTATCTACAACTGCGATTTTAATTCCTTCTCCCCTTGTATCTTGCCAGATCTTTGGAGCCTGAATCAATTCAATTCCTCTTGGTACTTCATTCACTTCATTTAATTGCTGTACTATCGTGAATGGAATCCCTCGAACAGATTGCATCATTTCTTTTCCTCCTCTTTTTTAAAGTGTTGAGTAATAAAGTCGGAATTTTCCGTCTGTTTTTGAGAGAATTTGTCGTTTTTTCGGCTTATAAAATGAAAAAGCCGATTTCATACGGCGAGGTTTAAGAGACTTTGTTTTCGAGTGGCTTTTACGGATACTCTTTCTTTTTTTTCAGCCTTTGTATCTCTATTTGAATATAAATTACCCAAACAACAATTAACACTTGGATCCAATAAGCTAACATCACTTGCATAAATTTGGTTAGTGCTTGTCCCGTTTTTAAAAGTATATCAGGAAATATTAGCCCGAAAATGGTAGCAGTTACTCCGACCCATGGCAGCCACCAGCTATTCACATTTGCCCATTCTTTAAACCTTTTCAACAGTTTTCCCTCCTTTCTTCGTATGTAAATGAATGAGCAACTTTTGAAACCAACTTTTCATATAATTTAAATTTAACTTCATTCAGTGGGGGTTCAAACCCCGGCTGAATAAAGTTAAAGCCTCCGGCGGATGCGCCAAGGCGCATTTGATAAAATGCCAGGGGAGATGGATTTTAAAAACAGGGCTTAAATAGAAACAATAAGTGCCAGTTTAAAACAAGGAGGCAATTATGTTTCAAATACCAAAGTCATGTAGATAGAATAATATTTTACTTTGCTCTATAGTTTTCACAATGCAGATGCCACAAGATAATTAATTTTATGCGCTAAAGGAATTCAAGGTTAGACGAGTTGCCCATTGTATAGGGATACGATTACATCAGTATGAAATATACTCTCGGTATTCCAAACGAGTAAATTCCTGAATTCCCAAAAATT
>NZ_QYTW02000012.1 GCF_003605405.2 Siminovitchia terrae | reverse complement strand
TATTAAAATACCTTGAGTAAAGTGTACTTACACACTTTATTTGACAAACCCGGCGAAAACATCTTAACACAATTAGTAGGATCTTATTTTCTTAGAACAAACAAAACGTATTTAGAGTTTTTTTGCATGGCATGCTTATCTTCCCGTGTATTTGATTTATTGTATAGTGTTCCATGCTCCTCCTGATAATCTACTGGTCTTTATCATTTTTTAACAACTAGAAAAACACTGGTATATATTAAAGGATAGACATAATTATGAAGGCTTCCCCAAAATATATTCAAAAATACCTTCGCTTTTCCTCTCTTTTTTTATTCATTGAGCCAAAGATACCTTAATTATCCTCAGAATCTAAAGCTAACGTTAAAGATAAGTCCTATCACCATACAATACGATAAGTTTGTTTTTCTTCATAAGCCCTCTTCATCAACAAATCGTAGCATTCCTTTTCCAACGGATATAACATCTTCCTGATTAAAAATAATACAGGCTGTTCCTCCAACATACTTCTCGCATTCAAACTCACCAAGAACTGTCACGTACCCCTTTTCAAAAAAATAAATGAGTTCACCGTCATGTTCCTCAACAGCACTTAATTCATTATGTAAATATGCTTTAATCGGCTTATCGTATAATCTCATATAGCTCACATCCTTTACACTTAACTTATGCAACGATCTGGCCTTTAATGGAACAGAGATTCAACTTCTCTGATATCTTCATTTTTAAATTTGACTCCCTCATTTATCAAGTGTCACAAAGGACTGGTCATTAATGTCAAGGCTTATACTCGATTGCGTTTACTTGTAACTGCAGCTACTTATTTCGTTTATGAGTTAAAACCTAGCAGGGTTAAGTTCCAAGTTTAATGAACCCTAGACTAAAATAGCTTTCACACAAATCACAGGTTATACAGAGCATTTTGGGTTAATACTATAATTGTTAAATCAACAACTCAAGGAGGACTAATATGCAACAAGATCAACAGGCCAAAAAGAATTTGAGTTCTAGAACGAAACCAGGATTTGCAGGAACTGATGCTAAAAAAGTGAATCAGGAAATCCAGAAAGATGTAAGTGAAGGCCAAGGTGCAATGACTTCTCGAGAGGCCGGAGCGATGCGGGATTAAGCACTGTAAATCTGAAGTTTTAAATTTGATGATGATGTCGTCAGTATAATGACTAAACGTGGACTGATAAAGCCTTTTCTTGAGAATGGCTTTATCAGTCCCTTATATATTCAACCATTTGTGTTTCTAAAATGTATAAACATGATCTGCTCTTATGGCAGAGGTAACTTCGAGTTTTACCCTCTTTTAATGGTCCGATGTTGAAATACAAAAAAGCCCCTTTGGACAAAGGGGGAAAGCATCGCAACTTTATTTTAACATCTTCGACAGAGGCGATAACCTTTATTATGCTGTTGCACCAGATTCAAAATAAGAAAGCCGTTGTTGTTACAAATCTGTATTTTTCACAAAACAACCAGACCTTAGATCATTCAACTTTTTGTATTTAAATCAAATGCGCCTTGGCGTATTTGCGCCCAGATTTTATCGAGCTCCCTCGATAAATTTCCTCTGGAAGTCTGTGGCATCCGCCGGAGGCTTTAACTTTTATTCAGCCGAGGTTTGAACCCCCACTGAATGGAATACCAATATGCATTCATCTCACCATTTACAGAAGTGGGAGACTTCTGCTGAATGAAGTTAAACAATAAAAAAGTTCGATTCATTTTATAGTTGTAAATTTCAACAATGCTCCCTTTAAATGGAATAACCTTCATTCTAAACCAATAACTCGTTTAGTGATTCTCTAGCTTTTTGTAATTAAAAGCATGTCCTCAATCTATTCTTTTCCCAAACGCTCTGGAGCTACATATAAATTTGCTTCTTTAGTTTATTTCATTTTATGATGAAGTTACTTCTGCGCTATCTGAATAAGGTTGCCGCATGTATCGTCAAAGACAGCCAGTGTGACTTCGCCCATTTCTGTCGGCTCCATAGTAAACTTCACGCCTTGCTTCATTAATCGTTCGTACTCTTTTTGAACATCTGGAACCCCAAACATTGTTGCCGGGATACCATCGGCATAGATTTTCTTTTGATACTCTTTGGCAGCCGGATGCTGATTCGGTTCAAGCAAAAGCTCGGTACCATCTTGATCATTGGGAGAAACAAGCGTTATCCATCTAAATTCTCCGACAGGAACGTCCTCCTTTTTTTCAAAGCCCAGCGTTTCCGTATAAAACTTCAGTGCCTTGTCTTGATCTTGTACGAATAAACTGGTAACAATAATGTCCATATTGTTTTTACCTCCTTTGATATCTGCGATATATGGTGCCCTGCTAACAATTTTTGGCTGCAAGCTTACCCAAACATTAGACAAAATCCCTGTTCCGAAAAGAAAATCCCGTCATGGAAGATGACTCTATCCATCCTTTCAGCAAGGTTTTAGCTCATTGTTGAACATACGTACGCTCTCTCACTAACAGAGTTTAGTTTACAGTCCCAATTCTTGAATTATTTATCGCCCTTTATGCTTTTTTTTAGCTTTTTGTTTTTTGATTTCCCATTGTTTTTGTTTAAAAGCATTATCGCGCTGTTTTTTAAGTTTTTTCCCTTCCATTTTCCGTCTCTTAATATCTTCTTTAATCGCCTCTTGTGCCTGTGTTGAAATGCCCTTCTGCTTCATTTCCTTGGCTACCTGCCGTTGGAGACGTTTAGGATTAATTCTTTTATTTACGTCCCTCTTCTCTTTAATCCCCAACTGCGTACTTTTTGTAATGACAGCATATAAACGATAATTTACAAATTCTAAAACCTCAGTATCACTAGGCTCTGTACCGAATACATAACGGTAAGCTTTCAGTCTTCCGTTTTCTTGAATTTCAATTACTCCAACCCAAAACTGACCATCATAATAAATCGTCAAAGTCATGACGATCCCTCCTCTTAACAGTAAAGTCTTGGAATGATGGACATCCCGAGGAGGGGAAGGCTACTGACATCTTTATAAAAACGATGCATCCGGACTACCAACCGAATCGTGTTTTTTCATTCCATGTTTTTAATATATTAACTATAACTTGCTTGTTAAATGTTTCTCAATTAATCTGCCTTTTAACGGAATAGGAGATTTAAGTTTATCAAATGCGCCTTGGCGTATTTGCGCCCAGTTCGATAAATTTCCTCTGAAAATCTGTGGCATCCGCCGGAGGCTTTGACTTTATTCAGCCGGGGGTTGAACCCCTACTGAATGGAATACCTATATGCATTCATCTCACCACTTACTGAAGTTGGAGACTTCTGCTGAATGAAGTTAAACAACTTTAATTCCGTTCCACCACCTTTCCTGCTTTATCTTCCTAAACCTCTTCTAAGAGTCACGCTCCTTGTACTCCCCTTCTATTTTCAGTTATAAAACATTACATACTGAATGAATACGGAATAGATGTTGAAAGAATTTCTGAACCAAAAACCTTCAACCCCTTGTTGACTCAGCTCAAAATTAAACTCTCCGGCGCAACGTCGCGCAAGAAGGGGCTTGGTTCGCCAATACTGTATAGTTGCAAGTGATGCATGGCCCGGGTGCAAGCAGTATAAAACAATCTACGCAGGCTCTCATCCCCGTACACTTCCGCTGATGCATCATAAATAATAACCGCGTCAAACTCGATACCTTTGGCCAAATACGCCGGTATGACAACAACGCCTTGCTCATATTCAATCGAGCCGCTCTTCACGAGCTTAATTTCTTCGATGCCGCTCAAGGAATCGTATGCAGCGGTGCTTTCAATTGCTGATTTACATATAATCGCTATTGTGCTGTATTCCCGTTTTTGTAAGTCTACAACTTTGGAAGCTATGGAACGATGCAATTCAGATCGAGTGGACAGCTGTGTCAATATAGGCTTCTCGCCATCGCGTTCAAAAGCGGTAATCCTTTCTCCGTCAGGTACAAGTCCGCGTGATAATTCGACAATCGGTTTTGTGGATCTGTAGCTGCGGGTCAAGTTGATCGCAACCGTTTTATCCGGACCGTATAGTCCAGTAAGCGTGTGAAAATCGACCATTTCACTGGCATGGGCGAATATAGCTTGGTTGAAGTCACCGAGAACGGTCATTCTTGCTGAAGGAAACAAACGCTTCAAAAACTCGAATTGAAACGGAGAATAATCTTGCGCTTCGTCAACAAGTACATGTTTGATCGAACTGTTCATCTGAAAACCTTGAATCAGTTCTTTCATAAGTAAAAACGGAGTAGCATCTTCGTAAAATAGTTTACCTTCGTCCAGCATTTTCACAGTCAACAGACAAATATCCGCCCACTCCTCGGGTGCTTCCCGATCCATACACTGTTTGATCTGGAGGGGATCGGTAAAAAACTGCTTGTATATCCCCTTCATGTTGATGAAACGAAACGCCTTAATCTGTTTTCGCAATGGCTTTAACTTCTGGCGAACAATCAAGCGAGCTAACTCTTTAGGCTCAACTTCATAATCATGAATCAACTCTCCTTTAAAGCCGCGTTTTTTCGCTAAGTAGGTATATGCCTTATGGTAATCCTCATTGTTAAGCAGTTCGATTTCCTCCTGTACCCATGGCTTTTTCCGTTCAAGCTTCTCGACTTCATCAATTTGCTTGATTAGCCAATCCTTCAATTTTTCAAGTCTGCTATGAAAGCGAAGCGAGGTCTCGCTGCTATAAAACTTTTCCGCTATTTGTTTCGCAGTAACAATTGTCTTTCCTCTGAAGCTAATCCCTTTGAATACCATTCCGGATAATTCCAACGACTCCCTATATGATTTAATCGCCCCAAAAAAATAAGTGGTAGCCTTGAATCGGATGCCCGCAATCCTTGTTCTGTATGATGGGTTATCCACTGCAGTTAAAACATATTCCAATTGATCGTAAGGATTCTCAACTTGAAACGCACTTTTCAGCCGATGGTCCAAGTATTCCTGGAATGTAACCTGTTGCATATTCTCTTCGCCGAGTTCTGGCAACACATTGGAAACGTAACTATTAAACATCGAATTAGGCGAAAAAAGAATGATTTGATCGGCATTCAGCGTATCTCGATATTTATAGAGTAAATAAGCAATACGCTGCAGGGCAGCCGATGTCTTACCGCTGCCAGCAGCTCCGTGTACAATGAGCATCCGCCCGCGATCGTGCCGAATGATCCGGTTTTGCTCCTGTTGAATGGTGGCTACTATATTGTGCATATGTTTGTCTGTACCTTTACCAAGCACCTGCTGTAAAATCTCGTCACCAATCGTGAGACTGGTATCAAACATAGATTGGATAATGCCGCCGCGGATGAGATATTGCCACTTTTTCTCCAGTGTGCCATGGATAACACCTCCAGGTGTAGCATACTTGGCCGAACCAGGCTGATAATCGTAATAGACACTCGAGACAGGGGCCCTCCAGTCGTAAATAAGGAAATTCTCTCCGCTTGTATCCGTGAGCGTAGAGGTGCCGATATAGATTCGTTCCGGAGTTGAAGTTCCTTCTTCAATGAAATCAATTCGCCCGAAATAGGGCACCTCTTTCATACGCCGTAGCGAAGATAATCTCTTAGATGCATGCCTATGGGTGCTCTGGCTTACGGACAGAGCTTGAGCCTCTTGTCTCAAGCCAATGATCGTTTCAAGATAATCGTCGAAGCTATCAATATTAACCTTTACTTCATCCCAAAAGTGTTTGCGGATATTCACAACTTCCATCCGACGCACGGAAGTTTCGTCCTCCAACCTTTTGATTTGCTCTGTAATTGTCTCCATTACACGGTTCACTCTTTCTTGCTCCTGGCGAAGTTCCATGTCCATATCAAACACTCCTTTTAAAAAATAAAAATAGGGGTTGACTAAAAAGGGGTTTATGATGTATTATTATAATAGGGATATTTTATGATAAAATACATTTTCGGTGTATCTAAATAAATGTATCATAGTTTTTCATTTTTATCAATGTATTTACACGATCATAATGGTTATAAATTCAATGGAAATAACAACGGAATTATATAACATTTAAAAAATCCAATATTAAAAAGCCCAATTTCTTAGTTAATATTAAGAAATTGGGCTTTTTTCGTTGTCCCATTAAAGCGTCCTGAATAAAATCAGTTAATCCAATGAGGTGGTGGTTGTATGTGTGGGGGTAATATAGTTTTATCATTTCCTTTAGCTGAATTAATCTGCATTTGAGTTAAAAACATACTTGTAGAAAGATTTGCCCCACTTAAATTTGCATCACGCAAATCAGCTCCAATAAAATCAACACCTCTTAGATCCGTATTTCGCAAATCAGCAGCAATTAAATAAGCTCCTCGTAAATCAGTCGTTCTTAAATCTTTACCTTTTAAATTTTTTCCAATCCAATCAGCACCCCTACATTGTCTTCCTTTCTTAATTTCAAATACATTTGAACTTAGCTCATTTCGGATGTATTCACTTGTTTCTAGAAGTAGCTCGTTTACGGGTAGTCGACATCTTGTAATATCTAGTGACAAAATACTATCGGCATCCATATCAGTCAAGCCTTGTAAATTCTCTAATTGTCTATTTAACTTATCCTGCAATGAAGGTGAGATATTAAAAGTCAAAGCTTCCGCAATAAATGCAATCATTTCATATATCTGCTCCATGATGGGAAATACACTAAACATTTTTTTAGCGATTTCAGAATGTTCCTGCCAACTTTGACCACTGAAAGTGTCTTGAGAAACTTTTTGGCCGGCACCTAAACAATCAAACACTGTACATCCCTTAAATCCTTTATCTCTTAAATTCTTATGAATTTTACACCGGAAATCTCTTTGTAAGTTAGGACAAGGTGTTCCAGCAGGTTTATTTATTGCAAAGTCACTTGATGCTGCAATATTAAGCGCTGTGCAACAGAGTCCAAAGCATTTAGAACAATCAGCTTTTAAACTTTCTCTAATGTTTTTGGCTGTTTCATTATACATTTTTATACCCTCTTCAAACTTCCCGCTCAGTCTAGGTTTCTTAATTCTAATTGTACACCATTGGTTTTCAATCTGGCCGTAAAATAAAAAATAAACCTTATCCTTATTCTAGGATTGCGCCCGATTACGGAGGATTGAATGCGAAAATTTTTTTTACTAACGCACCCCTATAGCTTAATGGAAACTTTACTCAAATTATAATCGGATTATGGTAATTCAATTATATAAGAAATACATTCTTTAATTTTTGAATTATTACGTGAACTTGTAAATTTATAAACATTACAGAAAGAATAAATCTTCTTATTTTCTAATATTAAGGTACCATTTATAGAACCATCATAGCCGTGGGTAATAATTTTGCTAATGTGAAGTTCTGTTACTTTGCTATTCTGCATTTGTTTTAGTGTTTCAATAAAATTTTCTTTTCCTTGAATAAGTTCTTTCCCGATTATATTCCATTGAAAATCATCCGTAATATTATCAATCATAAAAACTAGATCGTTATTAACAAAAGCAATGTTTAATTCCTTAAGAAGCTGTTTTTTTGGTGCATTTCCGCAATCTTCAGGGCAAATTATTTTTAAGTCATTGGATTCATACTTTGTATTATCCATTTTTAATCCTCCTTTAAACCTTCTATTCTTGCCCAATTAATAAAATAAGCAAAGTCTGTAAGTCATTTTAGAATGTACTGCATGAAAATTACCCGCCTTATTATTAATTTCAATTCTTCACAATCACTTCTAAACTTTAACAAATATATCCTAACTGTTTTAAAGCCGTTGTTCAACAATCGGCCCGTTAATGAAATAACTTAAACTAAAGCCCCTTTAGTTCAATAAGAAATGGCGACACCCCTTATAGTAGTGTCGCCATAGATTTCCTATTGAAAAATATTAATGAGGAAAAAATGATGAAATGAAATTAAAATAACATACTTTTTCAATTAATAGAGGGAATACATAAAATCAATCACGATTTTTTTTCAGCTCATGCACCGAAAGTATTTTTCTTTAATGTTAGTGCTATTTTACCTAATTTAACGACTCCCAAAATTAAAAGGAGCAAAGGTATTAAAAATAAGAGATGCCCTATTCCTGGAGCAAATAATGTTACCGTAGACAAAGGACCAAATAATTTAGGAAATCCAATTAAAATAATCAACGGCAGTAGCCAGTTAAATACTAATATAGACAACCCATTTAGAATCCTACGGAATGTTGTTACTTTACGATTTTTAGGTTTAAAAATTCTGTAAGCTGCCCAAACAATTAAAGCAACTATTGTCAGTACCGCGAAATTGAGGAGATTGAGAGATATTATCACCCTAAGAAGATAGTTGCCTTTGCAGGCATTGATCCGACTGTCTTTGAATCTGGAACATTCAAAAGTACTCAAAAACAAATTACCAAAAGAGGATCAAGTAGACTATGGCAAACTTCTTTTATCGTTTGAACATTTTCAGGAGTGACTTCATTTCCTCTGATTACGTCTGTGGGCCCGATTGTAGAAGATCATTGTATAGCCTTGTTGAACAAATGATTCCGTTAGTTAAAGAAGGGATAAATAATATTTTTACTTTTTTACTAAATGAACGAAAATTCTTTAACTGATTTTGCTTTCCCACTTATCCAACTTTTTACTAATTAACTCGTGTAATTCCTTATCGTTCTCGGATAATTTGTAAAACATAGCTAAGGCTACTAAAATAACATCAATACATTCTTCTTTTACATCTCCAATTCCTAATTGTTTGTACTCACTTCCGCTAGCTTTTATGTAAGATAGTACAGCTTGAGAGGTTTCGCCAACTTCCTCTGATAGCTTTAATGCCATTTGCTCTAACGTTTTTGGTTCTTTTTCACTGAGTAACTTAATTTCTTTTATCAGCTGCTCCAAGATTTCTTCCTCTTTCTCTTTAATTATTTCTGAAGTTATTTTAATTTTATTATTGCCATTTATGTATATAGGTACTTTTGTAATCCTTAAGTTCTTTTACTAACTCTTTCGAATTATTGTTTATGACTATTAAATCTTTATACTCCGATTTTATAAATCGTTGGTCAATCATATGGTCAAAAAGAGATAAAATTGGTGTGTAGTAATTGTTGATATTAAGTAATGCACAAGGTTTATTATGATATCCTAGTTGAGCCCAAGTAAATACTTCAAACCATTCCTCTAAAGTCCCGGAACCACCAGGCAATGCAATAAACCCATCAGCATACTCTGCCATTAATGCCTTTCTTTCATGCATAGTGTTAACAACATGAAGTTCAGATAGTTGTTGATGTGCTATTTCAACATTTTTTAACTTCTCAGGTATAACGCCAATTACCTTACCACCGGCTTCCATTACAGCATCAGCAACTGCCCCCATGCAACCAACTGTTGCTCCTCCATAAACAAGGTTTAATCCATTATCCACCAAAATTTTCCCTAAATTCCTTGCTTCCTTCATATAGGTGGGATCATTTCCCGTACTAGAACCACAGTAAACTGCTATTGTTTTCATATGTATACTCCTCCAAAAAACAAACTAAAGACTACGTTTACAACATTATTTATTCTAACATCAGTTTTCCACAAACTAAAGAAAAAGAGCTACATATGAAGACAAAAAAATACATTTAATTCCAATTTTTATTATGGTAAATTAATAACGTATCATTATATTGTCCAAATATACTTCTTCATCAATTGACAGTTACTTTACAATCTCTACGCGGATTAACATAAATATTTGCCGAGTGTTTATTTTTTGGCCCTTTAACGGAACAACTTTATATCCCTCAATAGTTCTTTAATCCACCTTTTATTAGATTGATTTTGATCATTTTTCTGTTATCGTTGAAATGGAAGAGACCTTGTTCAACTAACAGGTCAGGATAGTTAAACAGGAGCGGTTAGAAAACGTTTAGAAGGTAGAATATGAATAAAAAAATTGACGAATTTATTATTTGGGCTAATGAAAACGGTTGGGATATTACCAAAAAATCTGGGTTTCAATTAAATATAGATAGTAGCATTATATCTAGATATAAAGAAATCCCTAATAATTATTTAGATTTTTTAAGTGTGGTTGAAAAATGTATTACACCAAATGAGAAGACTTGGTTTATTTGTGAGGATGAGTTCAATAATAGCTCAGATGCTGCATTTAAATGGAATGAATATGAATTGCTCAGCTTAGAAGCAGCAATGGATGATTATATTTGGACATCAGAAATAACTACGTGGTGGGATAATTACTTGCCAATAGTTATGTCAGTTGATGGTGGATATTCCTTTTATGCGATTGATTTAACGAATGATAAAGATGCTATTGTACGTGGATATGAGCCTGAATTCGAAGAAGTTGAAAAAGTAGCAAATACTCTTGAAGAATTTCTTGAATTAATTATGTCGAATTCAATAGAGTTCCAGTGATAAATAAAGGTAAATCAATGCCATAAGTTTTCCATTAACCTTAAGATTAAAAGCATAAACTTGGTCAAATAAATTTTTCACGAACTTATCTATAAATTTGATCTTGACTTTTTGCGGAGAGTATAGACTAATAACTCCTCCCGATTTTCAGAATAGCCACCAGAGAAAATAGGACCTTGATTGATTGGATTATCGGTTCTCTATTTTAGTATTCAATTATTTTATTTCTATAAGCCGTACTGCTGTGAATAAGCATCTGCATTGCTGGTCTTGTCAGAAATCAGAAGGTCGGACGTGAAACCCGATATACGCTTAGTCCAGAACCATTGTGAACTAAAAGATTGGCTTACCTTCTTTGAACATTATTGGGACAAAAAGCTGTTAGCTCTTAAAAAATATAGAGAGGAAAATAACGATCAGTAATAAGAAGGACGAAATATCGCGAAAACCCGTCTACACAACGGGCTATATTCCATTTATTAAAAACTAACCAAATCGTTGTTAAATAAACTTTTCAACTGACCTAACCAAAAATCTGGGCAGCAATACCGTAAAGTAAGTTCTTTCTAATTGGTAATTGATTCGAATTTTTGATCATTACAGGAGCTTGACTTACCTTTTTAAATCCACATTGCCCTAAGTAGTTTAAAAAAGAATTTTGTTCATCTGGTACATCAATTCTAATTTTTCCTTGATATCCATTTGCAAGGTGATGAATGATGTAAGATGCTACATCCTCATTAATTGCTACAATAGGACCCAATATCATATTAATTGGCCCTTCAATTCCTAATCCATATCCTAATAAAATTCCACTCTTTCCTCTGACAACTATCCCTTGTTTAGCTTGTTGAATCCTAGATTTAAGGAAGGGTCCTCTATTAGCTCCAACGGCAGATTCATCTAATTCCTGAACTTTCTCAAAGTGGATATCAGTTAACGGAAGAACGCAAAAATCTGAACCTTCATATACAGGAGAATGAGGCTTATAGTTATCACTTAAACATTTATGCACCCAAGTGACTGTTTGAAATCCTAATCTTTCATAAAGAGGCTTTCCCTCTTTAGTTGCAATAAGCATAATTGTTACTTCATTAGAAACTGAATTAATACAAGCTTGAGTAAGCTCCTTGCCTAATCCATACCCCCTGTATTTTTCGTTAACAATTACCATCCCAATAGAAGCCAATTTATTATCATAGGGAATAATAGCCGCACTAGAAATAATGTCCCCTTGCTCTGTTCGATGGCCATATATAGTTCCGACTGACATAATTGTGTTGATTTCCGGCGTATCATAGTCCCAACCAATCGACGCTGAAAGATCAATAAGCTCTGGAATATCTTGCATACTTAATTTATCTAATAGAAACCCTGGTTGCCCTTGCATAACAACACCCTCATTTTTATGATCTTTTCATTTCTCACATAATTAACCTTTGAAAAGGTAGATCAAATCAATCAAATGCGCTTTGGCGTATTTGCGCCCAAGATTTTATCGAGCTCCGCTCGATAAATTTCCGCTGAAAATCTGTGGCATTGCCGGAGGCTTTAACTTTATTCAGCTGGGGTTTGAACCCCACTGAATGGAATACCAATAGGTATTCATCTCACCACCTACAGAAATGGGAGACTTCTGCTGAATGAAGTTAAATATCTGATTCTAAAAAAGTAAATATTGATACACCCATTAGTGAGGTAAAATTGTAAAAGAAACTATAAATTTCATTGAAAAATACAACTTTATATTAACCTTCGTATACTCTTTGTGCCCAAGATTTAGTTTGAAACTGCCCTTTACTCCAGCTACCATTATCAAATTGTTCGTATAGAACAAAAGAAAGTCTTTTTCATTTTCATTAAAATAAAAGGATTTATGAAATCAACCAATGTTTTACAAATTTGTTTTGATAACTCAAACTAAGTTACACTACCCCAATCAATACCAGCCTCAACCCAGTACTAAGGTTTAATTTCAAATTTTTCAATTACACGTTGATTATTCAATTTTTCCGAAAGTTTCACGGTTCTAGTAATATATCAAAGTTTCTATTGTTGACAAACGATTAATAAAAACCTGTTGTTAAAACAATGGGAGACTTGGTTGTAGAGGTAGACAGTGCAACTTTTTTGCAATTGGTATACCTTTATTTCAAACAGTACATCTTTTTTTATAAACGGTACAACTATATTTCAATTCTATTACAGGTGTGTAGAGATAATAAAGTCATTATAAAACCAATACCCTTCCAACGATGAAATAATTGAAAGGGTATTTAAGTTATTTAATTGTATTCACGATCATTGTTATAAAGCTGAATAATAAAGTTATTTAATTCAAGGGCCTTTACGTCTAGCCCCAATTATAAAGTAAATTTCCCACCATGATAACAATAGTACGTTTCAGCCTGAAGTTTTTTTATCTTTCTTAAAGACTGTTGTGCCTTCTCAACATTTAAACAAAAGTGTGGATTTGCAATAACCAATTCATGATTCTCATGAACAGCAGCATCACCTGTAATTACACTTTTTAAACATGGAAAATATAATGAAATATGCCCTGAAGTATGCCCTGGTGTTGCTACTACTCTGCATTTGTTGTCTAAAATCATATCACCATCATGTACCTTTTCATCAATTGAAACATGCTTCAAATTCTTTAATTGCTGTATAAACCATTTACCAAATTCGATTTCTTCATTTGGCATATTTTCTAGCATTTCTTCGGCTTGAACCAATCTCTCTGACTTCATTTCACCGCTAATGTATTTTGATTCAATTTCACTAGCTATAATGTTAATCCAAGGATACTTTTCTTTGTAATCATATAAGGAACCTATATGATCATCATCATAGTGGGTAATGATGATATTCTTTAAATTCTTCATTTCATATCCATTTTTTAAAATTTCATTCTCAATTAAAGTTAAAAAATTTGTATATCCTGTATCGACCAAGGTTAGTTCATTATTCAATATAATTAAGCTAGGATAAATGTAATTTTTTTGTCCATTAAATTCAAATTCAACTGGTAGTTCTAATATCTTCATTTTTCTTCCTCCAAATTCTTTTCTTTTTCATTCTAAAAAACTTTTTTTGGAATCTTCATTTGTTAAAAGATGTATTCATATGTGCTGCTGATGATTTCCGTACATATGAACCAAATTCTTTTTACCTGTTGTTCTATCGCAAATGCTTTTATTGAGTTTACATTATGCCATTTTCTATATTGAAAATACCATCTGCCCAATCACAGTAAAAACTCTCTTCGTGAGAAACGAGTAACACACTTCCTTTAAACTGGATTAAAGCCTTTCGTAAAGCTTCTTTCGCTTCCGCATCCAGATGATTCGTAGGCTCATCTAAAATGAGAAAATTAAATGGAGAAAGTAACAATCCACATAATTTCACTTTTGATTGTTCTCCACCACTTAATGTGCTAATTGCTTGTGAAAGATTCTTATCTTTAACGCCGCATCGTGCTAGATGCTGCCGTATCTCCTTCACATTCAGTTTAGGAAACTGTTCTGAGATAATTTTGAGCGGTGTCATTGCTCCGTTGCCCCAGTTTAAATCTTGCTCATAATATCCCATTTTTATCTGGTCTGAAAATCGAAAATAACCTGAGATGGCAGGAATACGCCCAACTAAAGTTTTTAATAAAGTTGATTTTCCTATCCCGTTAAACCCTGTAATAATCAGTTTTTGTCCACCCATAACTGAAAAATTTAATTTTGGTAAAAGTGCTGAAACATAGCCAACTTCAAGGTCCTTGACTGTGAGTACTGTATGTGTCGTAATTGGTGCTTCATCAAACTGAATGGACGGCTTATGAGTAAACGTAGGTGCGGCGATTCTCTCCATCCTTTCCAGTTGTTTTCTACGTCCTTTTGCTATTTTGGAGTTATTCCCTGCAATATTTTTTCTGATATACTCTTCGGTTTTTTCGATCTTTTTTTGCTGAGCGTTATATCGACGGATATAATCCTGTCGTAAATGCTCTTTTTGACGAAGAAAGTCTGAATATTTACCGTAGTACTTTTTGATGGTTCCAAACTCTATGTCACATATACAAGAAGATACCTTTTCTAAAAAATCAAAGTCATGGGAAACAATAATAAAAGTACCATCAAACGCTTCTAAATAATTCGCAAGCCATTCCACATGTTCTTTATCAAGGAAGTTTGTTGGCTCATCTAGCAACAGTACATTAGGTTTTTCCAGTAAAAGCTTTGCTAAAATGACCTTGGCACGTTGTCCGCCACTTAGCTCTTGAATCTTACGATCTATTCCAATTGCATCGATACCTAAGCCGGCTGCAATTTTATTAATGTTGTTATCTACAGAATAGAAATCGTTAGCTTCCAGTTGTTCTTGATATGTTGCAGCTTGTAATAATTGTTCCGTATTACCAGTAATAGCACTATCTTGATATAATCTGTTCATTTTGTTCTCCATTTCAAACAAATCCTCAAAGGCAGTCTTGAGATATTCCCAAATTGTATTGTTTCCATCAATTTCAGCATATTGATCTAAATGCCCAATTTGAATACTGGGTTGCCATTTGATTTCTCCTTCATCTGGAATAATCTTTCCCATCAATATTTTTATTAAGGTACTTTTTCCAACACCGTTTTGCCCAACTATCCCCATATGTTCGCTCTTATGCAAATCGAAATAAGCATTTTCATATAAGGTTTTATCTATAAAAGAATGTGATAAGTTTTCAACTGTAAGTAAGCTCATAATGATTCCTCTCTTTTCTTATAAAAATAAAAAAGCAGAGGACCATGTCTTATGACATTAGTCCCCTGCTTTGTGGTGTATCGTACTTTTAGTACGTTATATACAACGCCAATTTGTTGTAAAACTCATTTGAGTTGCAACAAACACAAAGGACCATAGACAAAGCATTGTCTATGGTCCCTTAATCTATTCTTTCATCAGCAAATAGCCATAACTAAATAAGCATAGTAAAAACTAAACTTTTGTTCAGGCTATTCAGCCGATGAATTTAAGAAGCATTATGCTTCTAGATTAAGCTCCGTACAACGCTTCATCGTATACATTTGTGCGGAGCAAAGTTCTCTAATGAGTTTTACAAATTTTATATAAAGCATTTTAAAGCACCTTCCTTATTATAAATTTTAAATCAAATTTTAATAAGTGACAAGTTAAAATCCCTGTGACTATCAATGCCTGCATTTAATTGGTTTGCTTTCTTATCCATCTCTTCATAATCTCCAGCTGTAACTTTCTCTCCCCCCACCCAAAATTCGCAAAAACCCTCGCCTCTCTTAGCTTCAATCCCTCTTTTTAGCCTCTAGGCAATGGAACTAAGTTCTACCGTAATGGAGAGAAGATAGCAGAAAGAAGAATGGAACGCAGCTTTTCTTTAGTGTTTATACAAAAAAAAGAAATTAACGGAATAAAGAGTGGAAATCCTACGGAGTTATGGCATGGTGAAAACAAATTGAAACTCGTACGAATCAGCAGTGACAAGGGATTGAGACAATATTAGACCAAAAGAAAAAGACTGGAAGCGTATTGGATCCAGTCCGAATTTGTATTGATTTTGGATGTTAGAATATCTCTCTTTCTACTCTCCACTTTTTCCCTTTCAGGTACCAACTTAGTTACAGTAGGGGGAAAACAAAGTTACATGGGTACCGACTAAGTTACAGGGGGATAAAATTTGTTTCTTTGAAATAAAATAGTTTTATTATTTCTACCTATGTTGTTTTAACATCGCGCCCGTTTTGTTGAATGCGGAATATTGAAAATCATGAAAAGGCTACAAAAATGGTTTCTCAGTTATTTTGTAAAGCCACCATTGGTAAGGTGAAAAATGTTGTAAAGCTACGGATAATACTATATGTTTTTAGAATTTATTTTTCATTATTAGATAATAATATATCATGTTAAGGGGCTGATATGATATATGAAATTTAACAAGAAAAAAATCAACGTTGTAAATATGAAACAAACAAAGAAAAGCGTGTTTGCTACAGCAGTAGGAAACGCTATGGAATGGTTTGATTTTGGATTATATTCATATTTAGCTGTTATTATTAGTCAAAACTTTTTTAGTGCTGTTAAGAATGATGAGATAAAATTAGTTTTCACATTTGCCACATTTGCGATTGCCTTTTTAATGCGCCCATTAGGCGGTATTATATTTGGTAAAATCGGAGATAAATTAGGTAGAAAAGTCGTTTTAACAATTACGATTATGTTAATGGCTTTTTCCACACTACTAATCGGTTTATTACCCACTTACAATCAAATAGGTATATGGGCACCTATACTCTTATTAATAGCAAGAATTATTCAGGGTTTTTCGACTGGTGGCGAATACGCTGGTGCAATGGTCTACATTGCAGAATCTTCTCCAGACAATAAACGTAATATGCTTGGGAGTGGTTTAGAAATTGGTACCCTCGCTGGTTATATATTAGCTTCACTACTCGCCAGCATACTCTTTATCACTTTGTCTGATCAGCAGATGGCCTCGTGGGGTTGGAGAATACCTTTTCTACTAGGTTTACCATTAGGGCTTATTGGGTTTTACTTAAGAGGCAGCTTAGAAGAAACACCGATTTTTGAAAATGAGCTTTCTGATGACGAAGTCCAAGAGGAAGGCTTCCTAACTATTTTAAGAAATCACAAAAGGGATGTTCTTGTATGCTTTGTAGCTGTCGCATTTTTTAATATTACAAACTATATGTTATTATCATACATGCCTTCTTATTTAGATCAGATTATTGGATTATCGAGTACGTTAGGAACCGTATTAATTACTATCGTAATGGTTATTATGGTGCCTCTTGCTTTCATGTTTGGAAAGCTCGGTGATAAAATTGGAAACAAGGCTGTTTTCTTAATTGGTTTAGGGGGATTAACCCTATTATCTGTCCTTGCTTTTTATTTAATAAACTTGAATACGATAGTATTTATTTCCTTAGGAATTTTAATTCTGGGTGTTCTTCTTTCAACTTATGAAGGCACAATGCCCGGATCGTTACCAACTATGTTCTACACAGATATTCGATATAGAACATTAGCTGTTACCTTCAATGTCTCTGTTTCATTATTTGGTGGGACTACCCCATTAATTTCAACATGGCTAGTCCACCAAACTGGGAATAACTTAGCACCTGGCTTCTATCTAACAATCGTTAGTATTATCGGATTTCTAGTGATATCATTCTTTTTCAGCAACACCTCGGGAAAATCTCTAAAAGGTTCTTACCCAACAGTTGCTTCAAAGTCTGAGTATAAAGAAGCTGTTGAAAATCCAAAGGATTCATTATGGTGGAAAACAGAAAAAAGAGAAAAATAAATTGAATTAAAAAGCACCTTTTCAATATTGAACTATTACTCGGGATATGGACACTCAAAAAGAGTGTCTGTATTTCGAGTTTTTGTTTTACTTAATTAATTTTTAAAAATATGTAGCGACAAATAAAAGGGTAAACTGGAATGATTATTCATACTCCTGTAACTAATTTATTATATAATCCTTGAAATAAAAGTTTGATCAAAAATAGTGATGTTTCAGGACTAAGGCTCATTAAAAGAATACATTTTGAATGAACCGGATCTCCTCCCCCAAAACGATAAAAATCTATTGTACAACTATCATCTTTAGTAGCTAGATATCGTCTCATTTAGCATACAAACTTATAGAAAGACTTAAAATGATTTAAGGCAGACCCAGCTATAGTTAATTACTCTATTTAAGCATAAAATGGAGAAGCATCCAAACTGGTTCATTTGGATGCCTTTTTCTGCAATCTAAGACGGACACTATAAGATGTTCATTGAAAGTAATTATTTTTCAGCTGCTGTATTCCCCATACGGTTTTCAATGAAGAGCCCTTGCCAAAATTGTACGGCATTTTCTTTCCTACTATACTTACCGGAGTTGGGTATCCCCCTTTATACATTTTTATTGCGATGGATCCAAATCCGACTCCTTGTATATATAATGAAAAAATTTTCCTCACTGTTTATATGATTGCATCATTTCTTGGTTATAATTTTGCATCCTTAATAAAGTAGCCATAAGGAAGATTAGAGCCTTTATACTCTTCCTTTAGTGAAGCTGTTTTTATACGGGTAGAGATTCTCTGACTCTTTTCCTCGTAAAACCAAGCATACAGACCGAATTTATCATCAGTATTATCCTTTATTGTATCAATAGCACCAGCGAAAAACGTTCGCTTCAATTTATTGCTGAATTTGCATTCTATATGTGGCCAGAACTAAAAACCGCTCATCCTCCAAAAGAAGTAAGCGGGTTTTAAGCGTACTACTATCTCAATCCGATGTCGTCAGGGACGCCTGGACTTCTGGACTAATTTTTGGGTAAGGATAGTTAATTTTTTCATCAAATTCCACCCAGTCGAGATTTGCCATCATTAGCAGGTAGCGTTTGCCGCTGGACGGGTCGCTGATGATGATGTGGTCACGACCAGCCGTTTCTATGCGCCCGTGGTAAACCATTGCATTCCATCTTTTGTTACCTTGATAAGTAAAGTAGAATGTACCTACCTTACCTTTGTTAAACCGTATGATATTTTCGATAAATGATTCTTCCGTCGCGCCTGCCAGAAGTTGCTGCGCAGTCCCCATCGGGACCACTGGGGCGGCATACGCGGGGCCAGAAGGCATGGCCATCGGAGAGCCAGTAGGTTGTGTGCGACTGGTCCGCATCATGGAAGCTGGATAAAAACCAGGATAATAATTTATTGGATTATAACCAGAGTCTCCACAAGTCATGGGAAAATCAGCTCCTTATTATTTTATCTATAAAACTCTGGGCAATAGCCCGGTACCGCGACATAGAAGCAATGGTTCCTGTACGCAAAATCGAACTTCGTACTGGGGGATCTTGGCATCGTTTCGGTACAAGGAGCTCGGTACTTTTTCCCCGGACTAGGGTTAAAAAACCACAAATTCATCCTTGCACGTGGTTCCCTATCACCTTGTAACAAATTCCTAGCCCTCTGGAGGTCAGCTTCTGTGGGACGTTGTGTATACAATGTTCCATTTAAGACAGGCTCGAAGTGAGGAATATTGGTTCCAGGTATGGTTTGATAGATCGCGTGTCTGATATTACGCAACCCTTTGAAGTCGGGAGCACAGTCAGCCTCGACTCGATTAGCCACAACCGATCCTACCATGTTCATCCCTTGAACGCCTTCACCGATTGCTTCCGCCAGCATGAGTCTCGCTAACTCCTCCACGTCACGTGAAGTATGTTTTATTCGTCTGCCCATTTTCTCACCACCTTTGGCTTATACAAGTAATTTATTACCTGAAGCTGGATTTGGTAACTTGCCTATCAGCCCAAATACTTTGCTTCTGAAAGTTCATAATTAGGACATATGTTTGCCCGTTTTCCCGAAAAGGCGAACATTGCAAGACAAAAGCGGAAGCGCCTTGCTCATCGACGTACAAACTGGAGGGGCTTCAGTACGAGATAAAGGAAACACGATGAGCCTGATAAGGCGAATCGATGTTGACTTATCGTAGGGAGGAGACCTGAAGTTTGCTAGTCGATAGGCGCTGGAACTGGACGAAGAAAACTTTTCACAGAGGTATACACTTTGTACGATTTTATAATTTCCTATACCACTAAGGAAAGCGCAAGGCGAATTTTGATGAGGGAGTTCTTCAGCCACCACAGCAATTTGACTTGATCCTTTCGCCGATGGCGCCTGAGGCGGGCTTAGGCAGCGACGTCCTGTCGCTTCGACCGCGCTAGGACATCCTGTCCATCGCTTGACATATCACATCACCGTTTGAATAAAAATTTCGTATCAAATGCGCCTTGGCGTATTTGAGCCCAGATTTTATCGAGCTTCGCTCGATAAGTTTCCTCTGAAAATCTGTGGCATCCGCAGGAGGCTTTAACTTTATTCAGCCGGGGTTTGAACCCCCACTGAATGGAATACCAATATGCATTCATCTCACCACTTATAGAAGTGGGAGACTTCTACTGAATCAAGTTAAAAGAATACATTTTGAATGAACCGGGTCTCCTTGCCCAAAACGATAAAAATCTCTTGTACAATTATCATCGGCGGCCTAACTGTTTTGAGCTTGCATGAGTTCATATATCTTACGAGCTGTGTTGACATTTCTTATAGTAACTTGTTTGTATAACTTTGACCCAATTATCTTTGACATTCCGCTTTTGGTTACATTTTTCTTGTCAACGGACCATAGAATCGCGCCGGGGACATATTTCACCGTGTCAATATTTGGTTTGATGACCAAATTCTTAAGTACAGATTCATCATCAATTTCATCCCATAAAAACATGACATCACTTTTCATGTCTTTGTCATTTTTCCATGTGTCAGGAATTGCATTAATGATTCCTCTGACATCATCGACACTACGAACTACTACTTTAATTTGTAATCCGAAATCATAATGTATCGCTTCTTCCAAAATACATGATAGTTCAGTTTTTGAGTTGCCTTTGAATGAAAAAATAATATTACCTGTATTGATGTATGTCACCACATCATTCATCCCGGCTTGTTCAAACGTTTGTTTAAGCAACTTCATGTCAATTTTATTTTTCCCACCTACATTAATTCCCCGAAGAAGAGCGATATAAACCATAACCATCTTCCTTTCGACTTTTTACTCATTAATCCATAATATCTTATTGACTATTCTGATCAAATGCGCCTTGGCGTATTTACGCCCAGATTTTATCGAGCTCCGCTCGATAATTTTCCTCTGAAAATCTATGGCATCCGCCGGAGGCTTTAACTTTATTCAGCCGGGGTTTAACCCCCCACTGAATGAAATACCAATAGTCATTCATCTCACCACTTACAGAAGTGGGAGACTTCTGCTGAATAAGTTAAATATTTCCTTGCCCACCCCTCTGCCATTTGGCTTCTGCAAGAGTTCCTGGTGTATAAGAAGTAGATTGACTTTTTAAATATAATATTACTTCTTCTATTAAAATAAGATGGCAACATATAGACCTAATAATGTGATGTATGGAATGGGAATCGTTAATACAATCCCTTGTTTAGGCGATAGGTGGTTTCATCCGTTCATTAAAACAACTTTCCCTTTATTTCCATTTGAGAATTCTGCAATATCTTATTAATGATATATAGTTTTAGAAAATGTGTACAAAAATTTCCATTATATTGTTATCGCTTTTCCTGGGTCTGACTAAGACAAGATTCAATAGAGTTTTTCATATGATTAACGAGTGCTGTCACCTCGGAATCCAGTCCTTCCCACTTATCAACATACTCTCCTCGATAAGCTTTTCTGGCTAAGTCGAGTAAAGTCGAATATTCTTTGGGCAACCGAGGTAAAGCCCATTTTGCAGCCACATCTTTTGGAGAAATTTCACCGATGGATACTGTCTGCCACATTCGAGCCAGGGTTAAAATTACATTACGCTCATCACCTTTGATACCCTCAATCAACCCTGGCAAAGACCCCTTAATCCCTCTTCGAATATCTGTCATCGGAACGGGGTCAAGTATATCAGAAGCATCAGGACCAAATAGAGAAATGCTATTCTTTCTCGCTTGTGCTAAAACAATAGCCAAATCAGGGTCATAGGTTGGTTCCTGGATTTGTCCTTTTTCAAACTCACTTCTGAGCCACTCACCATAGGTAAATTCATTTCTTGGTGGATATCGCCAAGGTACAACATCGCTATGGTTTATCACCGTGACTTCAAGTGGTCTTACAGAATCTGTATTTCCTATCTTTCCAGATATAAGCATTAGTCTGTCTGTTAGTTTTTTTCGATTTACTTCAGGTAAACAATGATTCACAACCACTAGGACATCTACATCACTGTTAATGCGTAAGCCACCATTTACCGCAGAACCAAATAGATATACCCCGACTATCGAACTTCCAAGCAACTCCTCTACGATTTTTAATGCTTTCATCGCTTGTTTTGGTATTTTTTCGTTACTCAAATCGCTTATCAACTGCAAACTCCTCTCCTCTGATTATGTTCGCATAATGTACGTTTATATTGGTTTCGTTGGTATTCAATTAAATGACTGATTACTGAACAGAAACATTTTTTACAGAACATTTTATCAAACTTTAATATAATTATCGTTCTTTATTTCAAATGATCAACCTTTATTATACGTTCGAAGTGAGAATTTGCCTAACTGTGGTTTTGAAATAAAGTTTAATAATTTTAGCAGTGGCAAACCTGTAATTCCATCTTATAGACGCGATTCATAGTAGATATTTGTAGTAATTACAATGATAAATGACAGAAATACCATAAATGCAAATGTTAGAAGCATACCTAATAATAATTCATTTGGCATCCATGCATACAAAAAAATAAACATAACCACGAATCCTATACAAACTATTTGCATTATATGAAAGCTTTTACTAAGACTTTTTTGAGTAACGTATTGATTCCGTTCATCTATTTCTTCTAAATGACTATTACGTACCTTTTCTTTAGAGATGCTATTTCTGATTTCAACAAAAGAAAAGATAAATAAAATACATGTCAAGATACTTAATTTCAGGTCAAATCCTTTGATAAGAAGCACTGACAAAGAAACTATTGTCATCGTTATACTGACTATGCCTGATAAAAATTTCTTTTTGCTATAAATCTTCATACACTTGATCCTCCAATTTTTTATTTTCAGCTAAACAAAATAGATCCTCGACGGTTGTTTCAAAAACACAAGCTAAACGATACGCCAACATAATCGATGGTCTATACTTTCCTTTTTCCAATGAAATGATTGTACGCTGTGATACAAAAACATGTTCTGCTAGTTGCTTCTGCGTTAAATTAGATCTGTTTCGATATTCCTTTACTCGATTTTTCATCCTATCTCCACCCTAAACATGAAGTGAACTTCACATGAAGTACACTTCACATTTTTGCATATAATTCATTCCATTGCAATCTAAAAGGGCAGTATTTTAAATAACCTGCCCTTTACTAAAATATCTGAATTTGAGTATTTTATTTTTGTTCAATTCAAATAATTATACATTTTTACAGAATTTCATTGCGAATTATAAAAGTAGTGGAAAATGTAATTATGATTACTTCCTCTTTTACATTTGAATTTTGACTTACCAACAGTTCATTTGGGTGTTTTTTCTGATTCAATGCACTTTTTCTTAGTAACTGCAGTATTTGTTTAGATGAGGTTCACTTCTCTTTTCTTTCCTTTTTGATTCAATTCCATTAACCCTTGAATTGCTTGAAGCTTCAACTTATTATAATCCGTGTCGATTGCTGATGTTTTTACGATTTTTTCAACTAACTTATGAATCTCTTTAGAAGATAATGCATCAAAAATACCAATAGCAGCAAAAGAAAAAAGGCTGGATCACTATTGGACCCAGCCCGAATTAGTATTGATTTTTGATTGGGAAAACCAATTGAGCAAGGATTGAATCTGTCCACTCTTTTTTCTCCATGCTCTTTCCTCTAATGTACCAACTGTTTAGCAGTAAGTACCGACTTTTTAGTAGGGAGATAACTTTGTTTAAAACAGTACATCTTTTTATAAACGGTACAACTTTATTCCAAATCCACAAAATTATGTAGCTTTAAAATAAAGTGTGATTAAAAGTACCCTGCAAAAACCTGATTATAGGAAAGAATCTGTATACATTTTTTATAAAAAAGTGTGATCATTTTTTGGCTGTCCATTTTCCACAATCAAACGCGATTGTTAGAAGAATAACATTCCAAAACGGTAAATCGCAGAGGATGGCTTTATTTTCCTTGCCTTTATTGCATGTTTTTTGGTGTTATATTGTGTTATTTCAATTTTCCTCTACCGGAAAGTGAACTACTTATCTTACTGACATATCCTTTTCACATGTTTAATATATATTACTAAATCTTAGATTTAACAGAGACTAGCTCTCCGTCCATGTGTTTGTTTAATTTCTTCGGATACTTATTTGTTACTTTCTTTGAACTCATAACAAACCCTTGGTTGTATTGCTTAACCGTACCATTTGAAATACGATTCATAGGATCGAACCTCTAATATCCCTTCCAGCCAGATTTGATAGTCATTGCATGACTACTAGATATACTTGCAAAACTGCTTCAGGTGTAACCAACATTTCCTTTTACTGCTGATTTCTAACCAGTGTTTAATGTTACGCTAAAGGAATGCCCTTTGCTGGCTGAATAACTTAAAGTAAAGGTGTCGCCTCCACCATTCTTTGCAGGGTTTTTCTGAATAAGACTAGACCGTTTACCCTTTACTACTTTTGTTGACTTACTAGTCCCTATGTATCGATAATATACCTGTGGAGCAAAAACAGTATAGCCGTTTTAAACTTCAGTGGCATTTTTATCATTTTAGGAGATGCTGTCAGAAATATCATCTTCTTTTAGGTTCGGATCAGATGCTTGTCTATCAATATATTCATCCATATCAACCTTTCCAACAACCTCCCCGTCTTCGACCTTGAATACTTCGATGTATCCCTCTGAGTCTACGTCATAATACCCCTTGTTCTCTTTGTCATAAAAAATGTTAGGAGTCTTTGTGGCTCGCATCTTATTGACGTTTACATTATTGTTATTTGCTTCTTCGGCTACCCACGGTCGCGCCCATAATGAAAACTGCAAAGATTGAAAATAGAAAAGCAAGCGATGCCTTTTTCATTCCACGTATCCCCTTTATGTTTTTTTGTAATTTCAGAAAATAATACCATAATTCCACGGATAAGACACTTTTTTTACTTTTGCAAAAATTGTTATTTTTATGATATGATTTTTACAACATGAAACAAAGGGGTAAGCTCTAATGAAGTATTTTATTTTGGCAGGCTTGTTTTTCATTTCGGCTTCGATTTTATATTCAGCAAGATACATCACTTCTGGTATGATTAGTCTAATTGAAAACAGCGTTGGGGGACAATTGTCCTCACCGCAAACCCTGCCACTCCTTATTTGGAGTATTATTTTAGTAGTGCTAGGGGTATTGTCAATATTTATCGGCTTCTTTAGAAAAGACTAATGTTAATCGGCTTGTAAAAAAATCAAAAAAGAGGAGAATTCCAGATAAAATTGATAAAAAGCAGAGTGAAGTATTGAACTTGATCAAATGCGCCTTGGCGTATTTGCGCCCAGATTTTATCGAGCTCCGCACGATAAAGGTTTCTCTGAAAATCTGTGGCATCCGTCGAAGGCTTTGACTTTATTCAGCCGGGGTTTGAATCCCCACTGAATGGAATACCAATAGGCTTTCATCTCACCACTTACAGAAGTGGGAGATTTCTGCTGAATGAAGTTAAAGCAACTCGAGAATTTAAGGGTAGATGTAAAAAAGTATTCCAGGGCGATGCTGATTGGGCCATTCAAATGTGTTAGGGAACTGTGGCAAATAGATATTTTGATGAAATAGGATTTGGAAAAATATAATGAATAGCTAATAGATGCAAGTATGAGAAAAGATTATACCACAAATTGGCCAGTATAACGGAATTATCACAATCCCACTCATTAATTTAATCGTATCAAACCTTTTTATAAATTATCGGACTTTATTCCAAATGATCAATCTTTATTATAAATTATCAAACTTTATTTCATGGCCACATTATCAGCAAACACAAAAACTCCATTTTGAACAATGACTGATCAAAATGGAGTTTATCTTTCTAACTAAATATAAAATTTTTATAAAAAAGTTTGAACATTTTCTACCTATGTTTCTCCACAATCGCGCTCGTTTGCTTAACTCTACAACGTCTTTTAAATGGATACCGACAATATGATTAATTTTAAAACCTAAAACAAGCAAAACCCCGTTTGGATTTTAGGACAAGATTAAAATATAGTTGTATAATTTTGATGTAAGATAGATACTTCAATGCACTTAAAAATATAACAATAAAGTCGTTTAAACAACTTTATATATTCTATCTATTCACTTTTAATTTTTTAATAGAATAAAAGTAAAATATACCTCCGATCATCCAGTAAGGCTCCCAAAATACTAACCTCCAAAAGATGGAATATCTATCTAATTCAAGATTTAAAACACCGATTGAACTGAAGGCTATTGTTATGAAATTGAACAACCCATATAAAAACAGGAAAATTCCAGAAAACTTTGTAATGAAGTAGAGTATCTTTTGTATTCGAGAATTTTCCCATTTAATTAACAAAATTATGAGCAATACTGCACCAAATAATTTTATAAATCCAGTTATCCAAACAATGGCGATGAATGATGGCTCTGGATTCAAAGCCTGTTCATAAATTGCACCACCTAAAGACTTAACTCCAAACATGCCCCCCATTGCCCAATAAAAACTCATACCAGCAAATAGTAAAGCCCATATCACTCCTGAATACAAAAACCATTTATTGGTTTTCATTAACTTATTCCTCCGATAGCTTTTCTAAGATTATCTCCTAAACCTAAAAAACCAAAAATAGCATTATACTCTAACTTATCACTTTATTTTAAACACATTTATTGTAGTTAACAAATTTATTTGTAATTAAACAACTATATTGTCATTCAACATTTAAGGGTCTTTATTTCACTCATTTGTTATCTCCCTTCTATAACGGTAAATGTTCAAATAAAGTCAATCATATAAAAAAACCTTTAGACAAAGAATATCTAAAGGGGATAAAATTTCGCGACTTTTTTATAAACACCGTGACTTTGTATTAAACATCGCAACTTTGTTTTAAAATAACAAATTATGTTATGTAACAATAAAGTTGTTTAATTTTGAAGCCACAATTACGCATAAAACCGTTCGAAAAACTGAACGGTTTAAAATAATAGTTGTTTAATTTTTGCAGGAACTATTTTTTTCATGAGAAACAAATAACAATAAAGTTGTTTAATTCTTCACCATAATTTTTCATCTCATCTTTATTCTTTCTAAACCCTAAAATTATTTATCAATAATCCTCCAAAAATTTGGCCCATAATCTGTATTCTCAATAAAAACATTTAAATCAAAGTAAGGTAAAGCTTCTCCAACTGTTAACTTACATATTTTGTTGTGTATAGGAGAGCCGAAGGAGAATTCTAGTTGTTTGGCATCTAAATCAAACAATATAGAATGAACGGTTCCAAAATTTTGTTTATAATTGTGCACAGTTAATCCCTCAGGATACTCTTTTAATGTTAAACTCCGTAGGTGGTTCTTCGAAATAAAATCATTGCTTTTTAAGTTGTTTTCCATTAAGTCATAACGTACTCTGGAATGTTCCAACATTCCATTCTCTTTTCTTGAAATATTGGGAAATAGCGCATGGTTAGTTGCAATAATGAATTCTGATTTGTTATTGACTCTTTCTACAGCTCTTTCCCCATCATAAGTTTCTATTAAGGCTGCGTTACCATTTGCATCCGCCAGAAGCAAATTCATATTTGTTCCAATAGGCATATCCTCTAAATAAGAAATTCCTTCCTCAACGTTTTTACAATTTTCAAGTAAAGCTCTGACTATTACCATAAACTGTAGTCCTTTTATGATAGGCTTTTTCATTCCTAGATGTTTTCCAACTGGCATACCGCAAGAGGCAAAAGCTACACAGAACCCCATTTCATTTAAGCCTTCACTTCAACCTAAATAAGAAACGGAGAATCCGGTATGACTGTATTTACCCTTTACTTTTGTTGTACAGAGTCTCTTATCAGATATTGCTGGTGACAAGTCGTAGTTTCTAAGGACATAGGTTTTACTATCATTTGTTTTAGACGGTAAAACAGCACCCAAACTACATCCACCTGGTTGTAGCAAAGCTTCATCAAAGAAATTAAGATAACTAGGCTTTACATTTAGTGAATCTGCAAACCCTTGTAATTCTTCGATTAAGCCAGGACAATACTGGTTCATTAGTTTTTCCATATCCTTAAATTTCGCCTCATCTATTGGTTCGGGTAATAAAACTACATTCATTGCATTAGGAATTTTTTTTATTTCTTCTCCTTGCCTTCTACCAATCTCGTAGCTGTTACCTTCAAGAAAAGAAAAATATGCTTGAATTGAATCTTTCATATTTGTCTCTCTCCAGTCCAAATTATTGATTAATATCGTCGTAATACATAAGGTGTCCCTTTTGAAACGGCATCTATCAATCGTCTATCTGATACATATTTTGCTCTGTTTGGTTGTCCCTCAGCTCTGTTTATATCTAATGTATTTAAGTTTGCTACAACAGAGAAGAGCGTACCAAAATTATGTTCTTTTAAATTTAAACAAACATGTCCCTTGGTTTCTGACATAATTGATTGTGCAATGGAAAGAGTCATTTTATTGATGTTTTCTTTAAGACGTATATCTAATGTTTCAAAACGTTCTTTTGATTTGCTCCAATTCCAGCTTTCAGATACTGATGTACTTTCATGGTGATTGGTACAATGAATATAATTATTGGTAGGGAGACGTACTTGATAGTCATTAGGGGTAACTTCTACAACAGCCATATTCCCTAATGGATCTGCTAACAAATAGTTATTAGCTACCGAACTTGGGAATCTTTTTAACACTTCTATTCCTTCTCCCACAGTACAACAATTTTCTAAAATATATTTAACAGCAAAATAAAAATTCAATCCTGGCTTAATTCCCTCATGAGGAACTGATGTAATTCCTACAAATAAACCATGTTGATTTAAACCATCGACTTTTCCAATAAAACAATCTGAATGACCTACATACTTATTTTTGCTTTCAAAACAAACTAATGAGGACTCTGTTATTTTCTTTAAATTTAAGAGCATATCATAATTACGTCCAACAATCATTTCTCTTCCATTGAATGCTGAGAAAATGCTGCATTGACCGGTCAACTCAAATACACCTATACTTAAGAGAAACGAACTGACTTCTTCCAATGAAGAATGACAACCATCAGCAAATCCTTGTATTTCCTTCACAATACTAGGGTCAAATTCAGTGAGAATAGGTTTGCATTGCTCCCCGAATTTCAACTTTTCTTCTGTTACTTTCGGGAATCGAAATCCATTTTTATAAAGGATTTCTGCATAACGCTTACCTGCCTCGTAAGTATTTCCTTTTAATCTCGGATGATACATGTAATTCCCCTCCGTTATTTCTTTGTATATATAAAGAATAAACCCTCCAGTAGGTGGAGAGTTTACCCTATTTCTATATAAAAGCTGTTACTTAACTATCGTTCTTGATAACCTGTATACATATTTTGGTGATAAACTCAGAGGGATGTCTGTTAAAATCTGGTCGTATCTCTCTTATATTAAAATCGGAAGGAACAAGTCCTTTTTCATAAATCTCTATCTCTTTCCCTACATGGGTTAGATTCTGTTCCATTATCCAATTTTTTAACATTTCATATCCTACATCCAGCTCTGAATAGGGACCTTTAACAGTCAGGCATGCGTATGTCCCACTAGATAAAATTCTACAACCGTCTATTTTGTTCGTATCTTTTATTGGAAGAAGTAGTTCTACATCTGCCTCTTTTTGATTCAAATCTCGTTCGTGAAAGATAGCCATTAGTTTTCCTGTAATCACGAGATTAAAAGCGTAAACTCGATCAAATAAATTTTTAACCAACTTATCGATAAATTTAACCTTTATTTTCTCACGAATCGTATAAACTAGTATTTCCTTTCGATTTTCAATAGAACAGTCGGATAAAAGAGGCCCCGGAATTATAGAAGCCTCTTTTTCGATTTGTCCTTTTAACCGATTCATCTCTTCTATTTGTTTGGAAATTTGTTCTTTTTGATCCTCAAGTTCATCAATTTTATGTTCTAATATGCTTTTCCATTGTATCTGATCAGAGCTTTCAATAAATTCCTTAATCGTAACTAAGGGGAATTGACAGCTTTTTAGAAGCATAATTTTTTTTATGATTTGAATTTTGTCATAGTCATAATACCGATAGTTTGTTACAGGATCTATGTATGAAGGTTTTAGTAATCCAATGTCGCTATAGTAGCGTAATGTTTTAACAGGAATATTACATATTTCAGAAAACTTTCCTATAGAGTACATTTTATTATCCTTTCCACTTTAGAAATATAGATCTCTAGGCTCCCTCCTTTAAAACTCGTATGCTAAATATTTCAACTAATCAGGAACAAAATATCTTCACAAAAAAACACACGTTCGATTACTTTAATTGTAATCGATAACGTGTGCTTTAAACACCTTTATTGTAAATTAAATAACTTTATTTGTAATTAAACAGCTTTATTGTCACGAGACAAAATTTGTGGCTTTAGAATAAAGTTTAATCAAAACCACCTTGCAAACCCACATTTTACGCTAAATTAAAAGAACCCGTTTTGAAAAAAGATTGATCAAAACGGGGTAATTTCTTGTGAAATACCGTGCAATTTTTATAATAAAGTTTGATCATTTTCTACTGTTGATCTTAAAAAATCTCTCCCTATAGTTGAAGATCGTAATTCTTAGAACTATCACTTTTGGAACTGACTACCTAATTTTAAGGATCCATTTATAATATAGTAAAACAATGAGGAGCAATAGAGGATTAATGATTACCGAATACCACAAATTCCACCATCCATAGTTAAAGTAGCCCCATGGCTCGGGTAATAATGTGATGGCTTCATAAAGTAAAATGGCTATTACCCAACAGAATATATAAATAATACGTTTATGAAAGGGACGTGCACACGGATACCAATTTAAAAACAGCGTATTCACTGGTGGAAGGAATAATATTAATGTGAAAATTTCACTCCACTCAATAATATCTTTAGAAAAGTACCAATAGCCATGATATCGTGTATCAATATATAAATCAGCAAGTTGGTGCAAAGCAATTGTAAATGTCAAATATGTATGATTTGATTTGTTGTTAGCCTTTTGTTTGTTTTAAATGCAATAAAGTTAAATAGAATAATGGGATAATAAGTCCAATCATAAGTTTTCCTTTTTGATTGAATATACCACTTATTGACAAGAAAAAAAGTGATCCCCTCCCTAAGCTCCACACCTTCGCTTCCCCTGTAAACTGCTACATTGCGGCAAGGGTGTTGTAGATTATATGTTGGCACAAGACCTAGATTTCACCTACTATGAGGGATCAGGGGGGCATGATTGGGAGTTTTGGGATCCACAACTTAGACAAGCGATGGATTGGTTACCACTTTCAGAAGGGTTTGTCGACTAGCTATTATTTGAACAACAAATTCTAGAAGAAAATATAACTAAATTTATTTAAACCACCTGGAACCGCTTGAGTCTAGAAGATTCCAACGACCACGCGGAAATGGAATTGATATACACTCAAGTTTCCTCGATATATTTAGTTTCCTAATCATGCTATAATATAGGCGCCATTAAGACCGATTTTACCGTATTTTACTCCAATAGTTGGACGAGTGACTTGGTGCAAAAATCTGTGCCATTCTTACCGTCTTTTTCACTATATTTACCATGACAGGAGCTTAGTCCCCTAACCATCCTTTTAAAAGGATGGTAGAATATAAGTAAAAAAGGAGGACTTAAATTGAATCGAGATAATCATAACAACGAACCCCCATCTTCAGAACATGACGTTAAGGTCATTGATTTTCTTGAAGAAAAGGAAAAATCCAAAGTAAAAGAAGGACTGAAATGGGTGCGATTGGCTATTGATGCCGGGGATACAGGGGCAATGAACGAAATGGCTTATATTTTGTTATCCGGAAAAGGTGTGGAGCAAAATTCGAAAGAAGGGGAAAAATGGTTACGTCAATCGGCGAATGGCGGTGATCTATGGGCCATGTTGGATCTTGCTATTCGTTTGCTCGATGGTGACGGACTCACCCAAGATTTGGCCGAAGGGGAAAAATGGCTGAGGGAAACGGCGGAACGTCAGGATGAAATTGCAATGAGAGTCTTGGGATACCGATTACTGGAGGGAATGGGTTTAAAGCAAAATCTCCAAGAGGGAGAACAATGGCTCCGAAAAGCAGCGCAATTACAAGAGCCAGCTGCGATGAGGATATTAGGCGTTCGCCTACTAAAAGGAGACGGCCTTGATAAAAATGTGGAGGAAGGAGAAAAGTGGTTAAAAAAGGCAGCTGAATCCGGCGAGCCGACAGCTATGAGGGAATGGGGCAGATATTTAATAAGGGGTTTTTGAACTATCCCTTCTTAACACTTTGAGTTGTTTGAACTGGATCTTTTTAGACTTAAATTGAGGTTACCTGTAAAAAAGTCCTACCCTCCCACTCCCCCATCTCCCTCAAACCCTTGCCCCCCCAAGGTTCCACGCCCTCTTTCCCCTATCCTTTTTCTGCTAAAAAGTTGGTACTCAAAATAGAGGATTTTTCGGATTTCCTTCTATTCTTCCATTCCGGTTTGTACAGAATATTCCGATTATGTAAAATGGTTGGCCCGGTGACTCAACTAATTTAACGACTTGGACGCAACACTCTTACGTGATACTTCCGTTCCTTTAAATGGCACTTCTTTTTGGGTAATCTCATAATCAATCTCATCATTATCCGTTAGCCATGCGGGTCTTAATACTGTATAGTTAAGGTCTGAAGCCTCAATAATATCCACAGACTTTCGATATGGGCCTAAATATTGGTCGATTGCACGATTAGTAAATTTCCCAAATTCCCCTGGGACTTCATCATAAATACAACCGAGCTGATAAAGATCAAACGTTTCACCCCGGTCGTATCCATTGCCTCCACAATAGCCTTCGCTTGTTCCTCCAGATCACCAGCTAAATTCGCATAGACAACATCTTGTCCTACTATTGCTTCCTTTAATGTTGCAATATCCCGAACGTCACCTTCAATTATGCGTACACGATCAGACTCATATTTTCTTAGTCTATTTGAGTTGCGTAGATATAGAGTCAATTATGCATCCGTTTCGCCTAAGAATAAATCAATAGCATAACGTGCAATTTGCCCATTAGCTCCAAGAATCAATACATTAGTCAAATACAAAACTCCCTTTCCGTTTCTCTAATGTAATGATTATTTTAGATTTTCTATAAATACTAAATTCCTAAAGATTCTTGCTAAAGAAATCTGTTAACTTAGGTACAACTTAATTTTTTCCTCATTCCAAGAAGTATTACGCTTTGACATTACCATCTACCTCTCCATTTTCAGAATAAAAAAACACACGTTTGAATACATCCATTGTACTCAAAGACGTGTGTTTTTTAAATAACTTTATTATTTTTTAAACGACTTTATTATTATTTAAACAACTTTATTATGATGAAACAAAAATTAAATAGAAACAGCTACCCCATCACTCCACCGTCACACTCTTCGCCAAATTCCTCGGCTTATCAACGTCACACCCACGGTGCAATGCGGCATAGTAGGCAATCAGCTGCAGCGGGATAACTGAGACCAGCGGTGTGAGCAGTTCATGGACTGCCGGCAACACGAAGCGGTCTCCCTCTGTTTCCAATCCTTTCATTGAAATGATACAATTATTGGCTCCGCGGGCAGCCACTTCCTTCACGTTTGCCCTGATGCTTCCGTTGACTCTAGCCTGCGTAGCAAGTGCTATGACAGGTGTTTGTTCCTCAATCAGTGCTATTGTACCGTGCTTCAGCTCTCCTCCGGCGAACCCCTCGGCCTGGATATAGGAAATTTCTTTCAGTTTCAGAGCTCCTTCCAATCCGACGAAATAGTCAATGGAACGGCCTATGAAAAAGCAGTTGATGGCTGCAGGCAAGTATTCGATCGCCATCAGCTCGAACTCTTCTTTAGTATCACATAAGATTTCCATTGCGTTGGCGACGATTCCGAGTTCTTTTACCAAATCAAATTCTGCAATCGTGTCTTTTGCAGAACCTGTCGCAGACGCCAATATTGCTAAAACAGCCACCTGTGCTGTGTATGCTTTTGTTGAAGCCACGGCAATTTCAGGACCTGCATGAAGTAGCAAAGTGTAATCCGCTTCTCTTGAAAGCGTTGATCCCGGAACATTCGTAATCGTTAAAGCACGATACCCCATTTCCTTCACTTTCACCAACACGGCTCTGCTGTCCGCTGTTTCCCCGCTCTGAGAAATGAAAACGAATAATGGTTTTGCTGAAAGCAAAGGCATGTTATAGCCGAATTCACTCGCAAGATGCACTTCTACCGGAATTCCCGCTAGCTTTTCAATCAGCTGCTTTCCAACCAATCCCGCATGATAGCTTGTTCCGCAGGCAACGATATAAATCCGGTCTGCGGCCGCCATGGCATGTTTAATATCGCTGTCGATCTCTAGATTACCATCTGCATTCTGATACGCTTGGATGATCTTTCTCATGACAAGAGGCTGCTCATCAATTTCTTTCAGCATAAAATGAGGATAGGTTCCTTTTTCGATATCCGTAACGTCCAGTTCCGCGTGATAAGGCTCTCTAATGATGACTTCGCCTTGCAAATTATAAATATCCGCCTGATCTTTTTTCACAATGACGATCTCTTTATCCATCAATTCAATGAATTGATCCGTGATTTCAATCATCGCCATAGCATCACTTGCCACAACATGAAAGTCTTCTCCGACTCCGACCAATAAAGGACTTTTATTTTTAGCAACAAAGATGGTATCAGTCGCTTCTGTATCCAACATTGCGATCGCGTAGGAGCCGTTGAGCAAGCGAAGAGTTTTCATGAAAGCTTCTTCCGTCTCCATGTCTTTCGCAAACTTCTCCACAAGCTGAACAATCACTTCGGTATCTGTATCGCTGTTGAATTTCACATCTTGTAAATACTCCACTCTAAGCTCAGATTCATTTTCGATGACACCATTATGAACCAATGTAAAACGTCCAGAAGCACTTTGATGCGGATGGGCATTGCCTTTACTTGGCGCTCCGTGCGTAGCCCAGCGTGTATGTCCGATTCCCACTTTGGCAGTTACTGTTCCGTCCACAACTGCCCGCATGTCTGCAATTCGTCCTTTTTCTTTAAAAATGTGAACACCGTCCTGATTGAAGACAGCAATTCCAGCCGAATCATAGCCGCGATATTCGAGCTTTTCCAAGCCTTTTAACAATATTTCCTTCGCATCATTTGTTCCGATATAACCAGTAATTCCGCACATTTTGTTTCCTCCTGTGAAAGGAGGGCAAGCAGCTCGAGGGCACACTTACCCTCTATTTCATATTCATTTTTTATCGGACACATTTCCTTTCCTTTGTCCACCGAGTCGCCTCGCATGATTTACGAAAGAAAATTCGACTGTGTGCCGCAGCCGGGAGGTATCCGCCGAACGCTCGATAAACCTCCTCCTCGTCAACTGGCAATCTGTTACTGCAAGTACATTCACCAGTTCTGGCGCTTTAAAAAAACCTTACAATGCTCCTTTCCATTCAGACTAAAAATGAAACATGAATATCATACTATATTCCTTTTTTTGCAGTCAATGGTAAAATCAATAATATCGTTATATGTTATAACTATGCTGTTTTACTGCATTTTGCGATTAGGAGGTTGTGTGTGAATAAAAAAGCATTTTGGATGGCTGTCATTACGATCATGATTTGGTCATCGGGATTTGCCGGTGTACGAGCTAGCTTGCTTGGTGGATATACTGCTGCTCATCTTGTTCTTCTCAGATTTTTAATTGCCTCCGGGGTTTTTCTTCTATATGCCTTTTGGCCCGGGGTAAATATGCGTCTTCCTGAAAAAAAGGACTTAGTCAGGATCGTGTTCCTCGGTTTTATGGGAATCAGTGTTTACCATATTGGACTTACATTCGGGGTACAGACTGTTTCCGCCGGAACCGCGAGCATGATTATCGGATCTGCTCCTGTATTCACTTCCATTATTGCGGTGATCGTCCTGAAAGAGAGAATGGACTTGTTTGGCTGGATCGGTTTGGGCATTGGCTTCATAGGTATTATCTTAATCACGATCGGATCATCAGGTGCATCTTTTACCATTTCAAAAGGAACCATTTACATTTTAATCGCTACTATTGGCACTTCCATCTTTTTTGTCTTTCAAAAGCCTTTACTGGAACGGTATAATCCGATTGATTTGACTGCCTATTTTACATGGGCAGGTACCTTGCCTATGCTTGTTTTCATGCCGGGTCTATGGGAAAACATCCAGGAAGCATCTACGGCTGCCCACGTTTCCGCTTTATATGTCGGTATTTTCCCGGCTGCCATCGCATACGCCACATGGGCCATCGCCCTATCTGCCGGCAACACAACAACACTTTCAAGCATGCTGTACCTTGAGCCTGCCCTCGCCATTATGATTGCCTGGTTCTGGTTAAGCGAATGGCCAAGCACCTTATCGCTCATTGGCGGGGCAATTGCCATCTCCAGCGTGTTTGTGGTCAATTTTATTGGCAAGAAGAAATACTATAAGGGGTCAGACCCTCTTTAGTGTACTAAAGAGGGTCTGACCCCTATTTCCAAAGCAACCGGGCAATGGTCGCTCCCCATCACATCAGAGTATATATGCGCATCTTTTAACTGGTCTTTAAATCTTTCCGAAACGATAAAATAGTCGATCCGCCAGCCGATATTCCTTTCCCTCACTTTGTGCATGTAGGACCACCACGTGTAGGCGCCCTCCTTATCTGGATAAAAGTGGCGGTAACTATCAACAAAACCATGTTCCAGCAGCGTGGAGAATTTCCCACGCTCCTCATCTGTAAATCCTGAATTGCCCTTGTTCGACTTAAAATTTTTCAAATCAATATCTTGATGGGCAACATTCAAATCTCCACACATAATAACCGGTTTGTTCTGATCCAATTCTTTCAAATATAAAAGCATACGGTCTTCCCATTCCAGCCGGTAGTCAAGACGCGCCAGATCCCTCTGTGCATTTGGCGTATACACATTAACCAAATAAAATTGGTCAAATTCAAGCGTAATAATCCTGCCTTCTTCTTCACGATCAGACTCCCCAACGCCATAACTCACAGACAACGGTTCGTGTTTAGTAAAAACAGCAGTCCCAGAATAGCCTTTCTTGACCGCATAATTCCAATATTGATGGTATCCATCCAACTCTAAATCAATCTGGCCTTCTTGAAGCTTTGTTTCCTGTAGGCAAAAAATATCTGCATCCAATTGATTAAAATGGTCCAAAAAACCCTTGCGTACGCAAGCCCTGAGCCCATTCACATTCCATGATACGAATTTCATCCGGTGACTTCTCCCTCTGTCTATTATTCTATCACCTATTGTGCCATTCTTTCGCCAGGCAAACAAGCAGATGAAAACCTTTGTTGCTGGCCAGCCCTGAAAGGGCACTGAAAAGTTCGCCAACCGCACTACTCTTCCGGCCAACCCTAAAAGGATTCCCCTATCTCTTTTCATTTTTTCTCTTTACTTCTTCACCTGTAATGGATCGATGAATTCCGTCACTTAATTGCTCTGCAACTATATCACCTTGTATTGATTTCGAATGTACTCTTCAATTACTTTCTTATTTCTTCCTACTGTATCCACATAAAATCCGTTACACCAAAATTTCCTATTTCCATACCGATATTTTAAATTGGCCTGCCGATCAAAAATCATCAAACCGCTTTTTCCCTTTAGATATCCCACAAAAGACGATACACTTATTTTCGGCGGAATACTAACCAACATATGAATATACACGCTGTAGCTTCTAAAATTTCTACGCCTTTTCTTTCACACAATTGCCGTAATATTTGTCCTATATCTTGTTTTAGTTTTCCATAATTGATTTATTTCGATAAAGACGATGTGATACTTATAATTCCATTTTGTATGTGCTAAACTGTTTTTGTCGGAGGACATAATGGGTCCCTCCTTGGTGTATAAATTTGGGTGGCGAACCAAAATTTATTTTAACACCGCGAATGAGCCTTTTTTATACATCGTTATAAGCTCTCCTGAACCATACGCCTAGCGTATGGTTTTCATTTATCCAATAAGGAAAGCCGGGATTCCGACAGATTCCCGGCCTTAGCTTATTTCGCTTTTTTGATGGAATATTTTTTCATGCTTTCGACAACTTCTGAGTATTCCTCTTTTGTATTAACCGGAATTCCCTGCATCAACCTCATTTGCTGACTGCTCTCCAGCTTCTTCACATCAATTTGAAAAAAAGACTGGATGACATCCGATTCTTCAGGCTTGCCATTAAAAATGGACAAAGTCCCATCATCCGTAATACCAAAATAACCGTTCATTTTTAATAAAGGTGAAATATCATCGACCTTCTTTTCAAATAAAAGGCGTTCTTCATCCATATCGACAAGCTGCCAAGACTCATACTTTGCCCAAAAATCTTCCAAAGCAAATATCGTTTCTTTCACAATCTCTTCGCTGGCCTCACCATCCAAGTAAACCTTCTTTAAATGGACAGTTAGCTCCAAGGGCTGTTCGTTTGTGACAGAGGGGGCATCGTACATCTGCTCTGCCTGTACTTGTACTGGCTCATAAACAATATTACTGACAAACATACCGCCAGTTAAAAGAATCAAAACTAAAATGGCTCTCATTTCAGATCACCTCTACACCTTTAATCAAATGCGCCTTGACGTATTTGCGCCCAGATTTTATCGAGCTTCGCTCGATAAATTCCCCCTGAAAATCTGTAGCATCCGCCGGAGGCTTTAACTTTATTCAGCCGGGCTTTGACCCCCACTGAATGGAATACCAATAGGCATTCATCTCACCACTTACAGAAGTGGGAGACTTCTGCTGAATGAAGTTAAATCTTTATAAGATTTAGTGTGACCTTTTTTTACATGAATATCCATTAAAAAAAAGCTATTCCAAAAGAATTCACATCTTTTGGAATAGCTTTTTTAGTTATGATAGACGTCCTGGACGTCGTCATCGTCTTCAAGCATGTCGATGAGTTTTTCAAGTTTCTCCTGCTGTTCTTCGTCTAGCTCAGCTTCTGTTTGCGGCACCATTGTAACTTCCGCTGACGCAAATTCAAATCCTTCATTTTCAAGGCTTTCTTTTACATCCATGAAGCTTTCCGGCTCAGTATAAATTTCAAAAACTTCTTCGCTAGTTTCCATATCTTCTGCACCGGCTTCAATTGCCTGTAGCAACAGATCATCTTCTTCAATATCAAGTCCGTCTCTTTCGATTACAAGATACCCTTTTCGGTCAAACATGTAAGAGACGCAACCTGATTCTCCAAGATTCCCACCGTTTTTTGTAAAAGCATGACGGACATTGGATGCAGTCCGGTTTTTATTATCAGTCAGGCACAATACCATGACGGCCGCCCCGCCAGGACCGTAACCTTCATAAATGATATCCTCATAGTTTTCGCCGTCTTGGTTCCCGGCCGCTTTATCAACTGCCCGCTTGATATTATCGTTTGGCATATTAGCCGACTTAGCTTTCTCGATTACAAGACGAAGCGAAGGATTCGTGTCCGGATCTCCTCCGCCGCTTTTTGCAGCAACATAGATTTCTTTGGCAAGTTTTTGGAAAATTTTCCCACGCTTTGCATCTTGGGCGTTTTTCCTATTTTGAATATTTTTCCACTTGGAATGTCCAGCCATTTGTAATCCTCCCTCTAACAAACCTTTCTATCATATCATATATTGAAAAGGTACGACTTAGCAAATGAGAAAATTTCCAAGCGGCTTTATTCCGTATCACCTTCAATTTGATTGACGATCCACTTAGAGAAAACCATCCTTTTTTCAAATTGATGGAATGTTATATCCTTTAGATGCTTCCAGTATTTTTTCTGCTTCTTTTTATCATAGTCGCTGAAATAATTCCATTCCCTAAAGATATCAGCAGGGTATAATAATGCCGCCAGGAAAGGAATGTCCTTTTTAAATTGGCTGATCGCTTCTCCTTCGGCAAACAGACGGGTCGGGGACCAGCCAATTTCAGGCAAGATGCGGTTGCAATATTGGAGGATATCTATCTGTTTCGGGCCGATGCTCGCTAGATCAAAATCAATCATAAAAAGACTGCCATCAGCTTGCCTAATAAAATTGTGATGGGCCAGGTCTCCATGCAAGATACAGTATGGCCCCATAGAAAAATAGGCTTTATGACCCCGCATGATTTGCAGAGAAGCTTCACCAATCGCAATATATTTATCTAAATGGGGATATACGGATAATCCTTTGAGAGAAACAAAATTTCTTTTAAAGTTTTCCAGGCGCTTTTCCCATTTCTTCAATAAATCGAATTTAATCAGTTTATCTTTCAGTTGAGGCACACATTTTGAGGTTGTAGAATGAAAACGGCATAACAGCGAAAGAGCCTCTTCCCGGTTTTCCGCGCTGTCGTAATAGAACCGTTTATGTTTTAGGGATTCTATATATTGAATAATTCCGAGACATCTTCCCTCAAAATAACAAGGCCCGTTTCTGTGAATAGGATGAAATCTATAAGTGTTGTGGAACCCATGCTTCCATAAAAGTTCCGTCAATTGGACTTGTTGAATCAACTTGTCAGAGTTGGGAAATTCCTTGATAATCCAGCGTTCATTTTCAGAAGAGGTAATCCAAACTGCTTTTTTAATGTTGGATATTTTTCTGAAATCGATTCCGGTTCTTTTTTTTAAATAAAGAAGGAGACGGGAATTGAATCCGTCTCTCGATTGATTGAAGATATTAGTCATCTTCTTCTTCGTCAACCCTTGGCATCATTGGGTAAGGTCCTCCTGCTCCCGGCATGGGCTGCTGACCAAAAGGCATTGTTCCATACGGCATTCCCATTGGCTGACCTTGCTGGACTGGCATCATTGGGTATCCTCCAGATGGCTGAGACCACCCCTGCATTGGCATAGCTGAATATGGCGGCGGATCATTCACCTCTTCTCCCATATGGTGATGGTCGTGATGGTGATGATGCCCATGATGATGTCCGTGGTGGTGATGATACATTTCCATTGATGAAGAACTGGATGATTCGTCTCCCCAATGCTGAGGCATTACTCCATATTCTGCTGCTGGCATCACGGCTGGCATTTGGGTATACATTGGCATCTGTTGCATATATCCACCCATTGGCATTTGCGGATAGGCCATCATGCCTTGCACTTGCGGCATCATAGGGTACGGATAGCACGGATCGCAAACCGGCATGACTGGCGGTGGACAGTAATATTGTGGATACACTGGCGGACAACCTCCTTGTATAGGCATCACTTCTACTTGAGGCACTTCTTTTACTACTTCCACTTCTTTTGGCGGCGGCTGTTGCTGAACCTGTGCCTGCATTTGATTCATGTTCATCATATAGTAGTTGCTTACATCAATTTCAGGAAGCGGCTGCGGCATGACCGGCTGGTAGATTTTTTGTGGCACTTCTTTTTTAATGATTTCTTTTTTCACTTCCTTGTGAACTTTTGGGGGATGATGGTGCTCTTTTGGCATTTCTTTATGACCTCCATGCGACACATGGGGCTTTTCTTTTTTTACATGTGTCCCACCTGCTGGAACTTTTATTTTCATTCCGGGCATGATCATATCCGGATTCGACAATTGCGCGTTCATCTTTTTCAACTCTTCGAAGTTTACGCCATATTTTTGGGCGATTTTCCACAGAGTATCCCCCTTCTGCACGATATGGATCTTCACTTGTTTCCCCTCCTCAGGCATATGTCCATACAGTGTATGATTAATTGGGCAAATTGTTATTCAACTTCTCAAAAATACATATGAAAGAGGAAGATTATTTATGCTGGGGAACAAATATGCTACTATTTATATAAAGAATTTGAACAGGGGATGGGCACGTGAGTAAAGAATTAGAAAAGAAACTGCTCGGGGAAGAAAGAAGGGAATGGCTCCTTAACTACTTAAAGAACAGCTCCGGTCCTGTTACAGGCACAGCATTGGCCAAAAAAACCAATGTAAGCCGCCAGGTGATCGTCGGAGATATGACTTTATTGAAAGCACGGAATGAACCGATCATTGCTACAAGCCAAGGCTATCTGTATATGCGCGCCGGAAGTCAAAGTCTTGTGGAAAGGATCATAGCCTGCCAACATGACCCCAGCCAGGCGGAGCAAGAAATGAATATCATTGTTGATCATGGAGTGACGGTGAAAAACGTAATTGTAGAACATCCTGTGTATGGGGATTTGACCGCCTCTATAATGGTTTCAAACAGAAAGGAGGTTCAAGCTTTTTTAAAGAGCATCCGAAATACAAATGCATCCCTGCTATCGGAACTGACTTCTGGATTACATTTACATATATTGACTGCAGCTGATGAGCAAATGATATTAAACGCGAAAAAAGCCCTCAATAAAGCCGGTATTCTGGCAGAGGAAAATTAAAAACGGGATCTCCTCTTATGAGGTATCCCGTTTTTTAAGTATTGCGTAGCCACTTGCGCTTTTCTTTTTACCCTCCGGAACTCAAAACTTCTACTTTTATCACAAATTCCAGCCTCCTGAATTCCGTGAGAAGTTCATCCATATCCACAGTCATTTCAGTGATATCTAACGACAACGTGACATTGGCCCTTCCCTGTAACGGGATAGTCTGATGGATGGTCAGCACGTTGCATTTGGAAGCTGCCACGGTTCCAAGCAGCTTGGAGAGCGCTCCCGGCTTGTCTTCAAGGAAGAAAAACAACGATATGATTTTTTCTTTTACAACCGTATGAAATGGAAAAACCGTATCTTTGTATTTATAATAAGCACTTCGGCTCAAGTCCACTTGCTGGACCGCATCCCAAATGGATTCCGCCGAACCCCTTTCTAACAATGCTTTTGCCTCTAAAGTTTTTTTCATTGCTTCAGGCAGCACATCTTCTCTTACTAAAAAAAATTTCTGGTTAAATTCCCTTTTCCCCAAGGCACTCCCCTCCAAGCAAAGAAGACCTAATCAACAAACTCAAATTCAAACTCAAGCAAGCGGACTGTGTCGCCATCTTTTGCCCCTCTTTTCCGAAGGGCGTCATCTACCCCAAGGGATCTGAGTTGACGTGAAAATCGGCGTACAGACTCCTCCCGAGAAAAGTCGGTCATTTTAAACAAGCGTTCGACCTTAGCACCGCTGACTACGAAGCTGCCATCAGGATCGCGTGTGATGTTAAAAGACATTTCATCCTCTTCATACTTATACACAACACGGTTCACCGCTTTTTCTATCTCAACCTCTTCATAAAGCGGGAACTCTGGAGTTACTTCTAATTTATCGGCAATAGCGAACAGCAACTCCCTTACCCCCTGTTTTGTCAATGCTGAGATAGGGTAGATCGGATAGTCCTGTTCAAGTCGCGCCTTGAACTCCTTCAGATTCTCTTCTGCTTCTGGCATGTCCATTTTATTGGCAACAATGATTTGCGGCCTCTCCATCAGACGAAGATTATATTGCTCTAACTCCTCATTGATGCTCACGAAATCCTGATACGGGTCTCGGCCTTCAGTTGCTGACATGTCGATTACATGTACGATAACCCTTGTCCTTTCCACATGACGCAGAAATTGATGGCCCAGCCCAATGCCTTCATGTGCCCCTTCAATCAATCCGGGCAAATCAGCGATAACAAAGCTTCTGTCATCTTCTGTTTGGACAACACCTAGATTAGGCTTAATGGTTGTAAAATGATAATCCGCAATTTTCGGTTTAGCAGCTGAAACGACTGAAAGCAGGGTTGACTTTCCAACATTCGGGAATCCGACCAGACCCACATCTGCCAGAAGCTTCAACTCTAAAATAACATCTCTCTCCTGGCCCGGCTCACCATTTTCTGCTATTTCTGGCGCCGGATTAGCAGGTGTCGCAAAGCGAATATTTCCCCTTCCACCGCGTCCTCCTTTGGCTATAACCGCTCTTTGGCCATTTTGGACCAAGTCGGCAATGACTTCTCCAGTCTCTTCATCCGTTACTACAGTACCAGGCGGAACTTTGATAACGAGATCTGCAGCCCCTTTTCCATGCTGGCCTTTGGACATACCATTTTCACCGCGATGTGCTTTAAAATGGCGTTGATAGCGAAAGTCCATCAAGGTGCGGAGGCCTTCATCTACCATAAAAATAACACTGGCACCTTTTCCTCCATCACCGCCAGCCGGGCCGCCCATAGGTTCATATTTTTCACGCCTGTAGGCTACCATGCCGTTTCCGCCATCTCCGCCTTTAACGTATATCTTGACTCGATCAACAAACATATAAGACACTCCAATCTGCCAACTAACCGTTCATTTGATAAAATACCGCCTGGATGAGCCAATCATTTTCCCCTACTTGATCAAATTCGACCTGATCAGGATAATTGTCATTGCTCTGCAGCCATTTTTTAAGTTCTGTTTCATTTTCTATTATACCGTTGAACTCAAAAAGAAACCGCACCATTTCTTCCGTAGATTCAATTTTCACATATAAACAGTTTTCGTAAAAAGGTAAAATTGCCTTGTTCAGCTGTTCAAAAAAAGCGCAGATCCATTCTGTAAGCAGATCATCATGCAGAGGAAATTTTTTAGGCAGTGTGATAAGTTCATACTCAACTTTGAAATGGCTGCCGCTCCAATTATGTGTTAATAATTTTTCGGCAAATCGAGGGAGTTCTATGTTGGACAGCATGGCTTCCTGCTGCATCTCCATTACAATTTCATCCATAATCCGTTCAGCTTGTTCAGTTTTCCCCAATGAGATATTTCCTTTTATAAGCTGCAGTCTGTTCAACCAATCATGGCGTGTGTATTTTAACGTTTCTAGAATCGTCCAATTTTTACTCATCCCTAGTCTCCTCGATTAGACTTATTAACTATATATTATAACAAAATTAATAATCTGTACGGAATAGGATGTTTTGATGTATATCTAAATAAAAGTTTACACTCCTAGCTGAATAAAAGCTTTCTCGAATGAGCTATGAGCAGAAGCTGCTGATTTCTTCAGCCCCGTGGAAATTTTCTTCGATTATGATTCGTCCAGCTTTGTAACAAGGCAACACGATTTCTTTTAATATTTCGGATCAGGAGAACTGTTGATCACTAGACGGACGCCGAAGCTGGAATAAAAAAGCTCCAACCGGCATTTCGGTTAGAGCTTTATGTTTATTATGCTTCTTGAGCTTCTGGGTAAACACTCACTTTTTTCTTGCTGCGACCAAACCGTTCGAAACGAACTACGCCGTCAACTTTTGCAAATAGAGTATCATCTTTACCGATGCCCACGTTTTCACCAGGATGAACCTTTGTTCCGCGTTGACGGTAAAGGATAGAACCACCGGATACAAATTGGCCATCTGCACGCTTCGCACCTAGACGCTTCGATTCGGAATCCCTGCCGTTTTTAGTGGAACCCGCACCTTTTTTGGATGCGAAAAATTGAAGATCCAATCTTAACATATTGATTCACCCCCTGTTTTTAAAAATAATGTTAATATACTTTTTGTAATCACGTTCAATGGTTTGCAAAGAAATAGCCATGCCTTCAAGGAGAAGCTGAATCTGCTCAGATATTTCAGCCGGCAATCCTTCCGGTAGCGTACAGGAAAGAAAGCCACTTTCTGTCTGTTCAATGTCTGGTGTAATTCCTGTTAAACTGATTACTGCATTGATTGATCCGAAAGCAACGGCCGATGCTCCAGCACAAACAATGTCCTGGCCTTTTTCCGCGAATTCAGCGTGACCGCTCATCGTAAAAGATGTAATCTTTCCCTTGTCGTCTCGGCAAATCTCAACAAAAATCATGTTCTCAACCCATTAACCGTTAATTTTTTCAATGACAAGCTTTGTGAAAGGCTGACGATGCCCTTGCTTTCTGCGATAGTTCTTTTTAGCCTTGTATTTGAAAACAACGATCTTCTTTTGACGTCCTTGTTGTTCAACTTTGGCTGTGACAGTAGCTCCCTCAACAAATGGGTTCCCTACTTTGACGTTATCGCCGCCAACGAAAAGAACTTTATCAAATGTGAATGTATCACCTTCAGCCGCATCTACCTTTTCTACATAGATAGCTTGGCCTTCTTCAACTTTGACTTGTTTTCCGCCAGTTTCAATGATTGCGTACATATGCCGCACCTCCTTATTCACTAAGACTCGCCGAAAGCAGGTGTCTATCCAGAGACAGAACTTGAAAAACCTGGTCCGTGCGGTTGTAGCACAGGTGCTACAGACTAACATTGCAATTTTATCACACGATTTTTTGACTGTCAACGTAAGTTTATTTTTTAAGTCTGTATTTGGATTGCAAACTAAACGTACGAAAATCGTATAGTTCGGAAAAATATTCAATTGCGAATTCAGTTGAAGAGTTTTGAATTCAGGATGCCCTGTATCGCTCGCTTTTTCTATGTATATCAAATGCGCCTTGGCGTATTTGCGCCCAGATTTTATCGAGGTCCGCTCGATAAATTTCCGCTGAAAATCTATGGCATCCGCCGGAGGCTTTAACTTTATTCAGCCGGGGTTTGAACCCCCACTGAATGGAATACCAATAGGCATTCATCTCACCACTTACAGAAGTGGGAGACTTCTGCTGAATGAAGTTAAAATGCTTGATTCCACGCGTATCTTTCTTTCACTCTGACTCAAAAACGATACCAAAAACATGTCATTAATCAAAGGAGGGGTTATCATTAAAAAATCATTTTTGTGTCTTGATAAACAGATCAATTATAGGTGTTGCCCGTTCACACAACTCCTTCAATTTTTATGCTCTGCGTGAAATTTTTTTCCTAATATAGTTCCCATGAATGAAGCTATACCAACAAAGACAAATAAGATGAAATACCCCATGGTACTCCAGTCATCCATTGCAAAATAAGATATTATCGCTACAACTAGGGTTATAATCGTTAAAATCGCACCTGGCAAAATGTAATGATTCTTAGATGGATTTTTTTCAACAAATATGATGATAAAATCGCAACTATAATTATTACTCCTATGGCTATCCCTACAAAATATGGCATTTTGCATACCCCTTTGAAAATATTACTATATTAAACATAATTGGGTTCATAAAAATGGGTACAATGCAAAATCAAATTTTGCCAACATTCCTTTCGTTCGGTCATTTTGGCATTTTAAAAAACAGGCATCAAAAATCAGATTTTTTGATGCCTGTTGTAATCTTTATTTTCAGATAAACATCAAATGCGCCTTGGCGTATTTACGACCAGATTTTATCGAGCTCCGCTCGATAAATTCCCTCTGAAATCTGAGGCATCCGCCGGAGGCTTTAACTTTATTCAGCCGGGGTTTCAATTCCCACTGAATGGAATACCAATAGGCATTCATCCCACACTTACAGAAGTGGGAGACTTCCGCTGAATAAATTTAAATGCTACCAACATCAGTCACTTGAAACAATTTCTTTCAAACGGGCGTTCACCTGTTTTTTGGCAAAGTATACGTGTAGCATTTCGTTTTCATCCATTGAAAGGTCATTGTCCACATGAATTAAATGTTTGCAGTCACGCTGGAACTTTTCCATTGCCTGATAAATGAAATCATTGCCTCTTGCTTCAATAACTTCAAGCCTTTTGATACCCAATTGCTTGCCGTAATACCTTTCAAGCAAAAACCTCATGAATACATATCTGACCTGCTTCCACTCCAACCAGAGGATCAAATATAAATAAAGTAAGATAATCCAAATATGAAGATTGAATGGAGCAGCAATAATCAATGCAAGGTGAATAACAGATAATATAATCACTGAGCTGATCAGTGTTTTTTTCAATGCCCGTAAAAAAGGATTTCTGGCAGATAATAATAAATAAAGGAATTTACCGCCATCGAGCGGCCAAACAGGCAGCAGATTAAATAAAAAAATCATCAGATTAAATTTATGAAACAAAAGTAAGGACTCCATTGTGATCAATCCGGCCATCTCCAAAAGGACAGCGCCAGCTGCAAGCCAGATATGTTGAAGCGGCCCGGCTGCCACGATGATTAGTTCTTCAAAAATCGGACGGTTGCCATGTTCATCAACTTCACAAGCGCCTCCGAATGGAAGGATCAGAATCCGCTTGATTTTCCAGGAGAAAAACAGCGCAGCTGCTGCATGTCCCAGCTCATGGATAAAGACAATCATAAATAAGATGGAAAGCTCCCAAAAATATCCTGTCAAAATGGCAATCCCTGCGACCAGCCAAAAGAGAGGATGAATCCTAACCTTTCCCAGAAGCCGCACATATTTAATCAAGATCCATCACCTGGATCGGATCAATAAATTCATCTTCTTTTTTAAAGGCAAAATAATATTCACCGTAATTTCCATCCTCGCTTGAGGACACTGCTCCAATCACCTGGCCGCTTTTGACATGCTCGTGGGGTTTAACAGCCGCCTGGTCCATCTTGCCATACCAGGATTCGGTATGGTCACTATGCTGGATGATAACCGTTTGTCCGATATCCTCTTTTTTTCCCGAAAAAATAACCACTCCATCCGCTGCCGCTGTCACCTCTGCTGCACTTTCAGTCTGAAACATGACCCCTCTCCCATCATGCGAAAAACCTTCAGAAATCTTAGCTCCAACAGGTAATGCGTAATCCCCTTCTTTCGCAAGCTGGATATCTGAATCCTTTTTGTCATTTGGAAAAAGAGAAAGCGGTTTGCCAAATTGATTTTCGTACCAATTTGCGACTGCAGCAAATTGAAATTCCTTTCCCATCGCTTTTTTGACAATGGATCGAGTATCATCAAATACAGGAGAAGGTGACTGAAAAAGGATTCCCACCACAAGAATTAGTGCAATAGACAAAAGCAGCTTCAGCATAAATATTTCTTTCCGCCATAAAGGGTGTATGGTGGTTTTTGGTTCAAAAATATTCTTCTCATCATCTGAATAATATGTGGGAGTATCCAACTTATCCAACATGTATTCATTAGGCTTTTCCATGGCACGGTTGTTTGCCCGCCTTCTTTTTTCTATCCGCTTCCTTATTTTGTTCACCCGATGGCTCATCCTCCACCATCTCCCTCGATTTAAGTTTCTACTAACCTATGACTTGTCCTTGGTTAATATGACGTAGAAAAGCGGAGTCAGCTGGTTTTGTATGCTACGATTCAAAGGAAAGAGATGTGCACTCCTCAAACGGGTACAACTGTCATGAGGGACAATATAAGGCCACAAGATGTGCTAATCGCTATGAAAACCTGCAAAATAGGGGTGAGGTAACCTGAAGAAGCATACCGGCCGGCTTCATTCAGATGAAGAGCATCGGAGAGTTCTCGTTGCTTCTGCCAATCAAATGCGCCTTGGCGTATTTGCACCCAGATTTTATCGAGCTCCGTTAGATAAATTGCTTCTGAAAATCTGTTGCATCCGCCGGGGGCTTTGACTTTATTCAGCCGGGGTTTGAACCCCCACTGAATGGAATACCAATATACATTCATCTCACCACTTACAGAAGTGGGAGATTTCTGCTGAATGAAGTTAAATTACATTTCGATACCCCCGCAATGAATAAATGAAAAAAACTCTACAGATAATGCAATGCCGCTACAAAAATTCATTTAGAAAAAACATCTCTCAATGCCCCTATGAGGCCATGAGAAAGGAGGACGATACCAAAAATGAAAGTACACACATTAAAATAGGGCGTTTCGTAGAAGTTAAACCAATCTTCCATAAATGTATATCCAGCAATTTTACCGAACACAGTCCCGTCTATATCTTTTAGATTTGGAATCCATCCAGTAAACTCCATTGTCAAAAAAAAATTTGTATTAAAACAAATGAACTGATAGATAATACCCAAGACTTTTTGGAAAATGATTGTTCTTTTACAGTAAAATCATCCAAGCAATACCCCCCCTTCTTATTACTTCGAACAAAATATTTCATCTAATTTTATAGTTTCTCAATCTTTTAAAACAAATGAACTTACGGTTAATGCTCAAAGCAAGTAGAATCATCCAATACATCCCCTTTCTTAAAACGCCTTATTCTCGTAGATATCGATAGATAACAGCCATTAAATATTGTAAATGACTAGGATTGTGATTACTGTACCAGCTAAAACCGATACGCTATCAAATTCTAGCCGTCAATAAATAATGGCTTTTAAATGCGTAGGAAAATGGACACATAAACGAGGCAATGCGTAGCCCATAGACAATTTCTCCTGACAGTATCTCTGATTAAATTTGATTGCAGATTCCTTCATAAATAGGCTCTTTAGAGTTATGCGAAATGAATATATGCATGAAGCCTCTTTGAATATTGAATATATACTCTATACATAATATATATACCTTCTAAAACAAATGTCAATATTTTATTGAAAAATAAAAGACACGTATTAATTCCAATAAAAAGGATTTAATACGTGTCTTTATAGTATCTCGCCATATCAAATGCGCCTTGGCGTATTTGCGCCCAGATTTTATCGAGCTCCGCTCGATAAATTTCCTCTGAAAATCTGTGGCATCCTCCGGAGGCTTTAACTTTATTCAGCCGGGGTTTGAACACCCACTGAATGGAATACCAATATGCATTCATCTCACCACTTACAGAAGTGAGAGACTTCTGCTGAATGAAGTTAAATATTCCAACAATTGATATACGAGCGAATAGTAAAAGATGATACCTAATTCTAAGCTTGAATCACCTTCTAGAAAATCTTGATTTCAAACAAAATGATGACTTTCGCTTCAACGTTCCGAAAATTCTTTCAAAAATAAAGGCTACACAAGCCTTTTTAAGAACGCACACCGAAAAATTGTTTAATTCGTGTGAACATACCAGCTTTCTCTTCATCCAATGATTGAAGGGGCACAGATTCACCCAATATTCTTCTTGCTATGTTCCTGTACGCTATGGATGCTTTGCTGTTCGGATCAAGAGCGATCGGTTCGCCTTGGTTAGAAGATTTTATGACGTCTTCATCATCCTGGACAATCCCTAATAGATCGATGGATAAATGCTGAGTAATTTCATCTACGTCTAGGACTTCCCCTTCTTTCATCATCTTGCTTCTAATTCTGTTGATGATTAATTTTGGCGGCCCGATGTTTTCTTCTTTTTCAAGAATACCGATGATTCTGTCGGCATCCCTTACTGCAGATATTTCCGGTGTTGTCACAACTATTGCCTGATCGGCCCCTGCGACCGCATTTTTAAATCCCTGCTCAATACCGGCAGGGCAATCTATTAATACATAATCATATTCCTGCTTTAAATCAGAAACTAAACTTTTCATCTGCTCGGGGCTGACTGCCGTTTTGTCGCTTGTCTGAGCAGCTGGCAACAAGAACAGTTTATCTTCAAATCTTTTATCCTTGACGATTGCTTGATGGGGCTTGCATCTTCCTTCCACAACATCAACAAGATCGTAAATGATTCGATTTTCCAGGCCCAGTACTACATCCAGATTGCGGAGTCCGATATCCGTATCTATCAGGCAGACCTTTTTACCCTGCAAGGCAAGTGCCGTGCCGAGATTGGCGGAGGTGGTAGTTTTTCCGACTCCTCCCTTGCCGGAAGTAATCACGATCGCCTCACCCATAATAATGTCCCCCTTTGAATCTAGTAATATTCGGCCTTAAATGCTTAAGCACTTGAAGCCTATCAATCATTATTTGATGGTTTTTATCAATATAGGCACATTCCATTTGATGGTGCTCCTCCTGATCGTAATGGTCAGGAGCTCGGCTGATGCAATCAGAGATCCGAAGCTGTGAAGGAGTCATGAAGGAAGCAACGATGACTGCATCATTCCACCCAGAATAGCCAGCATGCGCAACCCCTTTTAATGCTCCCATGATAAAAATGTTTCCTCCAGCTCTTACAGTTCCGCCGGGATTCACATCCCCTACAAGCAGCAAATCTCCCGGGACCTCCAAAACCTGACCCGATCTTACAATTGCTGCAACGGATGTCACTTCTTGACTCTCTACCATTCTCGTGGCATCTTCTTTTGTGATGACATCACTTTCAATTACTTCGACGATCAAATTTTTCTGTTGGCGGATAAGTTCTTTCAACTCTTCCTCCTGCTCAGTCGTCAAATAGCGGTTCCCTGTAAGAATCCGTACCGAAACAAGCTGATTTTCCTCTGAACTTTTCAACTCGGAGATTTTTTCCTCCAGCTCTGATAAAATTTCATCATAAGAGCAACGATCATTCAATTGGAGCGAAAGGCCGCTTTTTGTGCCTTTAATCATCACGTTTTGAGTTTTCATGTCAAGCGGGCACCTTCACGGCTCGAAGAGGAATGCCCTATTTCTCCTTTCAAAGACAAACATCACTTTCACAGCGCGAAAATAATGAGTCATTTTCACTATTTTCGACAAACGGCACCAATTTTCCTTTTTTGGAAAATATTTGCCTGCTGGCAGTATTATTCAGAGAAAATCTCTTTACTTCTGTTTTGCAGCCATCTGGAAAAAGGAAAGAAAATAATCAAATAGAAAATAAAATTCAATGTCAAAGTTGGTAACAGTCGAGAATATATAAATTGAGATACCGTCACATTCACATCAAACAAAAGAATATTTAAACCGTATATTAAAGCTTCTGTTATAGCGACGATAATTATAGTGATTAACCCTGATGTCAGGACATTTATCTGCAGAACCTTCACCATTTTGGAAGCTGTATAAACAGCGATAGGGAATAAAAATAAATAGGCCCCTATCACTCCCGTATAGTATATATCGAATAGCAGACCAAAGATCGCAGCATAAATTAAGGTCACATTCCGAAAGTAATAGATTGCCATCAATATCAGAACAACTAGAAGAAAGCGAGGAACTACGATTCTGTTATCTAGGAATGAAAATATCGGAAGCAATTCTACGAAAATGCTTTCTCCGTAAAAACAAAGGACAGTGATAAGAGGAAGAACAACGCGTTTCATCATTCCTCACCCTTATCTTCCGCGCCCATCATTGAACGGGACACAACCATCACATGCTCAAAATCATAGAAATCAGCCGACGGTTTCACATAAGCTGTCTGAGTTAGACCAAACTGATCGAGTTTAAGCTCCTCGACCTTACCAACATCAAGTCCTTTTGGGAAAATTCCTCCCATACCTGATGTAACTACATTTTGTCCAGCCTTCAGCTTATCCTGGTCAATAGGCAGATCCTTCATAATGATCATTTTCTTTTCTTGATCATAGCCGTCAATTAACCCGTACACGGATTTCTTTCCCTTAATTTGAATTTCAGCTGCAACACGGTACCTTGCATTATCAGAACTTAATAGCTCTATTGTTGATGTCATTTCTGACGTACTAACTACCTTCCCTATCAGGCCTTTTCCGGTGATGACAGCCATATCAGGCTGAATCCCGCTCTTTTTTCCTTTGTCGATAATGATCTGCTCATACCAGCGGTCAGGCGTTCTGCCGATCACCGTCGCCTGAATAGGTGTAAAGTCTCCTAAGCTCTCTTTTTTCTTTAATACTTCTCTAAGCTCATTATTGTCTTTTTTCAAATCCGCTATTTCTTTTTCAAGCTTTGCAAGTCCCTCTAGACGGGCCTTCAGTTTTTTGTTCTCAGTATATGTATTTTGCAAATCATCAATATTCTCAAAGAACCCAGCAAATTTGTGGGCGGGCTTTGCTGCAAGTGATTGACCAAAACCCACAATATCCTTCACAAACTGTTCAGGACGTGAAATATTTTCCCTATCCCTAAGTGAGAAACCAATTAAAGAAACGAGAATAATGATTCCGATCAGCAAGATGATGAGACGCTTATTAAGAAAGAAATTCGGCATCATATCCACCTCTAACTTCAAATAGCCTGCCGGTTTCACGCCAGAAACCCGGAGGCAAAATGCATGGAAAAGCAGAGTACCGCTTCGTAAGCGGCCTCTTGCTTTTTACAATCCGGGAACTACGCCCGATCTTTGAACAGATTGATGTGGTCAAGTGCTTTTCCTGTTCCAATTGCAACACAATCAAGCGGTTCTTCAGCAATAAGTACAGGCATTTTGGTCTCATCACTGATTACTTTATCCAGGTTTCGAAGCAATGCTCCGCCCCCTGTCAACACGATACCCCTGTCCATAATGTCCGCAGCCAGTTCTGGTGGAGTGTTTTCCAGCGTATTTTTCACAGCATCAATAATGGCATAAACAGTGTCATGCAATGCACCGGAAATTTCTTCTGCAGTGATTTCAATTGTTTTAGGAAGTCCTGTTAACAAGTCACGCCCACGAATTTCCATATTTTCAATTTCGTCGATTTCGCCGGCAGAACCAATCTCGACCTTTATCGTTTCCGCTGTTCTTTCTCCGATGAGCAGATTATAGTTTTTACGAATGTAGTTCACAATAGCTTCGTCAAAGTTGTCTCCGGCAGTCCGGATGGAGTTGCTTGCCACAATGCCTCCAAGTGAAATGACAGCCACTTCTGTTGTGCCGCCTCCGATGTCCACAACCATGCTTCCTGTCGGCTCCCATACAGGAAGATCTGCGCCGATAGCAGCGGCAAACGGCTCTTCAATAGGATAAGCTTCACGGGCCCCAGCTTCCCTAGTAGCATCTAGTACCGCCCTTTGTTCAACGGCTGTAATTCCGGATGGGACACAGACCATGACATAAGGCTTTCCATTGAATGAGCCTTTCACTTTGGCCGCTTCTTTGATGAAGTACTTCATCATTGTTGCTGTTGTTTCATAATCCGCGATAACTCCGTCTCTCATTGGGCGCATAGCCACAATATTTCCAGGAGTTCTCCCGATCATTTTCTTAGCATCGTTACCGACTGCAACAATTTTCTTTGTTTCTGTGTTGATGGCAACAACTGAAGGTTCACGTAAAACAATTCCTTTTCCTTTTACAAAAACAAGAGTGTTCGCTGTACCTAGGTCAATTCCTAAATCTTTCGTACCGAATCCAAACATGATATGTATTCTCCCTTTCTAACCCCATTGCATTTCTATTTTTAACGCTTTTTAAAGAAATAAGCTTGGTAATATTGATAATATCCGTGTCAACCGACAAAAATCACAAGACTTATTATATCTTATCATTTCTAAAAATCATAGTGTCACATAAATCCTTTTTCTTTCATACTGATTTATTTATGATCGCCAATCATCAAGTGGTCGAGGGCATTCATTTTCCTGCATTCGACAAGTCTTTTGCCGATTAAAAATATCTTCTCTTGATGGTGATGGATTTCCGGTTAATGCTTGTGTAAGCAATTAATAGACCTTAAACCCGCGTAAACTTCCTTGAATACATTATTGGTGAACAATGCAACGTTCAGTTTCTGTTGAAAATTGTTTGTCTGTGGAGAACTTGATTCTTTGTATTCAGATGAGGCATGTAGAGTTCACATAAATACAGTAGAAAGGAAAAGATTCTATATTAAGTATAGGCTATCTTGGAGCAAAAATTAATATGTTTATGGAAATAAAATGATCTTCTTTACAAAAAACTTATGAACACAGAAAATCCATTGCGCCTTCCTTTTATGATTTTACGCAATTTTATCAAGTGGTTATGTCTCCTTTCCATTAATATAACCGGAATGTGTGAACCATTTTTAACAAAATCAAAAGTTTCGTTCCGTCCAAGTACTTATTTTTAATAGGTCTCGCAAAAAAGACTAGTTAATTATCGCTGACCATGGGTACAAGAAATTTTGTGAGAGCTGCTGGATTAGATGGGATGCAAAAATAAGAGCGGTCGCGTGTAGCAATTTAAGCATCCTATTGAAAGCAAACAACAGCTCCGCATAAAATGATACGGTGACTGCTGTTATTAAGTTTTTTGACTTTTTTCGGAACTAATGAGTTTCCCCGCGTGATTAAATCAAATGCGCCTTGGCGTATTTGCGCCCAGATTTTATCGAGCTCCGCTCGATAAATTTCCTCTGAAAATCTGTGGCATCCGCCGGAGGCTTTAACTTTATTCAGCCGGGGTTTGAACACCCACTGAATGGAATACCAATATGCATTCATCTCACCACTTACAGAAGTGAGAGACTTCTGCTGAATGAAGTTAAATCCTGAACGGAATAATGGTAAATGTTTTTCAGGTAATGTTCCTATTAATAAGCGCTCATCCTGCTTCACAATCTAGGCTGATTAACACCCTCCCCGTACAATTGGACAATCGATCCTCAAATAGCAAAAATCCTTCCAAGAATGAAATACTCAACTCCTTGAAAGGATTTCCTATTAATCTATTTTTTCCAAATCGTATTTTTCTGTTCCTGCTTGTTCACTGTCAGCTGAAATATATCCGGCCGTGCATAATGGCCAACTACATCAAAGTCGAACTGCGCCTCAGCAATCTTATTCAAATCGATATCGGCATACAGGATCTTTTCTTCGCCGAAAACAGGCGCAACAATGAATTCGCCTAGCGGATCAACAATACAGCTCCCTCCTCGGGTAAGCTCTTCAGGCAATTCTTCAAATTCCTTCCGTGAAGAAATGTCTTCTGGATACATATCTTTTGTAGAATATTGATTACATGACAAGACGAAGCATCTTCCTTCCACCGCTACATGCCGCATCGTAGAAAACCAAGCATCTCTTCCGTCAGCAGTTGGCGCAACGTAGAGTTGCACTCCTTGATCATACATCGCTGCACGAGCAAGCGGCATATAATTTTCCCAGCAGATGAGTGCACCAATTCTCCCATACGGCGTATCAAAAACAGGCATTGTGCTTCCATCGCCTTCTCCCCAAATAAGGCGCTCCGATCCTGTAGGCTTCAGCTTGCGATGTTTCCCCAATAGTTCTCCATCTGGACCAAAAAACAATGCTGTACAATAGAGTGTTCCCTGGCTTGATTCACTATCTTTTTCAATAACCCCTATTACGACATAAGCTTTTGCCTTCCTTGCTGCTTTGCCGATTTCTGCAGTTTCCCCCCCCGGGACTGTAATGGAATGATCCCAATATCGAAAAAAGTCTTTCCTACCTTCATTTGATCGTGATCCTACTACCGTTCCAAAAGACATCCCCCTTGGATACGCTGGTATGAAGGCCTCTGGAAACACGATAATTTTAGCTCCTCCTTGGCCAGCTTCTTCAATCAATCGAATCGTCTTTTTTACCCCTTTAACTTTATCCATCACTTCTGAACCAGCTTGAACTACCGCCACTTTAAACTGTTTTTTTTCCTTCATGGTAAACATCCTTTCATTTTGCCTCACTAGGAAAATAGGTTTCCACCATCTCCCTATGATGTATATGTTTCTCTTGAGTGTTGCTATCCTTCGTCAACATGCTGACAACAACAAAAGTTATAATTCCCAGAATAAATCCTGATGTTGCAGGCCCTAACGGTAATGGCGAACCAAAAATGTAAACAATCACCAAGGTCGAAAGACCTACGATAATAGATGACACTGCTCCAGCCAATGTACCCCGCCTCCAATATAAGGGTCCTAGTGCAGCAGGTACGAGTTGCAAAACAATTCCATAGCCTAATGCAGCAACCGGAACTAGAAATCCTTGGGCAGCAGGAATAAATGCAAAAATTACAACGATCAATGTCATCAACAATATAGTTATCTTACTGATGAAAGTCGTTCGTGCAGGACTTACATCTTTATTAATGAAACGAACATAAATATCGTTTACTAAAAGACTAGCTGAAGACAGTAGAGCACTATTAATGGTTGAAATCCCTGCCGCTATAACAGCAGCAACGACAACTGAGCCGAATAGCGGAGCATATGTCGAGAAAAACAATGGAATAATAGTGTCACTGTTCTCAGGCGTAAGTCCAGGAACCAAACCAGGTGAGCGCGCAATCATTCCTATAAATAATGCTCCAAGCGCCATTAGCCAAGAATTCCAAAAAGGCGTGATAATAGAAGTCTTCGCAAGAATCATCGGAGATTTCGCTGAATAAAACTTTTGCCACATATGAGGCATAATCCAAAAGCCAAACATCAAGCCGATGGCCGTCTCCATAATGCCCGAAAACTGTCCCTTATTCACCAGAATTTCTGGCGCAACGGATTGCAAGTTGACAAACGCATGAAATCCGCCCGCTTTATAAATGAAGATGAATGTAATAACGACTAAAGTAGTTCCGAAGAAAAAACCCATGAATGTATCAGCCCAGGCAGCCCCTCGCCCACCGCTAAGCGTCACGATCATTCCAACGAAAACACCCATAATCAATATACCTACCCAATAGGGAATCGCGTTGTTCGTCAAGCTATTTAGAGAGAATGCACCCCCAGTTATTTGAATCAACATATAGGGAATAAGTCCGACCATTCCCACGATCGCAAATAAAAGCCTAAGAAAGGGACTCTTATAATATTTTTCCATCATGTCTCCAGGAGTCACAAAATGATGCTTTCTTCCCAAATACCAAATTCTGGAGCCAAATAACCAGATGAACAGTGCATGAACCACCGCCCAAGCAGCAAATGCAGAGAACCAGACCCCGTCCCTATAATGATTTCCAATGGCTCCGAGCAATGTCCAAGTACTGAAATAACTAGCACCCGTCGTCATCGTCATGACAATCGTTCCGAGGCTTCTATTGGCCAGAAAAAAATCACTAGGTGTCGCGATGTTTGACTTTGATGCTAAACTGCTGATCCAGAGCAATATTCCTAAAAATAATATCAACACGATGATCGTCACAGCTACCTGGCTAATGCTCGTTCACTCCCCTCTTCATCTTCCGATATTTTCTCAACATTCTGTGCAAACGGCTTGAAAAACTTAAAATAAACGACAAAAATAATGACAGTATTTATTGCATTCAGCAATAATACCCAAGCCAATGATTGCGGCAAAAAACCGATGAACTTAAGATCATTCATGATTCCGAAGTTCGGTAAAAAGGTTAACAAATAAAGAACAAAGAACACGGTCATTAACAAAGCATGCTTTCTTCTCACTGCACTACCTCCTTATAAAGTGGTGAATCCGCTTTCATATCTACAATAATTATTGTATACTCCAGTTATTATGAAGTGAAATACATGATAGGAATTATAATCATGATTAAATGGAATGGGTTAGGAGAGACTGATATGCAGTTAAGAGCACTCGAAGTTTTTGTCACAGTTGTTGAAAAGAATGGATTTACCAGAGCAGCGGAAGCCTTATATGTAGGCCAGCCTGCCCTAAGTAAAACGATCCAAAAGCTGGAGCAAGATTTAAATGTCACATTATTCGATCGAACGAGCAAAAAAATTCAATTGACGGATGAAGGAAAATTACTCTATGAAAAGAGTAAAGAAATATTAGCAAAAATTAACAGCATCCCTGAAAGTCTGAATGAATTATCCCAAGTCATTAGCGGGGAAGTAAAGGTTGGCATCCCACAGATCATCGGTTCAATATTCTTTCCCCAAATCGCATATCATTTCATGAAAAGATATCCAAACGTAACGCTGACAACAAAAGAAGATGGAGGCGTTATTATAGAAAAGCTCGTGACTCAAGGTGAATTGGACATTGGCTTCGTTGTACTTCCAGCAGCAAACACAATAGAAGCAGAATTGATTTATCAAGATAAATTTGTAGTTTGCGTATCATCAAAACACCCGCTTGCGAAAGTACAAGCCGTACGATTGTCGGAATTGAAAGATGAAAAATTTATTCTCTTTGATAAATCTTTCGCATTATATAATCTGATCCGAAATCGAATCAGACTTTTCTCCAGAGGTTTCCTTTCAAAGCACCCAGTGGGATTTGGTTTTAGAGCTTGTTTCTGCACAATTGGGAATATCCATCATTCCAAAAAAATTGACCAATAAGTTAAATGACATTGATATTGTCGCATTACCGATCAAAGAACCAAATATGAGATGGAACATCGGAATTATCACAAAAAAAAATGCACACAAGTCGTATGCACTTCAAGAATTTATTAAGGTGGTAAGAGACATTTATAAGTGAACTACTCACCACTTAGCTAATCGATCCTTAAGTGGGAGCTTCTAGGGAATAGGACATACTCCCCAGTTTATTTTTTTACTCGGTATCAAGCTCCCCTGTAGCCCCTACGGTTCTTCGGCTGTCTAGTTTATGCTGGAGCGTATTCTTAGGCTCTCAGTCAAAATATTTTTATTAGCATTGATATTTCGGTCATGATAAGCATGATAAATAGGACAAGTTTAGGTAAATCCCTTTCTTTATTTACTCGTCCAATAGCTACACATGAAACCATAGCTAGAGCCTCAAGCTTTTTTTATAGTTTCTATCATTTTTATATACTGCAAATCCCCGAGTCCATATTGAGGAAATAAGTGAAATAATTGTTTCAATAACTCATCCAGTGGCTTACCTACATGTTTTTTTATATAAGCGGTGATTTCATTATCTTCCTTTAGATATTCTAAATATAATTTAATCCCCTGGTACATAACAGGCATTAATTTAGCTTCAGGAAGACGATGATGAATCAAAACTTGTTGATAAATTTCTTTATAACCCCCAAGCAATATATCCTCCGTTTCCTCCACTTCATAGCTCATGTCCTTGATCATATGAAAAAACACTTTTCCTTGATACCCCTCTTGTTCTAGAAATGCCAATACAGTCAGCAAATTCATTTGACAAAACATGTCATCACCGAACCATAAAACAATGCATTTGTATTTGTTTTCAAACAGAGGTTTCAAAGGAGTAACAGTAACCGTCTCATAATCTCGTATAGACACCTGATGTCCGGAAGCTCTCATTTTTTTAAATTCATCACTGAAGATCGAAACGCAAGTATCATTTGAGCACATTGCCTCGTTAAAAGGGACATAGTCACTTTTCTCCATTAACTGATGTTTAGAAAATTCCTCATACATCGCTTGCCCATTTAAGATATTCAATATATCCTGATCAAATTGCTCATAGATTTTGTTTTGCAAAGCTCCGATTATTAATTTCTGTGAAATGTCCATCATAAAACCGTCCTTTATACCATTTAAATTTAATTTCACATACGTTTGTAATGGCTGCGGAAACTTTCTAAAAGCATTGGGACTGATACCGAATGTCGTTTTAAATGCTCTTGAAAAAGCCTCTTGAGATAAAAATCCATATTTAAATGCAATATCTATTATTTTATTATTCGTTTCTTTCAGTTCAATAGACGCAAGATATATTTTTCTAAGTGACATATATCTTTTTATACTGATTCCAGTCACTTGATGAAATTTAAAAGAACAATAATATGGAGAATATCCCATATCATTCCCTAATCTTTCCAAGGAAAAATCTTCAAAAAGATGATCTTCAATCCAGTCAACCATCTCCTGCATCATATTGTTCATAAGCACCACTCCTGCATTTATTATAAAAGAAAAGGATTTTGTATTTTTGATATAAGTTGTGTTTGCTTATGATTTTAAGCATGACAATGATAATCGGGATATCCTTTCAGCCCTCGTCTATTCCATAACCAAAAGCTTTTGTTTCCTGTCATATCTTATCTAAAAATTTTATTTCATAGCTACTTTTTTAAAATATACATAGTCCCACAGAGGATATTCGAAAAATCTTTGGCTAATGAAGCGACTTTGAAGCCCATAAGCTAGATGAGCGAATCGAGGTTCCTTCCCCAAACTTGGTATATATCTCCCTTTCAATCCCATTGAGTTTCTAGTCCTGGAACTAATATTAATCCGTGTTACCAACAAAACTATTTTCTTTTATCACTTTAAGTGTTACATAAAGCCTTTTTCTTTCATGCTGGCATATTTATTGTCGCCAATGATCAAATGATCAAGGATTTCTATTCCGATAATCTTTCCACACTCGACAAGTCTTTTTGTCACTTCAATATCTTCTCTAGAAGGTGATGGATCGCCGGATGGGTGATTGTGTAAGCAAATGATGGATGCAGCGGACCTGCGAAAAGCTTCTTTAAAAACTTCACGTGGGTGGACAATAGAGGCGTTCAGACTTCCAATAAAAATTGTTTGTCTATGGAGAACTTGATTCTTTGTATTCAGATAGAGGCATACGAAGTGTTCCTGTGTTAAAAATCTCATATCGTTCATAACATAATTGGCTCCGTCTTCGGGACTTCGGATGACATAGCGGTCATCATACGTGAGATTGCTGATCCGCCTTCCAAGCTCCACGGCCGCTGCAATCTGGACCGCCTTGGCTTTTCCGATGCCTTTTAAACTCATGATCTCTTCCAAAGCCGCTTCCTTTAGCCAAAATAGACCGCCAAATTGTGTCAACAGACTGTTTGCCAGCTGGATGGCGGACTCGGATTTCGTTCCTGTCCTCAGAAGTATGGCGAGCAACTCATGATTGGAAAGACTGACAGCTCCGTGGTTGATTAGCCTTTCCCTGGGTCTTTCATCAATTGGAAAGTCCCTTATCATCAATGTTTCTGATTTATCCATTGCTTCCTCCCTTTTCAACGTATTATTGTGGAAAACCCATATTTTTTAATACTCGGTTGAGACGAGCGATTGGCAGTCCGACAACCGAATAATAGTCGCCGTGTATAGACTTGACAAGGAGCCCGCCCTGTCCTTGAATGCCATACCCTCCTGCTTTATCAAATGGTTCGCCACTGTCCAGATATCTTTCAATTTCCTCATTTGATAATTTCCAAAATGTTACATCTGTCTTTTCATAAAAGGTTCTGACAGATTTTCCATAAGTGACGGAAACCCCCGTGTATACCGAATGAGTACATCCGGACAAACTTAATAGCATTATTCTGGCAGATTCTCTGTCAGCCGGCTTTCCAAGCACTGTTCCTTTATAAACGACAATAGTATCAGATCCAATAACATACGAATCCGGATATTGATCTGCTACCTTCTTTGCTTTTCTGAAGGATAGTTCGGACACTATTTCCGCGGGTTTTAGATCTTTATCAATAGATTCGTCAACATTTGGTGAATAGGTGGTAAAAGGGATAGATAATTTTTCCAGAAGTTCTTTCCGACGGGGTGATGAAGAAGCCAAAACGAGGTTGGGCATGTAACACATCCTGCCTTTCTAATAGAATGGGAGATACAATCCCATCGTATCAAAACGACAAGAAAGAAACAATAGCAAGTGCAGCGTATCTTTACCAAAGACGGATGAAATGAAAGAGGCCCTGTTTTAAACAGAGGGCCCCTTAGATCCATCATAATATGCCTTTAAAAAGTTCAACAATGACTGTTGTGCTTTCGTCAAGCTTTCCTGGTTCTGCGATGTTGAATAAGCCCCCAACTGTTTGATTGTATCTTCTAATTGGACTCTTAAGTCAACCGCAAGTTTTTGCTGGATATTTTTATCTTCAAATTTCTTGATAGTTATTTCTGAATCCTGGAGGACTTGTTTGTTTATTTGGCCGCTGGAGCGCGCATCGGCCGCCTCTTTTGCAAGGATTCCAAATAGTTTCGGTGCTTCCGTCATCCATTCAGCCTCGATTTTGGAGTCAACCTTAATCTGATTTTCAGAAATGCTGAATTCCTTGGCATACACATCTATTCCGCTGGCTTTATAATCCTCCACCCAAGTTTTTGCCGTACTCAGGTCTTCTGTAACTCCAATGAATAAAAACTGCTGCTCATCTACATTTAATGAAATAGACGGTAGACCTTGGCTTGTGAATTTGTCAGAGAAGCTTTCTGCCGCTTCCTCTGTTGAAAAAGCTCCGCCTTGAACGACTGCCGCTGATAAATCAGGCATTGTTGCTGTCAATGCCGCTCCCTTTTCCTTACCTTCGGATGGAACAGCTGGTGCCGCATCTGTCAATGTGGTGCTACTTTCAGGATTTACTACGAGCTTCCAAACAAATAAACCAAATCCGAGACCAATTGCCACTGCCAAAATAGCCGATATTATAAGTCCTTTTTTGTTTGGTGAAATCCTAGTTTGAAGATACTTCGATATGTTGATTTTGGGTTTCTTTTCCTGTTCAATGCTCTCTGGAATACCTTGTACTGGCTGAAACTCCGGAACTTCCGGAATGTTCTTATTCGGTAAAACCCACTCAAATTCATCATTTTCAAGTCTATCCTCGGCGGCTGCAGTTTCCTTTTTGGCCTTACTCCAATCTTTGATGACGACTTCCTCGTTTAATGACTGTTCTTTACCATTGATTTTAACTTTCATTTCCTTTTTGGCCTGTCTTTTTTTGCGCGCCATATCATCAATCCTCCCGCTCTCATGATTTGTTCATATGCTAGCACGACAAAATAAAAAAAGGACAAGACTTTTGTCGTCTCGCCCTTAAAGGATTTCGCCAATTTCTCCTTTGGTTATTCGTAATATGAAAATTTCTTTAGAATTTCAGCACAATGTGTGATTTTAAATTGAAAGACTATCACGAAATAGCATTCTGGCGTTTCTTGAAAAACTTTAATATTCCTACAGTTTTTGTATCTGATGTATTGGTTGACAATGAGAATTTCAATTCTATTTCTTCCTTAAGAGAATACTTGACTGCGCCGTGTCCGCAATAACCAAAGGGCGTAGTCTGTCTTTCCTCAAGCTGTGCCATTTCGTATTATAAAAAGCCAAAATACCATTGCAACATCTCTTCATGATAGAAATAAGCCAATAGTGTTCCTACTGCGATAAAAGGTCCAAAAGGAATGGCTTCTCCCTTTTGGAGGGATCCGAATATCATTCCGATGCCGCCTGTAGCAGCCCCAATTAGAGTGGCCAGAAAAAAAGAGAGTAAAACAACCTCTGTTCCTAGAGCAAATCCTAAAACGGCAAAAAGCTTAATATCTCCACCACCCATTGCGCCTTTGCTGACAATCGCTATAGACAGGAGCAAACCAAAACCAACCGCGGCACCTACCAGGGAATCCCACCACGGATCAAGAGGCTCTATTAACCTTACTAACAAAAAAAGCCCAGAAAAAATCAACAGCACCTTATCAGGTATGAGCATATAAGTAATGTCAGATACTGTAATAATAATGAATAACGAGATGAGCGTACAGGCAATAGCAAATTCTAACATCCAACCGAATTTAATAAACGCTATTGCAAATAATCCTCCGGTTAACAGCTCCATCACAGGATAAACAGGCGATATCCGAACCTTGCAGGAACGGCACTTTCCCCCTTGAAGTAGGAAGGAAATCACAGGTATCAGCTCAATTGCCGATAAAGGATTATTGCAATGTGGACAAGAGGATTCAGGCGCGACGATTGATTTGTTAAGAGGAATTCTCAATCCTGCGACGTTAAAAAAGGAGCCTAAAAGAAGACCGTAGATAAAAATGATAAATGTCATAGTGTAGTGAGCCCTTTCAATTAAACTTCAATTATTAATATATATAGAATCATTTTCAAAAACAGAATATGAATAGGTAAAATGGTACGGACTGCATAGAATAATGGGCTTTGGATTTGATGTTTATTAACATGAGAGGAAATTTTTTTGGTCAACCTGCCTCTTACTTTCCTATTAAGGCATGGTGCAGTTGAAGTGAGGCAGAAAGCTGAGGAAGATTTATAGATGTTTGATATGCGTGGTTGATGTATTAAGCGATACTCTGTCTTGCGTCTACCTCCAATCCATGATAGGAAAATACAGAGTATCACCGATTGGAATGATCGTTCCATTTCAATTTCGCCATTCGGAAATGGTACAGAATCGGGGTGTATAAAATAATATCTAACGTTTCTTGGGTTAGTAAATCAAAGTCATGGCTCTTAACCAAGATTTTATTAAATACCTGTTTTTTCCAATCATTGTGGAGTTATCTGCAATACATTCTCTCCCCAGCCAATTGGATTGCCAACACTTGCATCATGAAGAGATCTCCACCAGAACAAATTCCAGTCTCTCTTTCTCCTGCCTGAAAAGATGAGCATCAATGAGCTCGTTGTTCATATCATGATAATGCGGATAGTTATTTTTAAAAATATATCCCATAAAGTCTGTTACATAGAAGCATCTTTTTGTTTTCAACGGAAATTGGGTAGTTATGCTGAAACCTCATAGTCTTACTTGCAGTCTCGCAAACTCTATCACCCTCATTTTTTTCGAAAACACCCCTCCTCGTAAAAATATAGACATCATGTAATAGTATTCGACACTCTTAGATAAAACCCTTTAACTTCATTCAGGAGAAGTCTCCCACTTCTGTAAGTGGTGAGATGAATGCCTATCGGTATTCCATTCAGTGGGGGTTCAAACCCCGACTGAATAAAGTCAAAGCCTCCGGCGGATGCCACAGATTTTCAGAGGAAATTTATCGAGCGGAGCTCGATAAAATCTGGACGCAAATACGCCAAGGCGCATTTGATTAATCAATCTGATCATCATCTTTTTGTTTTCAATTCCCATATAGTTTGATTTAATATTTAGTACGATCTTTTTGAATGAAAGGGTAACATATGCTGAACAATAACAAGATTACAAATAAAAAAATCGTATCAGTTGTTTGTATTTTTTTACTGTTACTGACCATTTTTCGTTTACTATGGATGTTTTATTATCAAACCCCCGGACAGCCAACTGTAAAAAACGGTGTCTTAGACCTGAGGAACTGGCAGTTTGAAGAAAATGACACCTTCTCACTTGACGGGGACTGGTTGTTTTACCCTAATACTTTCTTAAGCCATGGTACCTCTAGCGTCAACCACCAATCCATCACTGTGCCAGAGAGCTGGGAAAATTTACTGCCGGAAAGAACAGCTTTTGGCTTTGGAACGTATCAATTACGCATCCTTCTTCCTAAAAAGGAAAAGGAGTTGTACAGTTTCTACTTTAAAGAAGTTGCCACCTCTTCGGAAGTCTACGTGAATGGGGAGCTCATTCATAAGGCTGGTCAACCTGGAGAGTCTAAACAGAGTTATACGGGTTATTTACAGCCTTTTATTACTACGTTCCAATCTGACAACCAAGAGCTTACTATTTTAATTCATGCGGCCAACTTCGACCTCTCACATGCTGGCGGCATTACAAAATCTATCAGATTTGGAACTGAATCTGCTATCCATAAAGAAGTAATGTCCACCATGATACTTCAGACAATTGTGGCCAGTATTCTATTGCTTCACGTTGTCTATGCCCTTTTTCTGCTATTCATTAATAGATTTAAGCAAAAAGAGGTCATTTACTTTGCATGTTTATTATTTTTTGCAGCTCTTTCTATTCTCGTGGACGATGATAAAATCTTGTTCAACCTATTTTCTGTCAACGTAGAATGGTCTGTAAAATTAGCATCCATAAGCTTTATTTTTCTCATATTTTTCATGCTTCGCTTCAATCAGTATTATTTCTCTTCCAAACATCGAATATATCATATCTTGTATATATTGTATGGAATTCTGCTGATTACATGTATTTTTGCACCACTGAAGTATTTTCCATATGTCTTTTTATTCCAAATATTTATAAATATAGGATCTTACGTCGTTATGGTCATACATACCTATAGAATGATCCGAAAAGGGCTTGCGGGCGCACTATTCATTTTCTTAGCTTTAATCAGTAATTTCTCCAACCTTGCTTGGGGAATTGCAATTAATTTAAACATAGTGGATATACCTTATTACCCTTTTGATTTTTTAATAGCCATTATTCTGTTTATCCTTCTTTTAATCAATAATGCCTTGCAATTAAAGAAAGAAAACACTCAACAGGCTCGTAAATTAGAACAGATGGATGTGACTAGAAATGAGTTTCTTGCCAATACTTCACATGAATTACGAAACCCGCTTCACGGCATTATTAACATAACTCAATCCATTTTGGATGACGAAGAAGAGAAATTATCACCCAAACATAAAAGTAATTTGAAGCTGTTGGTAGACGTGGCACGGCGAATGTCCTTTACCTTAAACGATTTACTAGATGTTGCGCAATTAAGAGAAGATAAATTCATTTTAAACAAGAAAAATATTCACCTTTCTGCCATCACATCAGGTGTCCTTGATATGCTCCGCTTCATGACAGAAGGGAAAGATATTAAGTTTGATCTTCAAATTGAGGAGGATTTTCCACTTGTACCAGCGGATGAAAATCGACTGATTCAAATTTTGTTCAATCTCATCCATAATGCCATTAAGTATACTGAATCTGGAGATATAACCATTAAAGCTGAACATAATCGGAAAACAGTGACAATCTCAATTGAAGATACTGGAATCGGGATGGATGAGAAAACTAAGAGGAGCATTTTTGAACCATATGAGCAAAAAAATGCAGGCATGACAGCTCTGGGAGGAATCGGGTTGGGACTGCATATCACTAGAAAATTGGTAGAGTTGCATGGCGGCGAAATTCAAGTTCAATCTACCCTTGGAAAAGGATCTACCTTTTATTTTACGCTCCCATTACTCGACAAGACGGTGAACAATGTAGATGAAAAGAAGGAGCCAGAACACCTTGATTCTTCTATAAAAATAAATCAGGAAGCAGAGAATCTTTTACCAGCAATAAGTCAGCCTGAGGCTTACAACCATAAACCGCGAATCCTGCTTGTCGATGATGACCCTGTCAATCTGCAAATCATTCAAGGTGTACTCGACAAGACTTATCACATCTCGGTGGCTTTGAGTGGAGAAGAAGCATTAAATTTGATCAAAAATAGCCAGTGGGATTTGATTATTTCTGATGTGATGATGCCCAATATGTCAGGATATGAATTAACCCAAATCATCCGTGAACAATATTCCCTCTCTGAGCTTCCAGTCTTACTATTAACTGCGAGATATCAGTTGGAAGATATTTATAATGGATTCCGTTCAGGTGCTAATGATTATGTGGTAAAACCGGTCGATTCATTAGAGTTGAAATTCAGAGTACGGTCGCTGATTAACTTAAAATTGTCCATTCATGAACAGCTTCGAATGGAAGCGGCGTGGCTGCAGGCACAGATTAGGCCGCATTTTTTATTTAATACGCTAAATACGATTGTCTCTTTAAGTGATTTGGACTCGGAAAGAATGATTGGCTTATTGGAAAAATTCGGAAACTATTTACAAAGAAGCTTTCACGTAACAAATTCAGAGACCGTAATTCCGTTAAATAATGAGTTGGATTTGGTCCGTTCTTATTTATATATTGAAAAAGAACGATTTGGAGAACGATTAACCATTGAATGGGATCTAGATATAATAAACATCAATATTCCGCCTTTGTCCATCCAGCCATTGGTGGAAAATGCTGTGCAGCACGGCGTATTAAAGCAAATAGAAGGTGGCACAGTCGTGATTCGGATCAAGAAGGCCAGCAATGGTGTTGATGTAATTATTACTGATAATGGGGTGGGTATGGACCAGCAAAAGATAAATAAAATTTTAAATAACACTTTAACTGCTTTTCAGGGAATTGGCATTATCAATACGAATAAGCGCTTAAAGAAGATCTATGGGAAAGGACTCACCATCGAAAGTCAGCCAGGTATTGGGACTACGGTCCATTTCACTATACCTGACACAATCACTAGTAAAGCTGCAACTAAAAAAGACTATAGTGACAGGTTTTAATGGGGAGCGTGTAAAATGAACTTCTTGCTCCATTATTGGTGACTGCTTTTAGTGGAAAACGCGTAAGACGGGCTTCTTTACCCACTAATCGTGAAAGGTTCGACCGAAAGCCACTTAAGATGGGCATTTTTCTTCACTAATCGTGATCGATTTTACTGGAAACAGCCAAGAAATGGGCACTAATCCCGCTTACTTAGATCTGGTCTTTTCCGGACACCCTTTCTGCCATCATGCCGCCTATTATAAATAGCTTAGGCGGCATGCTATGTGCCTCATATGGATAATCCTCAAACAATCATACAGTTTATTTCTCTCGAATAATCAAATGCCCTTGGCGTATTTGCGCCCAGATTTTATTGAGCTCCGTTCGATAAATTTCCTCTGAAAATCTGTGGCATCCGCCGGAGGCTTTGACTTTATTCAGCCGAGGTTTGAACCCCCACTGAATGGAATACCAATAGGCATTCATCTCACCACTTACAGAAGTGGGAGACTTCTGCTGAATGAAGTTAAAATCACATTTTTCATTAGTATCGGCCCCTTAATAACCCCACAATGAACGGTTTGACTTCAGATATAAAGTAGAGAGACCCCGTGACTGCCAGTACATCTTCAGGATTTAGTTCGTTAACCATTCTTTTCGTAAGCGAACGCCAGTCATTTTCAATGGCAGCATCCTCTATTTGGGCAATCTCCTTGAGTTTCGTGGCGGAAGCTGCCCTTGGAAACTCAAACTCTGTAAAGGTTACTTGTGCGTTGATCTTTTTAAACAGCGGGAGCATATAGGACAAATCCTTATCCTCCAATGCCGCAAAGATCACTTTGATTTTTTTCTCTCTATATCTTTCTTTCATCGTAGATAGGAAGGCTTCCAGCCCTTCTGTATTATGGGCACCGTCCAAAATCACTGTAGGATGGTCTTGCAAAACCTCCATTCTCCCCGGCCAATACGCTTTCTTCAGTCCCGCTCTGATGTCTTTTTCATGCAATTGAAGTAGATTTTTTTCTTTCATGTACAAAAGACTCACAACTGCTAAAGCGGCATTTTCCGTCTGGTGGCGCCCCAAAAGAGAGACCTTCAAATTTTCATATGTCAGTTCCTTTGATAGAAATGTAAACTTTTCGCCACCAGGAACGGATTCATTATTTTCAATAGAAAAATCACTTCCCAGTTGAAAAAGGTCCGCCTGTTTTTTTTCCGTTTCCTCCCGAATGACAGACAGTGCTTCTTCCTGCTTGGCTCCGGTAAACAACGGAATTCCTTCCTTGATAATGCCAGCTTTTTCGTACGCAATTTTACCAATCGTATCACCGAGAATGTTGATATGGTCCTTTCCTATGTTCGTAATGATGCCTGCGAGCGGCCGGATGATATTCGTTGAATCGTATCGTCCCCCAAGTCCCACTTCCAATATTGTAAAATCGACCTGGCGAATGTTTCCAAAGTAATACAAAGCCATGGCTGTAATGATTTCAAATTCTGTTGGCGGTCCCCATTCTCCTTTTTCCAGTTCCTCTGCCAAAGGTTTGATAATGCGTGTCAATTCGATCAAATCATCATCTGAAATGGGGTAGCCATTGATACTGATCCGCTCGTTGAACGTTTCTATGTATGGAGATGTAAATGTTCCGACATCATAGCCGGATTCATTTAAAATAGAGCGAAGAAAGGTAACAGTTGAACCCTTACCGTTAGTTCCAGCCACATGAATGACCTTCAACTTCTTTTCCGGATTCCCCATCTCCTTTAGAAGCCATTCCATCCTTGCCAATCCCAAGTTGATCCCATGCTTTAACTGCGAATGAATCCAGGAAATTGCCTCAGAATATGTATTCACTGTAAACCCCTCTTTTCGTTAAACAAGGGAAGCAAATCCGTCGCGGACTCACTTCCCCCTTTTGAATTACGGTATATTGCTGCGCCTGGCCTCTTAGTTAGAAGACTTCAGTTCTTTAATGCGTTCTTCTACTGTTGCGCGCTTGGATAAATAATCTTTTTCTTTCGTACGCTCTTCGTCAACTACCGCCTGCGGTGCTTTATTGACAAATCTTTCATTGCTTAACTTCTTCTGAACTCTTTCCACTTCATTATTCCACTTCGCCCATTCTTTTTCGAGCCTTGCAATCTCTTCTTCAATATTCAAAAGACCAGCTAATGGAAGGAACAACTCAACACCTGTGACTACTGCAGTCATCGCTTTTTCCGGTGCCTTCATTTCGACTTCCATGACAAGCTTCTCAGGGTTGCAGAACTTTTCCAGATAGCTTTTGTTCTTCTGTAAAATATCAAGGACTGCTTTATCCTGAGCTTTCAACATAAGCGTGATTTTTTTGCTCATCGGTGTGTTCACTTCAGCACGGATGTTGCGGACCGAGCGAATGATATCCATCAATATTTTCATTTCATTAGCCGTATCCCGGTCAGTCAGCTCCTCTTTGACCTTTGGCCAGGAAGCAACCGTAATGGACTCACCTTCATGAGGCAGGTTCTGCCAAATTTCTTCAGTAATGAACGGCATGAACGGATGCAAGAGTCTCATAGTCTGGTCAAGCACATAAGCTAAAACGGAACGAGTCATTTTCTTTGCAGCCTCATCCTCGCCATAAAGTGGGAGTTTGGCCATTTCAATATACCAATCACAAAGATCGTCCCAAATAAAATGATACAGCACTCTTCCCACTTCACCGAACTCGTATTTGTTTGAAAGGTTGGTCACTGTTTCAATCGTATCGTTCAACCTTGTCAAAATCCATTTATCCGCAACCGATTTTTCAGCAGATAAATCAATCTCATTGAATTTGAAGCCATCCATGTTCATTAATGCAAAACGGGATGCATTCCAGATTTTATTGGCGAAGTTCCAAACTGATTCGACTTTTTCAATGCTAAATTTTAGATCATTTCCCGGTGAACTTCCTGTAGCAAGGAAATATCTCAATGAGTCAGCCCCATACTTGTCGATCACATCCATCGGATCGACTCCGTTTCCTAGAGACTTGCTCATTTTGCGGCCTTCTGCATCCCGGACGAGACCGTGAATCAATACATCATCAAACGGGCGCTTCCCTGTAAATTTTAAACCTTGGAAAATCATTCTGGATATCCAGAAGAAAATGATGTCATAGCCTGTTACTAAGCAATCTGTCGGGTAATAACGTTTAAAATCTTCTGATTCTGCATCAGGCCAGCCCATTGTTGAAAAAGGCCATAGCGCCGAGCTGAACCAAGTGTCAAGGACATCTTGATCCTGCTCCCAGTTTTCTTCATCTTCAGGCGCTTCAAGCCCCACATATAATTCACCGGTTTCTTTATGATACCAGGCTGGGATCCGATGCCCCCACCAAAGCTGCCGTGAAATACACCAATCGCGGATATTCTCCATCCAGTGCAAGTATGTCTTTTCAAACCGGTCCGGAACAAATTGAACTTTCTCTTCCGTTTGCTGGAGCTTGATCGCTTCATCAGCTAGAGGCTGCATATTTACAAACCATTGTGTGGACAAGTATGGTTCAACAACTGCACCGCTCCGCTCAGAATGTCCAACAGAGTGTATATGCTCTTCAATCTTGAACAGGATACCCTCTTCCTGCAAGTCTTTTACAATTTGCTTTCTACAGTCAAAGCGATCCATACCTTTATACTTGCCTGCTTCTTCATTCATCGTGCCATCTTCATTCATGACGAGTACTCGCTCAAGATTATGCCTGTTTCCAATTTCGAAATCGTTCGGGTCGTGGGCCGGCGTAATTTTTACAGCGCCTGAACCGAACTCCATATCAACATAATCATCCGCTACAATAGGAATTTCCCTGCCCACAATCGGCAAAATAACCGCTTTTCCAATTAAATGCTTATACCGCTCATCTTCGGGGTGTACCGCAACAGCTGTATCTCCCAGCATGGTCTCAGGACGCGTTGTGGCAATTTCAATTGATCCGCTTCCGTCCGCTAATGGATAGCGCATGTGGTAAAAGGCACCCTGTACATCCTTATAAATGACCTCTATATCGGAAAGGGCTGTTTTCGTTGCTGGATCCCAGTTAATGATATATTTCCCACGGTAAATGAGACCCTCATTATATAAACGGACAAACACTTCACGGACGGCTTTTGACAGTCCGTCATCAAGTGTAAAACGTTCGCGTGTATAATCCAGTCCCAATCCTAGCTTCGCCCACTGCTGACGAATAAAACCCGCATATTCTTCTTTCCATTTCCATGTCTCTTCCAAAAACTTATCTCGGCCTAAGTCATAACGACTTTTTCCTTCCTTTCGAAGATGCTCTTCGACCTTCGCCTGCGTAGCAATCCCTGCATGGTCCATACCAGGCAGCCATAGTACATCATAGCCCTGCATTCTTTTCATGCGCGTTAAAATGTCTTGAAGCGTGGTATCCCATGCATGGCCTAAATGCAGTCGCCCTGTAACATTCGGAGGCGGGATGACAATTGTATATGGCTCTTTTTCTGAATTATTTTCCGCTTCGAAAAACTTCCCTTTCAGCCACCATTCGTATCTGTTTTTTTCAATAGTCAACGGATCATATTTCGTTGGCATATCAATATGATTGTTTTCCATGGTTATCCTCCTTTGGCATCCGCCAGTTAAATCAAAATAAAAAGCCCCCTTCGTTAAAAGGACGAAGGGAGCATATTCGCGGTACCACCTTTTTTCACAGACTTCAATTAATCATAAGCCCGGCACTCATAAGTATAACGGATTTTCTCCGGCATTCGCTACTGATCGTTCACGAATGCTGCTCCAGGGTGACCTTTCCATTGTTCCTTGCTTAGAAAATCTCGCAGCAACGATTTTCCTCTCTGAAAGCGGATGGCAATGTACTTTTCCCTCTCAACGCATGTATTCATCATTCATATACTTAATATAGTATGAAAATATTCGCTTGAAGTCAAATATGACAGCATAAATATCTACGTTTTACCGAGACCTTATGATTCCTTTTGTTTTTACACGTACAGTACAAAAATGAGTGCAGGCACGAAACCGGCCTTTGTCACATATTTTATCAAAGAAGAATTTTCAGGGAGGTACGGAGAGTGAAAAGAAAACTGAACCAGCACACATTTCGGTCATGGATCAGGACTTTTAAAGATGTATGTAAGCAGCTCATCATTCCATTCACCATTTTTCAGGCTATTCGCACCATCCTATTTCCTTCCACATTCGATATATTGCTGTTAACCATTTTTATTGTAGTAGCCCTTTCTTACCATTATGAATTAATTTAAATACCCCTGCCATTGTTAACTGGGAGGGGGATTGTCTGCTTCACTTTTTCGCTGTTCCATTTCTTCGAAACTCATCACAATATATTCTGTATTTTTCATATACCAATACTGCTTTTGCAATTGGCGGACAAACTTATATTCGTTCTTGTCCCTCCCGGCCAAAAAATATTTTTCTACTGCTTGGAAAATCCGCTCGGGATGCGAAAGGTAACTCAAGAAAAGGAGCATCTCCTCATTTCTAAACGGAAAATGCCTAAAATAAACGGAAAGCCACTCAAGTCCTTCATCAAATCGGTTTGGGTATGTTTTTAATGACCTGGACAAAAATGGAAGAAGATCATGGATCGGTGAAGCTGTCCTTGCTAATTCAAAGTTGGCAAAATAACCAGTTCCGTTTTCATTATATAAAAAATGCTCAGGTGAAATTTTCCCATGAACAATCACGCTTCTGGCTTTCGTCTGATCTTTTGATACGTCGTACCACTCATTCAGCTTGCGGATTGCATAATTCTGGGCTAGCGTGATTTCATGATAAAATGTGCAAAAAAGCAGTTGAAAAGGCGACATATACCAATCTTTCTCTGCCCGTTCGACATACTGCTCCAAAGCTTCCTTTTCCTTTTCCCAGCGTGTGACTGTTAGTTCATAATGCTCTGTCCGGTCGTTTTCAGCCACGTCTACCTCCCTGGCAGAAATGGTATGAAGGCGGGCCAGTTCACGAAAAAGCTCCTGGTTTTTCTTCATCTGCCCTTCCCTCTCCCTATTATCAAGCCAAGGCATTAAATAATAAAGCCACGGTGTTTCCAACACCCCGTACCGTCCATCCAGCGTCGGATAGATCGGTACAATCCGGTGATATCCCCGCTGATATAGAAGTTGGATATACTGTAAAAAATCGACTCCATGCTTTGCATTAATTCTCTTTAAAGCAAACGTCCCCTTATCAGTGTAAAGCTTGTGGACACGCCCATATTTTTCTGCATATTTTAAATGTAAGCCATAAAGTTCAGCAATGAAAGGAATATCCGTTTCACGATAATTGGTCATTTGATCACCCGCTTAGCACTTATTTCTGCAGATCTGAATATGGCTTTCATCCATTTTTCATACATCCATGAATAAGAAAAGCGACGCACAGCATTAGGCGACAAGCACAAGGCGAATTTTGATGAGGCAGCTCCTCAGCCACCAGAGCAAAGCTGCTCATTTCAATTACATCGTGAAAAGCTTCCTTGAGTACGCTTCACGCAGCTTTGCGACGAGAGAAACATATGCCTCCTTGAATAAGCTGTGCCGCAGGAGCACATTCTTCCTGAATGNCTCCTTGAATAAGCTGTGCCGCAGGAGCACATTCTTCCTGAATGAACTTCCGCGTGACTTGATCCTTGCGCCGATGGCGCCTGGCCTCCTCAAGCCGCCACATCCTGTGGCTTCGGTGGCACTAGTACTTCCTGTACGTCGGCTGGCTCATGCAGCGACGTCCTGTCGCTTCGCCTGCACTAGTACTTCCTGTACGTCGGCTGGCTCATGCAGCGACGTCCTATCGCTTCGCCTGCACTAGTACTTCCTGTACGTCGCAGCTAGATATATAAAATGAACAAAATATTTCATCTAATTTTATACTTTCAATACTTTCTTACTTTTTGAAGAAAAGGAGGATTGCGGCCAATCTATCCTCCTAATCAAATGCGCCTTGGCGTATTTGCGCCCAGATTTTATCGAGCTCCGCCCGATAAATTTCCTCTGAAAATCTGTGGCATCCGCCGGAGGCTTTAACTTTATTCAGCCGGGGTTTGAACCCCCACTGAATAGAATAACAATATGCATCTCACCACTTATAGAAGTGGGAGACTTCTGCTGAATGAAGTTAAAATTGGCAATTATTTCCTATAGGCCGCCTTGCCGGGTATATAGAGGACCTGCCCCTCATAGACTTCCTGACTCGTTTCCAATTGGTTTGCCCTTAATATTTGCTGTACACTGACTCCATATTGATCTGCCAGCTTTTCCAATGAATCTCCATTCTGAACAAGTCGGACTTTCAATTTGGCTGAGTTATCTTCATCCTTCCGAGCAAAAAAATCTGCAAATGACATCGATTTATACTTATCCTTCTTTTTCTTAGGCTTTTCATGGGGCTCCTCTTTCATTTCACTGCTCTCGTTGTAGCTGCTGGATTCATGTACTGGCAATTCCTCGACTATGCTTGAAGATGAAGAAGATTCCATACTGTGCTTTTTGAAAAACCCTTTGAGTCTGTGGGCCACTTCATCCATGTCCATTTCAGGAAGCATTGGAAATGGGAATGGAAATTGATTATGGTGGTGATGTTCAGGGGGTTTTTGCTGATAATCTTTAGATGACCTGGCTTCAGCCATAAATGGCGTATAAAGTTCTTCTTCCTCCTCTTTGCTTTCTTCTACGTATTCGCTAGTTTCAATTGATTCCTGTTCTTCTTCAGCTTCATATTCCACCAAATCCACCTCTACGGTACTTTCTTCCTCCTCCGTTTCTTTAGTCCGTACATGAAATGCGGTGGACTCTGGTATTGATTCCGTACTTTCGACATGTTCGGGTTGTTCGTCATATTCGCTATGCGCGAGATTTTCGTCATGCTCGTCATGTTCCCTATATTCGACATGTTCGGGTTGTTCATCATGTTCGCGATGTTCGTGTTGGCTCTCTTCCTGCTCCCCCTGTAAACCATACACATGAACTTCTGCTACAATATTTAAACGGGAATTTTCCGGCATGACATAGTCGAAAGATTCTACCTCAACAAACACTTCATTAGAGTGATGGATCCTATCTTTTGGTATAGTTATATCAACTGGAAATTGGTGAAAAAAATCACACTCTCCATTATCCCTGTCCCCCACTTCCTGGACATACCTTCCTTTTAACATAGCCTCTTCCGCAACCTCTTCTGTTTGAGCAGAATCTATGCGTTTATAATCTCCCGTCAGATTTAGACTCCCTCTTAACACGACAATTTCTTCTTCTTCAACAATCGATATATTCGGATCTAAAGATATTGAAATCAGCTCATCGACTTCCTGTCCGCTTTTAAACAAGACGGATTCTTCCAAAGTAAACTTGATAGATGAATGCCCGTTCTCAGACAAGATAGCTCCTCCTTTCACTCCGTACAAAAATATATGGGTCAATTACATCCTATGATGTGAAGGTATTAATTATGAAAAGAGAAGATAGAAAATGAAGTTCGGGGCTGTCTAAAAATTAGTTCTTGAAACTCAAGCAGCACACAACCATCTGAAAAATTGTCTAAATGGCGTGCTGATCAAAACCAACGGCAATTCAAAAAAGCAAGCTCCGGTCAGTGATTTGCGGACTGAAGCAGCTCAGCAGGCTTCATCCTGTTAATTTATTTTGTCGGTTTTTAACGTAGCATAATCGGCATTATGCAGTTTCTTGGCCAACAAAAAGGGAGCCGTTATTAAACGGTTCCCTATAATTGTCATTGCTTATTTGAAATAGCAGCAAAGGCTTTTTCAGCCGCTTCAATGGTCTCGTCGATGTCTGCATCAGAATGCTCAGTTGATAAGAATAATCCTTCAAATTGGGATGGCGGTAAAAAGATTCCACTGTTTGCCATTTCCTTGTAATAAGCAGCAAACATGGAGAGATCACTTGTTTTTGCCTGATCATAGTTATAGACATCTTCATTTGTAAAGAAAAATCCAACCATTGATCCTGCACGGTTGACCGTATTTGGAATATTATATTTCGCCGCTGCTGCTTTTAGTCCTTGTTCCAATTTTATAGCTTTACGATTGAACTCATCATAAGATTCAGGAGTCAACTGAATCAATGTTTCATATCCGGCTGCCATAGCAAGTGGGTTTCCAGAAAGTGTGCCAGCTTGATAGATTGGGCCGCTCGGAGCAATTTGTTCCATGATTTCGGCTTTTCCTCCGTATGCACCTACTGGAAGACCTCCACCAATCACTTTACCAAGGCAAGTAATGTCAGGAGTAATGTTAAAATGGCCCTGTGCACAATGATAGCCTACACGAAAACCAGTCATGACCTCATCAAAAATGAGCAAAGCGCCGTATTCAGTGGTCAATTCGCGGAGACCTTCAAGGAATCCAGGCTGCGGAGGCACTACCCCCATGTTTCCAGCAACCGGTTCAACGATGACACCTGCAATATCATCTCCATACTGTTCGAAAGCATAACGTACGCTCTCCAAGTTATTATATGGAACTGTAATTGTATTCTTTGCAACGCCTTCTGGAACTCCCGGACTGTCCGGCAATCCTAGCGTCGCCACACCAGAACCCGCTTTGATAAGAAGAGAATCCCCATGGCCATGATAACAGCCTTCAAATTTCATGATTTTATTCCGGCCCGTATAGCCTCTCGCCAAACGGAGAGCGCTCATCGTTGCTTCCGTACCTGAAGAAACCATACGAACAATTTCAATGGAAGGCACACGCTCAGTTACCAGTTTCGCTAATTCGTTTTCAATGAGCGTCGATGCACCGAAGCTTGTCCCACTTTCCGCAACCTTCTTGATCGCTTCAACCACACGTTCATTTGTGTGACCTAAAATGAGCGGTCCCCATGATAAGACATAATCAATATATTCATTCCCATCAATATCAAAAATACGGGAACCTTTCCCACTTTCCATGAAAATCGGATCCATGTCGACGGACTTAAATGCGCGGACAGGGCTATTTACTCCCCCTGGCATTAGCTTAACCGCCTCTTGGAACGCTTCTTTCGATTTTTTAAAAGATCGCATGAACATAACCTCCACTTATTTAGACAAGAAAGTATCTTGTTTACTCATACGCTTGTGCTTTTCTTTTTCCTTTATCTCGTCAGGACTCGTCCAGTCTGTACGTTGCTAGACGAGCGCTTACGCTTTTCTTGATGTCCAGCTCCAGCGCCTAGCCCCTCAAGGTCATAAGCCAAACGCTGTTGAAGGCAAACTACGCCTTCTTCAGCGTTCGTCTTATGCTTGTCGCCGATAAACAGGCACTCTCCGCTTTTCTTTATTTAAGCCATTTTGCCATGTCTTTGGCAAAGTAAGTGATGATCATGTCCGCTCCTGCACGTTTGATGCTAGTCAGCATTTCCATGACAATCGCTTTTTCATCTACCCAGCCGTTCAAAGCCGCAGCTTTAATAAGGGAATACTCTCCGCTCACATTATAGGCAATGAGCGGAGCATTGAATTCGTTCCTTACATCACGAATGATATCCAAGTAGGAAAGAGCAGGCTTAACAATCAGCATATCCGCTCCTTCTTCCATATCGGACTGAGCTTCACGAAGGGCTTCCACTCTATTGGCTGGATCCATTTGATACGTTTTTCGGTCTCCAAATTGCGGAGCGCTATTCGCCGCTTCACGGAAAGGTCCGTAAAAAGCAGAAGAATATTTCACTGCATAAGACATGATTGGTATTTCCTGGAATCCCTCTTCATCCAAACCTTTTCTAATCGCAGCCACAAATCCATCCATCATATTGGAGGGGGCGATTATATCTGCACCAGCCTTGGCTTGGCTGACAGCCGTTTTAACAAGAAGTTCCAAGCTAGCATCATTTTGGACATACCCTTCTTCGATTACACCGCAATGTCCATGGTCAGTGTATTCACAAAGGCATGTATCGGCAATGACCAACATCTCTGGAGTAGTTTCCTTTATAACCCGTGTAGCTTTTTGCACAATTCCTTCATCTATATATGCACCCGTTCCACAATCATCCTTTTCATCCGGTACACCGAAAAGAATGACCGCCTTGATACCGAGTTCGCTAATTTCAGCTATTTCCTCTTTTAACAGATCCAATGAAATTTGAAACGCGCCAGGCATGGATGAAATTTCTTTACGGGTATTCTCGCCTTCCACAATAAAAAGGGGGTAAATCAGATCTTCCGGATGTATATGCGTTTCTCTTACCATTTCCCGTAAAGCAGCAGATTTACGAAGTCTTCGATGACGTTTGAATTGAATTTGATCCAATGCTATTCTTCCTTTCTTTCCTGGCCAAAATACTGGCACAGTTCATGGAACATAGAATCTATTGTATATTTTTCAGGACACACTTTAACCAAGTACCCCTCGTTTTCAATTGCCCTTTTTGTTACTTTGCCAATGCTTGCAAGCAAAATAGACTGAAGATGTTCTTCCAAATAGTATTGCTTTATCACTTTATTAAAATGATGAAAAGTGGAGGGGCTTGTAAAACAAGCAACATCAAGCCTATCTTCCTTTACAATCGTGACCAGCCTGCCAATGTCCTTTGTTGGATAAAAAGTTTCGTAGACAACCCATTCATCAGCTAAAATCCGCTGGCTTCGAAAGCTTTCGGCGATCGTGGTACTTGCCAGATTACCTTTTGGAATCAAAGCCCGCTTTACCGTATATCCTTTTTCAAAAAACTCCTTTGAGAAATCTTCTGCCGTATAAATATTGGGTATAAAATGCGATTCAACACGATATCGGCTTAATTCAGCCCTTGTTTTCTCGCCCACAGCCGCAAATTGAATATTCTCTTTAAACATTTCAAATTGTTCCCGATGGGAAGCAATGTGCTGAAAAAAATACTTGACGCCATTTTTGCTTGTAAAAATAATCCAATCATATGTACCCAGTGATTGTTTGAAATGGGCCGCGTTCAAGTCTTCATGAGGACGAAAATCAATGAGCGGGACCATATATGGAATCCCACCAGCTGAAGCAACGTCATTACAAAACTTTTCACCCTGCTCTCCACCTCTGGTGATCAACACATGCCTGCCTCGTAAAGGAAGCTGGTCTGCTGTCATTTGTCGAGTTCCTCTTTTACATTCTCTATTAAAGCTTTAGCGCCCTGTTCAATCAAGCTTGCTGCAGCTTTTTCACCGACATCCTTCGGGTCTGTTCCTTTAATCATATCCGAATAAACTGTTTTGCCATCAGGGGAAGCCACAAGAGCTGTAAGCTGGACTTCATTGTTGGGTAAAATTTCGGCAAAGCCAGCGATTGGCACCTGGCAGCTTCCATCCATCTTATGAAGAAATACACGCTCAGCCTCAACAGCCCTTGCCGTTTTTTCACAAGTTAGCTTAGCTAATTCAGTCAGAAGCTCTTTATCGTCCTCCCTGCATTCGATGGCTAATGCCCCTTGACCGATGGCAGGCAAACAGAAATCTGGGTCCAGATATTCCGTTACGATTTCTTTATTCCATCCCATTCGGATTAATCCGGCTGCTGCTAGAATAATGGCATCATAATCTTCAGTTTTAAGTTTGGATAGCCGTGTATCAATATTGCCTCGTATCCATTTAATTTCCAAATCTGGTCTTTGAGCCAAGATCTGTGCTCCTCTTCGCAAACTGCTCGTACCTACGATAGACCCGACTGGCAGTTCCTTCAGCTTAAGCCCGCTTTTTGAAATAAATGCATCACGATGATCTTCGCGCAGCGGTACGCATCCGATTACCAGTCCTTCTGGAAGTTCTGCTGGCATGTCCTTCATACTGTGGACAGCCATATCAATCTCGCCATCAAATAACGCCTGCTCTATTTCCTTGATGAACAACCCTTTCCCGCCAATTTTGGACAAAGTGACATCTAAGATGCGGTCTCCCTTTGTCACAATCTCCTTTACCTCAAACTCAAAAGGAGCGCCAAGCTTTTCCAACTGTTCGCGCACCCAGTTTGTCTGTGTGATTGCCAGGTTGCTTCTCCTCGAACCAATTACAATTTTTCTCATATAAAATGCCTCCTGTGAATACTGCACTTAAATGCCCGTCTGCATCGCCTTTACGAAAACCAAAAGTGAAACTTAGATATTCTGCTGATTAGAAAAAAGTTGACCAATACAAATAAAAAAGCCATTGTATTCCATAAAGCCAGTTTGCGCCCGAAAATGACGCGTTTAACAAAAGCATATAGTAAAAATCCATAGATGATCAACAAAAAAAAGGACCCGATAATTTTAGGATCATACCAATGAAAAACTGGAAGCTTAATCACTGCCCATCTGAGACCCAGAATAAGACTTAATAGCAGCATTGGGAAACCGATCGTGTTGAGAACAAAAGATGCCTTTTCCAGTTTCGCCAAGTCCGCCAATCGCCATAACTTCTTCTTCCACCTTTTCTCCTTCAGCAGTTTAAACTGAAACAAGTATAGGCTTGAGAACACAAATGACGCAGAGAAAGCTCCGTATGATAGGATTGCGATTGTTATATGGATCAACAATAATTCAGACATTAATTGCTCCGCCGTTACAAAAGAACGCTGAATAGGCGCGAAAGCATGAATTGCCATGAAACAAAATCCTATCAAATTTATAAAAAATACCGTGAAATCAACTTTGAAAATATGATGAATAAACAAAGAGATTGTGATAAGTACCCAAGTATAGAAATACAGCCCTTCAAAGAGCGTCAATACTGGAAATCTACCGGTATTTAACATGTACATAAACAAAAAGATTGTTTGAAATGCCCAAACAATCAAAAGCAACCGGAAAGCAAAAATGTTTGCCTTCCGATTATGATCAACGAAATCGATAAAATAAAGCAGAATGGATAAGGCATATATGACGATTATCAATTCTGGAAGTCTTGCCAATACAAGATCGAACATAGACTCATTCCTCTTATGATTGGAATGTATGCAGCGGCGCTGCAAATTTGATTTTCTTTTTTTCGGATTCTTTTGCAGGTGCAGGATCTGCTTGCTTTACGGCATCTTCCAAGTCAAAAATTTGCTTAAAGAGCTCGATTTTCTCCGAAGCATTTTCCAGACCCGAAAATTCCTTCACTTGCATAATTGGATCTTTCAACAATTGATTGATAATGCTCTTTGTATGCTTGCTCAATACTTTTCTTTCACGCTCCGTAAGGTTCGGAAGCTTTCGGTCAATACTTTCCATCGTTTGAGCCTGAATGGACAATGCCTTTTCTCGCAAAGCCGTAATGACAGGTACAACACCGAGCATATTAAGCCATTCTTTGAAGTTGTTGATTTCCGTTCCAATCATACCCATAATTTTATCAGCAGCTAATTCTCTCTCGACCAAATTCGCCTGAACAATCCCTTCCAGATCATCTATATCATAGAGGAAGAAGCTGTCAATTTCTGAAATGGCAGGATCTAAGTCGCGAGGAACAGCAATATCAACAAGGAAAAGCGGGCGCCCTCTCCTCATTTTATCAACCTGGACCATCATGTCTTTAGTCAATACATATTCAGGTGACCCAGTGGAACTAATGACGATATCGGCTTCCATGACCGCACATTGCAGTTCACTCAGCGATTTAGCCTGTCCATCAAACTGATCCGCTAAATTCTTTGCTCTTTCTAAAGTGCGGTTAACAACCGTGACCTTAGTCGCTCCATTTGAATATAGATTTTTGATGGCCAGCTCACTCATCTTCCCGGCTCCGATAATAAGTACATGCTTGTCCTTCATTTGGCCAAACACTTTCTTTGCCAACTCGACTGCTGCGTAACTAACGGAAACCGCATTGGACCCAATTTCAGTTTCTGAGTGGGCACGCTTAGCAAGTGTTACAGCCTGTTTCATCAAATGGTTAAAGACTGTCCCAGTTGTCCCTCTTTCTTGACCAAGTAGGAAGCTGTCCCTAACTTGACCAAGAATCTGGGTTTCCCCAAGAATCATGGAATCTAATCCACATGTAACTTTATATAAATGCTCAACAGCACGCTCATGTTCGTGAATGAATAAATGATTAGAAAAATCCTTTTGGTCTATTTGAAACCATTCTGACAGAAATTCTTTTATATAATAACGGCCAGTGTGAAGCTGATCCACCACTGCATATACTTCAGTCCGGTTACAGGTGGACACAATGACATTTTCCAAAATGCTTTTTTTATTTTTCAATGCCGTCATAGCAGAGGCAAGATCGCTTTCAGCAAAAGCTAGGCGTTCCCTAACCTCGACAGGCGCTGTTTGATAATTCAAACCGACCACGATGATATGCATTTTAAAACAGGCACCTCCAAAATGATCACTCAATATCTTTAGTATATCACTTTACATTAGAAGAATTCTAAAAAGTTGTGAACAGAAACCGAAACCTATGGTATATTTAAGTGCGGGGCGACTGTTCTGCCCCAGCAGTTCTTCAGCCACTACAACTAGGTGACTTGTGACCTCGAGGTGCTAGGAGCCGCAGCCGGATCATTATTAGTGCGGAAACATCTAGTAGCCCCGACAAACACATGGCAGCTGGCGAAAGCCCGCTTATTTTATCTTTACTGTCCGTTTAGCCCTAGCTTCTTATAATCAAATGCGCCTTGGCGTATTTGCGCCCAGATTTTATCGAGCTCCGCTCGATAAATTTCCTCTGAAAATCTGTGGCATCCGCCGGAGGCTTTAACTTTATTCAGCCGGGGGTTGAACCCTCACTGAATAGAATATACCAATAGGCATTCATTTCACCACTTACAGAAGTGGGAGACTTCTGCTGAATGAAGTTAAAACCATTTTCAATCCTTTTGTACCATAGCAAATATATAGACTAAATACAAGTAAACGCGCTGGATGTGATTTTTTGAAAAATAAAGGAATGTTTTCTGGAGTTATTTTTTTGGGGTTTGGTGTCTACTTTCTTTTGCAGCAATACAACATACAAATTTTACAGGATTTATACTCCTGGCCTACCTTGGTGATCATTATTGGGTGCGGCTTTTTGGCCCAAGGCTATTTAGGCAAGGATCACGAAGCAATTTTACCTGGGGTTGTCCTAACCGGGATGGGGATACATTTTCACATTGCCAATAGACTTGAGATGTGGCAGGACTTTGCTGGAGTATTCTTATTGCTGGTGGCTGTCGGCATTTTACTTACATATGTAAAAACAGGTGCCGGTCTAATGATGGGAATTTTATTTTTGGCGGCTGCCTCCTTACTTCTGTTTTTCGATCGACTTACAAACTGGGCTGCTGAGAACGGGCACGATATTTCGTTGCTCAGCAAATTCTGGCCTTTCTTCTTTATTATAGCCGGGGGGTATTTCTTGTTTCTCCAAAGAAAAAAATAAATTTCAGGACCACATTGTCCTGAAATTTATTTTATTTGAACCTTTTAGTTAATATATTCCAAACGGTTTCCTTGCCTTCCCCAGTTTCCGAAGAAAAAATAATAAGTTCATCTTCTGGTACCAGATTCAGTTTTTCTTTGGTTATTTTGGAATGCTTCGACCATTTTCCCTTTGGGATTTTATCCGCTTTGGTTCCGATGACCACGCATGGAATGTCATAGTATTTCAGAAAGTCATACATCATGACATCATCCTCCGTGGGCGGATGGCGAAGATCGACGATCAACATGACGGCCTGCAGCTCTTTCCTTGATGTCATGTACGTTTCGATCATTTGTCCCCAGGCTTCCCGTTCCCTTTTGGATACTTTCGCAAATCCGTATCCCGGAACGTCCACGAAGTAGAGCATCTCCTCTATCTTGTAGAAATTCAACGTTTGCGTTTTGCCTGGTTTCGAAGATGTTCTGGCCAAGCTTTTGCGGTTAATCATTTTATTGATAAAAGAAGATTTTCCGACGTTTGACCTGCCGGCAAGTGCAAATTCCGGCAGTCCTTCATCGGGATATTGGTCAGGCTTAACGGCACTGATTACCATTTCTACATTGTTTACTTTCATTTTGCCTCTCCCATCAAAGCTTTCCCGAGCACTTCATCCATATGTGTCACTGGAATGAAAGTCAGGTCACTCTTTACACTATCAGGAATTTCATCAATATCTTTTTCATTGTCTTTTGGTAAAATAATGGTCGTCAATCCTGCTCTGTGGGCACTCATCGATTTTTCTTTCAATCCACCGATAGGTAAAACCCTCCCCCGAAGGGTTATTTCTCCGGTCATGCCAACTTCTCTTCTGATCGGACGACCTGTCAGAGCGGATACAAGTGCAGTAGCAATCGTTATCCCTGCAGATGGCCCGTCCTTCGGCACCGCACCCTCAGGCACATGGATATGAACATCATACTTTTCGTAAAAATCATTTGGAAGTTTCAATTCTTCAGCTTTTGAACGGACATAACTGAAAGCTGCTTGTGCAGATTCTTTCATTACATCGCCTAATTTTCCGGTCAAAATCAGCTTTCCTTTCCCTGGAGTCAGGGATACTTCGATTTGAAGCGTATCGCCTCCAACCGTTGTATAGGCAAGTCCTGTGGCAACCCCCACTTGGTCTTCAAGCTCAGCCTGACCATAACGATATTTTTTCTTACCAAGCAGCTCTTCAAGGTTTTTCTCGGTCACAATGACTCTTTTGCGTTCACCAGCTACAATGATTTTTGCAGCTTTCCTGCAAATGGAGGCGAGCTGGCGCTCAAGCTCCCGTACGCCGGCTTCCCTTGTATAATATCGGACAATCGCCTTAACAGCGTCTTCTTTAATCTGAAGCTGGCTTCTCGTTAACCCGTGTTCTTCAATTTGCTTTGGCAGCAGGTGGTCCTTGGCTATATGAATTTTTTCCAGCTCCGTATAACCGGCAATAGTAATGATCTCCATTCTGTCCCTCAGCGGTCCGGGAATGGTCCCCAAGTCATTCGCTGTTGCAATAAACATCACCTTTGAAAGGTCGTACGTTTCTTCAATATAATGGTCGCTAAACGTCCTGTTCTGTTCGGGATCCAACACTTCAAGCATAGCTGATGATGGGTCACCCCTGAAATCATTTGACATTTTATCAATCTCATCCAGTAAAAAAACCGGATTAACTGTACCCGCCTTTTTCATCCCTTGAATGATCCGGCCTGGCATTGCCCCAACGTAAGTACGCCTGTGTCCGCGGATTTCGGACTCATCCCTGACACCTCCAAGAGAAATCCGAACGAAATGTCTTCCCATGGATTCTGCAATAGAACGTGCCAGGCTGGTCTTTCCCACGCCTGGCGGCCCTGCAAGGCAAAGTATTGGGCTTCTGAGAGATTTGGTCAATTGTTTAACCGCTAGGAATTCAAGAACACGCTCTTTCACATGCTGAAGACCATAATGGTCCCGTTCAAGGATTTTCTCTGCTTTATGAATGCTCAGATCATCTTTCGTCGCTTTCGTCCATGGCAGCGAAACGAGCCAGTCAAGATAATTCCGGATCACAGCGCTTTCTGCTGATGTCGCTGGGACTTTCTCATACCTGTCCAGCTCTCTTAACGCTGTCATCTTGGCGAGTTCCGTCATGCCGGCATTTTCAATTTTCTCGGTCAGCTCAGCCACCTCGCCGGCTTTTCCCTCTTTCTCACCGAGTTCTTTTTGAATGGCCTTCATCTGCTCACGCAAATAATACTCTTTTTGGGTCCGCTCCATTGATTGTTTGACCCTTTGACCGATCTTTTTTTCCAAATCGAGAACTTCTTTTTCATTATGGATGATTTCAATGACATTGCTTAGCCTTTCATTCACATCGAAAGTTTCCAGGATATCCTGCTTGTCCTGCAATTTCAGCGGCAAATGGGATGCAACAATGTCCGCCATCCGTCCAGGCTCCTCCATATCAGCTACAGTTGCGAAAGTTTCCGCTGATATTTTCTTGGACAGCTTTATATACTGCTCAAAGTATTGAAGCATCGTCCTCATTAAGGCCTGAATTTCCACATCTTTTTCTGTGTCATCTTCAAAAAGTTCAAGAGTGGCAGCGGCAAAATCGTCTTTTACAAGGTAGCTCTTCATTTTTGCCCGCGAAAGCCCTTCTACAAGCACTCGTATCGTACCGTTTGGGAGTTTAAGCATTTGCTTTACTTTCGTCAATGTCCCCACTCTATAGATGTCTTCCTCACCAGGCTCATCAATCGCAGTATCTTTTTGAGTCGTCAAAAAAATAAGATGGTCGGTGAGCATCGCCTGCTCCAATGCCTGAACGGATTGTTCCCTTCCGACATCAAGATGTAAAACCATTGTCGGAAAAACTAGCATCCCACGCAAAGGCAGCAGGGGAACGAACGCCTCTTTTTGTTTTGTCACATTCGTACACCTCCCAGTAATGTTCCTTCTATCAAAGAAGGACTTTAAAACATATTACTACAATTTTAGCTTATATAGACGCTTTATGTCGAGAAACAGGTGCTGATGACATTTCGCTTTCATATCAAATGCGCCTTGGCGTATTTGCGCCCAGATTTTATCGAGCTCTGCTCGATAAATTTCCTCTGAAAATCTGTGGCATCCGCCGGAGGCTTTGACTTTATTCAGCCGGGGGTTGCCCCCCACTGAATGGAATATCAATATGCTTTCATCTCACCACTAACAGAAGTGGGAGACTTCTGATGAATGAAGTTAAACACTCTTTTTCCCTTTTCCATGAAGCAGATCGGTAAAAACGAATTCATGGCTATTATTGCTTATCAATGCTTTTTTGAGCACTTCCTCGATCCTTTGTACTGGAATGATTTCAATGCCTTCAATGCTTCCGAGAATGGAGCGCATGTTTTCTGCTGGTATGAAAACTGAACGTGCGCCAGCATGCTTTGCAGCCTTCACCTTTGCCAAAATGCCTCCAACCGGCTTGACATCTCCCTGAATGCCAATCTCCCCAGTCATGGTCACTTGATTATCCACCGGAATTTTATAAATGGCCGAGTAAATACCGACTGCCATGGCAACTCCTGCCGAAGGTCCGTCAATTGGAATGCCACCGGGAAAATTCACATGAATATCATATTGATGTGCGGGAACACCCATTGACCTGAGTACCGTGAGGACATTTTCGACTGACCCCTTGGCGAGGCTTTTTCTTCTGATCGATTTCCCTTGCCCATTGATACTCTCTTCTTCAACGATTCCTGTAATGTTGATAGTTCCTTTCTCATTAGAAGGAATGACCATTATTTCTATTTCCAAAAGTGCTCCGCTGTTGGGCCCTGTGACTGCCAAACCGTTAACTATGCCTACGGAAGGGTTCTCGGCAATTTTTTTCTCATATTTTGGAACCAATTGACTTGCCTCTATAATCCACTCAACGTCTGCATCCAATATTTGCTGTCTTGTTTCTGTTATCGCCAAACCGGCAGCAATTTGAATGAGATTGACAGCTTCTCTTCCGCTTGAGGCATAAGCAGCAAGTGTGGACAAACCTGAATCACTGATTGAAAGCTCCACTTTGTTAGCTGCCTTTTTTGCTACGCTCTTAATTTCGCCCAGCTCAAGCTCCCGAAAGAAAACCTCCATACAACGGGATCTGATAGCAGGCGGAATTTCGCTCGGTGTTCTGGTTGTGGCACCGACAAGCCTGAAGTCAGCAGGAAGGCCTTTTTGAAAGATATCGTGGATATGGGTTGGAATTTGAGTATTTTCTTCACTGTAATAGGCGCTTTCCAAAAACACTTTACGATCTTCCAAAACCTTCAGCAGTTTATTCATCTGAATAGGGTGAAGTTCACCAATTTCATCTATGAACAAGACGCCTCCGTGTGCATTAGAGACAGCTCCTTGTTTTGGCTGCGGGATGCCTGCCTGGCCCATGGCGCCTGCCCCTTGATAGATGGGGTCATGGACTGAGCCGATCAGAGGATCCGCTATTCCTCGCTCATCAAAGCGCGCAGTGGTGGCATCTAATTCAACAAAGACGGCTGATTGGCGAAAAGGGGAATTCTCGAATTTCTTAGCTTCTTCTAACACTAGCCGTGCAGCGGCTGTTTTTCCAACCCCGGGAGGCCCGTAAATAATAACATGCTGTGGATTCGGGCCACACAAAGCTGCCCTTAAAGCCTTAATCCCATCTTCCTGCCCGACAATATCATCAAAGCTTATGGGCCTTACCCGCTCAGACAAAGGTTCTGTGAGTTTGATCGAGCGCATTCTTCTCAATTGTTCCATTTCTTTTTTCGATTCCCTGTCAATAGTCACCCTTTGCGATCTTTGGTTTTTTAACAGGTTAAAAAAATAAAGCCCAATGACTGTTCCAAAAAACAACTGAATGAATAAGATGACGGCAGTCCAATTCATCATATTCCCTCCTGACCTCACTTTTTCACATATGGGTAGTATCTCCGTACAAGATCAGGAATAAACGGAATATTTCATGTGGCTATATTCAAAGAAATAATAAAAAATCCAGGAAGCTGTCTGCCTCCTGGATGTTTCAGTTACAGATTATGCAGTTCCTTTCAACACTGTTCCGTCTTCAAGAACAAGCTTTGGCGGCTTCTCATCAAGCACAGAGTCCTTTGTGATGATACATTTTTTAATATCTTCACGCGATGGAAGATCATACATGATATCAAGCATGATGCTCTCAATGATAGAACGGAGTCCGCGCGCACCTGTCTTGCGCTCAATTGCTTTTTTGGCAATCTCACGAAGGGCGTCTTCTTCAAAGTCAAGCTCAACATTATCAAGCTCAAGCATTTTCTGATACTGCTTGGCAAGCGCATTTTTCGGTTGTGTCAATATTTGAACCAATGCTTCTTCATCAAGCTGTTCCAGACTCGCGATAACAGGCAGACGGCCGATGAATTCAGGAATCAGACCGAACTGCAAAAGGTCTTCAGGTAGAACTTTCGATAAAAGCCCTTTTGCTTCAATCTCTTCCGGCTTATTATCAGAACCAAAGCCAATGACCTTCTGCCCCAAACGGCGCTTAATGATTTGCTCAATACCATCAAAGGCTCCGCCACAAATGAAGAGAATGTTTGTTGTGTCAACCTGAATGAATTCCTGATGAGGATGCTTACGTCCGCCTTGCGGTGGAACACTTGCAGTTGTTCCTTCAAGAATTTTCAACAGTGCCTGTTGAACACCTTCACCTGAAACGTCACGGGTAATTGAAGGATTTTCGGATTTCCGCGCCACTTTATCGATTTCATCAATATAAATGATGCCTCTTTCCGCTTTCTCCACATCGTAGTCTGCAGCCTGGATCAATTTCAAGAGGATATTTTCTACGTCTTCCCCGACATACCCTGCTTCAGTCAACGAAGTGGCGTCCGCAATGGCGAACGGAACGTTCAAAATACGGGCAAGTGTTTGCGCAAGAAGGGTCTTACCGCTACCCGTTGGTCCGATTAAGCAAATATTACTTTTAGACAATTCAACATCATCAATTTTGCTGTTGGAATTGATCCGCTTATAGTGATTATAAACAGCAACAGCAAGCGCTTTCTTTGCCTGCTCCTGCCCAATGACGTAATCCTTTAAGATTTCACGGATTTCACGGGGCTTTGGAATATCTTTGAATTCAAATTCCTCTTCTGTCCCAAGCTCTTCTTCAACAATTTCCGTACAGAGTTCAATACACTCGTCACATATATATACACCTGGTCCTGCGACCAGTTTTCGGACCTGTTCTTGAGTCTTACCGCAAAAAGAACATTTTAATTGTCCTTTTTCTTCATTAAATTTAAACAATGAACTCTCACCCCTTTTAATAACTATACCTTAGCCTCGCTATAAAGTTACCGATGTTAAATAGTTATGTATTGCATTGTAGCATATTTCATGAACAAATATACACTTTTTCGCTCAGCATAGGTGATAATTGATTATTTTATTGATGATAGTAAGGTTTGTTATGTATGGAGCTTGTACTTCTATTTATTGTAAAACAAGGCACGTGTTACCCCGCGCCTTGTTTTTATTATATGTTGAGTTTTTCAACGTTATGTTTATATATTATGCACTTGCAACTTTGTTTTCGACTAGGAAATCAACTGCTTTTTGAATCTTAAGGTCGGCTTCGATATGATCAGTATTGCCACCGAACGCTTTTTTTATGTCTTCAACAGACATGCTGTACATATCAGCCATTTTTTGAAGCTCTTTATCTACATCTTCTTCACTTGGCTCAAGATTTTCCGCTTTTGCAATTGCCTCAAGCGTCAAATTCATGCGAACGCGTTTTTCAGCATCTTCATTCATTTGGCTCTTAAGCGCATCTTCGTCTTGTCCGGAGAATTGGTAGTAAAGATCCAAGTTCATTCCTTGCATTTGAAGACGTTGTTCGAATTCCTTCATCATGTTTTTCAGTTCGTTTTCAACCATGACTTCTGGCAAATCGACCTCTGCATTTTCAGTTGCTTTTTCAACCAAAGAGTCGCGAAGCTTATGTTCTGCTTCATGCTCTTTGTCTTTTGTCAGACGTTCTTTGATAGAAGCTTTCAATTCATCAAGTGTTTCAGCTTCTTCGTCAACATCCTTTGCAAATTCATCATCCAGCTCAGGCAGTTCTTTTGTCTTGATTTCGTGAACCTTCACTTTGAAAACTGCCGGCTTTCCAGCCAATTCTTCTGCGTGGTATTCCTCTGGGAATGTGACAGATACGTCTTTTTCCGCTCCTGCTTCCACACCTACAAGCTGTTCTTCAAATCCTGGAATGAAGCTTCCAGTACCAAGTTCCAGAGAATAGTTTTCAGCTTTTCCGCCTTCGAATGGCTCGTCATCGACAAATCCTTCGAAGTCGATTGTGACTGTATCGCCTTCTTCAGCTGCACCTTCTTCTTTGATAACAAGCTCAGCTTGGCGCTCTTGAAGAGTTTTCAATTCATTTTCAACATCTTCGTCTGTCACTTCTGTATCGACTTCTTCACCTTCAAGGCCTTTATAGTCACCGAGTTTCACCTCAGGTTTCACGATTACAGTAGCTTTGAAAATCAATTCTTTTCCTTTTTCCATTTGTTCGATGTCTATTTCTGGTTGATCAACTGGTTCAATGCCTGCTTCTTCCACAGCAGTAGTGTAAGCTTCAGGAAGAATCGCATCAAGAGCGTCCTGATAAAGAGATTCTACACCAAATCGCTTTTCAAAAAGTGAACGGGGGATTCTTCCCTTGCGGAAGCCCGGAATGTGTACTTGTTTTACAACTTTTTTGAACGCTGTATCAAGCCCCTTATCGACAGTTTCCTGATCAACTTCAACTGTAAGGACTCCTTTATTGCCCTCTAACTTTTCCCATTTTGCTGACATATTCATTACCTCCAACTACATATCTTCGATAAATCTCTTATGTAAATCTTATTTTTTGATCTTAACAACGGATGGCATAACCATTATATTATAACATAGCTTTTCAACTATTTAAAGGGAAGAAAAATTAAACAGTTGAAGGCGAATGTTGCTCTAGATCAAAAATAAAAGAAATAGCCTGTTCCAATTCAATCGGCTCCACTTGGAACTTTTTGGCTGTCTTCTCGTTACTCCAATTCTCTCCATACATCTCGTGGCCGAATCCCCTGTATGCTGCAGCCCATAGTGCCGCATTATTTGGTTTAAACTCAAATGGAAACAACAAAAACTGATGGCGGAGAATCATTTCCTTCAATTGATCCAACAATATAGGGTTCTCATTTTCAAGTTCTTCATTTAATTTGGCAATGACAGACTGATAAAAAGGGATCTCCATGACATCCGGAAGCTCACTAGGAATAAAATTACCTTCATAATCAAACTTCCTAACCTGTACCGGTGTTTGAACCTTATGCTCCATTAACACATTCAAGGTGGCGGTCTGTAAAAATGGATGAACTTGACTGTCTTTCAAAAGATTCACTAATGATGCTAGATACGGTTGAATATTTTTATCCCCCAAACCGCTTATAAAAATCAATTGCTCTCTGAAGTCACCTTTACCAAGGACAGATTCAACCTTTTCCTGGGACGAAAGGGGATTCTCTTTATTAGTAAGGGCTCTTTTGCTGAACTTTAATAACGTCTCATAATGTTCCCGCTTTTCCAGCGGCACATGCTGCTCTTCAAAAAGGGCTTCCAGTGTATGAACCACCTGATCATGCAAATTTAGCTGCATCAATATCATCAAATAGAGATCAATGTTTTCATAATAGTCACCAATTCCTTTATGGAGCATGTCCTCCGTTCTCTCTTTGGCCTTTTGATAATCGGCGCTTTCATAATAGGCCACTGCAAGCGCCATATCAATCTCGTCATCATCGTGGCCGATTTCTCTTGCTTGTTCAAAGAAATGCGCCGCTTCTTCAAATTGGCGGTCCTTCAAGTGTTCCATTCCAAATTGAAAGAGACGCTTTTTTAACCCCGGAAATAAAATAATGTTGTCTTTTTTCATATAAAACCCTTCCCATTCAGAACGAGCTTACCCTTTTAAGAGGAACTTTAATGTAAAATAGTTTAGCATGTGAATCTTTGAAAAACAAACATCTTAAGTAACGAGCAAGCGCCAGTTCATCGACTACAGGATGGAGTGGCTCTAACGAGATAAAGGAAAACGAAGTGCGAGTGTGCCTGATTATCGGCGCAAAGCTAGACGAGCGTTGAAGAAGGCGTAGTCTGCGTTCAGCAGCGATTGGCTTAATCCTTACGCCGAGGTTGACTTATCGGAGGAAAGCAGCAGCTTACTGGATTACTTCGTGAGAAGCTTCTTTGAGTAAGCTTCGTACAGCTTTGCAACAAGGTTTCGAATACGCTGCGCCGCTGGAGCACATTGTCACGAAGTCTGCTAGTCGATAGGCGCTGGAGCTAGACATAGCACATCACTTCTAATAGAAAACTTAGTCAAATTTTATGTTTTCTTTAACGTAAACAAAAACCTCATTCATTAAGAAGGAATATTTCAAATTTTTATAGAATATATGTAAATATGTATAGGACAAAATAACACATTTTTTTCGTTCCACTACTTTTCCCCTTTTGTCCGACGTTTAATCATCCAGACACCAAAGGGATTCACATTGTAAATCAGGCCAATTAATATGCACGAGGAAGGAGTGATACTAACTGAGCCATGCACTGAAAGGCGTTAAGGTGTTGGATCTGTCAAGAGTCCTTGCAGGCCCCTATTGTTCGATGGTTCTGGGTGACCTGGGAGCAGACGTGGTAAAAGTAGAAAGCCCCGATGGAGGAGATGACACAAGAAGATGGGGGCCCCCTTTTCAAAAAGGGGTCAGCGCCTATTATTTATGTGCCAATCGAAACAAGAAAAGCCTGACGGTAAATTTGAAATCAACCGAAGGAAAAGACATCATCAAAAAGCTTGTGAAAGAAAGCGATGTTGTCATCCACAATTTTAAAACTGGGACAATGGAACGGCTCGGACTCTGTTACGAGACTCTAAAAAACATTAATCCTGGCATCATTTTCTGTTCCATTACAGGATTTGGAGAAACCGGCCCTTATAAACGCTTGCCTGGATACGACTTTATCATTCAGGCAATGAGCGGTTTCATGAGTATAACCGGAGATAAAAATTCTGGACCGCAAAAAACTGGAATTGCTATCACAGACGTATTGACGGGTTTATATGCGTGCATTGGCATCCAAGCCGCGCTGTTGGAACGGGAACGGTCAGGACTTGGACAAAAGATCGACATCGCTTTATATGACAGCGCAGTAAGCGCCCTGATCAACATCGCAAGCAATTTTTTAATGTCAGGGCAAACCCCCGAACCGCTCGGGAACAGCCACCCGAATATCGTTCCATATCAAACCTTTCAGACAAAGGACAGCGATATTGTGATTGCTGTTGGTAACGACCGGCAATTTGAAGTTCTATGCCGGCTGATCGGACTAGCAGAATTGGCAAAGGATCCAAGGTTTGCAACGAACCCAAAGAGAGTGGAAAACCGTGAAGTGTTGGTGCCAATTTTACAAAAGCAGTTGGTAGAAACAGGAGCTGATGAATGGATCGGACTTTTCCGCGAAAATAACATTCCTTGCGGTCCGATTCAAACCATCAATAAATTAGAGGAAGACCCGCAGCTTCTAGCGAGAGAAACCATTCAAGCCATCGACCATCCTACAGCTGGAAAAATCAAAATGATCGGAAGTCCGTTGAAGCTTTCGCGTACCCCTGCCAAAGTACGGTATTATCCGCCTGATGCCGGGGAACACACAAACGAAATACTGACGGAGCTTGGATACGATGAAGATTTGGTCAGATTTTTAAAGAAAAATAAAATCATCTGATAAGGGGTGCTGTAGTTGAATTTCGACTTTAGCGATGAACAAATCATGTTAAGAAAAACGGTACGGAATTTTGTTGATAAGGAAATCATGCCTCATATTGCCGAATGGGATGAAAAAGGAGAGTTTCACTCAGAAATCATTACTGATTTGGCGAAACTCGGCTTAATGGGAGTCTGTATTCCGGAAAAATACGGCGGAAGCGAAATGGACTATAACTCTCTTGCCATTGTGTGCGAGGAGTTGGAAAGGGGCGATACAGCTTTTCGTACAGCCGTATCTGTACATACCGGATTAAACAGCATGACTTTGCTTCAGTGGGGAACGGAAGATCAGAAGCAAAAATACCTTGTCCCTCAGGCTAAAGGAGAAAAAATCGGTGCGTTCGGATTGACGGAGCCAAATGCAGGATCCGATGTTGCCGCCCTGCAATCGACAGCAGTCAGGGATGGAAACTACTATATTTTAAACGGGCAAAAAACATGGATTTCCCTTTGTGATGTGGCTGACCACTTCCTCGTTTTCGCTTACACGGACAAAAGCAAAAAGCATCATGGAATCTCAGCTTTCATTGTGGAAAGGACGATGGAGGGCTTTTCCTCCAAGGCTATTAAGGGAAAATTGGGAATCCGCGCAGGCAATACAGGGGAAATATTTTTTGAAAATATAAAAATCCCAAAAGAAAACCTGCTTGGAGAAGAAGGGGAAGGATTTAAAATTGCTATGTCCGCTTTGGATAGCGGACGCTTTACAGTGGCAGCGGGAGCTTGCGGTCAAATTATGGCCTGCCTTGAAGCTAGCATTAAATACTGTCATGAGCGGGAAACCTTTGGCAAGAAAATTGGAGACCATCAGCTTGTGAAACAGATGATTGCCAATATGGAAGCTGGCTTGCAAATGAGCCGCTTGCTTGTATACCGTGCAGGAGAATTAAAAAACAAAGGAGTGCGCAACACGAGGGAAACTTCCCTTGCCAAATGGCAAGCATGCGATTTTGCTAATAAAGCCGCAGACGACGCCGTTCAAATTCATGGAGCTTACGGTTATTCAAACGAATACCCCGTGGAGCGGTATTTGAGGAATTCCAAAGCACCAGTAATATATGAAGGAACTCGGGAAATCCACACCATCATGCAGGCCGATTATGTACTAGGTTACCGTGAGGATAAAGAGCTTAACAGAATGTTGCCGGCGTGGCCGTTTGAAGATTAAATCAATAGGCAAGGAGGCCGTCCTGTAAAAGATTTCCTGGACGGCTTTTTATTTTAATGGAGGCCTCCGTTAAGGTTAGTGAAAGTTATCTCCGTGGCATGGCACCCAAGTTTAACAGGATCGCTGATACGATAATGAACACGGATCTTCTCCATTGGTGACCATTTTTCAGAGCAATTACAAATAGATTACCCTTAATATCTCTTCTCAACTATATGGACTCCCCTTTTGGCCATCTCTTCTATATAAATATCCCCAGGAACAATCTGCTCCGGTGGAAATACTCCTTTTTCGGTTATTATCCCATCCCCTATCATTTGGGCAACAACAGATATCGTATTGGCTGTCGCCCTTGCCATCGCAGTCACTTGATGTCCACGGTCTTTATACGTCACCATTTCGTATTCGAAAGTCCCCTTCTCTCCTCCTGCCTCTCCCGCTACCATCACTCTGAGCAAAACGACATCATCCTTATCCTTCAAATCAACGATAGGCTCCAACACTTTTAATAGAACATCACGCGGCTTGACTTGTTGTCCTCTCACTTCCACGATATAATCTGTGTGAGTCAAGTTCAAATCAACCAACAGTTTAAATTTTTCACAATGTCCTGGGTATCGGATTGTTTTATATTCCAATGTTTGTAAGTTCGGATATGACTTTGAAAGTGTGGACGTACCGCCTGAAGTGTGAAAGGCCTCCAATGGGCCAAATTTTTCAAAATATACTTTTTCCACTTCCGATAAGGATGGAATTTCCCGTACCAATCCATCCCGTATAATCAAGGAAGGATCAGTATAGTGGTCAAACACGCCTTCCATTGAAAAAACATGATTATATTCCAAGGGAGGCTCCGGCCGGAGCGGGATTCCCCCAACATACAGTTTGATAGATGCTGGCTTAGTTAATTTTTCTGCACCATATCCTGCTAAAATATTGATCATGCCAGGAGCTACCCCCAGATCAGGGATCAGCGTAATATTGGCAGCTTTCGCTTTCTCGTGAAGGGCGAGCACCTTATCCGTCATATGCCCGATATGCCCTCCCAAATCAACAGAATGTGTTCCTGCCTGAATAGCAGCTTTTGCCACCTGCTCATTAAAAGAGTAGAACAGAGCATTAATGCCAACATCATACCCTTGAAGAAATTGAACAAGATCCTTAAAACTTCCGGCATCCAATTGATACGCTTTGAGCTTCGGCGAACCGACCGCTCTACATACAGCCATCGCGTGATCAAAATTAATATCTGCTATACCAATCTCCTTCACATTTTTAGAACTGGCAAGGTCACGGACAGCTTCCTTTCCCATCAATCCCGCACCCAATACAGCTATTTTCAATAGACTCACTCCCCTTTTCTTTAATCATTCTATGTTTAAAAGAAAGGAAGAATTATCAAGTTCAAACAGGGAGCTTTGTCTTTTTGTTCAGTTTGTCTTTTTCCAAAACCTGCTTGATTATACAATCTTTGATGTTAAAATAGACCTTGTTTGCATGTTCTTTAATATGAAAAGATCTGAACAATTCATTATTATCAAAAGGAGTTCAAATAACATGAACGTCATCTGGGGAGTTATTTTCATCTTTTTTTTAATTGGCATTGTTATAACAGCAGCGTCCAAGCGCAAAATTACTGTTTCTATCCTTGCGCTCAGCCTGTTTGCCTTGAGCGGTTGTTCTGACGTTGACAGCGTTCCGGTCAATCAGGATCAGAAAAAAGATGTTCAACAACAGGAAGTACAAGAACCAACGTCAGCAAAAGATCAATCCACTGATACATCCGGTACAATCGATCATATTCCTGTAACACTTGTCAAAACGATAGACGGAGACACCATTAAGGTCCTCTACAATGGAAAAGAACAAAATGTCCGCTACCTGTTAATTGATACGCCCGAAACAAACCACCCGCGCTTAGGTAAGCAGCCGTTTGGCGAAGAAGCCAAGGAGCGAAACAAACAACTGGTTGACAGTGGTGATTTAACGCTGGAGTTCGACATTGGGGAACGTGTTGATAAATACGGGCGTTTGCTGGCTTATGTGTATGTCGATGGGAAAAGTGTGCAAGAGATGTTGTTGGAAGAAGGTTTAGCCCGGGTTGCTTATGTTTACCCTCCAAATACAAGACATTTAACCACTTATGAGGAAGCACAAGAAAAAGCTAAAGTAAAAGAAATCGGTATTTGGTCCATCGAAAACTATGCGACAGATTCAGGCTTTAAAGAATCTTCGGCTGGATCATCAGAAGGTTCACAGCAATCCTCCACTGACAGCCAACCTGCCAAAAGCCAGACTTCCAAGCCGGAAAGCGGCACGGAATTTTTTCAAAACTGCACAGAACTAAGAAAGGTTTACCCAAATGGAGTCCCTGAAGGCCATCCCGCCTATCAAGCTAAAATGGACAGGGATAAAGATGGATATGCCTGCGAAAGATAAGGAAGCCTTTAGATGGCTGTTTTCTTTTTCATTTCCAGATAAAATTCACTTTCACCTATCTCTTATTTGAGCCTTAGGTGACAAGCACAAGGCGAATTTTGATGAGGGAGTTCCTCAGCCACTACAGCAAAGCTACTAATTTCAATTACATCGTGAAAAGTTTCCTTGAGTATGCTTCATGCAGCTTTGCGACGAGGGAAACATTGCTTCCTTGAATAAACTGTGCAGCAGAAGCACATTCTTCCTGAATAAACTTCCGCATGACTTGATCCTTACGCCTCAGGCCGCCACATCCTGTGGCTTCTGTGGTACTAGTACTTCCTGTAGGGCGGCTGGCTCAGAACGCGACTTCCTGTCGCTTCGCTTGCACTAGTACTTCCTGTACGTCGGCTGGCTCAAGGCGCGACGTCCTGTCGCTTCGCTTGCACTAGTACTTCCTGTACGTCGGCTGGCTCAAGGCGCGACGTCCTGTCGCTTCGCTTGCACTAGTACTTCCTGTACGTCGTAGCTTGAAGAATAAGCTTCCTTTGAATAAAACTTTCCATAACAAGTTATATTTTCCTTACTTACACAAAAAAACTGAGGAATGATCCTCAGTTTTTTAAGTTCTCTATGAAATATTCAAGCTTATCCAGTCTTTGCAAGTTTTGATTGCATTCATGGCTGTCATCGCAAATATAATTCCCGCGGTTAGTGAATGTTTCTTTCCCGCTTTTTACATTCGCCATGAACAAACCCACTTCTCCATGATGATTACATAAAGAACAAATCCCTTTTGTTTTATGCCTGAACGTTCCATGAATCCCCATTAATTTTCCTTTATAATCAAAAATGAGGAACTTTTTATCAGAACGAATATCATACCAGCCCAAATAGGATAGTTCTTTAAAATCTACATTCTTTAAAAATTGTAGTTTCAGCTTCCCCGCTTTTGGAAAAAGCTTCCCTACCGTTTTTTCCGTTATGGGCTTAAAAGGAATTACGTACGATTTTAGAGCATCCAGAAAACTTTTTCCCTGAATGTCCTGTTCGATTTCGGTTATTTTATGAAAAACCTGATGATCCTCACTCATTTCCGGAAACAGATTCATTATCTTGTCCAGCGCTCCATATTTGATTGCATTTAGAACGGCTGGATCCTTTACGGTAGAATGGGCATGCACCAAATGCTTCACTTGAAATTTAATAAAATTAAACTGGTCGCATCTAATAAAGGGTTGTATTTCATTATGGCTTGTCATTTTAATTAGCTCCTTATTTTTAGTATAAAAAATTTGGATGGAAGACAAAGCCATTTATAAAATTAAGGCGATGGTTTAATCAGTCTACCTCATGCAAAGTATCGCCTATTTTAATAAAAGGCTTCGCATGAGACGCCGCAAATTCTGGCGGAAATATTTTCGCCATTTTATATCACCTCCAGTGATCATGTATATTGTACAATAAATATAGATTTTCTGGTAAATAAATTTGCATTTCTTCGACATTGGTTATTTTTGATTTGAAATTTATTTTAATCTGGAAAAATAGTAAAATATTAGGAAAGTAATGAATAATAGGAGTGTTCTAAATGAAAAAAGTGTTAGCGGTTGTGCTGGGAGCCGGACTTATTTTTGGTTACACCTCATATGATACAGCGGAAGCAAAGTCCAAAGTAAAAACCTACAAAAATTGTACTGCCTTGAATAAAGATTACAAAGGTGGCGTTGCAAAATCGTCCAAAATAAAAAATAAAGGCGGAAAAACAAAGTACAAGCCATACGTTTCCGCAAAACTCTATAATGCAAACAAAAAAATGGACAGAGATAAGGATGGCATTGCATGTGAAAAATAAGCGCTATCGAGTGGTTTTTATCAAATGCGCCTTGGCGTATTTGCGCCCAGTTTTATCGAGCTTCGCTCGATAAATTTCCTCTGAAAATCTGTGGCATCCGTCGGAGGCTTTAACTTTATCCAGCGGGGGTTTGACCCCCCACTGAATGGAATACCAATTGGCATTCATCTCTCCACTTACAGAAATGGGAGACTTCTGCTGAATCAAGTTAAAGGGCCCGCTATCACGGGCCTATTTTTTATTGCTCGTTGGGAGAACATTTTGTAAAAATAAACTAGGCTCGCCACAGACCTAGCTTTACTTGAGCAAGCTTTAGAGTGCTGCCTTTAATTCTTTTATTTGTTCTATGTGCCGCTGTTCATGCACATAGATTTGTTCGATCCATTGATCGAGAGGTAAATCACCTATAGCTGGATGCTTCATTGATTTTTTCGCCAATAAAGATTCATCTTCTATAGTACTGAGGAAAGTCATCAACTTTTTTCTGGATTCGCTTAACAAATCAATTATTTGCTGAATTTCAAATGGTTTTACATCTGGTTCAACGATTTTCGGGGCTTTAAGCTTTTTTGTTCTATTCAATAATATAGAGTGAACATTTTTACGTTCTTTTTGAGTGCTGGCACTATCTTGTAATCCCCATGAAATAGCCTTTATAGATGCCTCTTCCACTAAAACCAGGTGATGACAAACTTGTGCTATACTCCAACTATTCGGATCAGGCTTACTATTAAATTGAGCATCGCCTAATACACTAATCTCCTTTATAAGGTTATTTCTCGTTTCATGCAAATGGTCATTTGCTAATTTATTCATGAGCTTCCTCCCTTTATCGAAAAGTACGTACTTTGATGCCCATTCTGTATATATTCTCTACGTTGGAAAGTATTCTCCTTTACCGCATGTCTTTATTTCTTCTACATCGAATCAAACTTATCCTTCTTATAATTTTTCGCTTTTTGTCCGTAGGCTAGAAACCGGTGCGGTAATCAATTAAAGCTTCAATTAAAATAGGCCCGGCGCTGACCAGGCTTAATTTTTTAATATCCAACTTCTATCTACACATTATTTTCTCCAAAAGCAGCCCCAAGTACGGTTATGTATTATCTTGCAATGTGATTTATCAACGGTTATGAAGAGTTTATATGTTCTTACATAATTTCGTCATATGAAAGATTTGATCGGACACCTGTCTGGTAAGCTCGAAAATTTTATTGGCGTTTTTCCGAACGCCAATGAAAGCCGCAGTATGACATAGTCATCAATACGGTAGTAAACCAAGATATTGTCCCAAAATAAACCCATTTTTGAGATTTGTCCGCATATCCCTAGCTCGTTTTACTTGGACCTGCATAATTTGTATTAATCCTATAAGGTGGTGATGTTCATGGGCTTCTTTGGCCGTGGGTTCGGCTGTGGGTTCGGTTGTGGATACGGCGGTTATGGATATGGCGGTGGATATGGTTTTCGTAATTCCTTTGCCTTGATCGTAGTGCTGTTTATTCTATTGATTATTGTCGGTACAGCATTTTGTAACTAATTAGATTCGGGCATAATTAAACCGTTTCGCATCCTTTTTCGACTCATCTTAACCTCCTAGAGCGCTTCACAGCGCTCTTTTTTTAAAAAACCGGTGCTAAATAAACCTATTTTTTCAAACTATCAAAAAGGAGTATGGCATAAAATGAATAATCTGCACCTAAGGTCGCTATAAGCGATTATTCCTCAATAACTATAATGCTAAATCAAGTGCCTTGGCGTATTTGCGACCAGATTTTATCGAGCTTCGCTCGATAAATCCCCTCTGAAAATCTGTGGCATCTGCCGGAAACTTTAACTTTATTCAGCCGGGGTTTGAACCCCCACTGAATGGAATACAATATCCATTCATCTCTCCACTTACAGAAGTGGAGACTTCTGCTAAATGAAGTTAAAACTAGCAACATTGATTATTTTCCGTAATAGGCAATACTTATTGAAACAATTAGAACAACAAGTCCCAATACTACATAAATCCATGATAATCTTTTTATATTGTAGCCCAAAGAGTTTTTTTCGTACTCCAAGGATCTTGCTAATTCATCTTGGGAAGTAGCCCCTTCTTCTTCATACTTCTTCATTTGCCTTGTTACATCTCTTCCAACAAGAAACGTACCTACAAGAGCAGCTATACTTGTAATAACCCCACCAATAATCATATATAATGTCAAAGAAATCACTCCCTGTAAACTATCTTCCATTATCATATGCACATCAGATGCGCCTTGGCGTCATTTGCGCCCAGATTTTATCGAGCTTTGCTCGATAAATTTCTTCTGAAAATCTGTGGCATCCGCCGGAAGCTTTAACTTTATTCAGCCGGGGTTTGAACCCCCACTGAATGGAATACCAATATCCATTCATCTCTCCACTTACAGAAGTGGGAGACTTCTGCTGAATGAAGTTAAACAGTATTCTTGTTCTCATCAATAGAGGCATGTAAAATGACGAAACTTAATTCTAAAAGGAAGTATGTCTGCCTTCATGGAAACCAACAAACCAATAGAAAAAACCACTCCGTATGCAGTCATTCGTTCATGCATGCATGAAGATCGCCGTTAAAGAACATATCCTCCGAAACCTACCCTTCTTTCTATTACTGCATCATTATTCATTTTAATAAGTTTCATTCCTAATTGGACCATCCAGTTCTGCCTTTTTATGCTCATCCACTTTTAATAAAAAAATAACTCTTGATGAACCCAAGAGTCATTTCAGATTCCTTATTATCAAATGCGCCTTGGCGTATTTGCGACCAGATTTTATCGAGCTCCGCTCGTTAAATTTCCTCTGAAAATCTGTGGCATCCGCCTGAGGCTTTAACTTTATTCAGCCGGAGTTTGAACCCCCACTGAATGGAATACCAATAGGCATTCATCTTACCACTTACAGAAGTCGGAGACTTCTGCTGAATGAAGTTAAATCTAAGCGAAGCTTTTTAGTGCACTGGCGAATCTAGAAATTCCTTCCTCGATTGAGTGCTTTTGTCCTCGTCCATAAGAAAAACGAATGTAGCCTTTTTCAGAACCAAAAATACTCCCCGGGACGAACGCCACCCCTTTTTTCATCGATTCATCGAGCAGCCTATATTCATCAACCGGTTCATTTAACTTATACCATAAATGAATTCCGCCTTCAGGTACAAAGACATCCGTTTCATTATTTGACACCTTCAAAAGCGACGAAATCATTAAATCTCTTCGCTCTTGAAGGTACTTTCGAAGCATTAAAATATGTTTGCCAAATTGTGGTGATCCTAAAAATTCATTAGCCACCCATTGTGGAAAGACACTGTGCCCAAAATCCACTTGTTGTTTGGCATCTGCCAAACGTTCAATCACCTTCTGCGGCCCAATGATCCAGCCAATTCGCAGTCCTGATGCTACTATCTTAGAAAGCGAACTAATATACACTACATTTCCACTATCGTCCATTGATTTTAAACAAGGGCCTATTTTTCCATCAAACGAGGTCAAGCTATATGGATCGTCCTCTATAATTGGAATGCCGTATTCTGAAGATATGTCTAAAATCCGTTTACGCCTGGACACGGACATTTTTGCCCCAGTAGGGTTTTGATGATCTGGATTCAAGAACAACATTCGAATCCGATGTTTTTTTTGTAGTTCTATAATATCATCAGGATTCACGCCATATTTATCAACTGGTAATAATAGAATTCTAAGACCAGCTGATTGAAAAATAGGCAAGGAATAAGCATACGACGGATTTTCAATCGCTACAGTATCTCCTGGCTTAAGCAAACATTGCACAATTAAATGAAGGGCTTGCTGCGCTCCCGAAGTGATCAGGATTGAATCTGGACTGATACAGATATTTTTATAATCTTCCACGTGATGAGAAATCGTCTCTCGCAGCAGCTCATTCCCCTGTGGATGATCATATCCTAAGTAACCATTGAATGGGTGTTTTGCTAAAATAGAACGGAATTGATCAGCAGGAAAGAGATCAGAAGCTAATTCACCACTTGCCAAATTAATCCGCTCATTCTTCTGTGTTTCTGTACGGATTTTCTGTACTAAAGGTAGATTGGGCAGAAAAGAACCATCCTCTACATATCTTCCCCAATTTGGTACCCGTTTGTGAGATATCCCCCATATATCCGTATTGATATACGTGCCGCTTCCTTTTTTTCTAACCACCACTCCAATAGATTGCAATTCATCATAAGCTGCTACAATCGTGCTGCGATTAACATTTATCTTCTTTGCTAAAGTACGTTCAGATGGCAAGGGGACATCAGGAGAAAGCTCTCCTGATGAAATCCCTTGTTCTATGAATTCAGCAATTTGTTTATAAATGGGTTTTTTAGATGAAGAATCTGGTGTGAACTCCATTTACTATCACTCCGTATTGGGATTTACAATCATTTCAATTTATAAAAATAATTATACCTATAATTAAGCTACCAGGCAGTAAAGGAGCATTTCCAGAGTACTACTATGGGAATTTGTTGTACCTTTTTCATCCCTTTATTCAGGCTTATCTTTCATGACATTTCCAGCAATTCCTTTATCCCTATATAGATGAATTCAAAAAGTTCTTCTAAATCATCTTCATCTACACACGAAAATGCGATTCTTAAATCAGTTTGATTGATGGCTATCGTACCAATTCCATACTTCTCCAATAAATAATTCCTCAATATTTCCGTATTCACTTTATCTATTTTTAAACACATAAAATACCCCGAGTTAAACGGGTAATGTGTCCACACTTCCTGGTACTTGTCCTGACTGACTATTTCTTTAACCCGTTCAGCCCGTTTCTTCATTAATTCATATTTGAGACGCTTTTCTTCCTCATATTCATTTGATTTTAAAGAATTTAGAACGATTGTCTGGGATAATTGGGAACTGCTTGAAATTGTTCCTCTAATGATGCCTTTTGTTTTCTGTTCCAAGGCTTCCAATACTTCTTTGTCGTGTGAGGCGTACGTGATAAACCCGACTCGTAACCCCCAAACGTAACTCTCCTTTGTTGCGCCATCCACTTTAATAGGCAATATTCTTGAATGGAGACCAGCAACCCTGCCGAACAGAGATTCCTTGATTGAATTCTCATAAAACAGGCCAAAATATGCGTCATCCAAAATCAATACGATATTAATACCTGCCTCAGCAGCTTCAAGTAATGCTGATATGATTCCGCCGATTTCTACTTCATCAGGAGTATAGCCTGTTGGGTTATTCGGAAAATTGAGTAACACGATCGCCTTCCCTGATTTTTTCTGTTTTAATAATTGTTCTCTAAATCCAACGACATTTACATTTTCGTATTGATCAAAAAGATCAAAAGTTATCAGGCTTCCACCCCGTCGAATATGAAAAATGGACGCGTAATTTCCCCAGTACTTATCAGGAAGGATAATCGTATCATTTTCATTTACAAACAAATCTGCCAAAATACTTAAACCATGGGTTAAAGCATTTGTTACAATTGGGAGACCAATACTTTTGGTTTTCAAAGAAGGATTTTCTCTTAATAACTTCTTTTTCCACTCTTCACGCAGCTCTTCTTTTCCTGCTGGCGGTGCATAGGGATAAACCTCTTCAGGAGAATACCCTTTTAAGGTTTCATGTATATGTTTATAATGCATGGGGGAATTATTGACAGTTGCAATTCCGATTGTTGCATTATATCGGGTTGCTTTGGTACTTGCCTCCGCACTTTGACTCAAAATTCCCTTTGGATAATATAACCTCTTACCGAGATCAGATAGTAATTCAAAAATATAAGGATTGGATTTTTGTATGCGGGCATTTAAATTTTCTGCAAGCTCATTCATTCGTTCTCATCCTCTATTCAGCTTTTGATTTAATCAACTCTAGTTGTTTAATGAACTTTGCATTCTCTTCCTGAGTTCCGACTGAAACCCGTAAATATTCAGGCATTTCCCAGGCATCACCATGACGGACGATGACTCCACCTTCAAGCAGCCGCTCATATACTCTTTTTGCCTCATGGCCAATTTTCACAAAAACAAAATTAGCCATGCTCTCTATATAGGATAAGCCTAATCTAGAAAACGCTTCGTACAATTGTTTGCGCCCGGATGTGTTCACAAGCTTTGATTGGTTAACATGATCGACATCTTCAATAGCAGAAGCCGCTGCATATTGAGCTAGTGTATTAACATTAAATGGTTCCTTTACACTTGTTATACTACCAATAATAGATGAAGGTGCGGCCCCAAATCCTATCCTTATACCTGCTAGACCATATATTTTTGAGAAGGTTTGGAGAACAATCAATTGATGGCCTGATCGAACAAACTCCAGGCCATCTGTATAATCGGTATTTGTTGCAAAATGGCTATATGCTGCATCAAGTACTAGAAGGACATGTTCAGGTAATGCTAACAGCAATGCTTCAAGGTCATTCGAAGATAGATACGTACCCGTTGGATTATTAGGCGAACATACGTATACCAATTTTGTATGGTCTGTAACAGACGATAGGATTGTATGAATATTAATTTGAAATCTATTATCAAGAGGAATACTGACAATGTTAGCCCCCATCAAATTCGCCCCAAATTGATATTCACTAAAAGATGGGGAGAGAACAATAATTTCATCATTCGGTTCAAGATATGTCTCAGAAATGAGTGTAATCAGTTCATCCGCACCGTTTGTAATAATGAATTGTTCCGTAGATAAGGATAAATGAGCTGCCAAGACTTCTTTTAATCTCGTAGCATGAGCATCAGGATATCTGTTAAGCGTCGACAAAGAATGCTGTAATACTTCAACTGCTTTAGGTGATGGACCAATCGGATTTTCATTTGAAGCTAATTTGACCACTTGATCCAAGTCTAATTCACTCTGTAATTCCCAGATTGGTTTACCTGGTTGGTACGGTTTTATCTTATTTAAAGCTAAACGCCTTTTTATTTTGCTGTTTTTCTCCATTTTTCAAGCCCCCTATTAGCGTAAAAAAACATTCACCCACACGAGACAACAATCGCAGAATTAGCGAAATAAAATCTTATTAATAATCTTAACGGAAATGCCGTACTTTTAATCATCCAATTACGGCTTGTTTTGACCATCCACTTGTTATTTGCGCAACTCTTTATTTGCAAATTTTCACACTTCCCCCTTTTTTTAAAAATCTTTTTCAAGTCGTATTTACGAACTCGAAATGATCATCGATTTTTGATAACGACGCACTTAACTCCAAAAAGCTGGATGGGGTTTTTTAATAAAGATTGGATGGTCACAGTCGATATTTTTTCCTTTAGAATTTTTTTGTGAAGATCAATCACGTTTAACAAAATGTCTTCAAAAAAATTAAATGGGGATGAGTATATGACTCAGTTTTTAATGATGGTGATCGGTATACTTGTGACGGTGGTTCTAATTCCGGGATTAATTGTAATGTACGAAGTGATAAATGCTTTTCCTACCGATACAAAAGAGGTCATCGATCCACATCCGGATGACAAGAGGACAGTCGGCTATTATCAATAATCATTTTTGCTCAATCATTAAATGATAGATATCACTCTAATATTGATAAGCTGATTTCCAGGTCAATAGGAAATTAGCTTTTTTAACTTGAATGCCATTGGATAAGTACCAAAAAGGAACGAGCGGGGTGACTTATGCCTATCTTCTATTTATTTGACTTCCGTTCATTGTGGAGTCCATATTTTGCAATATTTTTACTCTTTATTACTGTTTTTTATTATCTTATTACAGTTAAGTATCGGCATTTCTTTAAAGGGAGCAAGCCTCCTACCAAAAAGCAAATAGCTTCGTTTATTGGCTTTGTCACGATCCTGTATATCATTAAAGGATCACCAATCGATTTAATGAGTCACATGATGTTAACGATGCATATGCTTCAAATGGCATTTCTTCTATTAATAATGCCTATTCTTTTTATTCATTCGATACCAACTTGGCTGTGGAGGGCATTGTTGAATATTAGAGTGATCAAATTCTTATTTCATCACCTGACAAAACCTGTAGTGGCACTCCTGCTATTTAATGTGGGATTTTCGGTTTATCATGTTCCACTGATTCTGGATTTCTCAAAAACAACTAGCTTTTATCATGCCTCCATCCACACATTATTATTTTTTCTAGCTATCTTCATGTTTTGGCCGGTTATAAATCCGCTTAAGGAATACGATAAGATGTCCGGAATCTTGAAAACAGGGTATATGTTTGCCAATGGAGTCCTAATGTTACCAGCCTGCGCGCTCATCATTTTTGCAAATGATCCCATGTATCAAACATATTCTGATCCTGAAGCGTGGATAAATGCACTGACATTATGCGCAACGCCATCCTCATTATCAGGATTAGGTTCATCATCACCTGAACTGATATCGTTGTTCAATCCATTAGGCGTCCTTCAAGATCAGCAACTCGGCGGGATTATCATGAAGGTTGTCCAGGAAATTGTATATGGGGCCATTATTGCTAAAATTTTCTTCGAATGGTATCGAAAGGACCAAGAAGAAGCATTCGAGGAAACGATGAACTTTTCACAAGCCCAAAGCAATAAGGACAATCTTAAATGATAGTTCACTTGTGGTATGATAAGTCAAAACCACATTTCTCGAGAACCTGTATTACGATAAAAAGTTTCCTTCTCTTCAGGAAACTTTTTATCATAACAGTTGCTCTTTTTAAATTCATACTTTGTATGGTGTCATATGATTCTCCCCTCCACGATTAAATGGAGCGTTTTTTCAAACCACACATTATTGTACTGACATGCTTGTAGAGATTTTATTTTTCACAGAAAGTAACGTAATGGCCATTAGCAGCACAATCGCCGCCACGACCACAAAGGGGAGGTGTTTATCCACTTGGTATAGAGTTGTGCTGAGAATGGGGGCAATCATAGCAGAAATCCCTTGGACAGCTGCCACTAGTCCGGATACACCGCCTTGCTGCTCACGTGCAACGGCAAGTGAAGAACCTGCCATAAAACCTGGCATCATCAGACCGGCTCCAATGCCAAAAAAGGCGAAGGCCACGTAAAAACCAATCGGGCTTATGATGAACAAAAAGAGCAGCATACTTATAATCAGAAGCAATGATCCAACCAAGATCAGAGGCTTTGGCTCCCATTTCGTTTTTTTCATTTGGATTCCTTGTGTGACTATCATCGCAACTCCACTAAGCATAAGACCCATGGAAACCATTCGTGCTGTTTCCTTCGTAGTCAAAGATAATTGATCCTGAAAATAAAAACCTCCGACCACCTGCAAAGTGACGATGCTGAGCATTGTTGCCAGACCAGCAAACAAATAAAGACGAAGTTCTTTTTGCAATGGATTGACTCTCGGCGGCTTTTCTTGAATAACTGGTTTTTGAGCCGGGATCAACAGCAGTACGACGATAAATGCGACAAGCGGCAGCATCGCACCTATATAAAGTGGCCAAATTAGGCCGATGAGCGCAAACCCTCCGGCAATTGCAGGGCCGAGCACAAGCCCCATCCCATTGGCGGCACCGATTAAAGCCATCCCTGCTGATCGCCCTTTTTCATCCGTAACGTCAGCCATATACGCCTGTGCTGACGATGGAACAGCAGGAATAAACAATCCAACCATACTGCGTGCTATAATCAGTAATATAACTAAAAGTCCGCCGCTGATAAGCTTCGTCAAACCGGCATACATCGTCGCCGTGAACAAAACATAGCTCACAAACATCCCTATGAAGCCAATCAATATGACAGGCTTCCTTCCTTTAATATCGCTCCACCTTCCCCACACCGGAGCCATCACTGCCATCGCAACAGACCCCAAAGAAATGATTAAACCTGAGTGAGTTTCACTCAAGCCCAATTCTCGTATAAGCGGGGGCATGACAGGAGCGATGATCATCAAGCCAACCATGGCAACAAAAACACTGAAAAAAATGCTGAATCGTACTCGTTCCATCTTCACATCTATCTCCTTTCACAAGACGCTTCTTTTGATTGATAAAATTAGCGAGTTATTGAGATATATTATCAATGAAAGTGGAATGCTTTGCCGCCTGCTAACGGATTTTCCTTAATGCTAAACGGATTCTTTTGGTTTAAAGGCCTTATCGACTGTAAGAATCGTAGCTTTTTTGAACTTCACTCGGGTTATATCCATAGGTTTTCCGGAATAGTTTGGCAAAGTGACTCAAATTGTTATAACCAACCATACTGGCAGCCTCGCTCACATTTACCTTCCCTTGCTCCAATATTTTATGTGCTTCATTCATTCGCAATCCGCGTACGTAACCAAAGACTGTCGTGCCGAACAGTTCCTTGAACCCTAGTTTGAGCTTATAATCATTGAGTCCGATCATTCTAGCGAGTTCAAGCAAACTGGGTGGCTCTTTCCATGTACCGGACAGAATCTCTTTCGCCTGGTGAAGACAGCGAATATCATGGACTTTCAGTTTGGATGCCGATCGACTTTGTTCTTCTTCCTTTTGAACACCATCCAAGTGATATACCAACAGTTCAAAAGCTTTCCCTTCTAGATAAAGCTTTTGGAGAGTTCCAGTATATGGACACTGTTTCATTTCCTCCACGATACGAGAAACATGAGGAGAAGCAGCTAACTGCCTGCAGAAAAAAGCTTTGTTCGAAATACCGCTAAGCTCTGGAAGTAGTTCATTCAGCTGCCGAATATCGATGCGAAGTTCCATATGCGACATCCGTTCAGACGGAGAAAACTCGGCATGAAGGTTTTTATCGCGAATATATGAGAATGTGGAAACGCCTGCAGATAAATCGTAGCTTCTAGGTTCGCCGGCTGCCTCCCAATAGGCCTGCCCTTCTAGGGTATAAGCAATTTCTAGGTGTGGGTACTGAACATCGATATCTAAAGCGATAGGTTCGTCAAAATTTGCATCGAACCAATTAATCTCCATGCCATCTCTTAAGCAAATCCTTTTTACATGCCCTGCACCGCTCTGTAGCGGAAGTCTATATTTCTGATAGTTCTGCTTCTGCGATAACACAGTGACATCGTTTAATTTCTCAAAGAGACACCCCAAATTTTGAGTATTCATTTGCAGATTCAAAACCGTTCTCCTTTCTTCTTCACGAATGCAAGCCCTCGTTATATACAAACGTAGGTTTACCTTATTCCGAACTCTCCTATAAAATTTCGTTTCATCCCAATCTAATAATCTGATTTTGTAATACCATCCTTGCATAGATATATCACATAGTACGAGTTACTGATCATTTTAATTGATAACAATTCTCATTGTCAACTAAGTGTAAAATAGGGCGATGTTAGTGGCACACCATAGTTTTGCTAAGAAAATCACCCTATTTAAGCAGCAGGCCCTAACTTCACCATGCTGAGTTAATTATTAAATTATTTAGTCACAAAAAAATAAACAGAAAAACCGATTAAAAACACACTGAAAATAATTTGAAGTATTTTTTCTTGTGTTTTTTTATTTTTTTTGCTGTAAACCAAATCTTATAAGAAATAAATACCTAGACTTAAAAACAATCAAATGCGCCTTGGCGTATTTGCGCCCAGATTTTATCGAGCTCCGCTCGATAAATTTCCTCTGAAAATCTGTGGCATCCACCGGAGGCTTTAACTTTATTCAGCCGGGGTTTGAACCCCCACTGAATGGAATACCAATATGCATTCATCTCTCCACTTACAGAAGTGAGAGACTTCTGCTGAATAAAGTTAAGCTTAAGTATTTGTATGCAACATAGATTGATAAAAAAATGAAATAACAATCAAACTAGAAAACAATACTTTCATTTTTACTCCCCTCTCATACGAGTAAAAAATCAATTTCTTATTGTAAAATGTTTCTTTGAATTCTTTTTCCTAAACGCTGTGCAACTATATCAGATACTCCCTCATACTCAGTTACTGCCATCAAATGATCGACTATCTTTTGCAAAGAATCAATTGGCCAATTTTCTCTTGGTTCGACTCTTAATTTAATTAATACGCTTTCACCGACAGTCCAAGAAATATCGTCAATTTCCTCTATTTCAATTGTTTTTAGAGATTGTTTTATAAACCATTCCATATGACCTTTTTCTTTAGCAAATTGCTCTAATCCCGCAGAAATATCAAAATGAGACGTACCTTCTTCGATATATTCTTCTACTTCCTCTTTTGTATAAACTCGATCGAAGTCCCCATCATCATCTTCATCTGCATCATCAAACTCAGGTTTCTTTAAATTTTTTAAGAAACTTTCAAAATCCTTTGCGACTTTTTTTGGCTTACCTTCATCTGTTATGTAAAATACACATGGATTATCTCCTTTATATTCACGATAATCAAAAGCAAACCATTCATGACCATCTCCAGCAAAAAGGACAAATCCCTTTTCTATATCCCATTCTTCTACGAGATAATTAGACTCCCCAATCCCATCCTCTACATCTATACCCATAATAGAATCAATATCAACTTCACCATCAGGTACTTTATTGGAATGAAACTCATTATAAGATAATGTTCCACCATTTTGTTTCTTCATAAGTTCAACATAAGCTGCTGGAAATTTGACTCCTAATTTTTTCTCTACCTGATTCAACTTTTCATCTGTTAAATCATCGAGGTTTGCAAAATCTATGCCAATATCAGTATCAAAAACATAATCAAACATACTAATTCTCCTTTTCTATACGTGTTAAAGATTGGAAATTAAATACAAAAACTTCAAAAAGTATAACCATACAGGCAATACCTTTATTTCAAAAAAAATCTTTCACCCTTTCGATGAAAGGTTTTCCATCAACAATGCCATTGTTGAATAATTCTACGGCAGTTCTATACTCTTGAGTATATGAGTTTTTTGAACGTGTAAGTAGGTAGTTTTTTTCTTCACCATATAGTCTACTAATCCACCATTCTTCGCCTTTATAATAAAATGCTAGTTCCTGCTCTTCAACTTCTACTGCAAATCTAAATTCTTGCCATTCTTTCTCGGTCATTCTTATGTACCTCCCTATAAATATCAGTTGAGGCTGAGCAAATGATGTGGAATTCAGCAGCTCCCCATTTAGAATATATCAGGTCATTATACGAATATGTTGTGTCAGGGGTTGCACAATGTATAAGAGACATATTTACCTTCTTTAGATATGTTACTTAGGCATAGGTGTAAAAACGCTTTGTACTGAATCCAACGATCTTTAGAGATTGTTCTTCATCAATTGATATGGGCCCTTCTCTCCATAATATCGCGAGTCGATCTCCATATAATGGAAACATGGAATACGTGTAATCGATAATGGTGTGCTTGCGATGTCCGAACAAACTAAGATCAATTATGAATATAATTCATTAAGTTTACGATTCACAGTTGAAATTTTTGATTTATGAAGGTATTTCTTATTTTTCGTCAAAATATTATTGTGAATAGTAATGGAAGATGAAAGGGTGAGAACGCTGCCGAACAAAAATAAAAAGTTATCTGGTACCGAACAGGTTGCAGAATTTATGAACAACCTTGAGCATCCACTTAAAGAGGAGATCACAGAAGTTAGAAAAATCATTTTAGGAACGAACAGCAAAATTACAGAAAAAATTAAATGGAATGCACCCAGTTTCTGTGTCGATGGTCATGATCGGATAACGTTTAACCTTAATGGAAAAGGATTTTTTCGACTTATTTTTCATTGCGGAGCAAAAGTTAAAGATAATGCGACCAATACACCTTTGTTTGTTGATAACAGCGAGATATTGGATTGGGTAACTAATGACAGGGCCATAGTGAAATTCACCAATATGGATGATGTGAAAGCCAAGGAAAATGACCTTCGAGAAGTGATAGATAAGTGGATTCGAACAACGATTTGACTGGTAAAAACACTTCTTGGATTGACCATTGCTAAGAAGATAAAACCAGTCCATGCACTGAAGTTAATCTCTCACCTATTAAAGCGAGCTAAAATTCGGACAATGTAGATGAACCAAATTCCAAATAGAACAATAGATTTTAACAGAGTCACATGCCGTTCGGTATACAGCGGTTCGTGAAGTCTAAATTTTGTCTCTACTTGTATCAATACCCATGTGTTTATGTTTGGAACGTTCACAACCTATAATCAAATGCGCCTTGGCGTATTTGCGTCCAGATTTTATCAAGCTCCGCTTGATAAATTTCCTCTAAAAATCTGTGGCATCCGCCGGAGGCTTTAACTTTATTCAGCCGGGATTTGAACCCCCTCTGAATGGAATACCAATATGCTTTCATCTCACCACTTACAGAAGTGGGAGACTTCTGCTGAATGAAGTTAAAAAAATTCCAATTTCTCATCAATATGACTGAGAAATTGGGATTTCAAATATTCAATAATTAATTTATTTGTATACTATTTTTTTATTTTTCCGTCTCTTTAAGCTAAAATAAATCGTTATAACTGTTACAAATAATAATGCAAGATGAAAAACAAGATGAAGTGTATTCGGTGTGATTCCATTCATTTCCGGTAAAAAAGCATGAGTTTTTCCAAACATCCACTGGTATTGTTGAACTTTTTCTGCAGTTGTACCAAAGAAGTATGGGATCCACCAAGCCCAGATCGCACCTATAAGAAGTACAGGGAAGTAAATATTTAAAAATATCTTTACTAATAAGGGGTACGCTTTTCCCACATAGACGGAACAAAAGAAAAACGCTGGTGCAAACGGAGCTCCATTAAGTATTGTCTGGATAATTAATTCCCTCGTTGTTTTAACCTGTTTTACTGCTTCGACATCATTCAAACTACCAAATGAAATCCAATCATGGGTAAATAGAAATAATAAGATGAGCAGCTGTAACCCTAAATAAAGCCAGTCAAGCAATATAATTTTCCTCATTTTCTCCTCCAGTATTTTATTCTTTCATGATTATATTCGAAAGTAAAACGCATTCATACGTTCGTAAGAATGATTTTTTCTAGGGCTGAAGACGTAAACAATCGTAAAAGGAACAAAATAGCTAACGCGACCTTAGTGACGTTCCAAGTGAAGTAAAATCACTTGGGACTTTTCTCGCCCTACGCATAGCGCCATTACATCTGGGACAGATAGTCTCCACTTCTTCATTTTGTTTTTTATCCTCTTGAAATTCTTGTACAACAAATTCAGGGACATCGTCTTCCTCCCCACAACCTATACAAATAAAAAGTATCGTTTTTATTTCTTCATCAAGTCCAAATGAATCTTCTTCATCCAACCATATCAAATGCGCCTTGGCGTATTTGCGCCCAGATTTTATCGAGCTCCGCTTGATAAATTTCCTCTGAAAATCTGTGGCATCCGCCGGAGGCTTTAACTTTATTTAGCCAGGGTTTGCCCCCCCACTGAATGGAATCCTAATATGCATTCATCTCACCACTTACAGAAGTGGGAGACTTCTGCTAAATGAAGTTAAAAAACTCTTAATTAGTTAATCCGGCTCTTTCCAGAACCCATCAAAATAATCTTTTAAAATACGTTTGATTATCCCACTTTTTTATCTGCTCATTCTCATACTCCTCAGCTGTATACGAACAGTTAGTCACAAGTCTAGAAATTTATAATTATTAAAAAAGGTTATCCTGGTCAGATTCCTGACATGGATAACCTTTTTTATTTCCTTTTCCCCCTGCGTCCATAGCGGAGACAATGCTGATTGTTAGTTAATACCTAGATATTCTTCCAATGTTAAGCCACTGTTATATACATTTGCTGCTAGGTCTTTTCCCAAATATCGTAGATGCCAAGGCTCGTATTTGTACCCAGTGATATGCTCTTTACCCTTTGGATAGCGTACAATGAAGCCATATTTATGAGCATTGTTCGCCATCCATTTAGTTGCCGAGGTTTCAGAAAACCATTGACTCTCGTTTCCAACTTCACCAATATCAAATGATAATCCTGTTTGGTGTTCCGAATGCCCCGGTCTAGCGCTATAAAGATCAGCTGCAGCTTTTCCATCTCGTGCAATGTAATGCTGATAAAGCTGATTCTGATAACTGTAGGTGCGATAGCCACTGAATACCGTTAAGTTAAAACCTTTTTTCTTTGCATCGTTTTTCATCACGTTAAACGCTTTTCGCGCCGCTGTACTTTCACCTGGCGCATAACTATCAGGAAGTGAATATTTTTTATTTACAATCAAAACACCTTTGATATAAGTTGGCTTTATTTGAGAACTATTTGTCTTTTTGATATAAGAACCACTTACATAGCCAGTTCTTCCTTTATAGTTGAAGCGATACCAAGCAGTAGATGTTTTGCCAGTTACATTGATCTTACTCCCCAAACGCAAAGAACCAATCTTTTTATGCTTCGTGCTTGCTCCTGAACGGACATTTAATGTGCTGGCAGTTACTGTATATTCTCCACTTACTTTTGTAATATTGCTGTCATTAGATGGTGTTTTTTTCTTGGGTGCTGCTTTCAAATAAGCCCCACTAACGTAGCCAGTTTCTCCATTAAACGTGAATCTATACCAATTATTCGATGTTTTACCAGACACATTTATTTTTTTATTCTTTTTAAGATAACCGAGACGCTTATACTTTGTTGAATTGCCTGTTCTTACATTTAATGTTGAAGCTGTTACAACATAGGTTCCACTTGCTTTTGATATTTTCATATTCTTATTAGCAGAAGATCCTATTGGACTAGTGAATAGACTTAAAATCAATGCTATTACACTAATCATGGCGATAGACTTTGTCTCAACTTTTTTCGCAAACATATTAATCCCCTTTCTAAAATCACATAATTATTAATATACAAATTTCCCCTTTCCAAATTCTATACATTGTTGTTCATAACCATTTGCTCTAAGAGAATCATTGATTCCGGCTATCTTTTGCCGGATAAACCCATGCTCGACATCAGCCAACGATATTGGGAATGTATTATTGCCCGATTTGGTAGATACAATATGTTTTTGCTTTTCGGTTACAAGAGAGAGGGTTTAGACAAGGGTGAATGGGAATAGTGGACTTTCCTCTTCTCCCGTTTTAATTTTGTAATTTGAACGATTAATATAGAGTAGGATGAAAGTAGATGAATTAGAAGAAAAACAAGAGCTTGTGTTATAGTGTTTGATAAAAAAAATATTCTTATAGAAAGGCGGCCCCCACCTGTGGACTTATCATTAGAAAAATTACGTATTGAGGATTCTAAAGCATTGTTTGAATTTGAACTTAACAACAAAACTTATTTTGAAAAAACAGTTCCGCCTCGAGGTGATGAATACTATCATTTTGAAGTATTTCTAAGTCGGCTGTATTCCTTGATAGATGAGCAAAACCGAGGAATATCCAATTTCTATCTGATTAAGGATATACACCATTCTATTCTGGGACGAATGAACTTAGTGGACATAGAAAAGTCGCAAGCTATTGGCCATCTTGGCTATAGAGTGGGGCAATTATATGCTGGAAAGGGAATTGCCAGTAGAGCATTAGAACTGTTATTAGAAAAAACTTCAGAAGAAGGTATTGTGAAACAAATAAAAGCGAAAACGACAACTAATAACATAGCTTCTCAAAGGGTTTTAGAGAAAAATGGGTTTGAGCGGTTAGATATAAGTGATGACACCATTCACTTCAATGGGGTAGATTTGAAATTTGTACATTATAAGTGGACAGCTAAATAGAAAAACATTGTTTCATATAGTAGAAGTATTCAATAGGTAATTTTTTCACTCCATGAAAATGCGAAAAATCTCCGTTCATGAGCAAAAAGTCAAAAATCTGATCACAACGAAAAGAGCACCGCCTTACAGGATGCTCCTCTCCTTTGTTCTTGATTCTCAAGTTAGTTTATCTTCTGTTTGATGAGAATGACTTTATATTCATTAAAAATCGTAATGCCTGACTTATTGTCGTTGGAACGATGGACATATGATTTTCATCTGATGATGTATAAAATTGCGCCGATACCAAAGGGAATGAGTCCAAATGTTGGAACAGGCATCTAGCATTTTCATACATCTGATGTAAATCATCATTTGAATCAGCTTTTTAAAGAGGAAGCTATGAAATTTTTGATTAGTTTTTTTCCCCAGATTAGCTTGTTTACCTATTCCTGTTATATCCCCTATTACAATTGTTTCAAAATGGATTTTTCTTATGTACAGTAAAATATCGGTTCGTAGGAAACTTTTGATTCATTCCTTCATAGTTTATGATTTTTTAAAGCTGACATGTAGCAGACTATGTAAGTTATAACTATATTTATTCACTCGTTAAACTTTTTGAAAATGATTCATTGCAATTTCTTCCTCCCCTTGTATGCAGTCTGCTGAATTGGGAAAAGATAATAAAAATTTGTGAGGAGGGAGCTGGCTTGATTCGAAATGTACAAAAGCTATTGAAGAAAAAACGAAAAAAGCAACAGAAAAATATAGTACAAATTCCCAAACCCCAGGATACCCTCCAAGAAAAAGAAATCATAGTTCATCCTGTTCTTGAGGATAATATCAAATTTATATATGAGGCCTTCTGCAATACGGATGATTTAAAGGTTCGTGATGTGACCTTCGATGACAGGAAGGGCAAGCTTATCTATTTGGAGACGATGGCTGACACAAAGGAAATTCAGCAAAGCATTCTCATTCCGTTGTCTGAAGCTGAGGAAACTCGAAATGTCAGAGAGATCATAACAAGCCCTGAGCTCAAAATAACAAACAACTTAAACGAAGCGGTATCCGCCCTGCTGATGGGAAACTGTGCCCTTTTTTTTGTGGACGGAACTGATTTCTTTTTATTCAATACAATTCAAGTGAATGCCCGGACACCAGAGGAACCCGAAAATGAAAAAGTTGTACGCGGATCCCACGAAGGATTTGTAGAAAATTTGAACATCAATTTAAACCTGATTAGGGAACGTGTGAAAAACCCCCAGCTGATGATCAAATATTTTAAATTGGGAAAGGAAACAAATTCAAACGTAGCGATTGTTTATATGAATGGGCTTGCAAACCCTTCGGTCGTTGAGGAAGTTAAAAAGCGGATTGAATCGATCTCAACCGGCATGGTTTTCAGTCCGGGATATATTGAGGAGTTCATTGAAGATCATCCGTTTTCCCCATTTCAGCAAATTCTGTTTACTGAAAGACCTGATCGGGCAGAGGCTCATTTAATGGAGGGACGAGTGGTGGTTATGAGCGAAGGATCTGCAGATGCATCGATTGTACCCGTCACGTTTTTTTCCTTCTTCCAGACCCCTGATGACTACAATATCAGATTTTACGCAGGATCCATTTTTCGTTTGATCCGGTTATTCAGTTTTTGGGGGGCGCTCACGCTTCCAGCCATATACATTGCTGTTGTCGGCTTTCACTTTGAAATCATTCCATATGATCTGATAACACTTGTAAAAAGCTCGATTGAAAATATCCCGTTTCCCCCATTTTTTGAAGCGCTTTTCATGGCGATTACCATTGAATTAATACGGGAAGCGGGAATCAGGCTTCCGTCACCAATTGGCCAGACGATTGGCATTGTCGGAGGCCTGATTATCGGGGATGCGGTCGTTAATGCTGGCCTAGTGTCAAACATGATGATAATTGTTATTGCTTTAACTGCGATCATGTCATTTGGTATCCCTTCTTATGAAATGGGAAACACCGTCCGTATCCTGTCGTTGCCAATCATGATTGCCGCTGCCACCCTTGGATTTGTGGGAATTGTATTCGTTCTCATGATTATCATCATCCATATGTGTAAATTGGACTCCTTTGGGACGCCATATATTGCTCCTTTGTCCCCTTTGAATGGAAAAGATTTAAAGGATGCTATTGTGCGTTTTCCAGTCTGGTCGCTAGACCACCGTTCAAAATATGCACTAGCTCAAAAGCAGGTAAGACAAAGGGCATCAAGGGAATGGGGAAAGAATGATCGGTAAAAAAGAAATTACTCAGTTTCAGTTGATATTTTTATTAATTCACAGCCAGGTAGGAGTAGGAGTGGTTTCTTTGCCTTTCGATGTTTTTATGAAGGCAAAGGGAGACAGTTGGATATCTATATTGTTAACAGGAGTCATCATTCAGATTGCAATCCTTTTATTCGGAGCATTAATGATGCGTTTTCCTTCAAGTCATTTGTATGGGATTGCCCAATCCCTCTTTGGAAAAGTGATCGGAAAAATGATCGTTATCTTATATAGTATATATTTTATTTACTTTGGAAGTTTGGTTCTGGAGAAATTTTCCTATATCCTCAAAGCTTGGATGATGCCGCTGACACCCAAATGGCTATTGCTCGTACTGATGGTGGTTACTGCGGTTTATATTGTAAAAGGTAACCTTCAGCTCATTGCTCGTTTCTTTGTTATTGCCTCCGTTGTTTTAATCGGATTTATAGGCTTTGCTGCTTATGCGTTAAAAGATGCAAATCTTACATTTATTTTGCCTGTTGGAGCCAATGGAGTCCTGCCAGTGATTCATGGAATAAACCCCAGTTTGTATGCTTTTCAGGGATTCGAGTTATTGCTTATCTTCCATCCTTTTGTTCAATCGGATAAAAAGGGGGTGCTAAAAGCAGCAACGATTGCCAATATCTTTGTCACACTTTTTTATTTGTTTTTGGTCTTAACGTGCTTGCTTTTTTTCAGTCCGGAAGAATTTAAGCTTGTACCTGAACCGGTTTTATATCTAATAAAGGCATTCACTTTCAGAATTATTGAAAGGCCAGACTTACTCTTTACGTCCATGTGGATTGTCTTGGTGGCCACTACATTTATGAGTGCGTTATACATCTCCTCATTGGGGCTCTCAGTTGCCATGAATTCAAATAAAATAAAAAAATTCGTCATTCTAACTGCAAGCATATGCTTTGGGTTGGCGATGTTTTTTCATGGAAAGTATGAGATAGCATCCATATCCAGGATTTATAATAATTTTCTTGTTTTTACTTTCGCTTTAGGCTTACCAATTTTATTTTTACTTGTATCCATCATTTTCAACAAAAAGGAGCGAGGGGAATAGCGAATGATTTATCGATTAACCTTTATTTGGGCGGCCATATTATCCATCATTCTTGCTGGATGCTGGGATCAGCGCTTATTAAAGGAACATAGCCTAGTTTTATCTATTGGATATGACCGTGGAAACGACGAAAAATTAATCAAGACCGTGACCTTTCCAAAAAACAATAATGATTCGAGTCAGCAAAGTGCACCTGTAAATAAAAGTAAAGTTTTATCCATGACCGGGGATACAGTCAAGGATGCTGAAAAAAAAATGGACCAAAGCATTCCCCAAAAATTTGACAGGTCCAAAGCAAAGGTCATTCTTTTGGGTAAACGATTGGCTTCCCAAGGCATTTTTCCCACTTTGGATTCCATTTATCGGGATTTGAGAGGTCCATTAAATGCCACTTTAGCTATCTTTGATGGAAATGCAAAAGGTGGATTGTCAGTCAAGACGGGTGATTCTATGCTTGTCAGTGATGTTTATTCAGAGCTTCTTGACAGTGCTGAAAAAGGAGGAATTACCAAAAATGAAAATGTGCAAACCGCTTGTCCGATTATTTTATCAAAAGGTAAAGATCTTGTGTTGCCCTATGTTGGCTTAAAGGATGAAAAAGAAGTAAGAGTAAAAGGATTGGCTTTGTTTAATGGTGATCGCCTGACAGGCCAATTGAATATCGAGGAAACGACCATGTTCCTGATATTGTCGGATCAAAAGACAAAGGGCGCAACATTAAACTTTAAGGTAAGGAACGATCAAAAAAAACACGATAAAAACTTTGTGAACATCGCCGTACGTAAAGACAAAAGAAAAGTAAATATAAACGCAAATAAAGGAATTATTGCTGCAAAAGTAATTGTAGATCTTGAGGTGGAGGTTGATGAATATGCATTAGATCATTTAAATAAGGAAAAAGAAGTGAAAGCCCTGGCCAAACGTTTAGAAAGCCGCTTAAATAAATTGGCGAAAAAAACGTTGACGAAAATGCAAGAGGCCAATAATGATTCTTTGGGGCTAGGAGAGAGAGTTAAAGCCTATCATCATTCCACATGGAAAAAAATCGATTGGAAAAAAATTTACCCTGAAATTCCGATTGATGCAACATTTAATGTCAAAATCGATCGGCACGGGATTATTAATTGATTGTTCAATAAGACCTAAAAAAGACAGCATAACCATTTTGAAGATTTTCTTCCTCTACCGCGCTATCGCTTATCTAGAATCCCGGGCTGTTTGGCCAACTGACTTGTTTTGTTCAATCATCATTTGTACAGTGGTTTTTTTGAAATCTTCATCAAATGTTTTTCACTCATGTAGACACCCAGTTTTGTTTGTTATATTTATAATAAACTGTGTCTACTTTTGAGTCTAATATCATTGACCTTTTTTCATTTGGTCTAATGATAGCGGTAGTCGGGGTAGAACGTAGCGCCTGTGGGACTTGATCCCGTCAGAAAAACTGTTCACCCGGAAAGAGTTGCGGATAGAGTCATTAATCAATTTTCTATGTCAACAGCCCAGTTTGTTGCCGTATTAGTTATATTTCTATTCGACAGTAGTTCAACCATTATTGGTTCCCTTTATTTCAATTATCGATTTCTGTCTATTTTAATTAGAACCCATATTTTCCGTTTCTTTTGGGAACCCTGCCAGATATTTCGCATAAAATATTATTGCATTTTGGAGTTTAGAAACTGTATCATAATCTCCGAGATATAAAAAAATATTTTTGCTAGGGTTACGATTGTTTAGTTCAATTAACCAAATATGATGATGGCGGTCAATAGCGATATCAACGCCAGATTTGTATATATTTTCATATTTATCAATCTCTTCAGCAGCTTTAATGGCAATTTTATACATCTTTTGACGGATACTTAATGCCTCATCTTCAGATAGATTGAATGATGTTAAAAGTAAGGTTTGTGCTCGTATCACTTTTCCGCCATTTTCGAGGTTGCTAACGATGCTCCCTTTTACACCTTTCTTCCCCACGATCCCCACATCTTCCCATTTACCACTTTGATTTTTTATAAGAGCAATTCGAAAATCAATGGAATGATTTTTTTCTATTTCTAAATCTATTTGTTGCTGTATAATAAATTTCTTGCTTTTGAACTTAGATTTTACATAATCAAGTAGTTCGTTTTCAGAGGAAAAGTGGATGATTTTATTTTTTTGATTACTTCGATATTTAACGCAATAATGATCAGGTTCTGCTATAAATTTTTCAATACCTATTCCCTGTAATCCTGATAACGGCTTTACATAAATTGTACGAAAGGTTTTAAGATACTTTAAGATGTCATTAGGCTTTTTATATAAGAATGTTTTGGGTAAATGGGGAATCAAATGTTGATTTGAACGAAGCCGTTGATACATTTTCCATTTATTAATGCTAAGTGAATGAATAAAACGTGACCCATAAAGTTTTTTAAAATATTTTTTTCTTTTAGTAGACAATGTCGTTCGTTCTATGATTACAGCGGGAAAAGGGAAAGTCCCCTCTTCCCATTTTTTCGAAGATGGGTTGTAGATATAACCAATTATCTTAGAGTTATTTTGATCTATACCTTCCCAAGAAAATGCTACTACAACTCCTCTTACTAACCGATATTGTTTACTTATTTGTTTAAGTTTATTTACTTTCTTTTTAAGCTTGGCACGAGAATTCGTCATCAATACACCAATAAATGGACCGATAATTATTTCACCATTTTGAATTGAAACGTCATAATCAACTTCTAAAGGAAGTTTCAGATTTTCTATTACAGTGTTAGATAATCCTATTTCGTTCTCTTTTATCGTAGCTAATTGTTTGCAAGTAACCTCTATTTTTTGTAAACCGAAGTGAATAGTAGTTTTTATCATCGTTTCGTCTAGTAGTTCACTTTGGTTAGGATGTAACATAAGGCATGGACTATCTTCACTTATTGGAATTAACTTAAAAACTTTGTCCAAGCAATCACTTCCCATCATTTTTGTGAATTGGAATAGTGGCCATCTTGGCAATAATCAAGTTGGATCAACCATCTTAATGTCTGCATGAAAGGTGCATATGACAGTATCCCACCAAAATCCCACTGGTTTTTCCATTTTATTTAGAACCCGTATTTTTCTTCTCTTTTGGGAACCCGGCCAAATATTTTGCGTAAAACAATCTTGAATTTCTGACTTTAACAATTGTGCTCTTAAGCCCAACCTTCGAAAACTTTAAGTATGGTTTACGGTTGTTTAGTTCAATTAACCAAATATGATGATCGCGGTCAATAGCTATATCTACGCCGGATTTGAATATAGTATCATATTTATCAATCTCTTCAGCAGCTTTAATGGCAATTTCAGACATCTTTTGACGGATACTTAATGCCTCTGCTTCAGATAGATTTAATGACGTTAAAAGTAAGGTTTGTGCTCGTATCATTTTTCCACCATTTGTGAGGTTGCTAACGACACTCCCTTTCCTGCCTTTTCTGCCCACCATACCCACATCTTCCCATTTGCCACTCTGGTTTTTTATAAGAGCAATTCGAAAATCAATGGAATGATTTTTTTCTATTTCTAAATCTATTTGTTGCTGTATAATATATCTCTTACTTTTGAACTTAGATTTCACATAATCTAGTAGTTCGGTATCAGAGGAAAAGTGAATTGTCACATTTTTTCGATCACTTCGATATTTAACGCAATAATGATCAGGTTCTGCTATAAACTTTTCAATCCCGATTCCTCGGAATCCTGATAACGGCTTTACATAAATTGTGCGAAAGCTTTTAAGGTGATTTAAAATATCTTCGGGCTTTTTATATAAGAATGTTTTGGGTAAATGGGGAATCAAATCTTTATTTGAACTAAGCCGCTTATACATTTTCCATTTATTAATACTTGCTAAATGAAAAAAACGTGACCCATAAAGTTTTTTTAAATATTTTTTTCTTTCAGTAGACAATGCCGTTCGTTTTACGATTACGGCGGGAAAAGGGAAAGTCCCTTCTTCCCATTTTTTCGAAGATGGGTTGTAAAAATAACCATTTATCTTGGAGTTATTTTGATCTATACCATTCCAAGAAAATGCTACAACAACTCCTCTTACTAACCGATATTGTTTACTTATTTGTTTAAGTTTTTTTATTGGTATAAGTTTATTTACTTTCTTTTTAAGTTTGGCACGAGAATTCGTAATCAACACACCAATAAATGGACCGATTATTATTTCACCGTTCTGAATTGAAACTTCATAATCAACTTCTAAAGGAAGTTTCAGATTTTCTATGACAGTGGTAGATAATCCTATTTCGTTTTCTTTTATCGTATCTAATTGTTTGCAAGTAACCTCTATTTTTTGTAAACCGAAGTGAATGGTAGTTTTTATCATCGTTTCGTCTAGTAATTTACTTTGTTTAGGATTTAATATAAGGCATGGACTATCTTCACTTATTGGAATTAACTTAAAAACTTTTTCCATGCAATCACTTCCCATCATTTTTCTGAATTGGATCGTAGCCATTTTGGCAATAATCAAGTTGGATCAATTATCTTAATGGCTGCATCAAAGGTGCATATGACACTATCCCACCAAAATCCCACTGTTTTTTCCATTTTATTCAGAACCCATATTTTCCTTTTCTTTTGGAAACCCAGCCAAATATTTTGCATAAAGCATTCTTGAATTGCTGACTTTGATAATTGTGCTCTTAAGCCCAACCTTCGAAAAACTTGCAAAGCCTGGGGTACGATTGTTTAGTTCAATTAACCAAATATGATGATGTCGGTCAATAGCGATATCAACGCCGGACTTGAATATAGTATCATATTTATCAATCTCTTCAGCAGCCTTAATGGCAATTTCAGACATCTTTTGACGGATACTTAATGCCTCATCTTTAGATAGATGCAACGATTTTAAAAATATGGTTTGTGCTCGTTTCACTTTTCCACCGTTCGAGAGGTTGCTAACGACACTCCCTTTAATGCCTTTCCTGCCGACCATACCCACATCTTCCCATTTGCCACTCTGGTTTTTTATAAGAGCAATTCGAAAATCAATGGAATGATTTTTTTCTATTTCTAAATCTATTTGTTGCTGTATAATATACCTTTTACTTTTGAACTTAGATTTTACATAATTAAGTAGTTCCGTATCAGAGGAAAAGTTGATTGTATTATTTTCTTGATTACGTCGATATTTAACGCAATAATGATCACCTTCAGCTATAAACTTCTTAATACGGATTCCTTGTAATCCTGATAACGGCTTTACATAAATTGTACGAAAGCTTTTAAGATACTTTAAAATATCTTCGGGCTTTTTATATAAGAATGTTTTAGGTAAATGGGGAATCAAATCTTTATTTGAACTAAGCCGCCGATACATTTTCCATTTATTAACACTTGCTAAATGAAAAAAACGTGACCCATAAAGATTTTTTAAATATTTTTTTCTTTTAATAGACAATGCCGTTCGTCTTACGATTACGGCAGGAAAAGGGAAAGTCCCCTCTTCCCATTTTTTCGAAGATGGGTTGTAAATATAACCAATTATCTTAGAACTTTTTTGATCAATACCTTCCCAAGAAAATGCTATAACACTCCCACTCACTAATGAGGATTGTTTAATATATTTAAGTTTTTTTAATTTATTTTCAAGAATAACACGGGAATTCGCCAATAGTATGCCAATAAATGGACCGATTATTATTTCACCGTTTTGAATTGAAACCTCATAATCAACTTCTAAAGGAATCTGCAGATTTTCTATGACAGTGGTAGATAACCCTATTTCGTTCTTTTTCAAAGTATTTAATTGTTTGCAAGCAACCTTTATTTTTTGTAAACCAAAGTGAATAGTAGTTTTTCTCATCGTTTCATCTAGTAATTTACTTTGTTTAGGATTTAACATAAGGCATGGGCTATCTTCACTAATAGGAATTATTTTAAAAGCTCCGTCCAAGCAATCACTTCCCTTCACATGGTTATCGTGCCTATGGAGAATATATTTCAAAAAAATGAGCACAAACAATTTGTCCCTATTTTAGGAATCTTCACAAGTTGGAAAGGTGACCATTTGACTCAGTAAATGTTTACCCTGTTCGAAAAACATAAGGCCATTTATTCGTGTGTTTTTTAATAGCCATCTTAGCTAATAATAAAGTTGGGTCAACCATTTTAATAGTGAGCAGCGATTCTTGAAGTAATTTTTGTATTATGAAAATATGATTGGGTGATGATCTGATCGACCTCAGCAGGGGTTTTACAAACAATATTAATATATAAATCACCGTGGCATATGCTCCCATCTCACCAAGAATTCCAATGGTTTTCCCCATTTTTGTTAGATTTGTCCTTTCCCTATACATAATATGTTACACAAAAGAAATAGATATAAGTAATTCACTCATTTTCTTCGAAAGTGTTTCTAATTTAGGGAGTTATGTACACTCGCGTCTAAATAACTATGTATGAAACTGACTATGTCTCATATCTAGTCTTGAGGTGATTAGAATGTATGTAACAATAAATATTAAAACGGATTTTAAGACACTAGTCTTTCAGACAAAGCAGGGTATGGTTAGTTAAAAATAAAAAGTCAATAAAAGTCAGTTAGTAAGGGAGTTAGGCGTAGATCATGGTGTTTGAGATTCAGCCCTTATCCAATCCAATTAAGTCTTGTATACAGTTTCTGTTCGTCAATTCGGGAGTTTGCCTTCGATTCCACCACACGATGTACACCCTTGCCAATGGATAACAGTTCCTACTGCCAAGCCTATAGTGGACTTTCACAACCAAGTTAGCCCATGTCGAACGCACAATGAAAGCCACAACCATTTTTCACAAAATAGTTGTGGCTTTAGCTGTTTAACAATATCATGATCTCTAAATCGAAATGGATCATCAATAAAGCACTATTTTTTTGGTTCAATATCGGGGAGTGGTTGATTGACTAGGTTTGGAGGAAGTGGATTAAATACACAGGAACAATTTATATCAACAATAATATAGCTTTTCGTTTTCCGAAGCGAGTACAAATCATCATCAAATGAGTTAATCGGATTCCCGCCCATATCAATTTCTATAATGCAGCACTCCAACTGTAATCATTATATCTGCCCCGAAAACGGTTCCAAATGGAATTTTATTTTACTACCAGCATTCACTGCGTTTGCCTTTGCTTCATCTAAGGTATTTCCAGTCGCTATAACATATCCATACCGATGTCCCATTGATCTGGGAGGCATTATTGCTCTTTTACGAAGCTTAACATTAACTTCTCTTACTCCAGGTTCATTAGCAGCTCTATTTTTACCCGTAACTTTTACAAGACGTCCACGTGAGTTCATAGTAATATAATGGGTATAAATATGTTTCTCATGTTTTCTTATTAAATTAGGTTCATCACCAAGATAAAGTCTAATTGTTTCTTCCACCAGATTTATTCCAAAAGCTTCTTCTATCATTCGATTCATTGCTCCA
>NZ_QYTW02000011.1 GCF_003605405.2 Siminovitchia terrae | reverse complement strand
TTTCGCACGATTCGCCAGGATTTCGCACAATAACCGGTTCATAGCGAAAAACATGACCCAGAGGTTAAAATAATAACCGATTCGAAGTAAAAAACATGTTCCAGAAGGTAAAAGATGAAGAAATTCTTTTTTTCAGGCATTCGCACAATAACTTGCCGTTTTCGCACGATAATGTCCAATTTCGCACGATAAAATGAAAGATCGCACGATAAACTCGATTTTCGCACGATTCGCCCAGATTTCGCACAATAACCGGTTCGCAACAAAAAACATGACCCAGAGGTTAAAATAATAACTAGTTCGAAGTAAAAAAACATGATCCAGAATATAAAAGATGAAGAACTTCTCTTTTTTAGGCATTCGCACAATAACATGCCGTTTTCGCACGATAATGTTTAATTTCGCACGATAAAATGAAAAATCGCACGATAAACTCGATTTTCGCACGATTCGCCCAGATTTCGCACAATAACCGGTTCGCAACAAAAAACATGACCCAGAGGTTAAAATAATAACTAGTTCGAAGTAAAAAAACATGATCCAGAATATAAAAGATGAAGAACTTCTCTTTTTTAGGCATTCGCACAATAACATGCCGTTTTCGCACGATAATGTTTAATTTCGCACGATAAAATGAAAAATCGCACGATAAACTCGATTTTCGCACGATTCGCCCAGATTTCGCACAATAACCGGTTCGCAACAAAAAACATGATCTAGAGGCTAAAAAATAACCGGTTCGCACCCAAAAACATGAACCAGAGTCCAAAACAAGAACGGTTGCATTCTAAAAACTGGAGTCCGACACTAAGTTCGCACTCCTAAACTCGAGCCACAGACAAATCAAACACACAAATCGTGCAATCCAGCTAAATCTCCCATTTTTCACCCTTCCACCCCAAAAAGATAAAGGATTTTCAGATAATACTATTAAATATGAAAACGGGTTAAAATCCTTTATAATTGTGTCAGGTTTAATAAGAAAGGATGGGGCCCTCAATGTTAGAGAACAGCTTGGTAATGGTTGCCATTATTTTTATCATCAATGTTGTCTATGTTTCTTTTTTTACGATCCGAATGATTTTGACTTTAAAGGGATACCGGTATGTTGCAGCGGTTGTCAGCATGATAGAAATTGTTATTTACGTCGTGGGCCTCGGGCTGGTGCTGGATAACCTGAATCAAATTCAAAATCTCATTGCCTATGCTGTAGGTTACGGTACGGGGGTAATTGTAGGTACAAAAATCGAAGAAAAGCTGGCGCTTGGATACATAACCGTGAATGTCATTACAAAAGAATATGATAGAGATCTTCCGAAACAGCTTCGGGACAAGGGGTATGGAGTAACAAGCTGGGCTGCTCATGGGCTCGAAGGAGAGCGAATGGCCATGCAGGTGCTAACGCCGAGAAAATATGAATTAAAGCTGTATCAGCTCATCAAGGAATTGGATCCGAAGGCTTTTATCATTGCCTATGAACCGAAAACTATTTATGGCGGCTTCTGGGTAAAATCTGTGAAGAAAGGAAAGCTTCCTCATTGATGTCCGCGAAAAAAAGGTTTGCTGTTGAAGAAAACGAAACGATTAGTGAATGTTTAGCAAGAATGGAACGGGAAGGATACAAGCCTGTTCGAAGAATCGAAAAGCCTGTATTTATAGAAGAAAAGAAAAAAGGAAAAATTGAATATAAGCCAGTCTCTCAAAAGATTATTTTTGAAGGAATAAAAGTCACCTAAATCCGAACATTAACAAATAAGAATTATTCATCGTTCGATTATTGTTTGACATCGATACGCTGGATTGTTAAAATTATATTGTTAAAGCCTCATATATCATGGGGATAAGGCCCATAAGTTTCTACCCAATTACCGTAAATAATTGGACTATGAGGAAAGTGGGATTTGGGAAATATGATTGTGCATGAACTCCCGGATAATCTGCTTTCTTTTCAAAAGAGAGTAGTTTATCCGGTTTTTGATTTTATCTGGCTCCGACGCTGAGGAAGTATAGTGCAATGAAGGCGAAGCGATAGGACCCGCTGCCTGAGCCAGCAGAGTCCCCATCAGCTCAAGATTTTCCAATCGTTTCAGAAGGCAAAAAACGTCATCAGAAGTGTTCGGCTTTGGCTGATAAGAGCAGGGACTCACTTCCTTATCTTAGGTGCTTGTACTTTTCTTTTAAAAAAACAGAGGCGGAGGGTTTTATTTTATGAAGGCCGAAGTCGGAATTATTATGGGTAGTACATCTGACTGGGAAACAATGAAGCATGCTTGTGACATTTTAGATGAGCTTGAAGTTCCTTATGAAAAAAAGGTCGTATCTGCGCACAGAACACCAGATTTGATGTTTGAATATGCGGAAGCGGCTAAAGAAAAAGGGTTAAAAGTCATTATTGCCGGTGCTGGCGGAGCGGCGCACTTACCAGGAATGGTCGCAGCAAAAACTCTGGTTCCCGTTATTGGTGTTCCGGTTGAATCAAGAGCTTTGAAAGGAATGGATTCATTATTATCCATTGTTCAAATGCCAGGAGGTGTTCCAGTGGCAACCGTTGCCATTGGAAGGGCAGGGGCTACAAACGCAGGCCTTCTCGCAGCACAAATGTTAGCGACGGATAATGATGCCCTTTATAAAAAACTTACAAACAGAAAAGATGCTTTAAAAGAAAAAGTTTTAGGAAGCAGTGATGAGCTTGTCTAAAGTGATACAACCGGGGAGTACGATCGGAATTATTGGCGGAGGGCAATTGGGGCGTATGATGGCATTGGCTGCAAAGCATGCGGGGTTTAAGATTGCAGTTGTGGAACCATCCCCCTATTCACCCACGGGGCAAGTGGCAGATGAAGAAATCATTGCTCCTTATGATGACAAGGATGCCCTTTTAAAGCTTGCCTCTGTCAGTGATGTGATCACCTATGAATTTGAAAATGTTGACTATGAAGCACTCAAATGGCTGACGGAAAAAGCATATGTGCCGCAGGGAGCCGAGCTAATCAGAATCACTCAGGACCGTATTTTGGAAAAACAGGCATTGACCGATGCTGGAGTGGACGTTGCTCCTTATGCAGTCATTCACAACGAAGAGGATCTTTATAAAGCAATGGATCATATCGGTTTTCCAAGTGTATTAAAAACTTCCCGTGGAGGATATGACGGAAAAGGTCAATATGTCTTACGCGGGACCCTAGATGCCAAGGAAGCTGCATCGCTGTTAAAAAACGGGCCGTGTGTGCTAGAAGCATGGGTTCCATTTGAAAAAGAAATTTCAGTCATCATGACAAGAGGTATAAATGGAGACCTTGAGTGTTTTCCAGTTGGAGAAAATATTCACGTGAACAATATCTTGCATGAAACCATTGTTCCTGCCAAGGTATCCGAAAACGTTGTGAAAGATGCGGAACAATTGGCTGAAAAGATAGCCGAGCACTTAAATTTGGTCGGAACGCTGGCTGTGGAAATGTTTTTGACCAAAGATGAAAAAATTTATGTGAATGAGCTAGCACCACGTCCACACAATTCGGGACATTACTCGATCGAAGCATGTAACATTTCGCAGTTTGGCCAACATATCCGGGCGGTTTGCGGCTGGCCTCTTATGAAGTCAAGATTATTGGAGCAGGCTGTGATGGTGAATGTGCTAGGTCAGCATGTGGAAGGTATCATCGAGCAAATTCCGCAGCAACCGGATTGGAATGTACATTTTTACGGAAAAGAAGAAGCGAAAGTGAACCGAAAAATGGGACATATCACGATACTCACTGCCGACATGGATAAAACCCTGGAAGAGCTGCGTGGAAATGAGATTTGGAAATAGCTTGAAAAGAGAGGGTTTCTGACAATGATTGAACGGTATACAAGGCCTGAAATGGGAGCTGTTTGGAAAGAAAAGAACAGGTATAAGGCATGGCTGGAAGTCGAGATTCTGGCGTGTGAAGCCTGGGCTGAGTTCGGGGAGATTCCCAAGGAAGACGTTAAAAAAATCCGTGAAAAAGCTGGATTCGACGTTGACCGGATTAAAGAGATCGAACTGGAGACAAGGCATGATGTTGTAGCTTTCACAAGAGCTGTCTCAGAAACGCTTGATGAAGAACGGAAATGGATTCACTACGGATTGACATCTACGGATGTCGTGGATACGGCCCTTTCTTATCTATTAAAGCAGGCCAATACAATCATCAGGAAAGATCTCGAGAACTTTATCAATATTTTACGTGAAAAAGCAATTGAGCATAAAGATACGGTTATGATGGGGAGAACGCACGGAGTTCACGCGGAACCGACAACATTCGGATTAAAGTTGGCCCTCTGGTATGAAGAAATGAAACGAAATCTGGAGAGGTTCAATCAAGCAGCAGCGGGAGTCGAATTCGGAAAAATTTCCGGAGCTGTCGGAACTTATGCGAACATTGATCCTTTTATAGAAAAATTTGTTTGTGAAAAGCTGGGGCTCCAGCCAGCACCACTTTCAATGCAAACTTTACAGCGTGACCGCCATGCTCACTATATGGGCGTCCTCGCGCTGATTGCAACATCCATTGAAAAATTCGCGGTTGAAATCCGCGGTTTGCAAAAAAGTGAGACACGTGAAGTAGAAGAATTTTTTGCAAAAGGACAAAAAGGATCTTCTGCCATGCCTCATAAACGCAATCCGATCGCATCGGAAAACATGGCCGGAATGGCTCGCGTTATAAGAGGCTACATGGTGACAGCATATGATAATGTTCCTTTGTGGCATGAGCGCGACATTTCGCATTCATCCGCTGAAAGAATTATTCTGCCGGATGCAACCATCGCTTTGAATTATATGCTGAATCGTTTTGGCAACGTTGTGAAAAACTTGACAGTCTATCCTGAAAATATGAAAAGAAATATGGATCGGACACTTGGATTGATTTTTTCACAGCAAGTGTTGCTAATGTTGATTGATAAGGGGCTTTCCCGTGAAGAGGCGTATGATACCGTACAGCCTAAGGCCATGGAGGCATGGGAAAAACAAGTCTCATTCAAAACGTTGATCGAAGAGGATGCAACTATTCAAAAGCTGCTTTCCCAAGATGAAATTGATGCATGTTTTGACCCGAGGTATCACTTGAAACACGTTGATACAATATTTGAACGTCTTGGATTGAACTAAAACTCGCGAAAGCGAAAGGAGAAATGAAGATGTATAAAGTGAAGGTATTTGTAACATTGAAGGAAAGTGTCATCGATCCTGAAGGGGCGGCGGCAACAAAGGAACTGAAGAATTCTAATTTTCCTGAAGTTGAAAATGTCCGTGTTGGGAAATATGTCGAATTGACTATCGACAAAACCGACAAAAATGTGGAAGAAGCAGTCCATGAAATGTGCAAAAACCTTCTTGTAAATACGGAAGTTGAAGATTACCGCTTTGAAATCGAGGAGGCGGCTGCAAAGTGAAAATCGCGATAGTCGTTTTTCCAGGTACAACATGTGAATCTGATTTATACGAAGCGGTTAGGCAGACGACCGGAGAAGAAGCGAAGTATGTCCGTCATGATGTAGCAAGTCTTGAAGGCTATGATGCTGTTCTAATCCCAGGAGGAGCGTCATACGGTGATGCCATCCGGCCGGGAGCGATTGCCAAAAGGCAGCCTGTCATGAAAGAAATCATTAAAGCGGCCGAGGCTGGTAAGCCTGTTCTCGGAATTGGAAATGGATTTCAAATTCTACTTGAAGCAGGATTGCTTCCTGGTACGCTGCTTACAAATGAAAGGTTGAAATTTGTTTGTAAGCCAGTCAAGCTTCAGGTGGCGAACAATGACTCTACATTCACTTCACTTTATAAAAATGGGGAAACCATTTCACTGCCTGTTGCACATAAAAAGGGTTGTTTTTACTGCAGTGAAACAGAATTGAAAAAGCTGCGAGACAACAATCAAATCATCTTCACCTATACATCTGAAAATCCAAATGGCAGTATGGCTGACATTGCCGGCATTGCAAATGAAAAAGGAAATGTCCTTGGCTTGATGCCACACCCTGAAAGAGCTGTAGATGAACTATTAGGCAGCGCTGCCGGAGTGAAATTGTTCAAATCAATTGTACAAAACTGGAGGGAAACAAATGTCACAAATGCTTGAGCCAAATCCATCCGAGATTAAAGAACAAAAGATCTATCAAGAGATGGGCTTGTCAGACGAAGAGTTCGAACTTGCAGAAAAAATGCTTGGAAGAACGCCGAACTACACGGAAACAGGACTTTTTTCCGTCATGTGGTCTGAGCATTGCAGCTATAAGAGCTCCAAGCCTGTGCTGAAAAAGTTCCCGACAGAAGGTAAGCAAGTTCTACAAGGGCCAGGAGAAGGTGCTGGAATCGTGGACATCGGCGATAACCAGGCGGTTGTTTTCAAAATTGAGAGCCACAACTCTCCTTCGGCTGTTGAACCATATGAAGGAGCGGCAACTGGCGTCGGCGGAATTGTCCGTGATGTGTTTTCGATGGGTGCCCGTCCAATTGCGGCTATGAACTCTTTAAGGTTTGGTGAATTGGATTCACCAAGGGTTCGCTACCTGCTTGAGCAGGCAGTAGCGGGAATTGCTGATTATGGAAACTCACTTGGTGTTCCGACAGTAGGCGGAGAGATTCAATTTGACCCTGCATATGAAAGAAATCCTCTTGTCAACGCAATGGTAGTGGGTCTGCTTAACCATGAAGACATGCAAAAAGGCCAAGCTAAAGGTGTTGGTAACACTGTTATGTACGTAGGCGCTGCGACTGGCCGTGACGGTATTCACGGAGCTACTTTTTCCTCAGTGGAACTGTCTGAGGATGAAAACGAAGAACGCGCAGCGGTACAGGCAGGAGACCCTTTTACAGAGAAGTTGTTGATGGATGCTTGCTTGGAGCTCGTAAAATCAGATGCTTTAATCGGAATCCAGGATATGGGTGCAGCCGGATTGACAAGCTCCTCTGCTGAAATGGCAAGTAAGGCGGGTTATGGTGTTGAAATGAATCTTGATCTGATTCCTCAGCGTGAAGAGAATATGACTGCCTATGAAATGATGCTGTCTGAATCACAGGAACGGATGCTCATTGTAATCAAAAAAGGACGTGAGCAGGAAATTATCGACCTGTTTGCAAATTACGATTTGGAAGCTGTAGCTGTTGGCCATGTAACGGATGATAAAATGCTCCGCCTTCTTCATAAGGGACAGGTTGTGGCAGAAGTACCAGCAGATGCCCTTGCAGAAGAAGCTCCAGTTTATCATAAAACATCTGAGGTTCCGGCATATTTTCAGGAATATCAGGAGATGGAAATTGATATTCCAGAAGTAAATGACTACGAGGATACGCTCCTTCAGCTTTTACAACAACCGACAGTTGCCAGCAAAGAGTGGGTTTACCGCCAATTTGACCATCAAGTAGGTTCCAATACTGTCGTTACTCCTGGGTCAGACGCAGCAGTTGTTAGAATTCCTGGAACGAATAAGGGAATCGCAATTACAACGGATTGTAATTCTCGCTACATTTATCTTGATCCAGAAACAGGTGGAAAAATTGCAGTAGCGGAAGCGGCAAGAAATGTTGTGTGTTCTGGTGCTGAGCCGCTTGCAATTACAGACGGCTTAAACTTCGGAAGTCCAGACAAGCCAGAGATTTTCTGGCAGATTGAAAAATCCGCAGAAGGAATCGGTGAAGCCTGTCTTGCGCTAAACAGCCCAGTCATCGGGGGAAATGTTTCTCTCTATAATGAAAAAGGCGGAAAAGCGATTTATCCAACGCCAATTATTGGTATGGTCGGCTTGATTCCGGACCTTGCACATGCAACTACACAGTCATTCAAAGAAGCAGGTGACTTGGTATATATTCTAGGAGAAGCGAAGCCTGAATTTGGCGGAAGTGAGCTTCAGAAATTGGTTCACGGCGATATTTTCGGAAAAGCCCCTTCAATTGATCTGACAGTTGAGGTTGAAAGACAGAAGCAGATTCTTGCAGCAATTCGGGGAGGCCTTGTATCTTCTGCCCATGATATTTCGGAAGGCGGAGCAGCTGTAGCCCTTTCTGAATGCTTGTTTGGTACAAAAGGACTTGGAGTGGAAGTGACTTTTGCCGGAGATAAAACGACAGCATTATTCTCTGAAACACAATCTCGTTTTATCCTTTCGATCAAGAAGGAAAATCAGGCGGCGTTTGAAGAAATCGTGAGTGATGCAACTTTGATTGGTGAAGTGACAGACAACGCAGAATTAGTCATCCTTAATGAAGATAAAGAGCTATTGATCAAATCCGACAGCAGAAAGATGGAAGAGGCTTGGAAGGGAGCTATCCCGTCTCTGCTGAATAAATAAGCATAAATGAGGTATGCAGTGTGTTTGGAATATGGGGTCACCCTGATGCAGCCAGAATGACATATTATGGTCTGCACAGTCTACAGCATAGAGGGCAAGAAGGCGCCGGAATTGTTGTAACAGACGGAAAGCGCATGAAAGGCATAAAAGGAGATGGGCTCGTCAACGACGTTTTTGACGAAAAGAAGCTTGACAGCCTCAAAGGCGCCGGAGCGATTGGCCATGTTAGATATACAGGAAAGAGCGGTATTGAAAATATCCAGCCGCTTCTCTTCCATTCCTCAAGTGGAAGTCTTGCTCTTTCACATACGGGAAATTTGATCAATGCAAATGATTTAAGGCACCAATTGGAAATGCAAGGAAGTATTTTTCAAACAAATACAGATACGGAAGCACTTGCGCATCTGATTAAACGCAGTGGGTACCTGGCACTGAAAGACAAGGTGAAAAATGCACTTTCAATGGTGAAAGGTGCATACGCCTTAATCGTATTAACTGAAAATGAATTGATTATTGCACAGGATCCGAACGGATTACGGCCGCTTTCCATAGGAAAAGTGGGAGATGCCTATTGTGTTGCATCGGAAACGTGTGCCTACGATTTGATTGGAGCGGAGTACATTCGCGATGTTGAACCTGGGGAATTGATCATCATCAATGATGAAGGTTTGCATGAAGAGCGCTTTACGCTTTCAGGCTCCCATTCCATATGTACAATGGAATATGTTTATTTTTCGAGACCAGATAGCGACATACGTGGAATCAACATCCATACGGCTAGAAAGAATCTTGGAAAGCAGCTCGCAATTGAAGCAAATATCGAAGGTGACGTTGTAACCGGAGTCCCGGATTCAAGTATTTCCTCCGCTATCGGCTTTGCGGAAACCGCTGGTATTCCATACGAGCTTGGATTGATTAAAAACAGGTATGTTGGAAGAACTTTTATCAAACCAACACAGGAGCTTCGCGAGCAGGGAGTCAAAATGAAATTGTCCCCTGTCCGCAAGGTAGTTGAAGGAAAGCGTGTCATCATGGTCGATGATTCAATCGTACGTGGTACGACAAGCCGACGAATTGTACGAATGTTAAAAGAAGCTGGTGCGACAGAGGTTCATGTTTGTATCAGTTCTCCGCCAATGACGAATCCATGCTTTTATGGCATTGATGTTTCTACTCATGAAGAACTGATTGCTTCCAACCATAGCGTGGAAGAAATCCGAGAGATCATTGGAGCCGATTCACTCACATTCCTGAGCGTCGATGGAATGATGAAGTCAATCGGAAGAGAAGACCTTGGTAAAAACTGTGGTCAGTGTATGGCCTGCTTTACGGGTGAATACCCAACCGAAATCTACCCAGATACGCCATTGCCATACGAAAAAGAGATGGAATAAAGAAGCGTAGGGCGACGTTAAGCGGCGTACAGACTGGACGCCTCCTGACGAGATAAAGGAAACACGGTGAAGCCAAAGGCGAGCCGATGTTGACTTATCGTAGGAAGGAGAAGGAAGTCTGCTAGTCGCTGGAGCCCGAAGCTGGCCAGAAGAAAAGCGTAGGTGTCTTGATTAGCCCCGACAAGCATAAGACGATTCCCGAGGAGGCAGTACTTCAGCCACCACAGGGAATGGGCTTATGACCTCGAGGGGCTAGACACCGGAGCTAGACAGTAGAAAAGCGTAGGGCGACGGTTAAGCGGCGTACAGACTGGACATAGAAAAGCGGTTCGCACAATTATTTAAGATATCGCACGATAATCTCGATTTTCGCACGATTATTTGGAATATCGCACAATAAATCCAAATATCGCACGATTATCCAGGATTTCGCACAATTCATGATACATTAGATTTAAAAAAGGCGGCGAAACATTCGCCGCCACTTGATTGTAAAAACGTGATAGGAGGCAATAAGTATGGCTGATGCCTACCAAAGAGCCGGAGTTAATATTGAAGCTGGCTACGAAGCGGTTGAGAAAATAAAGAAGCATGTGAAACGGACGAACAGGACCGGTGTCATGGGACAACTGGGAGGATTTGGCGGTGCGTTTGATTTATCAGAAATGAATATGAAGGAGCCTGTCCTCATTTCTGGTACAGATGGTGTCGGAACAAAGCTGATGCTTGCTTTCATGCTGGACAAACACGATACAATCGGCATTGATTGTGTGGCCATGTGTGTGAATGATGTCGTTGTCCAAGGAGCAGAGCCTCTTTATTTTCTCGACTATATTGCTTGCGGGAAGGCAGTTCCGGATAAAATTGAGCAGATTGTCAAGGGAATCGCGGACGGCTGCGAAATGGCTGGATGTGCTCTGATTGGCGGAGAGACTGCAGAAATGCCCGGAATGTACAAGGAAGATGAATATGATCTTGCCGGTTTTACAGTGGGTGCTTGCGAAAAGTCCCAATTAATTAATGGAGAGAATATTAATGACGGGGATGTGCTAATCGGTCTTGCTTCAAGTGGGATCCACAGCAACGGCTATTCACTTGTCCGTAAAGTCTTCTTCGGAGAAAATCAATTCTCCCTTGATGAAAAATTGCCGGAATTGAACGGTCCGCTTGGAGAAGAACTGCTTACACCTACACGCATCTATGTGAAACAGGTTATTTCCGCACTTCGGGAGTTTGAAATCAAAGGGATGGCTCATATTACTGGCGGCGGTTTTATTGAAAACATTCCAAGAATGCTTCCGGAAGGTCTGGGAGCCGAAGTGAAAGAAGGCTCTTGGCCTATTCTTCCTATCTTTGAAGCTTTGGAAAAATATGGGAAGCTTCAGACAGAGGAAATGTATAATATTTTCAATATGGGAATTGGTCTTGTCTTGGCTGTAGATCCAGACGATGCTGACGAAGCCATCCGCTTCTTCATTGAGAAGGGCGATAAAGCTTATAAGATTGGCACTGTCATTAAAGGAGAAGGCGTACAATTTACAGGGGCAGGTACACAACAGTGAAAAAGATAGCAGTGTTTGCATCAGGGAACGGCAGTAATTTTCAAGCTATCCATGACGCAGTTGAATCTGGAAAGCTCCGGGCGGAAATAAAATTGCTTGTCTGTGACAGGCCAGGTGCTTTCGTCGTGGAAAGGGCTAGGAAAGCTGGGGTGCCTGTTCTGGAATTCAGTCCAAAGCAGTATGCATCCAAAGTGGAGTTTGAAACGATGCTCCATGAAGAACTCCAAAATAATCATGTGGACTATATCGTATTGGCCGGATATATGCGTTTGATTGGGTCAGTGCTTCTTGAAAACTATCCTGAAAAAATCATCAATATTCATCCATCGCTGTTGCCTGCTTTTCCGGGCGTTGATGCGATAGGCCAGGCAGTAGCCGCAGGTGTGAAAGTGACAGGAGTCACGATTCACTTTGTGGATGAAGGAATGGATACAGGGCCGATCATTGCTCAGAAGGCCCTCGAAATTCAGGACGGATCGACTGAAGATGAAGTTGCACAACAGGTTCACAAAATTGAACATGAATTTTATCCCGAAACGCTTGATAAGCTGTTTGAAGGAAAATGATAAATGGAAGGTGCTGCAAGAATGAAACGAGCGCTCATCAGTGTGTCAGATAAAAGCGGAGTCGTCGACTTTGCGAAGGAATTAATCGATTTAGGATTTGAAATTTTATCAACTGGCGGAACGAAAAAAATGCTGGAAGAGAACAATCTGCCTGTAACGGCTGTTGACGAGGTGACAGGCTTTCCAGAAATCTTGGAAGGTCGTGTCAAAACACTTCATCCTTTCATTCACGGAGGATTACTAGCCAAAAAGAATGATCCATCCCATATGGCTCAGCTAGAAGAACAGGGAATTAAGGGAATTGATGTGGTTTGCGTCAATCTGTATCCGTTCCAGAAAACGATCGAAAAACCCGGTGTAACCGTCGAAGATGCGATCGAGAATATTGATATCGGTGGTCCCGCGATGCTTCGTGCTTCTGCTAAAAACCACGAAAGTGTCGCTGTTATCGTCGATGCTACGGATTATGGGCAGGTCTTAAATGAACTTCGCTCAAACGGGAATGTTTCGCTTGAAACAAGAAGAAAGCTTGCAGCAAAGGTATATCGACACACAGCATCTTATGATGCATTAATTGCGGAATACATGACAAACCTGGCAGGAGAAGAGCAGCCAGAAAGAGTCACATTTACTTATGAATTGAAACAATCGTTGAGATACGGAGAAAATCCGCATCAAAAAGCGACTTTTTATGAAAAACCACTTGGTTCGAAGTTTTCCATTGCGCGTGCCAAGCAGCTCCATGGAAAAGAACTATCTTTTAACAATATTCGCGATGCCGATGCAGCACTTCAGATTGTAAAAGAATTCGGCGAACCTGCTGCAGTAGCGGTCAAACACATGAACCCTTGTGGCGTCGGAACAGGTGAAAATGCTGCGGATGCTTTTTCAAAAGCGTATGAGGCTGATCCGACTTCCATTTTTGGTGGAATCATTGCATTCAACCGCGAAGTGGACGGAAGTGCTGCAAATATCCTGAAAGAAATTTTCTTGGAAATCATCATTGCACCTTCTTTTACAGAAGAAGCACTGAACATCTTAACAACCAAGAAAAATATCCGTCTGTTAACGATTTCTTTTGATGAAAAAAATGCTCCGGAAAAAGTTCTTACATCTATTGAAGGCGGATTGCTGCTACAAGATCAGGATGCCCTTGGATTTGATGATGCAGAGCTTACAATTCCGACAAAGCGCAAGCCGTCCGAAGAGGAAATGGAAGCCTTGAAGCTGGCATGGAAAGTGGTCAAGCATGTGAAGTCAAATGCCATCGTTGTTGCAGATGAAGCGATGACTCTTGGTGTCGGAGCGGGCCAGATGAACCGTGTTGGTGCGGCTAAAATAGCGATCGAGCAGGCAGGGGAAAGAGCGAGAGGCGCTGTACTTGCATCAGATGCTTTCTTCCCGATGAGTGATACAGTGGAAGAAGCAGCAAAAGCAGGTATTGCGGCTATCATCCAGCCTGGGGGATCTATCCGCGATGAAGATTCAATCAAAGCGGCGGATGAACATGGAATCGCTATGGTATTTACTGGCGTGCGTCATTTTAAACACTAAAACAATGGATGGTGAATTTCTTTGAAAGTGTTAGTTGTTGGCGGAGGCGGAAGAGAACACGCCATCTGTAAAAAATTGAAAGAAAGCAAGCAGGTGACGGAAGTCTTCTGTGCACCGGGGAATGCAGGTATTGCCGAAGATGCAACCGTAGTGCCAATTAAAGAAACAGCTTTTGCAGATTTGAGCGATCTGGCAAAAGAAGAGAAGATTGACTTGACTATTGTCGGACCTGAAGTGCCGCTAAATGCTGGGATCGTCGATGAATTTGAATCAGCAGGTCTGAAAATTTTCGGTCCAAGGAAAAATGCTGCGATTATCGAAGGAAGCAAATCCTTTGCAAAGGATTTAATGAAAAAATACAAGATTCCAACCGCTGCCTATGAAACTTTCCATTCATACGAGGAAGCGAAAGCTTACGTCGACAAACAAGGAGCCCCAATTGTCATCAAGGCGGACGGGCTTGCTGCAGGAAAAGGCGTTGTTGTAGCCATGACACTCGAAGAGGCACATGCGGCATTGAAAGATATGCTGCTGGATGAAAAATTCGGTGAATCATCCGCAAGTGTTGTGATTGAGGAATTTTTGGAAGGCGAAGAGTATTCGCTAATGGCTTTTGTCAACGGGGACAAAGTCTATCCGATGGTCATCGCGCAAGACCACAAACGAGCTTTTGACGGAGATCAAGGTCCTAATACAGGCGGAATGGGGGCCTATTCACCTGTCCCTCATATTCCAGCTGGCGAAGTTGAGCAGGCTGTAAAGGACATTTTGATTCCGACAGCCAATGCTATGATTGAAGAAGGAAGACCGTTCACCGGAATTTTATATGCCGGCTTGATTTTAACAAAAGATGGTTCCAAAACGATTGAATTCAATGCGCGGTTCGGAGACCCTGAAACACAGGTCGTACTTGAACGTCTTGACAGTGATTTGGCTGTACTTGTAAATGATATTCTTGATGGGAAAGAGCCTGCCATTGAGTGGTCGGACGAGGCAGTGATCGGAGTTGTTTATGCATCCAACGGTTATCCCGGCGATTATGAAAAAGGATTAGCGCTTCCTGATTTGAAAGAATTGGATCCTTCCATTAAGGTGTTCCATGCGGGAACAGCAGCGGGAAATGAAGAAAGGACGTATGTTTCCAACGGCGGCCGCCTGCTTCTTCTTGCAGCTAAGGGGGCGGACATTGCTGCTGCTTCTGAGAACGTATATAAGGAAATGACTAAACTCAACAGCGACCATTTCTTTTACCGGAAAGATATTGGATATAAAGCTTTATAAGAATCAACTCCTGCCTGCGGGCGGGAGTTTTTTTATGGGAGAGAAGGCCTTAGTGGAATAGTCCAAAGGGTGAAGGGCAAGGTTACTATGAAGAATTTATAGCGCCTAGTTATGCGGCAAAGAGTGGAGAAGTCTATGAAGGACTTTATGGAAACCAGGTAAATCAATCTTTTCACACAGGTGGGATTTGTCGAAAGTTAGTGGTCTGCGTTTTCACATGGTTCGTGTATAATAGAACTAATTTCTAGTTCTCTTTTTATCGAACAAAATAGATGAAAGGAAGGCGATTATGAGATATCAACTGGTTATTGATTTTTCACCTGTATACGAGTTAATTAACAGTCTCTATAAGTTTATCCATCATAAGCAAGTTAAAAATTTATACTTGCAGGATGACTGGTTTCAGGAAACGCAGCAGAAATTGGATCCGCAATTTGCTAGACAATTGGCTGATGAACGTTATGAAGTATTACATCGCATAAATTTGCTTGTTTGGCAATATAAAGGTGATCAGACGGCAGATGCATTTCTAACATGGTTGCAAAACCAACCAGCAGGAGATATTTATGAGCTCCTCTCCCCATGGGTAGATTCCATTCCGGGCAATCTTGGAGAGATCCGTGATCGCATGGTGTACCTATTAGCAAAGTGGAATGAGCAATACTTTCAAAAAATGGATTCCAATATCTTGCATTCTTTGGAAAATGATGCGGAAGAAAAGGAACGGTTGCTTACAACTCTTTCTCCAATTGATTTAATCGAAGAAGCAACAAACGGACTCAGGCTTGAAGAAACCGAAAAAGTAAAGACCGTCATTTTAACGCCGCAATATCATTATTATCCTGCTACAATTTTAGATTTCCATGAAAATATTTGTACGTGCTTATATCCATCTATGCGTGCAATGAAAGTGGCTAATGGTGAAGTTGGTGGGAAGATGTATTCTCTGGTTGCGATTACTCAAGCACTTGCGGATTCTAACCGTTTGAAAATCCTGCGTGTACTGAATCAGTATCCAGCCAATTTTGCTGAAATTCACAAACTTCTTGGATTGGCAAAAAGTACAACAAATTACCATATCTCTACATTAAGGAGAGCAGGATTGATCCGTGCTCATCACTTCGGCAGATCAACTGCACAGAAATACAGCTTGAGAACAAGTAAAATAGAAAAGCTTGGGGAGCAAATAATGGCGTTCATCAAAGGAGAAAAATAGGTAAGGGAGATACATGGTGAATAAATTTGTTCAAGCATTCAATCAGTATCATCCAATTGTTAATACATTGCTTTTGGGTACGATGATCTTAGCGATCGGAAGCAGCATTAGTATATTGTATTTCCCTCTATATTTAGTAAAGGAACAACACTTTGATCCTGTGAAAATTGCTTTAATACTAGGAATTGGATCACTAGCTGCTACGTTCAGTGGCTTTATCGCCGGTGTTGTATCGGATTTTATCGGACGAAGGAAGGTAATGTTGGGTTCTTTATACGTATCCTCCTTCATATTTTTTGGTTTTATGTTATCGAAGCAAGTATATTTCTTAATTTTGATGATGCTGTTGCAGGGAATCAGCACCTCTTTTTTTGCTCCAGCATCCAAAGCATTAGTTGCTGACTTAACAGCGGTTGATCGAAGGATGCGCGTATTCTCCATCCGTTATACGATTAATAATATCGGATACGCAATTGGTCCTTCTATCGGGGCTTATTTGTGGCTGAAAGAAACGATTGATCCATTTTTGGTCACAGGCTGTTTATATGGTGGGTATAGCCTTTTACTGCATGTATTATTAAATAAATATGGCATTAAACAGATTGAAGGGGAGCAATTGAAAGAATCGCAAACGATAAAGGGAGCTTTTCGTGTCATCAAATATGATAAGATCCTTTTCTTCTTTGTATTGGGAGGTCTCGTAAGTACGACTGTACATGGACAATGGTCTGTCACGATGCAACAGTATTTAAATGAACATTTTATGAATGGTACACTGCTTTATACTTCAGTTCTAACCGTGAACAGTGTCTGTGTCATTTTGTTTCAATACCCTATTTCGAGATGGGCCGAGCGTTTTAAGCCGCTTACGATTGTTGTTGCAGGCAGTTTTCTCTTTTCAATTGGAATGGGCGGTTTTGCATTCTCCACTGGCTGGTTTACGATGATATTATTTATGGTGATCTTTACGATTGGGGAGACGATGGTAATCCCGGCGGAGTATATGATGATTGATCATATTACACCCGATCGCTTGCGCGGAATGTATTATGGGGCCCAGAATTTGACGGGCATAGGAAATTTCTTTGGACCATTAGTTGGTGGATACTTGTTATTGCATTTTGGTGGCAGTGTGATGTTTTTAGGATTTGCACTCTTGGGAATCATAAGTATCTTCTTTTTTTGGCGTGGACAAATCATCCAAGATCATAAAAGCATGAACAAAAGGACCAATAATATCGTTTTGTAACTTTGGGGTACCATCCCTCATTGGCACGTAACATGTTTAATACTTCTCCTAATCATTATTGCCCATAATAAAATGAGAAAGTTGTAAAGTTCAAAAATTCTGAGAGTCATAATCAAGAGAAAAAAAAGATGGAATGGAAATCACAATAGCTACAAATCTCTTAAAACAGTATTGAGCAACTAGACGATGCTGGAAAAAACTCCATCGAACTGAGTATTGTGCTTCGGGCTTATTTTACTCCAAAAGAATACGCATCTCCTTTATTCACAAACTTTTTAGATTCGATTTTTAATCTTCACTGCGTTAAATTAAAAAGTATGTTAAAATTAGAAAAATCAGAGTGAACTCCCTAGGGAGGGTTGAAACTTGGAACAGAGATATAGATGGAGGAATAAAGCGATACGCGAACAGGCAGCAATTATTGATGGAAAAAAGCCGCCTGAAATTTTATTGAAAAACGCCCGCTTTTTACATTCAATGCTTCGCAGGTGGGTGGAAGGAAATATATGGATTCAAGATGATCGAATTGTGTATGCAGGTGAGGCACTCCCAATAAATACAGCGGGAACTGAAGTCGTGGACTGCACTGGGCTGACATTGGTCCCTGGTTATATTGAACCGCATGTTCATCCATTCCTTTTGTACAATCCGCAAACATTCTCACGGTACGCTGCACAGACTGGGACGACAACAACTATAAACGACAACCTTCTTCTCTTTTTACATTTACAGAAAAAGAAAGCGTTTTCTATATTGCGTAAATTCGATGAATCGCCTGTTACGATGTATTGGTGGACGCGCTATGATGCTCAAACAGAACTGAATGGAGAAGAAATTATTTTTTCAAACAGCGATGTGAAAGCTTGGCTGGAACATGACAAAGTTGTTCAAGGCGGCGAATTGAGCGGCTGGCCTCAGCTTGTGGACGGCGACGATCTCGTGTTGCATTGGATCCAAGAGACAAAACGTCTTGGTAAAAAAGTCGAAGGGCATTTTCCTGGAGCTTCCGATAGAACCCTTGCTAAGCTGATGCTCTTTGGCGCGGATTGTGACCATGAGGCAATGACTGGTGAGGATATTTACAAACGGCTTATGCAGGGCTATACCGTGTCATTAAGGCACTCTTCCATTCGACCGGATTTACCTGTCCTTTTGAAGGATATGAAAAAGATGAAATTGGATCAGTATGACTCGATGTTATTTACAACAGACGGTTCGACACCCGCTTTTTACAAACAAGGAATGATTGATGTCATGATCCGCATGGCGATTGATAGCGGCGTCCCCGCGATTGATGCTTATCAAATGGCATCTTATAATGTTGCTAGACATTATAACCTGCAGCATCTCCATGGCATGATTGGAACAGGAAGAATTGCCAATATCAACTTCCTGGAAGATGAGACTAATCCGACGCCTATTTCTGTCCTTGCAAAAGGGCAGTGGCTGAAAAAAGATGGGGAACCGATTGTCATAGACAAAGATATTCATTGGGAAGAGTATGGAATTGAGCCCTTAGTTTTGGATTGGGAAATAACGATGGATGACCTTGAATTTTCCATGCCTTTCGGGATAAAAATGATAAATAGTGTCATTACGAAGCCTTATTCCATAGCGATGGATGTTTCATTGGATGAGCTGCCGAAGGACAGTGACGAATCCTTTTTTGCACTGGTGGACAGAAAGGGAAAGTGGAGAATCAATACAATGTTAAAAGGATTTGCCACAGATGTATCGGGATTTGTTTCTTCATTTTCCACTACCGGAGATATTATTCTTATTGGAAAAAACAAGAATGATATGAGGCTTGCTTTTACAAGAATGAAAGAAATCGGCGGCGGTATTGTACTGGCTGAAAATGGATCGGTTATCCACGAGATTCGCCTCCCGCTTGCAGGTATGATGTCAAATAAAGAGCTTCCGATGCTCATAGAAGAGGAAGAAGAGTTAAGGGGTCTGCTTGCAGATAGAGGATATCCGTTTTCGGATCCTGTCTATTCCTTATTTTTCCTTTCCTCTACTCATTTGCCGTATATTCGGGTGACTCAACGAGGAATGTACGATGTAATGAATAAAACAGTACTCTTTCCAACGTTAATGCGTTAAAATAGTTGAGAGTAAGAGAATTTGAGTGAATTAGGGGATGGGATTGTGAAACTTACACGATTGGTGTTCGTGATAATGGCAACATTCACGATGTTTGTAGCAGCATGTAGTAAAAACGACTCTCAGCAGCCTGAAAAGCAGTCAGAAAAACAAGAAGGAGTAAAAACCTCGGCCCCATTGACTGGAGTGGAAGCCAAGGTAGAATCTCCCGAACGTGCAGTGGCCGTAACAATCAATAATCATCCGAAAGCGAGACCGCAAAGCGGTTTATCTCAAGCAGATATCGTATATGAGGTATTGGCTGAAGGAGATGTTACGAGATTTCTGGCCATCTTCCAAAGTGAAAAACCTGAGAATATCGGCCCGGTTCGTAGTGCAAGGCAGTATTTTATTGACTTGGCTCAAGGCTATGATGCCTTATTTATAGCTCATGGATACAGTCCGGAAGCAAAGAAGACACTGGCATCAGGAACAATTGACAATATTAACGGAATTCAGCATGACGGGACTTTGTTTAAGCGTGCAAGCTTTCGTAAAGCACCGCATAATTCCTATATTACTTTTAAAAATATCGAAAAAGGTGCGAAAGATGCCGGCTATGACTTGAGTAAAGCCCCGAAGCCTTTGAGCTTTCTCACGGATGAAGAGGCTGGAAACCTTGAAGGTGACGCAGCTTCAAACGTGAAGGTAGCATACAGCCAAAATTCAACTTTTACGGCAGAGTACAAATATGACGCTCAAAAGGAAAAATATACTCGTTCATCCGAAGGGGCGGAGACAGTTGAATACGACAACGATAAATCCGTTCTTCTTGATAATGTGATTGTTATTGAAGCAGCCCATACAACCAAGGATGAAAAAGGTAGACGGGATATTGATCTTAATTCAGGCGGAAAAGCATATGTTTTTCAAAAAGGAATCATGCAGGAAGCTGAATGGAAAAATGAAGATGGAAGAATTCTTCCATATAAAGACGGTGAGCCAATGAAATGGGTACCGGGAAAAACATGGATCAATATTGTTCCGGAAATGACGATGGTCTCATTTGGGGAATGATAAAGCTATTAGAGGAAGTTCAAGAAGTCACTAAATAATAAGCAGCAAATCTTTTCATGGGCTTGTTTCTTTGCCGCCCATGCATTTAGAAGCATACATTCCGCTGCATGTAACTTCGCCACCTCGACCTTTTTGCTTCTAATTTGGCAACTTTTTGAACACGCACTATAAAGGGGATTTTCAAATGCAGATTGAAAAGTTAAGAGGAAAAGCGCTTGATCAATTGTTTGAAGCGATTTTATCGTTAAAAGACATGGATGAGTGCTACGAATTCTTTGATGACCTTTGCACAATCAATGAAATCCAATCTTTGTCCCAGCGTCTGGAAGTAGCCAAGATGCTTCGGGAAGGAAATACTTATCAAAAAATTGAAGCCGCCACCGGTGCAAGCACAGCGACCATCTCCCGAGTCAAACGTTGCCTGAATTATGGCAATGATTCATATGAAATGGTATTAAACCGGATAGTGGAAAAAGAAAAGTCGCAGACGTGATGCTGCGGCTTTTCTAGTTTGCTGCAAATCATATTTTTGCTTAATGTAATAAGTTGATAATCACGCACTTCTTCAAATAGGCGCTACAGTTTTCAAATAGAGGGCCAAAAATTCTACCTCAATCAATTCCCCCGATCATTTCTACATATTTCATCTCGGAGTTTGCTCATTGTAATGTTATAATAGTGTACGGAATTGGAGAATGGAGGACGCGCGGCTTATGTATGATGTCACGAAATGGCGCCATGCTTTTAAATTGGATCCGAATAAAGAAATTTCATCCGAGGCGCTGGAAAGAATTTGTGAATCTGGAACGGATGCTATTATTATTGGTGGGACAGATGGAGTCACGCTGGATAATGTGTTGGATCTCATGGCAAGAGTCCGGCGTTACACAGTGCCATGCGCTTTGGAAGTGAGCAATATCGAATCCATCACACCGGGATTTGATTTATATTTTATCCCATCGGTTCTGAACAGCCGAGATGTTCGCTGGGTGAGTGGACTGCATCATGAAGCGGTTAAGGAATACGGAATATTAATCGACTGGGAAGAAATGATTGTTGAAGGATATTGTATTTTAAATGGAGACTGCAAGGCAGCGAAGCTGACGGATGCCAACACAGATTTGACAGAATCAGACGTCGTCGCCTATGCAGTGATGGCTGAAAAGATGTTTCGCATGCCGGTTTTTTATTTGGAATATAGCGGTACATACGGAGATCCGAATATCGTCCGGGCTGTAAAAGAAGAGCTTGAAGAAACGACCTTGTTTTACGGGGGCGGCATTTCGACGGCCAACCAGGCAAAAGAAATGGGGGAACATGCGGATGTTGTGATTGTCGGCAATGCCGTGTATGAAAACCTTGAAGAGGCTTTAAAAACAGTTCGAGTTGTTAAAAATAGATAATATTATTGTTATAATAAGAACAAATGTTCTTTGAGGTGGGTGATGATGTGCAATTTTTAGCCGGAAATCTGCTTGAAGGGTTGAATAAGGAGCAGAAAGAAGCAGTTAAAGCGACGGACGGGCCTTTGTTGATTATGGCCGGCGCGGGAAGCGGGAAGACGAGAGTATTGACTCACCGCGTAGCTTATTTGATGTTGGAAAAAGGGGTAAACCCTTATAATATCCTTGCCATTACCTTTACAAATAAGGCTGCAAGAGAGATGAAGGAACGGATTGGAAAAATTATCGGGACGGGTGCTCAGGATGTATGGATATCGACTTTCCACTCCATGTGCGTGAGGATGTTGCGGCGAGATATTGACCGCCTCGGATATAATCGTAATTTTTCCATCCTGGATACGACCGATCAGCTTTCAGTCATCAAAGGTGTTTTAAAGGATAAGAATATTGATCCAAAGAAATTCGATCCACGAGCGATTCTGGGGTCTATCAGCAATGCGAAAAACGAGTTGATTACGCCGGAGGATTACGAAAAGGAAGCTGCAGGCTATTACGATAAAATTGTAAGTGACGTTTACACTGAGTATCAACGGCGTCTTCGGAGAAACCACTCTTTAGATTTTGATGATCTGATTATGGTAACAATCCAGCTGTTCGAAAGAATACCAGAGGTGCTGGAATACTATCAAAGAAAATTCCACTACATCCATGTGGATGAGTACCAGGATACAAACCGTGCACAATATATGCTTGTGAAGCTGCTGGCGGAACGATTTGAAAATCTTTGTGTTGTCGGGGATTCCGATCAGTCGATTTACAGGTGGCGAGGGGCGGATATCGCCAATATCCTATCTTTTGAAAAAGACTATCCAAATGCGAAAGTCATTTTACTTGAACAAAACTACCGATCAACGAAAAAGATTCTTGAAGCTGCAAATGAAGTCATTACAAATAACTTGAACCGCAAGCCCAAGAACCTTTGGACTGACAATGATGATGGCGATAGTATCATGTATTATCGTGCGGATGGAGAAAAAACTGAAGCTCAGTTTGTTGCTGGAAAAATAAAAGAACTGACTGAAGGCGGAAAAAGAGACAGATCCGACATTGCGATTCTATATAGGACGAACGCTCAATCTCGTGTAATGGAAGAAGTGTTAATGAAATCAAATATCCAATACAACATAGTGGGCGGTACAAAATTCTATGATAGAAAAGAAATTAAGGACTTGCTTGCCTATTTGCGGCTGATTGCTAACCCTGATGATGATATCAGCCTTCAACGGATCATCAATGTACCAAAGCGAGGAATTGGAGCTACTTCTATTGATAAGATTGCGGCATATGCAGCTGGGCAAGATATCTCCATGTTTGACGCATTGAATGTGATTGATTTTATTGGCGTCAGTCCGAGGATCGCCAATGCATCAGCCGCTTTCCACGAATTGATGAATAACTTTGCACAAATGCAAGAATACCTTTCTGTGACAGAGATTGTGGAAGAGGTCATTGAGAAATCCGGATATAAAGAGATGCTCAAGGCCGAGAAGACACTTGAAGCTGAAAGCCGGCTTGAAAATATCGAGGAATTTTTATCTGTAACAAAAAGCTTTGAAGATGGTAGTGATGATAAAAGCCTGGTCGCGTTTTTAACCGACTTGGCGCTCGTAGCTGATATTGACCAACTGGACGACACAGAAGAAGCCAATGATGCTGTGACGCTTATGACATTGCACTCTGCGAAAGGACTGGAGTTCCCGGTCGTCTTTCTAATCGGTATGGAGGAAGGAATTTTCCCTCATAGCCGTTCTTTAATGGACGAAGAGGAGATGGAAGAGGAACGCCGTCTCGCCTATGTCGGAATCACAAGGGCAGAAGAGGAGCTGTATCTGACGAACGCGTATATGCGAACTCTTTATGGACGTACAAATGTCAATCCAGTCTCCCGTTTCATTGACGAAATTCCTGATGAACTGGTAGAAGAAGTAGGAGCTAAGCCGCGGATGGCTACTTCTTTTGGTTTCCGAGAAAGCCAGCCCAAATCTGCAAAGCCGGTTATCCGTCCTGCTGCTTCCGAGACAGACCAAGCAGAATGGAAAGTGGGAGACCGTGCGGAGCATAAAAAATGGGGCACTGGAACAGTTGTCAGTATAAAAAAAGATGGCGGAAGCGTCGAGCTCGATATAGCTTTTCCAAGCCCTGTAGGGATCAAGCGTCTGCTTGCCGAATTCGCCCCCATCAAGAAAGTGTAATGCAGTTGAGAAAGGGGTGTTGACATGGACCGTGGGACTGCCCAAAATCGGGTAAAAGAACTATACAATTTAATTAATCAATATAACTATGAATACCATGTTTTGGATAATCCATCTGTTCCGGATGCTGAATACGACCGGCTGATGCGTGAGCTAACCGTGATTGAAAGCGAATTTCCAGAGTTGGTAACACCTGAGTCACCGACACAGCGAGTTGGCGGTGAAGCTCTTTCCGCTTTTCAAAAGGTGGAACACAGAACCCCGATGCTCAGCCTTGCTAATGCTTTTGGTGAAGCTGATCTTCGGGATTTTGACCGCCGTATCCGGCAAGCGATCGGAGACGATTTTTCCTATGTATGTGAGTTGAAAATCGATGGACTTGCCGTCTCACTTCAATATGAAGATGGACTCTTTATATTAGGATCAACCAGGGGAGATGGAACAGTTGGAGAAAATATTACTGCCAATTTGAAAACAATTCGTTCTATCCCGCTCCGCCTGAAAGAGGAGTTGACCTTTGAAGTACGCGGTGAAGCATACATGCCGAGAAAATCGTTTGAGCGCCTGAACAAAGAAAAGGAAAAGAAAGACGAAATGCTGTTTGCCAACCCGAGGAATGCAGCAGCGGGCTCTTTACGTCAGCTTGACCCAAGGATTGCTGCCTCCCGCCATCTCGATATTTTCCTTTATGGAATTGGGAATTACGGATCCCTTGGTGTCGATACACACAGCAGTGCACTAGAATACTTGTCTAGGCTCGGCTTGAAGGTCAACAAAGAATGGAGAAAGTGCCAAACGATTGACGATGTGATTGAATATGTAGAGTCTTGGACAGAAAAGCGTCCGGACTTGGACTATGACATTGACGGCATCGTTATAAAGGTCGATTCTTTAGAGCAGCAGGCTCGTCTTGGTTCAACTGCTAAATCACCTCGCTGGGCAATTGCCTACAAATTCCCTGCCGAAGAAGTGGTAACAAGATTGATAAAAATTGAGCTGAGTGTCGGAAGGACAGGTGTCATCACGCCAACTGCCATATTAGAGCCTGTCCAAGTGGCAGGAACGACTGTTCAGCGCGCTTCATTGCATAATGAAGATTTAATCCGTGAAAAGGATATTATGCTTGGGGACTGGGTTATTGTTAAAAAAGCCGGTGACATTATTCCGGAGGTTGTCAATGTCCTGACAGAAAGAAGAACAGGAGAAGAGACAATTTTTCACATGCCGACACAATGTTCAGCTTGCGACAGCGACCTGGTCCGGTTAGAAGGAGAAGTGGCACTTCGCTGCATTAACCCAAAATGTCCTGCGCAGCGAAGAGAGGGGCTAATCCACTTCGTGTCGCGAAACGCGATGAATATCGATGGTCTTGGGGAAAAGGTGATTGGCCAATTGTTTGAGCATGAATTGATTAGAGATCCGGCTGATATATACTTCCTGCAAAAAGAGCAACTGCTTGAGTTGGAGAGAATGGGAGAAAAATCTGTCAATAATTTGCTGGAGGCGATTGAAAATTCCAAAGCTAATTCTCTTGAAAAGCTGTTGTTTGGATTGGGAATCCGTCATGTCGGGGAACGTGCGGCAAAGGTTTTGGCTGAACACTATGAAACGATGGACAACCTAATTGCTACGACTCGCGAGGAACTTGTGACAATCCCTGAGGTTGGAGAAAAGATGTCTGATGCTATCGCCACTTATTTTGAAAGTGAAGAAGTAGAGGAGCTAGTGTCTGAATTGAAATCTGCTGGTGTCAATATGAGATATAAGGGACCAAGAACTTCGACAACAGCGGAATCCGATTCAGTTTTTAGTGACAAAATAGTTGTTTTAACAGGCAAGCTTGAGAAGCTGACGAGAAATGAAGCCAAGGAAAGAATAGAGGCACTTGGTGGACATGTGACAGGAAGCGTCAGTAAAAAGACGGACTTGGTCATCGCGGGAGAAGATGCCGGCTCGAAGCTGAAAAAAGCGCAAGAACTGAATATAGACATTTGGGATGAGGAAAAGCTTCTGGAAGAACTCAATGATTAAAGGTGGAAGAATGAATGAAAAAATGGTTTTCTCTGCTGTTGGGAGCAGTTTTAATAACAGGGTGTGCACCTGGGTTTAAAGATGAAAAGGAAGTTGTCAAAAAGAAGGATGATCAAAAAGGAACATCCATCATTCCGAATTACCAGCTTCCTGATTCCTATCGTTCACTTATTCCTTTTGAGCCGAGCAAAGCAAGGGGGATGGTCGTTTCAAATCTCAATTCACGATACGATATCAATGAGTTTGAGACGGGATTGATGCGAGTAGCGACGGGACAATTCTCACCGGATAAATACGTATTCCAAGAAGGGCAGCATCTGGATAAAGAAACGGTTGGACTGTGGCTGAACCGAAAATTCACGAAGGAGCAGCTGAAGGAAAGAGGCCTCAAGGAAGAACAGAATGTGGGCTTGAATCCGTTGAACGACGGGAAAGGGTCTGTTGAGGAACAGAATGAAAAAAATCCGATTTACCTAGCTCATGTTTTGGAGCATAATTATTTAATCAAAAATGAAAAGTCAGTAAAATTGAGCGGGGTCGTTGTAGGGCTTGCCCTTAACTCTGTTCACTATTACCAAAAAGAGAAGTACGGGGCAACATTTGAACAAAAAATTTCTCACGACAAGCTCGAAGCCGAAGGGAAAAAGATGGCTGATGAAGTGCTGACACGGATGAGGGGCATGAAGGGAATGGGAGATGTCCCAATCGTCATCGCTTTGTTTGAACAAAAAGGAAAAAATGACGTCGTTCCTGGAAACTTCTTCACATATGCCGTATCAGATAAGGGCGATTCGTTGGGGGATTGGAAAAAGATCGATGAGAAGTATGTCCTCTTCCCATCTGAAGAAGCAGAAAAAAATCATCGCGATGACTTGACTTTTTATATGAGATTTAAAGATGACATTGAAGAATATTTTCCGAATTACAATGGTGTCATCGGACGGGGCTTTTATAAGGACGGTCAGCTCGTAGACATGAAAATTGAAATCCCGGTCCAAATGTTCGGTGAAGCTGAGGTCGTTGGATTCACACAGTGGGCTACATCATTAATTATCGACCACTTCCCGGATTATCTAAATGTCGAAGTGGAGATCAACTCAGTAAACGGGGCTGAAGCGCTTATAGTCAGAAACGCCGGCGAGGAGAAGCCGTTTGTGCATATTTACTAGAAAAGCGGAAGCGCTCGTTAAGCGACGTACAGACTGGACGCCTCCTGACGAGATAAAGGAAACACGGCAAGCCAAAGGCTTGCCGATGTTGACTTATCGTAGGAAGGAGAAGGAAGTCTGCTAGTCGCTGAGCGCTGCAGCTGGACAAAAGAAAAGCGGAAGGCGGCTGCTTAGCAGAGTTCGCACAATAAACGCCGATTTCGCACGATAAAATCGTTTTTCGCACGATAATCCTGAAATTCGCACAATTAGGGATGGAACAGTCAAGATGTTAAGCAATGGACTAATGATTTTTACAAGAGTAGAAAAAGCATGATCAAATGCAGCGCCAACACGTTGTATCTCTTGCCTGGCGCTGGCTTTTTCTGATATTATCAATAGTATTGCGATTGGTTCGAAATATAAATGGAGGTGTAAATAGATGTCAAGAATTACCAAAGAGCAAGTGTATCATATCGCGGATTTAGCCCGCTTGGAAATTAATGAAGAAGAGGCCGAATTGTTTACTAGCCAGCTTGATGACATGATCAATATGGTTGAGAAGCTGGATCAATTGGATGCTACGAATGTCAAACCGATGTCACATGTTTTCATCCAAGAGAACGTCATGCGGGATGATGAGACGGTTGAAGGACTTCCAATTGAAGAAACGATGAAAAATGTACCGGAATGCGAAGGCAGACTAATCAAAGTTCCGCAGATTTTGGAATAGGGAGGAAACCACATGTCATTGTTAGACCGTAAGATATCCGAAGTAAATGAACTTTTACATAAAAAAGAAGTTACGGTTTCTGACCTTGTCGATCAGTCTCTTGCACGGATCAACGAGGTGGAAGACAAAGTAAAAGCATTTATTACAGTTGACGAAGAAAATGCACGCGCGCAAGCGAAAAAACTGGACGAGCAGATTGGAACAGATTCATCCAACCAAGCTCTTTTCGGGATACCTTCAGGTATCAAAGATAATATTGTAACGAAAAAACTGGTCACAACCTGTGCGAGCAAAATGCTCGAAAACTTCGATCCTATTTATAACGCAACCGTTATGGAGAAGTTGAATTCAAAAGGTACGGTTACGATCGGAAAAACGAATATGGACGAGTTTGCAATGGGTTCGACAACGGAAACATCCTTCTTTCATCCTACATACAATCCTTGGAATCTGGATTATGTTCCGGGAGGTTCTTCTGGAGGCTCTGCTGCGGCAGTGGCGGCTGGAGAAGTCATGTTTTCCCTTGGAACTGACACAGGCGGCTCCATTAGACAGCCGGCAGCTTTTTGCGGTGTAGTTGGATTGAAACCTACGTATGGAAGAGTGTCCCGCTCCGGAGTCGTAGCATTTGCATCTTCTTTTGACCAAGTTGGTCCGATTACACGTACAGTTGAAGACAACGCGGCTGTGTTAGAGGCAATTTCCGGCCACGATGATCGCGATTCCACATCCATCAAGCGTGAGATTCCAAACTATGTGAACAGCCTCACAGGCGATGTTCGTGGGTTAAAAATCGCCGTTCCAAAAGAATATATTGGAGAAGGTGTGAGCAAGGAATCCAAAGAAGCTGTCCTTGCCGCATTAAAAGTCTTGGAAGGCCTTGGCGCGACTTGGGAAGAGGTATCCCTTCCATATTCTGATTATGGATTGGCATCTTATTATATCGTAACGTCTTCCGAAGCATCGTCCAACCTTGCCCGTTTTGACGGTGTCCGCTACGGATACAGAACTGAGAATCCGAAAAACCTTATGGACTTGTATAAAAAGACCCGTTCCGAAGGTTTCGGTGACGAAGTAAAACGCCGCATCATGCTAGGAACGTTTGCTCTAAGTGCTGGCTATTATGATGCCTATTATAAAAAAGCCCAACAGGCACGAGCTCTAATCAAGCAGGACTTTGACAACGTCCTTTCCAAATATGATGTTGTCATCGGACCGACAACTCCGACTCCTGCCTATAGGATGGGCGAAATGATCGACGACATTATGACGATGTATGCGGGCGATTTATTGACAATCCCTGTCAACCTTGCCGGACTTCCAGCGATTTCTGTTCCGTGCGGTTATAGTAACGGATTGCCGCTTGGTCTTCAAATCATCGGAAATTACTTTGACGAAGAGACCATTTATCGCGTGGCTCATGCATTCGAACAGGCAACAAACTATCATGAACAGAAACCACAACTGTAAGGGGTGAAAAAAATGAACTTTGAAACGGTTATCGGACTTGAAGTACACGTAGAACTAAAAACAGATTCAAAAATATTTTCACCGGCACCGAACCATTTCGGGGCTGAACCGAATGCGAACGTAACAGTGATTGACCTTGCTTATCCGGGAGTATTGCCGGTATTGAATAAACGTGCGGTCGAATATGCAATGAAAGCAGCCATGGCTTTGAACTGTGAAATTGCGACTGAAACCGATTTTGACAGAAAGAACTATTTTTACCCAGATAACCCAAAGGCATATCAAATTTCTCAGCAGGACAATCCAATAGGAAAGAACGGATGGATTGAAGTCGAAGTGAACGGCGAGAAGAAAAAAATCCGCATCAATCGCGTCCATATGGAGGAAGATGCAGGGAAGCTTACGCATACAGGAAAAGGCTATTCTTTGGTGGACTTAAACCGTGCGGGAACTCCGCTCATCGAAATCGTATCTGAAGCGGATATGCGTTCTCCGGAAGAGGCTTATGCTTACTTGGAAAAATTGAAAGCCATTGTCCAATTCACAGGCGTATCGGATTGTAAAATGGAAGAAGGCTCCCTCCGTTGTGACGCGAACATCTCTTTGCGTCCAGTTGGACAGGAAGAATTCGGTACAAAAACAGAATTGAAAAACCTGAACTCTTTTAACTTCGTAAAAAGAGGACTGGAATACGAAGAAAAACGTCAGGAAGAAGTACTCCTTTCAGGCGGAGAAATTTTACAAGAAACACGCCGATACGACGAAGCAACAGGGAAAACAATCCTGATGCGTGTCAAGGAAACAGCGGATGATTATCGCTATTTCCCTGAGCCGGACCTTGTCAACCTCATCATCGACGATGAGTGGAAAGCAAGAGTCCGCGCGGAAATTCCTGAACTTCCAGATGCGAGAAAACAGCGCTATGTCGGAGAACTTGGACTTCCGGAATACGATGCGATGGTACTTACGCTCACAAAAGAAATGTCCGATTTCTTTGAAGCAGCGATCGCTCAAGGTGCTGATCCGAAGCAGGCATCCAACTGGCTCATGGGAGAAGTATCCGCCTATTTGAACGCGGAGCAGAAAGAACTCCAAGACGTTGAGTTGACTCCTGAAGGATTGGCCGGCTTAATCAAGCTGATCGAAAACGGCACAATCTCTTCGAAAATCGCCAAAAAAGTATTCAGTGAATTGATTGAAAAAGGCGGAGATCCTGAAACAATCGTCAAGGAAAAAGGACTTGTCCAAATTTCCGACGAAGGAGCACTTTTGAAAATCATTGCTGAAGTACTCGATGCTAACGAGCAGTCCGTTGAAGACTTCAAGAGCGGAAAGGGGCGTGCGCTGGGCTTCTTGGTTGGTCAGGTGATGAAAGCTACAAAAGGACAGGCCAACCCGCCGCTTGTTAACAAATTGCTTGCTCAGGAAATTGAAAAAAGATAAGCTTAAAATGAAAGACAGTTTAATGCAGCTTGTGCTGATTAAACTGTCTTTTTTATTACGAATCCATACTTCCTGGAATTCATATTTTTTCGAACCAGATCTTATTTAGGTCAAGAGATGATTCAAAATGCAAAGAATACTGTTATTGATTCATCAAGGAGTTTTTTTATAGAATGAAAGGAGAAATTGACTTAGCTCTTTGAAACCAATGAGGAGGTGCCAAGATATGAAAACGGCTGTCCGTCAATATTTACAGCATTTACGATTGGAAGAGGAGTTACCAAGCATCAATTATTTACAAAGACTAATTCAGCACCATCTCTCGCTGGTTCCTTATGAAACTTTCAGCAAGTTTCACTATTATTTAAATGGACCTGAGCTGGTTCCTTCACTGCCCGATTTTGTAAAAAATTTAACAGAGAGAGGGTGGGGGGGAACCTGTTTTACCTTAAATATGAATTTCGCACGCTTGCTCTCTGAACTTGGCTTTGATTGTTCCCTGGTCAGGGTGCAGCCATCACACTTGGCAATTATGGTTAGAATCAACGGTAAGCGCTTATATGTGGATGTAGGCTACGGGTCTCCTATTACGAAGCCTGTCGAACTTGAGGCAAAACCTCACCATGTTCTGCATGGCTTTGGCGAAGAAATTATTTTTACAAAAATAAGATTTGGCGAATATGAAATAGACCGGCGCTCAAACGGAAAATCCTTCGTGAAAAAGTTGATCAAATGGGAGCCCCTTTCGGAGGAACAAATATCGCATGATATAGATGAGTCTTATGTTGATTCAGAAGAAAACATCACGATGAGAAGAATAACAGCTGTCCGTTTTAATGGACATCAGTGCTTTTTTCTTAGAAACCGCACGATGAAGGTGATGACCTACCGCAACATAAGTGAGCTGCAGATCAATGAACAGGAAAAATGGATCAACCTTATCCATGAAGTCTATCAAATTGATAGAAATTCAATAGAGCCGGCACTGGATTTTTTAAAAAAGAGAGGCGTAAATTTATTTTAGGGCTTCAAGTTTTGTCGAAGTTACCGATAAATAGATATAGTTACACAAAAATAGATTAATAAATGCATATTTATTCCAGCCAAACCGAATTATGGTAGAATAACAGTATATCTTTTTCGATCTAAAGGAAGTGATAGTGTGAAAAGAAAGCTCGTCATTCCCGGTTTGTGTTTTGCAGCATTATCGACAATAGCCTTTGAAGAGGCTGTACTGGCTGCTGAACCTCCGGCCATAAAAGCCCAATTAGAAACGAAATATGTTTCCGTAGACAAAGGTTCAGTACTTAACGTTCGGAGTAGTTCGTCACCGAGCAGCAGTGTGATTGCCAAATTGCCAAATGGAACGAAGGTATCCGTTCAATCAGAATCTGGCGGCTGGGCAAAAATAACAATCAATGGGAAGACAGGATATGTTAGTGCACAATTTTTGACGTCCGGCGCCTCAAAAAGCCAATCGGCTACAAAGCAGGCAGAAGCACCTGCACCAGTAGAACCAGCACTTGCTCCTGCACCAGCAGCAACACCAGCAGCAACACCAGCAGCAACACCAGCTAAAGAAGTGACAAAATACATAAGTGTAAATTCAGGTTCTTCACTGAACATGCGAAGCAGCGCTTCAACAAGCGGGAATGTAATTGCCCAATTGGAGCGAGGAACGAAAGTATCCGTTCAATCAGAATCTAACGGCTGGGCTAAGATTGTTGTTAATGGAAAGACAGGCTATGTAAGTACCCAATACTTGTCAGCCAGTATTCCCGTCAATCAGCCAAAAGCCAATAATAAACAAGCAGCGACGCCAATGGCAGCCGCTCCATCAAGGGTAGCTGCCCCATCAACGGTAGCTGCTCCATCAACGGTAGCTGCTCCATCAACGAAAAAAGCTGTTACAAAATATGTGAACGTTCAATCCGGCTCATCATTAAATGTGCGGAGCAACGCCTCAACAAGCGGAAGCATTATCGCGAAATTGTCTTCTGGGTCCAAAGTATCGGTTCAATCAGAATCCGGCGGTTGGGCGAAGGTAACAGTTAATGGAAAGACGGGTTATGTAAGCAGTGCGTATTTATCTGCGAGTGCACCTGCAACCAGCAAGCCTTCAGCTAATAAAGTGTCGTCAACATCATCCAAGGCCGTTACAAAGTATGTGAACGTTCAATCTGGTTCGTCATTAAATGTACGAAGCAAAGCGTCAACGAGCGGAAGTATCATAGCTAAATTGTCCTCCGGGTCCAAAGTATCGGTTCAATCAGAATCTGGCGGTTGGGCGAAGGTAACAGTGAATGGAAAAACAGGTTATGTAAGCAGCACGTATTTATCTGCGAGTGCACCTGCAACCAGCAAGCCTTCAGCTAATAAAGTGCCGTCAACATCATCCAAGGCCGTTACAAAGTATGTGAACGTTCAATCTGGTTCGTCATTAAATGTGCGGAGCAAAGCGTCAACGAGCGGAAGCATTATAGCTAAATTGTCCTCCGGGTCAAAAGTATCGGTTCAATCAGAATCTGGCGGTTGGGCGAAGGTAACAGTGAATGGAAAAACAGGTTATGTAAGCAGCACGTATTTATCTGCGAGTGCACCTGTATCTAGTAAGCCAACGGCCAATAAAGTGCCGCCAACGTCATCCAAGACTGTCACAAAATATGTGAACGTTCAATCTGGTTCATCATTAAATGTACGGAGCAAAGCGTCAACGAGCGGAAGCATCATAGCTAAATTGTCCTCTGGGTCAAAAGTGTCGGTTCAATCTGAAGCAAATGGTTGGGCGAAGGTAACAGTGAATGGAAAAACAGGTTATGTAAGCAGCACGTATTTATCTACGAGTGCACCTGCATCCAGCAAGCCCTCAGCTAATAAAGTGCCGTCAACATCATCCAAGACTGTCACAAAGTATGTGAACGTTCAATCTGGTTCGTCATTAAATGTACGAAGCAAAGCGTCAACGAGCGGAAGTATCATAGCTAAATTGTCCTCCGGGTCAAAAGTATCGGTTCAATCGGAATCTGGTGGTTGGGCGAAGGTAACAGTGAATGGAAAGACAGGCTATGTAAGCAGCACGTATTTATCTGCGAGTGCACCAGCATCTAGTAAGCCAACGTCCAATAAAGTGCCGCCAACGTCATCCAAGACCGTAACAAAATATGTGAACGTTCAATCTGGTTCATCATTAAATGTGCGGAGCAAAGCGTCAACGAGCGGAAGCATCATAGCTAAATTGTCTTCTGGGTCCAAAGTATCGGTTCAATCAGAATCTGGTGGTTGGGCGAAAGTAACAGTGAATGGAAAGACAGGCTATGTAAGCAGCCAATATTTATCTACGAGTGCTCCATCTGTTACGAAGCCTCCTTCCACGCAAAATAAAACGGTCACTAAATATGTAAATGTCAAATCCGGTTCATCGCTGAATGTACGGAGCAAAGCGTCGACGAGCGGAAGCATTATCGCAAAATTGTCTGCTGGAGCGAAAGTATCGGTCCAATCAGAATCTGGCGGTTGGGCGAAGATAACAGTGAATGGAAAGACAGGCTATGTAAGCAGTGAGTATTTGACAGCAAAGGCCCCAACTGAGGTTTCTCCAGTCGAAAGGCCTATTAACAAAACGATTAAATATGTGAATGTAAATGCTGGTTCAATCTTATATTTGCGAAGTCAGGCTTCTGCGAGTGCCAGTGTGGTTGATCGACTTACACGTGGAACTGCAGTTGAAGTTCAATCTGAAGCAAATGGTTGGGCGAAGGTAAAAGTAAATGGGAAAACAGGTTATGTAAGCAGTCAATTTTTAGCCAAGACCAATGGAAACACTGAGACTGCCGAACCAAAAACTAAATACATCAATAGTTCTTCTGTATCTGGAGCAAGTATGTATAAGAGCGCATCAACCAATTCGTCTATCGTCATTCAAATTGCTTCAGGAGTAGCTGTTCAAGTACTATCTGAAGAAAACGGCTGGGCCAAAGTCAAGGCCTACGGTTCTACTGGGTATGTTCAATCCAAGTTCCTCTCAGATAAAAAGCCCGTTAATAAACCGGATGAAGGATTGCCAGGCTCAACTGATCAAATTAGATATGTGACAGTTAATTCCGGATCTAATTTAAACATGCGATCTGCTCCTTCAACAACAGCAAATATAATTGCTAAATTGGCAAACGGCACCAAGGTAACTTATCATTCAGACGCTGGCGGCGGCTGGGCCAAGATTACAGCGAACGGCAAAACGGGTTATGTGAGCCTTCAATATTTATCGGCGGCTACTAATCCACCGGGAGATTTGGACAATGGCTCCAAAACAACCGATTACTCCAATTACAATCTTACTTTGGATGAAATGGTTAAAATTCAAATGGCTGCAAATCCACAGACAGATAAGCAGTATCCAACTTACATAAGAGAAGATGCATTAAAGCTAAACTCTGGTGCTAAGTCAGGAACTGTTTTAAGCGGTACTTGGAACGTCCGAAGTGGAGCCGGGGCTGATTTTAATTCCCTCGGAAAAGTCAGTGCAGGAAGCACTTTAAACATTATATCTTCCCAAAAAGGAAAAGATGGATATACTTGGTATCAGGTGCAATATAAAACCGGATGGGTAACAGCTAAGCCGGAAGATGTAAAATATTATCTTGATCCAAACAATTTCATCAATGATCCTGTAAAATCGCTTCAGTTTATTAATCTATCAAAAACAGCGAATGCCCAAGCAGCCGAAATAAATGAGAAAATCCTTTCCGGAAAAGGTATTTTAGCCGGAAAAGCTGCTTCATTCATAGAAGCGGGTAAAATTCATGGTGTCAACGAAATGTACCTGATTTCCCATGCTTTGCTTGAGACGGGTAATGGGGCTTCACAATTGGCCAAAGGCGTAAAGATTAACGGCAAAACAGTTTACAATATGTACGGCATCGGTGCTTACGATGGGGTAGCGGTACAAAAGGGAGCAGAGTTTGCCTACAATGCAGGATGGTTCACTCCTGAGGCCGCCATTATTGGAGGAGCTCAATTTATTGGTCAAAACTATATCAATGCCGGACAAAACACTCTCTATAAAATGAGATGGAATCCAGCAGCAGCAAGCAATACAGGGAAAGCCACCCACCAATATGCAACGGATATCGGATGGGCGGTAAAACAAATTACACAAATCCACAATTTATATATGTTGGTCAATTCATATACACTTGTTTATGATATCCCGGTCTATAAAAAAATGTAACCGAATGTTCGATATATCGAAGCACTCCCGATGTTTACGGTGAGTGCTTCGTTCATTTTAATAAACTTATATTTCCCTTCGCATTGCTTGCAAGACATCAATTCGTGTAGCTCGCTGAGCAGGCCTCCATCCGGAAAATATAGTGATGATCAAACAGATGGCAATGCTGATGAGTGCAAGGGTCCATGGGATATATGAAAATAGTAAATTCTCAGGCGGCGCCTCGTTAAACATACTTTCAACGACTATCGGCAATGAGAAATTGACTGCGAAGCTCACTCCATAGGCAACCACCGTTCCAACCAATGCACCGATCAATCCGATGTAGCTGCTTTCCAACAGAAATATCTTTTTGATGGTACTAGGGTTGGCGCCGATTGCCTTCATGATGCCAATATCAGGCGCTCGTTCCGTGACCGCCATTGTCATCGTGTTATAAATACCAATTGAAGCAATAATCAGAGCGATTGTACCTACTAATATCAATCCGATTTTCATGATGGTAAAGATCATATTCACTTGTTTCATTTCGTTGACGATTGAAAATGTCGCGTATCTGTCCATGTCCAGTTTTTCGATAATGCCTTCCACATCTTGAACACTGTTGGTATAAATATTCACCTGATCGTAAGTTTTTTCCTCCTCAGCTTTTATTTCTTTCTCTTCCACGTCTAATGAGCCTCCACGAGTCCCAGTAAAAGCCTCAATGTCCTTTAAAACGGAATCCGAAATAAATACATCAGAATTAGTCAGCCAATCTTTTGCAGGTTTTTTAGCAATCCCTACAATGGTAAGCGGAATCGTAGTTGTGGAATCCTTTCTATCCTTCACTTCCATACTGACAGTTTTTCCGATTAAGCTTTCTTTAAAGGCATATTTCTCTTTAACCGTTCCGTCATCGTTATATGGGTTGACGTCATCCTCAACTTTTTTTGCCAACTCATTTAGGAAGGAATAACCAACAATAATTTCATCTGATTTCTCAGGGAGGCGGCCTTCAGACAACTCAAATCCTGCTTTAACTTCTGCAGGGAAAAAAGCGGAAAAAGTGTTAGCTTGAATACTGTATTCTCCCAATTCATATATGGGAGTCTGCTGAAGCATCTGTCTCCTAGTGACTGCCTTGACATCATCTAATGCCTCAAAATATTCGATATGCCGATCATTGATTGCTTTATAGTTCTCTTTATCATCGATTTGGGCATGAACTTCTATTTCAGTCACAAGCCGATCTTCCATCAACTCCTGGATGATTGATTTGTGAAGACCAAAGCCAATTGAGGCAAGCACAATTAGGAATGCACAGCCAATGGCTGTTGCCAACATCGTCATAAAAATCCGGGACTTGTTCTTTTTCATATTTTGTCTGACAAACTTGATCTGATCTTTGAGCGTCATACCAACACCGCCTCCAATATTTTCCCATCGGCAATTTCAATCGCCCGGTGCCCGATTTCTGCAACCTTATCATCATGCGTAATAATTAAAAAAGTGATGCCCTCTTCATTCAATTCTTTGATGAATTGAAGAAGTTGCTCCTCTGTTTCGCTGTCAAGGCTGCCGGTCGGCTCATCTGCAAGAATAAGAGGAGGATTAACGGCAAGAGCCCTCGCAATGCTGACACGCTGCTGTTGTCCGCCTGACAGCTCATTTGGATAATGATTTTTGTATTCCAGCAAACCTACTCTTTGTAGTGTTTCATCTGTTTTTAGTTTACGCTTCTGCTCGTTCATTCCTTTTAAAACGAGTGGAAGCTCAACGTTTTGGAAAGCTGTCATACTAGGGATGAGTTGAAAGTTTTGAAAAATAAATCCAAGATGCTCTAATCGGAAATCTGCAAATTTCGTTTCATTCAGATCACTGACTTTTTCTCCGGCAATCCATACCTCTCCTTGAGTCGGCTTGAGGAATCCGCTGATTATATTTAATAGAGTTGACTTGCCTGAACCACTTCTTCCAACGATGGTGACCATCTCACCTTCCTTAACTGTAAGGGAAACGTCCTTGAGAACAGGTATCTTGTGTTTATGTCCTCTCTTTCCAACCTCGAAAGCATGACTTACATTTTTAACAACAATCACGATTTCTCCCACCTTTAACTAATTGCTCTAATCTATTAGACGAGCCGAACACAGAAAACACTACAAATAGATATAAAGGTTTTTTGAACAAAATAGAGAAGAGTTAATGGTGGAGGAGAACTTTGAAAATATAATTGTCGTTTTTATGCATAAATGTTCGGAGGGGCTGCACTTTACCGACTATCTTATTAGAAACAATGAGGATTTCACTAGGTTGAGGGTGATGACCTTGAGAACGGGGAATATGAAACTTCCATTTTAACTTCATTCAGCAGAAATCTCCCACTTCTGTAAGTGGTGAGATGAATGCGTATTGGTATTCCATTCAGTGGGGGTTCAAACCCCGGCTGAATAAAGTCAAAACCTCCGGCGGATGCCACAGATTTTCAGAGGAAATTTATCGAGCGGAGCTCGATAAAATCTGGGCGCAAATACGCCAAGGCGCATTTGATATGGTGATCAAGTCCACATGGAGGTGGATCAAATTGAGGAATCTAACCTGGCGAAAATTGAAGTAGGTAGAATATAGCAGGGGCTAGAAAAATAAACGGCTGTTCCTTTATGTGGAGCAGCCGTACACTCTCATTTTTTCAATAATTTCATTAATACTGCAAATAGGACGATGCCTGCCAAAGAACCAAGCACAAAACTCCAGGAAAAATAACCTGTGACTAAGTAGATGATTAGCATGCATGCGAAATAGCCTAAAGAAAAGCCGATTACATGATTTTTTATTTTCATTTCGAGCAACTCCTTTTTTACATAAATAGGGAAATAGAGCTTACAATTAGCGTAATCATAGATAGGAGCTGAAGTACATTGTGCTGGGCGTCGGGAATGATATGGTCTTTTATAGGTGGCAGCCATTTGATTGTGTCTTTGAAATGGGATTCGTAAAGAGATTTGGGAAACTGCTTTAAATGAATCCCGGTACAATAGGGCATCCACCAGGTAAGAATCTGCATTACAAGGAAGACAAGGTAAAAAATAACCGAAATAGCCATGAGCCATTTGATTTTTGTTGCAAACAGTCCGATACAAAGAAGGATGAATAAACCATTGGTGATGGCTTCCGTGAATGTCTCCTTACGGATATATTTTGATAGATCATTCCAGGGAAAAAGGTTGAGCAAAGTTGTCACTTCAAAATAAAAAAATAGTAAAATTTGAAGAACTATGGCAATGTTATAATAACCCATATATATTTCTCCTTTCTATAAATCTTAAATAAAATAATTTTTGATCTTATATAATACAATTTATTGACATGATGACTTTGAAAGGCGGTAGTTGAATGTCTGAAAAAAATGATCAGCCAGCTTGGCTGCAAAAGTATATGAAGTCCCCGTCAAAGCAGCAGGAGCTTTATAAGCGGACTCTCGTAATTGTCATGCTTTCCCAGATTTTTGGTGGTGCAGGACTTGCTGCCGGTATAACGGTGGGAGCGCTGATTGCACGCGATATGCTGGGAACAGACAGTTTTGCAGGAGTTCCTGTTGCATTGTTCACACTTGGTTCTGCTGCGGCAGCCCTGATTGTGGGACGGCTCTCTCAGAGATTTGGCCGGCGTTTCGGACTGGGAGCAGGATTCATAACGGGAGGCATTGGTGCAATTGGAGTAGTGGCTGCCGCAGTTATGAATAATGTTTTCCTGCTTTTTGTTTCATTGTTTATCTATGGAGCAGGAACGGCCACCAATCTTCAGGCACGCTACGCTGGGACGGATATGGCTAATGCGACCCAAAGAGCTACTGCTGTCAGTATCGCGATGGTTTCAACCACATTTGGTGCAGTAGCGGGCCCTAATCTTGTAGGTGTGATGGGCAGGTTCGCGGAGGGAATCGGCATTCCTCCTTTGGCAGGGCCCTTCATATTGGCTGCGGCAGCGTATCTGCTTGCTGGGCTTGTTCTAATTACTATGCTTCGTCCTGATCCTCTAGTAGTTGCAAAAGCGATAGCGGATGCGTCGGCCAAGAAAGAAACGCATTCTTTCAATAAAGAGGAAGTTACATCCGACAGGCGCGGAATTGTCATCGGAGCTACAGTGATGATCCTTACTCAAATCGTTATGGTTGCTATCATGACGATGACTCCGGTACATATGGAACATCACGGCCACGGATTGAGAGATGTAGGGATTGTGATTGGAATCCATATCGGTGCCATGTACCTGCCATCACTTGTTACAGGGATACTGGTGGATAAAATCGGGCGAATGACCATGGCTGCCGCAGCAGGTGCCACCTTGTTGGCAGCAGGTTTGGTATCTGGATTGACGTCTGGCGAATCGATGCTAATGCTTATCATCGCACTCGCTTTGCTTGGACTTGGCTGGAATTTTGGATTGATCAGCGGGACAGCTCTCATAGTCGATTCAACTAATCTGTCTACCCGGGCAAAAACCCAAGGTGCCATCGACGTCTTCATCGCTCTTGCAGGAGCTGCTGGCGGAGCGTTATCCGGCATCATTGCGGCCTATTTTAGTTATGCTGTATTATCACTTGCAGGCGGGCTCTTGTCCCTGCTGCTGGTTCCGGTTGTCATCTGGTCACGAAGTAAAAGAAAATCCAGAAAAGCGGCTTAATTTTTTAATCCAACAAGTCCCTATTGGTTTCAGATAATCGCTATCTGATGACCAACTGGGACTTTCTTGATTTTTCACTGAAAAATTGTAAATCTTTCGTCTGATCCTGCCGAGACAAGCCGTACTCTTTTTTAAACTGGGCGACTTTCTATTATCTTGTAACGCTCTAGGAGACACTAATTCAGGCTGTTGAACCAGACTTGAAACTCCTTCTCTCCATCTTTTTCATTCTATTTTTTAAAACCTCAAGGACTCTCAAATCAACTTCCTTTATTTTTTAAGACGAATCAAATGCGCCTTGGCGTGTTTACGCCCAGATTTTATCGAGCTCCGCTCGATAAATTTCCTCTGAAAATCTGTGGCATCCGTCGGAGGCTTTGACTTTATTCAGCCCGGGGTTTGAACCCCGCTGAATGGAATACCAATATGCATTCATATTACCACTTACAGAAGTGGGAAACTTCTGCTGAATGAAGTTAAATCCCACTGATTTCCTTCTTTATCTCTACGGCTTGCACTATGAAAAGTTTCCTTAAATGGTAAAATAGGAGGGTTGAGTTCTAATTGAAATATAGATTTTGACCTGAAAATACATGGGTATTATGATCAAATCCACGAACTCGGATCAAAATAGGACGTTCTCAAAAAAAATTTTATAAATAGTGTAGTGACCATACCACCAGCCGGCGTCTATAAGGGTGACGCATGAAAGGGGGGAGAGAAGTTTTGGATGATGTGCTCATTGAAAAAATCAAGAGCGGAAATGACCATGCATTCCGATTGATTGTGGAGAAATACCGCAATTACATTTTTCACTCAGTGTACGGTGTCCTGCGCAATGAAAAAGATGCCGAGGACGCTGCGCAGGAAGTGTTCATGAAAATCTATACTTCTCTCCCCCAATATGAGAAGCAAGGTTTTAAAACATGGATCACAAGAATTGCAGTTAATCATGCCATTGATATAAAGAGAAAAAAGGTTCGACGGCAGGAAGAGATGAATGTTGAGTATGAAGAGACGAGTCATGCGCCGCCCGGCGAAAGTGTCGAATTCCTTGTTTTGAAAAGGGAGCGGCAAAACCTTCTAAGGAAGCGGCTTGACGAACTTCCGGAAAATTACAGAGGGGTCGTCGAAGGATTCTACATAAAGGAGCAAACCTACGAGGAATTGGCACAAGAGCTGGATGTGAAAGTGAAGACGGTCGAAGTGAGGCTCTATCGGGCAAGACAATGGATGAAGAAGCACTGGAAGGAGGATGATTTTTCATGAACCATATCAATTATGAAAAATGGATGTTATATGCGACTGATTCTCTTAATGAAGAAACTCGCTCTCAATATGAAAACCATCTTTACAGCTGTGATCACTGTTTGGAGCTTTACTTGAAAGCTGTAGAAGAAGCTGAATCACAGATGCCGGTGCTGACTAATCCGACAGGATTTACAGATTCCATCATGAAAGAAATTGGCTGTGTACAAGAAAAAACGCAGAACAAAGTGAAGCCGAGGAAAAACTTGCGAAGGCAGACTTTGGTCCATTACACGATAGCTGCAGCAATGACACTTGTTCTTATGTCAACAGGTATCTTCTCACAATTGACGTCGACTATCAGCACTTTCGAAAATACAGCTGCTGAACAAGAACAGTCAGTTATAAATGACTGGTTAAATAAAACAGAGTCCATTACAGAAAAAATTGATGACAATCTTAGGGAGGGAAACAAGCATGAATAAAAATCCTATCATAGCTTTTCTTCTCGCCTTTTTTCCCGGCGGAGGATTGATGTATCTTGGAAAAGTATTGCGAGGGTTATTCTATACAGCGGTTGTTTTTGGCATACCTGCTTTGGCGGTAGTAGCTGTAGCTGTCACAGGTTCTCAGTTTTTTCTTGTCTTTGCTCTAGGCGGGCTACTCATGTATATCGTCAACTTTATTGATACAGTGGTGACAGCTTCGAAGCTGTATAATCGCACTGAGCCGATGGATGAAGGAGCAGTAATTGAAAAAAATCCAGATTCTGAACGCTTTTTCACTATTGTTCTATCCTTTGTTCCGGGGCTTGGGCACTTTCAGTTAGGCCTTGTCTATCGGGGAATCACGTTGCTAGCTGTGTTTTTGGGGCTTGGTGTTATGATTCTTTTTGTCACCATGATGACAGGACAGTCGGAGTTTCTCATTTTCTTAGCTTCGTTGCCAATTATTTGGATCTACGGATTTTTCGATGTCATGCAGCTGCTGGACCGCAAGTCAAAAGGGGAAGTTTTGCAAGACCGGTCAGTACTTGAAGAACTGGAAAGCAAACGGCCTGATGGCAGAAAGAGCAAGTCAATTGCTACATTGCTTTCAATCGTGCCTGGCGCAGGGCATTTGTACCTTGGTCTTCAAAAACGCGGGATCCAGTTAATGGCGGCGTTCTTGTTCGCCATCTATATTCTCGATGTGCTGAGGCTGGGGATTTTTCTCTTCATCGTCCCGATCATTTGGTTTTACAGCTTTTTTGACGGACTGCAGAAAGCCTCGCAATATGAAAGCGGGGAAGTGGAGGATGAACCGATTGTGTCTTATTTAGTCAATCATCAAAAATGGCTTGGCATCGGGCTGATCGTATTGGGTTTGTATTATATCGGAGCGAGTGTCATCTTTCCGATGATAGATCCGATCTTGGACGAAAAATATGGTATCAATCTTTATTTCTGGATTCAGTCATATGTTAAGCCTGCAATCATCTGCCTTATCCTAATAGGCGGGGGCATCAAGCTTTTGTCAGGTAGAAAAACAAAGTATAGCAGGGAAGGTGAATCAAAATGAGAACATGGAGAGTCGGTTCTTTTTCAATGGGGGCGGCCCTTTTATTGCTCGGCATCTTCCTGTTGCTGTCACAGGTTTTCAAATGGGGGGACCCGGCGGTAGCCCTTCTTTCTTGGTGGCCGTTCATTTTCATTGTTCTTGGTGTTGAGATTATTGTGTACTTGGCCCGCTCCCAAAAAGAGAAGGTAGCAATACAATATGATTTTATCAGCATTATTTTCATAGCAGCCCTTGGAACCTGCGGGCTGGCAATGGCGATGCTGAGTGCGAGCGGCCTTTTGGAATTGGCAGGTAATGTGGTGAGAGCTGAAGTCCAGACTGCCGATCTTCCGAAGTATGAAGAAGCCTCATTAAATGGAATTGATCGGATTGTCGTTGATACGGGAACCTTTCCTCTAACCGTTGAAAGTACTGAGGAAAAGGCTGTTTCTTTATTTGGAACCTATCAAGACGAGGCCATCAATGGTGAAAAATTGATCAAAAACGCTTCGGAGTATGTGCTGGCAGAGAAAAAAGGAGATACGCTTTTTATTAAACTGAAGGAATTACCTCGTCAGAGGTTTATAGATCATTACAGTGATGCAGACGCAACTTTGCTCATACCTGCAGACAAGGAGGTTGAGTTCAAAGGGAGTGAGAGAAACCTAACGTTTAAACCTAGGGGATTGAAAAATGATTGGGAGATTAATACCTCAGGCTGGGTAAAAATCGAGTCGGGCGAAAAGGCGGATATGAAGATTGAAGCGAACAAAGTATATGAACTGGAAGGCGAATGGAAAAATATCAAAGATATAAATGCAGAGGGCATAAAATCTGGACACATCTCTTTCGGAAAAGGGACAAATACTATCACGATTAATCATGCTAATATGGTAGAGGTAGACTAAAAAGTGATAAAAAGGTATGATTATTTAGTGGAAGCATCTAGATCAACGCTTCGGTATATAGAGTTCGAAGGATGATGTGAATTGAAAAGAGCACGTATTATCTATAACCCGACAGCCGGCCGTGAAATCTTTAAGCGGCGTATTGCTGATGTTTTACAAAAGCTAGAGAAAGCAGGATATGAAGCATCATGCCATGCTACAACGGGTGCTGGTGATGCGACAGCTGCCGCTCGTACGGCTGTGGAAAGAAAATATGATGTCGTCATCTGTTCAGGCGGCGATGGAACGATCAATGAAGTGGTTAATGGCCTGGCGGAGCAGGAATACCGTCCGAAGCTGGGCATTATTCCAACAGGAACGACGAACGACTTTGCCCGAGCCTTGCATATTCCACGGGATATTGATGCCGCTGTCGATGTTATCACAGCGGGTGATACGATACCGATGGATATCGGGCGAATGAATGATCATTATTTTATCAATATTGCCGGTGGCGGAAAGCTGACCGAGCTTACATACGAAGTACCGGCGAAAATGAAAACCGTCCTGGGACAGCTTGCCTATTATTTAAAAGGGATTGAAATGCTGCCGTCCATCCGCTCGACGGATGTAACCATCGAATACGACGGCAAACTTTTCGAAGGGGAAATCATGCTGTTCCTTATTGCGCTGACCAACTCGGTTGGGGGCTTCGAAAAACTTGCACCGGATGCCTCCATCAATGATGGCCTTTTCTCATTACTGATCTTGAAAAAGACTAATCTGGCGGAGTTCATCCGTGTGGCTTCACTCGCATTAAGAGGGGAACATATAGATGATCCGAATGTGATTTATTCAAAAGCGAATCATATAAAAGTCAAATCGAAAGAAAAAGTCCAATTGAACATTGACGGGGAATACGGAGGGCTGCTTCCAGCAGAGTTTTACAACTTATACCGCCATTTGGAAGTGTTTGTTCCTATTCATGATATTCGTCCGGAAGATAAAGTCTAAGCAGCCGTTGTCCGATTTCCGGCTGCTTTTTCGTGGTATAGGAATTATAAAATTCTATGTTTGTGTATAACTTGTTTATCAAATTGTGCATCGTCCAGCTCCAGCGCCTATCAACTAGCCTACACCTTCTTCAGCGCTCGTCTAGCTTTGAGCCGATAATCAGGTTACTCTCGCACTTCGTGTTTCTTTATCTCGTTGGAGTCACTATTGTCTAATTGCAGACGGTAGGGGCTCGAGGTCGCTTCGATCAATCCAATGAAGTCAAAGAACGACTTTACTGGATTGATCTCCGACGGACAGGATGTCCTAGTGCCGCCGACGTCACAGGACGTGGCGACATTCGGCGGCCAGCGCTTGTCGCCCCTAAACGCCGTCTTCACATTTCAGCTCAGTCTGTACGTCGATGAACAGGTGATTACGCTTTTGTTCTGGTGGTGGATGAGAGGATAAGAGCGGGGCCGGATCGAAATGGTGTCGCCCTAGCATAAATTGTTCTAGTGAAATGGTCTAAATCCCGAAATTTACAACAATTTATATAAGTAAAATTCATCAATCGGTTTGCCATTGATCATCAATGACTGGAACTTTTCACCTTCCACCTCGAATCCCATTTTTAAATACAGACTAAAAGCTCTTTCATTGTGTTTCATTACCGTTACTCCAAGCCGAGATAGTCCCACTTCTTTCGACCAACGGAATGCTTCTTTCAACAAGCGCGTTGCCACACCCTTACCTCGGAATTCCTCAGTTACTCCAACAGAAATGCGCGCGGCATGCTGACTTCGAGAAGACTCCCCTCCAAGTATCGTTACAAATCCAATCAGACGCTCATTGTCTTCTGCGACAATGATAGTGGAATTGCCCTGAAGAAGGATCTTCTCAATATTTTGCTCTTCCTGCTCTTTACTGGTTTTTCTTTCACCAGGTTCAAATAACATCATATTAGAGGAGTCGACGCTGGCAATTAAAGTGGAAAATTGCTCTGCATCCTCCAGGCGTATGTGCCTGATCTCCATAAGGCAATCCTACTTTCTTTATTTTACTTTGAGTTCTCTTTTTCGTGATAATACCCTATGAAAAATGCCAATCCTGACGCGAAAAAACAGCCCGAAGCAAGCAAAATCCAAGACATAACCAAATCAATATTATGGGAAAATTTCTTCGCAAAAATAATATAACCGACAGCTACCACTATCCCCAGCAGAAGAAGATATTTTGCTGCTGCAAACTTCTTTTTTCTGTCCTCATGGATATGCCTTCGAGTATATTTAACCCCCCATATCGCCAATACTCCTACTAAGATAAATGAAACAATCATAACCCCCAGGCCGATCAGCATACATAAATACCTCCCGTTCGCCAAATTTATTTTACCATAATTCAAAAATATACGCAGTTTTATAGGACATAAGTTCACTGACCTGTTAGAAAAAGGAGCGGCATCATGTTGAAATTCTTGTTTTAAAAAAGTACACTTTTTGTATAAATAACCATGAGAGGAAGTCATACAGGATGAAGAAGCTGTTCATTGTAGCTTTGATCATGATAAATATGGTGCTGGCAGCATGTTCAAGTACAGAGAAGGAACACGCAGATGACCAACATGTGAGCGAGGGGCAGGAAATGCAGCACGGTGATATTCGGGAAGAGACAAGCGGCCCACAGGAATTGCCGGAATTTCTCGAAGGCAAGCCTGAAGACATGCAAATCGTTTACCAGGCGGCTGCACTCAATAAAGAACTATTGGAAAAAATGCCATGTTATTGCGGATGCGGAGAATCTGTTGGACACAAGGATAACTATGACTGCTTCATACACGATAATAAGGATGACGACCGCATTGTTTGGGATGACCATGGAACCAAATGCATCGTCTGCCTTGAAATTGCTGCCCAATCAATCAGCGACTATAAAAATGGCAAATCCATAAAAGAAATCCGAAAAGAGATTGATGAGAAATACAAAGAAGGATATGCGGAACCGACACCAACGAAAGAAGTTTAAGAATGAAGGGCACAGGCTGAGGTTTGTGCCTTTTTTGGTTAGAAAAAAATATAAGGTGAGAAATACTATACTTGTTGTGCGGAAAAGAAACGCTGTCCACTTTGAGAAGATACTGTCTCAGGTAAGAGGAATACTATCCGGAAAAAAGCAATACAATCCAGTTTGGCCGAGATACTGTCCAAAAAAATGAAATACTGTCCAAGAAAAAGGAATACTATCCAATCCTCAAGTCAACTAAGGGATTCTTTTCCAGATAATGAAACAGCCGGGCCCGCAGCACTTAAAAACCGCTGTTGGGTGGTGGCTGTGATATCCCGAGAGTTTTAGCTGTCTCCCTGGTATTGGGATGATGTGTAGGATATACGCTTTCCTTGATTCAATAATGAATCGAGTAAATGAGTTTATCGCTCATTTGATTCAAATTTGAAGCCTTATATAAGTGTTTGCTTCAATGATGAATCACAAGTAGCTGTTTCTCATATCAATCCAATTCATCCCCTCATCTTCCGTGCTATACTTGTATGAGAACGGAAAGGAGTGCTGAAACGGTGCTGCTTGAGAAATTGAAAGAATCTACTTATACCGTTGTGCTGACAGGTGCAGGTATGTCAACTGAGAGTGGACTTCCTGATTTTCGATCTTCCGACGGTCTTTGGGAAAAAGAGGATCCAAGCCGGATCGCAAGCACGGATGCGCTGAACCGCAATATCGAGAAATTTTTTGAGTTTTACCGTCATCGCGTCTTGGGGCTGCAGGAATGTAAACCGCATGCCGGACATGACATTTTAGCTAAATGGGAAAAAACAGGAATCATTAAAAGTGTCATTACGCAAAACGTTGATGGCTTTCATACTGAAGCAGGTAGCAAGAATGTGGCCGAGCTTCATGGAACTTTGCAAAAAGTTCATTGCCATTCGTGCGGGAAAGAATACGATAGCGACAAGTATGTAAATAAACAATATCAATGCGATTGCGGAGGCAAACTACGCCCATCTGTCGTACTTTTTGGAGAAATGCTGCCTGAAAATGCCCTGCTGAGGGCTACTGAAGAAAGTAAGAAGGCTGATCTCTTTATCGTTTTAGGTTCATCGCTGACTGTAACACCGGCCAACCAGTTTCCTTTGATAGCCAAGCAGAACGGAGCCTACCTTGCCATCGTTAACATGGAACCAACGGACCTGGACATTTATGCAGATGAAACGATTCATGGCCGTAAAATCGGAGAGTTGTTGGAAGAGCTGGACGAGGGACTGGTGACTCAAAAATAGTAGCGGAAGGCTTCAGCCTTCCTTATTTTTATGGTATCGACTCATATGGTACAATCGTAAAAGCACATTAGCTGGAAAAGGACGAAAAAAATGAGCAAACAATATGTACCTATTAAGAAAAATGATGAAATAGATGTGATTTTTGAAGATTTGACCCACGACGGAAAAGGCGTGGCCAAAGTAGACGGGTATCCGTTATTTGTAGCCAATGCTCTTCCGGGAGAAAAAGCAAAAATCAAAGTGTCGAAGCTGAACAAAGGCTATGGCTTCGGCCGTTTGATTGACTTATATGAAAAAAGTGAGTTCCGAATCGAACCAGCCTGTCCAATCTTTGTGGAATGCGGAGGATGTCAACTACAGCATCTCAGTTATGAAGGGCAGTTGCAAGCGAAGGAAAAGCAAGTGCGGGATGTACTGGAGCGGGTTGGCAAGCTGGAAAATGTAAAAGTCCATCCAGTTTTTGGAATGGAAAATCCTTGGCACTACAGGAACAAAGCGCAGGTGCCAATTGGAGAACATGAAGGTGGACTCGTTGGCGGCTTTTACAAACAACGTTCCCACGAAATTGTTGATATGGAAGCTTGCCTCATTCAGCAAGAGGAGAACGATGCAGTTTTACAAAAAGTAAAGTCCATCTGCGGAGAATTTGGAGTCAGGGCTTATAATGAAAAAACGCACAAAGGAACATTGCGGCATATTATGGTCCGTTCCGGAAAAGTGACAGGGGAAATCATGGTCGTATTGATCACCCGTACGCCGGACATTCCGAACAGGAGAAAACTCGTCGAAAGAATTGTGAAGGAAGTTCCGGGAATCAAGTCGGTGGTGCAGAACGTCAACACGAAGCGAACCAATGTCATCTTCGGTGAGCAGACGAATGTACTGTGGGGAGAAGAATTCATCTTTGACTATATCGGAGACGTGAAATTTGCAATCTCGACCCGCTCTTTTTACCAGGTCAACCCAGAGCAGACGAAGGTACTGTACGACAAAGCGCTGGAATACGCCGGATTGAACGGTGAAGAAACCGTCATCGACGCCTATTGTGGAATTGGGACCATCTCGTTATTTTTAGCGCAACGTGCGAAAAAAGTGTACGGTGTAGAAATCGTGCCGGAAGCCATCGAAGACGCAAGGAGAAACGCTGAACTGAATGGCATTACAAACGTGGAATTCGAAGTGGGAGAGGCGGAGAAAGTCATACCTCGATGGTATGAACAAGGTGTGAAAGCCGATGTTTTGGTTGTCGATCCCCCTAGGAAGGGCTGCGACGAAACCTTGCTGCAGACCATTATTGAAATGAAACCTGAGAAAGTCGTCTATGTGTCATGTAACCCAGCTACTTTGGCGAGGGATCTCCGGGTTTTGGAAGATGGTGGATATGAAACCGTGCAGGTGCAGCCTGTGGATATGTTTCCGCAGAGTGTGCATGTCGAGGCGGTGGCGTTGCTGCAAAGACGATTGTCCCACTAAATATAAACATTTCTCAGGGCGGGGGATTTCGGTGATTAACTTTTTTGTTATACAAAAATGTAAAGCAAAAATCTTTTCCGATTGCAGCCCTGATTTTGTGAAGAAATACTTTTCCTATTTCGAGGCTGTTTCATGCTCAATCCCTTGTCCTTCCTGGATTTTCTCGTTATTTTTGAAGACATTATTTTAAAATGTGAAAAAATGCGGAAACCTGGACAATATGTCTATATCTGTGTCTCAAATCACCTCAACTTCCCCGATTTTTTTGCACTATTTATTTGTTAATATTAAAATGTATAATGATTAAAATTTACTGTTATTTGATAAAAGGTACTTAAGCACGATATAGGTGTAATAAAAGCAGGGAAATCCTTGCTTTTTATTTTTGGGGACAAGGGCTTGCCCAGGTGTCCGATAATGAGAGGATTTGAATATGAAAGATAATTTTTGGCGTGATTTACCAAGGCCGTTTTTTGTACTGGCACCAATGGAAGATGTGACAGATGTTGTTTTCCGCCATGTAGTGAGTGAAGCAGCCAGACCTGATGTGTTTTTTACAGAGTTTACAAACACGGAGAGTTATTGTCACCCACAGGGGATTCAGAGTGTGCGTGGGCGTTTGACTTTTACAGAGGATGAACAACCAATTGTAGCCCATATATGGGGGGATAAGCCTGAATACTTTCGGCAAATGAGTATTGGTATGGCGAAACTAGGCTTTCGGGGGATAGATATCAATATGGGCTGTCCTGTACCTAATGTGGCACAGAATGGGAAGGGAAGCGGCCTTATCCGTCGTCCAGAAGTTGCGGCAGATTTAATACAAGCAGCAAAAGCAGGAGGACTACCCGTAAGTGTAAAGACAAGGCTTGGCTACACGGATGTAGACGAATGGCAGGATTGGCTGACACACATATTGAAACAAGACATTGTCAATCTATCCATTCATCTGCGTACAATGAAGGAAATGAGTAAAGTAGATGCTCATTGGGAGCTGATCCCGGAGATCAAGAAACTGCGTGACAGGACGGCACCAGAAACATTTTTGACGATCAATGGGGATATTCCTGACCGTCAAACTGGCTTGAAGCTCGTTGATCAATATGGTGTTGATGGGGTTATGATTGGGCGTGGTATTTTCAATAATCCATTTGCCTTTGAAAAAGAGCCGAAAGATCATAGCAGTAAGGAATTGCTTGACCTTTTAAGATTGCATCTGGATCTCCATGATAAATACTCAAAATTAGAGCTACGTCCGTTCAAGGCTCTTCATCGCTTTTTTAAGATATATGTCAAAGGATTTCGAGGGGCGAGTCAATTAAGAAATCAATTAATGAGTACAGAGTCAACAGATGAAGTGCGTGCGATGCTCGATAATTTTGGGCCAAAGAATCTTGATGAAATGGGGGAACAGTAGATGATGTGACCCCCTGTATAAAATCGGGGGGCTTTGGTTCAATTCTTATGGCCCCAAACTGATTCATTCGGCTGGTTTTCCTGGTTGCTTTATTTAAGGAAATTAAGCAAATGGAATGGACTTAAATTCATTGTTTTTCTTCGCATTCGCTTTTATTTCAACAATGTAACCCAAAAATAAACTCTTCTTACATAAAATAAACATTTCCGATTTCGGGGTCTTTTTCTGTACAAACCTTTGCTGCTCCAGTCTTTACTCGATGTTTTTCTTCCTTCCATTATCGGTGGTCTATATTTTAAAACCGAAAAAAAGGTGAAAAAACAGGCGGAAAAGTGGCGGAAAAACAGGTAAAACTTTATCCTGAAAGTATGAAAAAGTGGTTTGGGATGAAATCTTAATTTTCACTCGAACGGAGGAATGCGGGTTGAGGACGGGTGAAATGGGAAGAGTATATTTTGGTTGCACAGAAATTGTCTCACTAAAATTGTTGGGATTTTCTGTCTGATCCTTTGATCTGTTCGGTTTTCTTTCTTTGTGATACATTGAGAAAACTTTATTTTAAATACGAAAAAAGGTGAAAAAGGGCGGCATTTTCCTCGAATTGGAGGGAAAATCAAGTTCTATAGGAAGTCTTTATTTATCGGCAATGGAATGGGGTTTTGTGAGAAAGTTTATTTTTGTTGCACAAACATAGGTAAGGAGCGGTTTTTATGTCGGGAACTAAACGAGAAAATATAAAACAAGGTACCAAAGTAAAAGTTGTACAAAAACAAGACCAGCGTTCTGGAAAATTAACAGAAGGTGTGGTTCTGGACATATTAACAAACTCAGCCACTCATCATCATGGTATTAAAGTCCGGCTTGAAAGCGGCATTGTTGGTAGAGTGAAGGAAATATTGGAGTAGTATACTACCCCAAGTTGATGTTTTCTTATATATCATTTATCCTATTTTGGGAGTAGTGGCCAGCCTATACGATTAAGTATTTCTTCCATTTTTCATCCGCGTTACATTAATAAAAAACTTTGGGTATTGCACGCAATAAGATCTAAAGTTAATATCCTCAATTCAATAATTAATTTCGATTCCAACCCCGATTTCGTGAAAATAAACATTTCCGAAGTCGGGGTCTTTTTCTGCTTAAACCCGGAATAGAACAAAGATTTCGGGTGTTTCCTCGTGTGCAATAATTTGAGAGGAATTTATTTAAAATACAAAAAAAGGTGAAAAAAGGTTTGCATGGTCTCGTGAAGCAACACCAATCCAATCCAATGCCTATTCAATGGGCAGAATTAGCACTTGCAGCTATCAGAAATATTATTATTTTTAGTCAAATCCGAAACAGGAAAGTTCATCTCCTTCCAAGCTGCAATACCTCCGGTCAGTTCTTTCACTTTATAGCCACGTTCTAATAAAAATGAGGCTACTTTGGCGGCTGTGTTACACCAAACATCCCAACAGTAAACAATAATTTCCTTATCTTTCGGTATTTCATTTAAACGATCTTGCAGCTCTTGTTGAGGAATAATGTGTGCATCCTTAATTGTTAAAGTTTTTACATGATCAGGACCATTTCTCACATCAATCAAAAAGTATTTATCTGGCTCGCTTGACGCTAATTTTAAATAATCCATAGGGCTAATTGTTGCTTCTAGACGTGCATTAAAATACTCAAGTGCATTCATAATTGTTACCTCCAGTTTTATAGAGTAATCCAAACTTTAATAAGGATCTCTTTCAATAATTGTTTTTCTGGCTCGCTTAAAGGGGCTAAAATTTCTGATTCTGTATGAGTCAAAAACTCCCAACGTGAGTCTAATACATCTTTTCCTTTAGCTGTAAGCAAAAGACTATAAGACCTTCTGTCATTTGGATTCTTTGTTCTCTCTACATATCCTAAACCTTCTAAGTGGTCAATATGACTAACCATTGTCGTTCGGTCGATTTGTAGTTTTTCAGAAATATCTTTTTGTGAACAATGAGGGTTCCCTTCAATAAATAAAAGAACACCATATTGTCTAGCATTAATCTCAAATGGAGAAAGGCCTTCAACAAATTTAATTTCCATTTTTTGAAGAACTTTTCCCAGCAAAAAACCATAGGATTGATTCCACTTTTCCATTAATTAATATACACCTCCGAATATTAATCAGCACATTATATAATCAGTATAACTGACTATATTTCGAAATTCAAGCAGAGGATATTCAATAACACATCAAAGAAACTATAGAAAAGCTTGCTAAGAAAGAGACCCAAACTCCGGGGGCTTTAGTTAAATTAGAAATGATCAAACTTTATTTTTTAAATAGATACTTTATCCCCTATCGGAAAACTATATTTTAAAACTGAAAACGGGTAAATATTCATGAAATTAAGGAAAGGTATGGTTCGGTAGGATATCTTTATTTTCACTCGGACGGAGGAATGCGGGTTAAGTGGCGGATAAAATGAGAGGGGTTTATTGCCAAACTTTTTAATTCGTATCTATGGATAGGATCCTTTTTCGATTACCTAAAAGTAATGATTGAAAATCCGATTAGACATGCTATAATAACAATATTCTACAATATATGACACACTCATATAATCGCAGGAATAGGGCCTGTAAGTTTCTACCGGTTTGCCGTAAACAAATCGACTATGGGTGGCAAGTGATTGGAAAAATAAGATTATGTGGAAATCTTGTTTTTCTATTTCTTTAAGAATTAAACTCGAAGACTTTGCTACCCTGCATTTAAAGAGGGGCGTTGTCTGCGAGTTTTTTGTATTTTAACTTCATTCAGCAGAAGTCTTCTTCTGTAAGTGGTGAGATGAATGCATATTGGATTTCATTCAGTGGGGGTTCAAACCTCGGCTGAATAAAGTTAAAGCCTTCGGCGGATGTCACAGATTTTCAGAGGATATTTATCGAGCGGAGCTCGATAAAATCTGGGCGCAAATACGCCAAGGCGCATTTGATATCAGTTAGTTGAAAGGGGACAACATTGTGAAGGCATTACAGGAAAAAATTGTTACAGAAGGAAAAGTTTTATCAGATACGGTGTTAAAAGTAGATTCGTTCTTGAATCATCAAATAGATCCACATTTAATGAAGCAGATTGGCGAAGAATTTGCCGCTCGCTATCAGGAAGCCGGTGTTACAAAAATTATTACAATCGAGTCATCCGGTATTGCTCCAGCAACGATGGCTGGACTTATAATGAACGTCCCTGTTGTATTTGCGCGGAAAAGGAAATCATTAACGTTATCTGAAAATCTTTATACTGCCAAAGTCCACTCTTTCACCAAAAAAGAAACAAATGAAATTTCCATTTCCGGTGATTTTATTCAACAAGATGATGTTGTATTGATTATTGATGACTTTTTGGCAAATGGACAAGCTGTTTTGGGTTTACTGGATATGATTGAGCAAGCAGGAGCAAGACTTGCGGGAGTTGGAATTGTTATTGAAAAAGGTTTCCAATCAGGTGGTCAATTGATCCGGGGTCGTGGAATTCGGGTTGACTCACTTGCAATTGTGGCCTCCTTACAAAATGGAAAAGTCGAATTTATGGAGGAGACTTCCACCTTATGAAAAATGCACTGAAGTCGACCACATTAGGAATCCAGCATCTATTGGCTATGTACGCAGGTGCTATTCTTGTTCCGTTAATTATTGGAAATTCGTTGGGATTCGATCATAAACAATTAACGTACCTTGTGTCGATTGATATTTTAATGTGTGGAGTTGCAACACTCTTACAAATCATAAGTAACCGATTTATCGGTATAGGCCTTCCCGTTGTGCTTGGCTGTACATTTACTGCGGTAGGTCCGATTATGAAAATTGGTGAGGAATTTGGTATATCTGCTATTTATGGTTCCATCATTGCCTCTGGCTTGATCATCATGTTGATTAGTGGTTTTTTTGGCAAATTGATCAAGTTTTTTCCGCCTGTTGTAACAGGTTCCGTTGTGACTATTATTGGGATTACGCTAATTCCAGTAGCAATCAATAATATGGGCGGTGGCCAAGATGCCGCAGACTTTGGATCATTGTCGAATATTCTATTAGCTTTTGGAACCTTACTAACGATTATTATAATCTTCCGTTTTTCCACAGGCTTTATTCGGTCCATCTCTATATTGCTCGGTCTTGGTGTTGGTACAATTGCAGCTAGTATCATGAATAAAGTTGATTTTATGCCAGTGCAAGATGCGGCTGTTGCACAAATCGTAAGGCCCTTTTATTTTGGATATCCAACATTTGAATGGTCAGCTATCCTAACGATGACAATAGTTGGAATGGTATCTTTGATAGAGTCTACAGGTGTTTATTTCGCCTTAAGTGATATTTGTGATAAGAAGTTGAGGGAAGATGACTTGGCAAAAGGCTATCGTGCAGAAGGGCTAGCCTCCGTCATTGGAGGTCTCTTCAATGCTTTTCCATATACAACATTTTCGCAAAATGTCGGTCTAATTCAAATGTCAGGTGTTCGGTCTCGAAAAGTAATTTTTATTACGGGTTCCATGTTAATCGCCCTTGGATTCTTGCCCAAAATTGCCGCATTTACAACCATTATTCCAACATCTGTCCTAGGGGGAGCGATGATGGCGATGTTTGGGATGGTCGTTTCTCAAGGGATTAAAATGCTGGGTAAAACTATTTCTGATTCTCAAGAAAACTCGATGATTATTGCTTGTTCTGTCGGCCTCGGTCTCGGTGTTACAGTTGCGCCTAACTTATTTTCAGCACTTCCATCAGGACTGCAAATATTGACAAGTAATGGGATTGTTGCGGGCAGTGTAACAGCGATTGCACTTAATATTTTATTTAATATGTTGCCAAATCGAAAACGGCAGGAAACTGTTGTTGTATCAAAGCGAAGTGCTTAAGCAGGTTAATTCATTTTGAAAATCATGTAGATGAATGGAACAGACAAAGAAGTTTTGTGGAGATGGTCATTTTAGATTTTGCAGGAATGCCTTATTTTGGGGTAATACAGGCGATGAAAACGAACCAGAAATTTATGTAGCGTCAAAGTGCTCTGCCGGATGTTGCATATAAGGTTAAGAGAAATAGATGTGAGTGGATCAAGTTGTTATTTTCAAAGTAAAATGAGTCTAACATTCATGTTTGACTTATGAATTTTTCTTTGTTACTATGAAGAACAATTTCATATTAAATTCTATGACGAGAAAGAGTAGTTATGTTTATCTTATCTACAGAGAGTTGACGATTTGCTGAAAGTCAACGTTAAGACCATAATGAAAATCCTCTCCGAGAAGCAAAGTTGAAAGTACATTAAACTTTGACGGCATTCTACCGATACCCAGGACACGTATGATAGTGCGTAGTGTGATATTAACTGATTAAAACCAACCACTACTGTGGTTTTTTTTATTTTGTTGATTGAAGGTTTTATCCTGATATAAACTCGGCCCTGCGTAAGTGGGGGCGAGTTTTTTTATTAAAATGAGAAATGAGGCGATGATGTTGAAGGAGTCTAGTGTTGAAAGAGAATTAAGAGTTCGTAAAAGCTGATTCACTAAGATGGGCTTTGTTAGCTGACAGTTCACCATGGAATAATAAACGTTTTTCTAAAAAAACTGTCAGTCATGCCAAGTCCAAAGTTATAGATACACTTTTGAATGTTTATTCCTTTTACTCAATGTATGCGGAAATTGATCAATTTAATCCAGAAAGTGACGTGGGTGGGGTTCAGACAACTCTCGATAAATGGATTATTTCTCGCCTAAATACTGTTATTAAGGAAGTTACACAAAGTATAGATGACTATGATATAACCAAAGGGGCGAGATCAATTTCAACATTTATTGATGAACTTAGTAATTGGTACGTAAGGCGTTCCAGGCAACGTTTTTGGAGTAATGGCATGACTGATGATAAGAGGTCAGGATTTAGCACCTTATATGAGGTCTTAAAGAAGTTGTCACAGCTCATGGCTCCTTATACACCTTTTGTTACAGAAGACATATACTCAAATTTAGTGAAAGATAGTGTTCATTTATCAGATTATCCTATACTAGATGAAACTCTTATTGATAAGCAATTAGAGTAGGATATGAATGCTGTCTTAGAAATAATAGAACTTACACGTTCAGTTAGAAATACAGTGGGGATAAAAACAAAACAGCCATTAGCTCAATTAGTAGTAATTCCGTCAGAAAAAGTTACGTTATCTCAGTTACAAAAGTATTCGTCGATTATTAAAGAAGAAATGAATATAAAAGAAGTGGAATTCAGGAAGGATTCCCAGGATTTGTTACAGCTTGATCTAAAATTAAATTTTTCTAAAGTTGGCCCAAAGTTAGGTAAACCAGTTGGAGAAGTAAAAAATATAGTTGATAAATTAGATGAAGAAAATAAGAAAAAATTCATTGGTGACAAAGAAATACAGTTATCATTGAATTCAGGTGAAACTGTAACTCTTACAACAGAAGATGTACTTGTTGAAAAAAAAGGAAGAACAGGTTATGAGTTATCAGAAGGAAGTAATTTTATTGTCCTATTAGAAACAACATTGACGCAAGAATTAAAAGAAGAAGGATTGGTAAGAGAATTCGTTCGAGCTGTTCAAAGCTATCGGAAAGAATTGAATCTTCCAGTTGATCTAAGAGTAGATCTTTTTGTTCAGACTGATTCGTGGCTTCAAAAAGTATTGATTAAATTTGATGAATTAGTTCAAAGAAATCTCATTATTAATTCGGTTCATTTTGAAAGTAAACCAGATATGAAAAGTTTCACGGTAGAGGGAATTGAAATAAAATTGTACATTAAATCATAGGACGGCCCCTGCTTAATTGATAAGAAAAAGCTGATTCTCTGGGTTTGTCAAATAGAGTGTACTTACACACTTTATTTGACAAACCCTATTACTTTTCCCATTTTTTACCTTTTTCTAGAGTTGGAGGAAGTCTATCACCTTTGTCTATAGTGACAATCCTAGGATTATCGACATTTCCCCCTCTAGGACCGACCTCTTTGTATTTTCCGGGCCTTTGAGTGTCCATACCAGGCTTTATTAAATTAGATATTGAGATAACCTCCTTTCTTTTGTAGTCGTTCTACTTTTAAAGTTTACCTAGGAATCTTATAAAGTGGGTAGCCGAAGACAAAGGGATTTAGGTAAGACACGATTTCCATGATAAAAAGTCGGTATTGAAACGGCAAGGAATTAAGGAATAACCTTCTACATCCCAAATTGGTCACATACTCGGAATGGATGGGGATATGAAGAAATCTATGGTGCTGACTTTTCCACTCTATTTTCCAAATGCCCAAAATATCTACTACATTGTTTATCGTCACCCATAAAAGTAAGAAATTGTTGGCGGTCGCAGGGATTAATTATATACTTACCATATATTTTAAGTAATAAATATTTTAATAGGCTGTGATAATATGTCGGAAAACGATCAAATGAACAAAGTAAAATTAATTATGAGTGAGATGCTTGAACTACAACAAAAATCCAAGAGATTTGTAAATTTACTTTCTGAAGGAGAATCACTCTCCCAAAACCAGCTTATTCTTCTTTTACAGTTAGAAATCAATGGTGGAATGAAAGCAACTGATATTGCTGATTTTTTCAATGTGACCCCTGGAGCCGTTACATCAATGTGCGATAAACTGGAGAAACTGAATTTAGTACAACGGGTAAGAAAAAGTGAGGATCGAAGAGTTGTAAAAATGGTTCTAACAAATATAGGTAGGGATAAGGTTCATGAAATATTTTTGAAATTCCCACAAGAAAAATTAACCAATATAGCAAAGGTACTAATGGATATCAATAAGTTAATGAATAAAATTTTTTAAGGATTTCACGATGTTGAAATCTTTTTTTTATTGTATGAGTAGATGTATGCCTTGCTTCAGTTTCTTCTAGTACTTTCCTTGCCCTACATTTTTTAGTGGTAGCTCGTATTAAATAGGGGTATATAATGGGATCTTCTATTCTTGCCACAATAAATCTGATATGATTTAATTAATATATATTTTAGTAAGTGAAATATATATTAATTAAACTATGGTGGTGTTAAAAAATGAAAGATGAACAAAATCAGAAGTTACGTAGCATAACCCTTACAAGTGGCACTATTAAAGATTTTTCAACAACATATGAACTATTAAAAATTCGTGGCTCTGTTGCTTTCCAGCAGGATATACATACTAATAAAATTTCAACTCATGGACATAGCTCCTTTCAAAATGATGTTGTAGCAGATGTTTTAAAAAACTCAGGATCATGTGTTTTAAAAAACAATTGCGATATTAAAGAAATTGTAAATACAGGTAATATAAAAATTAAAAAAGGGCAAACAACAAAGATTAACAGTTCTGGAAAGTTAACGGTAGAAGAAATTATTCAATCGGAAAATGTTGATTTAATAGGCATTGTTCAAGCGAAGGAAATTATTACAAAAAAGTTTCAGTTAAAATTATCAGGTGAAAGTGTTATTGAACGGCTTATAGCTGATGAAGCCTATGTAGAGAAGGAAAGGGTAACGTTTTCTTTATTAAGGAAAAAACTATTCTGCAAGTATATAAAAGCAGGTTGCCTGCGAATTTCCTATACAGATGCGGAAATTGTTGAAGGGGACACGGTAGTAATTGGTAAAAATTGCAATATCCAAAAACTTTATTATAAAGAAAATTATACAATCTCTCCAAACGCTAAAGTCCAACATATCATAAGGAGTGAAAAATAATGAACCTTAAAAAATCATTTACTCCTTTCTCACTAACAATCCCTGTCCTTCCATCCTTTACGTAGGATTAATAGTTAGTACGATCATTTGCATGCTTGCTGGGATACTGAGAACATTCGGTTTTGAGCAAATCGAAAACGGCAGGAAACTGTTGTTGTATCAAAGCGAAGTGCTTAAAAGGTAAAAACACAAGTCCTATTTAGCTTGAGGGATTAAATTCGCAAGCAAATAGGACTTTTTATTCTCCGTGAATGGCAAACGGACTTGTTATCGATATGATGTTTTGGGGAAGGTGTAAAATGTACTCTACACATGTCGAGGCGGTAGCGTTGCGTCAACGGCGACCCAGTAAAAACATCTCTCAATCCAACCCCTATTTGGTGATAATCAACATTTCCGAAACCGGGGTGTTTTTCTGTGCGAACCCTTGCTGCTTCAGTCTTTTCTCTTATTTGTAAGGAGATTTCCCTAAAAACAAAAAGAAACTGATTCCATATCTTAAGAATCATTTTCTTTTTTCTTGAGCAGCTCAATTAATTTGTATAAGTAATATGCTCCACGAAGTTGTTGTTCGATTTGGTGGTCCATATATGCCAAGGAATCCATTGTAATTTTTCTTGCTTCAGAAATACTATGTTGGTTGATTTTTTCTAAGACTTCTCTGACTGAATCAAGGAAATAGAGAGAGGGTTGGACGGTTCGAATAATTAATAAACGGCGAATATCTTCACGGTCATATACACGATAACCACTCTCCGGATGTCTACCAGGTTTAATTAATCCTTCCTTTTCCCAATGTCTAAGTGTTGAAGCAGGAACCTCTATCTCCTTTTCCACTTCGCCAATCGTATACCACTTTTTACTCCTTCTATCCAAAAAATTTTGTATATTTTCAGGTTTCAAAATTTCCAATGCTTTTGTTGCTTGTTCTTTTCTTTGAAATAAACTGGCTTGGACTCTATTTACTTCCCATAAGGCTTGAGTAAATTTATGCTTTTGAACCATTGGCATTATTTTTCGAACTGTTGTCATCCCAAAACCATGATACATTGCTCGTATACATTGGAAATATGCCTCGTGTTCTTCCGTATAAACACGATAGCCATTTGATTTCCGTTTGGCTGGCGGAACGATCCCCCATTCTTCATAATGACGTAATGCACTTGTGCCTACATCTAGTTTTCGAGAAATATCTATTGGTCTTAGTTCCATATGAACCTCCGGGAGTCACATTTTGTGCTGAAGATTAAATTAAAACATTAAAGCTCCATGACGAGATTGTTAGTTTAAAACTCCGCCATAATAGTAACATAATGCATAAAACCTTGCACTTGCATAAATGTTGTATGCTTGATTTAGAAGTTGAAAAGGAGGCGTTAGGTTTGAACGATGTCATTCATGTAAAGGGTGCAAGAGAAAACAACCTAAAAAATCTGTCGGTAACTTTACCAAAAAATAAACTGGTTGTGTTGACAGGTCCATCCGGTTCGGGAAAGTCCACACTTGCGATGGATACTCTATTTAAGGAATGTCAAAGACAGTATTTAGAATCTATGGGGTTACAAGGGATAAATAAGCCAAAGGTTGATTCGATGAGCGGACTTTCTCCGGCCATTAGTATCAACCAACAAAATACAAATAGAAATCCACGTTCAACTGTAGGTACAGTAACTGATATGTACACAAGTTTACGGATGGTTTTTGAAAAACTTGGTCAGAGACATTGTCCTGTTTGTCATCATGAAATTGATCCAACATTTAATTCTGAAGAGATTGAAAAAGAAGAAGGTAGTTTTAAAGAATACATTTTCTGCCCCAACTGTCATGATCGTATGGAAAAATTAACACGGACCCACTTTTCTTATAATAAGACGGAAGGAGCTTGTCCTACTTGTAAAGGGCTTGGAGAGACTGTAGACATACATCAGGAATCTGTCTTTCACCAACAACTTTCTATTGAAGAAGGAGCAGTTGATTTATGGAAAGGCCGTTATGCTGAATGGCAGATATCTGTTGTAAAAGCTGCAATGTCTTATTATGGTGTACCACTTGAAGAAAGAGTTCCTTTGCAAGAATACAGCCCAGAACAAAAAGCAATTCTATATTACGGTGTAGAGAGTGAAGAAGTGAAAGAGCACTTTCCTGATATGAAGCCTCCCAAAACTGTTGAAAAAGGTAAATTTGAAGGTGTTTTAACTGGAATGTGGAGGAGGTTTACAGAAAAGTCCGGTTCATCTACCGAGGCGGAAGAGTATTTTTATTCACAAGTTTGTCCTGATTGCGAAGGAGAGAGATTAAATGAAATAAGTAGAAATGTAACAGTAGAAAATATGACAATTCCAATGTTAGTCAGCCATTCTTTGGAAGAAATGTTCAACTGGACGCTTCATCTTGAGAAAACATTAGATAAAAAAAGTTACAAACTCGTTGAAAACTTTATACAAGATCTGAAAACGAAACTTACCAGAATAATAAAAATTGGGCTAGGCTATTTGACATTGGATCGTCAAGTAATCACTCTGTCAGGAGGAGAAGCACAAAGGTTAAAATTGTCCGCCCTTCTTGATTCAGCATTGACAGGTGTACTTTATATCATGGATGAACCGACTGTTGGACTGCATCCAAAGGATACCATGGGTCTAGTAAGTGTATTAAAAAGGCTAAGAGATTTAGGAAATACTGTTTTACTTATTGAGCATGATGTAGATGTAATGAAAGAAGCAGATTATATTATTGATATTGGACCAGGAGCGGGTAAACAAGGAGGAACAGTAGTTGGTCAAGGTACTCTGCAAGAGTTGATCAATATAGAAAGATCTGTGACAGGAAAGTTTTTACGTGAAGAAGGAGTTATAAAGAAAACATATCGAGATGGAACTGGCGAAGGTATAACTGTACATCATGCAGAGGTACATAATTTAAAGGATGTAACAGTAACTTTCCCAATTGGTTGTCTCACAGCTGTGACAGGTGTGTCTGGTTCAGGGAAATCGTCACTCGTTTTTGATGTTTTAGCAAAAGGCGATAACAAAATACATGAAGGCTTTGATAAGGTAACAGGACTTGACCATTTTGACCAGATGATCATAGTTGGTCAATCCCCACTTAGCAGGATGAAACGATCCAATATAGCAACTTATATTGATGTGTTTACACATATTCGAGGTATTTTTGCTAAGGATAGATCTGCGAAAGCAAAAGGGTTCTCGGCAAAGCACTTTTCTTTTAATACTGTAGGTGGGCGTTGTGAAAACTGTCAAGGGCTGGGGTATGTAACAACGAATATGCTCTTCTTTCCAGAGATGGAGGTGGTTTGTCCCGTTTGTCATGGCAAGCGATTTCAACAAAAGGTACTATCCGTAAAATATAATGGGCTTTCCATTAATGATATACTTGAAAGTTCTATTCTGGATTGTTCAAGTATTTTTAAAGAAGAGAAAAAAGTGAGAGGAGTTCTCGAATTACTTGTTGAGATAGGTTTGGGTTATTTAAAGATGGGACAATCATTAACGACCCTATCAGGTGGGGAAGGGCAACGGCTAAAACTAGCAAAAGAACTAATAAAGCAAGGAAATAAAAGGTCATTATATTTATTAGACGAACCAACAACTGGTTTACACCCAAATGATGTCACTCAATTATTAAAACTCTTGAATCGTCTCGTAGATGCAGGTAATACGGTTATTTTGGTTGAGCATAATAGCCAAATGATTAAAGGAGCTGACTGGATTGTTGATTTGGGGCCAGAAGGAGGAGATCACGGTGGTCAAATTATTGCTGAAGGAACACCGGATATAATTGTCAAAAATCCAAAATCTTATACAGGCAAGTATTTGTAACTGTAACATATATTATGATTTAACTTCATTAGGCAGAAATCTCCCACTTCTATAAGTGGTGAGATGAATGCCTATTGGTATTCTATTCAGTGAAGGTTCAAACCCCGGCTGAATAAAGTCAAAGCCTCCGGCGGATGCCACAGATTTTCAGAGGAAATTTATCGAGCGGAGCTCGGTAAAATCTGGACGCAAATACGCCAAGGCGCAGTTGATAAAAAAATCTTCTTAATTTAAGAGGTGGAAAGGATATTTTGCTAAGAAAGTGAGCTTTCCCTTAACTCTATAGGGAAATTCTTTGCAGTGAGAATTCCCTTTGTAATTAACTAATAATAATCGGGGGCGCTGGATAAATTCATTTATCCAGCGCCCCCGATTAAAATATCCTTTTTATTTATTGTCTTCAAAAACAGCCTTTTCCAAATTTCTGCGACGTTGATCCGCACGTTCGTTTTGAAAGTATTTTGGAGTATGTTCACCTTGTAGCAGCTAGTCTAATAGATTATATAAAAATATGAAGCCCTTAAGAACGTCACGGTATTCTTAAGGGCTGTACTGCAGGTGCCAGGCACCCGTATAATCCTGAATTATGTCTAAATTGCGCGGGTTCTTGGCACCACAACAACTCTACGCAATTTGCGTCCGTCAGCCAGCTAAGGCCGGCTCTTTCTTTAATTCCTCAATAAGGACCGGAATCACTTCTGCTTTGTCTGCCCCCATGGCAAGGGCGGTGCGAAGCTGCTTTTCCGCTTCTTCATCGCCTGCGGTGATGACCGTCACTGCCCCGCCGTGCATGTCTCGAAGGCTGACCGCCTCTTCCACTGCATATTCATCGTAAGGATTCATAATAAATTCGGCGTTGCTGTCGTCGATAGCGTCATTTGCAATCACGATGTTTTCTTCCGAATCAAATGTCCGTCAATAATACAAAAATCCATTATAGACCTCCGCGCAATCAGATTATAGTAAATCCATGCCGAACCTGGGAAAAACAGAATCTGTTTTGGCAGCTGTGGAAATATTGGCGTACCGCAAGCCCGGTAAGTGATTAATGAATGGCTGTTTCAAGTATCAACTGGTTATTGGCAAATCTTTCAACAGAGAGGGAAGACAGATCCATTGTTTCATATTTTCCAAGACGGATCAGTTCAGATAACCCTTTTCCCGCTGCAGGTGCTTGCTGGAACCCATGTCCGCTGAAGCCGGTAATGACGTAATAGCCATTCATTTCCGGATGTCCGCCGATAATCGCATTCTGGTCTACTGTATTGAAATCATATAATCCAGCCCAGCTACGTTCCACTTTCAGCTGTTCGAACAGCTGGCTTCTTTCATAGAAAATCGGCCATACTTCCTCTTCGAAAGTGGACTTATTCGAAGAGAATTCAAAGCTGTACGGATCTTTATGAGGCATACCAGTAATTACCTTCTCTCCTTCTTCGCGGAAGTAGAATCCGGTCGGATCGAAAACGAGCGGCAGTGATTTAGAGAATTTCTTTGTCAAATCCAGGCAGAAAATCTGATAGCGGAACGGCTTAACAGGAATGTTGACTTCGATTGTCTCGCTCAGTGCGCCTGACCATGCGCCGCATGCATTGACAACGATCGGAGCATGATACTCCTCTCCAGATTCAAGTCGGACACCTGTTACTCTCCTGTTTTCAGCAAGGAGTGACTGGACTGGTTGGTAGATATAATCCACTTCCATGGATCTCGCTTTTTTCGCATAGAACTGAAGGATTGTATACGGGTCCATGTATCCTGCATCTGTATCAAATGTGGCTCCGGCCAGATCCTCCGTATTCAGTTCCGGAACGATATGATGGATTTCTTCCACGGACAGGACTTCCATGTTGGCTCCGCACTGGTTTTGGAAGTTGGCTTCCTCTATCAATCTCTGCATTGTTTCGCTTGTACCGAGGTACAGATACCCGTTCTGCTTGAAATCGATCTGCGGTGTTTCGCCATTCACTTCCATCTCTTTTGCAAAATTTTTGTAAAAGTCCAGACTGTAACGGCTCATCTGTATATTGATTTCCGTTGTGAAAGAAAGGCGGATACCACCCTCACTCCGCGGAGTGGAAGAGAATTCGTACATCTGATCTTTCTCAAAAACCGCAATGCTTCCAGTGAATCCGTCTTTGCGCAGGTTGTAGGCCAGACTGGAGGCCATGATGCCTCCGCCAGCAATAATGACATCATATTTATTCATTTGAACCATCCTTTGCAAGGCATATTTTCATAAATGCAACGGTGAAGTGGTAAAAGGAAGATCGGAATTAGTCAAACATCAATGGGCGTGCGATTTTGTTGACGGCTGCCCCATCTACCATGAGTGTTTGTCCGCTGACATAAGAGGCTTCGTCCGAACACATGAACAGGCAGGCGTTGGCAATATCGTCTACTGTTCCGATTCTTCCCATTGGCTGAAATCTGAGCGTTTCTTCAAACGCTGCGTCGGGATCCTCCAGGCTGGCGAATGTTTGATGGAGTAGTGGGGTGTCCACTGAACTTGGGCATACAGCGTTTACGCGGATATTCAGTGGGCCGCAGTCAAGGGACATCTGTCTTGTAAGGGCGGTCATTCCTCCTTTTGATGCCGCATAGGCTGCTAGTCTTGTAATTGTTTTCTCTGCATGCCAGGAAGCGATATTGACAATGGCTCCGCCGCCGCGCTTTTCCATCTCAGGGATTGCATATTTTGAGCAAAGGAAAGCTCCTGTCAAATTGACTCCGATCACTTTATTCCATTCTTCAAAAGAGGTGTCTACAGCTGATTTCCGAATGTTGACCGCAGCATTATTGACGAGGAGATCTACCCCGCCAAAATGTTCGGCTGCTGTGCTGATCAAGTTTTTTACATCCTCTTCGCTGCTAACATCCGTTTTGACGAAAAGACAGTCAATTTCTTCGTCGATAAACCGGTCTATTACCAGTTTACCTGCTTCTTCGTTCACATCGGCAATGACAACCTTTGCTCCATTCTTTCCGAACGTCCGGGCGATCCCTTCACCAATTCCTTGGCTCCCGCCCGTAATAATTGCCACTTTATCTAGTAATCTCATTCTGTAACCCTCCAGTTGTTTTTCCGAAATTCGGACCAAATAGACCTTTTTTCGGAATTCGTTAAAGTGATTATATTATAAATTTTCTACCTTTTGCAAGCGTTTTTTTTAAATGTAGGAGAGTGGAGGATGTTGTCTATGTGAGGGTGTGGGCGGTATTTAGGGGAGCGGATGAGATTCTTTTCCATAAATAAGATGGCGGGCCATGGAAAAGCCTGAGTATTTGTTAAGAAATACCTAAGAAGAGGCGGCTGGAGAGGCTGCAAAGTGTGGATTTTTTAAAGAGAGAGCTGTTAAACCGCAAGAAAGAAATAAAAAGTTAGCAAAATAGATAAATTACAAGCGCCTTTTTTGTTGATTGTGCCCATATGAATTTCCGTTCTAAGTCGTTATAATGATAGATTAGTCAGTTATTTCTGAAATATAGGCAAGCGGTTGTCGTAAAAAGTAATGTAGCTAATACTGCTAGTCTGTTAACGATGACTGCTGATGCGAAGGAGGGTAATCCATGCTGATCATTAATGCTGAGGACCAGCAAAAGCTGCTGAATATGTCCGAAATGGTAGAAGTTGTAGGCGAGTCGCTGAGAGAATATTCGGCTGCTGGGACCACAACACCGGTTCGGACTGTCCTACAGTTGGAGAAAAAGGAAGGCAATGCCATATTCATGCCTTCTGTCGCGGAGGGTTTAAAAAGTCTTGGAATGAAATATGTTAGTAATTTTCCCGGGAATGCCGTTCTTGGGAAAAAATCTATCAACGGAGTGGTGTTGTTGGTAGATACTGATACGGGAGAGCCGCTTGCACTGTTAGAGGGCTCTTATTTGACGGTTATGCGGACAGGCGCGCTTTCAGGGGTGGCATCCAAATATTTGTCCCGTGCCGATTCGGGAGTTTTGGCTATTCTCGGTACTGGCGAGCAGGCGATCGGGCAATTCAAAGCAATCAAGGCAGTACGGGATATCACCCAGCTGAAATTATATAACCGGACGCAGGAAAAGGCCGAAATCCTTGCAGAATATATTCAATCGAGACATGAAGTGGCCATATCTACCCATTCTGATTCCGATGAAGCGATACGGGGAGCGGATATAATTGTGACGGCCACAAGCTCTAGCAAGCCTGTCTTTTCGGAAACTCTTGAGCCTGGTGTCCATGTCAATGCGATTGGCTCCTATACCCCATCCATGCAGGAGTTGCCTAGCCATGTCATAGCAAATGCGGGCAAGGTGGTAGTGGAATCAATCAACTCAGCATTGGAAGAAGCAGGCGATCTGCTGATTCCAATCAATGAAGGAAAATTTCATAGAGACAGCATCCATGGGGAGCTTGGACATATCATCAGTGGTCAGCTACCGGGGAGGGAGCACGAACGGGAGACTACGGTTTTCAAATCGGTCGGACTGGCTGTAGCTGATGTGGTCGTTGCCAGATACCTTTATGAAAAAGCACTTAAGGAACAGGTTGGCCAAAAAATTTCATTGGATGCACTTTCTCCTTTTTCATCGAAAATGGAGGTTTGATAACAAATACCGGAGCTTCCAAGCGGGGATTTGGCCTCATGAATTTTAACTTCATTCAGCAGAAGTCTCCCACTTCTGTAAGTGGTGAGATGAATGCCTATTGGTATTCCATTTAGTGGGGGTTCAAACCCCGGCTGAATAAAGTTAAAGCCTCCGGCGGATGCCACAGATTTTTATAGGAAATTTATCGAGCGGAGCTCGATAAAATCTGGGCGCAAATACGCAAGGCGCATTTGATATAAAAACAGAGGAACCGTCCAGAACTTCACGGAAAGTGATGCCTGGGCGGTTTTCTGTGTGAGTGAAGTTTGGGGAGGGGGCAAAGCTCAGCAAACGTGCAAATTGTGAACACCGAAAAAAGCGATTTTATGAAATAGTCATGAGACGTATAAATCGTATTTATCTAAAGCAAGAGGTCCCATGGTGATGCCTTGAGTCCTGTGAATCTTGGTCATCAGCAAAGAGGAGTTTCAAATAACCGCCATGGGGGCATGCCAAAACATGAACATCTGCCAAGAGACGCCTCAAGCCCCCCTCCTGCGGACTAACACTGCAGCAAAAAGCGCCGGGGTTGAAATACCCGACGCTTATTCGCTGCGAGGTTAGACGTTGATCGCATTTTCGGCAGATATTTCCTTTTCGTCTTTGGCAGCTGTTGTCTGCTTCTCGGGGAATAATAGACTGAAGACAATACCGAACGCGAGAGCAATAAAGAATGTTGTGAACCGGGAGGAGATGATTTCTTCAAGCGGCGTGGAGATCCACACGACTGTTGACACAAATCCGGAAATAATTGTTGCGATGACTCCGGCTCCGGAATATTTTTTCCAGAAGAACGTAAGAATGATCGCAGGCGACAATGTACATCCGACTCCGGCCCATGCCCATCCGACAACGAGATAGACGAGCGATTTGGAGAAAAGGGCGATCATCAGACCGACGATTCCGGCTCCAACAATGGTCAATCTTGATACTAATACAAGTTGCTTTTCGGTCAATTTGATGCTGAGGGCATTACGGATAATGTCCTCACTTGCTGAGCTTGTAATAACTAGAAGTTGTGAGTCCGCTGTTGAAATGATGGCGGCCAGTATACCGGCAAGCAAGATGCCTGCTGCCCACTCAGGGAAAAGGTCGAGTATCATGAACGGTAGAATCGTTTCCACATCAGCGAATGCCTGTCCCTGGTAAAGGGTCAATGCAGTCAAACCGATGAGAAAGGCGCCTACATAAGCTAAAATAACCCAGACTACCGCGACAGTTGCCCCTGTCCTTGCCTCTTTCTTGTCCTTCAATGCCATGAATCGGGCGCTGAGCTGAGGCTGTCCGCCCAAGAATCCGAAGAACCAGGCGAAGTTATTGAAGAGCAGAATACCCAAAGCGAATCCTGTCAACCCGCCGGTCCAGGAGTCCATTGTCGGACCTGCAGCTACAACGGCATCCATGACTGATAGGCCTTCAGAGTTGATTTTGATTAAAGCCATAATGGGAAGTCCGACGAGTGTAATGAGCATCATGACACTCTGAATCATATCCGTCCAGACAACACCAACAAATCCGCCAAGGTACGAAAGTGCGATGACGATGGCAAAGCTGATGAGAATACCGGTCAGCGGTTTAATCCCAAAGACGGTGAACAATGTCTTTCCAGCTCCAGCAATCTGGGCGCCGAAGTAAAACATCATAAAGCTACCAATTAAGATTGTTGCTAGCCAAAGGATGATTTTTCCTTTTGATTCAAATCTTGCTGCAAGGTATCCAGGAAGTGTCATAACATTATACTTCTTAGCCTCGTCCATAAACCTTCTGGCGAGGAAGAGCCAGGAGAAGGCAACCCCCAATCCAATCCCGACCCCCACCCAGATGGCGGAGAATCCTGTCATGAAGACAAATCCTGTATAACCCAAGAGCAGCCAGGCGGATTCTCCTGTGGCCCTTTCGGAAAAAGCGAGGGCCCAGCCAGGCAATTTGCCGCCGCCGATCAGGAAGTCGGAGTGTTCCATCTCTTTCCTGCTGAAATAATACCCAATGGCGACCATGGCGAGACAGTAGAGGATGAATTCTACTAAAATAGTCGTATGCATATAATCTACTCCCTTTTTGTTTGATTGGGAAAATCCCAGTTTAATAAATCGGCAAAGACGTCAAGTCTGCTGGAGAGCCGATGTCTACCCTGGGAATTTAAACGTTTATAATTTCCCGTTGAAATGTTTGGCAGCCGATTTCACCCGTCGGCTTGGAGTTGATCAGTCCGTTTAAGAGTCCAATGAACGTTTAACTTCATTCAGCAGAAATCTCCCACTTCTATAAGTGGTAAGATGAATGCATATCGGTATTCCATTCAGTGGGGGTTCAAACCCCGGCTGAATAAAGTCAAAGCCTCCGGCGGATGCCACAGATTTTCAGAGGAAATTTATCGAGCGGAGCTCAATAAAATCTTGGCGCAAATACGCCAAGGCGCATTTGATATCCTAGTAAACCTTAAATAAGCTTCGATTGGGTAATAAAAATATAAGAACATGTAAAGCGCTTTCAAAAATGATTACTTCAAGGCTTGCACATTCGTTTGTCAGCACAGACCTCAGGGTTCATAATTCTCCTGAAGACCTGCCACGGATAAAGTCCCTCATATTCGTCAGATCATCCTGTCTTACGGAATGCAGCTCGGATTTTTTCTCTATCAGTCCTCCTCCAGCCTTCCTCGGCCTGTTGTTATGTACATGTAATTATAACTAAGTCTATTTCCCTTTCAAGAAACAACATGCACAAAATTTAGAATACTATATCGTCTGTATTTTGATATAATCATTGCTATGTTGAAGTCTTGACAGTTGGGAGGTAAAGGAAATGAAGCTTTTTGAGCAGGTTGCACAACCTCTAGTAGAACAGGCATCATCATTGCTGGGCATCTCTCTCAGTATTACAGACGAAAAGGGTATTATTATCGGTTCCGATAACAAAGACAGGATAGGGACATTGCATCCGGTATCTTCCCGGGTAATCGAAGAGGGGAGAGAGGTCGTCTTCACGAAAGAGCAGGTGGATAACATGGAGAATGTTCTGCCGGGAATTGCGGCTCCCATCTGCTTTGACCATAAGGTCATCGGTGTTTTGGGCATTGTCGGCGAGCCGGAAAGTGTCAGGAAGTATGTGAAATTTATCCACAGCCATATTGAGATGTTTCTCAGGGAGAGCTTCCGCACGGAGTCAGAGCTTGTCCAAATGAAGACGACAGAATTATTTGTACAGCACCTGATTCATTATGAGGATTGGAAGGATACAAGTAAACTTGAAGAATACTGCCAATTGCTCGGAGTGCATTTCAACAGATTGAGGGTATGCTTGCTGATTCATTTTCCTGTCCTTCAGGAATCATCCTCACAGGCAGACCCGCTGCAGACACAACTGCAGAGCCTGATCGGCTACTTGTTTCGGGAAAGTAATGAGGACATTGTCTGTCCTGTCAATCAAGAGCAGTGGGTGGTTTTCAAAATCATTGATTCGAAGGGTGAGCCGAAATTAAGAAGGACATGTGAAAGCGCCATTGGCAAACTGACTGCCTTTTTGGATCGAGAAGGTGTCCGTGGTCGGGTCACCATCGCTTATGGGAAAAGTTATATGGGACTGGAAGGGGCGGCTCGTTCCTATCAACAGGCCAAGAAAGCCATAATGGCTGGTCTGAGAAGTGACTCGGAGGAAAGTGTGTATTCTTTTGACAGCTGGTCCATCCTGCCGGATATATTTCTGGAAGATATCGACCTTCGCTTTCTTGAGCTGTTTGCCGACGATATACGGAACATTTGGGAGTTCCCCGAATCTGACATGCTGATTGAGACCTTTATCGCTTACTGCGAAAGTAGCATGAATGTCAGCAAGGCTGCGAGAAATCTCTATATCCATCGAAACACTTTGATGTACCGGTTGAACAAGATTAGTGAGCTGAGCCGAATTGACCCCCAATCGTTTGAACAGTGTATTGTCCTTTACATCGCATTGAAAAAAAAGGAGAGAAATCCGTTGTTTATGAAGGTGTCAGGAAAAAACTATTAATAAAATTTTAAAAATAAATTGAAATTTTAAAAGTCAGTCGATATACTGAAACCATAGATTGAAACGATAGTTCATTTAATGAAACACAAAAAGAAAATGTAAGGGTTATCACACCTTCTACCAAAGGGGGCTATGCTCTTGAATTTTATAAAGTTGGACACGCCGATACCCGGACCGAGTTCGCAGGCGGCAGGAGGCTGTTCCGAATGGCATCTCTACGAATATACCGATTGGAACGTTGGAGGCATCCGGCGTTCCCGTCATTGAAGCTCTGAAAGCCCAGTTGGATGATTTCATTCATCCTGTTTTCCCAGTGTCCATGTATGACTCATATATCCAATTGTCAGAAAAAGTGAACAACTTTCCGGAAGATGCCATCATTACAAATGATGCAGCAATTTTGCTGGTTGCATAGCTATTTTTCATTTTCAACAAGCCGAAAATATATATTGGTCTGACTTCGGATGCTTGGGCTTCCGGCTGCAATCGGCGTCAAGACTGCTTACCCAGGAGCTGGAAACAGCGGCAAGGTACGACATTACCGTCATTGCCGTTATATTCAACAATAGTTTATACGGATCCATCCGCATGCATTCAGGAGATGCATTATCCGGAAAGAGTGTTGGCACCGAGCTGAGCCTTGGCGATTTTGCAAAGATGGGGGAATCTCTGGGTGTACATGCCGTGAGGGTCCAATACAAATGAAGAGTTTGATAGGGCTCTTGAAGAGGCTTTGGCTGCAAAAAAACATGCATCATTGAAGTGATGAAGAACCTGGAACAGATTTCAAGAAATAATACAGTCAGTTCCATCAGGAAAAAAAGCAAACAGTACGGTGAATTTCCATTAAGAAAAAAGCTAGGGTGATATTCATGAAATTTATATGTAAGCCGGCGGGTGACCAGGCCGTCCTTGTCGAGTTTGAAAATAAGATTGATCAAGAGACAAACGCAATGGTACGCCAGCTTGCTTATTTGGCGGAGAAGGAATCGGACGTTGGTATGGGCGAGGTTATTCTCGGTTATCGCTCTTTGCTGATCCACTATAATCCTGTGAAGCTTTCCTATGTGGAGGTGCAGGAAAAGCTGCAGGGATGGGGAAAGGACGCTTCTGCCGCCGGTTCATCCGGCGGCCGGGAGGTTCACATTCCTGTTTTATATGGCGGCGAACGGGGACCGGACCTGAAGGATGTAGCCGAACATAACGCCCTTAGTCCAGAGGAGGTCATCTCCATCCATTCAGGTGGAGAATATCTGGTTTATTTCCTGGGCTTTACTCCGGGCTATCCGTTTATGGGAGGCATGTCGGAGAAAATCAGTACTCCGCGACTGCCTTCCCCAAGGGTTTCCATACCCGCAGGAAGTGTTGGGATCGCCAACAACCAAACTGGAATCTACCCTGTTCAGAGTCCCGGTGGCTGGCGGCTGATCGGATGTACGCCTATGCGCCTGTACGATCCGGAAAAAGAGAATCCGTTCCTCCTGGAGTCGGGGGACAAGGTATTTTTCGAGGAGATTACCGAAGAAGAGTTTGAAGAGATAGAGAAAAACAATGAAACCTGGAACATCCACTCTTCCCAACGCATAAAGGGATGATGCAACAAGGGAAAGGAGGAGATTATCATATTTGAAGTATTGAAACCGGGATTATTGGCGACAATCCAAGACTTGGGAAGGCACGGCTATCAAAAATACGGATTGGCGGTATCGGGACCCGCTGATGGGTATTCCCACCGGATGGCCAATATTATAGTAGGAAACGATGAAAACGCAGCGCTGTTGGAAGTGACTCTCATGGGGTTGAAATTGCTTGTGAGCGAACCGGGCATCATCGCCATCACCGGTGGAGACCTCAGTCCGGATATAAACGGGAAAGAGGTGCCGATGTGGAAGTCTATCAAAGTCGAAGAGGGAGACGTGATCCAATTCAAGGGGGCACGCTCGGGATGCAGGTCATATCTGGCTGTGGCCGGAGGCTTTGATGTTCCACAGGTATTGGGGAGCAGAGCTACCGATCTTGTTGGAAAAATAGGCGGAATGAAAGGAAGGGCTCTGAAAAAAGGAGATATTCTCCGGGTTTTTCCGAAATCAAGTGACCACCTGAAGGGGAGGCGCCTACCTGATGACCTTATCCCCGAGTATACAGATGACATCCAGATCCGAGTGATTCTCGGTCCGCAGGGTGAATCTTTTACAGAAGAGGGAATTCGAACGTTCCTCTCTTCCACTTACAAGGTCACACAACAAGTGGACAGGATGGGATGCAGACTGGATGGCCCTGTCATTGAACATGTGGAGTCGGCTGATATCATTTCGGAAGGTATTTTTTACGGGGCCATCCAGGTGCCTAAAAATGGACAGCCCATTATTTTTCTTGTTGGAAGACAGAGTATTGGCGGCTACACCAAAATCGGGGGAGTGATCAGCGTCGATCTTCCGAAGCTCGGACAGGTAAAGCCGGGGGATACAGTTACGTTCACCGAGATTCCCATTGAGGAAGCACAGGAAGAGCTAAAGAAGCAGGAATATAACTTTCGGATTTTACAAGCGACTTGTTAATAAGGAAGGGGAATAGCCATAATGAAGAAAACGATCGATTTGAATTGTGATATGGGTGAAAGTTTTGGCCACTACAAGCTGGGGAATGACGACGAGGTTATTCAATACATCTCCTCGGCCAATGTGGCCTGTGGCTTTCATGCGGGAGACCCGAATATTATGGATCATACCGTAAAGATTGCCAAAGAGCATGGTGTGGAAGTCGGAGCCCACCCCAGCCTCCCAGATTTGGCTGGATTTGGGAGAAGGAACATGGACATTCCAAGAGATGAACTGATGAATCTGATTATTTATCAAATCGGCGCTCTGGATATCTTTTGCCAAAAACACGGGGTAAATATGACGCATGTGAAGCCACATGGAAACTTGAATAATATGGCCGATTCCGACGAACAATTGGCGATCAATATTGTTGATGCCATCCTATCTGTCAGACCCGATCTTACGGTGTTTGTAAAGCCACATTCCCAGCTTCATAAGGTGGCCGAGCGGAAGGGACTTCCGTTTAAGCTGGAAATATTCGCGGACCGTTCTTACCATAAGGACTTCTCATTAGTTTCCAGAAGAGAAGAAGGAGCCGTGATTTCAGATCCGGAGTTCGTAGCAGAACGGATCATCCGGATGGTCACAGAAGGCAAGGTAAAAGCGATCACAGGAGAAGAGATAGAAGTGAACGGGGAAACGATTTGTGTCCACGGAGATACGCCGACAGCATTGGAAATGATTAAGATTATCAAAAGAAGATTGGAAGAAGCCGGAATTGAGGTGAATTCCCCGTTTGCTTAAAAAATAATAACTGAGGTGGTTACCATGAGTTGGTTTACCGATATGTTTTGGATCTGGCTGTTTGGTGCGGCTCCGATCATTTTGTCTCTCGTGTTTGGTACTTACTATTTGAGAAATGATAGGTTTCCTTGGGAAAAAACAGACCAGCTTGAGGATAAAGAAACCGATACAGCAAAAAGTTTTACATCCTAGGGAGGAAACAACTTGAATTCACATATTTTACTCGGTATAGCTATTGTCTTACTGTTGATGTTTGGGGTAGCTGTTTATTCCTATATGAAATCAAAAGATTTGCTTTCTTTTTATATAGCGGAAAGAGGAGGGAAATGGTACCTCATTCTAGGCTCTCTTTTCGCTTCTGGTATTAGCGGTGCTTCCTTTTTGGGAATGATGTCCTACTATTATAACCTGGGAGCGGGGACTCTCTGGATTAACATAGGAATTGCGTGGAGCTATTTCGTTCTCTGTTTCTTTATTGGACCGAAATTGCGTAGGTTTGGTCAACTTACAATTCCTGATTATCTGGCAAGTCGATTTGACAGTCCACTATTAGGACCGATATTTTCCATCATTGCTTCTGTTTGGATGGTTGTTCTCCTGGGATCACTCTATGTACAGGGTGGATTATTGTTCTCAGAACTATTCGGTATGAGTTATTCCTCCAGTACAATTATTGTTTGCGCCATGGTGATTATATTCACGATTTTGGGAGGAATGGTAGTAGTTCTTAATACTGATTTTATCGCCATGATTATACTAACTGCCGCATTGGTTATCACAGTGCCTTTTTTGGTTAAAGCCACCGAAGGCTGGGGACCGGTAACTGAAGCTGTACGTGCGGCGCAGCCCGACTATTTTACAAATGCTGGTGAACTGACTCCTTTCATGGCATTTTCTTGGCTTTTCATCTGGCTGTTTGGCTATTTAGGGAACCCCGGTTATTTAACCAGATTCTATGCGGCTTCAAGTGTCAGGGATATTGTTAAAGCAGGCATGGCCATTGCATTGATTTATCTTCCGGTGTCATTTATATTTTTTGGGTCTTCATTCTTTGCGAAAACAATTTACCCGAATATACAAGATCCAGAAACAATTTGGTTAACCTATACGTTTGATCTTGCTCCTCCATTTATTGTGGGTATTGCAATGGCAGGTCTTTTTGTAGCCATATTATCCTCTGCAAATACCTGGCTTTTGGCAGGAGCAACAAGTTTGGGAAGAGACATTTATCAAAAACTGTTAAATAAAGATGTTTCTGAAAGGAATCTTCTTGTTGTGACCAAATTGCTTGTTCTTTTTTTGGGAGCCCTTTCAGTGCCGATTGGGATCTGGCGCCCAGCTTATATTATGGAGATGATGAATCTTGCTTATCTAATTGCAGGAAGCACAGGTGGCTTAATCATCATTATGAGTATGTACTACCGCAGTATGACAAAAGAGGCTGCCTGGGGCGGAATCATATCCGGCAGTATCATTGCCATCAGTTGGAAGCTCACGCAGAGAGTTGGCGTTATTTCTGCTGGAATTGACCCAATGATTCCGACATTAATCGTTACATGTATTGTCATTATTATTATTAGCAGGCTGACAAAGCCGTCGAAAAAAATGATAGCTGTTTTTGAAAAAATGGTAAGCTAAAAAATTAGTTTATTGTTTTGATGATTCTTTTAAAAATATAATGAACAAAGAGGCATGTAAATGAATCAAAGTGTCATTAAAACGCTAGGTATCTTGAATTTTTTCACTAAAGCTGAGGTTATTTGACACTGAGAGAGTTAGCGGTTCATGGTTCTTGAATGACTATGAAGAGAACGAAAGACAAAAACACCTTAAGGTTTTAGAGGATATGAAGCTGTCAAGACCTGTAAAACATCATCATCTGTCAAAAGTTGTTTCATGAATCCGCAAGAGACATTTCATATGAAGTCGTTAATGAAAGAAAGGAAGTATTCTCCATGTTAAAAGTACAGGAAATCCGAGAAATTATCAAGTTGATTGACGAGTCGGATATTGATGAATTTGTTTATAGGCAAGACGATTTAAAAATTGAATTGAAAAAGAAAGGTAAAAGTCCTGCACAGGAAACCGTACGATATGTGACAGGACCTGTGCCTGCCCTTCAGCCAGCCGCTCAACAGGAAAGCAAATCCAAACAGCCGGCTACGGAACAGGCACCTGTCGCAACTGAGTCCACTCTAGTTTCCAAGGCTGAAGAGAAAAGCAATTTATATGAAATTGTATCTCCGATGGTCGGCACTTTTTATCAGGCTCCTTCCCCTGACAGCGACTCGTATGTGAATGTCGGTTCTGAAGTCACTTCTGGCTCCATCGTATGCATCGTAGAAGCAATGAAGCTGTTCAACGAAATCGAAGCAGAAGTGGATGGGGAAATAGCGGAAATCCTTGTGAAGGATGGAGAGCTTGTGGAATACGGTCAGCCGCTGTTTTTAGTCGAGCCCAAGTAAGGAGCGTAAAATATGATAAAGAAACTTTTAATAGCAAACAGGGGAGAAATTGCTGTCCGTATCATACGGGCATGCATGGAGTTGGGCATTGAAACAGTCGCTATACATTCCGAGGCGGATAAAGAGGCGCTGCACGTTCAATTGACGAATGAAGCCTACTGCATTGGACCGCTCGCATCCAAAGACAGCTATTTGAATTCAGCCAATGTCATCAGTGTAGCTAAGCTGACGGAATGCGATGCCATCCACCCGGGCTATGGGTTCCTGGCGGAGAATGCGGATTTTGCCGAACTGTGCCGTGAATGTAATCTCATATTTGTAGGGCCGAGCCCGGAAGCCATTACGAAAATGGGGACCAAGGATGTGGCGCGCACCACGATGAAAGCTGCCGGGGTGCCGATTGTACCAGGCTCAGACGGGATCGTCGAAACGATGGAGGAAGCGAAGGGAATTGCTGAAGAAATCGGATATCCTGTGATCATCAAAGCGACAGCGGGAGGCGGCGGCCGGGGAATCCGGGTGGCTCATGCGGAGGAAGATCTGATCAAAGGGATTGAAATTACTCAGCAGGAGGCTGCCGTCGCATTTGGAAACCCAGGCGTGTACATTGAAAAATATATCGATGATTTCCGCCATGTGGAAATCCAGGTGTTGGCTGATGTCCATGGAAACACTATCCATTTGGGAGAGAGAGACTGTTCCATCCAGCGGAGGCTTCAAAAGCTGCTGGAAGAAACTCCGTCGCCTGCGCTGACACCGGAAATGCGGGAAAAAATGGGGCAGGCTGCTGTAAGGGCGGCAGAAGCGGTTGATTATACCGGTGCGGGCACAGTTGAATTCATTTTCGACCATAGGAATCAGGAATTTTACTTCATGGAGATGAATACCCGCATCCAAGTAGAGCATCCCGTCACAGAAATGGTGACAGGGATTGATCTCATTAAAGAGCAGATTTATGTTGCTTCGGGCGGAGAGCTGTCCGTGAAACAGGAAGAAGTCGGGTTTAACGGCTGGTCCATAGAATGCCGTATCAACGCAGAAAATCCGGAGAAAGGCTTCATGCCTTCAGCAGGGAAAATTGAGATGTATCTGCCGCCGGGAGGTATGGGAGTACGGGTAGACTCGGGTGTATACCCAGGCTATACGATCCCCCCTTACTATGACTCGATGATTGCGAAAGTGATTACCTACGGTTCTACGCGGGGAGAAGCAATAGCAAGAATGAAACGTGCACTTGAGGAGTTCATTATCGAAGGGGTTTACACAACTATACCATTCCATCTACAATTACTTGAGAATGAAACGTTTGTAGGCGGAGATTTTAACACGAAGTTCCTCGAGTTGAATCCTGTGATGAATACAGATTGATCCATGAAAAAAAGACGTTTCCTGTCTGATAGGTTGGAAGCGTCTTTTCATTGGATAGGTTCTTTAAAAAGTGCCATGGTATCCGAACTTCGAAGAAATAGCAAGAGCTGAGGCTTGAACATCCTTTATAAGTTCCGGTATTTCCTTCTCCGTAAAGTCCGCAGTGATTCCCGCAATGGTAATGGCTGCGAATGCCTCGTTTTTATGGTTGAAGATGGGTGCGGACAATCCTGTTGTATGATCATTAACTTCTGAATGGCTGAGGACATATTTGTCTTTGACATTCTTGTTTAAAACTTCACTTAACTGATCCTTATCCGTAATTGTTTTGGATGCCAACTTTTGAAGGGAGATGGTGTCTAAGTATGTTTTTTGCTTGTTCTCTGGTTGGAAAGCTAAAATAGTTCGTGCAGGAGAACCTGCGTAAAGGGGCGTCTGTCTGCCGATACTTGAACCTATTCTAATTGGATGCTCGGTCTCCAAAGCTGCAACTGTTATCACTTTATCCCCTTGTAGAAGGGATAGCATGATAGTTTTTCCTGTTTTTAGATATAGCTCCTCCATTATTGGCATAGCAATCTGATTGATATCTAACCTTTCCGAAACCAGATGCCCTAGTTGAAGAAGCTTCAATCCAAGGGAATAATCCCCGTGGCTATCTCTTTTCAAAAAACCAACTGCCTCAAATGATTGCAGTATTCTTAATATTGAAGTTTTCGGTCTGCCCGAAAGCTGAATGATTTCCTGTAAGCTTAATTTCGGCTGATCAATAAAAAGATCAAGAACATCTATTGCTCGGACAATCGTTACATTCATCGATTTGTCTCCTTCAAAAGCACATATAAAATTAGTCAGAGAATAATAATTATCCTAATTTTTATTGCTCATTTTGTGATTTAATTCAAGTTTAGCATATTCTTGATAACATTTTAACTTCATTCAGCAGTAATCTCCCACTTCTGTAAGTAGTGAGATGAATGCATATTGGTGCTCCATTCAGTGGGGGTTCAACCCCGGCTGAATATAGTCAAAGCCTCCGGCGGATGCCACAGATTTTCAGAGGAAATTTATCGAGCGGAGCTCGATAAAATCTGGACGCAAATACGCCAAGGCGAATTTGATTGCAGCGCTAGTGAGTTCAAATGTCCAACTTAGAACACTCTGTAAAAATAGGTTTTATTGATGAGTAATATGGCGATTTCTCAGATATTAGGGTTTATTCGAGCACGCCCCGAAACTGATGCCCTTCATAAATTCACGGAATGCAGCTGTTTTTACGATGTCTTTATGATTTATAAATTTTGTGGAAATCATACCGTATTCTTTTGGCAGTGTGAACTGTTTGATATTCTCACTTTGGTGGAGTCGAACTGCCACTGATTTTGTTATAAGAGCTATACCTAATCCGGCTTTAACACAACCAATCACGCCATCCAGAGTGTTCAGTTCCATTATCTTTGTTGGTATAATCCCTTCTGATTTCAGCCACTTCTCAAAAATACCTCTGTAAAAACATCCAGACTTAAATACAATAATGATTTGATTTTTTAGTTGGTTAAAATCTAGGCTGAAAAGGATGTTTTCCTTTGAAATCAAAACCAATTCCTCCTCAAAAACCTCCAGTTCTTCCAATTCTGGATGATTGACTTCACCCGCAACAAATGCTCCATCAATCTCACGATTCAAAGATGATTCTATCAGTTCTTCTGTAGTTCCGGTTCGAAGGGCTAACTCCACTTCCGGATATTGCTCATGATAAACGGATAAAATATCTGGTAAACGACTTGCAGCGGTTGTTTCCATAGTCCCTATTGACAGTGTTCCAGAAGGGGCGGAGCTTTTTAACTTTTTTTCAACTTCGTCCATTAGCTGCAGAACTTGTTCTGTATAGGACAAAAGGATTTTTCCTGGAGAAGTAAGTGTGACCCCATGCTTATGGCGATAAAATAACTTTGTTCCATATTTTTGTTCGATTCGTTTCATTTTTGCCGTTACATTTGATTGGACAAAGTTTAGGTTATTAGCAGTTTTTGTGATGTTACCTTCTTTTGCTACTTCTTTAAAAACACGCAGGTCTTCGATATTCATGAGTTACCTCCCAACATCATCTAATCATCACTTTTTTTGATGGTAAACGATAAAAAATATCATTTTACTTAATGTTTTATCATGATTACAGTAAAGAGTAAAGGATTTGAAAAATTAAAACAGAAAGTGAGGAAATATGAAATGTGGCATGAGAATAAAGTTACCCAAAACCTGAATATAAAATATCCAATTATACAAGCAGGGATGGCTGGCGGTATCACAACACCAGAACTTGTTGCTGCTGTTTCAAATGCAGGTGGACTTGGGACCCTCGGTGCCGGTTATATGACCCCTGACCAATTGCGATCGAGCATTCTTAAGGTTAAACAACTTACGAATAAACCCTTTGGCGTAAATCTATTTATTCCTGAAATCCAGGATGTATCTGAAGAAGAAATTGAAAAAGCGAATGAATGGCTCCGGCCTTTTCGAGAACAATTAAACATATCAGAAATCCCGAAAGTGAAAAAAACAACTGAATCCATTTTTGAAAAACAAATAGAAATCATTATGGAGGAACAGGTGCCTGTATGCAGTTTTACTTTTGGAATTCCATCAAAAGAAACAGTTCAGCAATTAAAAAAGAGAAAAATTGTGATGATCGGAACCGCAACGACTGTACAAGAAGCAATCGCCAATGAAGAAAACGGTATGGATATGGTGGTTGTACAAGGAAGTGAGGCCGGGGGGCATCGTGGAACCTTTATGGGCTCTTTTGAGGACGCTATGATTGGAACGATGGCGCTTGTTCCACAAACTGTAGATCATGTTGAGATTCCAGTGATTGCAGCAGGTGGAATCATGGATGGTAGAGGTGTTTTGGCAGCTTTGGTATTAGGGGCACAAGCTGTCCAAATGGGAACAGCCTTTGTCACCAGTCTGGAAAGCGGAGTAACAAAATCGCATAAAGAAGCGATCTTGAACAGCAATGAGGAGCAAACGGTTGTGACCTCTACATTTAGTGGAAAGCCGGCAAGGGGCATTCGAAATGAGTTCATCTTGAAAATGATGAAGCATGAAAAGGAACTTCCAAAATACCCCATTCAAAATACATTAACAACATCGATTCGACGTGAAGCGTCCAAACAAAAACGGACCGAATGGATGTCCCTTTGGTGCGGTCAAAATTCACGTTCAAGCCAATATCAATCAGCAAGCGAAACGATTTCAGATATTCGTTCTCAGGTGGATGAAATGGTGAAAAATAAAAAAGCAAAGTGGTTGTGATGAGACCTATTTTCGTTTTGCTAGCCGGTATCGCTTCTTTAATGATTTCAATGGGGATAGGAAGGTTTGCATACACTCCGCTTCTTCCATTCATGCAAAATGATGTCCATTTTTCTCATTCAACGGCTGGATACTTGGCTTCTTTTAATTATATCGGTTATCTTTTGGGAGCATTAATGCCTGGCTTTTTTAGCTGGAATAAAGGAGCAGCCAAGCGTTTAAAAATATATCTGGTCATCAATATAATCACGACTATATGGATGGGGGTGACAACAAACGTAGCGATTTGGCTGATTCTAAGACTTGTTTCTGGTTTTAGCAGCGGTATCGTATTTGTTTTATCTTCAAGTATTGTTCTGGAATCGCTCAAGGCAGCCAAACGGCCACATTGGTCGGGAATCTTCTATGGCGGTGTAGGGTTGGGGATACTTTTGTGTGGTCTTGTCATACCGGTCTTTAATCGTACTTTAGGTTGGAAGGGTTCATGGATTTGCTTGGGAATCATTTCTGCTTTGCTCAGCATTGTTTCGTTTCTCTGGACAAAGGACAATGAATTGAACAAACAATTGGTACGTCCCGAGAAGCCTGCGAGTAATCATAAAGGTCAGAAAGAACCTATTTTCAAATGGTTGCTTTTCTCATACGGATGTGAAGGCATTGGTTACATCATTACTGGCACGTTTATTGTAGCTATTGTGCAAGGAATCCCGCAGTTAAAGGATTATGCTTCTTTAAGTTGGGCGTTTGTAGGATTAGCAGCCATTCCTTCCTGTTTGATTTGGACCTTAATGGCCAAAAAACACGGTCATATCAACACTTTGTATGTTGCTTATATTGTCCAGATCATTGGAGTCATTTTACCAGTTTTTACTCAAAGTGCTATTGGTGTTTTTCTAGGTGCTTTCTTATTTGGGGGAACCTTTATGGGGATTACCACATTGATCGTTTCCAAGGGGCAAAGCTTATCCTTTCCAAATACGAATAAATCGATTGGTTATTTAACAGCTGCTTTTGGGATTGGACAAATTATAGGGCCTGTTGTAGCTGGGATTTTGACATCCCACTCAAACAACTATAATGGTGCATTGATTTTTGCTTCCGCTATTCTGTTACTAGGCTTTATCTTTCTGTTTATAGGACATTTGAATCAAAAAATAGTAGTTTCATAGTAGGGATCATAAATAAAGAAGACAAGTCATTCGTAGATGGTTGAGGTTACTACTATCATTTTTAATCTTTTGGGATAAGTAAATCGGAATAGATAATGAATGTTATAACGTTTTTTTAACTTCATTCAGCAGAAAGTCTCCGACTTCTAAAGTGGTGAGATGAATGTCTATTGTATTCCACGAAGTAGGGGTTCAAACCCCGGCTGAATAAAGTTAAAGCCTCTGGCGGATGCCACAGATTTTCAGAGGAAATCTATCGAGCGAAGCTCGATAAAATCCGGGCGCAAATACGCTAAGGCGCATTTGATAAGCCTTACCTCGCAATATCCATTCACTGCATCAATCCCTTCAATATAAACGACTGGTTGGTGACGACTAAAAATGAGTGTCGCGATTTCCTTTCTGATAAGGTGTTAGAATTTCTTGAACACGACTTTAAATAAGAGGAGATATAGAGAGTGAGTTTTTTATTGCCATATTGACAACTTTAATCTATATTGATACACACAAGGGAAGACATTGAGATTTGCCATTTTCCACAGCTCGGTCAATACCTGATGGAGTTTATAATTAAAGGCTTGATGAGTTGATATTTGATTGATTTGTCTATCGTGGTACAAAGGAAGTTTTGCAAGAAAAGAACAAAAGGATTCATTCACTTGGATGCAAACACTTATCTGGTGCATATTTTCGATACAGCCTTTGCTTTACCGTTTTACTCTATTAGATAAGTAGTATAAAAATTATGTATAGGAGGCGTTTTTATGAAGTACAGTAAATATCATTGGGTGCAATTTAAAGAGGGAGCGTATCATTGACCCTATAAACTACGTTAACCCTCATTAATGGAGGGAAAAAGTGTATACACCTTATTCACAGTCCGTTTTACGCCATAATCAAATTTTAATATGGCTTTGTGTTCTTTCATTTTTTAGCGTATTAAATGAAATGGTTCTGAATGTCTCTTTACCTGATATAGCCCATGATTTTAATAAAGCCCCAGCAAGTACAAACTGGGTGAATACAGCTTTTATGTTAACCTTTTCTATAGGAACAGCTGTATATGGAAAGCTGTCTGATCAGCTTGGTATTAAAAAATTACTCCTATTTGGGATTATAGTGAATTGTATAGGATCATTGATTGGATTTACTGGACATCATTTTTTTCCTATACTTATTTTGGCTCGATTGATACAAGGAGTTGGCGCAGCTGCATTTCCTTCACTAGTAATGGTTGTCGTTGCCAGATATATTCCAAAGGAAAACCGAGGGAAGGCATTTGGCCTTATCGGATCTATAGTAGCAATGGGTGAAGGGATAGGACCGGCTATTGGAGGAATGATTGCCCACTATATACATTGGTCTTACTTACTGCTCATTCCTATTGTTACATTTATAACTGTTCCATTCTTGATGAAATTATTAAAAGAAGAAGAAACGATAAAAGGTTCCTTTGATGTTGCAGGGATTATTTTTATGTCCATTGGTATCGTGTTTTTTATGCTATTTACAACGTATTACAAAATGACTTTTCTTGTGATTAGTATTCTCTTTCTTTTAATCTTTTTAAAACATATTACAAGAGTATCTAATCCTTTTGTTGAACCTTCATTGGGAAAAAATGCTTCATTTATGATTGGAATCCTTTGTGGTGGGCTTATATTTGGTACAGTAGTTGGATATGTTTCCATGGTTCCTTATATGATGAAAGATGTTTATCAATTAAACACTGCGATGATTGGGAGTATGGTCATTTTTCCTGGAACGATGAGTGTGCTTATATTTGGTTACATTGGAGGATTACTTGTAGATAAGAAAGGACCTTTGTCTGTATTAACACTAGGTATTGTGTTCATTAGCTTCAGCTTTATTGTATCTGCCTTCTTTATGGGAATGACACCTTGGCTTATAACCATTACGTTCGTTTTTGTTTTTGGAGGTCTTTCATTTGCGAAAACCGTTATCTCCACAGTCGTTTCAAGTAGCTTGAAACAAGAAGAGGCTGGTGCTGGAATGAGCTTGCTTAATTTCACAAGCTTTTTATCAGAAGGAACAGGTATTGCCATTGTTGGAGGCCTATTATCGATACGGCTATTGGATCAAAAGTTTTTGCCGATAATTAGTGATCCATCCACTTATTTATATAGTAATATGTTATTGCTTTTTACTGGAGTCATAGTCAGCAGTTGGTTGTTGACAATGACTGTATATAAGCGATTATGAAGACAGTCTAACTAATGTAGTCAATATTAGTTTTTTCTGGACATCAGACAGATAGAAAATGATTTGGGCTAGAGGCTTATGTTCCTTTATAGCTTTTGGCTAATAAAAGCCTTCTTCTTATGATATTTGAATAACAACACTAAGCTATAATAGTTTTTCCTAAGATAGCAAACAGATTGATTTTATATTCTGTTTTATAAAACAAAATAGTTTTGTGTAAAGTGTATATCAATGGGGAAACAAATGATGGAGTCATCCAATAAGTCGATTTACGGCAATTGGATGACTCCATATTTGATGATTAGAAAAGTTAGTCAGTGGATAAGTTCAAACAACCAGTATGTTTTCTTTCTTCAATGCCTGATTACGTATGTCCATAAACTAATACGATGCGAAGATGTTTAAAGTGCTTTCTGATGTCTTTTTCGCCTTTGCATTTTTTAAAAAGGGATTTTCTATTTTTTGAATCATCCACTGCTTCTCTTCATCATCCCCGTCTTCGACCACTTTATTGGTTCGATATAGTTTCCGGGGGATTAGTCTTGCTCGCTGTATCATTAAGCCGTTTACGAGCAGAATTCTGATTTTTAGTTACTGGGATATGTTTTAACGCTTTTCCAAGACCATAAAGTGGCATATTTCCATAAATGGATTCATAATTCCCGCTATTGATCTTATAGGTTTCGTGATATATTCCCACAGCGTCGTTGTTGCCTATTTTTTTATTGAAGTTTGCCCATGCTTTCAAGTGTTTCTCATTTTTGGCATAAGAGAGTAGGTCCTCAGTTGAACGCCAATATTGAATCATAACCGTCGTTCTAAGGCCAAAATAGCTTTCCATTGATAAAAAACCTAATTCATCTTTGTTTGTATACAACTCTTTAATCATCCCCGGCATGCTTTGAAATACTGGAAGCCATTTATGTAGTGCTAACCGCCTGTTCACCCTCATACCAATAATGAAGACGACGATGTCCTCTTGATTCTCAGTCGTGTAACGCCCAGTATAGATTTGTTTGCTCATTTTCATGCCTCCTGATCTGAAATTTGTTCAAGGGTAGAGGTACACCACTCAATTGCAGCCTTTGTCACTCTTTTTCCATAATCTAATGTAAACAACCAAAACAACGAGTCCTTTTCTTTGTCTTTGGATTTGGAAATTGCTTGTTCAATACTTACATACGTTAGGTAACGATCCTCTAGCTTGTGCTTATATTCTTTGAGGAGGGATACGGTGCTTTCTTTGGATTGATAGCGCCCAAAAAATAATTTAAGCAAAATTTCATTTCGTTCAACGGGAATCTGGTGAATGGGCTCCTCCAGCCAGCTTTTTAACGTTTCGATTCCCTTCGAAGTGAGGAAGTACTCATTTCGATCAGGTTTTCCTTTTTGTGAAGAAGTTTGGACTTCTGCTAAGCCATCTTCGACCAATGTTTTTAATGTCGGATATATTTGGCCATAACTAACTTTCCAGAAATGATTTAAGCTATGATCAATTAGCTGCTTAATGTCATAGCCGGATCTACATCCCGTGGTTAAAATTCCTAGAATGGCATATGTTGTATAATTATAATTTTTCAAAGTAGTCCACCCTAACTAAAAGATATATATCATTTAGATATATTATACAAAACCTTTTTGAAAAAAGATACAAAAATGTAGGAGAACGATTAATGGGCCAACAAATATTAGAAAATAAGTTGACAATACGATTTTGAAATTATATTATCATTTTATAAAATGATAATGGTTAGAGGTGTTCAAATGAAAGGAAAGGCTGATTTACTTCTTCATCCTGTACGAATGCGAATCATTCAACAATTGTTACTAGGTAAACCACTCACAATCGCACAACTTGTAGAGATACTTGGTGATATTCCTCAAGCTACGCTATACCGCCATATGAATCTTTTACTTGAAGCAAACCTTGTTGAAGTCATTGAAACGAAAAAGGTGAAGGGGACTGAAGAACGCATGTTCTCAGTAAAAAGAGATAACCTGCACATTCCCGAAAGCGAAGTTGAAAAGACTTCACGCGAAGACCACATCCAGCATTTTTCCGTCTATCATGGCAATTTATTTCAATTAGCCACCTCTTATTTGGCGGAGACGTCCCCTGAACAATATGAAAAAGAAGGATTCAGTTACGCGTATATACCTTTGCATCTATCGGATGAAGAATTTCAAGAGCTTACACAGACCATCCAGCAAGCCCTTGAAAAAGTGGTCCACAACCATCCGACGTCTGCACGAACTACCCGAATTTTTGCTAGCATGTTTATCCCGCAAGACTCACAGGAATCGTAAGGAGGTTTTGACATGCATTATGGCTATCACATTGGGATTGACGAAATTGGTAATTGGTTACCGTTGATTTTACCCATCGTGATCTTACATCTCATTTTATTTTCTGTGGCATTATGGGATCTATTAAAAAGAAATCAAAGCAGAGAATATAAATGGATGTGGGGAATGATTATTGTTTTGATTAATATGATCGGCCCCATCTTGTACTTTATCTTCGGAAGGAGGCACAGCATAGATGCCCCTACTTCAAGTAAGCCAGCTTCAAAAAAAGTATGGAAATCATGAGGTTGTTCAACAGATTGATTTCCATATTAATCAGGGAGAATGTGTCGCTCTTCTCGGTCCCAATGGGGCAGGTAAAACAACGATTATTAAAATGATCCTAGATATAAACAAACTTACTGGTGGTCAAATCTTGATTAATAGAAATAACCATGGCGAAATGCGCAAATATATTGGATATTTACCGCAGCACCCCACTTTTTATCCGTGGATGACAGGGAAGGAACTGCTTAAATTTATGGGGGGCCTTTCAAATATAGAGAAGGAGGTTTTGGAACAAAGAATCCATGAGCTGCTGGAGCTGGTGGGACTGAATGGGATGGAAAATCAGCCTATTGGCACTTATTCAGGAGGTATGAAGCAAAGATTAGGAATCGCACAAGCACTCATCCATCAACCGAAATTACTGATAATGGATGAGCCGGTCTCTGCATTGGATCCATTAGGGCGCAGGGATATATTGGATTTGCTCAAAGTGATCAAACAGAAATCGACCATTCTTTTTTCTACGCATATTTTACATGATGCTGAAGAGCTTTGCGATAAGATGCTGATCATAAATAAAGGGAAGTTACTTGTGAACGGATCGATTAATCAAATCATTCAACAGACTCAAAAACATATGTTTATCATTCAGGCGCCGCGAATAAGCGAGTGGTCAAACCAGTTAGTTAATGAAGACATTGTTGAATCTATTGAACTGACAGGAAATGCTGCCAAAGTGCGAGTTAAAAATATCGAGCAAGGGAGAGACTGGCTGTTACGTAATATTACAAATTTACATCTTCCTATTCAAAAATTTGAATTGGTACAGGAAAGCTTGGAAGAGATCTTTATAAGGATGGTGAAGTCGTCATGAACCGCTTCACAGTTCTGATGAAGAAAGAATGGCTGGATGCTAAAAGAAGTTACAAAATATTATGGCTGCCTGTCGTTTTTATCTTTTTAGGAATCCTTCAACCTTTATCGTCCTTTTATTTACCCGAAATATTGAAAATAGCCGGTGGATTGCCTGATGGATTGGCTATTACCTTGCCCGAGTTAACGGCTGATGAAGTATTAGCTGGTGTTTTAACCAATCAATTTGACCAAATGGGATTAATCGTTATTGTTATTGCAACAATGGGGGTCATCGTATCGGATAAAACTAACGGGATGCTGGCGTTTATTCTTACCCGAGATACGACACTCACTGAGTATTTGCTAAGTAAGTTATTTGGGCATGCAGCTATGATTGCTGGTTCGGTCTTCATCGGATATTTGACGGCTCTATTTTATACTTTTTATTTATATCAAGCTGTTTCCCTTGTTAGGATTGCAGCAGGACTAGGAGTTTACTATATTTGGTGCTTGTTTATGTTGACTTTCGTAATAGCAATAGGCGCTTTATTGGTTAGAACATCCGCCATTGCACTGCTGTCTGTTTTTGTTTTAATACTAATGAAAACTGTTACCTTGTTGGGCGGAGGATTTCAGATTTTGAATCCGGCGCATTTAACAAATCAAGCTGTGAGCATTATTACGTCTGGTAATACGTTACCTCACTTGTTAACAACAATCATTGTAACCATATTACTTATTGTTTTCTGCTTAATATTTGCAACATTGTGCTTATCGCGAAAGGAATTGCCTTCTATGTGACTTGTTTCATCATGTCTAGGGTTGGAAAAAACAGGGGAAAACCGTGTGAATTGGAGGAGTTAACTGATGAGCTTTCAAGTTGTATCGAATGATAATGAGTTATTACTGAAAATTTCGGGTTGGACAGCGGCGTTGACTATGAGGAAGGAAATCAAAATTCCTTACACTATGATTGAAGAGATTCGGGTGGGTTCATATAAATTTCCATGGAAAACTGCCGTTAAGCGAACAGGCATTACGACATCTGGCCATAAAGCTGGAATATTTATGATTGAAGGCAAGAAATACTTTTTAGCCTATCATAGCGCAAATGAAATCGTTATGCTTCGTTTGAAAGAACATGAATTTGATTATGTTGTATTTGAAAGTGGAAATAATGAACAACTCGTAAATGATATTTTAAAGCGCTGCCCTTCAATCAATATTGAGAAAACATAAAAGGGATTGGAAGAATGATTGACAAATTTACTGCCTTTCTCATTTTTTACGCAGCTTCGGGATCTGGCTGGTTGTAGATCATTTTGGCATGGATGATCTCTTCCGGCTTTCCCCGGAGCAAGGATTTCGGTCGCGGGTTTTCACTTTATTCAGCAGAAGTCTCCCACTTCTGTAAGTGGTGAGATGAATGCCTATTGGTATTACCCCAGCTGAATAAAGTTAAAGCCTCCGGCGGATGCCACAGATTTTCAGAGGAAATTTATCGAGCGGAGCTCGATAAAATCTGGGCGCAAATACGTCAAGGCGCATTTGATTATTACATATTTTTCTAAATGGACTGTGTCCACCTTGATTCAGGTTTGTCATTTTACAAATGTGATAGGGTATTCGTTCAGGTTAATAAGATAAAAACTTCACTTCTTAACTCTATTTCATAAGCTTTGACATTTAAACTCTTATGGATTATAGTTTAGTTTAATTAACTTAACTATATTAATAGGAGATGAGATTATTGAGATTATTTGAAGGAGTTTTAATCGCTGTTCATATATTTTGGCTTTTTTCTTTTCTGTTCAGGTTCGACTCAAAAGTAAAAATAAGTACTAATTTAGTAGCGCTCATATTTATTATTATTCATTTTGGGGTAGAGGGTCAGCGGTGGCAAATGGGATTAACCTACGTATTATTTATTTTTTTGACTGTATTCACACTGAAACCGTTCATTCAGAGGAATAGTAAAAAAGTTAAATTGGAAAGTGAGAATAAAAAGAAGGTCAAAAAAATTTCGTGCATTTTGTTTACCCTTATCTATTCGATTAGCAGCTTTGGTTTAGTCATTGCGATGCCTGTATTTCAATTTCCAAAGCCTACAGGACCTTTTGAAGTAGGCATGACTTCAATGCATTTAATAGATGAATCCAGAAGTGAAAGTAGTTTATCAAAACAAGAAGCCCGAGAAATCATGATACAAATATGGTATCCGGGAGAGGTGACAGATGATAATCAAGACATTCAATATGAAGCATTTCCTTATGAAGAATGGTCGGGAACGATGGAGTTCATTTTTTCTGTTCCGCGTTCTTTCTTTGAGTATCTAAAATATTCCGAATCTAACAGTATAAAAGATATTGCAGTCTCCGATCGGGGAAACAAATACCCGATTCTAGTATTTTCTCATGGATTTGGCAGTACCAGAATGCAGAGTTATTCCCAAATGGAGGAACTAGCAAGCCATGGATACTTCGTTGTCAGTATTGATCATACGAATGATGCAGGATATACGAAATTTCCTGATGGACGGGAAGTAATGAATCGCGCGGATGCTTATTCTTATTCCTTTAATATTGAAGATGAGAAAGATGTCAAAACGAGATCAAAAGATGTGAGCTTTGTAGTCGATCAATTAACAAAAATAAATAAACAGGACCCTCAAGGGTTGTTCACTGGAAAGATGGACATAGATAGGATTGGAATTTTTGGACACTCCTATGGGGGATCAACAGCTGCTCAAGTATTGTTAGATGATTCCAGATTTTCATCAGGAATCAATATAGACGGGCCTTTGCATGAACCAGTAGCAAGCTCAGAGCTTGAAAAGCCTTTTATGTTCATATTAGATGATGATTATCTCTATATAACGGATGAAGAAATAAAGTATACAAATGTTACACCAGAGGAATTCCATGAATATCATAATAAAATTACAGAACTTGCAGATTTTCACTATGAAGAAGGAATAAAAGATGACACATATAGGCTCACTTTTATAGCTGGAGATCATTATACTTTTACGGATTTCCCCTATCTTTCACCTTTATTGTCAAGGGGTATCGATGTCGATCAATTCCATCAAGTGATGAATCAATACATTTTGGCTTTCTTCAATCAATATGTGAAAGGTGAAAAAACCGATCCTATACTTCTGAAAGAGAAAAAAGCAGATGAGTTTTATTATTTTGAAACAAATATTAAAAATTGATGTTTAGAGAGGATATAAGTTGAATGAAAGAGCCCTTGATCCATTTACCTTCATTCAGCAGAAGTCTCCCACATCTGTAAGAGGTGAGATGAAAGCCTATTGGTATTCCATTCAGTGGGGGTTCAAACCCCGGCTGAATAAAGTTAAAGCCCCGGCGGATGCCACAGATTTTCAAAGGAAATTTATCGAGCGAAGCTCGATAAAATCTAGGCGCAAATACGCCAAGGCGCATTTGATATACTTTCTCTACAGTGTAATAGAAAACATTAATAATGCCGTCGGATTTTAGCCACTTCCAAAGTCCAAACGGTTGATTGTAAAATTCCTTCTGAACTTGTTCCAAAATGCCCTGTTTGTGATTATGAACTGTCCTATTAAAAGGGGAATTCTCATGAGCAAGATTAATTAGAGTTTTCTGGGATAATAGAGATACTACAATAGGTTAACAGCTTATTTTTACTCAATAAAAACCTTCGTTTCTACTAAACGGTCTATCCATCAAATTGAATAATTTCTAATACACTATTAATGAGTCGCTCGATAAACAATAGGAGAGATGTAAATGTGGTTTGAAGAGGAGTTTAAGGACGAGCGGTTAAGACGGCGGGTAAGATGGATTAATGAATGTCGTGAAGTGAGGCACGAGCGTAAATTCGAATGCAGATGCAGGGGCATACATATATATATACACGTAAAAAGCAGGCCCGGTGCTGATGTGGTGCCCCCTAAAAGTTAGAGTTTTATATCAAGCAGTCAATTTTCTAGTGTGAAATAAATTCAGACAGCTGGATTCCAATACCTGACAGATAGATTTTCCGGTTTGTTCACAAACCACCAATCAGATGTTAACCCTTTGTATTGATAAGCGATCTTGAGTCATCATGACTACTTCTATTGTGGATTTCCTTTACTTTTTTTATGATAATATAGATAAAGTTCAATTTGGATACGTCTTTTGGAGGTATTTATGAAAAAAGTCGCTGTAATACAGGATTTGTCATCTTTTGGTAAATGTTCATTAACAGCTGCAATTCCGGTTCTTTCGGTAATGGGAGTGCAGGCTTGTCCTTTGCCGACAGCAATATTATCTGCGCAAACCGATTATCCAAGTTTTTTTTGTGAAGATCTAACTTCTAAAATGCAATATTTTGAAGAGGAATGGAGCAAACTGAATGTAGCTTTTGACGGAATCTATACCGGTTTCGTTACCGGGAGAGAGCAAATCGATAATATTTTTCGTTTTTTAGATAAGTTTTATAAAAAAGAAACGCTTTTACTTGTTGACCCTATAATGGGAGATAGGGGTGAAGCCTATAAGCTTTTTACAGGTGGAATGCTGGTACGAATGAAAGAACTTGTGAAGTGTGCAGACGTAATTACACCAAATGTTACGGAGTGCTGTCTATTAACAGGATTATCCTATGAAAAATTATATAATTATACAAATGAAAGGGATTTTCTGAAAGCGTTAGAAGAAGTTGGTAATATTATGCAGCAAGAAACTGATGCTCAGGTTATTATCACTGGTGTGAATCCACAAACAACAGATACAGATAATCAGTTTATTGGAAACATGTATTTGGACGGAGATCGAACTTTTTATAGGGCTACGCCCTATAATGGTAAAAGTTATTCTGGTACTGGTGACTTATTTGCATCTGTGATGATGGGAAGCATGATGCGTGGAGAGGATCTTAAAAAATCGATTCAACTTGCAGAAGAGTTCCTGTCAGCAGCAATTAGTGATACCTGCTTGGAGCAGACTCCAGAAGTAGCAGGAGTCAACTTCGAAAAATATTTGAGAATGTTATTATAGAATGTTAACAATGATTATAATAGGGGTGTAAGCTATTACTGGTTCGTATATAGTACTTGCGCCCCTGGTTCTTTAGTTTTTATATCAAATGCGCCTTGGCGTATTTGCGCCCAGATTTTATCGAGCTTCGCTCGATAAATTTCCTCTGAAAATCTGTGGCATCCGCCGGGGCTTTAACTTTATTCAGCCGGGGTTTGAACCCCCACTGAATGGAATACCAATATACATTCATCTCTCCACTTACAGAAGTGGGAGGTTCCTGCTGAATGAAGTTAAACCCCGTTTTCGATAAAAAAGGAGGGGCGTTCTGTCTCTCTATATTTTGCTACTGGCCGAGGCCCCTATTTTAAATGTTCATCAAGCAGAAAACTACGTATATCCTTCTCTTTTTTCCTTCAACTGAAGGTAAACTTCCATTGTTCCGTATTGGCGAGAAAATTTTTTCTTTTAACTTGCACCCCGCTGTATTCTATTTATCCGCAATATCCTTCACCACATCATTAAGGGTTACATTTTTAAAAATCTCTTCCATGGCCGATTGAGCTGCAAGAAATATTGGTTCTATTGTTTGTTGGATATTCTTTCCTACCAGACAGTCTGGGTTTGGATTGTCATGTATACTAAATAACCCGTTCTCATGAACGACATTTACAGCCTTATAAACATCAAACAGGGTAATATCCGATAGTTCCTTAGTAAGTTTAGCTCCTGCAATACCAGGGGATACTTCTATTAAGCCTGCTTTTTTAAGCATGCTCATAATCTTCCTTATCACGGCAGGGTTCGTGTTAACACTCGAAGATAAAAATTCAGAGGAGCTCGTTCCTTCTTTATTTAATTCAATTAAAGTTAATATGTGAATGCTCACTGCAAATCTGCTACTGATAGCCAACCTTAGTCACCTTCTTTATAATTATCTCAACTCGATCTTTATCATTCATGTAATTAATTTGATTACAAGCTTATTATAGCGTAAAAAAGAACGTAAATAGAAATAGTGAATGTTGACAGGAAGAAAACATGTAACTATAATAGTTACATGTAATTATATTGGTTACAGGTATTGGAGGGATTTAAAATGAAGATAGGTATTATTGGGGCAAGTGGTAAAGCCGGAAGTCTTATTTTACAAGAAGCTGTTGAAAGAGGGCATGACGTCACAGCAATTGTTAGGAATGCATCTAAAGTTACAAACAAACAAGTGACAGTAGTGGAAAAGAACATCTTTGACATAAAATCACGAGATATAGAGGCTTTTGATGTCGTAGTGAATGCATTTAATGCTGCACCTGGACAAGAGCAACAACATGTTGAAGCAGGGAGAGTTTTAATCGAAGCATTAAAAGGTACTCAAGATACACGATTGGTAGTCGTGGGAGGAGCGGGAAGCCTTTATGTAGATGAAGCAAAAAAAGTTCGAGTGATGGAAACGCCTGATTTTCCTGAAGCATATCTACCAACAGCTTCAAACATGGCTGCAAATTTACAAGAACTTAAAGATACAAGCGGCATAAAATGGACTTATATTAGCCCGGCAGGATTTTTTAATCCAGAAGGTAAACGAACTGGTTCATACACAAAAGCTCGGGAGATACTCACTCTAAATTCAAAAGGTGAAAGCTACATTAGCTATGCCGATTATGCCATTGCCGTTTTAGATGAAGTTGAAAGTGCCGAACATATAAATCAGCGATTCTCTGTTGTTGGTGAAGCTGAATAAGGTCTTGGAATGCCGGAACATAAATTGACAACTAATGGATTTAAACCGGGTGAAATCGAGTTTTTTTAATTTGATTTCACTCGGTTTATTTATTTGGGGCATGGATCTGGCCTAGCTACGACTACCTATAATTCTTTCTCCCTGAAACCGAAAGTCGTTTTACAGCTAGAAAACAATCTACCATAAGGAAGCGGTGCTTTATCTCATCGGAAGATGAGTAAAGTGCCTATTTTTTATTGAAGTAATAACCATTTCCATGTGATGCTTGGGCGATCAAATAGCCATTGGAATGATGATGATCTAAACGAATACTGATCATAAAATTTTAGTGAAATGGAGAAGAAGCTAGTGACTTACCTCTCTTAAGAAGGGATGGGCAAAAATGGATAATCTTCATGTTTGGGACATATGTCCTTTAATGAAAGCTATAATTTATATATGCTGAAAACAGAATAATGAGGTGCACCAGGTGAAGGGAATAGTTGATAGAAACTTGTGGGGAGATTATTTAAAGAAAATCGATCCCCGAGTATCGCTCGATCAAATCCAGGTAAAGTTGATTGAATTTGAGCCGGGAGAGTGTTTATGTGAGCAAGGATATGCATTGGACTATCTGTTTTTTCTTGTAAAGGGAAAGGTGAAGATTTATGTTACCTCTTCGGAAGGTAAGCGATTAATTGTTACATTTAACCGTCCAGTTCAGATTTTTGGAGATATTGAACTCATCCAAAAGGTGAATGTACTAAATACAATTGAAGCTGTTTCAACGGTACACGCATTTGCTATCCCAGTAGAAACAGCTAATAAATTATGTATGGAAGCAGCATTTAATCAATACTTACTTGAGGTAGTTGGACGTAAGTTTTTGACAAAATCAATGACTCTTTCATTTCACCTGTTGAATGAGGCAGATGCGCGTTTTGCTAGTTATTTATTTTCTATTTCACATAATGAAAATGGGCAGTTTTATCAACCATTTATTGCTAAAAAAGACCTGAAAGAAATAGCTGAATTTATTGGAACAACAGTACGGCATCAAAACCGGATTATACAAATTTTTCAACAAGAAGGTATTCTTGAACGAGCTCCCGATGGCATCAAGATTTCCGACCCCAATTTATTAAAAGAAAAAGCAAAAGATAATTTATATGAAATGCAGTAAGGAGAGAAAATGGACACATTTATTTTTGATTTCGATGGTACGTTAGCAGATTCAAAACAATGCAGTTTACTGGCTACAAAATCGGCTTTTCAAGCAATGGGGCTTACGCTGCCTGCTCAAGAAGTGATTGAATATTATATGGGAATTCCGATCGAAACATCGTTTAAAGAGATGGCTAATAGAGAGTTAACTAATGACGAATTTGAGCAATTGCTAGTAGTGTTCCGTCAAGCGTATAAAGAATTTGAAAATGACTCATTAATGCTTTTTCCACAAATAAAAGAAGTATTAAAGATTTTAACTCAAAACGATGTTGATTGTTTTATTGTATCAAGTAAAAAAACAGATGTATTATTCAGGAATTTAACATCACTGGATATTACTGGATTCTTCAAAGACTGGATTGGGTCAGATCAAGTCAAACTATATAAGCCGCACCCTGATGGCGTTTTATCAATAGTGGAACGATGTGATTTGGATGTTTCAACATGTATAGTAATTGGTGATGCGATATTTGATATTCAAATGGGGAAGGCGGCCGGTTGTAAAACCTGTGCTGTTACATGGGGCAGTCATACGAAGGAACAACTGTTGCAAGAGGAGCCTGACTATTGTATCGACGAGGTTTCGATGTTGGTGAACCTATTAGAAAAGAAATTGTGATGTTAAATAAGTATTCAACAGAAGATAAAGATTGTTGAATTTGTTGAATACTTAATAACTAATCCCGTTGGAAATTATTTCCAATGTTTTCGTATCCAATATACAAATCGCATTGTCTCTTCTTTCGATCACTTTCCTTTCAGTCAGAGAGTGAATCACTCGATTAAGGTGACGGTGTGTCGTACCAAGCAAGTTCGCAATTTCTACAATATTGGACGTTTTTAACTCTTTGCCGAATTCATTCTCAGGTTCATGAGACATCGTAGATAAAAGATAACTTGCAAATCTATTCTCAACTGAGGCTAGTAAATTAACACGAGAAGCCGTCGTACAAGTTTGAAGTTTATAGCTAATATGATCTAAAAGCATGTGTAAGAATTCGGAGTTGTCTTTTTCGTGCTTATCAATATAGTCAAATGGCAGTCCAATGAATAAGCAATCATTCACAGCTTCAATTTGAGATTGGACAGGAATGTTTCGAATCCACTCTAAATCTCCCACAATGGATAAGGGTTCGCTAAAGCGGAGCAATAGTGACTTTCCAGTTTCTATACTTGAAGTGACTTTTATTTTTCCTTTTACCAAAAATAATAAAGTTTGTGCCTTAGCTCCTTCATATAAAATAACTTCACCTGATTTGTATTGGTATAAAGTAAATGGGATTTGTTTACTTAAGTCAAAGATATGACCTAATTGAAATTTATTAAGCATTAACTTCATGAGATCTGAATCACTAATAAGCTTCATTTAAAAACCCCCTACCTGGACAATTGTCCTTTTCATTATAAAATAAACTGTTATGATAAGAACAATTAAAATTTGTTGGAGTGGAATAAATGAAATTTGTTTTTGATTTAGATGGGACTATTTGTTTTAGAGGGATACCTGTTTCAGATAAGATTCTTAACAAGTTGGAGCAATTGGTAGAACAGGGGCATGAAGTACTTTTCGCTTCTGCAAGGCCAATCCGAGATTTGCTTCCAGTTTTGCATGAACGTTTTCATCATTATTCAATGATAGGTGGAAATGGAGCGATTGTTGCAAATCAAGGGAAAATCATCTCCACTACAGGTTTTGATGAAACGACACTTTCCAAACTGAAAGCTTTAATCAATATGTATGATGTTACTTATTTAATTGATGGTTCTTGGAACTATGCATATACGGGGACAACTGAGCATTCTATTATTCGTAATCTTGATCCACACAAATTGGCTAAAAATGTTCCGCTGGGCGAGTTGCACCCGATAATAAAAATATTAATGCTGACTTCAAATAATATGGAAAAAGTAAAACAAGAGCTTGATACCCTGGATGTAGTAGTGAACGTTCATGGAAATGAAGGAGTATTAGACATAAGTCCAAAAGGAATAGATAAATGGGCAGGATTACAACAGCTTGGTGTCATTGATGGAGAATACTTAGCGTTCGGTAATGATGCAAATGATATTACAATGTTTCAACATGCGAAACATTCCATTATGATTGGTGAAAACTCTCAACTAAGACCCTTTTCGACAGAACTATTGCCAATGAATAATCATATAGAGAACACCTTAATAGAAAAATTAAGGGATCTCGGAAGTTTTTATCCGCCTTCTGCCATGAATATGGCAACGTGATCGATAATGCAATTGGTTTTAAGTGATCATCCACGACCGAGGTAAGTATTGAACGTAAAAAATATCAACTTTACATAGTTACACCTTCGGTTTTAAGCAGGAACGAGCTCACATGTGTGAAAACTGACTTTCGCACGATAAACCTGGATTTCGCACGATAAATATGATTTTCGCACGATAATCTTGTTTTTCGCACGATAACTGTGAATTTCACACGAAACCCGGAACTCGCACAATAAATATGATTTTCGCACGATAAACCCAGATTTCGCACAATAAATAGAAATGTCGCACGATAATCTTGTTTTTCGCACGATAACTGTGAATTTCACACGAAACCCAGAACTCGCACAATAAATATGATTTTCGCACGATAAACCTGGATTTCGCACAATAAATAGAAATGTCGCACGATAATCTTGTTTTTCGCACGATAACTGTGAATTTCACACGAAACCCGGAACTCGCACAATAAATATGATTTTCGCACGATAAACCCAGATTTCGCACGATAAACCCAGATTTCGCATAATAAATAGAAATGTCGCACGATAATCTTGTTTTTCGCACGATAACTGTGAATTTCACACGAAACCCGGAACTCGCACGATAAATATGATTTTCGCACGATAAACCTGGATTTCGCTCGATAAATAGAAATATCGCACGATAATCTTGTTTTTCGCACAATAAACCAGAAAATCGCACGATTCCCGGATCTCGAACCAAACATAGGGTTCGCGTTTGTAATACGTGCAGGAATCTGATTTAGGATTTGGTTACATCACAGGACCGTTAGTACAAACAAGTGCGTATGCTCTAAATACTTCTTTTAAAGCTGTGTCATCATTAAACTTGGATAAATGAAAATAAACTGCATTAATCCTTTAAGAACTGGATTAATGCAGTCCCCTAAATATTAAGCTGTTTGCTCCACGAGCTCGGATCGGACAGATTCTTTTTTTACTTTTCTTACCTTACCTACAATGAAAGCGCCGAAAGGCAAATATGCAATCAATTTTATCGTTAAAATGGATGCAGTCAGTGAAACGACAAATAATAATAAAACACTGGCAAAGTAGCTGGAAAACAATCCAACAAAATGTGGGGCGAGAAGCCGCTGGAATTGCCAATGCAATAAATAAATGCCAAATGAGTAATTACTGATAAGATTAACTAGCTTACTTGCTGGAATTTTTTGTCCCCAAGCAAATACTGCTAAGCAGAAGGAAATGACCACTGGAAATAAATCCATCCTTCTGGAATGCGTCCCAGTTACAAGACCAGAACTATATGAAAAATATAGAAAAGCAGCGGATAGTACAAATAATACTAAAGTAAGCCAACGGTATTTCAATAATGTTTTTGAAAGTGTCTTGTAATACTTCCCAATTAGATATGCAGCGGTAAAATAGCCAAACCATGCAAGGAACGGGAGTCTTAGAACATGTGAATAGCCATCAAGCTTAATGAGTTCCTCGTTGATCAGGAATAAATAACTGAACATTGATATTAGACTTAATGGTAACATCCACTTCATCGACAATCTAAATTTAGTAACGAAGTAATGGAGTGCGTAAAACTGAAAGATGACAAGAATGAACCACCCGACAAAATTTCCGGTGAGTATATTTTCTGTGATTTTTTCCTTAATCACAACATTGTTATTCAAATAATGAGTCACGAAGGCATCAACTACAGCGAAAAATAAAAACGGAATAAATATAAAGTTTATTCGTTTTCTCCAGAAATTATCCGGCAGCCGATGTGGATAGCGATTTGCTAAAATCACTATAGATAAAACGATAAAGGCTGGCGTCGCCATACATAAAAAGATTCTGCCATAGTAATAGAGATCAATTTCAGGATGGTCCATTATCTTTGACATCTGCGTTGTGCTATGAAGAAAAACTATACTTAAACAGGCTAATGCCCGCAATAAATTCCATTCTTTGATCATATGGCACCTCCTTAATTTTGGACAGTACCATAATATAATTCATCCTTTTATCATCTTCAATATGGGGGTTTTGGCAGCGGTGGAATTATATTGAAATATTTTTTATATAATACTACTACACTAAATTTTTTAAGCTGCTTCAATCAAATTATAATTTTGCCTACATCAGGGATAAGTAGATCGTTCAATAACTCATGAATCCAAAATAGGAATTTACGCTAATTTTGTTATTACTTATAGATACTAGGACTATCTGTTGGAGGAACTCCTCCCGAAGGAAAAGTTTCAAAGTTCAACATTGTAGAAACCTAACAACAATTCAAAATTACCGTAATTTAAAGCTGGTAGCGATAATCGTTTGCCAGCTTCATTTTGTACCGAGCAGTTAAAAGTACTCAGGATTTCTTATTGACCTGAACCATTCATTTTATTATAGTAGTGATACTGATAACAACTAGGGGGAAGTGCTAGAGATGGAGCATTTAATCGGAAGGTTCGAAGAAATTGGCTTTTCAAAAAATGAAGCGAAGACTTACATGGCATTACTAAAGGAGCCGGGGATGAATGGTTACGAAATTAGTAAAAAAAGTGGTGTACCACGGTCCATGGTCTATGCTGTTATCGATAAATTAGTGGCGAAGGGAGCAATCATAGAGTTGCGTACTGAAACGCCAACCTATATCCCACTATCTGTAAAAGAACTGATAGCAAATAGAAGAAGGAAAGCAGAGAATACACTCGATTTTCTTGAGAGAGAATTGCAATCGGTTGAAAAGCCAGCAATGGTAAATGTAATTAAGCATATTGAGGAACGTTCCCAGATCATCGGTGCTATGAAAAAACTGATATTAAACGCAAATAAGGAAATCTGGCTTTCTGCATGGGAGGAAGAACTCGAAGAACTGCGCAGTTCAGCTGAAATACAATGTGAAAAAGGGATTAATATGTACTCGCTGCTATTTACGCATCAAGAGACAGCGTCTTTCGGAAAAGCATTCTATCATCGTCCGGATACATCTTCCATTGAAAAACAGAGAATGGGGCAAAGATTAACGATTGTTATTCAGGATCATCAGGAAGTGTTGATTTCAGGCTTTATTGATGGTCAGACTCCGCAAGCTATCCAAACAACTGATCCAATGCTGGTTATATTGGCAAAAGAATATATCCGGCACGATATGATGATGAAGGTTGTGACTGAAAAATGGGGGAGTGACGAGCTTGATTCACTATGGCGCGGGAACGAATTAATCACCTACATTGTCCATAATATAAAGTAAAGAGATGAGGATATTTTATGTATATGGAAATTTTTCTGATAGGTATTTTGGCGGCTTTGTCGCCGGGGCCTGATTTTGTAGTTGTTATGAAAAATAGTCTGGGGATGGGTAGAAAAAATGGTATGGCTACGGCACTAGGAATTGCCAGTGCACTAATTGTTCATGTTACCTATACCGTTTTGGGCTTTACGATTCTATTGGAAAAATGGCCGGTTGTCTTTAATATGATCAAACTATTTGGAGCTGTCTATTTACTATGGTTGGGATTACAGGGGATCCGTTCGAAAGCCCATTTGAACAAATTGCATGTAGGGCAACTACTTAGTCGGTCTGCAGGGCAGAGTTTTCGTGAAGGTTTTTTATGTAATGTCTTGAATCCTAAGTCGGCTTTATTCTTTCTTAGCGTATTTTCGCAATTTATTGGACATGGCACTCCTGAATGGATGCGTTGGATATATGGCGGCGAAATTATAGTAGCAGTTGGACTTTGGTTTATTCTACTTGCGATACTTATTTCAAATGATTATTTCAGAGACATTTATAGAAAATATATGCATTGGTTTGACCGTGGTCTTGGTGTCCTTTTAATTATTTTTGCAGTAACTATTGGGATAACTGCATTTTCAGGTTAAAGGGCAATGGGGAAAAAAGTGCCCTTCACTATAGAATTGAATTTTTCCCCAAAATAATTATAATAAAATTAAGAATTTGCTGGCATGATAGCTAATGATTCATTTTGAAAAATGGGAGGGAAATGATGGGAAGATTAGTTCATTTTGAAATTCATGTTGATGACATGGAGCGGGCAAAGAAGTTTTATGGTGAGGTATTTGGATGGTCATTTCAAGACTGGAGTGATTATGCAGGAATGCCTTACTTTGGTGCAGTGACGGGTGATGAAAGTGAACCTGGGATCAATGGTGCATTGATGCAGCGGCAGAGTGCTCCGCCGGAAACAAATCAACCTTTAAATGGATTTGCTTGTACAATGGGAGTGGAACATTACGATTTAACGGAAGCAAAAATTATTGAGTATGGCGGCAAGGTCGCTATGCCCAAATATGCTCTTCCCGGAATGGCATGGCAGGGATACTATATGGATACCGAAGGAAATGTTTTTGGAATTCATCAACCTGATGAAAATGCAAAATGAAACTCTTAATAGGTGAATAAAAATATGAAATCCTTAGATACGGCAGGAATACTTGAAAATTTGCGCAATACCTGTCTTGCACTGCCTGAAGCTGTTGAGCATATCGACGGTTTTGGTCACAATACATTTAAAATCAATGGAAAATCATTTGTGATTTCAGGTGAAAACAAGAACGGATTCGGTATATCCTTCAAGTCAGATCGGGAAACCCAAGCATTATTGCTGCAGAAAGAGAAATTTTTTAAAACGCCGTATATTGGGCGGCATGGCTGGGTGTCTATCCAAAATCCAGTTGAGGAAGACTGGATTGACTTGATAGATCTTATTCAAGAAGCCTATTTACGCGCGGCACCGAAGCGTTTGGTGAAACAATGGATGGAGTTGCAAAATAAGTAAAGAAAGGCCAAATCTTTTGCCTTTCTTTGCTTATATTAGTTTACAGACTTGGTGGACTCCACTGGCATTTCTACTGTTTGACACGTATATCTAAAAGATCATTATAACCATTTGCCTTCTGCTATAACAAAAATACTGCCCCCTACTTGTATTAGAAAGTTGTCATCGTTCTTTTTAGCTTTTATTTTCAATAGTGATGGTCTTCCAATGGAATAACCTTGTTCAACACTATAGCTGATGTTATTTTTATTAAAAAAGTTATGCTTTAATAAGTAACCAGCTAAGTTTCCATTGGCACTGCCAGTTGCAGGGTCTTCTAAGTGACCGGAAGTAAACATAAAAACTCTTGCGTGCAGGTCGTTTTCAGGATGTATCGTTTCTTCTGTAAAAACGAAAAGGTTAGCATCTCCGATTTTTTCTAACATTTCATCATATACTTGATGATTTACTTTACATCTATTCACCGCATCCAAGGTCTTCAGATTCACAATAATGCTCGGTAAACCTGTTGAAACTACTTGAACTGGATAGTCGTTATTTATATCCTCTATATCAATTTGTAAAGATTTGGCAATTGTTTCAACATCAATTTCAGTGCCAAAAACAGGTTGATTTTGTGTCATCCAGGCATATTGATTTTCAAATACTACAGGAACTTGTCCCACTTTAAGATTTAGTTTAATCTCAGCAGCTTTATGATCTTCAAACAATTGTTGAATGATAAATGCAGTTCCAATTGTAGGATGCCCTGCAAACGGTATTTCTGAGTCGGGGGTAAAGATTTTTACATCATACCCACCGTTCTCTTGCAATCCAGACATGATGAAAGTCGTCTCCGAAAAATTGGTTTCTTTTGCAATCGCCTGCATCTCTTCTTGCTCTATATTTTCATCAGGGAGACAAACGGCTAATTGGTTTCCTTCATATTTGTTTTTTGCAAATACATCCACAATATAAAATTTCATCTTCATCTGCTCCTTTTTGAATAATCATAACAGTTATATTCAAGTTTTGATATCTTAATATTCTGAGAAAATGTAGGCGTTTTTGATGTACAAAAAAAGCCCACCGCTATAGTAAGGCTTTTGGAACTCTAAAAAAATTTCTCAATTTCTTCTATGATTATCTTTAAGTTCTTGTCATTTTGAAAATGGCTTGCATTGTTTAAGGTGACGGTTTTAGATAATGAAAGGAAAATGTTCCTTGCCCTTGGTACTACTTTTTTAGCGGGGAAAAACACATCGTTCTCAGCCGCAAAGAGTAGAGTGGGAGCTTTGTAGTTTTCCATCTCTTCCTTGGTGGCATAACTTGGGAATGTGGTCTCTAGTTTAACATAATCATAAACATACTTTATTTGCAGAAGCAGCTCAGGATCTATTTCTGTATCAAACATTCCTTGGCAAGCTTTGTATAAGTTTTTGTCACTGGGGAACATTTTATAAATGGCAAGCGGTAAAGAGGTTCCAATTGAATAGGGAACATAAGTAGCGCCCAACCATTTAATTAAATGTATCTTATTAAGGATATTTCCCTTACAGTGTCTGGAAAAAATCTTTTTCAGTCAGATCTATTAATTTCTTGTTGAGGCCCAATTTCGTTTGCTCATGGAAAATATCATAGCAATATTTGATTGGCGGCACTCTAACACACTTTAGTCTTCTCCCTTTGATGAATTCTTGGCTAGCCTCATCATCAATTTTGGCAGAGTGATTTATGATTTTTTCTTAAGAAGCAAATCTCATCTTTTCAAAAAAATCTATCAACATTTTAAACAACAAAAAAGGCTTCTAGCATTGTAGAAGCCTTGAAATGATAGAATTAATGATGCCGTGAGTGGGAGTCGAACCCACACGCCCTCTCGGACACTAGAACCTGAATCTAGCGCGTCTGCCTTTCCGCCACCACGGCTAAAAACCAACTTCATTATTATAACATATTTTCTTAAAAACAAAATAAATTTTTAAAACGATTTGAGATAAGAATAGAATATTATAGTATTATTGGTACATGTTTACGGTTATTTAGAAATGAGGAATCATAAGCATGAACGCTTCTGAAGGGGGAGCGCCCTTGATTCAAAATAAACACTTGGGAGTGGGGAATATGGGAACCTGGGGAACAGGGATATTTGATGATGATACTACGTGTGATGTAAGAGATGATTTTCTTGATTATTTGGATGAAGGACAATCTGCCGAAGAAGCAGGCCGCGCTATCTTGGAAGGCTATTTGGATGAGTTTAATATTGAGGACGATTTAGAGGTAATGTCTCTGGTGTTCATTGGGCTTGCAGCTGTTCAATTGGATAAAAATTGCCTTCAAGAGCATATCCGTACTCAAGCAATTGATCTGATTAATAGAGGTGCTGACCTTGAATTATGGGAAGAAGCAGATGATGCTGAAGGGTATGAAGAACGGAAAAAAATCTTAAATGAACTGAAGCAAAAGCTAATAACCTTCAAGCTGAAAAAATGACTTTGGTTATTTCCCTTTTAATTACACTCTTTATCGGAGCCATTGTGTTATTCATCTATGGCCGCGAGGATATTGGGTGGCTCAAGGTTCCCTTGCCTATTTTGTTGACAGGGGACTTTTTGCTTTTGCTTGCAAAGTTTTCGACAGGTGATCCTTTCCTAGCCATGCTGCTTTCTTTCTTGATAATGGTGATGCTTATATTTCCTGTATCTTGGCTGCTCATTATTTTTATTAAAAGTATGAAAGAAAAAGTCAGCAATAGAAAGCTGCTTGCCATCGCATTTTCCCTTGTGATAACTTTCAGTCTATTTTTCATTCCTGCAATAAAAAAAGAAAATCAATTCGAACCCTATAGAAATGATTTCTATGCTGTGGCTAATGCTATTTTCGAAGCTTACGATGAGGGAAAAGTATCTATTGGAAATCAGTACCATTCACCGTCATACAGCACAAATGATCTGGAGGAACTTGAATCACTTTTCCCAGGAAATATTATCCAAACAATGGATAGGTTAAACAAGTCGGCTGGTGTCCACACTTATATTGTTGCAGATAAAGATGTCATCTATTTTAGCTATGGGGCTGTTTTCCAGTCCATCAGCGGAATTGCTATCTGCCGTAATGATAAAGATCCATCTTCAGATGAAACATTGAGATCCAGATTTTTTGATGGAGCGATACAATACGAGGACCTAGGAAAGGGAGCTTATCTTTTTAGTGACGGATTATAGGATCATTTTTTGCTGTATTGTAATGAAGGAAGACGATTAGTTAAGGATAAATAAGAAGGAGTTAAAGTAAAGAACGCCATATCCTTAATAACGAACAATCCCAAGGCTGCTTTTAGGCCTTGGGACTTTTTGATGTAAAGGAAAAAGTGATTGGATTATGTTAACTTCATTCAGCAGAAGTCTCCCACTTTTGTAAGTGGTGAGATGAATGCATATTGTTATTCCATTCAGTTGGGGTTCAAACCCCAGCTGAATAAAATCTGGGCGCAAATACGCCAAGGCGCATTTGATTGTAGAAAGAATTAGGGTAATTGACAAAAGATAGAGAAATAAAGGTATATTGATTTTCTGAAATAGCTTTATTTACCTTGTAAACGTTATCATATATGATATACTTATTTGGTATTATTATTCACATAAAATGTTGGAGGGAGTAGAATGTCTGCTATAGACAAGGAAAAAATCGTATCTAGTGTTCCCCAAAAAGGATTTTTCGGACACCCTAGAGGTCTTTTTACTCTTTTCTTTACGGAGTTTTGGGAGCGCTTTTCGTATTATGGGATGAGGGCCATTCTCGTTTTTTATATGTATTATGAAGTATCAAAAGGTGGTTTGGGGCTTGATGAGCAAACGGCTCTTTCGATTATGTCTATCTATGGTTCACTCGTTTATATGTCGGGGGTTATCGGAGGTTGGTTAGCTGACCGGGTTTTCGGTACTTCGAAATCTGTCTTTTATGGCGGGGTATTGATCATGTTGGGCCATATTGCCCTGGCTTTGCCAGGAGGCTTGACAGCTTTCTTTGTTTCCATGGTTCTAATTGTAATTGGGACGGGGTTGCTTAAGCCGAATGTCTCCTCAATGGTTGGCGATATGTATGCTGAACAAGATGATCGCCGTGATGCGGGATTCAGTATTTTTTACATGGGTATAAATTTGGGAGGGTTTCTCTCACCGTTGATTGTTGGATCTGTCATGGGATATAGCTTTCACTTGGGATTTGGCTTCGCTGCGATTGGAATGTTCTTTGGACTTATAATGTTTCTCATTACAAAGAAGAAAAACTTGGGACTTGCAGGTACTTACGTTGCCAATCCTTTATCTCCTGCTGAGAAGAAAAAGGTCTATCTCGTGATGGCAGGAGCCGTGGTTTTACTGGGAATTATTTTAGCTGTCACAATTCCAACAGGATTGCTTACGATCAAGTTATTTATTGCTCTTGTGGGGATTTTGGGTTTCCTTATTCCAACTATTTACTTTATTGTGATGTATCGGAGTCCAAAAACAACTGAGGTGGAGCGCTCCCGCGTTCTTGCCTATATTCCGTTATTTCTTGCATCCGTCATGTTTTGGTCCATTCAAGAACAGGGTTCAACCATTCTTGCTAACTTTGCGGATAAGCGGACACAATTGGACATCGCGGGGATTCATCTATCTCCTGCATGGTTTCAATCATTGAATCCGTTATTTATTATTCTGTTGGCACCGGTATTTGCCTGGTTATGGGTGAGATTAGGAAAACGTCAGCCCTCCATTCCACAAAAGTTTTCTTTGGGGTTATTATTTGCCGGCCTTTCTTTTCTCCTCATTTTAATACCAGCATACTTGGGTGGAACAAATTCGTTAGTGCATCCAATCTGGCTCGTGCTTAGTTATTTGGTTGTTGTGATCGGTGAATTATGCTTATCACCTGTTGGATTATCTGCAACTACGAAATTGGCTCCTGCTGCATTCTCAGCTCAAACAATGAGCCTATGGTTTCTTTCCAATGCAGCTGCCCAAGGCTTGAACGCACAGATTGTAAAATTTTATCGCCCTGAAACGGAAATGTTATATTTTGGAATCATTGGTTTGAGTGCTATATTGCTGGGGATCATTCTATTCTTTGTTACTCCTTTGATTCAAAGACAGATGAAAGGTGTGCGTTAAAGGTCTCTCTTTTGAAAAGAACTCCTTTCAAAAGAGTCAGCTTGTAGAGAAAATAGGTGTTTTTCTCTACGAGCTTTTTTATTTTGCATAGATTTTTAAGGGATTCTTGGTATTTGGATTATCAAGTGGAAAACCTCGACGCTCAAATAATAGTTCTTAAATGTGAAGGAGATAAAGAATGATGAGTTACGCAGACATTAAAACAAAGACCGTTGAAGAAGTTATTTCGGAAGAACATTTTTATACTCTAAAGGAATCTTTACTTCAGTCATATCTATTTATAGATGAACCTAGCAAACAAGTGGTCAAGGAACTTTTACCTTCATTCAGCAGAAGTCTCCCACTTCTGTAAGTGGTGAGATGAAAGCATATTGGTATTCCATTCAGTGGGGGTTCAAACCCTGGCCGAATAAAGTTAAAGCCTCCGCGGATGCCATAGATTTTATCGAGTGGAGCTCGATAAAATCTGTGCGCAAATACGCCAAGGCGCATTTGTTTTACGCTTTTATCATCAAAGAAGAAGAACTTATTGAACGTTCTTCTTCTTTCCATAAACATAAATCTGAAAGAGTAATACTACCATCAGCAATTGAAACGGCTGAACAATGGATGGAAAAGTCGAATATAAAAAAGATATACCCTCACTACTTGAATTGACGCATACGAATGTCAAAATTTTTGGACCAAAAGGTTCGTTTATTGGAAGCCAACATTTAGCTGATTGGTTGGAACGAGCGAGGCTTCATTTAGAAAAGCTTACTCGTTTTGCTAAGGAGCATCATATTGTTCTTGAACAAGATGGTACATGGTATGAAGAAAATGGTGATGTTAGAGGACAAGCCACAGTCTATACTTTTATGAAAAACCGAAGGAAAAGTAGCCTTGATTGCGCGGTATGATAATAAAGAGGACGCCTTTCAAACCAGTGGATTAAATGAAGAAAATAAAATTAATTAACAAAACAACCTATGTAGCGAAGTTTTTTATGGTGAATCAAAAGACTGTTATTTTGAAGATCTGATTAAGTCAATGAAATTCAACTATTTTACAAGCGCCCTGAATCGTTTATTATACAATGAATCATATTGTTAGTCGTTATGAATGAGGTGTGAAGAACTATCGTGCTGACTTTTCCACTCTGATAAAGGCTATGGAAGAGGGGAACTTTCTAACCATCTCTCCACACCTTTTCTGAATGCCGCCTTTCTTCATTGTTAGTACACTAAAGACTCCTCAAGGTATATAACCGGAGGAGTCTCTTAACTCTATTACGGAATATCAAGCAAATCTGGGATGGTCACCATTTTAAATCCTTTTTTTCGCAAATCATCGATTACCATCGACAATGCTTCCACAGTTCCCGATAAATCCCCTCCTTCTCCGGTTCCAGAATGAAGTAAAACAATGGATCCAGGATTCACACCAGAGAGAATATTGTTGACAATCTCTTCAGACTTTAATCCTTTCCAATCAAGGGAGTCAACGTCCCATTCCACGACGACTCTTTTGTATTTTGTCAGCCACTCTATCTGTTTATCATTGATTTCTCCATAAGGAGGCCTCACGATCGTGGGGACGGAGCCTGTCAAAGAGGAGATTAATTTGTCGGTTCTGTTAATTTGCCTTTTGAAATCTGCTTCTTTCATTTGTAGGAAGTTAGGGTGATTATACGAGTGATTTCCTACTGCATGGCCTTCTTGCACAATTCGTTTTGCGATGTCAGGATACTTTTCAATTCGATGCCCCACAAGAAAAAAGGTGGCTTTTACTTTTTTCTCCTTAAGGATATCCAAAATCTTAGGGGTAAAAATATCATCCGGTGCATCATCGAAAGTTAAAGCAATTTCGCGCTTTGTTGAAGGGCCTTTCATGATCAATGCTCTCTCGGATTTATTTTTCATGTTGAATATAGGCTGTTCCAAAGCCAGGGCTTTCTCTTGAAAAGGGCAGTAAAGAAAGTTGATGGATATCAAAAACATACAGGCTAATAGCCAAACATATCTCATTTGGAATTCTTCATCCTTTTCTTAAGAAGGTTTATATGGGTAGAATTTGTAAAACAGCGGGGATTATACATGTCTGAGAAATTGTGTTAGATTGGAGGGAGATTAATGATGATTTTGTTTATCCAACTGATTCAAAAGGAACAGCACTGAACAGGGTTACAGGAGGGTCACCAGAAGTTATCTTCGTTTTGAAGCCTTTTGGATACAGATATTTACTACTCTGATCTCGTGAAAATTCATTCTTGAAATCAGGGTTTTTATATGCTTTTTTATCTCTTTTTTCACTCAGGGAAGATTTAACTTCATTCAGCAGAAATCTCCCACTTCTGTAAGTGGTAGGATGAATGCATGTTGGTATTCCATTCAGCGGTGGTTCAATCCCCGGCTGAATAAAGTTTAAGCCTTTGGCGGATGCCGCAGATTTTCAGAGGAAATTTATCGATCGGAGCTCGATAAAATCTGGGTGCAAATACGCCAAGGCGCATTTGATTGGAGCACTGTTTCGAAAAAAGTTGAAAAATATCTCGAAAAATACCCCTTAATCCGACAAGAATTTCATCTGAAAGTGAGTAAAATAGGGATTCGCGAGGAGTTTCTGTACAGATAAGGATGTTATACTTTTGTTCTATTCGCAATCGCTTTTTCAAAATCCTTTTTCTTTTAGAGGTTTGACAAAATGATTTTCGGGTATTCATTCATTGTTATGATTACATATTAGGGGGAATGTGGTCATGGGGGAGAGTCATCCTAGCCGAAGACAATATAAAGAAGAGAAAGGAAAACAACCAAAAGTAAAAGGGAAATTCCGAAGCCTGGCCATTCGTACCATGTTGGTATTCTTCATTTGCGCGACTTTGATTACCGGGGGCTTTGCCTACACTGCTTTTGCATATGTAAAGGAAGCGCCCAAATTAAATCCCGAACAGCTAAATTCGCCATTGTCGTCCACTATCTACGATATGAATAATAAAAAGATTATGGATGTGGCCGGAGAGGAGTACCGAAAAAAGGCTTCCTTGGATCAAGTGCCAAAAAGCGTACAGAATGCATTTGTATCTGTCGAAGATGTGCGGTTCTGGGAGCACCATGGCATTGATTTCAAGCGGATAGCCGGCGCAGCGCTTGCAAATATTAAAGAAGGATTTGGGGTTGAGGGAGGCAGCACGATCACACAGCAGCTCGTAAAAATGTCTTTTTTATCCCCGGAAAAAACCCTTGAGAGGAAAGTGCAGGAAGCCTATCTCGCTTTAAAATTAGAAAAAAAATATACAAAAGAAGAAATATTGGAGATGTATTTGAATAAGGTATATTTCGGTCAAGGTGCATACGGTGTTGCAACTGCAGCAGATGTGTATTTCGGAAAGTCCGTTAAGGATTTAAATATAAGCGAGGCAGCGCTGCTGGCGGGATTGCCCCAAAGACCGAGTGGGTATAATCCTTACGAACATCCAAAGCTTGCTGAGGATAGGAGGAATCTCGTTCTTTCTTTAATGAAAGAGCATGAATTCATTACGGAAAAGGAAAAAAAGGAAGCGCAATCGATTCCAGTAAAAGATATGCTTAAGAAACAAAGAAAGAAAAATACATATAACAGCTTCACGGACAGGGTTATAGAGGAGTTGAAGGAAAAAGGGATTAAGGAGGACCAGCTTTATACAGAGGGTCTCAAAATTTATACAACATTTGATCCAAAGGCCCAGAAGATAACCGATAAAGTATTAAAGACAGATGATTATATTGCTTATCCTGATGATCAGTTCAGAGCGGGGGTTGTACTTTTAGATACAAAGACAGGGGAAGTACGGGCAATTGGTGGCAGCCGTGAGTCAAATACAGAGGTTCAAAGAGGTTTCAACTATGCTACTCAAATGAAACGGCAGCCCGGTTCGACAGCAAAACCGATTATGGCCTATGGACCCGTAATAGAAAATCTGAAATGGTCCACATATGAACAAATAAAAGATGAAGAAATTGAATTGAATGGCAAGGTCTTTAAAAACTGGGATAACCAGTTCCATGGTAATGTCTCTATGAGAACCGCCTTGCAATGGTCGTACAATATTCCTGCCATCAAAGCAATGCAGGAGGCAGGTGCTGAAGAAGCCAAGGAATTTGCCGGAAAGCTTGGCATTCACTTGGATGAAGTATTTCCGTCTTACGCCATTGGCGGATTTGAATATGGTGTATCTCCGCTTGAGCTTGCTGGAGCTTATTCGGCATTTGGGAATGAAGGAGTGTTTAATGAGCCGCATACCGTTCGTAAGATTGTGTATATGGATGGCAAGGAAAAGAATCTTCAGCCAAAATCAGTTCAGGCGATGAGTGATTATACAGCTTATATGATCACAGATATGCTTAAGACAGTTGTTACAGAAGGTACTGGGGATATGGCAAATATACCTGGACTTCCTTTAGCAGGTAAAACAGGAACAAACGAATTGCCGGATGACATCTATGGATACGGCGTAACGGATGCCTGGTTTGCGGGATATACGACCCAATATACCGCAGCTGTATGGACAGGGTACGATAAGATTGGGCAGGATAGCTTTGTGCGTATGGAAGACTCCCACAATGCCAAATTGATTTTCAAGCATATTATGTCAGAGGTTTCTGAAGGGATTGAAACACCGGATTTTACCATGCCGTCATCCGTTGAAAAAGTGACAATTGGAAATCGGATGGAACTGTTTATAAAAGGAACTGTACCGGAAAGAAAGCCCGTCATCATTAATAAGCCGCCGGCAAAGAAGAATGAAGTGGAAAGCAAGCCAGAGGTTACTGAGGAGGAAGAAGTGGTTGATGAGGATACTGAAGAAGAAGAGGAAGAAGAGGAAGAAGTAGAGGAGCAGGAAAAGAAAGAGGAAGACGAGAATTCAAAGGAGCAGGAAAAAAAGCCTGAACAGAATGTAGAAAAGGAAGAGCCTGATAACAGTAAGACGAAAAATCCGGAAGAAGAAAATCCAAACCATGAAAATACTCAGCCTCCTGAAGGAAACAAAGATCAAGATGGGGGCAATAATGGTCATTCTGATGGGGATAAAGGGGAAAAAGATAAAGAAAATCCGGGAAATAAGGATACTCCACCGAAAGGAGAAGAAGGAGCTACTGGCTCCGACCCAAATAAAGGTAAACCATCGGGGCAGAGTCCACCCCCGAATAGAGAAGACGAAAATAAGAAATAAAGAATTTCGGTAGCTCAGAAACCAGACCTATCAAACACCCCCAATGAACCAAGCTTTCGTTCATTGGGGGTGTTTTTGTAATGCACTCATGAAGTTGGATATAGAAAATGCCAATTCTTTTGCCTCTATTTCCAAAGGGGTGTTCGTAAACGATCCTCCGAAAGCTTGGAGTACAGTTTCTATTAAATGAACTCTGGGTTGGTCGGATTGAATTTCATCCATCAAAAAATCAACATATTGTTTTCCTTTTTGCTCTTCTTCAAGTGAGTCTGAAAAAAAAGATAATCTTTCAAGTATTTTTTCCTTTGTACAAAAGTCATCATATGAAACTTCGTTATCAGGCAAATAAATACGGTCCCCCAGCAGTTTATCTTTCGTTTGAATCATATTGAGAATAATGGAATCTGTTCTGCAAAGGATAAAGTTAATTAGCTTGAATAGGTTGATCTCCTCTTTCAAGGAAGAAACCCAAACATTTATGAAATGCTTGAACATGCCTACTACCATGATGGCACCATCCAATGCATACGGCTCTGCTTCTCGTCCATACAGATCAACGAGTCTTCGGGAAAGCCAAGTCAGCTCCACCATATGGTGTTTCTTAATAAAGTCCCTTAATTCAGGGTCTTTGGAGTGAAATATCGCCTCGAAAAGAGGAACCAATTGATGTTCGCGATTGATTTCCATCCGAACTGCAATTTGTTTGGCGAAAATCTCCCTGTCTGCTGGGTCTTTTCCTATCATTAGTTCTTTTCTTCTCGCATCCGTAATTTCTTGTGCGTGACTTAGGATTGTCATGAGACACTCATTTTTTGATGAAAAATAATTATAAAATGTTCCCTTGGAAATATGGGATTCATTTAATATATCCTGTACAGAAGTAGCAGCGAAGCCTTTTTTGATAAAAAGCCGCTGAGCAATTAATAAAACTCGATGTTTCCGCTCATTCATTCAATCACCTTTAGACATTTAGTATACTTTTATAGTAGCGGTTATTTCTATATTTATCAATGGTTTGAAGAATATAGGAATTTTTTTATTGCAAAAATTGAACGCAGAGTATAAAATGTGAAAAGTGAATTATGAATGAGCGATTTCAAGGTGAAAGAAGGGGAACAAAATGGATATGGAAACACTGCATAAGAAACCGCCGTATGGCATCATTGCTATCCTGTTTTTTGGCGCGTTTGTAGCTTTTTTGAACAATACATTGCTGAACGTGGCGCTCCCGACCATTATGGCTGAATTTGAGGTGAAGCCGGCTGTTGTTCAGTGGCTTACGAATGGATATATGCTTGTTAATGGGATTTTGATTCCGGCAAGTGCATTTTTTATTCAGAAGTTTACTAACCGGAGATTGTTTTTGACGGCCATGTCGTTGTTTACATTAGGAACTGCACTTGCTGCATATGCTCCCCATTTTGGTGTCCTTGTAGCAGGAAGAATGATCCAGGCTTCTGGAGCCGGAATCATGATGCCGCTTTTGATGAATGTGATGCTTGCTGCATTTCCTGTTGAGCGGAGAGGAGCTGCGATGGGGATGTTCGGACTTGTGATCATGGCTGCCCCGGCCATAGGGCCAACACTTTCGGGCTGGATCGTTGAGCATTACAACTGGAGAACACTTTTTGAAATTATCCTCCCGTTTGCTGCGCTGGCTTTGATTCTTGGATTTTTTAAATTGAAAAACATTACTCCAAATCGCGATATTAAAGTGGATGTCTTTTCACTTATTTTGTCAACCATTGGCTTTGGCGCTCTCCTGTATGGGTTCAGTACAGCTGGAGATAAGGGCTGGGGCGCTCTGGAAGTGTATGGAACAATCATCATTGGGGTAGTGGCGATTGTCATCTTCATACTTCGCCAGCTTCGAATGAAAGATCCAATGTTGGAGTTTAGGATTTATAAATACCCGATGTTCGCTTTGTCTTCTGTCATTATGGTTGTGGTTTCTGCCTCCATGTTTTCTGGAATGATTTTAACCCCAATCTATGTTCAGACAGTAAGGGGAATTTCACCGTTCCATGCGGGGCTATTGATGCTTCCTGGTGCCATCTTGATGGCGATCATGTCGCCGATTACAGGAAGATTGTTCGACAAATATGGAGCAAGGGTCCTGGCAACAATCGGTCTTACGATTACAGTGGTGACAACTTATCTTTTCCATCTGCTTGATGTAGACACTGGATTTTATCATATTATGCTCCTCTATACGGTTCGTATGATGGGAATGTCGCTTGTTATGATGCCTGTTATGACGAATGGATTGAACCAACTTCCGATGTCTGCCAACCCTCATGGAACTGCTATGAATAACACTTTGCAGCAAATATCCGGAGCAATTGGAACTGCGGTCCTTGTTACGGTAATGAATAATAAATTGGAAACAAAAGGTACTGAGCTTGCTGAGGCAGCTGCAGCAGCCGGCAAGTCACTGCAAGACCCGGTTGTAATGAAAGAACTAGCGCAGCAGGCAACACTTGGTGGAATTACTTACGCATTTCTTGTTTCAACTTTTATTGCAGCAGTAGCTCTCATTTTGGCCTTGTTCATGAAGCGCGTCACTCCGCCCAAGGCTGAGAGGGCAGGTGCTAAAGAGTTAAAAGCTCAAACGGAATAAAATATTGTTTTACACCATAAGGGATGGATTTGAGCCTAGCTCACCATCCCTTATTTTTTTGCCTCGGTGTAGAGAATGAAAAGTGCCTTGCTTCTCCACATCTGTCCCGTACATCAACGATTTACTCACATACAATAAAGGAGATTATAGGTTGGGAAGTGAAAAAATGTATACTAAACATAAAATCGGAAAGAAGGTTGATCCGTCCAATCCAGATACCGTCCCGAAGTTCGTAGATGAGCTTCCAATTCCTTCGGTTGCCAAGCCAAGAGAAGTCGTGAAAGGAAGTCCGTATTATGAAATTGCGATGAAACAAATTCAGCACCAGTATCATTCATTTTTTCCTCTGACAACGGTCTGGGGATATGACGGACTGCAGCCTGGTCCAACGATAAAAGTCCGGAAAAATGAAAAGATCTATGTGCGGTGGAAAAATAAACTGCCAAGAAAACATCTTTTGCCAATTGACCGAACGCTACATGAATCAGCCGGTCCCCCTGATGTTCGGACCGTTGTCCATTTGCATGGTGCGAATGTCGCCTGGGAAAGCGATGGTCATCCTGAGGCTTGGTTTTCAAGAGATTTTGCTGAAACGGGATCGACCTTCAAGCGCCAAGTATATGAATATACAAACAGGCAAATGGGAGCAACTCTCTGGTATCACGATCATGCGATTGGTATTACAAGATTGAATGTATACGCTGGTTTAGCAGGCTTTTATCTGATTGAGGATCCGGTGGAAAAGCACTTGAAATTACCCAGAGGCGATTATGATATTCCTTTAATGATTCAGGATCGATCGTTTCGTTCTGACGGTTCGCTGCAATACCCTGAAAACACCACTCCTCCAGCACCAGTAAATCCTTCTGTCCAACCGTTTTTTGCCGGAAATACGATAGCGGTTAATGGGAAAATCTGGCCCAAGTTAACAGTCGAACCTCGCAAATACCGTTTTCGGATATTAAACGCATCTAATACAACCGCCTATACATTAAGATTGGGAGATGAGAGGGTTTTCTATCAAATCGCGACAGATGGAGGATTGATGGAAAGACCTGTCGAGCTAACAGACCTTCCTTTAGAACCTGCCGAGCGTTCAGAATTGATCATTGATTTCTCAAAGCATAAAGGAAAGAAAATGATATTGCAAAATACAAATGATGACGGGAATATGGGGGTGATTATGCGTTTTGATGTGCTTCTTCCTTTAAAAGGAATGGACTCAGGCGAAATACCGCGCAAGCTTATTTCGGATGAGGAAATATTGGATGAAAAACAGGCTGATAAAACCAGACTATTGAAGCTTGATGCAATCGAAGATGAATATAAAAGACCAGTGCTGTTGCTGGATGACCGAATGTGGCATGATCCTGTCACAGAGAAGCCCGTTATTGGCGATACGGAGGTTTGGAAGTTTGTTAACGTCACAAATTTTGCTCATCCTATGCATGTCCATTTGATTCAATTTAAAATTTTGCATAGGACACCTTTTGACTTGGAGCGCTTTAACCAGGATGGCCATATTCAATATACAGGTCCCCCGATTAAACCTGAAATACATGAGAGGGGATGGAAAGACACAGTGAAAGCCGAGCCGGGGATGGTTACAAGTGTCATCATGAAATTTACGGAAAATCCCGGTGAATATGTATGGCATTGCCATATACTGGAACATGAAGATTATGATATGATGCGACCGATGAGGGTGGTGGAAAAGGAAAAATCATGATGAGGGCATGTCTCGCGTGCCCTATCCTTGTGCTACAATGAAATGGACAAGTTATATCAGGGTGTGATGGATATGGAGGAGAAAGAGCAGAAATATGACGACAGCGACTTAATTGAAAGAATCGACGAAGAAGAAATGCAGGAGCTTGTCCGTCAAGCCCAGGAAGATGCCTTGTTTAAAGCTGCTCTTGAAAAACAGCCTGAAAAAACATCACGGCGTTTTCCTAGATGGTTGTTTTGGCTGATCTCCAGTGTGTTTTTATTCAGTACCTTTTCCTTTGTTTTTCAAATTTATTCGATACCTGCGATTGAATTCTTGGCAGCATCGGCCCGGCTGTCAACGGATGAAAAGGTTAAAGAACATAAAAAATCAGTTGTTACAATTGCCGCTGGTGAAAGTAAAGGAACGGGGTTTTCCATCTCAAGTGATGGAACAATTTTAACAAATTATCATGTTATTGAAGGCCATGAGCACGTGACGGTGGACTTTCCGGAAGCCGGGGTCTTTCAGGCTGAAGTTGTTGAGACGTATGAAGTAGTCGATTTGGCTCTCCTTAATGTTGATGGAGAAAATTTGCCTTATTTGGAGTTGGCGGAACATCCGGACTTTCCCGTGGATGAGCAGATAATGTTCATCGGGAATCCCCTTTATTTCCACGGCATTGTGAACGAAGGAGTGATTATTGATTCCATCCGTTTACGTGACTGGGATCATGACGTCGTAATGATGAAAGCTCCAGTATATCATGGAAACAGCGGGAGTCCAGTGATTGATGAAAATGGCCAGGTCATAGGAGTGGTTTTTGCGACTATGAAGTATGAGGGATATGGGAAAGTCGGTCTCTTTATACCGATTAGGTTATTTCTTAAACATAAAAAAACTTGAACTGATGGAACTTTAAAGTCTATAGTTCATTTATGTTGCTTTAAAGCGTTCAGTTCAAGCTCTGCATCCGCAACTCTACGATTTACAAAGATAACATTTTCACGCATTGTCCTTATTTCATGTATAAGGATGTTTTCAGCATTTATGTTTTCAATATGATAATCATCAACCTTTTTGATTAATCGGTCCAGCTTACCTTCGACGTTACTCATATTGGTTTCAAGATTAATCATTTTGTCAGAGAGCTTACCTTCGACGTTACTCATATTGGTTTCGAGATTAATCATTTTGTCGGAGAGCCTATCTTCGACGTTATTCATATTGGTTTCGAGACTAATAATCTTGTCAGAGAGCCTATCTTCGACGTTACTCATATTGGTTTCGAGATTAATCATTTTGTCGGAGAGCTTACCTTCGACGTTACTCATATTGGTTTCGAGATTAATCATTTTGTCGGAGAGCTTACCTTCGACGTTATTCATATTGGTTTCGAGACTAATAATCTTGTCAGAGAGTCTATCTTCGACGTTACTCATATTGGTTTCGAGATTAATCATTTTGTCGGAGAGCTTACCTTCGACGTTACTCATATTGGTTTCGAGATTAATCATTTTGTCGGAGAGCTTACCTTCGACGTTATTCATATTGGTTTCGAGATTAATAATCTTGTCAGAGAGTCTATCTTCGACGTTATTCATATTGGTTTCAAGATTAATCATTTTGTCAGATAGTTTATCTTCGACGTCACCAATATTGGTTTCGAGATTAATCATTTTGTCGGAAAGCTTACCTTCAACTTTATTAATACGGGTAGTCAGTCTTTCCCCAAGGGAGGACATTTTGCCTTCAACGGCTTTAAGGTCTTGTTTAGTGGCTGTTTTCTCTTCCAAATTGGAGAATTTTTGATTCAAATTTTGCAGTTCGCTGATAATAAAATCAAGCTTTTGTTCCAATTCAAGTGACTCCTTTCACCCTTGTTTGCCATTTGACATCATTATATTCTATTACGATAGAAATCGGCAACAAGACAAAATTCAATTATGGGGAGTGTTTTTGCTGCTCTAGTTGAATCCATTTCTTTCAATAACATCTGCGTTTTTTATCGTGAAAGAAACCTTTAAAAATTAATTACATAAGCCGCCGGAGGGGATGAAGATGATTAGGAGAAGAATCAAACATACCCAGCGCTATCAGGAAATCACTAATGCTTTTTTAAAAAACGGGCTAAGCCACTTTTTGTTTCGCATGGGTTTGATTGACCGTTCAAAAAAAACGCAAAATTCAGAGGAGAACATACACCTGAAAGACATAGGGATCAGGCTACGCTCTACCTTGCAGGGCTTAGGGCCGACTTTTATTAAGCTTGGCCAGATTGCAAGCTCACGCCGTGATCTGATTCCGGAAGAAATTGCTTCTGAATTGGAAAAGCTACAGGATGATGTTCAGCCTTTTTCCTATGAGGAGGTTCATGAAATTGTAGAGGTCGAGCTTGGAGAGCCGATCGAAAAACTTTTTCAGACTTTTAACCAAGAGCCGCTAGCGACGGCTTCTATTGGTCAGGTTCATGTGGCACAGCTTTTCACAGGAGAGGAAGTAGCTGTAAAAGTCCAGCGGCCAGATATTCGGTCAATTATTGAAACGGACTTGGAGATATTGCACGATTTGGCCAGAGTAGCCGAAAAAAGGGTGGAATGGGCAAGAAGGTACCGTATTCGGGAAATGATTGAAGAGTTTTCCTTTTCTTTGCGCAATGAGCTGGATTACGAAGTGGAGGGCCATAATGGAGAAAGGATTGCGAAGCAATTTGAAAATGTACCAACCATCCATATACCGAAGGTTTATTGGGACTTTATATCAAAGAAAGTCCTGACAATGGAAATGATCAAGGGGATCAAAGTAACGCATATAGATACACTGGATGAAAAAGGCTATGATCGGGAATTGATTGCTGCCCGGCTTGCCGATTCAATGTTCACCCAGATTCTGGAATATGGATTTTTCCATGGTGATCCGCATCCGGGCAATATTTATATTTTACCTGATAATGTGATTGCTTATTTGGATTTTGGAATGGTAGGCCAGTTAAGGGAGGATTTGAAGTATCATTTCTCCTCTCTTTTGATTAACCTGCAGCAAGGGAGTTCTAAGGGAATGATCAAGACATTCTCCGCAATGGATCTTCTTAATGAGCACACGGATGTGACGGAGCTGAAATATGATTTGGATGGTTTGATCACCAAATACTATGACACTTCCTTAAACGAAATCAGTATGGGAGCTGCGCTCACAGATGTATTTGCCATCGCTTATCAGCACCGGGTGAGTATTCCAACTGAAATTGCCATTTTAGGCAAAGCGATTCTTACAATGGAGGAGATCATTAAAAAATTGGATCCCGGTTTCAGTGTGATGAAAGCGGTCGAGCCTTTTGCTGAGAAATTGTTCAAACAAAGATTAAATCCCAAAAATATACTAAGCAGATCGTGGGACGAGTTCCTTGAAAACATTGAAGTCGTCCGGGATTTACCAAAGGATTTAAAGGAAATTGCGACAACAGTCAAAAGAGGCAGATTGCGTTTCGATATCAATGTGAAAGACCTGCAGACATTTCTACAAAGGCTTGATAAAATCAGCAACCGTCTTTCTTTCAGTATCATCCTGCTCTCCTTCAGCATCTTAATGGTCGGCTTGATCATCGGAACCGCCATCGCTGACAAGCAATCACTATTATTTAGGCTCCCTGTCATTGAGATAGGCTCAATTATTGCAACACTCATGTTTTTATTTATGATTTTTTCCATTTTTAGATCCGGAAGGATGTAGCAAAAAGCCCGATTTCGGGTTTTTTTGCGTTTATATGGAATAAGCTGTCCAGAATCCAAGAATCAAAGTCGCTTCCCTCTTGCGATTGGAGATCTGCATGGTTCGTAGGGAGGACAGGCCTTTTTTGCATTTCTTAAAAGATAGCAATTTAAATCAAAAAGTCCCTTTTTCATTTTGTTATCTTATAGTCAAGGAGGCTTGGAGATGAGTTACAGCTCTTATATTCAAGAAACCATACAATATATAGAAAATCATTTATCAGCAGATTTAACTTTGGAGAGCATTGCTCACTTTGCAGGGTTTTCCAAATATCATTATCACCGGGTTTTTCAAAAAGAGGTAGGGGTGTCCATATCAGAATACATACGATATCGAAGGATTGCAAACTCAGCTAATCTGTTGCTTTATACTGATGAAAAGATCATTGATATTGCTCTTTTTTACCGTTTTGAATCGCAAGAATCCTATTCTCGAGCCTTTAAGAAATATTATAACCTGCCCCCTGGACAATACCGCCGATTCATGGGCAAATTGATTATTCAAAAGGAGGAAGTGAAAGTGAAAAACGATCAATTGTTAAAAGGATGGCAAATGAGTGGAAGCCACCCATTTAATTATCAAATGGGTATTGACCGCGAGGTGTTTCATAAAGGGAAGGCATCTGGTTTTTTAAAATCGGTCACTGTTGAAGAACAAGGAGAATTTGCGACAATGATGCAGCAGTTCAAAGCCGATAAATATCTTGGAAAAAGGTTAAAACTCTCTGGTTTTATCAAGACAGAAGCAGTGGAGGGATTTTGCGGATTTTGGATGCGGGTTGATGATCATCTTCATGATGTTCTGCAATTTGACAATATGAGTGATCGTCCCATAAAAGGAGATAATGGGTGGAACCATTACTCCATTGTCTTGGATGTACCCGAAAATAGTGCGGTGATTGCTTTCGGTATACTTCTTTCAGGGAGAGGGAAGGTATGGGCTGACGAAATTACGTTTGAAGAAGTGGATCGCAATACTCCAACAACAAATATAGACTACTCTAGTGATCTTTTGGATGAACCGATCAACTTGTCGTTTGATGAATGAGAGAGGAGTATTGGAACCCGAAATGGAAAATACAAAACAGCGGGTAATATCATTCGTTATAAGTTTGGCTATAGTCATCACCATCACGGCTTTTAAATTTACGGGAGGTACTGTTATTACTTATTTTATAAAAAATACCTTCGGTTGGATTTGGGAAAGTCTGACCGGTTAGCAGATGAAGAAACAAGCAGTCAAATAGGTAACCACTCCTTTTGGACTGCTGTTTTCTTCATATTTTCTTGAAATCTGACAGAAAATTAATGATATAATAGAATAAAAGATTTCCAGGAAGGGGACCGTCCGTTTTATGAAGATTAATAAATTTGTCATGCCAGAGCTTATATTTGGAAACGGTTCCATCAATCTGGTAGGTGAAAGCTGTGCAAGGCTTGGGGCAAGGAAAGTTTTTATCACCACTGATTCAGGAGTACTGTCTTCAGATTGGTTTGAGCAGGTGACGGAAAGCTGTCATAACGCCAAGCTCTCCTATGTAATTTATTCTGATATTACGACGAACCCGAAAGATTATGAGGTAGATAAAGGGGTACAAAAATATTTGCAAGAAGAGTGTGATGCGATTGTCGGTGTAGGAGGTGGCAGCGCTATTGATGTGGCGAAAGCAATCGCTGTACTGGCAACGAACGGTGGAACCATTCAAGAGTATGAGGGCGTCGATAAAATCAATCTGCCCCTGCCTCCGCAGGTGATGGTGGCAACCACTGCCGGATCGGGGTCAGAGGTTTCTCAATTTTCAATTATTACAGATTCAGAGAAAAAGAAGAAGCTGACGATTATCTCGAAATCTCTCGTCCCTGATATTGCAATTGTTGATCCGCAAACTTTGATGACAAAAAGCCCCCATTTGACAGCAACGACGGGATTGGATGTTCTCACTCATGCAATTGAGTCATTTGTCAGTATTGCAGCGACACCTCTGACAGATGTGCAGGCAAAAAGCGCTATTTCACTCGTTGCCAAATATTTGCGGCCATCTGTCGCTTCCCGAATGAATAAAGAGGCAAAGGAAAAGATGGCGATGGCGAGTGTACAGGCAGGTCTGGCTTTCTCAAACGCGATTCTTGGAGCGGTCCATGCCATGAGCCATGCAATTGGCGGCCGATTTCTCCTACCGCATGGGGATGTGAACGCCATTTTACTTCCTCATGTAATGGAATTTAATTATTTGGCCTGTCCTGAAAAGTTTTTACAAATTGCGGAGTTGTTTGGAGAAGAGGTCAGCAGCCGATCTACGATTGATTTAGGGCAAAGGGCGATTGAATATGTTAGAAAGCTTTCGGTGGACATTGGAGCTCCCCAGAGGCTATCCGAAATGGGGTTGTCTGAATCTGATGCAGCTATCATTGGCCAGGTGGCCATTGAAGATGCCTGTATGATTACGAACCCGCGTGATATTACCGCAGCGGACGTTGAACGGCTATTTAAACTCGGACTATAGGAGGGCACCTTATGTCAGACAGACTACAGATGATTGAGCGGCTAGTCGGAGTTTCGTCGTCAAAAATCAATTATTATACGGAACTCAAAAAAACGATCGAAGAAATGAAAAAGAAAAATACGCAACTTGAGATCATCAATGAAGTGATGAGAAGTTTTAATATCGATATGTCGATGGACGACATGCTGAAAAATATATTAGAAAAGCTACAGCAGATTTTTCCCCTTAAAAGATTAAGTCTTGCTATTTTTAAGAGCGGCCAACTCATATTGACCAATGTATACCCCCGCGATTATGCGCATGTTGATGTCGGCAATCCGATTCAGAAGGCAGGGTCTCTTTATTGGGAAGTGGCGGACTCAGGCAACTCTTATGTGTATTTGGTCGATCAGGATAATAGGAAGAAATACAATGAAATTTCGGCTTTTGAAAAACTAGAATTGCGTCAGGTGCTTGTCTTCCCACTATTTGGAAAAGGACGGATTCTGGGTGTCTTAAGTCTTGGAAGCACCTGGAAAAAAGAGTACGACGGAGAAGATCTCTCTTTTTTGCAGCAGCTTTCGGACCAATTGGCGGTCTGTATTGAAAATGTCCGTTTATATAATGAAGTACTGAACAGTAAAAAAGAATGGGAACAAACATTTCTTGGGGTTGCTGATCCCATCATGTTAGTCGATTTGAATGGTCATATCCTGAGGTGTAATGGATCCGCCTATTCATTTTTTCAGCTAAGCGGAAAAAATGTCTCATACATAACATTGGATGATTTATTATACGGTCAACAAGTAGAGTCTGACAGTCCGTTTCAAGAAACTAGGAATACGAAGGAGATGGCCTACCGGGAAATTACCTTAGATGACCAAACGATTTGCGAAGTACATACATATCCGATTATGAACGAAAAGGAAGAGATGTATGGAGTCATCGCCTATATAAAAGATGTAACTGAAAAACGTCACTTCGAAGCGCGTATGATGCAGTCAGGAAAATTGGCTGCACTGGGAGAAATGGCTGCAGGAGTCGCCCATGAATTAAATAATCCTTTGACGGCGATCCTCGGAAATACCCAGTTGCTGATGAGGAAAATGAATGAAAACGAGCCTTCCCATGTGTTGCTGGCAGATATTTTTAAATGCAGTAAACGGTGCCAGGACATCATTCGAAACTTGCTCACTTTTTCCCGACAGGACGAATATCTTTTTCAGACCTGCTCAATCAATGAGGCGGTTGAACAAGTGCTGAGCTTGATTGGGTATCAAATTCGTCAAAGCCATATCGAACTGGAGGTCAGCCTGGATCCAGATGTCTCTCTTATTGATGGGAGCATTCAACAATTGGAGCAAATCATCATCAATTTACTTTTAAATGCAAAAGACGCGCTGGATGATGTGAATAGGACCAGTAAAAAAATCTTTCTCCAGACAGCAGCTAGTAAGGAGGAAGTCACTCTTTCGGTCATTGATAATGGAACGGGGATCGATTCGGGCGGATTAAAAGAAATATTCCATCCCTTTTATACAACGAAAGAAGCGGTAAAGGGGACAGGGCTCGGTTTATCAGTCAGTCTTGGTATTGCTGAAGCTCACGGCGGAACGATTGATGTAAAAAGCGAACTAGGAAAAGGAAGTGAATTTATCCTTCGTTTGCCAGTCAAAAAAGATTCGGTGTAAAGGCGGTGAAAAGTGTGGCCAACATTTTGATAGTTGATGATGATCAGGAGGTAGGAAATTTTTTACGATATTTTTTAATGGAAAAAGGCTTAGAGGTGTACATAGCGTATAGCGGCAAGGACTTCAGACAGCTATTTGTGCAGCGGGCCTATCACTTGGCATTAATCGATGTGAAGCTTCCTGATACAAGCGGATTGGACATTTTAAAGGATTTGAAGGAACAAATGCCTTCGTGTCAAACAATCGTTATGACTGGTTATAGTACGGTTAAAGTGGCAGTTGAAGCAATAAAGCTTGGCGCCAATGATTTTATTGAAAAACCGTTTGATGACTTGGATGCTTTGGAAAGAACAATCGATCATCTACTGGCGAATAAGGCGACAACGGCGGAAATCAACATCGATGAACTGGCAAGGCAGAGCGGTATCGTGACAGAAAAAAGCGAAGCGATGAATCGCTTACTGACGCTTGCTTATAAAATCGCTCCGAAAAATATAAACGTTCTTATCCAGGGAGAGACAGGAACAGGAAAGGAGCTTTTTGCACAATTCATTCACCAAGCGAGCCAGAGAATTGGTCAGCCATTTATCGGGATCAACTGCGGCGCTTTATCAGAGACGCTGTTGGAAAGCGAATTGTTCGGTCATGAAAAGGGAGCTTTCACCGGAGCCGCGAAGGAAAGGAAAGGCGTGTTTGAAATTGCGGAAAAAGGGACTTTGTTTTTGGATGAAATCGGAGAGGCGTCGATGTCCACGCAGGTGAAGCTACTGCGGGTTTTGGAGACCGGAGAGTATATGCGTGTGGGCGGTGAAAATGTACAAAAGACCAATACTCGTATTGTCTCTGCCACTCATGTCGACCTGGCTGAAGCAGTTGCCAGTAAAACGTTCCGTGAGGATCTCCTGTATCGGTTGGATGTCGTAAAACTAGTTATTCCTCCATTGCGGGAGAGGCGGGAAGACATCCGGTTGATTGCCGAACATCTGTTGAAAAAAACAGGATTAGTCATCCAGTTGAGTGAGGCCGCTGCGATTCTCCTTGAACAGTATGAGTGGCCTGGGAATGTAAGGGAGTTGTCCAATGTCATTAAACGAGCCATATCGATTATGGACGAGGGAACTGGAGTAATAACAACAAAGCATTTACCGAAAAAAATTCTGTCGGGAAAGCCTCTGTTGATGGAAAAAGCAAAATCATCAGAACAGAGTTTTGAGGAATTTTTAAGACATTGGACTGATGATATGTTGGGAGCTTGGAATGATGAAGGGAAAGTGGAGATGGAGATGGTCCTCAACAAGGTGAAGTTGCTGGAGCGTGAAATTGGTAAGGCATTTGTCATGAAGGTTTTAAAAGAAACGGTGGGGGATCGTCAGGATGCCGCTAGAAGATTGAACATAAGTATGCGAAAGCTTCGATATTTATTGAATGAAAAGGGGCAGCCGTCGATTAAATGACCGGCTGTCCCTATTTATGGGTAAATATGCTGTAACTAGCTCCGAACCGGATGATGCACCTGGGATTGCATATCCGGGTCATCTGTTGGAAGCGGATGACCAGAGTTTCCTTGCAAGAATGTGTTCCAGCTAAATTTTTTTTGTTAAACTTTACTGGAGAAGCTGCCTAGTTTTAAAATGTTAACACAACACGTCCATTGATTTGTCCTTTTTCCATTCGATCAAATACTTGGTTAATTTCATCAAGCTCTGCAGTAGAAACGATGGCTTTCACTTTCCCGTCTGCAGCAAATTGAAGGGCCTCTTGCATGTCTTTCCTCGTACCAACAATCGAGCCTTTGACAGTGACACCGTTTAAAACTGTATCGAAAATTGGAACAGGGATTTCATCGTTAGGCAACCCAACAAGTACTACCGATCCGCCTCGTTTGACGGAATGGTAAGCTTGTTCAAACGCGGTTTTGTTTACGGCAACGCTGATAGCAGCCTGCACACCGCCTACTTGATCTTTAATGACCTGGGCTGGATCGGAAGTTTTTCCGTTGACAGCCAAATCAGCACCTAAGTCTTTAGCAAGCTGAAGCTTATCGTCGTTGATATCAACAGCCACTACATTGAAGCCCATGGCTTTTGCATATTGAAGTGCAATATGACCTAACCCGCCGATACCATATACGGCCACCCAATCACCAGCCTTGGCACCTGACACTTTTAAAGCTTTATAAGTGGTTACTCCTGCACATAAAATCGGGGCAATTTCTACTGGATCGACGCCATCTGGAATTCTTGCGACGTAATCGGCGGGCGCCACGCAATATTCTGCAAAGGCACCATCAGCGGAATAGCCGCCGTTCAATTGATTGGGGCAGAGCGTTTCATTTCCAGATAGACAGTATTCACACTCTCCGCAAGCTCTAAAGAGCCATGGAACCCCAACGCGGTCTCCTTTTTTCAAAGAAGTGACACCTTGTCCAATTTGTTCAACAATACCAACACCTTCATGACCAGGAATGACTGGAAGCTTTGGTTTGACCGGCCAGTCTCCATGTGCGGCATGCAGGTCAGTGTGACAAACTCCGCAGGCTTCCATTCTGATCAATACTTCACCAAGCTTCGGTTGAGGAATTTCCACCTCCTTGATTTCAAGCTTTTCTTGAAACTCATTGACGACAGCTGCTCTCATTACTGATTCCTCCTTGTGTATGATGGCTTGCTTATAAATTTAATATTGCAAAAATAATGCCAACTTGAGATTGTGCATAAATTGGGAGAATGAGAGCTTTCTCTGCCATTTTATTGTTTCATTTTGCCGAAAATTTGGCTTAGATGGCCGAATTTTCGTTAAAGAATTTTTAGCGAAAATTTAAAACGTGAAGCGAGTCTCCCTAAGAAGGCTCGCTTCACGTTTTTAGACGCTCAGTTTTTTGTTTTTAGGAATAAACTTAATATAATTATGACAAACGTACAAACAAATGTTACTATACCGATTATTAGGATTGTGGTATCCGAAAAATTAGAAAATCGAAACAGAACATCTGGTATGAACAATATGCCAGGTAGCCAAATGGTCAGCCATGTTTTACTCCATACGGCAAGCAGGATAAAAATAGCTGAACAAATTCCCACAATGATCCAATTTACAGTGGCGCTCCCAGTATAAAAAGGTTGAACGAAAAGCCCGCTTCCCAACAATAAAAGTAAAAATAGGATTGTCACACAGGCGCTGGCAATCATTCCAATGAGAAAAAGCCTTTTTGTTGAAAATTGTTTTTTTCCCGCCTGCTGCAAAAAGAAAACATAAATAAGCAAAGCAGCAATGGCGGTTAGGGGAAAGCCTATGACTTGCACGATATTTAAGGTTAACTCTCCTCTAATGGCAGGTCCCATGATAAAGTATGCTGTGACACCGGCAAAGAAAATGGGCAAATATTTTGCAAGGCTTTTAAAGTCTGTATCCATCTCTCTTTTTAATGAATTCATATACTGTTCTGGTGTGCAATCAATAATTTCATCGATGTTTTTCCCGTCTTTTTCAGCTTCTATTAAATGTATCTTTAATTCCCCGGTTAGATCATTTATCTCTTTTTCTTTTTTACCTGAGGTCACTAAGTAAAGCCGAAGGTTTTCAATAAAGGTTTCGCTTTTGGCGGATAGCAATTTTTCCCCTCCTATAGGTCTATTTCTTTTCTACATAAATAATAAGCCAGAGGATTGCCCCTCCTATTAATGAAGCCCACCATGGAAAATCGAGGGATGGTCCGATTTCCGGAGTGAATTTTGCCAGAAGCAATACGGCCCCCATGCCCGCCGCTCCCGTTATCCCAGCTTTCAGCATATTCCTCTTTGTGTTTCGCTTTTCTTTAAACAAGGAATTATTTATTAGCCTTAAAATGAGCCAGATCGTAAGACTGACGAAACATGCGATGCCAAAAGAGACAACGCCAGTTACAAATAAGTTGACCTCCGTTTTAACCTCAAGAAATTGTGAAAGGACCAAAATAAGAATCCCTCGTATGATAAGAACCCAACTAACTATATTACCTACGATCCCTGCAACGAAAGGTATAGCAGCCCGTTTTTTCTCTTTTGGGAGCTGCTCGATAATTTCATCGGCAAAGCCTTTCGGATCATCGCCAAAAATATCTTTGGCTGTTTTTCCTTCTTCCTGTCCATCGAGCAAATGATCCAGTATTTCCATCAGTATTTCTTCCGACTGTTGTTCCGAAAGGGTGAATTGTAGACGGATATAGATCAACAAATCACTGTAATAGGCCTCATTTCCTGGTGTCAATAACTCTCTTTTTCGATTGTTTTCTTCAATTAGTTTTTCTGCATCCATGGTTTCACCTTCTTTTTAATAATTCATTGACAGGAACAGATATTTGATTCCATTCCTCAATAATGGTTGCCAAAGTTTCCTGCCCCGTATCTGTTAAAAAATAATATTTCCGGTTCGGCCCGGAATCGGACGGCCTCATTTCTCCCCGTATCCATCCATTTTTTTGAAGCCTTAATAAAACCGGATAAATGGTGCCTTCGCTGACATCTTGTAAGCCGATGTCTTGCAATTTTTTGGACAATTCGTATCCATAAACAGCTTCTTTTTCAATGACGGCCAATACACAGCCATCTAATATTCCTTTCAATAACTGACTTCGTACAGACATATGCACCATCCATTCTATTGCTATTATGTTATACAAGATAGCAAAACGAAAAAACAAAACTTTCTCAGATTAAGTATTTGGTTATACAAGGTAGTTTGGTGAAAACATGACTACTTGGTTATGCAAAGTAGTCATCTTAAATATATACGTATGTTTTGTTTTTGTCAATCCAAAGTACAGAATCGCAATGTTTTCGGTAATCGGATAATAAGGTGGAGCAGTTAGCTCCACCTATTATCAAACTGGCTTCTTTAACTAGCTTTATTTCAAAAAGATGCCAGTTTAACTTCATTCAGCAGAAGTCTCCCACTTCTGTAAGTGGTGAGATGAATGCATGTTGGTATTCCATTCAGCTGGGGTTCAAACCCCGGCTGAATAAAGTTAAAGCCTCCGGCGGATGCCACAGATTTTCAGGGGAAATTTATCGAGCGGAGCTCGATAAAATCTGGGCGCAAATACGCCAAGGCGCATTTGACATACATATCAAATATGGTCTAATTTCGCTTTTTTATCTTTGGCCATCTAAATTTTGGAACATGCTTTACCATTGTTTTAAAGATGATACCCCATTGTTGTTCTGATAAAGATGCTACTGGCCTATCATTTTTTACTCCAAGATTTCTTTTTAATTGCTTTATTTGAGGTGGCGTAAATATCCCTTTGAATGCTAAATCAATAGATGACCGTGGGCTTTTAAACAAATAATTGACCATTCCCCAAAAGATTAAATAGTCCGAAGTCGGGACAATTGGTCTTGCTTTTCTATTTATCGAGATCATAGCTGAATCCACCCTTGGCGGTGGAGAGAAGTTTTTTCGTGAAATCTCTTTAGAGTATCGAATATCAAACCACATTCTCCAAGCGATCACATATGGATCTTTTACCATATTTGAAGTAAACCTTTTAGCTGCACCTTTTTCCATCACAATGACTCCTCTTTGAAATCCAATTGAAGGATTATTAAGAAGCATTTTCATAATGGGTGTTGTAATGGAATACGGAATATTGGAGACAACAATAAATGGCTCCTTTGGCAAACGAAATTGCAAAATATCTTCATGAATGATTTTAGTATTCTTTTGTTGAAAAAATTTTCGCTTCAAAACCTCAACAAACTCAATATCATATTCTACCGCCAAAACTTTTCCAGCTCTTTGACTCAAAACTGAAGTTAAAGCTCCTTTTCCAGCACCTAAATCTAAAACTGTATCGTGTCTACTTATTTTTACCTGATCCACAATCTCATGAATCAATTTGTTGCTGTGCATTAAATGTTGTCCAGAAAAATTACGGGGGGCTCCACGGGTTATTTTCTTCGTACTCTTATATTTATTTGTGGTCATGTTTCATCTTCCTTCCTTAAATAAAAAATCACATGCATCTGCCTGTGATTCAGAGTAAGGGGAAGAAGCCCGAACTTTTTTAGATGTGAACTATAAAAAGCAGCCAGCAAATAAACCTTCTTTGATAAAAAAAGGAAATAAATGGAGACACAAATAAAGAAAGGCAGAACAATCCGCCTTTCTACATGTCATATATTTTGCATGAAATGAAGATTATTAAAAAAGGACAGACTTATCCCATTTACTCTGTGAACACAAAACAGAGCCTTTGAACGTATTTAATTACTGGTTCAAAGTTGGGAAACGAAGTCTCATAGAATGCGTCATTTTTTAATAATCCTCCTAGAATTTTGAATACATTTTCATTATATGTTTCCCTCTTGAATAAGTCAAAGTAAAAAGGGAAAGAAGTGCTTATTTTCGTTCGCATTTCGAAGAGGGAAAGCTGAATAAATAAGGACAATCCGGATTAACTGCAAAATATCTGTCTTTTTGTTGAGCACTTCCTAAAACGCCATATTTTTCACGGCATCTGCGGCGTTGCTGTATTCAGGAGTGCTTGTTCTTCCCGGGACGATTCATCCATTTTTTACCTAATTTTGGGGTGTCAATAAGTTCAAATATAGTAAACCATTGGCTTTTTTCATTTTCTTCATGGGTGAAGTGTCCATTTCTCTTTGAAAATACAGGAAAACCTGCTGTTGCTCACTTGCCTCTCTTTATAGATCGGCAATAAAACCAAAGAAACAATAGATGATAACCAGAGAAAAAAATCATATCCCCTTTTGTTCACAATACTCATCGACCAATATTTCTATCTGTTCTAATCCCGGGTACTTGCCTGAGAAAGAAAATTGCAGTTCCTCAATGAACTCACCTTCATGATAAACGTGTATGGCTCCATTTTGTTCGATAACACTGTATTCCGGTTCAAATCTATATCCGTTTCTTTCAATTGCTCCCATTTTAAACAACTCCTAATCGAAATATATGAACTTATCCTTTCACATCTCCGTCGAATCCATACAGTGCATAGAAAACCATAGGATTTATTTGTAAAATGAAAGAAACAAAACTCGGATAACTTTCCTTTTAGGATGGGAGGTAAATATTTTATTTCGATTATGGTCTATGTTGTCCCGAAAATCGAAGTGACGGCAACGACAGTAACATATTATTGGATAGTTGACTGGCAGCCTGCGATCGATCATTAGGGCAGGTTTTTTACAGACGTAAGTTCATTCAGTTTGAATAAAGGGCTGGTGATTATGTTATTGTTAGGATCGCTCTTTTTTGTGTATAAAGATAGGGAGAAGGAAGAAGCTGTTTCTGACTTGAAAAAATCAGCCCAACAACCTATGGCTCCATAGTATGTTAAAATAATTAAACTACATATTGAAGGGTTGGATATAATCATGACAAGTTCTTCACCTGTAAAATTGACCTCCTTGTCTTCCAAAGGAGGCTGTGGATGCAAAATCGGGCCTGCGGATTTGGCAAAGGTTTTGCAAGAACTCCCGCAGGGCATTTCCGATCCGAACTTACTTGTGGGGTTGGATACAAGCGATGATGCTGGTGTGTATCGTTTAAATGATACGACAGCTATTGTTCAGACCGTTGATTTTTTTACTCCGATTGTAGATGATCCTTATGATTTTGGCCAGATTGCTGCTGCGAATGCGATTAGTGATGTTTACGCTATGGGAGGAAAGCCGATCACAGCCTTGAATGTTGTTGCTTTCCCGATTGCTGCCCTCGATAAAAGCATTCTGGCAGACATTTTAAGAGGGGCGGGCGATAAACTGAAAGAGGCAGATGCTGTTCTAGTTGGAGGGCATTCCATTGATGATCAGGAACCGAAATTCGGCATGGCTGTCACTGGACTTATCCATCCTGATAAAGTGAGAACGAATGCGGGTGCCCAGCCTGGGGACAGTCTTGTGTTGACAAAGCCTATCGGTGTTGGAATCATGACAACGTCATTGAAAAAAGGACTGCTGTCAGAAAAGGAAATTGAACGTGTTACAAAGGTGATGACAACATTGAATCGGAAAGCTGCTGAAATCAGCGAGAAGTACACGGTTCATGCTTCAACAGACGTAACAGGATTCGGACTTCTGGGACATGCGTCCGAAATGGCGAAAGGAAGCAATGTTGGAATCCGGATTTTTTATAAACAGGTACCAATACTGGAACGTGTTCAAGAATTGGCTAAGTCTGGGGCTGTACCAGGAGGAACAAAAAATAATTTTGCCCACTTGGAAGATGTAGTGACCTATCCCGAGTCCATGAGCCAAGTTGAGAAATGGATCTTATGTGATGCCGTCACATCTGGCGGATTACTTTTATCTGTTGATTCGGAAGAAGCCAAACGGCTTGCAGAGGAATTGCGAGACAATGGGGTTGAAGCACAGGTAATCGGAGAGGTGCTTGGGGAAAATAAAGGAAGGATTACGGTCCAGTAGCTTGGAGTGAAAAATAATGTTTCATGATATTACTGTATCTGATTTACTCTCAAAAAAAGATACAGAACCGCATACAATAATCGATGTCCGCTCACCCAAAGAATTCAAAGAGGCGACGATTCCAAGCAGTATCAATATCCCTGTCTTCAACGATGAAGAGCGTGCTGAAGTTGGAACGATTTATAAAAAAGTGGGAAAAGAAGCTGCGATGGAGAGAGGCTTGGCTATCTTTTCAAAAAAGCTCCCCGAATTCATTGGTGAATTCAAAAAGATTGAAACGCCTATGACGGTATTTTGCTGGCGCGGAGGAATGCGGAGCAAAACCGCGGCAACTGTCCTTGATTTGATGGGAATTCGTGCAAATCGGCTAGGCGGAGGTATCCGGTCTTATCGACGCTGGATTGTCAATTACCTGGAAACAGGGAAATTCCGTCCGAAGTTGCTTGTTTTAAATGGATATACTGGGACAGGCAAGACATATATTTTACAGAAATTGAAAGAAAAAGGGTATCCAGTAATAGACCTTGAAAAAATGGCGGGACATCGTGGATCAATCTTCGGTCAGATCGGGCTGACGCCGAGCAATCAAAAGAAGTTCGATTCTGCACTTGTGACAGAAATGCTGGAATATGAAAATGAGCAGTTTGTTTTTATAGAGGGAGAGAGCAAACGGATTGGTAGAGTTTATTTGCCAGATATCATTTATGATAAAAAAGAAAAGGGTCTGCAAATTTTTATAGACTTGCCGCTAGAAGAGCGGGTGAAAAACATCATTGAAGAATATGAACCTTGGGGCCATCCGGAACGGTTTCAAGAGGCATTCCGTTACATTAAAAAGAAGATCCATACCCCTGTCGCAAAGCAAATAGAAGCGCATCTAGAAGAAGGAGAATTCACACAGGCTGTCCGGCTGCTGCTGGAATATTATTATGATCCAAGATATGAATATTCCGCCTCCCATTATCCTGAATCCCAAAAAATTACGGTTCAAGCGGATTCTGTTGATGATGCATTCAATAAGCTGCTTGAAGGCATACAGCAAAGCAAAATGGGAGCCTAAACAAAAAAAGAAGATCGTCCAGACAACTTTGGATGATCTTCTTTTTTTATAATACGATCGAATATATGAGCTACTGTTTCTCCACTAAACCAGCTAATAGTTTGTCGATATTTTTATAAGAATTTAACTTCATTCAGCAGAAGTCTCCCACTTCTGTAAGTGGTGAGATGAATGCCTATTGGTATTCCATTCAGTGGGGGGTCAAACCCCAGCTGAATAAAGTTAAAGCCTCCGGCGGATGCCACAGATTTTCAGAGGAAATTTATCGAGCTTAAGCTCGATAAAATCTGGGCGCAAATACGCCAAGGCGCATTTGATGAGAATCGCTCGCCTAAAATTAAGAGGTAGTTAAGGAGGAAGATAAAACGGATTATAAAAGGTTTTAGTTGGTAAGTTGGTTGGGATTAATTTCTTGTTTTTAATTACTTAACCTTGCATTATATTAAAGTTGTATTTATAATAAATTTATGTTTATATTAAAGTTGAATTTATAATTAAGGGAGTGTTAATACATGAAAAGTGATGATGGAGATAAATTATTTGAACTCGTTACTGAAATTAGTGAGATGCATTATACAATGAATAAAATCATCATTAAAGAATATCAATCTTTACTTGATGATGATTTTTCTAATAATCAAACGATTCTAATGGATATTGTTAAAGATCATGAAAAAATTTCTATTGGAGAAATTGCTCGACTAATGAAAATAACATCGAGTGCTGTTGGACAGATCGTTAATAAGCTCGAAGATGAAAATTATTTAATGAGGACGATTAATCCCAAAAATAGACGTGAAATACTTGTGCAACTAGCAGATAAAGGAATTCGACATTTTGAAAAGGAAGAAAAAATAAATCGTGAAATTATTAATCGTTTTTACTCGGAAATGGACTTGAGTGAAATAGAAGAACTTAAAAAAATCCTTACAAAACTAAGTAAGATTGTAGAAAAAAAATGTACAAAACAAGATTGGGAGGAAACTAATCATGGCAGACATAAAAGCTAACTTAGAAAACTTATTCCAATATATTAAAGAAAAACAATTATTAAATGGTACAGTTCTTGTCGCTAAAAAAGGCGAGATTCTTTACGAAGGTGCTTTCGGTGATGCTGACATGTCAACAAATCGTCCATTAACATCTCGATCTGTTTTTAATCTTGCATCTGTTTCAAAGCCGATTACAGCAACCGCAATTTTACTACTTGTTCAAGAAGGTAAGCTGAGTCTTGATGATTACCTGAATAAATGGATACCAGATCTCCCTTATGGAGGCATTACGATTCGACATTTACTTAACCACACGAGCGGACTCCCTGATTATTTAGATCTATTTGAGGTGTACTGGGATAAAGCGAAAATCGCTGACAATGACGACTTACTTAGGTATTTAATCAAATACAAACCTGAGCGTCTATTTGCACCAAATGAGCGTGTTGAATATAGCAATACTGGCTATATTTTACTCGCACTCATCGTTGAACGTATAACCGACATGGATTTTGCTGATTTTTTACAAGAGAATATTTTTAAACCACTTAAAATGACTCGTACTCAAGCTATTGGCGTTAGAAAAGAAAATATAGAAATTGACGATTATGCATTCGGGTATGTCTACGACGTATATGAAGGCGAGTATGTTTTAGCAGATGATTTTGAGGAGTCAAAAATGGTTACCTATCTGGATGGAATGCTTGGTGATGGTGGTATTCAATCAACTGTTGGTGATCTATACCTTTATGAGCGTGCACTAAGCACGGGTGCTCTTATCAATGATGTGTTACTAAGAGAAGCTTATACACCACCAAAAACAGGAATTGATACACCATATAAATATGGGTTGGGTTGGATTATAGAGGATAATGAAGAAAAAGGTCAAATTATTTGGCATAGTGGAGGTTGGCCAGGGTACGTAACTATTCTTAAACGCTTCATGGACCATGAAATTGTTATTATCGTGCTAAGAAACAAGGAACAAGATTTCGATTTTGATCAACATATCTTACATGCGATTGAGCAAGCTGCTTTTGATCTGCCTTATGAAATTGCTAAGGAAAGACCTCGATTAGAACATGCTCAAGTTTTACCAGAAGATATTTTAAAACGTCACGTCGGTAATTATGCCCTAATAGACCATCCAGATTTAATCATTAATGTTTTTTTAGAAAACAACAGACTATTTATCAAGATGCCTGGTTCAATGAAACTCGAACTGCACGCTAAAACAGAGAATAATTTCTTCATAAGAGGACTAACAATAGATGTTGATTTTACGACAGAAGGAAGTAAGGAACTAGTAAAAATTATCGATGGTACCGAAGTACAAATAGCAGAGACAATAAGTAACTAAAGAAAAACGGGTCTTAAAATATGTATCTTACAATGGAAAGACTAATTAATCGGCAATTTTAAATAAGAAAATTTTGGGGATATTCGGATTATCGTGTGGAAAATATTAACTTCATTCAGCAGAAATCTTCCACTTCTGTAAGTGGTGAGATGAAAGCATATTGGTATTCCATTCAGTAGCGGGTCAAACCCCGGCTGAATAAAGTTAAAGCCTCCGGAGGATGCCACAGATTTTCAGAGGGAATTTATCGAGCTTAAGCTCGATAAAATCTGGGCGCAAATACGCCAAGGCGTATTTGATTGATTAGTTTATTAAAAAGATCAATCTGAAGAAAGGATATAAGATGGATAAGAAACGCACTATAGTAACATTAAAAGAGCGTCCGGATTTAGAAGACGAATTTGACGAGCTGCATAGTATAGGATGGGCAAAATTTATGAGAGAGGATCCAATAGGAGCGAAATATTGGGATAATTTATATTCTTGGTTTCCTGAATTTCAATATATTCTGTTGAATGAAGAATTAACACCTATGGCTTGTGGTAATTCAATCCCTTTTGATTGGGACGGTAATGAAGATAGCTTACCACCAGGATGGGATGGAGTCTTTGAAAAAGGAATATTAGATTATCAAGATAATATATCCCCTAATTCACTGTCAGCCTTAGCTATTGTCATTCATCCTGAATTTAGAGGGAAGGGTCTAAGTGAGTTAATGGTTAAGGAAATGAAAGGATTGGCTATTAAAAATAGAATTAAAAATATGGTAGCTCCTGTTCGTCCTTCATTAAAATACAAGTACCCACTTATTCCTATGGAAGAATATATTAGTTGGGTAAGGGAAGATGGTTTCCCTTTTGATCCCTGGATTAGAACACATTATAAGACTGGTGCTTCGATTATTAAAGTGGCAGAAAGATCTATGATAATTCCAGCATCAGTTGAAATGTGGGAAGAGTGGGCTGGTATGAAGTTACCCTCTTCAGGAAGTTATATTATAAATGAGGGATTAGTGCCATTGGAGGTAGATAAGGCGGCTAATAAAGGTGTTTACGTTGAACCGAACGTTTGGATGAGACATCATTTGGGTTAATGTGACTGATTCTGATCGGTTTGCGTTAGTTCAATACATGTTGACAAAAGTACATTTCCGCACTATTTTCCGATTAATCCTTATATTTAACGATCTTCTAAAGAAGTCCCTACTTTAATCGGCGATAGCCGATAAGTGGGGGATGAATTTTAGTTTGACGAAGCCAAAAGGTTTTTGGATAAGAACTAAAATATCACCTGCACAAAACAACGAAGCACTTTGTAGAGTGGTGCGTAGAAAATAATACAAAAACTATTTTGCTAGGGGACACCGAAGGCGTCCAGAGGAATACCAAAAAGAAAAAAGTAAGAAACAAAAACGCACGTCAAAAGCTATCCAACTGGAGTTTCGGAAAAATCAATCATTACATCAAATATAAAGCTGAAACTTACGACATAAAAATCATCAAACGAAAAGAACATTATACGTCGCAAGAATGTCCTTCTTGCGGGAACCGCAAAAAACAAAAGGCCGAGTTTATAAATGCCGCTGCGGTTATGAATGTCACCGCGATCTCCACGGTGCGGGGAACATCCTAACGGAGTACCTTTACGGAAACTTCCGGGGAATCAAACACAAAGATCCATATATCTACGGGCCTCCTAGAAAATCGTTGATTTTCCGGGAAGAAGTAGTAGACGGGCAGAACCGCTCCAGAAGGAGAAGCTTTCATCGTGGTATAGGAAATTATAAAATTCTATGCT
>NZ_QYTW02000010.1:19674-148637 GCF_003605405.2 Siminovitchia terrae | reverse complement strand
TTCCCCTATATTTCCCGCTTGATCTACCGTTCTGGCATAAACAGTATGCTCGCCAGATTCCGTGAGAGTGAATGCATCTTTATAGGTTTTCCACGTTCCTGTTGAGCCAACCTTATACTCCGTTTTCGATACTCCGCTCGGTCCTGTCTTTCCATTAGTGATCTCTACTTCCACTGGAGTATTCGTCCAGCCTGTTTTGGACAGCTTGATTTTGGGGGCACCCGGCTGTATTTGGTCGATCCTGACAACCGCTTCACTCGTTTCCCCTATATTCCCTGCTTGATCTACTGTTCTGGCATAAACGGTATGCTCACCAGATTCCGTGAGAGTGAATACATCTTTATAGGTTTTCCACGTTCCTGTTGAGCCAATCTTATACTCTGTTTTCGATACTCCGCTCGGACCCGGCTTTCCATCAGTGATCTCCACTTCTACTGGAGTATTCGTCCAGCCCGTTTTCGATAACTCGATTTTCGGTGCAGACGGCTGCGTTCTATCAATCTTGACGATAGATTCACTCGTTTCCCCTATATTTCCCGCTTGATCTACCGTTCTAGCATAAACGGTATGCTCGCCAGATTCCGTGAGAGTGAATGCATCTTTATAGGTTTTCCAGGCTCCTGTTGATCCAACCTTATACTCTGTTTTGGCAACTCCGCTCGGTCCTGTCTTTCCATTAGTGATCTCCACTTCCACTGGAGTATTCGTCCAACCTGTTTTGGACAGCGTGATTTTTGGGGCACCAGGCTGCATTTGGTCTATCCTGACGACCGATTCACTCGCTTCCCCTATATTTCCCGCTTGATCTACCGTTCTGGCATAAACGGTATGCTCACCAGATTCCGTGAGAGTGAATGCATCTTTATAGGTTTTCCAGGCTCCTGTTGGTCCAACCTTATACTCAGTTTTCGATACTCCGCTCGGACCCGTCTTCCCATCAGTGATCTCCACTTCCACCGAAGCATTCGTCCAGCCCGTTTTCGATAATTTGATTTTCGGTGCAGATGGCTGCGTTCGGTCAATTTTTACAGTTGCATAAGCAATATCACTTTCTTCGCCTTTACGATCCTTCGTAATAGCAAAAACTCTATGCTCCCCCTCTTCAGAGATGGTAAATGGACCCTCATAAAACTGCCAATCACTGTCCTCACCTATTCTGAACTCAGTGCTATCAATGCCGCTTGGTCCAGTTTTCCCATCCTCTATCATCACTTCAACCGTCTTATTCGTCCATTCACTTGTTTGGTTTGTCTTAATGGTTGGTTTCTCCGGCTGCATATCAACTTCCAGTTTGAGGGTTCCTGTATATGGTGAATACTCGTATCCATTTGTTGCTTCCCATGTAAAATCTGTAATTCCGCTCCAGGATGCAGCTGGGGTGAATACAAGTTGGTCCAATTGACTAAATGAAACGATTTGACCAGAGGAAACCTTTTTCCCATTTAAAAATAACTCACCCTTGTCAGGAAGTGTGACGATTCTAATTGCCTCTATGTCCGTTTTATCCTCATTTGTAAAGAGAAAATCTTCTTTTTTGAATTCCAGGTTTTGATCCTTCCATCCATACGCAATGGAATCTCTGGCAACAGGTACAGATTTATAGATGATAGATGCCTGATATTCGCTGACATTTTTGGCCAAGTCACGAAGCTGCATATAAACTGTCTTTTCGCTGCCTCCTGCTTCCGATAATGACCAAGGCTTGGTATCATCAAAATCCACCCAATCATCCTGCCATTTATTTACATCATTACTGAAGCGCATTTGCACATGTCCCGAACCTTCATGATCATCTCCTGTCACTAGTAGCAACACATCACGGGAATTTGTATATATCGCATTGCCATTAAATTTAATTGACCCTGTCGGCGCCTGGCGATCAATCATGAATTCAAAAGCAGCCGTACCTCCGTCGATATCAGATACTTCCAGTTTGATTTTTCCTTCTTCTGTAATCGTGTGCTTTTGTCGAGTATGTACTCCTGCTTCCCTCTTGAATACTTCCTTTCCATTGATCTGTGCTGTTTGAACCCGAGCTGCCAAAGCAACTGTCACGTCTTTATTATATAAACCTCCATCTGCAACACCTTCTGCCAAAGGTGCCAGATCTAAATAAATCTTCGCCGAATAGGGAGAGCTAATGTTTCCAGCTCGATCTTTCAAGCGCAAATAAACTGTTTTTTCTCCCTCTGTCTCCGGGTTAGGAAGTGTCCAATCATATGTTGATGAAAAAGGGATCCAGTCTTCTGTCCATTCATCTTGATTATTGGAAAATTGCATAGCTGCAACTTCATCATTATCACTACCATCGACCGTTAACTTAACATCAGAAACGTTTGTAACATATTTGCCCTCATTGATCTGAATACTCCCAGTTGGAACAATCCTGTCTAGGTGGATGTTTGCAGAAATCATTTCCGTGCTTACATTCCCCGCCTTATCCATGAGCTGCATATAAACCTCTTTGTTGCCATCGTGGTCTGCATTAATTGTCCAATCATATGTTGGTGAAAATGGTACCCACTCGCTCAAGGACCAATCATTGGGTTTGTTAGAAAAGCGCATCTTCGCTATTCCGTGATCATCTTTACCTTCCACATGTAGTTGAACAGCGGGATTGTTTGTAAAGCCATTCCCCTTATTTATACGCAGACTGCCTGTTGGTGGAGTCTTATCAATCGTGAACCTCACTGTTGTTACATTCCCGGCAGCATCTGTGACGGTTAAAGTGTGCGCCCCTTCAGCAGTAACTGTGCCACCACTGGAGAAATGATAGCCATTTAAGCGAGCCTCCCCTTCGTTAAATTTAATCGTTAGGTCGTGATTATATACGCCGCCATTTTCTACGCCGGTAACTACCGGTGGTTGGGTATCCACTATAATCGGATTGGACTCAATCGGGTTGCTTTCATTCCCCAGACCATCGCGAAGCCTCATATAAACAATCTTTTCGCCTTCTCCAACTGTAAGACTCCAAATATATGGGGCATCAGGCTTGAACCCTTGCCAATCGCTCCATGTGTTCTTATCATTTGAAAATTGAACTTGAATGTTCCCAATTCCATCGCCATCATTTGCTGATACGTAAAGCCTGGCATTAAAACGGGAATTCGCATACTTCGCCCCTTGATTAATCTTCACCGTCCCTGTCGGCGCCGTCCGGTCTAATATCGTCATCGCTTCGTATACATCCGATTCCACTCCACGCTGATTACGAAACTGCAAAAAAACGGTTTTACTTCCATCTCCTTCAGCCAGTTTCCATTCCTTTGTTGGTGAAAAAGGCTCCCACGAACTCATCCAATCATCTTTAGTATTGGAAAGTCTCATTGCAATGCCATCACTGGATGGCGCATCACTTTCAATTTGTAATTGCACCTTCGTATCATTCGTATACCCGTTCCCTGCAATCGAAAGCTTACCTGTTGGAGGCATGTCTTCTTTATATTTCACAATTAACCGTGGGCGTTTTGCTTCTTCGTTATTATTAGTGTATAAAGATATGATGCGCGGCTTATTAGGATCATCAGGAACTCCAGAATCCCGAGGACCTCCAAAAATCAATGTGGCTGTTTGATGATTCAACTGTGATTTCACAAAATCAGTGACATCAAACGATAGATTTGTTTCAGTTGATTCTGTAATTTGCCTTTCATTTACAAGCGTTACACTTTTCGGTGGCACAAACGGGCCGTTTTCCCAACCATATTGGTTAGCACCCCATAGATTTAAAAAAAGATGATCTCCGACTGGTAATTCCGTCATTCCGATTTGCATCGTAATCGATTCAATGTGCCTTTCCCGATCAATTTGGTTTAAAGGAAATCGAATAGCAAGCTCATTTACAGATGTTACATTGGACCCCCAATCTTGATAACCCACTTGTACCACAGTCATTCCCTTGGTACGTTGTGGACGGTTGCCATTAAAGGATGAAAGCTCGGCACTCTCATTAGCTAATATCACTTCAGTTTGATCATCTTCCGCATACACTTTTCCCTGTAAAGCCGGTTCAACTAGAGAGAATAATAATATAAAAACTAGAAAAATAGATACATTTTGTTTCATTTGCAAATCCTTTCCGACATAAAGAACGCCCGTGATTGATACAAATGGTGAAAAAAACTACAAAGTTCACCAATTTTATCTATATTGCGCCCATCATATCAAATGCTGCGTTACACGAACGTTACACGGAAAGGCTGTTTCTTCGTTTTCAGTATTTGCCATTATGCAAAGCTGATTCTAAGCATGTACCTTGCATTTACAGCCACCTACACATAGGGGAACCTAATTTAATGAGTGCTTTTTTTCAAAATTATCTTTATTTCATTTACAATATCATTAAATCAATGTACACTAAACCCATCATTATTAAGGAAAAACATGCCAAAATCACATTAAAGTCATATCACCTGACAACAATGCTCAATCTGGTTTGCCAGGTCCCATAAAAGGAAGTTTAATCATGGCCATTACAAAAATAAATGGAAAAAAAGTTCATTACATACTACAGGAAGCACAAACAAATAAAGAAGCGGAAACTCTTGTCCTCATTCACGCAAATGCGGTGGATTTACGTGCATTTGACCCGCTTCTTCATTATTTAGGTGATCGTCACCATATATTGCGTTACGATTTAAGAGGCTTTGGAAAAAGCGACAATGATCAGCCCATTTCGGCCCTAACGATAGGGCACTTTATTATGGACTTACAAGAACTCCTGGACACTCTAAAAATCAATTCTCCTCATATTATCGGCTGGCAAATGGGAGCACTGATTGGCGCCGGATTCGCATCTTTATATCCAAATAAGGTAAAATCCCTTACGATCATGTCAATGCCCTGTCATCCTCCCCATATGATAGAAAGCATCCGTTCCCATCGAAAAGAACTATCTGGAGGAAAAAGGGAAATTCCATTCGAATATTTGGAGGCCATGGCCTCCACTTTACCTAAAGGTCATCCAGAACTGGCAAAGTTAAAAGAATATGCCAATCACATAGAATTTGATCTATACGCGAAAGTCATGGATTTAACTGTCAGTGCTGATCCAATCAAGGACATTAAAAATCTGCATTGTCCAACGCTCATTTTATCCGGTTCAAAGGAAGTACTATTCCCACCCCATTATCTAAGACTGCATACTATTCATTTACGACACTGCCGTCTTGTGATGATTCCCAACGCATCCAGTCTTATTGTATTGGATCAGCCCAAAGGAATCGCACAGCTGATAAATGATTTTATTTCAGAACCTGTTGAACCGCCACCCATTTCAGATCCATTCATCCGTTCAGTGGATGAATCAATGCTTGATTATGTAAGCCAAATTCAATCGGAATGGCTTCACAAACTTGAAGCTCATAAGCAGTTACAAATAGATATACTCCAGCAATTTCAGGTGTTCATTGAAGGTGATCAAATAGTAAATGGCTGGAATAAACGCTTCGCCAAACCATTACTTGCATATTTGACAATAAACCGCTCAACAACCCGGGACCATATTTGTGAAGCATTATGGCCCCATTCACCGATTCAGCAGGCAAAAGCTAATTTGCGTGTTTATTTGTCCTATTTGCGACAGCTTTTAACTATTCCGGGATGCGATCATTCCTTTTTAGTCATGGATGGTGCACATGTCTACCTTCAAGGGGAAGTAAAATGCGATGCGGTGGCATTTATGGAAAAAATCCAGGAAGCACAGCATGAAACCAGCGTTGAAACAAAGCAAGACCTGATTGATCAACTTCTAAATAATCTGCCCAGGCGTCTCTTTGAACCACTAGATATTGACTGGTTTCTCCAGCTGAAAACACAAATCGAAGAAGATTTAATTGATCTTGTTCTTTGGAATGCCAACCGTTATAAAAAACAAAAGGATTATTTGACAGCGATTCGCCAATTAAAGAAAACGGTACTCGTTGCCCCATCCATAGACTTGTATGAATGCTTGATCGATTTATTCGGAAAAGCCGGAAACGAAGAACAAGCGATTATTTGGCACAGCCGGATGCTGGAATATGATAGGAATTGAAAACAAACAAAAAACTTGTTTCTAAATGGAGATAGGGGTGTAACCTACTCCCCTGTCTCTATCTGTAAACCAATTGGGGCGATTTCCTAAATGAATTTGTGTCTCATCGACCGACCATTCCCAACATCCTTTTAATGAATAGACTGAACGACACAGCCAGCACGATCATCATCCAAGAAACACATCCTGTCGGCAAAGTGGCTTGGACTCCTCCAGGATATCATTTTTACTTTTTTCCCATAAATATTCCCATAGTTACCCATCCATTTGAAAGTACTGCTTCTGTCATCCTTCTCAGCCCGGATTTATTGATCTATGCGCCTTTCGTATGTTTGGATTGTCGCCTATGGCTTTATTTGGTGATGATATTCAGCTCTACATATGGCTATCAAAAATTTCTTTCAGATGTTAATGTTTAAATAGATTAACATTTCGGATAAAAAAATCGCTATGGATGGTGGATATTCATTTTGAACCGGGTACTTTTATTGCTATTTCTGTATGTGTATTGCCCCTTGCCGGATATGGAGGATACCAGTATTTATTGAACAAGCATGAGAAAGAAAATCTTGAGGTGAAGGAAAAGCAAAAGCAGCAGGTGTCACAGAAGAATAATTCATTGAACGAACCCAACAAATTGAGGAATAAGCTACAAGGTTGAACTTGATGAAAGCTCCACTCAAGAGGAAGTCATTGATGTGATGCACAAAATGACTCATCAGAAAGTGAGAGCGGAGGAGAAATGGGGCGCGATCCCAATGATCCCTGAAACATCAACGACGTTTACGAAATCGTCTCCAATAGTAATTTTGAAAGAAAAGAAAACCTTCTTGAAATCCTCGAAAGATGAAAAAGCGGGGACTTCTCCAGAACTGACGAAGATCACAACTATTTTTGCACCTTCCAAGGCGGTACGGTCGGCAAAGGGTATGGAATTATGTCTAAAAATGAAGAAACAGAATTTATCAAAAATAACTTTAAATAAGAAAGTGCAAGCGCCCGTTTAGCGATGTACAAACTGGAGCCCCACTTTGGGGCTTCCAAGCTTGATATATCGGGCTCCTTCTTAAAGAATCCGATTAGGGGACTTTCACCCGGTTGCCATTGGTATCCCTTTCTTCACACTGAATATCAGCGGAACGGTGATCGAAAGGGAGGCTGCGACGTCCTGTCGCCTCACCCGCACTTGCACGTCCTGTGCGTCGAAAGAAGATCACGGCAGCTTGTTTTGCACAGCGCAATGTATAGAACCGCCAGAAACAAGTAAGCCTTGAGTTCTCCGCTTATCATTTGGTGACTTGTTGAACATCCTCTAGCAGTCTTATTTCAAAAATTATTTTCTGCATGGGTAGAGATACAATCTGTTTCTCCTAGAATACAAGCAAGAATGGCGTTTCAATGTATTTGGTTAATACACTTAGGAATTCTGCTGCGGTGGCGCCATCGACGATTTGGTGGTCGAAGGTGATGCTGAATGGAATTTTCTTAATAGATTGGACTTTGCCTTCTTCGTCCAAGACTAATTCGTCTTGGAATGCACCTACGCCCAAAATTCCAGTTTCCGGTGTGTTTAGAATAGGTGTAAAATATTCAATTCCACTTGCACCAAGGTTGGTAATCGTGAACGTGGAGCCTGTCAGTAAATCTCCATCGGCTTCGCCGTTTCTTGCTTTCGTCGAAATCGCTTTGATTTCTTTAGCAAGCGTGCCAATAGTTTTTTGATGGGCATCCTTCACAACAGGGACAACTAAGCCATCCTCTAAAGAAGTGGCAATACCTAGATGGACCTCATCAAATTCAGTCAATTTGCCATCCGCATAGTGAGAATTCATTTGCTTCAGCTCTTGTAAAGCGAGAACTGCTGCTCTTGCCACCAATACAGTAATCGTAAGCTTTACATCTAAATCAGCTGACTCGATTTGCTTTTTAAGCCTCTTTTGGAAATCAATTAATGCATTGGCATTTACCTTGCGATGTAACGTTAATTGAGCGGTTTGATCCAAGCTTCTACGCATGTTCCGCGCAATCGTTTTTCGCATTGGACGAAGGCCTGCACCAACAAATTCTTCGTTAATAGATGGAGCCGAAGCAGTCTCAGATTTACTTTGGACTACCGCTGCAGCCGATCCCTCTTGTAGTGCACGCTCGATATCCCGTTTCGTAATACGGCCGTTTCCACCTGTCCCTTCAATCAACGTAATATCCAGTTGATGTTCTTTCGCCATTTTTCTAGCTAATGGGGTTATAAAAATACGGTCGCCTTTGGATCTCTTTGCTGCTGCCTCACTCACTGGAGTGGTCTTTGCTTGTGCTGTTTCAACAACGGCTACAGGTTTCGAAGCCCCGGCATTCATAACAGCTTCCCCTTCTTCTCCAATCACAGCAATCGCCGCACCAACCTCTAACTGGTCATCGACTTTCGCATTTTTTGTCAGTAAAATCCCTGAAACGGGCGCTTCAACATCTTGGTTTAATTTTTCCGAGCTAATCATTAAAACCGCTTCGCCTTCAATTACAGGGTCTCCGACTTCTTTGTACCACTCGACAATGGTCCCCTCCGTCATGGTCATTCCTAACTTAGGCATTACAATGACTTCACTCATTTTTACTCACCTCCTAATTTCTAACCGTTTGTTTCAAATCTGTGATTAATTCCTCTGCAACGGTTATCACTTTATTCACATCCGGAATATAAGCTTGTTCTAAGTTGTACGCAAATGGCACAGGTGTATTCGGTGCGCATACAGTTTTAATAGGGCCATCCAAATAATCAAACGCTTTGTCCGCTACGACGGAAGCAATATCCGTTGCTGTGTTGTTATGCGGATTGGATTCATCAATGACAATAAGACGGCCTGTTTTCTTCACAGAATTTAGTACGGTTTCTTGATCCCATGGAGCAACCGTTCTTAAATCAATGACCTCAATCGAAATGTCATCTTTTTGTAATGTCTCAGCCGTTTTTTGAGCAACTTGAACCATTTTTCCGATTGCAACAATCGTCAAGTCTGTTCCTTCCTGAACGACATTGGCTTTGCCGATTTCAATTGTGTAATATTCCTCAGGTACATCGCCTTTCACGCCATAGAGCATTTTATCTTCAGAGAAGACAACGAGGTTATCTTCTTCAATTGCCGCCAGCATCAAGCCTTTTGCATCATATGGATTGGATGGGACGACCACTTTCACACCTGGAATTGAGCCGAACATTCCATATAATGTTTGAGAGTGTTGTGCGGCTGCCCCTGCTCCTGCCCCGTGGACTGTACGGACGGTTAGTGGGATTTTCGCCTTCCCGCCAAACATATAACGCATTTTCGCGCCTTGGTTTAAAATTGGATCCAATGCAAATCCGATAAAATCGTTAAACATTAATTCTGCAATCGGACGTAAGCCGGTTGTTGCTGCCCCGACAGCCGCTCCAAAATAGCCATGCTCTGCGATCGGTGTATCAATCACTCGTCCGCGGCCGAACTCAGTGACCATCCCTTTTGATAATCCGAAAACGCCGCCAAATGCATCATCATATCGTCCATCGTCTTTTACTAAATGATCAACTTCCGCACCACCGGCAACATCTGTTCCAATTAGGATGACGGTTTCATCTTTTCTCATTGCTTGTGTCATTGCTTCTGTAATAGCAGTCATAAAAGTTACTTCTCTTTTTGTCATTTTTCATTCCTCCTATTCTTACGCAAAGATATCCGTATATAAAGTAGACAAATCTGGTAATGGACTTGCCTCAGCAAATGCCACAGCGGCTTTGATCGTTTCTTTTGCTGCTGCCTCAATGTCATCTGCTTCTTTTTCAGTCATCCAGCCATTTTTAATCGATTTTTCATGAAACTCTATAATCGGGTCACGGTCTTTATTCGGATCATGATCAGTCTTGTATTTTTGCTCGTCTCCTTCAAAGTGGCCAAATTTTCGGTACGTATCACATTCAATCAATGTCGGCCCTTTCCCCGCTTTCGCCCTATCAATTGCTTCTTTTGTTGCATTGTAAACGGCTTCTACATCCATCCCATCTACACGGACGCCAGGCATATTATAAGCGAATGCACGTTCAGCAACTGTTTCAGAAGCACTCGCATATCTAAATGGCGTCCCTTCACCAAATTGGTTGTTTTCACAAACGAAAATAACTGGTAAGTCTAAAATCGAAGCAAGGTTTAATCCTTCATGGAACGTACCTTCATTGGAAGCGCCATCCCCGAAGAAGCAAACCGCGACATTGTCCCGGCCTAATGTCTTAATACTAAGCGCCGCTCCTGCCGCTAATCCAAAACCGCCGCCAACAATACCATTGGCACCAAGCATTCCTTTTCCAACGTCGGCAACGTGCATCGAACCGCCTTTTCCACCGCCAAGGCCATCTTTTTTGCCCATGATTTCAGCCATCATGCCTCTAATATCACAGCCTTTTGCGATCGCATGACCATGCCCGCGGTGAGTGCTTGTAATATAATCCTCATCTTGTAATAAGGACATGACTCCTGTTGCAACTGCCTCTTCTCCTGCATATAAATGGACAAATCCTGGAATTAACCCCTTTCCGAACGTACGGTGCACTTCCTCTTCAAAAAATCTAATCTCATTCATCGTTTGATAAATCCAAAGGACTTCTTTCTTTTCCACTCTTAATTCCTCCCTTTATAAAATCAGTAATGTTTAAGCATGATACATATCTTCAATGATTTAATCGGGTTCTTGCACCGTTTACGCATGAATTGCTTGCTTAAATAAAACATTCGCATTTTCGCCTATCGCTTCAGAAATAGCTGGATGAGCATGAATAAGGCTTGCCAGCTCATTCATTGTTCCTTCTGAGTGTTTCACGGCCAAAATTTCGCCAATGAGTTCAGTCGCTTTGGCACCGACAATAACAGCCCCGAGAATTTCCTGGTATTTATGATCGGAAATAATTTTAACAAAGCCTTCTGTTTCTCCCTCTGCAATCGCTTTCGCATTTCCGGAAAGAGGAGTAATTGTGACTTTCACATCATAATTAGCCTTTCTCGCTTGTTCCTCGTTCAACCCGAACGAAGCAATTTCCGGGTGGGTATAGACACATCTCGGAATGTCCGTTTGATCGAGTGGCTGCGACTCTTCACCATTCATGGCATGGACTGCAATGAGGCCTTCTGCACTCGCTGCATGTGCCAACTGATAGCCCCCGATTAAATCACCAACGGCATACACATGTTTTTTGCTCGTTTCATAAAAATCATTGACCGCCACAAACTTGTTCGCAGCATCCATTTTCAAATTCAAATCGGCAGCAACTTCAAGATTTGGTTGTCTTCCCGTCGCGACTAGGAGCGTATCAAATGGGATTTCCTTGCCCGCTAAGAGGACCTTTCCATTTTTCACTTCCTGAATTTCCGCTTGGGCAATCGTTTGTATTTGTTTCTTTTGTAAATGTTTTTTAATGATTTTTCGTGCATCAGGGTCTTCAGTTAATAGAATATCAGGGGCCACTTCGATCATTGTGACGCTTGTCCCTAACGGAGCCATCGCAAATGCCAGCTCGACTGAAATCACTCCGCCCCCGATGATTACCAGCGATTTCGGCAATTCCTTCAAATCAAAGAATGTATCGGTAGTTAGATAGTTTACTTGATCCAAGCCTTTAATCGGCGGGATAAATGGTTTGCTTCCTGTTGCTAATAAAAGGTCCTTTCCCCTTAGTTTTTCAGCTCCAACAGTAACCACTAACTCTTCCGTTACAGATGCCTCGCCTTGGAAGATAGAAATGTTGTTCTTTTTTAACAGATGTTCAACACCGTTTGCCAAAGTCTGTACAACTTGATCTTTCCGCTTCATTAATTTTAGAAAATCAATGGAAATCTCACCGGTATGGATTCCCCAGCGATTCGCCTTTTGAATCTCTTCCACAAGCTCACTATGTTTCAGAAGGGCTTTGGAAGGAATGCAGCCAACATTTAAACAGGTACCGCCCACCTTTTTCCTTTCGACGATTGCTACGCTTTTGCCTAATTGGGCAGCCCGAATGGCTGAAACATATCCTCCTGGTCCTGCGCCAATGACAATGAGGTCAACTTCTTTCATTTGTGTTCATCACCTTGCTTTCGTTCTAAAGTTTTATACTTCATAATTAATGCAAGATGTATGCCAGCATCATAAAAGGCTATGAAAAAGCTATCCTAACAATAAGTTGACCTAGCATTTTAAATTTCTGCATTTGTATAAAAGTTGTATCAATGAGACATAATTTGTCTCATGTGTCTCAACTGTTTCATGAAAAAAAGCCCTCCATTTTTCCTTTATCCAATAGACAAGGATGAAATAGAGAGCTTTTTTTTACTTTTGAACCTTCCCATTTTCTGCTGTTAGTTGATATTGTTTCATTTTTCGATACATCGTAGCACGAGAGATATTAAGCAGTTTCGCTGCGCTTGTGACATTTCCATTCTCCTTGACAAGCGCTTCAATTAATCTCTCCTTTTCGTCGCCTCCCGGTTCCGGTTGTTTCATTAATTCTGGCGGAAGATCAAATGGGGTCAACTGCTTTCCTTCCATATTAAAAAGAGCTTGTTGAATGACATTCTTGAGTTCCCGAATATTTCCCGGCCATGTATATTGTGTTAGATACTGCATCGTACCTTCTTGTACGACAATCTCTTGTTTTCCAAATTCATTGCTCATTTTTCGAATAAAATGGTTGACAAGTGCCGGAATATCGCTGGTTCTGTCACGCAATGCCGGAATTCTCAATTGAATCACCTGAAGCCGATACATTAAATCCTGGCGAAATTCGCCTTTTTCAATGGCTTTGGCTAAGTTTTTGTGCGTCGCAGCAATAACACGAACATCGAGCGGAATCGGTTTATTACTGCCAAGTCTTGTAACTGCCCTTTCTTCCAAAATTCGAAGGAGATGGACCTGCAATTCCAATGGCATATCGGCGATTTCATCAAGAAAGATCGTACCACCCTGGGCCATTTCGAATTTCCCTTGCTGCCCTATTGATTTAGCACCGGTAAAAGCACCTGGTTCATAGCCGAATAATTCACTTTCAAACAAGCCGCGCGGAATCGCTCCACAGTTAATCGCGACAAATGGATGGCGGCGGCGATCACTCGCTTGATGGATCGACTGAGCAAACACTTCCTTGCCTGTCCCTGTTTCACCAGATAAGAAAAGAGTAGAATCAATGGACGATGCCTTTCGTGCTTTTTTGACGACGGCCGCAAATTCCTTTGAAGAACCAACCATATCATCAAAGCTATAGCGTGTCGTCTTCGTTTTGGTTGAGCGAGGCGAATCAGGCTTTTTCATTGTTAATGTCGGCGATACAGTATTTTTCCTAAAAAAAATCACCGCTCCTAACGTGTCTGCCTGGAATGTAACCGGATAAATCGAGCAAATGAATGGCTGCTTCTGAGAATCCACCGTGACTGCTTCTCTCATCAATGCTTGTCCGGTTTGTAAAACCGTTTCGACAAGACGGTTTAACGATGGGATCGTTGTAGTGGTCTGAAGTTTACTTAATATGGAATGAGATTGAGCGGCGCGGTTTTTTTCAACAACACTTTTCCCGTTATCGACGATCAAGATCGCCTCCTCAACCCCTTCCAAGGCCGTATTTAAAAATAAATGATTTTGTAATGCATGTTTGAAAAAATATTGACGAATTGTTTCAGAAATTTGATTGGCTGCTGAAAAGATGTACTGAATCTTTTTCGGGTTCACTTGATGATCAGCGCCAGCAATGTTAATGACGCCTAATAATTCATTTGTGTAAGGGTATAAAATAGGAAAAGCGGCGCAAAACCAATCATGGTTTTTCTCACAAAAATGCTCTGAATACAACACTTGGGAAGATTGCTTTGTTCTCAAGACAAGCCCAACGGCATTCGTTCCCGCCGATTTCTCCGTCCAAATGCCTCCATTATAAATATCAATTTTCTCTGCTTTTTTCAACACATTCTGTTCCCCGCTGGAATGCAAAATCGTCCCTTGCTGATCGACAATGGAAAGCATTGTTTTCGATTCGATTAAAAGATCGGATAAATGGTTCATTTGAGGCGCAGCAAACGAAAGCAATTCCGCATTTTTCTCAAGTCGTTCTTCCAAATCATTTCCATTAACCATTTCATGATTTCGATTTTGAAAAGGATTAATCCCGAGTTTCTTCGAATTCTCCCATGAACCGATAATCGGCTTCCGCAGCCCCTCGCCCGAATACTTCCCTAACTCTTGATAATGTTTCCAAATCTGATTAACCGAAGCATTGTACTCCCTAACCCTAACAAGATCACTAGTCAGCATATTCCCCATCAAATTCCACCACCACAGAATCGGAAATTTTAAAAATATTATATCATAAACAAACTTAGTCCGACGCCTGTGTCACTCTTTGAAAGCGGTATGTATTTATTTCCACCACTGACAAACAAAGATTTGGTAGAGGGCCATATAAAGGGGCTGAAAACATTGGGCCTCAACTTCCGTCTTGAAGCTTTTCATCTTGCCTCGCGCAAGATTTTCGTTTGCAGCTGCCCAACATCCTTTTAATGGATAGACTGAACGACACAGCCAGCACCACTCCGGCTCTGATCATCATCCAAGAAACACATCCTGTCGGCAAAGTAGCTTGGACTCCTCCAGGATATCGTTTTTACTTTTTTCCATAAATATGTCCCTTCAGCCCTGGTTTATTCATTTTGGTTTCCAACACCCTTGCTTCAAATAAATTCAGCAGTATGCGTTCTGCATCTATAATGGTAATTAGATATTCTTTTTTAAGCCAAGTAAATGTCATTCAGGGGTTAATCTCCCAGCCTCCTACTCCACTATCTTTACTATAGAAGTACCCGACATAATGAATCCGCTTTCAATATATACTCCTTCTAACTATGGTGCCTGTCGCAAATCTGTCCTCAACTTATCCTTACTCCAATGATTTTTCTGCACTTGTTGATTCAGCCAATTCTCGTCTTGTGAGAGATTATGTTTAAGTCTCTCTAGCTGATTTTTCACCTCTTGGGAGACTGGTCCGCTTTGAACTTTTTTTGCTTCTACTTTTGTAACAGAATGTAGGGCGCTTTTAATTTTCTCTTGAGGAACAGAAATTCTCTTTCCAAACATTTCGATGGATAATTGTTCAATCAGCTTAGCATCCAATTGTTTGAATGACATTTGATGTTGAAAGATATAATTGATCAGATGTCCGATCAACTGGTGTGCCCGCCGTATCGAAATTCTCGCTTCTCCAACAAGCAGATCTGTCAATTCCGTTACAATGGAAAAGTGGTCAGAGGCCCTTTCTAACATTTCTGGTTCTTTAAATGCCAATGTCTGTATGTTCTCCAATAACAACTCTACAGCAGCTTCAACTTCATTTAATGCGCCCCAGAAATACTTTGTACTTTCGCCCGCTAGATCCGGGCAATGCCCATAAGGAATATTGCTCATACAAGAAGTTGCCGAAACAACCGCAGCCAATACATGAGATGATTTTGCTTTGACATGCTCCGCAGTAATAAGTCTTTTTTTCTGGGACATCGTGTTGCTTGTGGCAGCATTGGAATCTCCGAACTCAACAATTCCATACTCATTCCTCGACAACATATACAAATCATAGCTTAAGCGATTGATGTGACTCATAAAAATGTTCATTGCAGATAAAGACTCAAGAATATAATCACGTGAAGCAATCCCGTCTAATGAGTTTTTCATCGTATCCGTAAACCCTAGTAATCTGGCAGCCTGTTCTCGATTGATGGAAAAAGCTGTGCCCGCCATGCCCCCTAATCCCAAAGGTGAAACATTAGACTGTTGCAGTGCCTTTCGGATACGAGTAAAATCCCGCTCCAATGCATGAAGAGTCGCTGAAAAATAATGACCTAGAGTAATTGGCTCCAATGATTGTATATGTATATAACCACTTATGTCTATATCACAATAATCGTCAGCCAGTTCTATTAGGATAGAACGGAGCTTTAATAAAAGCTTACAAACCTTCTGTAATCTGTCACGGCTATTCATCCTTATGACCGCAGCATCCAGATCATCCCTGCTTCTGCCTATACACAATTGTCCGGCAACCTCTATGCCGACTCTATCAATCAATCCCTGTTCAATAGTGAAATACAAGTCCTCCAACTGATGATCAACTTTCAAATGCTCGACGCCAGCATCTTGTATTTCAATCAATGCTTGCATAATGGTGTGACCTGCTGTTTCTGACACAATGCCTTCAGACATCAACATGGTTAAATGGGCCTTGTTCACATCCATCATATTTTTAAAGGAACGCTCCACCTCGTTCTCAATCGCAGGTTCGAATAAATAGCGAATGACTTTTTCAGGCAACTCTGAAAAAAGTCTTTCTCTCACTTCATTCCACTCCTTCTAAAAAAAATACAATCATTTGGTTATATGGATGTTCGAACAATTACATTAAAGAAGAATCACTTAGACCTTGTAATCAAATGCGCCTTGGCGTATTTGTCCCCAGATTTTATCGAGCTCCGCTCGATAAATTTCCTCTGAAAATCTGTGGCATCCGCCAGAGGCTTTGACTTTATTCAGCCGGGGTTTGAACCCCCACTGAATGAAATACCAATAGGCATTCATCTCCACTTATAGATGTGGGAGACTTCTGCTGAAAGAAATTAAAACGATCATTGCTAAAGCTTCACCATCCGCTGCAACGAACACTGCTATTCTAGTACTCAATTGTAAATCAGGATGTATCGCTACGTTTAGTAGAGAAGGATTTACTTAACCTACTTTACTATCCCAAGATTAACTTTACGTTTATTTTTCCTCCTCCCGAAAAAATAGTGATACTGGTACGTCCAGTACAGCAGCAATCGATTCTAACTCAACTGTCGTTATAGGGCGTCTCCCTCTTTCTTTCATACTGTATGCCTGTACAGTAATACCAAGAGTATTTGCTATCACGGCTTGTTTTACATTTTTAGATCTCCTTATCTCTCTAACTCTCTCATGTAACAAGAATAGATCACCACCGTAATTAAACGAAAAGTTTAATATATAGCTTCATTATATATACAAAAAGTTTAAAGTCAAGTGAACAAATAAACTTTTTGTTTAAAATATTTAACATAGCGTTTATTTGATGTAAACTATTTATATATAATATAAAGCGGTGATGTATGATGAGCTTAGGAGCTCGTTTAAAAAAAGAAAGAGAAAGAAGAAACTGGTCGCAGATTTATGTAGCCGAAAAGATCGGAATAACCAACGCGGTCTTATCCAACTACGAACGGGACTATCGTGATCCTGACACTGAAACCTTAAAAAAACTGGCTTTACTATATGAAGTGAAAACAGATTATTTACTCGGCATTACCGATAACCCCATAGCCTATGAAAAAGATGGTACATTTCCAACCATCATTAAGGACCCCGAACTTGAACGGTGGCACAAGGAATTACCTAAATCCGATGAAGAGGATTTGCGTAAACTGAGGCAAATGTGGGAGATTATTAAAAGTAAGGGAAACAATGAATGAGAATTGACAAATTCGAAAACAATAAATCCCTTACGATCGGGGGACAGGCGGGTTCCTGCCCCAATCCAACGTAAAGGATTCCCCCGTTACAACTTTTAGTTCCACGGCTGTCTGCACACACATCCCCGCCGCTTTCGTCATTCACTTGGCAACTTTTATCTAATCATTTTTTCCCGTCAACCACTTTTCAATGAGCATTCTCTAGCGTAGCTATTTTGGCTTTCATCAGTTCTCTCGAAAACACTTTGAACCTCTCATGACTAAAGTCACGAGATTCTTGGGAAAAGAGCATACTTGTTGGCGTATTTCTTTACCAACAGCGGTTTCTCTTATGAACCAAGCTATCCCCGTAGTTCCTACGGTTCTTTGTTTAGCTAACCTAGGCTTAAGTTTAGGCAGTTTCACGTGTTTCTCTTTCAGTTCGATACTATTATTCACATTTTTGGTTATATAGCTTTGAACAGGATTCTTTTTACTTTTAAATTTTGGTCGATGATTCTGTTTTTTGAAAAAGCGAGAAAACGAATCCGCCAGATTTTTTAAAGAGGATTGAAGGGCCGTGCTATCGACTTCTTTCAGCCAGCAAGTGGCTTCTTCCTGTTTCATTTGAGGAAGTAAGGCAGAACAAGCCTCATAGGACAAACCTTTTCCAGTTTTAGCATACGTCGTATTCCAACGATGAAGAAAATGGTTATAGACAAATCTTGAACAACCGATGGTTTTAGCGATGAAGATTTCTTGTTCTTTCGTTGGATAAATACGAAACTTGTAAGCTTTGTGCCGCAGCATTGGACTCACCTTACTTCATTGCTTTGATAGACAAACAACTCTATACTATTTTAACATTTGTATGAGATCACACATTGTATAGAAGTGATTAAAAATCATTTGATTTTAATAGATGTTGGTTGATTCATATAGCTAAACAAAAGCTGATCCATCTACACGGATAAAGTCGCGAGTATTCTCAGTTGAATGATAAATATTTCCCAAGGTAGTAAACCATGCCCCAGTAGACTCCATATATTGAATAAAACGTTCTAATTCTTTTATAAAATGTGCCCGACCGCTTGTTTGAGGGTGTAATGTTAAGATAAAGCAAGCACCGTCTAGCTTACATGCATAATCATAAGTTGATTTCCATCTTTCAAAAACTTCGTGAACACACCTTAATCCATCTTCTCCTTGATCGCCTACAAACTCTTGTGTAGGAAAATCATCCAAATACCATGACACTGGTATTTCTAATATTTTACTAGGAGGGCCGTATACATTTCCCTTATCTGCATTTACCTTAACTGGACGAATCCAATAAGGGTAAAAATCATTCCCCATTAAACTGCTATCATAGTTAAATCCATATTCCTCTAATATACTGAGTGTATTCTCACTAAAATCCCATGCAGGGGAACGATAGCCTCTTGGTGTAACACCGATTCTTTGTAGTGCTTCTAAGCCTTTTTCCATAACAGTCTTTTCTTCATCATAAGTTAATTCCGTTACATTCTCGTGAGCGTATCCATGATGGCAAATCTCGTGGCCTTTAGCAACCACCTCTTTACAAATATCGGTATATGTATCGATAGTATGGCCTGGGATGCACCAAGACGTTTGTATATCGTACTTTTCAAATAATCTGAGCAATCGGGGAGTACCTACTGCCGCTCCAAACTCCCCCCTTGACATATAGGCAGGAGAAAAAAGCTTATAGGTTCCCAACCAAACAGAGGCCGCATCAAAATCACATCCAATATTAACTGCTACACGCTTTCCTTCGGGCAATCTTAATTTACCTGAAATCTGCAACGAAACATCCTCCCTCAAATAGTTTTGTCTTTCTTGCGGTAGAAAGCCAATTTTCATCTTCATGCCTATACAAACACTACGGAAATTAATTGCCTGCCTTCCCCTCACGATTTTTAATTCCTGTATAGCCAAGCAGTATACCAAAGCACTTTAGACATATGTATCCAACTTTTTACGGCTATCAAATGCGCGTTGGCGTATTTGCGCCCAGATTTTATCGAGCTCCGCTCGATAAATTTCCTCTGAAAATTTGTAGCATCCGCCGGGGGCTTTAACTTTATTCAGCCGGGGTTTGAACCCCCACTGAATGGATTACCAATATGCATTCATCAAGTGGGAGACTTCTGGGTGAATGAAGTTAAAGGGAACTGAGCAAGTAACTATATAAGTATTTGATATGGAAAAGATTATGCCCATTTACCTTGTCTATTTACTAAGAAATTCGAACAGAAACCGAGATACAGATTATAAAACGCTTTCAAAAAACTGACTCCTCAAATCAATACGGCAGCCCCTTTTTGGAACTGAGCCTTGTTAAAGCCTTCAATTTTCCTAAAAAGAGGCGCCTTATGGATGACAACATTCTCATAAGCTGCCCTGACAGAAAGACCTAATAATTTCCTCTTACAATCCACTTATGTTTTTTGTATGCTGAGATGCACTTGTAGGATCCCCCGCGATTTTTGTAAGCTCTAAACCAGTGGTTCTCATCCCTCCAATGAGAATGATAAGACCTGAACATAAAACAATAACAGCCAAAACATATAAGGTGCCTATTCCGCCTATCACGTTTAATAAAGCCACTGTTAGGAAAGGTGCGATGATTCCACCTATTTGACCGCCTCCCTCCGTGATAGCCACCCCGGTTGTTCTAACACGCGTTGGGAATATCTCTGCCATATAAACATAGCCAGCGGAATTCGCGGCAATCATCATAGAGCACATAAAAGCACCCAAAATAACGAAGAAGTTACTTGAAACAATTGTCATAAGACACAGCGAACCCGCAAACACAACCGTCACAAAGAACATAAAATACTTTCTCTCTACTTTATCTATAAAAATTAAAGCGATAAGAGCACCAACTGGGGTACCCAAATAACCTAATGCAGTAAAAAGAAGTCCAGAAGAGGCAGTATTACCAGATTCAATTAATATCGTTGGTGCATAACTCAGATAGGCATAAGTGGTGATGAGCCAAACTAGCCAAAATGCCAGCGTAATAACGGTTCGTTTCAAATATGGAGGTGAAAATAAAGTTTTAGTTACGCTTCCACTACTTTCGTTTTCCGGCGGAACCATAGGGACAGGCGGCAATTCCTTACCCGTTTTCAGCCTGACTCTTCTTTCCATATCAGCTACTAATCTCTCTGCTTCCTCCGCCTTCCCATTTATAACTAACCACCTTGCCGATTCCGGAAGAAAACGCGCTCTCATAAATATCAAAACGATGGCAACTAAAGCTCCCAGACCAAAAATAATTCGCCATCCATTCTCCAGATTAATCAACGCTATTGAAATGAAAGGCGTAACGGTTAAACCAGCAGCTCCCCAAAAATACATCAACTGAAGATATTTCCCTCTACTTTTGGATGGGGAAAATTCCGTAATAATCGTGGATGCTATTGCTATTTCGGCACCTGTTCCAACTCCTGTTATAAACCGGAATATAGATAGTGACCATAAATCCCAGGCAAATGCTGAAAGAAACCCACCTATAGCTACAATTAATACGGTATATAAGAGGGCTTTTCTACGCCCGACACGATCTGCAACCAATGATAACAGGTAGTCCCCAATCACATATCCAATTAAGTACAAGGTAACTGGATAAGCAGCTTCGGTTGCAGTTAATTGAAACACTTCCGTTAGTTTCGGCAATGTAAAACCTATCACACTGATATCAAAGTATACGAAAAAATATGATAACCCTATGATTAAAAAAGTAAGATTACTAAAGCCTAATGTAGGTAATCTATCGATTCTTGCGTTCAAATCAGCAATCTTTTGACCATGAACAGCACCCATACCCTTGCCCCCCTATTGAAATCATTCATTATTATTTTTTCAAAATATTTATAGTAAAAAAATCATTCCTTATCATCGTCTATTCAACCCATGCCCCTCCCTTTTTTAACTTTACGTTTATTTCATTTTTAAAAAAATAGACATCGGTACATCAAGAGAAACTCAAATCGGTGATGGTGAAGAACCTTATATAATCCTTTCATAACTTTACCTCTGCACAATGACCTATGGCATATTTTACATTTTTAGACCTTCTTACCTTTTTAATTTTTCAGATGCTATTAACCACCTTTCAATAAACGTAAAGTTTAAATTAATAATATTAATTATATATACATAAAGTTTAATGTCAAGTTAATAATAAACTAATCGTTTAAAATATTTAACATAGCGTTTATTTGATGTAAACTATTTGTATAATGTATGAAACGGTGATGTATGATGAGTTTGGGTTCTCGCTTAAAAAAAGAAAGAGAAAGAAGAAACTGGTCGCAGATTTATGTAGCTGAAAAAATTGGAATAACCAACGCGGTCCTGTCAAACTACGAACGGAACTATCGGGATCCTGACACCGAAACCTTAAAAAAGCTAGCTTTATTATATGAAGTGAAAACAGATTATCTACTCGGCATTACCGATAACCCTACAGCCACTGAAGAAGACAATGAATTTCCAACCATCATTAAGGACCCCGAACTTGAACGGTGGCATAAGGCATTACCTAAATCCGATGAAGAGGATTTGCGGAAACTGAGGCAAGTGTGGGAAATTATCAAAGGAAATGGGAATAGCGAATAGCCGATAATATAGATAAGAAGAAATTTATTTACAGCTGTCAAATTTATGATCAGACCATTCCAAAAAGTTAATCCTCCTTTTTCCCATTTCACCAAAGGCCTTCAAAATGATCAGAAAAGAACTAGAGAACTAGTGACACAAGATTTAATTACACCTTAAAAAACTAGGTTCGGTCAGCACTGAACCTGGTTTTATTTCCGTTAATCAAATGCGCCTTGGCGTATTTTCGCCCAGATTTTATCGAGCCCCGCTCGATAAAATTTCCTCTGAAGATCTGTGGCATCCGCCGGAGGCTTTGACTTTATGCAGCCGGGGTTTGAACCCCCGCTGAATGGAATAACCAATATGCATTCACCTCACCATTTACAGAAGTGGGAGACTTCTGCTGAATAAAGTTAAATTTTATTTAAGAGCATGTAAAATTTGTGTAAAAACACTTTTTATTAATTTTTCATGAGGTATGCTGTAAATAACCTTTCCTAGGTTACCAAACATCCCCCTGGATATTTCCCTCTAATCCCGGGGGCTTTTTCTATTTCTTATTTAACCCTCCACCTTTGACCAATGATGTTTTCAACCATATCTGTGTTACGTGTGCTTCTATGTATCTAGCCCCCACGCTTTACTTTTCAAGTACAGTCCATTTCCTTTTCAACACAAATAAGTCTTCGATTTCACTGATTTGATTCAACTCGCTAACAGGTTGCTTTATTGGTGGGCAATGGCGGTCAGGGCATCCCCAAACCCTTTTCAAATTCGTATGCCCCCTACATAGTCCAGTTTTTCTACGTATCTATATAAGTTGAACGAAAGATTTGCTGTTTATTCCGATCAAATTTAAACATGTGCAACAATTTGCCGAACCTCGGATAGTACTTCTATATCCCAGACAGTATTCTGCGAACTTCGGACAGTATTTTCATATTCTATATAGTTTGAACGAAAAATCTTTGACTGATTACGGAACTGACTCTAAGCATGTGCAACAATTACAAGGGAAACTTTAATTCTACGTATCTATTCATTTCATAAATGCTATTATAGAAAAAATAATATAACTGGGAGGAGTTTTTATGGATATTTCCGAAATCAATAGCCCCTATTTGCAAAAACATATAGAGACTTTGAAAAATGAAAATGAGGACTTAAAGAAAGCTTTTGAATGCTCTTACGATGGTATATGGATCTGTGATTCAGAGGGAGTGACTCTTAGCATAAACAAGGCGATCGAAAGGATTACTGGCTTAAAGAAAGAAGAAGTGACAGGAAGAAATATGATGGAGCTGGTGGAGAAAGGTATTTTTGATCAAAGTGCCACTTTAAAAGCACTGGAAGAGAAAAATACAGTTACCATCATGCAAAAGGTCATTAGCGGGATTTCGACCATCGTAACGGCTAATCCTATTTTTGATCAGAGCGGCAATATAAAAAAAGTGATTTCCAATGTAAGGGACATCACTGAATTAATTCAACTAAGAGAACAGTTGCAGAAGCTGGAAGAAGAGAAAAATAAATATCAATCAGAGCTAAACAGTTTGCTCCACCACATTGAAGAGGTAAATGATATTGTCCTTAAATCCCCAAACATGAAGAAAGTCATTGAAAAAGTCATGCAGGTTGCCAAATACGACACAACTGTAGTATTGCTGGGAGAATCCGGAACAGGAAAAGAGGTCATGGCACAATTGATTCATGATTCAAGTCCAAGAAAAGAAAAGGGCGAGTTTATCCGGGTAAATTGCAGCGCAATTCCAGCAGAGTTACTTGAATCAGAAATGTTCGGCTATGAATCAGGCGCTTTTACAGGTGCAAAAAAATCCGGAAAACCCGGCCTCATTGAGCTAGCCCATGATGGCACTTTATTCCTGGATGAGATTGGAGAATTACCGTTAAATATTCAAGCCAAATTTCTAAGAGCCATCCAAGAGAAAGAGATTATGAGACTTGGCGGCGTAACACCAATTAAGGTGAACTTTAGAATCATTGCAGCTACAAACCGAAATCTAAATGAAATGGTCGCCAGCGGAGCATTCAGAGAAGATCTATTCTATCGGCTACATGTAGTTCCAGTTACAATCCCGCCTTTAAGAAGCAGAAAAGATGATATACCGAAACTTATTGAAAGCTTTACCAACACTTTTAACAGATACTACCATACAAAAAAATGCTTTTCTCCTGAAGCCATCCGGATGTTAATCGATTATCCTTGGCCTGGAAATGTAAGGGAACTAAAAAACATTGTGGAAAGAATGTTTGTGACAACTTCTTCGGATACAATCTACCAAAAGGATTTACCGGACTTTTTATTAAGCCATGCAAAGCCTGAAGCGTCGTATAAAAACGGCTCCCTAAAAGAACAACTGGCTCAATATGAAAGGGAGCTATTACAAAACACTTTAAGAGTGAGTACTACCACTTACGAAGCGGCCGCCTTATTAGGAATTGATCAATCAACTGTCGTAAGAAAAATGAAGAAATATCAATTATCACTGTAATCTTATACAGATTTAATGCAATTTTACATTTAATGCAATATCGCATCTAGCTTCATCTAATAAAACAATCATCGAATTTGAGTTTATTTTTAGAATTTTTAATGTAAAACTGCATCGACTGATTCAAGAAAAAGTCAATGAAAACAGCTTTTTTCTTTGGCACGATATTTGCTTTTTATACATGACAAGACTGGAGGTGAAAAAATGAGAAATTCTTTTACTGTGATTATGGTGCTTTGGTTCATATTGGTTAATGCTTCTCAGTTTATCCCAGCATTGAACAGGGTAGAGCCCTCTGCTTTTGGCATACCGTTTAACTTACTCTGGATATGGTCATTGAACCTTCTGATCTCGGTCTATTTAGTATATTGTGCAATAAAAGTTTGGAAAACCTACGACATTGATGTCAAAAAAGCTCAAGAAGAAGCTATTAACCAGGGATTGGAGGTCGAAAGATAATGAGTTTACCAACAATGGTCTTTGTATTTCTAGGTATTTCTATGATTGTATACTTATTTATTTGTTACTTGGGTTATAGAGCAACAGACCAATCCTCTATGGATGACTTTTATTTAGGCGGAAGAGATTTAGGGCCGATTGTTTTGTTTCTTACTATTGGTGCTTCTTGGTTCAGTATGTGGTTTTTACTTGGAGCTCCAGGTTCCTTCTTCCTTCACGGTGTCGGCTTTAATTCCTTTTTCATCTTAAACATTGTACTCGGTGTATTTATGTTTGTTTTCGGGAGAAGAATGTGGGCACTTGCCAAAGTATATAATTATGTGACCCCCAGCGATATGTTGGAGCATTACTACAACAGCAGATTTACCCGTCTCATTTCAAGTGTGATCGGAATGTATTTATTATTTCCTTATATAGGCATTCAATTATTAGGTGCTGGCGTCGCATTCGAATTGATCGGAAGTTCCTTTTGGCTTGGCGTAGGAAGTATGCTTGTTCTGGTAACGCTTTATAGTTTAGTCGGCGGAATGAAAGCGGTTGCCTGGACGGATGCTGTACAAGGAGTATTCTATATGCTGCTCACCTGGGGACTCGCCTTTTGGATGCTTAGCAAAGGAGTCACAGGCATCGGCTCGCTGGGGAACTTATTCTCAGCCGTCAACGACAACTTCCCGGATTTCCTTAAATACCCTGGTTCATCTGGATATTTTACTCCTTTAAACTGGTTCGCTTACATTGCTATTTATGTAACAGCGGGAATCGGTCTTCCGCATTTATGGACACGTTATTATATGGCTAAAGATATGAGCGCATTTAAAGTTGTTCCGCTTGGGCATGTCTTGTTTGCCAGTTGGGGATTCGTACCCATTCTCATCGTCGGTATGCTCGGAAAGTTGTTCCTACCGGACATTGAAGTAGTCGACCAAATTTTCCCGGCTATTGTCTTGGAATATTCTCCTGTCCTTGCAGTTGTATTAATCACAGCCGCATTTGCAGCAGCAATGTCGACCGTGGATTCACAATTAATGGCGATGGGAACCATTTTTACAAAAGATATTTGGGAAGTATTCATTAAGAAAGAAAATAGTGAAAAGACCCTTGTATGGGTTGGCCGAATTTCCATGGTTATTTTAATGGCCATCTCCGTGGTCTGGACACTCTATGCTGAAGGATCCATTGTAGCTTTATCCATGATTGCCTTTACCTGCGGCTCCCTTTTATTCATGCCCCTCTTTGGCGTACTTTTTTACCCCAAAGCAGGAAAGTATGCAGCAAACATCAGTCTAATCGCGGGCTTTTTAACACTTTTATTCACCACATATATTGTCCGTGATCCCGGAGGCATTTATGGCGGAGGCTATGCATTGTTAATACAGGTGATTCTATTCTTCATCATCGCCCAGATAGAGAAAAACCACCTGAAAGAAAGAACCATCGCCTATCACAGTATTACTCAAAAATGTATAAATGGTGATTTTCAACCATCGAACAAAGAAGATTACCACAATATAAAGAACGTAGCTGAATCTCAATAGGAGTGATCAACGATGTACAATCAAAAAGAAAAAGTCAAAGTAGCAGCTGTAAACGCTTCACCATATGTTTTTAACTTAGATAAAACCGTGGACAAATGTCTAACCATTATCGAGGAAGCAGCCAGCAATGGAGCTAGATTGGTAGTATTTCCTGAAACGTTTCTTCCCATGTATCCTTGGTGGCTATGGATGTCCGTAGACAATAAAAAGCGACTCGAGCTTTTCAAACAGCTATATTACGAATCTGTAGAAGTTGCAGAGGAACCGTTTCAAAGGATTTGCAGAAAAGCAAAAGAAAAAGAGGTTTATATCGTAATAGGAATTAACGAAAGAGAACGCGGAACCTTATATAATACACAGGTGTTCATCAATGACCAAGGCGATATCATTGGAAAGAGGAGAAAACTCGTTCCTACAAGTGAGGAAAGAACCGTTTGGGGCCGCGGGGATGGAAGCGATTTATTCGTATTAGATACCCCATTCGGAAAAATGGGAGGATTGATCTGTTATGAAAATTCAATGACCCTTTCACGTTACGCTCTCTACTCAATGGGAGAACAAATTCATATCGCAAACTGGCCGGGATCAAACTATAAAAGCCAGCCAAGAGATCGAACAAAAACGATTGAAACAGTATCCAAATTCGTTGCATTTGAAGGGCAATTATTTGTCATCGCCTCTTCCTCCTGCATAGGTCAAGAAGAATTGGATTTCTATACAACATTGGACCCATCTATCAAGGACAGTTTTGACCTGGGTGGAGGCATGTCAGGAATTATTTCTCCATACGGGGAATATGTCTCCCCTCCTGTTATAAATGAAGAAGGCATTGCCTATGGTGAAATTGATCTAGATCAAATTTTAGACGCCAAACATATGATTGATTGCACTGGCCATTATGCTCGACCTGATGTAACAAAGCTCGTATTGAATCAGGTTAAATATTCTGCTTTAAATACAAATGAACAGCCTGCCGTCATGAAGCTGTCCATCGAGGACGAAGAGCAAGCGATTGAAGTAGAATAATGCGGTAGAATGATTAATCAGCTATAGCGTACCAAATCAACGTCCGGAATCCTTGACTCCGGACGTTGATGTTTAAAATTGTAAAGTCTCACTGGAATGGCTTGCATTGATTAACATGTTTTCTATCAAATGCGCCTTGGCGTATTTGCGCCCAAATTTTATCGAGCTCCGCTCGATTAATTTCCTCTGAAAATCTGTGGCATCCGCCGAGGCTTGAACACCCACTGAATGGAATACCAATATGCATTCATCTCACCACTTACAGTAGTGGGAGACTTCTGCTGAATGAAGTTAAACTAGTTAATCAATATCCCCAATAACCCCCATTACTCAAATTAATAACTGAATCTTCCAAAACAATTGAAAGTTCCACTCCAAAGGCCCATAATTTTATTAAGTCAATTAATACAACTTTCAGAAATGAGGTTATTAAATGGTCCAAGCTGATTTAGTTATTTACAATGCCAATATTTTAACGCTTGATGAACAAAGCACAAGGGCAGGCTCTCTTGCCTCCTACAAAGGAAAGATAACAGGAGTTTGGACAGTTCAACAGCCACCCGAGGGTGGTCTGATTAAATCAGATAACTTCAAAGAGATAGACCTGAATGGAGCTACTCTTATTCCGGGGTTTATTGACACGCATAACCATATTTTGATGTACGGACAGCAAAAACACCAGGTGGATTGCCGGTCACCTTTCAATAAAAATATTAAGGATATTCAGCAAAGGCTTGCTGAAGCGGCTCAACAGAAAAATGAAAATGAATGGATTATCGGCTATGGATATGATGACTCCCTTTTGGAAGAGATGCGGCATCCGACAAAAATGGATTTGGATGCAATCAATACCAAACATCCTATTTTCATTCGTCATATCTCCGGCCATTTGGCAGTGACCAACTCTGCCGGTTTGCAGATTGCAGGCATCACCAAGGACACTCCCCAACCGGAAGGCGGACATATCGAAAAAGACAGTCTAGGAGAGCCTACAGGCGTTTTATTTGAACCCGGGGCAATGAATCTCGTATTTTCGCATGTCCCTCTTCCAGACAAGGAAGAGCTGATTCAAATCCTTAAGGAAGTCAATAATGACTACTTAGCTGAAGGTATCACTACAAACACAGATGCCGGCATCGGACTATTTAATGGCGAAGAGGAATTAGATATTTATCTTCAGGCGATAAAAGAAAACCCCCGCTCCATGAAAATGCGATTGATGATCTTGAATGAGTTGTTGATCGATAATGGACCTTTTCACACCTACACTGCCACTGAACTGGATAACGAGATACAGGAAAGAACAAATGGAAAAGCAAGGCTTGACAGCGCTAAAATTTTTCAGGATGGTTCCATTCAAGGCCTGACAGGAGCACTGCGTAAGCCTTATCATTGCGACAATCATCTATACGGCGATTTGATCTATAAGCAGGAAATCATAAATGAATTTGCTCTCGACTTTCACCAAAGAGGATTTCGGATCGCCACTCACGGGAACGGGGACCGCGCAATCGGATCCATTATTGAAGCTTATGAATATGCCTTAAAAAATGGGGAGCAAAGAGATCATAGACATCGAATTGAGCACGTGCAGACAGCCACTGAGAAAGATTTGGAAAAAATGAGCGAATTGGACATTGCTGCATCTTTCTTCATTAATCATGTTTACTATTGGGGTGACCGGCACAGAGATATTTTTCTGGGCCCTGATCGCGCAAAACGCCTCAATCCATTGAAGGAAGCCGATCATTTAAACATTCTTTACACCTTGCACTCTGATTGCCCGATCACGCCTATCTCACCTCTCTTCTCGGTTTGGGCAGCAGTAAACAGGGTTACAAGCAGTGGCGAAGTACTTGGAGCCGGGCAAAAGATTGATGTGGAAACTGCTTTAAAAACAATGACCACCTATGGAGCGAGATTAAATTTTGAAGAAAATGAAAAGGGCACAATTGAGGTTGGTAAAACGGCTGATTTTGCCATTTTGGAAAAAGATCCAACACGTATCAATCCCATGAAAATAAAAGATATACATGTATTAGCAACCTATATTGACGGCAAGCTCGTTTTTGAAAAGGAAAGCCTGAAAGTGAACTAATGAACAGCCTCCATTTGTGTGTATGGATAAGAAAGCTATTTAATCTTGTTCTTAAAAATACAATAACTACCTATCAAATTTACTGGTAGGTAGTTAACACTCACTTTCTCTAGAAGCTAACCAAAATGTTAACAACTTAATCATTTAGTAAGAATGTCGTACATATCAGCTCTTCGGTTCGCAGTGTAACTCCTCATTGGATCAAGTTCTTGCTTAATTGGTAATGAAACTGTTTTAACTTGTTCTTTATCTTTTAACGAAAGTAGAATTTCTTCTGTCGCATCAATCACCATACTATCCCCACAGAAATCAAACTCTCCTTCTGTCCCTAGCCGATTACATATAATGACTGGGATTTCGTTCTCCATTGCACGACATCGTGAAAATAAATGATGATGTAGTTCATATGGATGCATATTTATATTTACAGTTACCATGAAGCCTGCTTTCATTAGTTTAAGTGTACGCGCAATTTCAGGAAACTCCACATCAAAGCAAATTATCATGCCAATTGACCCAAGTGGAGTCAAGTTAACTCAACTATATTTTTTGGGTATTCGGATTATTGTGTGGAAAAATAGGAAAAGAGCACGCAAGCAAATGGACTATGCCGAGACTCCTGTGGAACAGTGAACGCTTTTTGCGAACGAGAAGACCCGTGGAGTGTCCACGGAAAGCGAGCATATCCCATTTGTGTGTTTATAGGTACCTCCATTTCTACATGATTTACCGATAACCCTTCTTTTATCAAATGCGCCTTGGCGTATTTGCGCCCAGATTTTATCGAGCTTAAGCTCGATAAATTTCCTCTGAAAATCTGTGGCATCCGCCGAAGGCTTTGACTTTATTCCGCCGGGGTTTGAACCCCCACTGAATGGAATACCAATATGCATTCATCTCACCACTAATAGAAGTGGGAGATTCCTGCTGAATGAAGTTAAACCTAAATGTTAACTATACTTTACATATCGTTAAATATACTTTACAATGATTTTAACGATGTTAAGTTTATTTAACATAAGGAGGAACAGATTGTGTTCATGAAAAATCGTGTAAAGGAGTTGCGTGCCAGATTCCACTACTCGCAAACAGATCTAGCCGAACAAGTCGGTGTTACTCGTCAAACGATTGCTGCCATTGAAAAAGGCGATTACAGCCCTTCTTTATTATTAGGATTATCGATCTGTAAAATGTTTAATTTGCCAATGGAAGACGTATTTTGGCTAGAAGAGGAGGGTAATGAATGAGATCATCCATTTTTTCCATGATATTAAGTATTTTCACCCTAGTTTTAATAGGATGGGTGCTTGCAACTTTATATGATGCATATACTCAATTTGCTATCATCATGAAAAATCCCACTCCCCCCTGGGAGATAAGTTTATCTATTTGGCCGTTTCTAATACTTGTTCTATACAGCATCCTTTTGTATTTTCTCTATCGCTATAAAAAGAATAATAAAGAGAAAATATCGATCTGGCTTTTCCCACTACAATTTTCAGAAGGAGATGAACGTGAACGGGAGATATCAGGAGAAGCATGTCGCAAAGCCTTTATATCTACTTGGATATCAGTCCCTATTGCCGCATCGGCTTTAGTTTTGTATCCATTATTTGCAGAGCAGTTCCGCTATTTTCCCATTTTCATTGTATTACTGATTCTGATCATTCAGATACTAACCTATTTCTTTCATATTCGAAAAATCTAAAGCTAGTCCTGATCTCGCATTTAGATCCATGAGCAGTGGAGAAGTTCAATGTGTCATTTTTACCTGACTTTTTGAACACCGCACTTAAAAGGAGGCATACAGTTGTTTACAAATCAAAACGGTCAGATCCGCTCCGGTTGGATCATTCTTCTCGGCTTGATCGCGATGTATATTGCCCAAGGTATTTTTTCCATTCCCGGGATGATTTTTTTAGCGGTTACGGAACTCACGCATCAATCCGCTACCATTACCTTTGACATAATGTCGGCTTTCGAAAATCAGCCATGGGTATTATTACTTACCCAAGGAGGTGGCACAATCGGTGGCATCCTGGCAACCATACTTCTTTGGAGGTTCTTGAACAAGAAAACGATCAAAGAGCTAGGATTTAAAGGATCATGGAAAGACCTCCTGTTCGGTCTTTTTCTTGGAGCGATTTCCATCACCATTATTTTTTTCCTATTAATTGCAACAGGAGATATAAAGCTACTGAATCTTATTACGCAGCCAGACTTTAATTCTTTTACCATCAGTTTTCTGATTATGTTTATTTTGGTTGGATTTTTTGAAGAAATGTTTTTCCGAGGTTATGTCATGCAAACAATGGCTTCTCGCCAGAATAAAAAATGGATGATATATCTCGTTTCCGCTGTTGTCTTCAGTGTTGCCCATGGAGCCAATCCTAATGTGAGTATCATCGGTTTACTCAATATTGTCTTTGTTGGTCTATTATTTGCCTATATGTTTGATCGGACGAAAAGCTTGTGGCTCCCGATCGGCTATCATATCACGTGGAATTATTTTCAAGGGAGTGTTTTTGGCTTTGCAGTGAGTGGGATTTCTCCCCATGGCCTGTATCAAATCGATATTACAGGCGGAAATACACTTTTAACAGGTGGAGACTTTGGCCTTGAAGGCGGACTATACGCCACTTTCTTCATTCTCATTGGTTTTCTGATTACCTGGTTCTATACGAAAATTAGAAACGCATAGGCTAACCATTGTCCTTAACGCAGAAAGGCTGTCTACCTTAAGGGGTACATCCCGCCTGGTAGACAGCCTTTTTCTTTGCATAGGAATTTTTTATTGTTCGTTCACAGCTTGAACGACTTCATTCGCTTGCCGCAGCAATGTCTGATATAAAAGAAGTGTTCCTTTTTCGATATCACTCCACCTCGTTCCTTCTTCCAGGCAATGGTTTTTTCCATTTATACTGGGGACAAATATCATGGCTGTTGGTGCTATTTTACTGATATACATGGCATCATGTGCAGCTACGCTCATCATTCTCTTAATTGAAGCCAAGATTGCTGCACTCTTCCTCTATCGAATTCAATAGTTCTTTCGAAAAATGAACTGATGGATGGGTTTTCATTTCTTCTAACAAATAAAGTAATGCAGCATTCGCTGTTTCTTTATCTAGTTTACAAATAGCTTTTGCCAATCCCTCCTCAGAAGGGTGCCGGATATCAGGTAAAGGCCGTTTCTCCTGGAATCACATTATTGGAACCCTGGAAACGTTCTAACCTTGCCAGTAGTAATGAGTGCTCCTCCTGTCTGCTGACAAACCCATTCACTCATTTTATGCTACAGTAACAAGGGAATCCTTTCTCATAGGCATAGGAGTGGTGCCAGAATGATCGGCTTCCCCTTTAATACTCACATTCCACCAGGAAAAACCTGAAATGCCTTCAACGATTCCAATATTTTTTCTCTCTGCTTCCAATTCCGGTCCTACTCAATATGAAGCTCAATATGTTAATCACATCATTCACCACTCTATCGTTATTTCGCCGACGGCGTTGCATCAGTAGCTACATTTATAGCTAAAACCGGATCCTCCATATCTTTCATGGCAAAATAATAGGCAGTAATATCCTCATCCTTGGAATGCTTCGTAAACAAGCTTACTACTACCAAAACTACAAAGGATACCACTAACCCCGGAACAATCTCATGCAGCCCAAAAGGTCGTCCTGCAAAATTCCAGGAAAAAGCAAATATTAAAGATATGATGATACTGGCTTGTACACCTATTTTGGTCGCACGTTTCCAAAACATCGCCGCCATTACAGGCATAACCAGCGAAACTGCTGTTAAGGAAAGAGCATAAGTGTAGATCACAATAATATTTTTAATAAACAAAGCGACACCCAGTCCGATTAAGGCCATTACCGCTACCGAGATTCTGGAGATATTCAATGCTTGTTTATCATTTGCATTGGGAGCAATCCATTTTCTATAAATATCATTGGAGATATTGGTTGCTCCACTCAGTAAAAACGAAGTAGCACCCGTAAGTACTGCCGCAAACAATGAAACCATGAACAACCCGCCTATGGCCGGGTGAGCCACCAAAGTCATAAATTGTGTATAAACAAGATCTTCTGGAGTACCGGCCGACAATACTAGCTTGGCCATAATTCCAATCGGAATTGCAAATAAACCTATTAGTCCACAAACAATGTACCCCACTGTAACAGCACGCACAGCAATTTTTTCCGTCTTTGCAGCCGAAAAACGCTGCCAAGTAGTCTGCCAAACAAGATAAAACGGGCCAAAAATGACCATGTAATTAAACAACTCTGTCTTGTTAAGAGAGAAGAAACTTAAGAATTCAGAAGGTGTTTCCTGAATGAGTGTGTTCATTCCACCCACATAATTCAACCCCATAAAGAATAAAACGATTACACCAAGCAAAATCAAAATCGACTGGACAGCATCTGTCCAAGCAACACTCGGAAGCCCTCCCATCAATGTAAACAAAACACAAACGACAAATCCAAAGATCATGGCCCAAGTCAAGGGCATCCTTACGATGGTGGTAAGAATGGACCCCATCCCTACTATCTGCATACCAAAGGTCGGAGTCATATACAACAAGCTAATAACAAGGGCAGGTATCAAACCTGTAGTCTTTCCAAACCTGCGTACAAATAAGTCGGGGATTGTATAAAGCTTTAACTTTCGTATCGTTTTGCCTAGAACAAGTGCCAATATAATGGAAACAAAAACATAGGGGATACTTCCTGTAAAATAAGACATCCCCATTGTAAAACCTTTTCCGGCCGCCCCAATAACAGCTGCAGCCCCTAATGCAGTCGCTATAATACTGCCTGCAATAGGAAAAAATCCCAAACTGAAATCAGCCATGACATAATCGTCAGCGGATTCAATCTTCCTTGAATAATAAATACTGACAGCAGTGATTCCGGCAATGAACAGCACTAACCATACAATCCACCAGTTCATTCATCTCACTCCTACTATTTAAATTTATTGGCCATGCATTTTTTAATCACTAGACCCCCTTTTTTTGAAAAAATGATATAAAGTTGTATTAAATTCTATTTCCTTCAGATTAAATAGTCAATCTATTCAATAAAATCTGATAATAGAAACAAATAATACAACCTATTATTTATTTAAATAACTAGATGGGTGGAAAATTTTCGGGATCAGAAAGATATCCCGCGGATAGTAAAACAAGGCCCTACAAATGACTATCAAAAATTTCTTACAGATGTTAATGTGTAATAAATAGATTCATCATTTCAAATGAAAAGCCACTATGAATCGGGGGTATTCACTTTGAAACGGATATTTGTCGTGATTGCGGTTTCTGCAAGTGTATTGCTTCTTGCTGGATATGGAGGATTCCAGTATTTAATGAACAAACAGGAGAAAGAAAACCTCGAGGTGAAGGAAAAAGCAAAAGCTGTAGGTGTCACAGAAGAAGAATTCATTGAACAAACGCAGCAAATTGAAGGAATAAGCTACAAGGTTGATCTTGATGAAAACTCCACTCAAGAAGAAGTGATTGATGTGATGCACAAAATGACTCATCAGAAGGTGAGAGCCGAGCAGAAATGGGGAGCGATTCCAATGATCCCTGAAACTATTCACGACGTTTACGAAATCGTTTCTACAAGCAATTTTGACAGAAAAGAGGACCTCCTTGACATCCTCGAAAGATGGAAAAATGAGGACTTCTCCAAAGCTGATGAAGATCACAACTATATTTGGACCTACCGAGGCGGTACAGTTGGCCAGGCATTTGGAATTATGTCTCAGAGTGAGGAAGCGGAATTTATCAAAAATAATTTTAAAGACTAAAATGTTTTTGAATTAACATCATAAATATGGAAGCTGCTATACGCAAAAACAGCAGTCCACCTTTGAGGGCAGCGCCTTTTTATACTAAAACCGCTTGATTTATAAGCTTCTTTTCCTAGAGCAAGAACAGCTCATGGTATCCTTCTGCTGCCAAAGATATCACACACAGATAAAGAGAGGAGCTGACTAAAAGTTGGTACGCCAATTTTTTTCTTACTATAAACCACACCGAAGGTTATTTATTGTGGACTTTACCAGTGCGGTAATCGTTGCCATTCTCGAATTGGCCTTTCCAATCGCAGTGCAAAGATTTATTGACCAGCTGCTTCCAACCGGGAACTGGTCCATGATTGTTACAGTCAGTTTTTTACTGTTATTAGTCTACCTATTAAGTACCTTTTTGCACTATATCGTAGGGTATTTGGGCCATAAATTAGGCATTAATATCGAAACGGATATGCGTCAAGAGCTTTTTTATCATGTTCAAAAGCAGTCTTTTCGATTTTTTGATAATACGAAGACTGGCAATATTATGAGCCGGATCAGTAATGACCTCTTTGAAATTGGAGAGCTTGCTCATCACGGCCCAGAAGATTTTTTCATCGCCATTATGACATTTGTAGGTACTTTTTTTATCATGTTTTCAATCAACATGAAACTCGCCTTGGTCACTATTTTCATCGTACCGTTCCTTGTTTGGGTCATCACCTTTTGCAACGTTCGCATGAACAGAGCCTGGGGACAGATGTACACGAAGATAGCCGATATCAATTCACGTGTAGAAGACAGTGTTTCCGGCGCCAGAGTTGTACAATCTTTTACAAATGAACAATTTGAACAAAAGCGCTTTGATAAGAACAACAAGAATTTCCGCAAGGCAAAGTTGGCTGCCTATAAAGTGATGGCCTTTACCACATCCAATATTTATATGATGACACGATTTGTGACTCTTGTCGTGTTGGTATATGGTGCCTGGCTGACCTTCCAACAAGAGCTATCATATGGGGAATTAGTCAGTTTTGTTTTGTATGTCAATGTACTTATGAAACCTGTTGACAAAATCAGTGCCTTAATGGAGCTTTATCCTCGTGGGATGGCGGGGTTCAAACGATTTCTCGATTTGATCGCCCAACAGCCGGACATTCAGGATAAAAAGAATGCCATTGTTGCTCCTGCTTTTCAGGGAAATATAAGGTTTGATGATGTCCACTTTCAATACGATCCGCAGCAGCCTGTGCTGCAAGGGATCAATTTGTCCATTAAAGCAGGTGAGACCGTTGCCTTCGTAGGACCTTCAGGCGCTGGAAAATCGACGATTTGTTCACTAATCCCCCGTTTTTATGATGTAAATCATGGGGAGATAACCATTGATCACTTGGATATACGCGATGTAACAAAACATTCCCTTCGATCACAAATCGGGATTGTCCAACAAGATGTATTTCTATTTGCGGGAACCATTCGAGAAAATATTGCCTATGGGAACTTAAACGCAACGGATGAAGAAATTCATGAAGCAGCAAGACGAGCCCATCTGGAATCATTTATTCATACATTACCGCAAAAGTATGATACCGAGGTTGGTGAAAGGGGATTGAAACTGTCCGGAGGTCAGAAGCAACGAATAGCCATAGCCCGGACATTTTTAAAAAATCCGCCTATCTTGATTTTAGACGAGGCGACTTCCGCCCTTGATACTGAATCAGAAAAAATCATTCAGAGCGCGTTAAATGAACTAGCTCAAAACCGAACAACATTAATTATCGCTCACCGTTTGGCTACCATCCGCAATGCGGACAGAATTGTCGTTGTCACTGAAGACGGCATTGCTGAGCAAGGAAGCTATGACGAACTGCTTCGCCTTGATGGCATATTTGCTAAGCTTCATCATATTCAATATGAACGAGTGTGAGAAATGTTTATTTAAAAATGTATTTGTAGAACTGAAGAGGCCGTGGAAAACGATTTTCTCGATGGCCATAGTCAATTCGGGCCGAAGATAAATTGTTCAGTTAGCAAGGGAAAAGAGTGACAGGATCAGAATAAAGGTCGATAAGGTAATTTCATGAATGTCAAGATGTCATTAGGAGGTAAGACGATACAAACATTGAGAGCAAGAATTAAAGAATTGGAAGCAGAAAATGCCGGAAAACTGAAATGATTTTAGTTAAGCAACCGCTGTTTATTTGAATTTACTAAATAAGGGAGAATTAGAATTGTTATATTATGTAATTGATGCTTTTACAGAGACAAAATTTGGCGGGAATCCAGCAGGCGTAGTAATTTATGAAAATTTAGACGAAGAGTTTATGCAGAAATTTGCAGCAGAAGTTCGCTTTTCAGAAACAGCATTTATCAAAAAAATAGACAATAAAAATTTTGAAATAAAGTTTTTCACACCGACTTCGCAGGTTGAACTTTGTGGACATGCTACCATTGCATCCTTCAAGGCCCTATTGGACAGTCATGCTATTGAAGATAACAATATATATTTTATGAAAACACTCGCTGGAACACTTTCTGTTGAGGTGAATCAATCATTTATAATAATGGAGCAAGCTGAACCTAAGCTAGGGAAAGTATTTGATGATTATGATTATTTATCTGACCTTTTTAAAATTGATAAAAACCAAATAGGGAATATAAATTTTAATCTAGTACCTCAAGCGGCGAGCACTGGTCTTTGGGATATAATGCTTCCATTAAAAACAAAGGATGCTTTGTACGCTCTAAATCCTGATTTTAAAGCACTTGCTGAATTTACAAAGATCAATTTAGTGGGAGGAGTCCATGCATTTACGCTTGACACAAAAGAAGGAATAGCAGAGAGTAGAAACTTTTGCCCACTCTATGGTATTGATGAGGAAGCTGCAACAGGTACTTCGAATGGGGCCTTAACATATTATCTTTTTAATAACCACGTATTAACTAAATTTAATCAAGAGTACTCTTTCCTTCAAGGGTATAGTATGGGCAGACCTTCTAATATCATTACAAAATTAGTAAATAAGAATAATCCAAAAGTTATGGTAGGAGGAAAAGCAATTATATTGACAAAAGGTAAGCTATACTAAGCGGTATCTTCATATGCTTGGCGCACTTCTAGAATAAAGGATTGGTCAGGACTTTTTTCCCCAAGCTACCAAATTTATTAGCATTTGGTCCCGAATCAGTAAGACCAAAGCCACAACCAACTAAAAGGTTGGTTTCAATCGAGAAAATATTCTTGAAGATTAAAGATAATAAGTATTTCATTCCAATGACGATGTCGTCATTGGAATTACTTCCGTGGTGACTATTCATCAGTATCGTGACATAGGCCGTAAATCAAACAATTAACAGCACCTAAAAAGGCACTGAATCAATGGCGAATACTTATATCGCAATTCGTGTGATCAGGTATCGGACTTTCCAATGAATCCAGAGATGACACGGCCTGTTTAAAGTTCTTCAAAAACATGTGAGCCAAGTTCATGGAAAATCCGTTTCGAACGACAACGCGCATAATCGTTACATTTTCCATGTCAGGGGGTAAAGGATATGCTGGCACTTGCCAGCCAAATGTTAGCAATTGATTGGACAAGTTGTAAAGATTCCAGTTTGATGTATAACCTTCCTTCAGTCGCCACGTTAATACTGGAATATCCGAACCGTCGGTCAAGACTTCAAAAGGTCCCATTGTCTTAATTGCATTGCTGAGAAAACGCGCCACTAATTGAGAATTTCGTTGTACCTCATAGTATCCGGATTTACCTAAACGGAGAAATTTATAGTATTGCAGGAGCACTTGTGCACTGGGACGCGAGAAACTTAAGGTAAATGTTGGGAAGTTCCCGCCTAAATAAGACACATTGAAGATGAGATCCTCGGGGAGATCTTCAGCCTCGCGCCAAATAATCCATCCAATACCCGGGTACACTAGACCGTATTTATGTCCGGAAACATTGATGGATTTTACTCTGGGCAACCGAAAATCCCAGACTAAGTCCGGCTGGAGGAACGGTGCAATAAATCCTCCTGAAGCAGCGTCTACATGTATCGGAATATCGAGACCTGTTCTAGACTGAAGTTCGTCCAATGCCTTCGCGATTTTCTCAACCGGTTCATAAACACCTGTATAAGTCACCCCAAAAGTAGATACCACACCGATTGTGTTTTCATCTACGGCTGCGAGCACACCTTCGGGGTCCATATAAGGGTGATTCGGGGTAATGTTCACATAACGCGGTTCAATATCCCAATAGTTCGCGAATTTTTTCCAAACAATCTGTACGGCAGAACTAAAAACGATATTTGGCCGATCAATCGGCTTCCCTTGTTTCTTACGAGCCTTTTGCCAGCGCCGCTTTAATGCAAGCCCCCCGAGCATGCATGCTTCCGACGATCCCGTTGTCGAAGCACCCATTGTATTAAGCGGACGGGGTGAATGCCAGAGATCGGCGATCATTCGTATACACCGTTCCTCTATCGCTGTTGTCTGCTGGTATTCATACTTATCAATCAAATTCTTGTTGAATGCTTCGGCATATATGCGATCCGCGGAAGATTCCATCCATGTGGTAACGAATGTTGCAAGATTAAGTTTAGGTTTGCCATCAAAAGTAATCTCATCGTGGACAATTTGATACGCGTTTTCAGGTAACATGCCTTCATCAGGTATACGAAAACTTGGACCATGCCCTTTATCATGGTGGAAAAATAAAGGATTTCTAGAAATTTTGTGAGGAGTTATCGTTTGCGCATGATGGAGCGGACGCCATTGAGAGCTGCTTCTTTTTGTCGGCCTAAGAAGATTGTAATAAGGATTCCATAAGGTTCTAGCCCTAAGTGTCTTTTTAGGGGTTAACTGTACAGGGCTTGGTAGCTGATACCCCATATATAAATGAGGCGGGGTGGAGTATGTTTGGTTTATAGATGGGTAAGGACCAAATGGATTTAAAAAGGGAATATACGTTTTATAATGTCTATTCATTGAGGTCCTCCTATTTCAGCAATTAGTTATAAGTATGAAGAACATCTATAATCTAGAATGATTTTGAGAATCGGCGAAAAACTTTGTTTTATTTGTTCCACAATCGGGCGCAAATACGCCAAGGCGCATTTGATTGATAGTGGTTTGGTAGATGGAATTGTTACCTTTATGCGTAAAAAAACCTTAAAACAGGTCATAAAGCGAATGTTTTCGGGATGTATGTAGTACCACCAGACGGTCGAGGGCAGATATTAGGAAAATCACTGAAATTTTTTGCTGTCCATAATCTTTAAAAATTCATGGCTATAGTATGCCTAATAAACTATAGACTGTAGTTAGGATGGAGCTTAAAACTCTGGGTATAATAACTATTCATACAACAATGAATTGGAGTGGTAAGATGACCGTCAATGATAAGAAGAAACAAAAAACAGTATTTAGAGATAATCAAGATATAGTCCCTGAAGGTAACCTACCAGGTAATAGAGAGGATCGAAGTGATAAAATGGGTACGTTAAATTCTGAAGAAATTCGATTTGAAAATGCTGACGATATATATGATGAATATTAATGAAAGGGACAAAAGCTTAGACTCGATCTTCAGCAAAACGGGCGCTATTACTGAGTAATGGCGCTTTAAAGTAGGAAGGATTACAGAAATGATCAAACTTTCTTATAAAGCGACAAACACCGCCTATATTCACGGACGGTGTTATACACATTATTTTCGATCAGAAGTTCTATAGAAGAGTAAACATTAAATATATGTCTTCAAAGTAAAGATATTGATTTTCATGGTTTTTATCACATTTACTATTGATAAGGATGCTGGAGTTAGACTAAGAATTTAAAGTTAAAATAAGTTAGCATGAGATCCCTGCAATGAACTCCTGCCTACAACAATAAAACCCTTCGAAAACGCAAAATCCGGCAGAGGAGAACGAACCGCTCTCTGCCGGATCCATATTTAAGGGGGTAATTGATATATGGCTTTTTAACTTTGAATTATTTCATTTAGCCTTGACATGCTGAACAAAACATTTAGGGATTAATACGCTTCTTCAACGCTTTTAATCATTGCCTTAATGGATTGCAGTCCCCCACCAGAAAGGTACCAGTAGTCCGCATCCAAGTAGAGGATTTTTCCGTCTTTATACGCTGTCGTCTTTTTCACTAGATCATTTTCAATTGCTGCTTTTGCTGGCTCAGCGTCTTTTTCAACTGCTGCGCCCCGGTCAATGACGAACAGAATGTCAGGGTTTGTTTCTAAAATGTATTCAAAAGAAATTCCCTGTCCGTGTGTGGATACTTCAATGTTTTCATCGGCTGCTTTAAAGCCAAGGACATCGTGGATCCATCCAAATCTTGATTTAGATCCATAAGCACTTACTTTGCCTTCATTGGCCAAAACGATCAGTGCTTTTTTATCCATAGACTCCGCTTTTTCATTTACACCTGCAATTTGTTTCTCGACCTCTTCCAGCTCAGCTTTGACTTGGTCTTCCTTGCCGAAAATTTCACCAATTATATTCATGTTCTCCTCAAAGGATTCCATATAACGATTTGTATCAACTCCTATGTATACAGTAGGAGCAATTTCTGCAAATTGGTCATACAAGTCAGCCTGGCGTCCAGAAATGAAGATGACATCCGGCTTTAGTTCATTGATAGCCTCAAAATCCGGCTCTTTCAAGCTTCCAACGTTTGTATAGTCATCTCCTGCATATTTTTCAAGATAAGCAGGAAGTGTCGCCTGTGGTAACCCAGTTACATTGATTCCCAATTCATCCAATGTATCTAGTACACCAAAATCGAAGACAACAATCTTTTCAGGGTTTTTCTTGACTGTTGCATCTCCATATTCATGAGTGATGGTTACCTCTTCCGCCTGCTTCTCCGGCTCGTTCTTTTCTTTCTCTCCGGATTGACTTGTTTCTTTTGAACCACAAGCGGCAAAAACAACTGCCATCACGAAAAGCATAATAAATAAAGTCCACTTTTTCATTGGTTGATTCTCCTTTAATCCGTTGAAATATGTAAAATGAAATCCGTATAAGGATTGCCAACAGACAATATATCTGCTGTCAAACTGCGTATCTAATAATAACTAGCAGCCTCACATCCAAACTTAACAAGATAACATTTTCCAGATTCACCTGCCCCATTTTAACGAAAATGATAATCGTTATCACTTGAGCTCGTATTTTATTATAACACCACCCTCGCAAGAGTCAACAACTAATTGAGAATTTATCTCACTTAAATATTTGTGAAACATGCGGGATGAGCATCGTCAAAACCTCGGGAACAACGCAAACCTGCCGCTGATTATGATGAAAACTGGTCATTTTGGATTATTGGAAAACAGGAAGAAAGTAGGTTAAAAGAAGTTTACCTTCATAATCTTAGTGGACATTCGCCGCGATCCATTTTGACCAAATAGGGTGCCCCTAAAAATAACTTATTCTTCAGAGTAACGTTTTAAGAGCTTCATCTTATGAGAATGAAATACTTCTTCTAAAGAAATGTTATATTTATTCGCAATTACCATTACGTTGCCTAATACATCTCCTAACTCCTCTACCAAAGCCTGTCTATTCTCCTCGAATGATTCAGTTGCCTCGTCTGGTCGATCCCTACCAATTTCAAGGGCTCTTATAGCCCGTGCTACTTCTCCCGTTTCCTCTGCTAAAAAGCCAATTCGAATGAAAATATCTAATTCAGACCAGCCCCTATTCTTATAATAATCATCTACCCATTGTTGAAATTCATTGACATCCATTTTTCTCACTCCTTAAATTCCAGCTGGTAAAAGTTTAACAAAGTATTTGGTTTTTTTGTATGATGTAACGCTGATTTCGCTAGGGAGAGATATTAATGAAAAAGATAGCTGTATTTTTGCGGTTCCAATAACGGAGCATCCAAGGCTTAAATAGAAAGCGCCAAAAAGCTGGGGGAAGAACTAGCTAAACGTAATATTACACTTGTTTATTGAGCCGTTACGAATTCTGTTTTAGAAGAAGGTGGACATGTCATCGGAATCATGCCGAGCTTTTTAGAACAGAGAGAAATATCTCATTCATAAAATGTCCACTCTCGCAAATTTCGAAGAATGAAAAGCACCTATTTCAAGTTCACCCCCATTTGTGGATTAAACATAAAAACCCACCTTACAGTAATGTAAAGTGAGTCCATTTGTTGGCTAGTTATTCGATATGTCGTGATAAACTTTTAATGTGTGCAAGTTTATTTTTTAAATTAGCGCGGTCTTGCTTCATTTGATTCATTCGATTGGTGACAACTTTCTTTCCATACCCTTTTGGAGCGGAGGCAATTAAAATAACATTTTCTTTATTACTCATTTACCAGACCTCCAAATAATGTTTCACAAGGTAACAATATGTGTAGCCCTTTGATTCAAGTATAGCATTAAATCGAAAAGGAAACTGAATTTTGGTGCATAGGCCATTGTTTAAACAGTAGTCCCATCTAGGAACTGCTTACTGGCAGTTCGACCCTTATTGTCATCCAAACTCCAAATGCCAATAGGAAAGGCGGCCGAAGCTCATGAACACTATGGCCGCTTTAATAAACTATCAGGGTTTGAAATCAATATATTTTTTCAATGGGTGAAAGGTGAAGTTCATCAAAACTAGCTACTCTTTTGGAATTCCTCATGATTGTCCTTTTCAGAATCAATTATCATGAAGAATTCTTTACTTCTATTAATATCTTCTTTAGTTGTTGTCATAAGAGTAACTACTACCCCAACTAGGGCAGAGATTATAGCACCAATTGGACTGACAAAATAGGTTGGAAAACCATTGGCTAGAGCAATTGTGCAATATAAAAGTCCTACAAACATTGAGGCAATTGCAGCTGTAGCATTATAACGCCTCCAATAGAGAGAGGTTAAAATAGGGATCGCTACCATTCCCGTAAAGATAGAGAGATACAGCAGTGAATTTTGAATATTACCAACAAAAATTATTCCGAAAATCAGTGTGGAAATAGCTATCGCTGTTAATCCAACCCTACTTGCATTTATATAATATTTTTCACTCTTATCTTTTGCGAAATACCTCTTAACTAGATCATTTATAACAATGGAGACTGCTGAATTCCAAACAGCTACTACTGTACTGATTCCCACTAACAGTAGCGTCACTAGAAGCAATCCTTGAATGATAGGGTGACTGTAATTAGCCACCAACAGTGGTAACGCTTGTTCTGGTTCACTTAAATTCGGCATCGCTACCTTTGCCAACATTGTGGAAACTGCCACAAATCCATATAAAAGTACAATCAATATTGTATTAAAGAGCATCGCCTTATAGGCTATATTTTCATTTTTAGCCGAGAAGACTCTTTGTCCGTACCAAGGAGCTGCTATATAAAGAAATGTTATTTGTAATCCCCAAGTCAACGCGATTGGAAAGTTAACCTCTGTGTCCCAAACTGGTTTTAACGATAAAAGTCGAGGCTCATATACCTGGCTCAAATTAGAAAGCCCGCCAGCAGCTTCTAGGCCAATAAAGAAAATAGCTGGTATGCCAACTACTATCATAATAAAAGCGACAACATCTATTCCAATTGCGGTAACCAGCCCCCCTGTTATTGCTAAAAGTAAACAAATGATAACAACAACAACTGAAAAAGTTATCGGATTTACGCCTAATAATACGTGCCCAATTACTGATATACCAGCTAAATATGCCGCTGGGGCTAGCCAGGTATAAAACAGGGTAATGAATGTGGATAATACACGTATTGTTTCAGAAAATTTTTGATTAGAAAATCTTATATCAAAAAATTGAGGTATGGTTGATATATTTAGTTTTCTATACTTTTTTGCTACTGTGAAAGCGTATACTAAAAAAACCACAATAAAAATTAATGAAGTGTACCAAACCCCAACGGTTCCGAATGCATAAGCCACTGAAGCTCCACCTATTAACGTTGCTGTATTAAACTCAGCTGCTACTAATGTCGCTGTTAAAGCGAACAATCCAGTCTTTTTACCTGCCAGATTGTAATCTTGATAATTGTTTATCCTTTTATAAGATGAGTAGGCGACGTATGCCAAGATTAATAAGAACAACATTAAAATAAAATATTTTATTCCCATGCCAACCTCCGAATTTATAATATTTTGAATTATCAGTGTTCAGAATCCGTATGGGTGTCAAATGTTGTAATGATCCAATGGGGAAACGAATTAGTTTCACCATTGGATAGAATAAAACGACTAATTTAAATTGATCCAAACGCTCTTTACTTCCGTATAATTGTTTAGGGCATATGAACCCATTTCCCGTCCAAACCCAGATTCCTTATATCCGCCGAAAGGTGAGGCTGGGTCTGTTACATTATAACAATTGACCCACACCGATCCTGCTTTTAGTCGACTAGCAACATAGTGGGCATTTTTAACATTCTCGGTCCATAAACCTGCTGCAAGTCCAAAATTTGAGTTATTTGCCCTGTCAATAACTTCATCTAAATTTTCATATGGCATGGCAACAACTACCGGTCCAAAGATTTCTTCTCTTGCTATGGCCATTTCCTCTTTTACATCAGTGAAAATAGTAGGCTCTACAAAGTAACCTTTATCGGAATGTCCCCCACCGCAAAGCATAGTCGCTCCTTCTTCATTTCCTTTGTTTATATATTGAACTACGCGATTTTGCTGTTCTTTAGAGACAAGTGGCCCCATCTCTGTATCAGGGGATATGCCGCTACCCTGCTTTACACTTTGAGCGAAGCTCATTAAATCAGACACCACATTATCAAATGTTTTCTTTTGAATATAAACTCTGGATCCGGCACTGCAAACTTCACCTTGGTTGGCCATTATACCTGAGAAAACCCCAGGTGCTGCCTTAGACAAATCAGCATCTGGCAAAATAATATTTGGAGATTTTCCACCTAATTCAAGAGTGACACGCTTCATCGTATCCGCTGCTTTTTTCATAATCGCTTTACCAACATTTGTCGAACCTGTAAAAGCAATTTTATCCACTTGGGGGTGTTGAACTAATGCGTCTCCTGCAGTCTCTCCAAAACCGGGCACGATATTTATAACTCCTTCTGGAAAGCCGGCCTCTGCTGCCAACTGGGCAAGGTAAAGAGCTGATAACGGAGTTTGTTCTGCTGGTTTCAATACCACCGTACAACCTGTGGCCAGTGCAGGGGCAATTTTCCATGCAGCCATCATGAGCGGAAAATTCCACGGAATAATTTGTCCAACTACGCCAACAGGTTCATGGCGTGTATAGTTAAAATAATTTCCTGAAACTGGGATTGTCTGCCCAACAATCTTAGTCGTCCACCCTGCAAAATACTCAAATTGACCAACCGCATTTGGAATATCATTCCCTAAGACTTCATTTATGGGCTTGCCATTATCAAGAGAATCAATTTCGGCCAACTCTTGTTTATTATCTTCTATTAGTTGGGCAAGTCGATACATCAACCTTCCTCGTTCTGAACCGCTCATTTTAGACCAAGGCCCTTGTTCAAATGCTTTTTTTGCAGCAGCCACGGCTTTATCGACATCCTCAGCCTGAGCTTCACTAACATATGCTAAAACTTCACCATTCGCCGGATTATAGGTTTCAAACGTTTTACCTGAATATGAATCTACAAATTCACCATTGATAAACAACTTTTTGGTACCCTTTAAAAAATCCGCTACCTTATTTGAAAGTTCAATCGTTTGAGTCACTCTAACAACCTCCTATCAAAAATCATTCAATGTTCGCAAGCAAGATAAATTATATAGCTGATTCTAAAATATTATATATGTCCTGCCTGGTTGCTTTTCGTGGATTAGGTGCCATATAAAGCTCATCGTTGAAGGCAATATCTGTTAAAACATTTATGTTTTCTTTATCTACACCAATGGCACTTAGTTTCTCAGGAATACCAACTTCTCTTGTTAAAGTTCTAACCTTTTCAACCGCAGCTTTAGCCGCATCCTCCACGGAAAGGCCCCAAGTATTTACTCGTAATGCTTCACCAACTTGCGCAAACTTATAAGGATCTGCCATCCAATTAAACTCCAGTACATATGGGAGAAGAATGGCATTTACTATTCCATGGGGAGCGTCATACTGTGCACCAATCGCATGTGAAATCCCATGAACCAAACCTAAACCGCCGTTTGCCATTCCAATACCTGTAGATGTACTAGCTTGAACCATCTTATTCATTGCCTCTATGTTATCTGTATTCGCGGTAGCTTCAAGAATGGAAGACCCAATAACCCGCACTGCGTGTAGATTTAATGCATCTGTAATAACCGAGCCATTTCTTGAAACATACCCTTCAATTGCGTGTGTTAATGCATCCATCCCTGTTGATGCTACCAGTGATCCCGGCATACCTCTTAATAGCTCACCGTCTAAGAAGGCTACAGCAGGAAACAATGTTTGCCCAAAAACAAGCTTTTTAGTTTTTAGCTCTGTATTATCTTCCGTTATAACCGCTGCATGCCCTCCCTCACTTCCAGTTCCAACCGTTGTAGGAATAGCAAACAGAGGTGTCGGATCTTTTTTATAGATATCGAAGCCAAAATAATCAGCAATAGATCCGCCATTTGTAAGTAATACTGAAAGTGCTTTTGCACTGTCTATTACACTTCCACCACCTACAGCTAAAATACTTTTAATGCCCCTATCCTTGAATAAATTATATGCTTCATCGGTAGCCGTTACGGTCGGATTTGGTTTAACTTCATCATAAACAATTGTTTCCACATTAGTAGACTTCAATATTGTTTCTACCTTTTCCAGTATTCCAGAATTTTTTATTCCTTTGTCTGTTACAATCAGCATTGTACTGCAGTCATTCTTATTTATTTCATTTTTCAGTTGTTCTACACAACCGGAACCAGTTACCAATTTAGTTTTTGCTAGGAATTCCGTTAATTTGTTTGCACTCATGTTAATTCCTCCCTCAAATTTTGACTGAGCCTTTCTCAGATATTCTTTTTCAAAAGAGATTCATGACACAAATTGCCGATTATTTTTTAAGATCCTATAAAGCACAAAGCTCAATTAGGCAACCACCTCCTTAAATTGAAATCTTTTGGCTAATTCAGCATAATAAGTGATAGAGTCAATATATTGATTCAAGTCAACATATTCATCAGGTTGATGAGCCAGCTTTTCATTACCCGGCCCGTAAATGATGATCGGTATTTTCAGGCTAGGAGAGAAAATAGACGCATCGGTGTAATAATTTGCCCCCATCTCTTCAACGCTTACTTGATTTAATTCTTTATTGGTTTTTAACGCCAATTGTACAAACCTATTATCTTTTTCATTTTCAAGAGCTGGTAAATTATTAATAACATTCAGTTCAGCATGAAAGTGATCAATTTTAGTTTCCAAGTCTTTAAGTATTTCTTCCATTTCCTCTACGATTTGTGCATGCTCGATATCCGGAATTGTCCGTATATCTAATGTCAACTTGCACTGGTCAGGAACTACGTTTGTTTTCACACCTCCATCGATTGTACTGATTGTGAGAGTTGGTTTTCCTAATAGGGCATGTTCTTGATCATAAGAAAATGTAAACTTCTTTAATCTTTCAATAAGCTCGCTCATATGAACGATAGCATTGACCCCCTCACTCGGCATGGACCCGTGGGCTGTCTTTCCAAATAGTTTAATTTCAAGCCACAACGCACCTTTGTGAGCAGTGAAAACCCTTCCATTACTAGGCTCAGCGATTACCATTGCTCCCGCGTTCTTCAATGCATCATCATCAACCATTAAAGAAGCCCCTATACAATCAACTTCCTCGCCTGCCGTTCCAACAAAGATTACATCATGTTCAAGCATTTCATCCCTTTCTTTCAAAATAATCATAGCTTCAATCAATGCGGCCACGCCGCTTTTCATATCACAAGAACCTCGTCCATAGACTTTTCCATCCTCTATCACAGCTGAAAAAGGCTGGTACTTCCATGAATTATCACCGACTGGTACAGTATCAAGATGCCCACTAAATATGAGCGAAGGCTTTTTAGGATTTCTCCCTTTCAATCGAACAATGATATTTGCCCTATCCTTTGAAAACGCTTTAATTTCTGTAGATAAGCCAGCTTTGTTAGCATGTTCAGCTATTGCATTGGCAACCGCAAGCTCATTCCCCGGAGGATTAACACTATTAATACTGATTAACTTTTGCAAAAAATGAATTGCTCTTTTTTGATTAACCATAAGATCAACCGCCTGTTTAATATTTTGAAAATGAATTCTTGATAGAAACAACCCTAATAATTAATTGGTTGTAATTGTTTACAATACTACCACCTGGTGATTTGGATATGGGAACAAATAATGAATAATCCATTTGTACATACGAACAAGCAGGTGTAAAATTCCATGTATATCATAAATATCAAATGCGCCTTGGCGTATTTGCGCCCAGATTTTATCGAGCTCCGCTCAATAAACTTCCTCTGAAAATCTGTGGTATCCGCCGGAGGCTTTAACTTTATTCAGCAGGGGTTTGAACCCCTACTGAATGGAATACAAGTATGCATTTATCTCACCACTTACAGAAGTGGGAGATTTCTGCTGAATGAAGTAAAAAAATTACATCAAGTTGATGTTCTTAAAGTATTTTTAACCAAGGTGATGATGGAAAATGGATATAAATGATGTCATACAATTAGATGTACTCAAAAATGTAGAAATCCTTGCCGGAGAAAAAGGTTTAAAAAATACTGTCTTAAATACCACAATCATTGATGCACCGGATGGATATAAATGGTGTGCCAGTGGCGACTTTATAATATCTACCGGATATCCATTCACAAGCAATATGCATTGGGAAGAAGGAATTACAAAGTTACTGAAACTGCTTATTGAAAAGAATTGTTCTGGCTTAGGAATAAAATTAGGACGTTATATTCCAGGGTTACCTGAGGATGCCATTTCTTTAGCAAATAAGAATAACTTTCCAGTTCTTTCTCTGCCAAATAAGGTTTCTTGGTCAGAAATCATTATGCCTATAGTTACTAGAATAAACAAACAGCATCAGGACGAACTAGAAATGACTCACACTGTTTACGAAATGTTTCATAATCACCTTAAAAAGCAAGGCAATTTAAAAGATCTTGCCCAGTTACTTAATGAGATTTTAAACACTCCAGTCACTATCTACATTAGAAACACCAATCAAAAGTTTGATGTAATGGAACCTTACTTTTCAAAAGAAGAGATAGAGAATATCATATCGGCGTTCTCATGTGATAGAGAACAACCGATACAGAAGTTATATTGGCAACATAAAAGTTTTACCGTTAGGTGGATATACAGTTCAAATAGTTTGGAAGGCGGAGTTTTCTTATGGAAAGAGCATTCACATCTTCACACATGGCAAAAAGCAGCCATTGAACAGACGGCTGTCATATCAGCTTTAGAAATTGAAAGAATGAGAACAGTATCTTCAGTATTTCAACGGTTTAGAAATGATTTTTTGTCCATGCTATTGTCAGAAAAAGTGGAATCACGCGATACCTTATCAAGACGTGCCGAAGAGGTAAATTGGCATTTAAAGGATCGTTATAATGTAGTATTGCTAGATTTTGATATTAAGGTTAACAAATCAAATAACATATCTATTTGGCAACGGAAGGAAAACATTTTAGAAATGCTGGAGTATGAATTAAAGTGGGTTCTTCCTGAAGCACTCATCGGTTTTGATAAAAATAATATATTCACTTTATTAATTCCAAATCAATACACACAAAATGAACTTGTAAATAACTTAACCAAACTAGTAAAAAAGATCAATATAACCTTTTATGGGGGAATTGGACGCGATAACAATGTGGAAAATTTATCCGTTAGTTATAACGAAGCCTTGTTGGCATTAAAAGTTGCCTACGCAAACATGCCTATTGATACTCAAATTAAAGTAGGGCAATTGTACATCCGTAACTTTTCTGAATTAAGTGTAGAACGTATCTTATTTTCGCAGGCCCCCCATTATGAAGCAAAAAAACTTGTAGAAGATTGCTTAGAGAAAATTATCAAGTACGATAACGAAAAAAACAGTGAGCTCTTATATACTTTAAAAACATTTTTAGCGAACAACGCAAACTTTGATCATACTGCTGATGCTTTATATATTCATAAAAATACTGTTAGATATCGCCTAAAGATGATTGAGGACTTAACTCAACTTGATCCTAAAAATATAAAGGACCAACTTCTTTTCCAAATGTCCTTAATAGCTGTAAATGTATTGGATCCTACTTCCAACACAATAAAATAGGTAAGAGATCAGAAAGCAAATCATAGTGCATGAGCGAAAAATTGTAGAAAAAAGACTCTTCAGCCATTGCAGGAATTAGGAATGTTTTGCTTGAATGTATTTGTATCAAACGTAAAGGGGTTTATATGATGAAGCAGCGGCATGAAGTATTGTTTGAGCAGTTGGAAACGTATCGACGTTTAGTTCTGAGCGTACTGGAAGATGTTTCAGAAGAAAAGGCAGAGGTTATACCGAAGGGTTTCAACAACAATATCCGCTGGAATTTGGGACATCTATATCTTGACCAATATTTATGGATCCAAGCTGTAACGAAGGAAAGGACGGTTGTTCCAAATGAATTCAATCAATGGTTTGGATTTGGGACATCACCGAAGGATTTTACAAATAGAACACCTTCCTTTGCTGAACTAAAAAATCTTTTGGAAAAGCAGCACCATGATATAAAAAATGAGTATGGTCATAGACTAGAAGAGGAATTCTCACCAACAGAAATGGGGATGCATACAATCGAACAAGTTTTAATTCGCACAATTTTTCATGAAGGAATGCATTTACAAACCATTTTAGATATAAAGAAAGTAATGGCGGAGAACACAGAAGCCAAGCCTGCCAGATAACACCATTTATAGGAATATGCCTTAAGAGGTAAAAATTGATTCAACTTGTGTGGAACTAATTGAATTTCAAAATTTTGGCTGGCAAGCTTCTTTTTACTCCCTAACCATACCAGGTCTACTCATTGCTGGCTTAAACAGAGAATCGTGCCGGTTCAAAAGGTGTAAGCACCTTTTTCGCCTCCTGGCAGCCTTTAATGTACTCCTTCATCCGTATACCTGTAATGGGGCTTAGCAAAATACCGTTTCGGTAATGTCCGGTACATATATGCAGCCCCTCAATAAACGGGTGAGAACCCATGACCGGCAAATGATCAGCCGCTTGAGGACGCACACCGGCCCATGTTCGATCGACTGCTCCATCTTGAAGCACGGGCAACAAGCGGGAAGCCCGCTTCAAAAGAGAGAGAATACCGCGAGCCGTTACAGACGTATCAAAGGAACCGGGAAGTGACGTTGCTCCGATTAGCATTTCTTTATTTCGCTTCGGGACAATATAACACCCATCTACAGCAAAAACTGTTTTAACCGGTGCAGGGCCGGCCAAACGAATTGATAAGCATTCACCTTTGACAGGAATGACCGGCAGGGAAAAGCCTGTTTCGGCCAAGAGACTGCTGCTCCAGGCACCGGCCGCAACCATGACTTGAGTTGTCTGAAACCGACCGATCGAAGTATCGATTCCAGATATCTGACCTTGCTGAATCACAAGACGAAGAACTTTTGTTTCCTCGTACACATGTACGCCAGCATTCTTCGCCGCTTTCAAAAAAGCCCGGGCGAGCAGTGGCGCTTTTACTTGATGGTCTTTTTCCAGTAAAATAGCACCGGCAGTTCGGGACGTCATACAAGGCTCGACTTCCGGCACTTCCTCCGGCTCAAGCCACTGAATGGATGGGTCTTTTTCAGATAAAAAGCGATATTGCCGGTGCAACTCATCCCGGTCCGATTCCGTGGCGGCTGTTTTTACTAAGCCAGCCGTTCTTAATTCAATGTCAATGCCCGTTTCAGACAGCAATTCGTCGCGAAGGGTAGGAAACATCATCCTGCTTTCCAATGCCATTTCCAACAACGGGTTTTCCCTCTCAAACTCATTTTGTGCCCCTAGCATGCCGCCTGCTGCCATAGAGGCCTTCCCGGCTTTACCTGCATCAAATATAGCCACGCTTAAGCCTTCCTTAGCCAGCCGATAGGCAATAGAGCAACCAATTACACCACCGCCGATAATAATATGGTCATATGCTTTCAATATTTCCACTCCTTATGAGTCAATCAAATGCGCCTTGGCGTATTTTCACCCAGATTTTATCGAGCTAAAGCTCGATAAATTTCCTCTGAAAATCTGTGGCATCCGCCGGAGGCTTTAACTTTATTCAGCCGAGGCTTGAACCCCCACTGTTGGAATACCAATAAGCATTCATCTCACCACTTACGGATGTGGGAGACTTCTGCTGAATGAAGTTAAATAAAAACGCCGCTTTCATAGAAGAAAGCAGCGCTTCATGTAAACAGTGTATAACATACAATTGATTTACGTTTTGCCACTTCCCTCCGCCAGTACGAACTGGATCAGGTTCCAGGAGTCCCAAAGTCAATCACTTTGATCTCAGCCCTTTTCAAAGGCACCTCCAGTGGGTAAATTGTTCATTTTTTTCAGATTAACATACTACTAGAAAGTTGTCACTTGAATCTTTGCATATCAACTCAGAAGTAGTAACAGGCAAGAGCCAATGCCGTCCCACTCCAGTGTCACCGTAAACTGGAAATTCCTGAAAACGGAACCGGCCTCTTGTCCGTAATTTTAAAATAATAGCGAATTGCTTCAGCAATGCGTCTTGAGGCTTCTCCATCCCCGTATGGATTGACCGCTTTGGCCATTTTTTCATGGGCTGATGGATCTGTTAATAGTTCATTTGCCAATTGATAGATCGTTTCCTCTTGAAGTCCGGTTAGTTTCAAAGTCCCCGCTTCGATTCCTTCAGGACGCTCCGTCGTATCCCTTAATACCAGGACAGGAACTCCCAATGACGGAGCTTCTTCTTGTACCCCGCCGGAGTCACTGAGTATCAGATAGGCCTTATTCGCAAAGTTGTGAAAGTCAATCACATCCAGCGGTTCGATTAAATGAATTCTGGGATCGTTTCCCAAAATCTCATTCGCAGTCTCCCGGACTGCAGGATTTAAGTGAACAGGGTAAACCACTTGTATGTCAGGATGGTCCTCTGCCAGACGCTTGACGGCCCGAAATATATTTCTCATGGGTTCTCCCAGATTCTCCCGCCGGTGGGCCGTTAACAGAATGAGACGGTCTTCCCCGACTTTTCCAAGCACCGGGTGCGTATATTCATCCCTTACTGTTGTTTTCAGAGCATCTATGGCCGTATTTCCGGTAATAAAAATCGTTCCTTCCTTTTTGCCCTCTTCCAATAAATTATTGGCGGATTGTTGGGTCGGAGAGAAATGCAAATCGGCCATCACGCCTGTCAGCTGGCGGTTCATTTCTTCCGGAAACGGGGAATATTTATTCCAGGTCCTTAATCCGGCTTCTACATGGCCAACTGGAATCTGATTGTAAAAAGCAGCCAAACTGGCCGCAAAAGTGGTCGTTGTATCGCCATGCACCAGCACAATATCAGGCTGAGTTTTTTTCATAACCTCATCCAAACCCGTAAGTGCAGCCGTTGTCACTCCTGCAAGAGTTTGCCTGTCCCTCATAATGTTCAAGTCATAGTCCGGCTGAATATCAAATATGTTCAGTACTTGATCCAGCATTTGCCGATGCTGGGCCGTTACGGTAACGGTCGTTTCGAAATCATCCGGCCGCCTTTCCAATTCCAATATAAGCGGAGCCATCTTGATGGCTTCAGGTCTTGTTCCAAAAATGGCCATGACTTTGATTTTGTTATTCAACGATGATCAGTCCCCTCCAAAGCGTTCAGGATACCATTGCCTTTTGATGGTCTTCAACAAACTCATTCAAAATTTGCTCATAATCCTGTTCAATCAGAATGCTTTTAAATTTGGCAAGCTCTTCATCCTCATGAACCAGGTGATCCTGGTACAGCGCAAAAATTTTCTCTAGGACCATCACCGATGCGAAGGCCTCTTCTTCTCTGACATTTTTTAATTTATCCAGGTACCAATTTTTAAAATAATAATTAAATCGTTTCTCCATGTATTCCTCAAGTAAACCATGCTTTTTGAGGAATTTTTTTCTTGCATTCTCCAGCAGGTAATATTTTTCGAAAAAACGTTTCGTCACAGTGTTCACAGTGGAGCCCGAAACAGCGGCATAGTATATGTGAATTGGCAAATTAATCACCTTTGTCCGGCGGGCGTGCAAGAGCAACTCGTGAAAGAAGAGAGTATCCTGTCCCGCGGCACCGACAACCATTTCCAGGCCGTTGTTTACGATGACCTCTTTCCGCACAATTAAGGCTTGAATGCTCATGGCCTTAAATTGGCTGCTGCTTAAGTAGTGATGTACATTTTCAGAGATCACGCTACTTCCATTATATTGAATGGCTGTCTGATAATAGTCGAACAGCATCTCATCGTGAGCCAGGCGGACCATGTTGCCGACGGCCATATCATAGCGCCCGCCTTGCACTTCTTTATATAAGTGATCATATCCATCATGAATCGCTTCGTTATCCGGATCAAGATACGCGATGTAATTCGCCGTGGCCAACTCGGCACCTTTATTTCTTGGGCGCGACGCGCTGCCGCTGCCTCCCTCTTCAAAGAAAAAGGTTTTTACATTGGCATATTCATTTGCTATTCTTTTCACGATCCCGGGCGTATAACCGTCCGTCGAGCCGTCATCCACCATGACAATTTCCATATCATCAAACAAAGTGCTTCTCTTTAAGCTCAAAAAACATTTGTTCAACAAGTGGTCCCCATTATTGTAAACAGGGACAATTACGGATAGCTTATATTCTTTTGGCTGAACGGCCTTTTCGATTTTTTTGCTGTTAAATTCAAATCTGTCGATGCTGTATCCATTTTCGATATGGACAGGGCCTTCCATTTTCAATAATGCGGATAACGGAAAGGCGTCCTTCCAAAACACGGTTCTGTATTTATCTTTCATTTGATTCACATAGTCATGTTCGATGCCTTCCACCAGCTGATGGCCATCATAATACGCATCCTTCGTAATATAATCACAATTTGTATACTTAAATCCATTGATCATATCTTCCAGGTAAAACTCTCCATACTCCTTTTGGGGATCAAAAAATGCCACGATATCATATTCTTTTAAGGCTTCTTCATTCACTTCGTTTTCTGCAAACAGCTTTTTATACGGATAGGTTTGCTTGTTAAATGCTGAACAAACAGCCTGCGTTTTTTCCTTCACGATCACAGTTGCTTTTCGATTCTTCGTTCCGGTTTTAAAGCCGATTTTTTCAAGCATTTCTTCTATTCGATGATAGCTCGTTTCTTTGGACATGACCCTTCGAATGCCCCAAACCTGATGTTGATAAACTTCTTCCTTCGTAAAGCTCTCAAAAATCGATTGAATTTCTTTTTCATTATGAATGGTGAACACATTCGGAAATTGATTGTTTACCCCGATACTGTAATTGGAAAGCAAATTGTTCCCCAAAGCCTGCACTTCATAAATCCTATTGGCAAACATCGTATCACTGTATTTCACACTGTTCAGGTTAATGGTCCAGTCAAACAGTTTATACAGCTTTTGTAAATATTGATGTTGGATCGAAGGAGAAACATACTGCAAATACTCTTCTGGGAAAAAAAATTGCTCCAATTTTAATTCAAAGTTCCGATCAATAATTTTCAACCCTTTCCCTGCCTCCAATACCCCGTCAAACAACACTCTTGTCTCTTCCTGGCGATCGGGGTATTTTTCATACCAAGAGCCTGCAAATAACACTTCTTTCCTTTTAGGAAATTTCCGCATGCCGATGGGATGATGATAGGTGGGATTGACGCCGAAACCGAGCAAAAACACATTCTCATTGCCGCAATTCGCTTTATAGCATTCTATTTTTTCTTCCGCTGTCGTAAAAATATAATCACATTTTTGAGCAATTCCCAGAAAAACATGATAATTGACAGGGTCTTCCTTTGAGTAAAATACGATTTTCGTTCCTCTATCCCGGAAATAATCGATGACTTTCTCCAAATCTTCCCTGTGCTTTCGGATGTTCGGATTTCCAAGCCCTTTCCATTTTGAATCGATTCCCTTCCACGCCGATACAACCAAAAGAACATCCAGGTCTTCACGTATTTCTTTGTACCTGTCCCGGTCTATATAAATAAAGTTGGCGACTCCCTGAAAAGAATGAAATAAAAACTCATCACAAATAATGCCGATGTTCGCTTTGATTTGTTCATAAAACCGGCTGCCGTTGCTATCCGGAATTTGATCCAGCAAAGGTTTGATCTCTTCCAAAAAGTGTTTGTCCGATACTTGATCCCTATAGGATAAATAGGCTCCTTTATCTTTTACGCTGCCGATCGATGCATCCAGGAAATCATACTTGCTTTCATAGACAGCGCCGTATTGTTCCATAAGCGTTTTCCGGTCTTCGTTGATTTCTTCTCTTATTTTCTTTTTTAAATGCTTTAATGTGGATAATCTTCGGTCAATCGCTGCTTCATCCACTTGATTTCCCCCCAAAAAGACTTCTGCGTTTTTTCCAATAATATAAAGCAAATTTTCCAAGCTTGGAGTTGCTGAGCGCTTGATACTTTCGCAATAATTCCTTGTAGGAAATGAGCAGCTTTTCCTCTCTCGAGTAAGCTGCTTCCAAATGTTCCTGCAAGTAAATATTCTTCATGATCCGGTCCATGCTGGCTTGCTTTTCCTGCTGCCATGCTTCTTCCATTGTTATCGGAATGCTATTCAAATCCCGATGCAGCGGCCATGCCCCGGAAACTTTTTTAAAGACAGCACCTATCCCATTGCCGAAAAATTGCATCTCAATGATTTGGAGGGATTCCGTTTGAAGCTGATAGACTTCCGTTGCGTAAAAAAATTTCAATGAACGGCCTGATTCATAGGAAACCGTTATGACAAGGCGGCCGTCTTCTTTTAGTAATCCGAAAGCTTTTTCCATTACTTTCCGGGTATCCGTTCCATACTGGAAGATATTCCTTACAATCACGGAGTCAAATGTCTCGCCTTCAACATCATCTGTCAGCACATTGTTGCATCTGCAGTTTGACGGATCTTCACGGTCCAGCAGCGGATTCACACATTGAACCGATTGTTCGGAGAGATCGATCCCGCTGCCTCTTTCTCTTCCCATAAAAATGGAATCCAATCCTTGGGAACATCCAATTTTTAAAATGAGACCGCCTTTCGATTTTTCACAAATCCATTTTTCGATAAGGTTGATATGCTCCTTTTTTTCCATATAATCAAAAGTGTTTTTCACGGTATCAGACTCCCGGTTTATCTCTTATGCTAAGAAAAGCGCAAGGCGCGCAGCCTTAGGCGACAAGCACAAGGCGAATTTTGATGAGGGAGTTCCCCAGCCACCACAGCAATTTATCTTGATCCTTGCGCCGGTGGCGCCTGGCCGCCTCAAGCCGCCACATCCTGTCGCTTCGCTTGCACTAGTACTTCCTGTACGTCGCAGCTAGACATAGAAAAACTAAATTCGAACTAAATATTTCATCTGATTTAATACTTTCTTACTATGTCAGAAAAACAGGTGCGCCGGGGGAAAAATCCTTCCGACAGCACTCTATACGACACACGACTAACGTGTTCCCACCATGGTTTGCTTTTTGAAATGATATAGATTTCCGAAATTGATATATTGAAAGTCTTCCGAACGATTTTGAACGACGTTTTTCGTGTCAAACATCCGCTTGGTTGCCATGCCTGATAATTGGGAGAAGTCCAGCTCTTTAAATTCGTCATGATCGGTTAGCACGACAATCAAATCGGAATGAGCTACCGCTTCCCGGATGTCTTTCATAACAAGTCGGCTGTTGACATGGGGATCATACGCTTTTACGCCATATCGCCCCTCGAACTTCAGTCTTTCCAGCACCTCCATTGCCGGGCTTTTTCTCGTGTCGTCCACATTTCCTTTATAGGTCAAGCCGAACAATGTGACAGTTTTTCCGTTCACCTTTTGCATTAAAGCATTGATGTTCTCTACCACAAAGGCCGGCATGGAGGTGTTCACGCTGCGTGCCAATTGAATGATTTTGGCCGTTTCAGGCGCTTTGGAAACAATGAAATAGGGATCTACGGCAAGGCAGTGTCCTCCGACACCGGGACCCGGGTGATGAAGATTCACTCTCGGGTGTTTATTTGCCATTTGAATGACATCCAAGGCGTTAATTTCCAATTGGTCGCAGACCTTGGTCAGTTCGTTTGCCAATGCAATATTGACATCACGGAAGGTGTTCTCCATCAGCTTGGACATTTCAGCCGTTTTGGCATTCGTCCGGATCATTTCTCCTTGGACAAATGTAGAATAAACCCTTACGCCAGCTTCGGTGCAAGCCGGTGTGATGCCGCCGATAATCCGGTTGTTGTAAATGAGTTCGTGCATAATTTGGCCTGGAAGGACTCTTTCCGGACAATGAACGAGGAAAATGTCTTTCCCTGCAACAAATCCTGCAGCTTCAATGACTGGTTTGATATGATCATCCATGCTTCTGGGGGAAATCGTCGATTCCACAATCACGGTATTTCCTTTTTCCATGCAAGGAAGAATACGGTTCAACGCGTCCAATACATAGGTCAGGTCACATGATTGGTGGGGATCGCGCAAGTTGGGAGTCGGAACGGATAGTATAAAAGCATCCGCTTTTTCCGGATTCAGTGAAGCTTTAAAAGTCCCTTTTTCAATGACTTCCAGCAAGGCTTCCTTTAATCCCGGTTCTTCAATGTGAATTTCACCGGAATTCAGCATGCAGACTACATCTTTTTTCACATCCACTCCAACCACTTCCACACCATGCCTGGCAAACATGATAGATGTCGGCAGCCCTATATATCCCAGTCCCATTACACAAACTTTCATTTGAATTCCTCCAATTCTATGAAATTAGCGGATTACTGTCCGAAGTACGGAAATTACTGTCCAGAATATGAATTTACTGTCCGCGGTTAGAGAATACTGTCCAAAATACAAATTTACTGTCCGAAACTTGGAAACCCTGTTGCACATGTTTAAATTTGATCCGGTATAAACCGTAAATCTTTTGTTCAATTTATCTAGTTTGCTATCAAATAGTCATATACGGATAAAAAGTTTCTTTGCTCCTGCTCCCAATTGTATTTGTGTTTTGCACTCGCACAATTGTTCGCAAGCTGGCGGTATAAAGCTTTATTTTCCAACAGTTCGTTGACGGCACCGGCAATCTCTTTCTCACTGTGCGGGTCGATACAAAGGCCGACCTGTTCCTCTTGTACAATTCTTTTAATCTCCGGAAAATCACAAGCCACCACAGGTACGCCGGCCATCAAGTATTCAAATAATTTATTGGATGATGCGGAATAATGGTTAAAGCAAACGTTATTCAGCACCTGAAACCCGAGATAAGCATTTCTCGTATGTTTGGGCAATTCTTTCAGCGGTACTTTGGGTAAAAATTTCACCTTTTCTTCCAAATTCATATCTTTTACCAGTCGGATCAGGTCCGGTTTGATCCTGCCATCACCAATGAGTACAAGCGTCCCTTCCTTGAACAGGGGGGCCGCTTTAATGAGTTTGTCCAGTCCCCGGCCTGTTTGAATGCCTCCCTGGTACAGCAGAATCTTTTCACCTTTCGGCAATCCCAGTTGTTCGTGCAATGGCGCTTTTTCCGCCGATTGGCCGATTTCTTTAAAAGGGTAATTATGGACCACGTTTGGATAAAAGCCGTAAAGGTTTTCGCTGTATTCGGCCCTTGTGTGATTTTCTACGATCATGGCGTTTATTTTTTGAATAAAAAATCCTTCCATTTTTCCATACAGCGCCGAGTCATAACCTGTTCTGCTTGTTTGGACTTCGTGGGAATCATACACCAGCTTTTTCTTGCGAAATCTCCATTTTGCACAAATATATCCTTGAGGAAGGGTATTTAAATCATTTGAATGATAAATATCATAATCTTTTTTGAACCCGTGACGGATCATTCTTAAAAATATGCTCCCCCTCAACCAGAGCGCCCGGATTTTTTTCTGCATGAGCAATACTAATAGACAGAACAGAATAATGGGAATGTAAGGCGCATAAAACAATAAAACGCCGCCCAAAACCAATAAGGGAATAAGCATCATTTTATTTTTCCTGACGAGCCGGATCCCTTTTTGGAAAAGTTCCCAGACAACCGGATATCTTCTCACACGATAGACATGAAAATGAGGGTTTCTTTCCTCAAATCGGGGCAATCCCTTGTTACTCGGGTCGTGGATGCAAATGAGATCCACTTTATAACCATTTGCCGACAGTGCCGTACACTCTCTCAACACACGGGCATCATTCGTGAAATGATTCCATACAAACATACAAACTTTTTTCTTCATATTTCCATCCCGGCCTTATCCGTTTACTTTTCAATGCAATCGACAAGCGTTTCAATATTTTTCTCCCATATAAAAGATTTCCGGATATATGCTTCGCCATTTCTTGACATTTCCTGGCGCAGTTCTTTGCTTTTCAATAAATAGATGATTTTATGATACAGATCAGCTGCTGACCCGTCCTCACTGACCAAACCTACTTTTTCCTGTTCTATCAATGATTTGGAAAATCCCGAGACAGAGCCGACGATTGGAACTTTGCAAGTCATATAATCTATCACTCTTCCGGGAAGCACCGTGTGAAACACCTCTTTCTGTTTTAATGTAACGATGGCTACATCCGACTTCCCGATTAGGTTTAAACATTTTTTTCGTGTCGTAGGCGATAAAAAGGAGATATTTTTTAATCCGTTCTGCTGTGCAAATTCGTAAAATTGATTTTTTTCGACTCCGTAACCGATCACCGTAAGGCCGATATCATTTTCCGAAAGTTTGACAGCTAGCTCTTTTAACAAGGAAACATCTTGGGCCCGCCCCATATTCCCTGCATAAATCACCTGATTATGCGCCTTTTGAGCGGTTTGGCTTGCCATTTCGCATTGGCGTGCTGCGTTGGGCAAATACACAAGTTTCTCAGAAACAGGGCCCAACAGTTTTTTTATATAGTCTTGAAAACCAAGACTATTAATGATGATAAAGTCGGCTTTTCGGTAAAGGATTCTTTCAATCAAGTAAAATATATACAGGATAAAGGGATGATGAAACACTCCCACACCTTTCAATGATTCGGGCCACAAATCTCTTATATCCAAAATAAGCTTGTTTTTAAATTTCCATTTTGCCAATAGCCCCGCAAGAGCCACAAAGATCGGCGGAGACGACACAAAAATCACATCATACTGCTGCCGGTCTTTCAGGATGGCGAAAATCATCCTCCACATCATTTCCAGATAATAAAATAAGCGGCTCACGAAATTCCCGGAATATTTGCGGCTTCTGATTGGGATACGGGTAATATGCCGATCATTATTTAAATTTTCATCATCCCAAAAAGAAGCGTCCTCATATGTTTTTTTATTCGGGTAGGACGGCTCCGTCGTCAGCACTTGAACCAAATACCCCTTGTTTTTGAGGAGTTCATAGATATTTTTCATCCTGTTCGCGGCACTGCCAATTTCCGGATAAAAATTTTGAGAAATCAAAAGTACCTTTTTCATCTCTCACTTTCCTTCTCAGCTATTTTACTTTCGAAATAGTTTCCGGACAGTTGGGCATTTAACCCGTCCTCACGCCAAACCGGCGACGACTGTGCATCTAGGGATGAAATCATCCTCTCGGAATGGCCGAGTTACCCCCAAGATAACGGATGGGAGATCCAAACCGAACACGTACTACAGTACGCATTTCTATGTGTATACAAGTGTTAATTAAATAGTAGAGAAGTAATGTTAAATAAATATAAATGTTCTGTATGGTTTTTTTAAGGTTTTGTAAAGAAAAAGAAGGGACATTAAGATTGTGTAAAGAATGAAATGACAGATGAAGATTTGATCGAGGCATTAGACAAAGATGAAGGAGTGTCAATATCGGGTTTGTTCTTAGCGGTGGCGTATTGTTACGAACAGCCTTTGCTCCAATATATACGACTACAATTGCACAACACTCACTATATAGAATATGAAAATACTGTCCGATGACCAGAGATTACTGTCCGGAATCCTGGAAATATTATCCTAAATTTGGAAATTTTGTTGCGCATGTTTAAATTTGATCCGGAAAAAAACCGCAAATCTTTTGTTCGACTTATATAAATAATAAAAGGAACAACAGCCCCCGCCATTGTCCCTCACTCGCTACTCTCTTTGCTTCGCAATCCTGTAGTGGTTTCTAGCCCCATCTCTTATAATGTTAAATGACTTCGTGGGGATGTGCAGATAAAGCCATTTACTATGAGCTCTTCTTTCCATAATGTTCTTGAATTTATGCGCTCTATTGACCTTTTTATCAAATCGATAGTATGTACTGTCAATAGTAACAGAAGGGCCGGTGTAAAAATTCACTCTGAGCATCCGATCTTCAATAGGTTCATAGTCTTTGATATGGTCAACTGAAAACCATGCGCAATCTTCGTGCACAATGGACTTACTGGGGAACCAGTAAATCCCTTTGCTTCCACTAATCATGACGGGCGGCATACTTATGTTACCCAACACTTCCTTTGCGCTTACAGTCGCTCCATTCAGACTGCCCCCATAATATTGGATGCTTTTTTTGATAATCGCCAGAGGACTTTCGTTCACCTCATACACTTCTTCTTCCTCAACGACGATCGAACATAGCTTGCCTTTTTCATCATAATGATTCAGAATACACTTAGTTTCCTTTTGAATGACATATTCGTCCAATCTTCTCAAATGTTACTCCTCCTATGTATATATTTTGAAAAGGAGTATACTAACACTAGTCGGTATACTCCGACATAAAAAACCCTTGGATTTAGTCCTCTACGACTCCATAATCCAAGGGTTTTCATATGTACGTTTGATCACATCAGCCTCACCTCCCTTGCTGGTCCAACCATCTCGTCATTTTTATCGATATTTTATTTGTTGTATTTCAAGGTAGAACACTTACTCAATTCGGATCGCTTCTCCTTGTTTCCCCCTTTAGCCACCTTATTCCGATTATAATGGTCGACTTCCTTATCATCAGCTCCTTCCCTCCAACAATTGAGAACGCATACATTTTTTCTTGATAAAAGTTGAATATTACCAGCATCTCTTTTCTTTTTCATTATTACGCCCCTCCAAAAACTCACTCATCACAATTCTTTTATCCTATCATACAGCTACTTTTGCACAGTATTGTCTATTAATTCCCATGTATCCAGTACTTATTAACCAGTATCTTTGACACCTATTATACACAAGTTGTTTAATTTGTCTAATTATTCAACTTTATCCCCAAAAAGTCTTTAAAGCGGCTATTTCGGTCAATATAATGATAGAGCTTCAGTCCATTTCTTGCAGGAAAATGGATGTTTTACTTGAATGTATTTGTATCAATTGACCTACACATGCCTATCTACTCAAAACAAGATGACTCATTTCCAATCATCATGACTTTCCTTTTTATTTTCCTTAATCATTTAATTATCTCCCTTCCTTCTTCATCCACTAGTTGAACAACCAGAGTTGTCATGCTATCATCTAAATAAGTTAAATATTCTGATATATTCTGTTGAGGTTCTATTTATGGTTCTCTCTCCGTGTCAAAAGAAGCCGGAATAATGTCCATTTATGGAGAGTTATTATTCCTATTCTATTCATTTTGCAAAGGAGAGAGGAAGATTGAAACGTTCTCGAACAAGGTGGTTCTTTTTAGCGCCATCCATTTTTTTCCTATGGGCAGTAGGTAACTTGGATAAGGTCGGCATTTCGGTCATTGTGACAAACGATAACTTTTTACAAAGTATGGAGTTAAACGGCAAGTCAACTGAAATTGGTCTGTTAATGACGGGCTTTACGGTATTATACGGACTTTCAAGTGCTTTTTGGGGATATATTGTAGATCGTATTGGACCACGATTAACAGCTATCATAGGATTGATTATCTGGACTGTTAGCTTAATCATGGGAGGATTAGCAGGAAGTTATGGCTCCTTAATAGCTTCGAGGGTAATTTTAGGTTTAGGGGAAGGAATTATGTTCCCTATGACAAATAAATTTATTGCGCAATGGTTTCATCCCAAAGAATTAGGAAAAGCACAGTCTACCTGGGTATATGGTCAATATCTAGGTCCGGCATTAGGAATTCCTATGCTGGTATGGCTTATTTCTATATCAAGTTGGGAAGTCTCTTTCTTTGCTTTAGCTGGGTTTTCCTTATTTATTAACCTGCCTCTTGTCATCTTCCTGACACGGGATACACCTGCACAGCACTATGCTGTGAACAGTTTAGAGTTGGAGTATATTGAGAGCGGAAAAACAGCAAAGTCAAAAGAAGTTCAATTGAAAAGCAATTTTCTAAAAGATAAACGCTATTGGTTGGTATGCCTAGCCTTTTTGATGATCACAGTATTGTTTTATGGAATCAGCTTTTGGATGCCGACCTATTTAGAGAAAGCTCGTGGATTTTCCCCCTCTGAAATGGGTTCGTTAACTTCATTGTCATGGCTTATGGCAATCATTGCCGTATTTACCTGTGGCATCATAATAGATAAAACACGCCGTCCGGCATTAATAGGATCGATTATCTTTGTAATATGCGGATTTTCCATATTAACCACTTCTTTAATATCAAACGCGCTAGTTGCTGCAATCATGCTTGGTCTTGCATTGGCATGTGTTGCCAGTCAATTGCTTGTAAGTCAACTTTTAATAGTTAAATACTCAAATCCAAGAGATACAGGTAAAGCTGCTGGAATTATGGGCGTATTGAATATTGTGGGGGGATTTGTAACAACTATCATGGGGTATATAGTGGACAGTACTGGAGGAAATTATAATATCGCCCTACTATTCTTGGTTTTATTTCCGTTTATTGGGGCACTTAGTTATGCCGGGCTATTCCGTAATGAAAAACAAGATATAGCGACTACAGCATTAACCGGGACAGCAGGTTTCAAATAATTTTACATGCATCACCTGTTTGTCTTGAGTTGGGAGCGACTGTTGACAAGAACCGCTAATGATTAAAGTCGAGAAATAATGAAACTAAATTTGATGAATTTCGTAAGCATCCTGAGGTATTCGTGGTAGGAATTTTAAGGGGCACATCTTTAAAATTTCTTAAATGCAAAAGCAATATCAGGCGAGGTTAGTTTTCCTCGTCTGATTTATTTTAAGAAGATTTTAGATAATCCATTTTTCTTACAACCTCAAATGCTCCTTCAGCCTATTTTGAACACTCGTCCGCTCCTCTTCAGGAACGTTATAATACCAAATGCCGTCAATCTTCGCTCCGCTTCCGTCAATCTGCAATTGTTCAACATGTTTACGTGCCTCACCATAGTTTTTCTGTATACTCTTCATCTCATCGAAGAAGAGATTTGTCTCCACGTTGTTGCCGACAGCTTTCAGCATATCATCGTAATTCCATAAGGTAGAAGCATTTGTTCCTTTTTTCATGACAGCTTGAATAATTTGACGCTGACGCCGCTGGGACCAAAGTCTCCGCGTGGATCGTCATAGCGCATGCGACTATACTTTAATGCTTCGGTCCCATTTAAAGCAAGTTCCCCTTTTGTAAAATGAGATCCCTCATAGGTGAAATCCAAATCATTGTTTACTATGACTTCCCCAGCACCATCAACAATATCCTTAAATTCTTCCATGTTCATCTTCACATAGTAATCAATAAGAATTTCCAAATATTTCTCAGACATTTCGCCTGTGGATCGTTTAGATATTCAAGCAATCCATCCATCACCAGTTCATCCCCAAGGTGTCCATGCCATGCCAAAGTCTGTTTGACGTAGTCAAATGTTATGACGTTCCATAAAAAGCTGCTTAGCTATCCACTAAGATTCGTTTCAAACATAGTAGGTTGTTGCAAAAAAATTGAGGGCATTTATAGACCCCGTTTGATCCCTTTATCATGAAAATACAAAAAACGGTATTTGATATAACCAATGTTTTTTGAAAAAACGATGGATGCCACTACTTTCTATGGCTGGTTTTCGTATTTTGTATAGTCTCTTTTCGTTATACGAGTAGTTCATTTTGATAGTAATTAAATACTATATAAATAACTTGGGGGTAAATAAAACTTTTCACAGGTTAAGCAATTTTGAAAACTATTAAAGAAGAGATGGAATCAATTTCTCAGATTTCCAGCTCACTGAACTTTCTACATCAGCTTGAATTCAGAGAATGAAAAAATAGATGAGCTTAAGGAGGTTTCATTATGGATTTAAAACTAGTAACTATCTATGGAAGTCCTACACCACCAGGTCGTTTGGCTTCCGTTTTGACTGTGGCAGAAAAGTATGCAATTACAAAAGGTGCACAAGTACAGCGTATAGCACCTTCGTTGGATAACAGCGGGAAGTTCTTCTACTGGGAAGAAGAATCTCTTCGTTTGATAGAGGAAGCTAATTCCATTTTGATCGCTTCTCCTGTGTTTCGAGGGTCCATACCGGCAATCCTGAAGGAACTATTGGATCTTCTTCCTGTTCGCTCCCTTCGTTCAAAGCCAGTCGGTTTATTTGTTGTGGGGAATGTGGCGGAACATTATTTAGGTGTAGAAAGGCATATCACTGATATCCTCTCATGGTTTGGAGCGCTTTATGTGCCAGCAACTTGTTATTTTACTGCTCCGTCCCTCAATGATGGAATTCCTGCTAAGAATATGAGCCAAATTGTACAGCTTGTCGACAGTGCTTTGATCCTATCACAAAGCCTCCCAGATATACAGTTGGGACCGCCTCCCCTTGCCGAAGTACATGGACGTTAACACTTCGTGATCTGTATAGATTAGTTTCGTTTTTTGGGTAGTTTGTCCCAGAAACTTTAAATAATATAAAAATAACCCCAAGAAAAAATGGCAATATCCAACTACTAAAGATGAGGTGGTAAAAAATGAGTAAAGTATTAACTGCTGATGAATTATATGAAGCACGTCTTAAAAGTGGGGTCCCCCTATTTAATGATCAAAAAATGAAGCTTGGTGTATTTGGCAGCAATTGTAGTTACGGTGTCATGGCATCGCTTGCTCCTTCAACCTACGAAGTATCATGGGATCATACAGTTAAAATAGCACAACAGGCGGAAAATCTGGGATTTGAGGCAATGGTTCCAATTGCACGTTATAAAGGAATGGGCGGAGAAAGCAATTTTAACGGGGAAAACTATGAAACTCACACATGGGCTGCCGGTCTGGCTCAAGCTACTGAGAAAATTATGGTTTTCTCTACAATTCATGTGCCTGCCAAACATCCTGTTGTTGCAGCAAAAGAATCTGTTACAGTTGACCATATTTCAGGTGGAAGATTTGGATTGAACTTAACTATGGGATGGTACGCAGCCGAAATGGGAATGTTCGGTGTAAAACAGCGTGAACACGATGAACGTTATGCGTATGGTTCCGAATGGACAGACATTTTGAAAAAACTTTGGACGGTAGAGGGGGAATTTGATTACAAAGGGAAATTTTTTGATTTAAAACGTCTTGAAGCAGAGCCTAAGCCAATTCAAGAACCTTATCCGGTGCTCGTTAATGCAGGAAACTCACCTGCGGGCTTAGAGTTCTGTGCAAGGGAGTGTGACTTTAACTTTATTGCTTTTGCTACTCCAGAAGAGGCAAAAGAAACCGCTGCACGCGTACGTGGAATTTCCCGGAATCATGGTAAAAACTTGGGCATCTTAAGTTATGGAAACATCATTAGCCGTGAGACGGAAAAGGAAACTCAAGAACTTTATAAACAAATTCTTGATATGGGGGACTGGAGTGTCGCGGAAAGCGTCTCTAAAGGTTTAGGATCAGAAAGTGAATCCTTTGAACAAATTAAAGCCATGCAAGAAAGGTTTATTACAGGTTATGGGGGATACCCATTAATTGGAACCCCAGAACAAATCGTTGAACAGCTTATAAAAATTTCGGAAGCTGGTGTCGATGGAATGCTATTGGGATTCCTAGACTATCATGAAGATTTGAAGTTTTTCGGAGAGAAAATTTTACCATTGATGAAACAAGCGGGACTGCGTTACTAATCTATAAAAGGAAGGGATTACACATTATTATTTGTAAGCCCTTCCACCCTCAATAGTTCGTTAGGAGTGATGGTTATGACAAGTAGAGTAGGAGCTTTACCTGTAAAAGCTAATTTAATAAATGGTGAATGGAGAAAGTCTGATCAAAAGAATGAAACTAAATCACCGATAAATGGGGAAGTAATCGGATATTATTATGAGCCTTGTGAAGCGGATGTTGAGGAGGCCATTCAAGCTGCCCGGAATGCTTTTGTTCACACGGAATGGCGTCATAATCGCCATATGCGTGCAAAAGCTTTAAATGACCTTGCAGATCAACTCGAAAAGCGGCATGAGGAAATTATTCAACTACTATCCAAAGAAAATGGCAAGGTAATTGGGGAGGCGGAATTTGAATTCAGTCTGACACCACCAAAACTTCGTTATTATGCCGCTCTTGCATTGACAGACACTGGTCAATCAGCCCAAATTCGACAAGATCTTCATTCAACATTGATCAGTGAACCTATCGGTGTTGCTGGTGTGATTGTCCCATGGAATTCACCTGTTATCCTATCTGTACGGTCGTTTGCGCCAGCACTTGCTGCGGGCTGTACATGTGTGATTAAAATGCCGGCCCAAACAGCATTGGTGAACGGCTTGCTTGCAGAGATTATTGCTGACACACCTTCATTACCTGCTGGGGTGCTGAACATCATAACGGAATCAGGCGATATTGTTTCGAAAAAGCTTATTGAGGCGAAGGAAGTTGACGTCATTAGTTATACGGGAAGTACTCAGGTTGGGCGCAAAATAATGGAAGGTTGTTCCAAGCGTTTAAAGCGGATGTCGCTGGAATTGGGCGGAAAAACACCAATGATTGTTTTTAATGATGCCGATTTAAACGCTGCCATCCCAACCCTGGTGGCGGGAATAACAACATTCACAGGTCAGTTTTGTATGACTGGTAGCCGAATCCTCGTCCAAAGTGGCATTGCTGCAGAGGTGCGTAAACGGCTGACAGAAGCCCTATTGACCGTTAAAGTAGGACCTGGAAATGACCCTAACAGCCAGATGGGCCCGCTTATTGATGCGGCCAATGCGGTCCGTGTTGATCAAAAGGTCGAAGAAATGATTGCTGGCGGGGCAGAAGTGATTGTCCGTGGCGGTCGAGGGAAAACAGAGATGTCGGTAGTTTCAGAGAGCGATGCATATTACCGTCCAACTTTACTTGCAACACAAAATTTGAATTCTCCACTCATTCAGGAAGAAATATTTGGTCCTGTAGCAAGCTTTGAAATTTTTGAAACCGACGAGGAAGCTATTGAAAGAGCCAATGCAACCGACTATGGTTTATCAGCATCCATTTGGACATCGAACCGTGACCGTTCAATACGAATGCCGAATAAGATTGATGCAGGCACCGTTTGGATAAATGCATGGGCAGTCGTATTTGATCAGTTTGAAGAAGGCGGCTTCAAACAAAGTGGAATTGGCCGCTTGAACGGGTTGACAGCACTAGCTGAATTTCAAGAATATAAGCATGTAGTTCAGGCAACAAATTAAGATTTTTCCCAATTGAGAGTCTCACCAAAAGCGGTTTAAAGTGGCCATTGAGATTGATTGACTCACACAGAAAAACCTCGTCAATGGAGGCGTAAATTATTTTAACACGATAAGGCAGCTAAACTTTCCAGCTGCCTATTCAGATTCATATCTTCCTTGATTCACTGTGATCTCAGTTGCTTATTGAAGGAGGTTCAATAATGCACTTTAGCCATAAAACTATTCACTATACAGACTATTTTTTTCAGAAGCTTTGCAATGAACAATTTGGTATAAACCGCGGTATCTATAATACGATTGATCATTGGTTTTATACAAAAGGCGTAAAGAATATTATGAACCGCCGAAAAGAAATATTAGCCTTTTTAGAACACATAGCTGTAGACTTCCATCATCAGGAACAAACAAGGATAAAGTTCGGAAGTGGAAAATTAACAGAGAGATTAAATGAATATTGGAGCGAAAGTGATAGGAGTTATGAACATGTATATTAATCAATATTACTGAAGGGATGTGCTTTTTTGTGGATAAGACATTTAAAGAAATTATGGGCAGTTATCCAACTGGCGTCTCTATTGTAACAACAATGATTGATAACAAGCCAGTAGGATTAACCGTTAACTCATTTGCCTCTGTTTCAATAAATCCATTGCTGGTATCATGGTGCATTGATAAAAAGTCAAATAGTTTGAAAGCGTTCCTTCACTCCGATAAATTTGCCGTAAATATTTTATCGGGGCATCAAAAAGAAGAATGCTTTATATTTGCGAATAGTACAGAAAGTGATCGTTTCTCAAAAGTATCGTGGACAAAATCATCTAATCACCTCCCCATCTTGGAAGGAGTGTTCGCCGTTTTGGAATGTAAAAAATTCCAAGAAGTGGACGCTGGTGATCATTTTATCTTAATAGGCGAGGTCATTGATTTACAAAGAACTGAAAATAAGCCGATGTTTTATTACCAAAAACAGGTAAGCGTTGTTCCAGTTTAGTATTAGAAGCAAGCGGATAGACATTGAACGCTACAAAACACACGACTTTGACATAGGTTGAGCTGGAATGTTGAAACATTGAATCAAAAATTAAACTCAAAAAAATATATTGAGCTATGGAAGATTTGTAATATATAATAGAAAGCACCTCTCGAAGAAAGCGCTTTCTATAAAATTCATTTATTCACTAATTGTTTGTCTACAGCCCCCTTTGTTCTGGTTCAGTTAAGGTTATCGAGGAGGATAGTCATGCCATTATTACGTGGAAACGAGCCATTAAGCAACTTTAACCTACTCCAATCGAATGATGTCGACTTCTCACAATCATTAGTATCAGAAGTATATTGCGAGCACTCACTCGTTCCAGTGCAAGGGACAGCAGTAAAAGCTAAATTGAATGCAGTAGAAGGAACAATGCTTACCTTTGGATACTTAACTTATGGAGTGGATGCTGAGATTCTGTTACCACCGTTGCCACCATGCTACCATGTGAATATTACCATAGCAGGTAAAAGTTGCATAAGTCGAAATGGCAAGTCTTCGATAACAGAAGGGATGAAAAGTGGAGCGGTATTACTTCCAGACCAAAAAGCAAGTATCCTGTGGTCAAAAGATGCAAAGCAATATGCTTTGAAATTTCCGCGAGATAAGCTGGAAAACCATTTGTCTGCATTAATTAATGAAAGTGTAGATGATCCAATAAATTTTGATTTAACATTTAATTTACAAAATACTGCGGGAAGGAGCTTACTCCGAGCTTGCATTCTTCTACAGGCAGAATGGGAGGAACAAAGCACACTCATATTGACACCTACAGCGCGGCGCAATATTGAATCGTTAGTAATGACCAATTTTCTGTTGGCTAGTTCAAATTCTTATACCGAAAAAATTTACGATACCCACCGAAAAAATGAAAGTCCTGGTAAAATGCTTGTTCAAAAGGTGAAAGATTATATTGAGGAGAATGCACATGAGTTACCTGAATTGGCAGATCTCGCCACCTATGCGGGAATAAGTGCACGCTCACTTCAAATTGGTTTTAAACAACACTTGGGTGTCAGTCCAATGACATATGTGCGAAATATTCGAATGCAGCGAGCTCATGAGCAACTTGAAAATGCTTTTTATACAGGTGAGACAGTAACGGAAATAGCCATGCGGTGGGGGTTTTATAACGTAGGTAGATTTTCTCAATTATATAAATCAATATACGGCCGAAGCCCAAAAGAAACTGCCACAGGGGGGATCGGAATAATCTCCAGATAAATAGTATGACTTAAACTCAGGTCTGACGCTGCCCCCTATTACAACACTGAAACCATTTAGATTTTCAGTGTTTTTTGCTTTCAACAAAACTCCATTTATTTGTCCAATAAGTACCCTTGGTGGATCTCGGATACCAATAGCAGGCCTCGAGTTAAACTTCCGTCCACGTAATCACAAGCAGATGAGCCTAGAATTCCCATAGAAATTCCAGGCTCCTCTTTAAATTGCTTATAATAGCCCCAAATGCTCCTTCAACTTATTTTGGACACTCACCCGCTCCTCTTCAGGAACGTTATAATACCAAACACCATCAATTTTTGAACCGCTGCCTTCAATTTCAATCTGTTCCACATGATGACGCGCTTCAGCGTAGTTCTTCTGAATACTCTTCATCTCATCAAAGGAAATGTTTGTCGCTACGTTGTTGCCGACGGCTTTCAGCATATCATCATATTTCCATAAGGTAGAAACGTTTGCTCCTTTTTTCATGACAGCTTGAATAATTTGCCGCTGACGCAGCTGGCGACCAAAGTCGCCACGAGGGTCCTCTTTACGCATGCGGCTGTATTTTAAGGCTTCCTCACCGTTCAAGGAAATCTCTCCCTCTGGAAAATGAGTGGTACTCACAGAAAAGTCCAAATCATTATTGACCGTGATTCCTCCTACAGCATCAACAATTTCCTTAAATCCTTCCATGTTCATCCTCACATAGTAATCAATAGGAATATCCAAATACTTCTCAATAGTATTCATGGACATTTCCACACCACCGAAAGCATAAGCATGGTTGATTTTATCATCCATCCCTTTTCCAACAATCTCCACCCGAGTATCACGAGGAATACTCAGCATTTCCATTGATTTCTTCTCAGGATTAACTGTAATGACAATCATCGTATCTGAACGACCCTTGTCCCCTTCCCTCTCATCAATTCCAAGCATCAATACGGAAAAAGGCTCCTTTTTCTTCATATCAAGCTTAGATGTCCTTTCGACAACCGGACTCCGATCAATAGGTGTGTGCAAACCCTTCGCCGTCTTTTGAAGGTTATCGTAAATTGAGTAGCCGTACGCTCCGACTCCGACAATACCGATTAGAATGATTAAAAGAACAACCTTTAGCCACGTTCTTTTTTTCTTTGGTCTACCCATAGAAAATTTCCTTCCTGCTTATAGATTCGTATTAGATAAAGGGCAAACGAATCGATCAAAGTAAATTATTTCTCGAAATCCTTTTTCAAAAAACAAAATAAAAGACACCACTTTATGCAAATGCTCGGAATATTAACTCACTAATCAACAAAGGACAGTCAAGATAAAACTGTCCTTTTAAATGAATTGCTCATGAATCATTCTTTACATATCACATTAACAATTAAATGGTTTTGGCCTTTCACTAGTTTGTTTGAAGAAAAATTTAATTGCTTCCAAAATTCGCTTTGACGCCTCACCATCTCCGTAAGGGTTAACGGCTTTAGCCATCCTGTTATATTCATGTGTATTGCTCAATAACTCGTGAGCTAAATTATATATGTTATCTTCATCTACACCAGCCAATTTTAACGTTCCAGCTTCAATTCCTTCGGGACGCTCTGTCGTGTCACGCAACACAAGTACTGGCACGCCTAATGATGGGGCTTCTTCCTGTACTCCCCCTGAGTCACTCATGATTAAATAAGACTTATTTGCGAAATTATGGAAGTCTATAACATCCAATGGTTCGATTAAATGAATCCTTGAGTCATTGTCTAATATCTCACTCGCCAATTCTCGAACCACCGGATTACGGTGTACAGGATATACAACTTGAACATTCGGATGTTCTTCTACCAGACGCTTAACTGCCCGAAAAATATTCTTCATTGGTTCTCCAATGTTTTCCCGCCTATGGGCAGTTAATAAGATTAACTTATCGGTTCCCAAATTTTCGAGAACCTCATGAGTATAATCTTTTTTAACAGTTGTTTTCAAAGCATCTATTACTGTATTACCGGTAATAAAGATATTCTTTTCATCTAAGTTCTCTGCAATTAAATTATCCGCCGATTTGTTTGTAGGTGCAAAATGGACATCTGCAATTACGCTAGTAAGTTGCCTATTCATTTCCTCAGGGAATGGCGAGTACTTATTCCATGTTCTTAATCCAGCTTCAACATGCCCAACATGGATTTGATTATAAAAAGCAGCTAAACTTGCAACAAAAGTAGTTGAAGTATCACCATGAACAAGAACAATATCAGGTTTAGCCTCTTTCATTATAGAATCTAATCCTTGTAAACCTTTGGTCGTAACATCTAATAACGTTTGACGTTGCTTCATAATATTTAAGTCGTAGTCGGGTTGAATACTAAAGACCTCTAATACTTGATCTAACATATCACGATGCTGGGCTGTTACTGTAACAATTGACTCAAAAAATTGAGGCTGCTTTTGTAATTCCAGTACAAGTGGGGCCATTTTTATCGCCTCTGGCCTTGTACCGAAGATAGTCATTACTTTAATCTTTTTCAATAGAATATCCTCCATCCTAGATCAAACAAAAATAGGCTAGTATTATTCCTACTTATCTTTAAGTATATAAAGCTACCAGATTTTAGCGGTAACTCTAATATCAAGGGCAATGATCTTAGCCACATTTATATCAAGTCAAACACCCAGTGTCTTGTGTAAAATCAAAGTACAAGCTAAAAAATCCCACTAAATTATAGTGCACTTTTATTGCTTAACACCTTTAATTCATCTGTGTTTGATTTATAGTAACTTCTTTTAAAACTCTCATTTATTACAATACCAACTATCACCCAAAAAGACGGCTCCATGATAAAAGTTCCACCTGTCATTAATCGAACAAACGAATACAAAAACAAGCTGAAAATAACTAAGCTTTCTAAATCATTTAACCTCAAAAGGATTTTCCTCATTTTAATGAATAAATATAGCAAAAATAACGCGCCGAAAACGCCAAAAACTATATATATATCTATAAAAATATTATGAGGAAAACCTAGGTTTGTAACATGATCAAAGTATCCAAATCCACTTGGAAAAAAGTACAATTTTTCTCTTATAATTTCAACACCATATGAATAATGCTCTTCTCTCCCCGATAGATCCAAGTTTTCACTTTCCAAACTAAAAATAAGCTTTTTAAGCACATAAGAGTTAATACTATCTGGTAGCTTTGTCTGTAATCTATATAAAACATTCAACAAAACATTATCTCTAAAAGACGTAAATAAATATAAAATAGCACCAATTGAGGATATAAATATGATATACATTGGTTTTAATAGCTTAATTTTATAGCAAAAATAGACGAATATGACAAGATTAACAAGAACTGCTCCCCTATGCCCAAACATAAAACTAAGAATCATTATGTAGAGCAAAGCAATAAGATAGATTACTTTCCTTCTTTTATAATATTGGAACATAAATCCTACAAATACAAAGTTCGTTATAAATCCAAAATGCATATAATTAAATTCCCTTTGGGAAACTGCTCCTAATAACAAATGCATTAGAATAAAGAAAAAAATTGAAATGCGGAACCAGTATCTTGAGACAAATTTAGCATCAAATTCATAACTTGCAATTATCATGGCAGAGATGCCAAAAAACACATATTTAAAAAACTCATCAAAAACCAAATTTCTATAATCAACAAGCATGATGTTTATCCCAAAAAATATTACAGAAATTAATAACACTAGATAACTCTTATAGCTTATTTGAAAATGATTTATAGTAACCGAAATTAAAAGAAACAGGACAAAAAAGCAAACCTTAATTGAAACTAGGTTCGAATTTAAATAATATTCAACCACATTCCACAAATTTACGAACATGATTGTTAAGACTATAAGTATAGAGTTTAGTTTTACCTTAGTCATTACCCATACTGCTCCTCAAAGTTTATATACAACGTCTTTTTAGTCTTGAATAACGCCACATTGACGTAGAAAATCCACGCACAATTTTATTTTTTGTGTTTTCCAAAAGTCTACAGATAGTCCACTCCCAAAATTTCATCCTTGGAAAGCATATTACAATTTATAATGTTTGTAACATCTTTTCGTTATCTTAAATCAATGAAGAAATTTTTAAATTGATCTTCTCTGTTATAGTTTTCAACAACAAAGTCTCTATTACCCTTAGATACCCGATCATAATTCTCTTTATTATTCTTATATTTCGCTAAAGCTTTGATCAAGCTCTCTGCGTCATTTGGATTAAAAAATAATGCACATCCAAGCTCTAATAAAATTTCCTTCCCTTCTCCTTTTATACTAGTAATGATGAATTTATTAGTTAACAAATAATCAAACAGTTTTGATGGGATTGTTTTTTCAAAAGTGGGGTCATCACTTAAGCTAAAAAATAACACATCTGTTTGACTTAGTTTGTTAAATGTTTCCCCTTTTGTAAGTGGCCCCGTAAATAAGACGTTTTTTACACCTTGTTTTTCAACTTCTTTTTCTAACCTGTTCCGTTCTATACCATCACCAATGATTACGAATTCAAATAATTCAGGTGGTAAACTTTGAGCAGCCTTCAGTATCAAGTCTAAGTTCTGTACAATACCTATATTACCTGCATATCCGACAGTAATTTTGCTATTTCTACTCTCTTTATCTGTTATTTTTTTAATGCCCTGCAAACTCTCTGGGGAAATACCATTATATAATATTTGAATGTTTTCATGTTTAGATTCATTATAAATGTATTCCTTCATTGGCTTCGATACGCATAATATTATATCTGCCTTTTTATATAAGAACCTTTCTATCTTTTTAGAAAACCAATACAGTAATCCTTCACGTTTCAGCATTCCCGCCGCAACGGCAGAGTCCGGCCAAATATCTCTAATATCAAGGATGAATTTAGACTTTTTAAAAAATGAAATAATATACCCCCCTAAAGCAACAAATAAAGGGGGGGATGTTACTATCACATATTCATATTTAGCTTTTCTTAAAAAAAAGAGAGAATGAGATATTGATTTTAACATAAATCCGAAATAATTTTTCAAGTAATTCAAAAAGGACTTTTTGTTTATTTTTTCAAGTTTTAACCTATAAATATTGTTCGTTTCGTTAATTTTCTCTACAGCGGATTTTTGAGGATAAGCTGTAATTACAGTTATATCATAATCTAATTTTTCTAAGGCATTATATAGATCATAAACTCTAAAGGCTGCAGCATTTATATCAGGTACAAAATATTGTGAGATAAGCAAGGTTTTTTTCGACATCATTAGAGACACCTTTCAATTTGGATCCAACCTTATATTTTCGAAGTATATATACTATAGACGCTTGTTTAAAGTATTAGTTGACTAAAAATTGCACACTTCTAGGATGATTAAAGAAATTAATAGTTAATTTAGAATTAAAGGAGTAACTTCTTTCTTCTTTAATTCAGACAAGTTACCAAAATTAATATATCTAATGTTATCATTATAAACTGCTACACAATTTTTAGTGTCTAATACAAGAACATCTTTCATATTGTAATTTACAAGTTCTTTTTCTAAACTACGAAATTCATTGTGATCTGTAAGGACTAGCACACAAGAGGTACCTTTAACAGCCTCCTCAAAAGTGGATAAATAATAATTTATTTGTTCTTGTTTAATATGCGGATCATAAATTCCTAGTCTATACCCTTCGTTCTCTAATAAATTAACGATCTCTAGCGCAGGACTTTCACGTACATCATCGATATTCCCTTTATATGTCAACCCTAATATAGTGATCTTAGAGTTTGTATCCGGTAAGAACTCCTTGATTAAATCTTTAACAAACAATGGCATGGAATTATTAATTTCCCTTGCCATTTTTATCAACTTGGACTCTTCTGGAGCCTTTTCGATAATAAAATAAGGATCTACCGCTAAACAATGGCCTCCTACCCCCGGTCCTGGTTGATGTATATTAACTCTTGGATGATAATTAGCGAGTTCTATCACTTCTAGAGCATCTACATCGAGTTTTTTGGAAATTTTAACCAATTCATTTGCAAGAGCTATATTTACATCTCGATATGTATTCTCCATCAATTTCGACATTTCGGCACTAATGGCGCTTGTTGTTAAAATTTCTCCTGTAACAATGCTCTTGTAAACCTCAACGGCCTTTTTAGTAGATACCTGGTTTACTCCACCAACAATTCTTGTGTTTTCTACTAACTCTATTAAAATACGTCCAGGTAAAACTCTCTCTGGACAATGTGCTAAATAAATATCCTCACCAACACTCCAACCCACCTTTTCAAAAAGCGGAGAAACGACTTCATCCATGGTTTTAGGTGGTATAGTGGATTCAACAATAACAACGTTGCCTTTTCTTAAGTAAGGTGTTATTGATTTCACCGCATCTATAACATGGTTTAAATTGACAGTATTATCTATATTATGAGGTGTAGGCACAGTAATTATATAACAATCTGCATTAACTGGAGCCATACTAGCTTTTAAATTACCTTTATCAACCACGGTTTTTACAAGCTCCCCAAGCCCAACTTCTTCAATATGAATTTCTCCATTATTCAGCTTCTCAACCGCTGTGGGGTTTATATCAACACCTGTTACTTCCCATCCCGAATTAGCAAAGATTGCTGAAGTAGGTAACCCTATATATCCCAGCCCAATTACACACAGTTTTTTATTCATCAGTAGACACCTCTTTAAGTTTAAAGTTATTTTTCAGGAACATTTACTAATTAGCGATCAGCGATTCTCTAGCTTTTCGATTTGTTCGTTATCATGATCAAACATAAAACAAACATAACTATGTACATAACTGACATAACTACAGTAAAATAAATCAAAGTTAAATATTCGTTTAGCGAATAATAATAACTAGCGATAAACAATATAGTGATTAATAAAAATCGGACACCTTCCCATATTGCTTGTATTTTTTGTTTTTGTAATATAATTAGCGTTTGGGATGTTGGAGAGACAATAAACTGAAAAAAAACCATAATAATTAGAATTGAAGAAAAGATACCGGCTTTAGACCATTGGGAGCCAAAAATCATTCCAAACAGATAGTCTGAAAACAAAAAAATAATAATTGTTGGCAATAAAGCAATCAAGAACAGTCTTTTGCTAACTGTTAAATAGAGTTGTTTAATGTCGTCCCCCTTATCCCTAGTAATACTGCTTAACTTTTGCAGATATACCTGGGATATAGCTTGACCAATCATCATAACTGGTCCACTTATTACTCTATAAGCTAAGGAATAAAAACCGGCTACTCCACTTCCAAACAAGATCGAAAATGCTAAAGGTGGAGCTTGAGTGCTGATTGTATTAAGTAATGCACCAGGTCCTGAATATATCGGGAATTCTTTATATTCTTTAGCAACCTTAATGAATTTACTAAATCTAAGTTTTTTAAACGTTAAATCCCTTCCACTTAGAAAAGTTCTGATAAAATTTAGTGTACCCGCAGTTCGACCAAAGAAATCACCAACAATTAGTCCAAGTTTAAAAGATGCTAAGAAACCTAAAGCCACTTGTGTTATTGTTTGACTTACAGATTGTGATAGCTTAGAGCGAGAAATAATATTAAAATTGTCTTGTCTAATATACCAGTGATTAAATACCTTATATAGTCCAGCACCTATAACGCTAATAGGTAAAATTAACAGCACAGTTTTGTTAATATTAAAGAGGTCATAGTCAGCAAAATAATATAAACCTGATAAAATGAAAATAAGAATTCCGTTGGCTACCACTAGTAAGCAGGAAAGCACCACTAAGACGATCGCCTTATTTTCTTCTTTAGGAATTGGTATTGCCAACTCATAACGCCAAGAAATTGCAATGGATAATATAGATACTAGAGATATAAATACAGCTAAATCGCCAAATGCCTCCGGGCTATATAATCTTGTTAATAATGGAGAAGCTAAAAAAAATATTAATTGTCCTAAAGCAGTCGCAGTGAATAGTTTAATGACCTTTGAAAAAAAACCTTCTTTTTTTACTTTTTCCATCTCCGTAGCAAACACCTTTTATTTAATTAACTTATAAACTTCGCGAATTTTCCCCTTCATTTTTTCCCAGCTATAAAGGCTAGAGATTTTATCAATGTTTTCTCTTTTCTGTTCTAGTATAGCCGGGGTCGACTTTATTTCATCAAGTGTATTAATAAATTCTTTATAATCATAATCAATTATAAATCCTATATCGTGCTCTCTCACCAATTCATCTATACCTGTATCTTTTCCAACAATGATTGGTTTTTTTAATAAAATAGATTCATAAAATTTATTGGGAGCTGAATATTTATGATTTTTAATACGAGGGTCATAAACAGCGACCATAATATCACTACTTGAATAAAAATCAAATGTATCCAAATAATTGACTTTACCTATAAATTGAATATTTTCATACTTTAAACTTTTATCTTTAATATAGTCTTCAAGTTTTCCGTATCCACCAACTATCAGTTTTAAGTCATTAGGTCTCCTGGAAACTGCTTCTATCATTTCTTTTAAAAATCTAGTTTCTCCCAAAGTGCCAATATAACATAGTGTTAACTCTGAGTTTTTTTCAGCAATTATATTTTGGCTGGCCTCTTTATCAATTGTCGGTACATTGTGGATAATTTCAATTTTATTAGGACTCGATCCTTTTATTTGTTCTCTTCGATTTTCTGTGCATAAGATTGTAACTTCTGCTTTTTTTATTACAAAAAAGTCTAAAGCTTTTATTACTTTTTTCACAACAGTGGGAATGCCTTGTCTACTCTCAATATAAAAATCAGCAATATGGTACACATATTTCTTCTTAAAGAGCATACAAAATAAACATGCTACTAAACCGGAATCAAAATCAATAGCATGAATCACATCGAATTTCTTTCTCGTTTTATACAGCACTTTAAATAATTGAAACTGATACAATAAAAGTGGTATTAAATTGTTAATGCCCTTTCCGTAGTCTGATCGGATATTAAGAGAATAGTTTTCAATAGTATTATTTTGAAAGTTTACTTTTTTACACTCATATTGCTTGTTTAACCTATCTCTTTCCCTACTAACAACAATCAAATTAGATATGTCTACTAATGCTGTGACAATTCTATGCATCATTGCGTTTTGACTAAATGAGGCGTTTCGAATAATACATATATTTTTCATACCATCTTCCTAATCTTTTAGTTAATATGTCTCCAATTAAAAGTTTATATTTTAAACAAGCTGTACAAATGGCTAGCCTTTATTAAAAGCCAATGAATGCATGCTTTCAAGCCCCTTACTAATTGGTATATTATTATTCCAACTTAGATGTGCCTTCGCTTTACTATTCAACAAAAGGCTATTTTTTATATCCCCAAATCTAACAGCTTCTTTATTTTTTTTAAGCTGTTTAGAGAAAACATCTTCAATATATACAACCAATTCATTAACAGACATACTCACACCCGTGGAAATATTAAAGACATTATTATTCCCATACTTCAAAGCCTTCACGTTTGCATCAGCAACATCTTTAACATAAACAAAGTCCCTCGTTTGCTCCCCATCTCCATGAATAGTAATTGGTAAATCCTTTATCGCAGCATTAACAAATTTTGCAATAACTCCTCCTTCACCCATTCCATTTTGGCGGGGCCCGTATACATTGCTATACCTCAAAATTGTATATTGGAGTCCGTATAATTCATATGCAAGATTCAAATATTTTTCAACCGTATATTTTGACAATCCATAAGGTGACATAGGTATCAAAGGATGCTCCTCATCAATTGGTACATATTGAGGATTTCCGTAAACAGCTGCCGAAGATGCGAAAACTATTTTTTTCACTTCAAACCGTCTAGCTGCTTCAATAATATTCAAGGATCCTTTAATATTTATTTCTTCATCTAGTACAATGTTTCTAATTGATTCAGCAACACTTACCTGAGCTGCTTGGTGAATAATATAATCAGGCTTAACACTTTCCATCACCTTATTCACCTGTTTAGAATCTCTTATATCTACTTTATAAAATTGAACTCGATCTAAGGATATATTATGTATTTCTCCAGTCGACATGTTATCGATAACAAATATTCTAAAGCCTTCTTCAAGTAATTTATCGACTATGTGTGAACCTATAAAGCCTGCTCCTCCTGTTACTAACACCTTTTTTTCCATGAAAATACCGTCTCCCATTTTTTATCTTGCACCATTCCCATTAAAACAAACTGCCACTGTTTTTAAAATAATCTTTAAGTCCGTTATTAACCCAAGATTCTCTATATACTGTCTATCTAGCTCAAATTTCTCTTTAGGAGAGATATCATAACCACCATTTACCTGAGCTAAGCCTGTCAATCCTGGCTTAATCGACAAACGAGTAATAAAGCCTGGGATTTGTTGGTTGAATTGAATAGTAAAATTTGGCCTTTCAGGGCGAGGCCCAACCAAACTCATATCCCCTTTAAGAATGTTTATAAATTGGGGTAACTCATCAATTCTAGTTTTCCTAATAAAATGACCCACTTTTGTTACTCTGGGGTCGTTTTTTTGTGCCCATTGGGCTCCATTTCTTTCAGCATCATTGACCATAGAACGTAATTTGATTACATTAAATAACTTCCCATTTAACCCAACCCTTTCTTGGGTATAAAAAACAGGGCCCGGTGTTTCTACTTTTATTAATACACCAAAGAAAATTATAAGTGGTACAGAAATAACTAGTCCAATTACTGAAAAAATTATATCAATTAGCCTTTTCACAATTAAATAATTCCGTTTATTATTTAATTTCTTCAGTTCTTTAGATTCTAGCTTATGTGCTGTTGTTAATGCTTCACTTAAATAACTAGCCTTTTGTTGCAACCTTCATAAAACCCCTTTCTTTGAATAACTTGAAAAAATAAATGCCTAATGAAAACGCACACATCTATGCACTTTCATTAGACATTTAGCACCTTTAACCTAATAAAAATAGTAAAATATGGGCATCCAACCCGCCCTCACACCACACCAATGACGACTGGCGTCTAAGGCTAGGATGTCTGTCCCTACCCACGGCGTGGTCGAGTGTCTCCATTGATAGCGGTGAGGAGACATAACCGAAAGCTTTCAAAGCCTTTGGTGAATTAAAAAAGACCAAAGAGTTTCTTCTTTTTTACTCGTTCAGGGATTTCCCTAAAAATATCTTTTCCATCCATAATAGCTTCTGCATTGTCCAAAAACATAAACAGTATATCTGTTCCGTATTGCTTGTGGATAGATTCACAAGCCTCTTCCATCTTAAACGTCCGATTATGCGTATTGTGTGCATCGGATGCCACAAAGTGAGTGAGATTTGATTCGATTAAATTCGCAGTGAATTTCTGAATCTTTTTTCCAAAATACCCCACAAAACTCCCAGCCGTTATTTGTGTAGCCGCTCCGTTTTGCACCAGCTTGTATAATTTATCCGGCTGCTCAATCAGCTCGGCGTTCCTTTCTGGATGAACAATGACAGGTGTGAGTCCCTTCATCTGCAGATCGTACAGAAGCTGCTCCGTATAACGTGGCACATGACCAGATGGCAGTTCGACAAATACATAGGAAGAAATGTTAGCTAAAGTTAAAATCTCGCCTTGGTCAAAGTCCTCGACCATTTCCCCATAGATGCGAGTTTCCTGTCCTGGCAAGATTTCTATTTTTACATGCTCACTTTTGAGGTAATCATTCAGTTCATTCGTCTTTTGAATAATTTCCTCCTTGAAGTTATTATATTTTCCATTTTGATGATGCGGCGTTGCAATGATTTTCTTGATGCCTTCTTCTTGAGCTTTTTGAGCCATAAGAAGGCTCTCGGTATAATCACCAGCGCCGTCATCAATACCGGGCAATATATGACAATGTATATCTATCAATACGGCTTCCTCCCCTAATTGTATAGACATTATTTAACATTTTACCATTCTACTGGAATTTCCGCATTAGTAAATAGCAAAACTTGTCGATTGGTTAATTTGCCCCATAATAATAGTAATAGTCATTTTTTCTGTTCATTTTTTTGTTATTTAACACTACACCCAGGATTTTCCCATTGGTGTTTTCCAACAGTTCTTTCGTTTTGGCTGCCGCTTCGATTTCTGTTTTGCCACTCGAAATAACTAGTACAGCACCGTCGCATTGACTCGACAGAATCTGTGCATCTGTCACCGCCAAAACTGGAGGCGTGTCGAATATGATCATGTCATATGTGTCTTTCGCCTCTTCGAAAAACTCCTTCATACCTTTTGAGCTTAATAATTCAGCCGGATTCGGCGGGATAGGCCCGGAAGGCAATACATGGAGTAATTCTTCATCCGTCGTTTTGATCGCATCCTTCAACTCCATTTGTCGGGTTAATACGTTTGTCAGGCCAAATGTATTCGTGATACCGAATGTGTAATGCGCTGTCGGTTTCCGAAGGTCAGCATCAATCAACAGCACACGTTTCCCTTGTTGGGCGAATACGACTGCCAGGTTGGCCGTTGTAGTTGATTTTCCTTCACCCGGACCTGAAGATGTCACCATAATGCTGCGAATCTCTTCATCTATAGACGAGAATTCTATATTCGTCCTGATCGTCCGATATTGTTCCGAAATTGGTGATTTAGGATTCAGTTTTGTAATCAGCTTTCGCCTTGTGGACTGCATGGATTTTTTCCCTTTATTGCTTCGAACCAAGTGTCTCACTCCTTAGTCTGGGACTTCTTTCTATCCGTGACATTTTTTGCATATCCTGCTCTTCAAAAGTGGCAATGGCACCGAGAACAGGAAGCTCTAATAATTTTTCTACATCCTGTTCTGTTTTCACTGTATTGTCTAGATATTCCAATAAGAAAGCAATCCCGATTCCTGCCATTATTCCTACAACAAAGGCAATCGCAATGTTAAGAAGCGGCTTTGGTTTTACAGGTGATGGTGTTTCTCCCACTTCCGCTTTTGCAAGGATGCTTACATTATCAACGTTCATGATGTTCACAATTTCTTTTTGAAAAACAGTGGCGATCTGGTTGGCAATTTCCACCGCTTTATTAGGATCGGGATCCTGTACGGTTATATTGACAACCTGTGAATCTCTTTCATTTTGGACTGTGATTTTTTCATTCAATTGGCTGACTGTCATACCTAAATCCAAGTCTTCATTAACCTGGTCTAAAATTGCAGGACTCTTAATAATGACGTTATATGTATTAATTAGCTGCAGGTTTGTTTGAATTTCTCCTGGATTCACCATTGGCTGGTCGCTTTTCGCCTGATTCACTAATAGTTGCGTAGAAGATTGGTAGATTGGCGTGATAACGAAATAACTGACAATACCGCTGATCAGGACGGTAGCCATGGTAATGAGCACGATTAAATTGAGACGCTTCCGGATAGTCCCCATAAGCTCTCTGAGACTGATTGTTTCTTCCATGTTATCCTCCTAGACAAACTTTTTAATTTATGGCATGTTAAATCATAGGTTTTTATGTAAAAATAGACCACTAGGTACGATTATATGTCGTATAATAGAAAAAAGCTAGACGTTTTTGAGTGGACGAATACATATTTTACATTTTTTACAAATTCTTAATGTTATTTTAAAAGCAGGGGGATTCATATGCGCAAGTTTTTTACCTTAATCGTCATCGTAATAACAGTCCTCTTTCTCGGTGCAGCTCACTTATATTGGAAAGAGAAGACAAGTGCTTTTGCTCCAGCGCCAAAAGTTGAGAAAAAAAAGACAGCTAGTTCGAAAGAAAAAACAAAGAAACCGGTCAAAGCGGATGCAAATGATGTATTGGCCGCTGCGGCTAACTGGCCGAAGAAGGCTCAGGATGCTTTTAAAAAAGCTGTCGAGGAAGGGCGCCCTTATAAAATTGCTTTCGTCGGCTCTGAATCAGTCGGTAAAGAGGACGGAGGATGGTCTGTAATGCTCCAAGAAGCAATGGATAAAACATATGGCGATACCGTGGAAGTGGAACTATTTGAATACGCTGAGAGATCAGATGAATTCATCAATAATGGACACGCTGATGAAGTCGCTAAATTCAATCCGGATTTTGTTTTGATCGAACCTTTTACATTGAATGATAATGGAAATATCGAAGTGGAAGACAACCATGAAAATATTCTAACGTTTATTTCTACTGTAAAAGAGCAGAATGAGGATGCACTTGTGGTCCTGCAGCCGCCGCACCCGATTCATGGCGCAACCTTCTATCCTTCTCAGGTCAACCAATTGGAGGAATTTGCCAACGTAGAGGGCTTAGACTACCTGGATCACTGGTCTGCGTGGCCTGATCCGGAAAATGAAGAGCTCCGAACATATTTGCAAGATAAGCAAAGTGCGCCAAACGAAAAGGGACACGAAGTGTGGTTCGAATTTTTGAGAGATTATTATATAGCGAAGTAAAGAGGGGACCAGCCGGGGGCTGGTTCCTTTTTTTTATTTTGGGGTGCGTGGACGTATTTCAGTTTGAGTCGACAGTATTTGTGCTTGGCTGAACAGTTGTTTCTAATTTCGGATAGAGTAACTCGGGCAAAAGGGTGAGATTTCGAATCGGGGACAGTATCTATAGCAAAATGGATAGTATTTTTGAATTCTGGACAGTATCTATAGTAAAACGGATAGCTTTTCAAATCACGGGCAGTATTACAAATTTACAGATGGTATTACTCCTTCCCGGATAGTAATTCGAAATCTCGGACAGTATCCCAGAACTTCGGATAGTAAATCAACATCCCAGACAGTTTTTCCGCTTTTAAGGATAGTGATTCAGGCAAAATTTCCCGATCACTGCAGGCCAAGCAGGAAGATTTTTCGAACCTTAAAATTCATGTAAACCTTCACGACTTTTTATGGTACTCTTGTTATTACAACAATCCTGAGGTGTATCATGGGCAGAAAAATTCTTTTTATTTCTATCGGGTTTAACTTGCTGTTCCTTATTATAACGGGGCTCTCTTTCGTTAAGTTTGATAAAGTTGATGCGGGTGCAAAGAAGTCCAATGCTGCCAAAAGAACGGGCTTTCATTATTATGAACGGACGACTTTATTTAACGAGTTGCCAATTCCACCGGATTCCATCGTATTTTTAGGGGATAGCCTTACTTTCAGAACGGAATGGAGTGAGCTTTTTCCTGGAAAAAATGTGATTAACCGAGGCATTGGCAGTGATACTACGGAAGGGGTTCTTGATCGACTGGATAGCGTAATTGCTGCTCAGCCAAGGAAAATTTTTCTTCTTATCGGTGTGAATGATTTAAAGAACCGCAGTGTTTCTGCTACCATCAAAAGTTATTCTGTCATCATTGATCGAATTCAAACCGGTTCACCCAATACGGAGATCTTTATCCAAAGTTTGCTCCCTGTTAATAACAGCAAGTACGGTAATATTTTAACAAACGATAAAATCAAGAAAATGAACATGAAGTTGCGCTCTTTGGCAAACAGTTCAGGTGTTCACTTTATTGACCTTTACTCTACTTTCGCCAAGGATGATCAGCTTCCTGAAGAGTATACAATAGATGGAATTCATTTAACCGGGAAAGGCTACATCCTTTGGAGAGAATCCATCAAAGAATATGTTGGTTCATAAAAAGCGGCAGGGCCCAATAAAATAGAGCCTTGCCACTACTTTTACTCTGTATTCGCTTCTTCATCCGGATGTTCGTTGCTTGGCTCATCATTTTCTAACTTTGGATCGGATTTAGGTTGTTCATCTTCAGAAGGAGCTTCCGATTCCTCAAGCTCTTCATCATGAGAGCCGTCCACATCTTGATTTTCCGACTCGTCATCATTTTCCCAGTCGTAATAGTCATCTTCATTGTATTCCCAATCTGAGTCGTTCCACTCCCAATAATCATTATATTCATCGTAAAAATCGAACAAGTTGCTGACCTCTTCCGCACTCATCGGGTTCTGGGACCATGTGATAAATTGGTTATGTACACTGAACATAGGTATTGAAAAGCCTATGGATTCGTCTTCAATCAATACAGCGGAGTTGATCCCGATTACCTTTCCAGTTGTTGCATTCAATAGCGGGCCACCACTGCTTCCCGGCGCAATCCGGGCATCGATTTGATATACTTTTTCATAATTAAAATCACCCAGGATATCACGGTCGATTCCTGTCAAATATCCGATGGATGCCGTATTTTCCAATCCTCGCGGGCTGCCAAGCGCAATGACTTCTGTACCCGCAGCAGTTTGTGCCATCTCTATTGGCAGCGGTTCTTTTCCAGACAATGGATCAACGCGGATGAGGGCAATGTCGACTACATCCGAAATTCCGATGACCCGCCCTTGGTGTTCCGTTCCATCGCTGCTTTTCACCACTACCTCTGTAAACCCTGCAACTACGTGGGCGTTGGTTACAACATCCCCTTTATTGGAAAATAAAAATCCTGACCCTTGGCTTGTGTCGGTGAAAATAGTAAATACCTTATCTTGGGAATTTTTAATAATTTCTGTTTTGCTTTTTGTTTCTGGAGCTTCGGATGCCTTTACCTCTTCCTGCTTTTCCAGCTCTGGCTTCGTTTCAGGCTGTTGTTCTTGTTCTTTCTCTTGATCCTGTTCTTTTTTCTGATCTTTTTCTTTTTCGATGACTTCTGTAGCTGGTTTAGGCTCATGGCCTGCCTTTATTACTTGTACTGGTTCTTCTTTTTTATTAAACAAGAAAAAAATTCCCAACCCTGTACCAGCTAATGCAATCAGTAAAGCCAGCAAAGACATGATGAATGTTGAGCGTGACCCTTTAGCTGCTTTGATTGGCTTTCCACATTCGCTGCAATATTGACCCCTTTTTTGTTTTTCTGCACCGCAATTTGGACAGTACAATATCCCCACCTCTTTCTTTCTGGGAAAAATTATCTATTTTTGCTAATTATACTATAGGTGGAAGGATATTTAATATATAAAAAAGCACTGGATGGTCATTTTCCAGCGGCCATATACTCTATTAACTGTTTTACTTTTTTCATCACTGCTTTTTCCAGCAATGAGAGTTTATCTTTACTTTCAGCCATCGTCTTACCTTTTACGGCAAAATATAATTTACATTTCGGTTCAGTTCCGGATGGACGGATGCAGAACCAAGATTCATCGGAAAGCTTGAATTTCAGTACGTTCGACTTTGGCAAATCTATGAGAGACTTTAATCCACTTGGAACATGTATGGATTCGCCTGCCATGTAGTCTTCCAATTCTATGGTTTGGCTAGGCGGGTCCACTCGAAAGGCATCCATAATACGAACGATTTGTTTTGATCCATCCCTCCCTTCCAATTTTATAGATTTTAGCGACTCCTGATAGTAACCATATTTTTCAAAAAGACCCGTTAGTACCTCGTACAGCGAATTTCCCTGCTGCTTATGATAAGATGCCATTTCTGCAGCAAGCATCACCGACTGGATTGCATCCTTATCGCGGACGAAATCTCCTATCAGATAACCGCCGCTCTCCTCGTACCCAAATAAAAACTGACACTCTCCTGTACTTTCAAATTCATCTATTTTTTCCGCAATAAACTTAAAGCCTGTCAGCGTATCAATGGTTTTAACCGAAAAGTCGGCCGCCATGGCTCTTCCCAACTCTGAAGTGACGATTGTTTTGATAATGACACCATTATGTGGCAAGCTTTTTTGCTCAAGCAAATAATGAAGCATGAGTGCTCCCAATTGATTACCGGTTAACACAACATATTCTCCGGCAGGATTTTTTACCGCGACCCCAAGGCGGTCAGCATCCGGATCTGTTGCCAATAAAATGTCGGCATCAACTTCCTTTGCGTACTGAATGGCGAGCTCAAACACAGCACACTCTTCGGGATTAGGTGATGTGACTGTCGGAAAATCAGGATCGGGATGCATCTGCTCTTTGACTAAAGTTACATTGTAATTGCCAGCCGCATTAAAAGCTTTTCGGACAAGCTGAGTGGCAGTTCCATGCAAAGGAGTGAACACAATCCGCAAGTCATTCTGAATTTTTTTGTTCAACCTGATTGTGGTAAGTGAATCAAGATAAGCATTGTCTATTCGATGGCCAATATATGTAATATAACCCTGTTGTTGAAGTTCTTTTTCGTGAGGGGGATTCAGTAAAAATTCAGATTCGATTGTTTGAATTTTATTGACAATGCTGTCAACTGCATGCAACGAAAGCTGCGCTCCGTCTGGGCCATACATTTTTAATCCATTGTAGTCAGGCGGATTATGACTGGCTGTGACCATAATGCCGGCGTACGTCCTGAGATAGCGAACGGCAAACGAAAGCAGCGGTGTCGGTCGAAGATCTTTGAAAAGGAAAGAACGAATTCCATACATCCCAAGAATTTTCGCCGATTCGAGTGCGAATTCTGGCGACATATGCCTGCAATCGTAGGCAATTGCTACACCACACTTCATCGCGTCCTGCCCCTGATCTGTGATATATTTTGCCAGCCCTGCGGCCGCTTTTCGCACAGTGTAAATATTCATCCGATTTGTGCCTGGTCCAAGACGCCCGCGGATCCCCGCGGTTCCAAACTCTAAACTGTTGTCAAAGCAATCTTCTGGGTTAGGCTCATTCTGCAATTCTATTCTTAATGGATCTTCAGGGGGCAGGTGATTCAGCCAATGAGCCATGATTGATTTCCACTGCATTAAGTTTCACGCCTTTCTTTGTGCGAGCCGTAGGGACTCCGCCGAAATAGGATAGGAGTTTGATATTTTGGAATGTTGGATAGTATTTTGCGAACTTTGGACAGTATTTTTGAAATTAGGATAGTATGCTGCGGGAATTGGATTGTATTTCTATATTCTGGATAGTATCCGCAGATTTTGGACAGTATTTCTCAATTCCGGACAGTATTTCTATATTTCGGATAGTATCCCGCGGAAAATAGAAAGTTTTTCTATATTCCGGACAGTATTCCTAAATTTGGGACAGTATCCTCCGAACTTCGGACAGCATTCCCGTGATTCCGGACAGTATCCTTCTGACTGCCCCCTACAGAAATCACACTTTTTCAAACGTATCCAAGTACCTCTTTTTTAACTCTTTCATCCTTAGTTCATGACCAGGCTTTCCAAGCAGCGCAAACATATTATTCTTATACATTTCCACGCCTGGTTGGTCGAATGGATTGACTGCGTTCAAATAGCCACTCATTGCGCAGGCCTTTTTAAAAAAGTAGACAAGATATCCAAATGTGTACGCGTTGACTCTCGGAATTTCGATGACAAGGTTCGGGACACCCCCGTCCGTATGTGCAATCTTTGCTCCTTCAAGGGCCTGATTGTTGACAAAGTCCAAGGTTTGCCCAGCCAGGAAGTTCAGTCCGTCTAAATCCCGTTCGTCCTTTTTAATCATTATGTCATGAGCTGGCTCCAGAACTTTTATTACCGTTTCAAACAGATCACGCCTGCCTTCCTGCACATATTGACCGATGGAATGAAGATCAGTTGAATATTGGGCGGAAGCTGGAAAGATGCCCTTGTAATCCTTTCCTTCACTTTCTCCAAAAAGCTGTTTCCACCATTCAGCCAGGAAACGCAAACATGGCTCATAATGAACGAATAGTTCTATCGTTTTACCTGTTTGGTACAAAATATGTCGAATGACTGCATATTGATAAGCAGGATTTTCCTCGATAACCGGTTTCCCCAAGTCAAAACGCGCCTGCTCTGCCCCAGTCATAATCTCTTCTATGTCTATCCCACTAACCGCAATCGGAAGCAAGCCAACTGGAGTTAATACAGAATAACGACCACCAATATTGTCTGGAACAGCAAATGTTTCGTACTCCTCTATATCGGCTAATGCTTTCAAGACTCCCTTCTTTTGATCAGTTGTAACAAAGATGCGATTTCGCGCTCCCGCTTTCCCATACTTTTCCTCAAGCAAATTACGGAAAATCCGAAAAGCAATGGCTGGTTCTATTGTGGTTCCTGATTTTGAAATGACGTTTATTGAAAAATCTTTGTCATTCAACAGTTTTACCAGATCCGCAATGTAAACAGGACTAAAGGTATGCCCCACATAAAAAATTTGAGGGGTCCGTCTTTCCTGATTAGATAGGACATTGTAAAAATGATGATTGAGCATCTCTATAGCGGCGCGGGCCCCCAAGTAAGAACCGCCGACACCGATGACCACCAAGACATCGCTTTGATTCTGAATTTTAGCTGCAGCGTCCTGGATACGTTCACGGTCATTATCTCTAGGGAGATTAACCCAGCCCAACATCTTGCCATGACTTTGATGCAGTCGGTCATGAATAAAGGTAACCGTATCTTGGAAATGGCTCGGTTCATATTCGTCGAAAAAGCTTAATGCGCTCGAGTAATCAAAACCAACATGACTCATTCCATCCCCCCTCACGAAGTTCTTTATAAAGAACAAACACCTTTTAAAAAAGCACACCTGAACAACGTGCGCAAAATTGATATAGTTTGTTCTTGAAAAAGAACGATTTAATTGATTATAATGCATTCATTTAAAAAAAGCTAGATGTTTTTAAATTTTGATTATCTATAAAAAAGGCCGTCCTGTTATGGTAACCGAGTTCCGTGTTAAGATACAAACAAGGTTAATCTAATATCAAATCTTTTGTGACTTCGCACCAAAAAACACAGTAAATATGAAAAAATAGCTGATGGATTGTCATCCATCAGCTATTTTTTATTCGGCATTAAACCTATCAGGAGCCCAAGCAGCAATTTCATTGTTAGGAACTGAAACTACAAGCCAAGTTTCGTCGCCAAATTGTACTCCTGCTTGCCAACATTCGTATTTGTCGTGAAAACCATTCACAAAAATTGTATACCCATTTTCTAATGTTATAAACAGATGCGGTGTTTCTTCTTCTAATTTTATATCTACAACTTTTTGTCTCCTAATTTTATAAATTCTACTGTATTCTTCATCCTCAGAATAATCTTCAATTTCATCCTCATTTGATGGATATTTTTCGGGTGGACTATCAAATAAACACCATTTTGATTCGATGTTGAGATATAATTGCCCACCATAATCATCCGACCCACCCGAACCTTTGAAATTTGTAAAATAAATCTTTATTGTAGCTGGGGACATCCCAAACTGCATTCCGTCAACTTGCGCCCCTAAGAAGAGATGTTTCAATACTTTTTCCGCATAAATTTTGTACTCTCTATCCATCATACGAACCTTCCTTCTATCTGAAATATATTGTAGAAGCCTTAACTGTTAGCCCGATTCTTTGAGCTGGAGTTAATTCTTCTTTATCCCAAGAAGGTTCGTAAGATGGTTATAGCCATTTGGGATTAAAGTTCGCATATATATAACTTTTTTGGTCTCCTCTGGCGGTTACTAACGGTCTTTCTAATTTAGAAAGTCTCCGCTAAATTTGTTGGATAAAGGAACTGGCAACCTTATCACTTACATTTAATTTTTAAGGACGACCTTCTTTTTTTGCTATGCTTTTTTAACTGTCACTTTTGCCGCCTTGCCCGTATTCCCGGCTTTATCTTTTGCATATATGTTCAAAACTGTTCCGGCTTTTTGTTTTTTTATTTTCACAGAGAAGTTGCCTTTATTGTTGACGACGGCAGTACCAAGCACTTTTTTTCCACTTTTCACGTAGACAGTGGCTTCCTTCTCAGACTTGCCCTTAACCGTCGTTGTTTTATTTGTTACTTTATTTACTTCAGGTACTTTGGGAGGGATTTTATCCACCACTATGACTTTTCGCTCTTTGCTGGCGTTACCGGCTTTGTCAGTAGCTTTCACATATAGAGCAGTCCCGGCTTTTCGCTTCGCTTTCAGATTCACCACATATTTCCCAGCTTTATCGGCCGTAGCTGAGCCAATGACCTTGCCACCAGCTTTAACGGTGACTTTGGAGCCTGCCTCCGCTTTCCCGGTCACTTTCAAATCCCGATTGCTGACCTTGGATACGGTTGGCATGGCTGGCGGCGTTTTATCAATCACTGTCACGGTAGCCGCATCACTTTTATTCCCTGCTTTGTCAACGGCATATACTTCTAGCTTGGTACCGGCTTTTTGTTTTTTAATCGTTACCGAGAATGACTTTTGGCTATCAGAAACGGACTTTCCTAAATTTACAGTACCCGCTTTTACATATACCGTAGCTCCTGCCTCGGCACTGCCTTTGACAACGGTATCCCGATCACTCACTTTTTGTACAACTGGTTTGGCAGGTGCTGTGTGATCTCTAGGCTCACCGGGCCCAAAAAAGGTGTATTTAATATTCTTTCCTTTAGAAGTGGGGATCGTTTCATTGCCCGTTGCTTCTTTAACCACCGCGCCCCCGCCCCGTAAATTGGCGGTAGATCCCTTGTAAATGCGAGGCCTTATTGTGTTGAAGCCTGGTTCGCTGTTAAATCCGTACTTTCCGCTTTTTTCTTTTAAAAGTAAGGCAGCTCGGAAGTTGGTCATCAATTTTCCAAATGTAAGCTTGGGATCCATATATTTTTTGGCTGCTTTTTCAACAGCTTTATAGCTATTGCTAGGATCGCTGATGATTTCTTTAAAAATCGCATCGCCCTGTTTCGACTGTACTTTTACATATTGCATAAAAAGATAAGATAGAGAATAGTTGGCCAGCACGTCCCCATAATCATCCCAATACAAAAGGGAGTGGCCGTTTGTAACGGAATAGGACGAATTATAATAATCAATCCGGTCTTTTAATACGCTTCCTGTATAAATTTGCTCAGCTGCCATTGCCAGGCCTTCATCGAGCCACGGCTCCATCTCCTCGCCGCCTTCAACCAAAACATTTTGATTAAAGTTCACCATATGCTGAAATTCATGGGCCAGTGTGCTGTATGCGGCTGTTACATCTTTCTCTGATTCCATGCCCATTGTCGGATAGGTGTCGATGTAAAAAATTTCCGACTTGTTCGAGCCTGGCACATCATACAAATCCCTCGAGTAAAAATAACCAGCTATGTATCCTCCGTTATATTCGAATCCATCTTTTATATCGTAACAGAGAACATTGATCTTACCATCGCCGTCCACATCGGACTCATTCCCGAAATCCTCAGTGATCGTCGGGTAAATATTTTCATCAAATTCATCGCCTAACTTCTTTGCATCTTCTTTTGTAAAATTCTTATCATAGCCCCATACATTCGCTTTCTCTCCTATATAAAGAAGCTGGGCTTGAATCTTGTATTCTATGAATTTATCAAAGTCAAAAACATTAAAATTCCGCTTTGTCCCTACTTTATTAAGAGTTTTATACATCAAAGACCTTCCATGCAGCTTTCGATCTTCATGTTTCTCGGTATCGAACGGAAGATTTACATCCATTCGAAAGGCCTCTGGTCTTAAATTTTTCTCTAATTGATATTTTTCGTTATTGATGACAGGAGTCCCTGTAGACTGTTTGCTATTGGGATTCACAGATTCATTGCTGATCAGCATATAATTTTTAGCCGGTTGATTTAAAACATTCGCAGCAGGTTCCCCTGTTTGCGGGCTTACCTGCATTCTGGGATTGGAATCTATCTCGATTTCATTCTCCGCAAATACAGAAACAGGCATACTTAATAATATAATCAGTATACAAATAAGAGTTCTTTTTATATGTCTCATCCTCTTGACCTTTCTATTGGAAAATAATGACTGTCTAAGAGGATTGTAACCTATAGGGATAAAAATTAAAAATATTTTTTACAAAACCGTCTTATTTTCTGGGGTCAGACCCCCACTGCGTTAATTCGTTACTACAAAACAGTCTGCCTCAACAATTCACGTTGCTTCTCCATTCCCTTCTCCTTATAAGCTGCCTTCTCTTTACTCGATAGCCCTTTGAACTCATTTAAAAACTGTTCATACTTGGGAAGCACGCCTTCAACAGAACCATATTTCCTCACCATTCCATATTCAAGCCACAAAATTTTATCGCAGAATCTTTTCATCTGTCCTAAGGAATGGCTGACAAAAATCATGGTTTTCCCTTCCCGTTTGAATTCCTTCATTTTATCCAGACTTTTCTCAGCAAAGGCCTTGTCCCCAACAGAAAGAGCTTCATCGATGATTAGAATATCCGGGTTCACATTGACCGAAATGGCAAACCCCAAACGAGACCGCATTCCGCTGGAATAGGATTTGACAGGCTGATCGATGAACTTTCCAAGCTCTGAAAAATCAATGATTTCCGGTTCAAGATCAATAATTTCCTTTTTTGAAAAACCGAGCATCAACAACTTCAGCTCGATATTATCCCTTCCTGATAAATCGCCGTTCAATCCGGCCGCCACTGCAATCAATGACGCTATTCCGTTCACCTCTATGCTTCCAGACGTTTCAGGAACAATACCAGCAATGATGTTAGCCAACGTCGATTTTCCAGATCCGTTCATGCCAATAAAGCCTACAGAATCGCCTTTTTCCGCTTCAAAGCTTACATCCGCCAACGCATAAAAGTCCTCTCCATAGCTTTTGGGAGTAATGAGATCCAATATACGCTCCTTATTGCTACTGTAAAGCTTATATTTTTTTGTGATGTTTTGCGCGATAATCGCTTTTTCCATACTAATCACACCTATAAATAATCAATGAAATGCCTGCGGAATTTCACATGAATGTTAGCACCGATTAAAAACAAAGTGATCACAATGCCCCAGAAATAAAGGGAATATTGCCAGTGTACGAGTAAATACCACTCAGTTCCAAACAGCGCAGAACGATAGCCTTCAATCAAATAATACAACGGATTCAATTTAAGAATTGTCGGCAATGGTTCCTCCAAAATGGAAAATTGCCAAAGGACCGGCGACAGATAGAGCAGCATTCGCAGCGTCGCATTTAAAAACATATGGACATCCCTGATGATCGTGGACAAGGTTGACGTAATCAGAGAAATAGCAAAGGCCAAACAAAAGGATGCAAAAACAAAATAAATCACTTGGAGAAAATACACACTGACATAAAAGCCTCCAAGCTGGAAAATCACAAACGTGACCCCCAGCAGGATAACGTGAGTATAAAACTGCGAAAAAATAGCGATAGCAGGAATGACGCTCATGGGAAAATTCATCCTTGATAACATTCGCAGCCTTGTATAAATGGATTTTGAACCTTGGATTGTGGACTGGTAAAAGAATGTCCATAAGATGAATCCGCCTAACAGCCAATAAATAAAATGAACCTCATATCCCGGCACTACTTCAATATCTGCACGATGACGGATGCTGCCGAATACAAACCAATAAATCAATATTTGAATCATGGGGTTTAAGAATTCCCAGGTCATTCCCAAATAATTGCTTTTATTTTTGCTTTTTAATTCATACAGTGACAGCCTTCTAACTAAATAAAAATAATCGATGAGCTCCCTTAAGACCGTAACGGCAGATTTCACAAAAATCCCGCCTCTTTGCTATTGAAATATTTCTTTCACCACTTGCTCACTAGCCTTCCCAGTTTCCAGATGGCAAAATTTTTTATAAAAGTCTTCGGACGGTGTGAATTCGGACTGTTCAATACTACGAACTTCTGAAATCACTTCTTCCGTTGTCCGAACCAGCGGTCCCGGCGCTTCTTTTTCAAAATCGAAATAAAACCCGCGCAGCTGATCGCGGTACTCTTCGATATCGTGGACGAAAAAGATCATCGGCCGCTTCAGATTAGCATAATCGAAAAATACGGATGAATAGTCAGTAACCAGCACATCGGAAATGAGATACAGATCACGGATGTCCCCGTAAGACGAAACATCAAATGCGAAGCCTTCCAAACCGGACAAGTCCAGGTTTTCCGAAACGAGATAATGAAGCCTGAGCAAAATGACGTATTCATTTCCCAATTCTTTTTTCAGCGTATCCAGATCAAGCTGCAGATCAAACTTATATCTCCCCTTGGCATAAAACTGATTGTCCCTCCATGTCGGAGCGTACAATATCACCTTCTTATCAATAGGAAGCCCGCAGGCGTTCTTGATCTTGGCGGACTCCACGGCATTATTGGATTGGATTAAAAAATCGTTTCTCGGATACCCGGACTCAATCACTTTTTTCTTAAAATCAAATGCCTGCCTGAATATTTCAGTGGAATAGCCATTTGGGGAAATCAAATAATCCCATTTTGCCGCTTCCTTTTTAAAATTTCGTTTATATTTCTTCGTATTTGTTCCGGGCATATGAATCTGTTCAATGTCCAGGCCAAGTTTCTTCAAAGGGGTGCCATGCCATGTCTGGACATATATGGTTTGATCCGATTTGCTGACCCATAGCGGAAGCCTGCAATTCGTTACCCAGTACTTCGCCCGCGTCATCAAAAACAGCCATTTTACAGAAAAGCGAGGGATGATTTTAATGTCCCTATCTTTAAATTGCCAAATTTTTCTTTTATCTATGCTCCAGTACATGCTATAATCCGGGTAATGACTTCGAAGATACTCATAAATAGCCCTGGGATTATCACTGTACTGTTTACCTAAAAAGCTCTCAAAAATAATGAGTTTTTGGTTTTTTGGTAATATAATGGCCAATAGTTTAAATAGCTTTTTATATACTTTTTGCAGACGCTTTTTCATCTTCTTTTTCATTAATGATCACCACTACCATTTACAGACATATCAAAAGTATGTCCAATGAACACCTGCATAAACCACGAAACGTTTAGAAAAAACACGCAATGAAAATACTAGATAGTGTCACATAATTGCACGGAGGTTTAAAATGTTTAATTTTTTAACACGTATTTTTTCAAAAGAGGCAGCCGCACCCAATGATGAATCCTATACATATAACAAAGAAGGCTACTATATCCACCCTGCCAATAGAAGGCCTGATCCACAGATCACTGTTATCATGCCAGTTTTTAATGCTGAAAAAACGATACGGAAAACGATCGATTCTGTGATTGATCAAACATTTGGTTTTGACAGGATTGAATTCATCATAATAGATGACAAATCTACAGATGCATCGCGATCCATCATCTTGGAATATGTAAATGCATATCCAAATATCGTACCTGTCTTTTACAAGAGTAACAACGGCTCACCCGCCACTCCTAGAAACACGGGGATTGACCTTGCCAAAGGCAAATATACAATGTTTATTGATTCAGATGATTGGCTGAGTCCTAACGGAGTTAAAGCCTTATATGAACTCCTTGAGAAAACTGGAGATTCCTATGCAGTTGGCCGGACGATAAAAGTTGAAGACAATAAGCTTGTCATCACCGGTGAATATAATAGCTGCGAGTACCGTGAATCGATTAATCCCTGTTCCATCCCCCATATCTTTCAACATTTAGGCCCAACTGCCAGGATGATGCGGACCGAATTTCTAAAAGATTACCATTTCCGTTTTCCCAACATGAAATTCGCGGAGGACAAACAGTTTTTCATCGATGTCCTAACGAACTGCCCAAGCATTTCCACGACAAAGGATGTTATTTATTATGTCAACCGATTCAAGGATAATAAAAGTCTTGTCGGTACGACGAACATTTTTGAAAAAACCGACACGAATTTGACTGTTATTAAACATGTCATCCAAAAGGAATTGCCGGAAGAAATCGAGCGGATGGTTCTGAACAGACTATATGAATTTGATTGCATCACACGGCTGTTTAACAGGCATCACTTTCTAAGATCCAATCGGAAGGAAAAATATTTTGCAAAGTTTGCAGAGGTACTGAAAACGACCGAGGGGCTTCGCTATGACTTTACAGAGAACTTCTTTGAACCTTGGCATCGAGTGCTCGTCGATCTCTTCAAACAGGCGCGATATGATGATATCGTTACTTTAATTGAATGGAGCCTGAAAGATACAACTAAAGAAACTGCTATAAAAGGCGATGGCCTTCCTTACTACCGGTTGCCGCTTCCCGAACCCTATGAATGGGCAAGAATTAGATTGCTAGCCGTGTACCAAGAACACGTAAAGGAGAACGACCGATTTATTTTACGTTTTAACATTTACGGTGACTACCTCGACAAAGTGAACTGCTTTGTCATCCGCCAGCGGGATAATGAAATGAACGAAAACGTGCTACCTATCAATTGTGTTAGCGAAGACCTGTTTGAAGTAGAGATTCCGCTCGATCTGCTGGGACAACTGAATGAAGCCAGTCATACCGTATTCATCCGATATTACGATTATAGAAAGGCCCCTATCAAAATGAATACCAGGCGGATCTTTGAATATAGCGGGAAGAAAATTGATTTTTATACGACGATCGGAGATAACTTCGGAGTGACTGTAAAGTAGTAATAAATTGTCAATACCTTCGAGAATAATACTAAAATGAAGCCTTGGACGATCCGTGGTCCCAAGGTTTCATTTTTTGATTACAAAGTATAAAACAAGCTTCACAAACCTACGCAGTATAGTAGAATGATAGTGTTAATATTATATTCACATTTCTGAAAGGAGAACACATCGTGAAGAAAGTACTAGTTACTCTTTTGGTGATCGGAATGATACTTTCCAATCAGACTCTTTTAGTATTGGCTGAAGAAGATGAGCCAAAAACTAAAACTGATGAAGTACAAACCGATACAGATAACGGTCAAGCTTCTGAAAATAACACTGAATTATCTAATCAAAATTCATCAACAGATGAGGATGTGACTTTGCCTGAGGAAGAGACGGAAGAAGAGGCACCAATAGAACTCGAGGATGAAACAATAATCCCTTCCGAGAATTCAGAACCAAAGACCGATATAAGTAATGAGACCGTCGATCAACCTCAAAAGCAAATGGATACCGAAGATGATCAATCCCTCAATGAAAAAGTAGAGGTGCAGAAATCCAGCAAAGAATCTTTAAAAGCAGAAATTAACCAAGATGAAAGCAATATAAAATTTTACCAGAACAGTAAAGGCGAAGTAACACGAGCTGATATCTTGGAAGACAACAAGATTATTCGTATATTAAAGTTTCACCCTGGAACAAAAGAAAAAAATATAGAAAAAAATGTAAAATTTATATTTCATATCAATCAAACTTCAGGTGAGCTTAAACTCATCCGTGCTGAAGAATTAAACCGTGAACAAAAAGTAATACGACATTTTAAATATTATCCAGGAACCGAATATGGCAAACAAGGCAACAACATCAGTTATATTTTTTACCTTAATTCCAATGGCAACCTTACCCACGCTATAAAAAGAAATGCTGGTTCCCAACAAACTGCAGCAAGATACAAATACTACCCTAACACTAAATATGGATCGCACGGAAACAATATTCAGTATATCTTCTACTTTGATAAGTCTAGCAATTTAACAAAGGGAATTAAAAGAGTACAAGGTTCCAAGAAAATATCCACACGTTATGTATATTATCCAAAAACCAAATATGGAGAACACGGAAACAATATCCGTTATATTTATTATCTTAATGACTCCAGCTACCTAACAAAGGCAACTAGAAGAGTACAAGGCTCAAAGAAAATATCTGCACGCTATGAATATTATCCGAAAACCAAATATGGGGCACATGGAAACAATATAAAGTACATATTCTACCAAAACACTTCTGGTTATCTATCAAAGGCAACCCAAAGAGAGAAAGGATCCAAAGCAGTACTGGCTAATTATAAGTACGCTCCCAAAACTGTTTATGGAAAACATGCATCAAAAATTACTAGTGTCATTTTAAATGTTCCTTTGATTAATCAGCTGCCTGAATTACCTACAGGATGCGAAATTACAGCTGTTACTATGATGTTAAAGTATAAAGGGGTTAGCGATGTTAACAAAGTGAAATTGGCAATGGAAATGCCTTATCACTCTTGGAATCCGAATCTAGGGTATGTCGGAAATCCTTATTCAACAAAAGGCTGGACAATTTATCCTCCAGCATTAACCAGTCTTGTAAAAAAATACGCTGGGAACGCTCAAAATCTGACAGGCACTTCAAATAAAAATTTGGAGAACCAATTACTTAAAAATAAACCTATAGTTATTTGGGGTTCACCAATCCATGGGTTTACTGTACATGCGTTAGTCCTGACGGGGTATGATGAAAAATATTATTATTACAATGACTGCTGGTCAAATAAAAAAGACGTTAGAATCAGCAAAGCTCAATTTAACAAACTTTGGAATGCACAAAATAAAAGAGCCATTACATATTAAAATTCAGCCAATATTTAAAAAGCCTGCGACTCAATTCCGCAGGCTTTTATTCGGTTAATAGAAAAAATGATGGAAAAAGAATAGAAATCCTTCTATACTCTCCCCATCCTTAAATGTTATTAAGGTTTAGCAAAAATAGCTTCCTGTTGCTTTTTCATCGCTTCTTCTTTATATTTATTTTTTTCTTTTCCGGAGAGCTTTTTGAAACCATTCAGGAATTCCTCATATTTTGGGAGCACTTCACCTACTGGACCGTACTCTTTTACCATACCATACTCCAGCCAAAGGATTTTATCGCAAAACCTTTTCATTTGCCCTAAGGAGTGGCTAACAAATATCATGGTTCTTCCTTGCTTCTTGAACTCCTTCATTTTATCCAAACTTTTTTCAGCAAAAGCTTTATCCCCTACTGATAAAGCTTCGTCAATGATCAAAATGTCCGGATTCACGTTGACTGAGATGGCAAAACCGAGGCGAGACCGCATCCCACTCGAATAAGACTTAACCGGTTGGTCAATAAATTTTCCAAGCTCAGAGAATTCAATGATTTGCGACTCAAGCTCTTTGATTCCCTCTTTTGAAAATCCTAACATCAACAGCTTCAACTCGATATTATCTCTTCCAGTTAAATCGCCCTTCAGTCCGGCCGCTACAGCGATCAATGCCGCTTGCCCATTCACTTGGACAGAGCCTGATGTCTCTGGAACAATGCCTGCAATAATATTTGATAGGGTTGATTTGCCAGATCCATTCATCCCAACAAACCCAATAACATCGCCCTTTTCAGCTTCAAAGCTTACACCTGCCAACGCATAAAAATCTTCTCCATAACTTTTGGGTAAAAGAAGATCCAATAGCCGTTCTTTATCACCGCTATACAGTTTATATTTTTTTACGATATTTCTAACGATAATGGCTTTTTCCATACTAATCCCACCATCTATAAGTAGTCAATGAAATGCCTTCTGAATTTCACATGAATTTTCGAGCCCAACACGAGTAAAATGACAACAAGTCCCCAGAAATATAATGAGTATTGCCAATGATTAATAAAATACCACTCGGTACCAAAAAACGCTGCTCGATATCCTTCTATAACATAATATAGAGGATTCAGTTTCATGATCGTCGACAGAGGCTCATCCAATATAGTAAGCTGCCAAAGGACTGGAGATAAGTATAATAACATCCTGAGAGTTGCATTCAAAAACATATGAACATCCCTGATAATGGTTGATAAGGTAGAGGTTATCAAGGAAATAGCAAACACCAAACAAAAAGTAGCAAACGCAAAATAAATAATTTGAAGAAAATACACACTTACATAGTAACCCGACAGCTGAAAAATAATAAAGGTGACCCCTAATAAAAACAGATGAGTGTAAAACTGCGAAAATATAGCAATGTTAGGAATTACACTCATTGGAAAGTTCATTCTCGATAACATACGAAGCCTTGTATATATAGACTTTGACCCTTGGACTGTTGATTGGTAAAAAAACGTCCATAGAATAAACCCACCAAGAAGCCAATGAATAAAAGGGACTTCAAAACCCGGCACTACTTCAATATCTGCTCTCTGCCGAATGCTTCCGAATACAAACCAATAAATCAATATCTGGATAACTGGGTTAATGATCTCCCAAGCCATTCCCAAATAATTACTCTTATTTTTACTTTTTATTTCATACAGGGACAATCTCCTGATTAAATAGAAATGCTCTATTTGTTCTTTTATTACTAGAAATGCAGATTTCATTCAATATATCCTCTCAAAAGCCTGATTTTGTCTTGATGTTTTTCCAAAACTAATCAGTTTTTCAAAAATAATAAGCCAACCCTATATCTTTATAAATTATACAAGTAGGTTAGATAAAAGACAATAAAAGATGAAAAGCAGTTGTTCAGTAAAGCCACCTGAAACAACTGCCCCTTCTATTTACTTCCAAATACTTCCTCCACTACTCTATTACTAGCATATCCATCTTCTAGATAGCAGAATTGGTTGTAGAACTCTTCTATATTTTTAGTAAGGGCAAATCCATATTCATCTATATTCTTGATTTCCCTAATGATCTCATCCGTTGATTTCACCAAAGGTCCCGGGGCTTTCTTTTCAAAATCAAAGTAAAATCCCCGCAGATTATCACGATAGTCTTCAATATCATACACAAAGAACATCATAGGGCGCTTCAAATTAGCATAATCAAAAAAGACCGAAGAATAGTCAGTGATTAATAGGTCAGCAATTAGATATAGTTCTCTTATGTCTTCGTGATTGGAGAAATCAAAGACAAAATCTTCATAGCCTGTTAAATCAATGTTTTCGGCAACAAGATAATGCATCCTTAAAGCAATTACATATTGATCGCCAATCTCTTCCTTCATTTGAGCCAGGTCAATTTGGAGATCAAATTTATATTTCCCTTTTGTATAAAATTGATTGTCCCGCCAGGTCGGTGCATACAAAATGACTTTTTTGTCTATTGGCAATCCACATATTCTCTTTAATTCCGTCACTTTCTCAGGGTTATTGTGATTGATTAAAAAGTCATTCCTCGGGTAACCCGATTCTATAACTTTATTATTGAAGCCAAAGGCCCGCTTAAAAATTTCTGTAGAATATGTATTTGGCGAAACTAGATAATTCCATTTACTTGCTTCGAACAAAAAGTTTTTCTTATATTTTTCAGTATTAGTCCCAGGCATATGAACTTCTTCTATATCAATTCCAAGCCTTTTTAACGGAGTTCCGTGCCAAGTTTGTACATATATTGTATCTTTCGACTTCGGAAGCCATAATGGCAACCGCGCATTTGTCACCCAATACTTTGCTCTTGCCATCAGAAATATCCATTTCAAAGAAAGCCTCTTAACATAACGGACATCTTCTATTTTTTCAAAGACGTCCAGATGGCGCCTGTCTACCATCCAATACATCTTATATGGCATTTTTTTTTGTTTCATATATTCATAGATTGCCCGAGGACTGTCGCTGTATTGCTTTCCATGGAAGCTTTCGAATACAATTAAGTTTTTCTTTTTTGGCAACTTCCCTAATATCGAAAAAGCTAATCTATAGGCTTTCTGAACAAAAGCCCCTCGCCGTAAGCGAATCAATTTTTGATTAATTCTATGAACTATTCTTTTCATAAACATCAGTGCTCCCTATTCTCTCAATACAATGCCATCTTAAAAATTATATACATGAACTAACTCAATTTCAAATCAAGTTAAAAAGCGAAGGCTAAAAAAACAGCCTCCGCTTCTAAAGGAATAACACAAAAAACCTATACCTGTAAGTTCCTTTTTTCAACTTATTTGTTTAGTTTTAGGATCAGGTAGATGTGTTTTTTTAATATTATTAATTATGTCCTTTCTTTTAATTATAGATTTCTTATTTCCAAATTTCTTTTCAGCCTTCATAATTTCTGTTTCTGCATTGTCTAACTGACGAAGATGGATGTAAATGTCAACAAGATACAGCCTTATATCAAGAACATTAGGAACTAGCTTGATAGACTTTCTTGTAAACTCAAGTGCTTCTTCATATTCATTTAATCTTTTTAGCACATTAATCATAAGCTTAATGCTGTTTTTATCAGCGGGAACAGCATCCAAAGATCTTTTAGCCAACTGTAATGCCCAGTTTAATTTATTGTGCTTTAAACATTCTGTCCCCAAGTTTCTAAAATAAACAGGTGATGCTTGCTTCTTTTTTCGATCATATTTCGGCAAAGCTCCATTTATAAAATCTACAACAAATTTCTTTAACAATCCCATCTTTAAAAGATGCGGCGCGATACCATGACCCCCATAAGGGATTTTCACCAATTTAGCATTAGGGAAGGACTTTAAAATACTCTCATTTACATATCTATTATCCAATGCATTTTTGGGATCAAAAACAATGATCGGAGATATTGAATCATTTGGCGGAAATGACAATTCATATTCCATCTTAAACCTAAGAATAACTTTAGTTTTTCCATAAACAGGATGAATAGATAATCTTGGAGAAAGTGCTAAAACTCTACAATTAAGTAAGGAAGCAAAATATAATACATTGTAAGCCCCTAAACTAAAGCCATAAGCCATTTTGTCCTTATAACCTTTAATAATGGGATTAGCTGCAGCTACATAATCTTGCTGAGTTAAATCTTGTTGGTATGTTTGCTTTTTCTTTTTTCTAACAGCAAGAATATCTAAATTTTGTCTCATTAAAAGTTTAAACGCAAAAGAGGAATCATGCCACTCCATATTAATGGAATCAAACGTAAGCATAATAGCATCTGTTTTTTTAAGGCATTTATAAAATTCTATCCTGCTTTCACCATTATCAAACACTATAATTTTACGATATCCCTTTTCATCTTCGATAATGGCCTGTTCATACTTTTTCAATATGCTATCAAATAAATTATTCGCTTTCTCAGATTGACCTACTATTTTATATAACATTGATAATATAATTTCATATTCAAAAGAATTATTTATTCTCTCTAATTTTTCTATTGCTGTAGGCCAATCCCTTTTTAAAATTATAATATTTATTAATTCATCAAATAAACTTTGATCTTCCGGGTAATTTTTAACAGCAGCTTTTAGCAAAGTCTCAGCTTTATTATAAGAGCCAAATTCCTTATATAAGTCTGTCAATTCCATGAGAATTAATTTGTCCATAGGAAACTCGAAACGAGCTTCCTCCAAAATCTTTATTGCTTTTGAGAAATGATTATTCAAACGTACTGTCTTAGCATAATCTAAGAAGCACTTATCATTAAATTCTCTTTTTCCTTTTTTGTATACCTTATCCCAATATTTCTCTGAAGATTCCCAATCCTTTTTCTCCATCTGGAATTTTGCAAGTTGTAAGTTTGTATAGAAATGATTTGGAAATATTTTAATAACCTTTTCAAATTCTGTTACAGCTTCTTCTTTTTTATTTTGTTTAAGTAATCTTTCTCCTTTAAAAATATACAAGAATCCCCGAATAGTCCGTTGGGTTTTTGACAAATTTTAATACCTTATTAATGACGGTTCACTTCCCTTCCAGAGGGGTTACAAGCTAGAGAACGATATGATTCTCCGCCTTGACTGTGGTTTTTTGGTATCTGACTCTGTGCCTTCGGAAGCTGTTTTTTCCAGATTGATTACCATCATCAGTGAATTCAACTTTATGGAGGATGTTCAGGAAATCCTTCTTCATCAAGCAATCGTGAAAGGATTTATCATGGATAATACAGCTGCCATCGATGCTTCACACTTTTAGGCACGAGATCAGCACCTCCGAAGGAGGAAAAACCTAAACCCGAACCGAGTGGCTTTGATAAACATTTTGCACCTACTTGTTTCCGTGAACACTCCTATAGATATGATAGCTATGATCCCAAATACGAAACACTTAAATATACAAGGCCAAAGAATGTAAAGACTGCCCATTAGCCAACGAGGGGATTTACCAAAAAGTTTATAAAGTAAAAACTACACAAGATCTTAGAAGGTATATTGCACCGGCTAGAGGATCGAAAGCATGGAAAGAGTTATACAAACATCGCACTGCTGTTGAGCGTGTGAATGCTTATTTAAAGGAATACTTCCAACTAGATAATGTTCGATACCGTTCCGGCAAGCGGGCCAAAGTCCACTTCGATTTAGTGGTGCTAGTTTATAATGCATCAAAGTTAGCTGCAGATAGAATCAATACCATTTTCAACCAACAACAAGTCGCATAAACCTAAAAAAATTTAAAAAACAAATTTCTGTAGGTCTGTGTTTCTTTAGAAAAAGCAATTATGAAATTGATAAACCCAAATTATTGGCCAACGTTGAGTAAAATTCAATTTTTCTATCCTCATATGAGATTTGATTTTTATAAATCCGTTTTATATTAATTATTGAGTAGTCATTATACCTAATAAATATTGTGAATAAGGAATTTTTTAGATTGATAGTATTTTCCATATCAACTGAAAAGGTCAGTAAGTTTCCTGATCTGTTAAAGTCCAATATAAGATCATTATTATACCGTTTGCGATCTCGGATGAGTATATGGTTTATACTATCAAGGTGATCCCCGAAGACCTCAACGGTTTGAAAATAGGTTTTATCTATAACATACGAATCTAACGCTTTTGCCAACATCGGTATCCTTATATATCTATACTTATCTAAAAATATAGGAACCTCAAAATAAGGCAAGTTATCCTTAATAATATATTTTTTGTTCTTATCCTTTTTATACCATGTAAAAAGTTTTTCTATGTCTTCGATTCGATTTTCCATAAATAAATCAGCTGCCGCCCGATATAGGGGTGTCTTGAATTCCTCTCGAAAGTCATATCTTAAGTCTTTTGTAGTTTCAATGGCTTGTTCTAAGACATTAAAAAACGCTTTTTTGTTTTTCGATTTCACAAACAACTGGCTGTCAAAAGTTTTAACTATGTCGTACTCATAGATTCGGTTCAAAGCAACTTTTTCCTGATTAACAGGAAGAGACTTTGACTTTATATACTTAATTACTTTTAAATCCGCTTCCCGTTTTTTTATCACATCTGTTGTACGGGTAAGTGAACCACTGTTTTCTTTGGTTCGATTTACGAAGTATATTGGTCGGGTAGTTGTAGAAACAGAAGTAGCGTTAAAAAATACATCACTAAAGAACAATTTGTCCTCAGCGAATGTCATTTCCGGGAATCTAATATAATGCTCCTTAAGTAAATCTAATTTCATCATTCTGGCAGTAGGTCCCATATGATAAAAGAAATGCTCCACTTCAAAAGGAGATATACTCCTTCTCTCTTTCACTGAAGCAAATTCCCCGATCACACTCGTACCTTCAGATTCGACCTTTATCGTTTTACCCACCACATAATCGTCGCAAGTCTCTTCAAGAATATTATACAAATGTTCTAAACCATCTTTGTCCAGCCAATCATCTGCGTCTAAGAAAGTAATATATTTGCTTTCCGCTAATTCAATCCCTATATTCCTAGGTGTTCCAGGGGTGCCTGTATTTTCTGGCAAACGCACATAGCAAATCTCTTTATGTTTTTTAGCATAATTCTTTGCTATTTCATACGTGTTGTCAGTTGAGCAATCATCTACTATAAAGTATTGAATATGCTTAAGGCCGATTGACTGATTAATAACTGACTCTATTGTTTCCCGAATAAATCTTTCCCCATTGTAAACAGCTGTAACTACGGTAATTTTTTTCTTTTTTTTAAATAATTTATTTTCTAAACGTACTGGACTGTTTACAATTTCTACACTTTTACTGTGTAATAAATCAATCGCCTTTTGACCTATCAATTGTTCCATATCCCTTGCCCCCAAAGAGCCGTTTTGGCCTAGATTCCTGGCACCTATATCTCTTTTTACGTGCAGCTTATTTAAAAATCATACCCCATAAAAAATGAAGATACCCTTCACAAAAATAGCCCTGATAAATAAACATTAATTATTAAATATCTTGTCGACAACCCTTTTACTTGCTAATCCATCTTCCAAAGGACAGAACTTTTTTTGGAAAAGAGAATATTTTCCATGGTAAGTAATCTTCACGTCATTAATATTTTTTACATTGTTTATTATTTCATCTGTACTATATAAAAGTGGTCCAGGAGCCTCATCTTGAAACTCCATGTAAAAGCCCCTTAGATTATCACGATAATTCTCCAAATCATAGGTGAAGAACAACATTGGTCTTCCTGTATTAGCAAAATCAAACATGACTGAAGAATAATCAGTGATTAAAATATCAGTGACTAAATATAGCTCCTGTATATCAGGATAACTTGAAACATTGTAAACAAAATCACTTAAGGATTCGTCCACCTTGATTTTATTACTGACAACGACATGCATTCTGAGTAGCACAACATACTCGTCACCTAACTCTTCCTTCATTTTATGAAGGTCCATTTGGATGTCAAATAAAAATTTATTTTTATTCGATACTTGATCATCCCTGAAAGTTGGGGCATACAGAATGACTTTTTTATCTTCCTTAATATTTAATTTTCTTCGTACGCTCCTAGTAATCTCCTCTTTTTCACTTCTGTAGAAGATATCATTACGTGGATAACCAGTCTCAAGAACTTCACCATCATAACGAAACGCACTTCTAAATGCATTAGTTGCATAAGGACTTGGTGAGATAAGGAAATCCCAGTTTTTCACAGCACTCCCAACCCTTTCGACATAATCATCGCTTCTTCCATGAACTTCTTCAATATCATAAAGCATTTTCTTAAGAGGAGTTCCATGCCAGGTCTGTAAATAAACGGTCTGTGGCCTTTTCTTAATGTAAGTAGGAAAATTTTGGTTGTTGACCCAACAACCAGCCTTTAATAAATAATAATAATATTGAGGGCTTAACCTCTTGATTCTTCTTGTATTAGAATCAGGAAAACGATGCTGCTTATTGTAGACCCAAACTTTTTTATAGTCCAAGTTTTGAGAAAGAATTTCCTCATATATATTCTTAGGACTGTCTGCATACTGTTTTCCGACGCCACTTTCAAAAAGTATCAACTTTTTATCTACTGGTATAATTTTTGACCCAATCCGATAGAACAACTTCATACTTGGAAAGTAATAACTGCTTCTTCTGTATCTTCGAAATACCTCCTTTACCAGCATTTCTACTTTTGGGTTGTGAAGAAAGCCTTTTTTTACTTTATTATTGGCTATTACTTGGTATATCCTTTCAGAGGACGATTGGTCTCTAAATTTAATGAATTTCTTAGCACGTTTTTGATAGATTTGCTTCATTTGAAAATCAGCTTTTGCATATCCCTCTACCAAAAGGAGGATTTGATCCTGCTCATCACAAATTTCTCCAGGTAAGTCATTGTCTAAATCCAAGTGGGAAGGCCGCTTTCCTATAAACCGATTGCGGTCAAATTGATAGTAAATGACCGGCTTATATAAAAAGCTGAAATCAAATCCCACACTGGAATAATCTGTAATCATCAACGCACTTTCCTTGATTAGACATTGCACATCAACCTCACCTTGATTGATTACTTTAATAGATGGATTCTCAAAAAATTTGCTGAATCTTTGCATGTTTGGGTGTAGACAAAAGACTATGTCAAAATGATATTCATCAGCCAACTGATGCAGTTTTTTATTGTTTATCAATTCCTCATATCGCTCATAATACTCACTTTCAAAAAAAGCTTCTTCGGACACAATCCAGTCACGCCATGTCGGTATAATGAGAATTTGCCTTTTCTTTTCAACATCTTCTTTAAATAAAGTGTCGAATCTGGATAACCCTGTAACAAATACATCTTGTGGAGCATAACCGAAATCATTGACAATCATTTCTTTTTCAAAATCAGAACTGACCATAAAGAGATCTGTATCAAACCCTTGGGCATTTCTTCCATAGTTGGCCACCATATTTTTAGTCCCCATTACCCCATGCTGCAAAAATACTTTATCTGCCTTAACTTTATTTTTAAATTTCATTGTTCTTAAGGGATAAAGATAATCAGGGTGATGCGAGGAAATGACCTTTTTAGCAATAAGCGTGTTCAGAATATGCTCTTTGGATTTGAATTCAAGAACGTTTCCATACTTCTCTACATTCTTCTTTTCCGGCGAATTTTTTTCAATCACATAATATACTTTTTTGTCCGGATGATTTTCCCTCATATGCCTGAAAAATGCGTATCCAGTATCTTGTGCTTTATAGATACGCTCTCCAACTAACCATATATCTTTTTTTCTGTTTAACAGCTTAACAAGCCACGACCAGCGCATTAATTTCTGTAGATAATGAAAAGCTTCGATGGGATATTGATATACTTCTAATGAAAGATTTGAATATTTAAATGTAAAATACGGATTTCCAACGATTGCTTCATTGTCGTTCCTTATATTGAAATCTTTTAAAAGAAAACGAGTACTGAATGTCGGCTTACCTATCCGTATATATTTATCCTCAATTGAATTATTTAGCTCTAATCTTAAAAAGAAATCATAAATGTCCTCTTCCAAAAGAGTCCCATCCTGAATATTTTTCAAGTCAATATTTGCGGTATATTTGTATCGGTTTAGTCCGTATTTCAATTCTATTTCATTCAAGATTGGATCAAACTGCACGTTAGCAGATGTTAGATAACTCTTTGTTTCTCTGCCCCTAAGAATCACTTCACCATTTTGAATAACAGAACTTCTTGTAAAGAGCTTACCCTCAATCTTTAGAAAGCCACTTTTATGTTGAATTCTATCAATCTGATTTTTTACAGGGATATCAATATCTTTATTTATAACTGTAGTTAAATTACCTTTGTCTGTAAGATAAGTGATTAAAGAATCTTCGTCTTGAAAATAATAATTCAATCCTTCGATTTTTGTATATTGAAATCTTCCACAGCGAATTAGTGATTCCGTGTATAATTCGCCATCTATCTCTATGATTTCCATTCCTTTTTTCTCTTCACTTAAATCAGATAACTTCTTCCTTATCTTCAAAAACCAATCAAAAGTATCCTCTTCCTGCTTCTTTAATTCTGCAAGCAGTTCCTCTAAATGTATGTCAAATCGAAAGTCGTTTGTCGGAGAGGTTTCTCCGATTTGAATTTTTGTATTTTGCTCCCGTGAAACAAGGCAGAGCCCAAGAACTTTATTACCTTCGCTGTGCAGCAAGCCTGAAATAGTAAGAGTCCCCTTAGACTGAAAAACATTTATTCTATGCTTCATACGCTTACTCTTCTTGTTCTTTTTAAACAAAGAAAATAATTTCATACTCAACCCCTACCAATATCTTGATTAATTTTTTGTCAGAAAGCTGAATGGTGATCATAAAAATAACTAACTATTAATTCTAACACTCTATCAAAGCGGTATCTATATATATAAAATACAAATTAGTCACCTTTTTCTAGCTTTATTTTAACATTCCTCTTACTATTTGTGACAATTAACCAGATGTCTAAAGGCTTAAAAGCCACAATCAGTAAATAAAACAGACGTCTCCTTTTTTCAATGGCTAGGAGACTCCCCTTTAAATAGCTGATCGCTTTCTAGAAATGCTATCAATGACGGATTATTTCCAACAAATCGGTGACGATATAAAAATCCTATAAATACAGGAGAACTATTCTGGACCGCCGGATTGCTGAGCATGATGACCAGGCTGGCTCGAAACACATAAAAAAATGAAAGACAAAAAAGTAAAGAACAAAAATACCTATTTAAAAGATAAACACTCTATAGGAACTCCTCAATTGAAAAACATCAGAATAGCTACAGTAAAAAACATTTCCACATTTGGTTGACTAAAAATAATTATTCATTAGCATTTATAATGTTTAGTGATATAATTTGCAAATGTATATATATAAAAGTAGGAGATTAGATCCAATGAATCAACCATTAATTAATATTGATCGTAAATTCAGACCCGAAGTCGAAGGGTTACGCGTTGTTGCTGCACTACTTGTAGCTATTTACCATATATGGCTTAATCGTGTTTCTGGCGGTGTTGATGTATTCTTTGTAATTTCAGGGTTTCTCATTACTTCTTCAATTATTTCTACAATTAATCGTACAGGAGAACTTCGTTTTCTGCCATATATCACAAAATTAATGAAAAGATTGCTTCCTTCTGTATTTTTTATTCTTGGAGCTGTTCTCGTTTTAAGTTGGTTTTTATTGCCTAAATCAATTCTGGATAAAACAATACGTGAAGTTGTTGCATCCATGTTTTTTTATCAAAACTGGCAATTAGCGATTTCAAGCACTGATTATTTAGATTCCAGCCAGATGAAAACACCTGTTGAACACTTTTGGGCTTTATCTATACAAGGACAGTTTTATATAATTTGGTTTTTATTATTCGCTTTCATTCTACTGCTAATTAAAAAATATAAATTAACTAACGTTAAAACATTGATTAATACTGTTTTAGGAATAATATTTGTTTCTTCTTTTATATATTCAGTATATTTAACTGCTGTCAATCAACCATGGGCTTACTTCATAACGATGACACGGGTATGGGAATTTGCTTTAGGTAGCTTACTCTGTGTCAATTTATCATCAATTAAAGTGAATAAGATATTGGCTACAGTGATAGGTTGGCTTGGATTGATTGGCTTAATTCTAACTGGAATAGTATTCAATGTATCAGAAATGTTTCCAGGGTATATTGCCTTATGGCCAATGGTCTGCGCACTATTCATTGTTTTGTCTGGTACACGCGAGACAAAATTTGGTGTCAAACGCTTTTTAGGTTCACCTGTAATGGTGAAGCTAGGAGGAATCTCCTTTGGAATCTATCTATGGCATTGGGTATTACTAGAATTCTATCGCTATAATGTCCAAGAGACTCCAGGAATCATTGTTGGAACACTTATCATCATTTCATCCATTGTCTTTTCTTTTTTAATGACACGATATATAGAAGAACCCATTCGAAGCTCAGACAATAATAAATTTTCATTCAAGAGACTCGGTATAATGGGCAGTGTGAATATACTCTTAATTGGATCTTTTTTGATTGGTGTAAAAATAAATCATTATAAACTAGAACAAAAAATAACCGATAAAAATTTCCCAGGAGCATTAGCTGTAAAATCTCCTAATGTAGTACCTGATCAAGAACCAATACCCGCATTCTCTGACGTCTTTGGTGATTTACCACAAGCGCATCTGGATGGCAGTAACCAGGGATTAAAAGATAGTGACTTAAAAATAGGAGAATACGGCGAAACTGAAAATTTCGATGCCACAATTGCTCTGATTGGTAGTTCACATTCAGAACATTGGTTAGGTGCAATTTTGGAAGCTACAAAAGATCATAATTATCGTGTATTGAATATGACGAGGTCAGGCACACGGTTTTCAACGGGATACTCCGATGATGATTTGAAGGGTATCTGGGTTAATAATGTTTTGGACTATCTAAAGGATGCGGATGTAGATCTAATTGTTGCTCAAGCTACGGCTTCTGATGCATCTAGTAATAAAATACAACAACAAATAGTTGATCAGCTGCAGTATATTAAAGATGAATATGGTATTGAAGTGTTAGCTATTCGAGATGATCCAAGATATAGTTTTAATGTTTTAGAATCATTAGAAACAAATGGGCTAGAAAAAACTACCGAAAAAATGAATTCAGAAACTAATCAAAAAGATGAAAGCTTTTGGAAACAATTTGAAACTGAGAATAAATCACTGCATAAAATTGACTTAACTGATTATTTTAGAGTAGATGGTAAATTTCAGCCTATTATTGGTAATATTATAGTTTACCGGGATAATAGACACTTAACGAATACTTATTCTGAAAGCTTCGGACCTATTTTTGAAGAAGAAATCAATGAAATTCTCAAAAAGAAATAATCGAAAGCAAGAATAGATATATTAAAATTTGGTGATTTTATGTGGGACCGTACTTAGTTTACGGTCTTTTATTTTAAATAAATTTAGTATAATTCCAAAGAAGCGAAGTGAACTTAGTTCACTTCGCTTCTTTGGCTGTTTCTTTTCATAGACATCAATGCCGACCTATCAAGCACTTGTCTGCCAGCGATAAACCTTTCACCTAGGCAGATCGACCAGTATCCAAGTCACATTGATAACGGACACGTATAACCTTTACCCAATCAATGATACAGGCTGGTAAAAGCAATGGTGACTTCCTGAAAGCCCTAATATCTCTTCCCAAGAATGTCCATCTACACCTTGAAGTGATTGTACTTTTTAAGTGTCTTGCATAAGACTGCAAGACAAAAGCACTAAAAAAGATCGAAATTTTATCTCTTAACTCTAATATTTGCAACTCTTCCAAAAAAATAAACTTTATTGTAGAATAGACAAAGTGATTTCCCCCTGACGAATTTTGTGGTTTTGGTCACTTCAAAATTCTACAATTTATGGGTAAAGTCTTTTTTACGCCTTTGAAAAGCCTTATGACCCTTGATGAAAAATGTGCAAATTGCTCACTTAAATAGGTAGAGGATTCAATACCTACATAAAAATATTTAAACTATTATTGAGTCTGTGTTTCTGTCTTAAAACATCTTGTTTAAGGCAAATCAATTTTATAACAATGTTTCGAGAGAGTGAAAGAAAGATGTCTAAGTGGAAAAAGGAAATTATTTTAGGTTTATATTTTTTGTTGATTTGTGTAGTTATGGGGCTTAATTCTACTGTGATAGTAGAATGGCTTAATAAAAGTCTATTTGTAGATTTTTCTATGGATACAAATTTTCGTGTGAATGAATCCTTTTACAATGGAGTTTCTTTTGTATTTTTAATCTTCTTAATTATGTATGCAATATTTGGCACCTTTATTGTTAGTATATTAATGACAAATTTACTTTTTGGTGCCCTCGTCTTTGCAAACCAAATTAAAGTGAAAGAGAGAAATGAATTTATTACATTTAAAGAATTGCAGACAATTGGATCACCAAAAGAACTATTATCTTTTATAGATGCTCCAATCGGAATGGCCTTACTGATTGTTATATCTTTGATCTCACTACTTGCTATTCTTCACTTCATCAGTAAAGGTATTTCCAAAAAAATAAATTTTCAAGTCGGGATTAAGGCTAGAGTCGTGATTCTTTTAATTGCCCTTATTCCGTTATTCATCATTTCTACAGAACCAGGTATTTATAATAAATACGTGCTGAAATATGAAGAGGCGCGTACCCATAATTTTAATCCTGTTTTACGGGCTCAGCGAAATGGTTTCATCCCCAGTTTTATTCAAACTTTTAAACCTAATTATATGAATAAACCAGATAATTATAATAAAAAAAGCATGCATAGGATAAACGGTAAATATACCCAAATAGCCAGAAAAATTAACGAAAAACGAGAGAATTCATTGAATGATTCCCAAACAATTTTTTATTTGAGTGAAACATTAATTGATCCGATGGGATTACCCGGATTAATAAAAAATCAGACGCCAACTCCAAATATTTCTAAAATGATAGAAGATCATATCGGTGGAAAGATGTACAGTCAGTATATTGGCGGAGGCACTGCAAATATCGAATGGTCAGTTTTAACTTCTTTTAGTCTAGAAGTGTTTAATGAACCATTGTCAGTTACACCTTATTCTGATTTCTATGTCCAATCAAAGAACCATCATACTGTTTTGAATTTTTATCAAAAGGATAAAGTGGCCATTCATCCGTATACAGCTCAGTTATATAAGCGGCGTTCTGTATACAAAACTATTGGCTTTAACGACTTCTTATTTCTAGACAACGGGATTAAACATACAGGAAAGCTTGGGACCCATGTGAGGGTCGCAGACCAAGAATTACATAAAGATTTATTAAGAGTCGCGAAAAATGATGAGATTGGCCTAATTCATGTTTTAACAATGCAAAATCATTCTCCATATACAGGAGAGATTCCCGATATGGAATATCATCCAGAGATTAATTATAAGGTTTACCCTGAAAAAGAAGCGAAAGGATTAGTAAACTATCTTCAAGGTTTAAGAGCATCGGATGAAGCTATAGGGCAGCTTGTAAAGGAGTTTGCTTCTTCCGATAAAAAAATAAATCTGTTACTATATGGAGATCATTTTCCAAGTTTGTTTAGAGGCTTTGAAGAGAAGTTTCCGAATGACCAACTTCATGAAACACCATGGTTCATTTATATGAATCATGGTCGAAGTGATGGAGGTTTAAAATTAGATGGTATATCTCCAATATTTTTTACGACTGTTTTATTAAGAGAAGGGAACTATTTTGTAACACCTTTTCAAGGATTGATGGATGAGTTATTAGATCAAGGTGTAAAAAGGATTGGGAATAATTTCGTCGTAACAGACCAAGGCAAAGTTATGGATGAAGACTTAGAAAACGACATTCTTGAGATGGTGGATGATTACAGAAGCATTGTTTATGATGCATTATTTGGAGCCGATTGGTTACCGGATCAGTTTTTCACTTTTGATAAGAAATGAACCTGTGAATATTTCTACAAAAGCTAGTAAAATCAGGAGTATCCACTATAGTTAAAAAGAGGATTTTAACATCAAGCAAAACTCACAGTAAGAAAAAACGGTAGATTGTCGGACCAAGAAGAGTTTATTGAGAAATGCCATGGAAAAATATATACAGACATCCCTCTCTCCAACATTAAGGGTACAGGCATTCTTGTCCGAATTACCTTTAAAATCATACAACTTCTCAGTGTATGGCCTTTTGCTTTTAAAAGTGTGGTTTTTATTTTTAAATAAATCAAGTATAATGAGTGATGAGGTTTTAGACGGACTTTTATCGATTGATATAGTACCTACTTATTAACGGAGGGTCTATAATGAAAAAAGTAATCACGTATGGAACATTCGACTTACTCCATACCGGGCATATCAATATTTTACGCCGCGCAAAAGAATACGGCGATTATTTGATTGTGGCCATTTCATCTGACGAGTTTAATGCCTTAAAAGGAAAGAAAGCTTATTACTCTTTTGAGCAGCGTAAGGCGATCTTGGAAGCAATTCGGTATGTAGATGAGGTCATTCCTGAGCATACTTGGGAGCAAAAAGTCGAAGATGTTCAAAATCATGATGTCGATGTTTTTGTAATGGGTGATGACTGGGAAGGGAAGTTCGACTTCTTAAAAGAATATTGCGATGTTGTTTACCTTCCAAGGACTGTTGGTATCTCAACAACAAAAATTAAGAATGATTTAAACCAGGCAAACAATGGCTAGGGAAGTTGCAATTCAGTTATATCTGTTTGTTTTTCGCTTTTTCTTTACAATATTCAGCATTTGTCCCCAAAAGAAGAAAACAACTTTCGTTGCTTCCTTTGGGGACAATGTTTTGTTTACGTTAAAAGAACTGGAAAAGCAAACTGATGAAAAAATTGTTGTGTTAAAAACTGATTCATGTCGGGTAAATTTCGATGGAATTGAATTGAATTTTGAGTTGAGACATTTTTGGGGTTGGATACGTTCGATTTATCATTTAGCGACGTCAAATATGATTTTTATCGACAATTACTTCGGATTTTTGGCAGCAGTGAAGTTTAAGCCGAATGTGAAATGTGTACAACTTTGGCATGCAGCGGGTGCGATTAAACAATTTGGCCTTATGGATCCTTCCAATGCAGGTCGATCACCTAAAGCGATTGAACGCTTTAAAAAGGTATACAGCCAATTCGATTGTGCCGTTGTCGGCGGTGAAAAAATGGCAGATATCTATCGGGAAAGTTTCGGGATTAGAGAAGAAAATATTCTTCGAACTGGAATTCCCCGGACAGATTTCTTTTTTGATGAGCAGGCCCTACAGAAAACCGTAGCTGCTTTAAAAAAGACATATCCGATCATTCAAGAGAGAAAAGTCATTTTATATGCCCCGACTTATCGTGAGGGTGAATTTAATGTATCGTCCCTTCCGCTGAATATTGACTATATGTATCGGCAATTAAAAGATGAATATATATTATTGTTGCGACTTCATCCTGCTGTCCACTTTGAATTTGCCAATCAATATCCAGACTTTGTATATGATGTTTCCGACTACCCGGATATCAATCACTTGTTGGTAGTAACCGACCTTTTAATTTCGGATTACTCCTCCATTCCTTTTGAATTTTCGCTTTTACAAAGACCCATGATCTTCTTCGCGTACGATTTGGAGGAATACGGTAAATCCCGTGGCTTCTGGGAGCCTTATGAGCAGCTTGTTCCAGGTCCAGTAGTTTATAATTCAAAAGAGCTTGTTGAAGCCATTCAAACAAACAAGTATAATTATGACCAAATTGTGAAATTTGCAAATGAGTGGAATGAATTTTCGACAGGAACCTCCAGTATACGCTTAATTCAAGCTATTTACTCGAAAAACAAAAGTGCAGAAACTATTAGTAGAGGGTAATTTTCTAATGAAAGGTATGTACGGTTGAGCGAAATGGTAGTATGATAGAGAATAGCGTATCTCTAATTGAAAAGGAGTTCACCCCAAATGGGACGACATAATTCTACAGAAACTAAAAAGCGGAAGCGCAGAAGGCGTATTTTTTGGTTCGCGATTTTTCCTTTGCTGCTTGTTGCAGCAGTCAGCGCTTCTTATGGCACATACTTATATAAAAAAGCTGAAAACATGATGGGTGGTGCCTTTTTTGATGATCGGGGAAAATCTGATCTCCGTGATAAAAAGGTGGACCCTCACATTGATAATGTCTCGATTCTTTTTATTGGTATCGATGAGAGTGAAAAACGTGGTTTTTCTGACAATGCCCGCTCCGATGCCCTTATGCTCGCCACTTTGAATGAAAAGGAAAAGTCTGTGAAGCTGTTGACGATTCCTCGTGACTCTTATGTCTACATCAAAGAGGTTGGTTATAGTACAAAGATTAATCATGCGCACAAGTATGGCGGGCCTCGTGCTACTATAGAAACTGTTGAGGATTTAATGGATATCCCTGTTGATTATTATGTTCGTCTTGACTTTGAAGCGTTCATGGCTGTGGTCGATGCTTTAGATGGCATAGATGTGGATGTTCCATATGCCTTCTCAGAACAGAATTCTAAGGACAAGGCCGGTGCTATTTCACTTGAAGCCGGAATGCAAAAGCTGGATGGCGAAGAAGCTTTGGCACTTGCTAGAACCAGAAAGCTAGACAACGATATTGAGCGCGGTAAACGCCAGCAGGAGATCATGAAAGCCATTGCGGCAAAAGCTGCCAGTGGGACTTCATTAACCAAATATGGAAAAGTGATTGATGCGATCGGTGACAATATGAGAACGGATATGACGTTCGATGAAATTAAAGCCTTTGTTGATTACGCTGTTTCCGGCAATTTGAGCATTGAATCCTATACACTTGAGGGTGAAGATACACGAATCATGAACAGCCAGGGACAGAATATTTATTACTGGCAGATTAATGAAGATAGCCTGGCGGATGTCAAAGGCAAGCTGAAAGAACATCTGGACATTGCCACTTATGATAATACTGAGATGGCCAAACCGGCTGGACAAGAACAGGAAGAGGATGAAACGTTAGAACAGGCTCCATAAAGTCGGCGTAATGTCTCATTTTCTGTTACCGCTCTTGTTTTCCGAAGTAAAAAAGGCATCTGAGGTCAGTTTCCCTTGACCTTAGATGCCTTTTTTATTTTAGTTTCTATTTGAATTTGGGAATATCAAACTCCAGCTTTGTATGATCCAACTGTTTGTAGATCGACTCGATTCTTGAAGTCTGTTTTACAGCCCAGCCAACATCTGTCGCATATTGCTTTGATGGATTAGCAAAGTTCCATCTCATTTTATAGATGGTATTTTGTTTGTACTCATTATGGATATACTGTTTTCCAATAAACTCTGCACCGCCGATAATAGCCTTGGAAGGTGTATCCCACCCTTTTTCATATGCATGCTCAGCACCGCAGGTGTTTGGGCAGGAATCATACGCCTTGATTCCAAACATATTATAAACCTTTTTAATCTCCTTTAAGCTTTTTCGATTCTCGGAAGTAACAAGTACAGCTTTACCCCCATGATCCTTTCCTACTTCAATTCCTTTAGCCAATTGCGATGTCCCTTGACCAGTCTCCAAAAACGCATGGGAAATTAAATATATTTCATTCACCTTGTGTTTTGTTCCACCATCAAGAAAAGCTTTGCCAAGGCCATCCAAGATGCCCTTGCCAGCTAATACTTTATTTAATTCAGCGGCAGACACACCCGCACTTGAAGATAATAGTAAATGCTGATACTGGCTGTTGTTGTTTGGACTTAAATATTGTTCCACGTCACTTGCCTTTGCGTTTCTCCATGTCCCAAACTGAATTTCGTGCCAGGTTGCTCCCTCGTTCACAATTGTGACCTTAGTTCCCTTTCCAAGGGTCGCATATACATGGCTGTTTGTACTCGCTGATTCCATAATATCCACATTTGATGTGACAGAAGCTGTGGTCGATTTTAGATCCACCAAAGAGGACTCTACGTAAAGCTCCTTGTTGCTATATTTTATTTTATACCATTCGTTGGTTCCTTCAGATTGGTCTCCGGTGACCGTGTCCAAAATCATTACCTTGGCTTTATTTTTGAGAGTTGTATGCACATTATCTCCAAGTTTTGGAGAAGTGCGCAGGGCGATTTCATTCCCTATAATTTCTCCGGACTTTTCAATTTTTATATAGTCCTTGTGAACAAAAGCATTTTTATCGCGATACTTATCCGTTTGCGGTTTTTGCTTCATTTGAATATCAATGGCTTCTTTAAGAGTCATGTTATTTTGAGTAGATGTATTCTTACTTTCTTTTAGGTTCGAAGAGTGAATCCAGACCGTTTTACTATTTAAGGTTCCCCGATACCAAACATCGTTGTCAACCTTCTCGGTAAGATTTATATTAAGTATTTTGTCTGTATGTTGTTTTAAATCGCTGTATACTAGTTCCTTCCGGCCGCCCCATATTTTGCTGTAGGCACTGCCGGTTCCCTTAATATATAAATCCTTTTTTGAGTTATCCAAGTATTTATGTAATTTTGTTGATAAGTCTTTCTCATTCACCCAACCAACCGTGCCTTTTGTATCGCTTTGTTGTTTACTGATTAAATAATAGGTGGTCCCATTAATAATCGACTGTTTTTTTATGTAATAAACAAAGTTGGTATATGTTGAACCTGCAGCTATTGAAGATGGAGAACCAAGTGTTTTATAGATTCTCACTTTTGAATTTTTGATATGACCGAGTTTGCTTGTCTTGCTTTCCTTGGCTTGTACAACATCACTGCCCAAGATCCAAACTGTTTTGCCATCAAGCGTCCCTCGATACCATAAATTGTTTCCCACCTTTTCAGTCAAATCGACTTGAAAAGAGCGATTTTTATATTTGGACAAGTTGTTATATACATAGTCTTTTTTACCACCCCAGGCTTTACTAAAAGCTTTCCCGGTTCCTTTTACATAAAGCGTCTTTTTCTTTTTGTCTACTCCTTTATGCTGCCGAGTCGACATGTCTTTAGCTTTTACCCAGCCAAATACACCTTTTGTATCACTGGGTTGATTGCTAATTAAATAATAGATTTCTTTTTTTATAGTTGCTTGTTTTTTAATGTAATAGACTTGGTTTGTAAATTTGGAACCAGCCGTTTTAAATGACTTTAATTGTAAATTTGAATAGATTTTTACTTTAGAATTGCTTATATGACCAAGTTTGCTTATTTTCTTCTCTACAGTAGATTGGGTTCCTTTGGCTACTTCAGCGTGTAACGGGCTTGAATAAGAAAAGAAAATTAACATTATTAAAAAAATGGCAGATAGCTTTTTCATTTGTTCCCCCCTGAGAATAAGGTTTTTGTATAGTGAAATTACATTTTATTCCTGTACCATACTAATACTGGAAATAGTATTGTCTAATTATAACATGTTTGGCAAATTCCTATGTTAGACGTTTCCTGTTTAGTTGATTAATATGCTGTGAGATAAATAAGTGCGTCTTGTGGCGTATTGTGAGAACTTCAATGATAGAGTAGAGTGAACGGAATCTTTTTAATGGATAAAAAAAGACGCCCATTAGAAGGCGTCCTCCTTGCATCATTTTTTTGTAAAATTCACCTTGTTTAAACTAGATATCTGGATTTTATCCCCAGATTTAAGTGTAGTTGTCACACTTCTTACTCCAAATCCATCAGACTTACTTGTAAGAATTTCATTTACAAGTAATCGGCTCCCCCTATGAACAATTAAATTGCCATTTCCGCTTGGGGTTGTAATTTTATACTTCCCAGGTGATATGTCTTTGCCGACTGTCCAGTATCCTGCATGCAGCGTATTGGATTTTACATTTTTCACACGGGTAAACTGGACACTATTTAAACCCATAATCTCTATTTTATCTCCGGCCTTAATATCAGTCGCTACGCGAGTGACACCAAACCCATCATCTTTACTCGAAAGAATTTCATTCACAAAACGGTCGTATGATTTCATGGTAATCACCAAATTACCGCTCCCCGACTTGGTCGTAATCAGATAACGCCCAGCAGGTATATCTGTTCCTGCTTTCCAAGTTCCCGCACTTAAATTTTTTACGTAAGGTACTGTGATCGTGGCTGTCGCCGTTTTGCCATTGCTCGTTTTGGCCGTGATCTTGGCTGTTCCCGCACCTTTTGCTGTTACTTTTCCTTTACTATCCACAGTTGCCACTTTTGTATTGGATGATTTCCATGTCACTGTTTTATTAGTGGTGTTTTTTGGACTAATGGTAGCAGTTAATGTTAAGCTTTTTCCTTTATTTAAGGTCGCCGATTTTTTGTTGAGTTTAATAGATTTTGCCGCAATCGGTGCTTTAATGGTCACCTTTGCCTGAGCTGATTTTGCACCTTTGGCAGTCGCAGTTATTGTGGCTGTTCCCTTTGTTTTTCCCGTTACTTTACCTTTACTGTTCACAGTCGCAATTTTCGTATTGGATGATTTCCACGTTACACCCTTATCTGTACTATCCGATGGAGAAACTGTTGCCTTCAATGTAGCCGTCTTACCAGCAATTAAAGATAAACTAGTTTTGTCTAATTTTACTGTTTTAGGCGAGACCTTTACTGCTACTTTTTTCGACACTTTTGGGTTATCTTTAGTAGTGGCAGTAATTGTAGCAGAACCGCTGGCAATCCCTTTAATATTTCCTTTTGAATCAACAGTAGCTACTTTTGCATTTGAGCTTTTCCAAACGACCGACTTGTTCGCCGCATCCGCCGGGGTTACTGTTGCATTGACCTTATACGTCTGTTTAATTGCAATATTTAAAGTTGACTTACTTAACTTTAGCTCAGTCGGAATAACTTTTGTCACGGTGACTGGAATGCTCTTTTTAACAGAATCATCACCTTTTGCTGTAGCCGTAATAGTAGCCTTGCCTGCTTTTAGCGCCTTAACATTTCCTTTTTGATCCACTGTAGCGATTTTTGGATCACTGCTTGACCAGCTGACTTCTTTATTTTCGGCAGTGGATGGTTGAACAGTAGCGGTTAAGCTTGCAGTCTTGTTTACCTTTAAGGATAAACTGGACTTATTGAGAGAAATGCTTTGAGGTACGACTATTTCCTCTTCAAAATTTACCGTCCCTGTTAAACCGTAAAGATAAATTTTGTCACCTTTTGAAAACTCCTGATCAACAGCTTCAGCAAAATCTACATCAATAGAATCCTTCTTATTGTATTGGCTATCTAAAATATCAATAGAGGCTCCTTCATCGTTATTGCTTTTTATTGTGTAAGTTCCTTCTGGAATATCGACTCCGATCTCATAGAAGCCACCTGGAATCTGTGTTAAATCCAATTCAGGGATTTCCTGGACACTTATATTTGCTGCTCCATCATGGAGTAGAACCTCGATTTTATCACCATTTTCTAAACTCGCAGTCACTTGATTTGGAGAATAGTGTTGAGTGCCATCAAGGGTTTCAGACAACAATTCGATATCTCCTCTTTTGATGGAGATATCGGCTGCCCCTTTTGAGATGCTGAGCTTACTTAGCTCCACAGAAATATCCTGCCCAACTGTATATGTACCATCACCTATAGAGCTTTGATTGGCAGCATCTGCCGAATTACCTAATGCAAAAGATAAAAGTAACGTAGTAATGAATACGACTTTTATCCATATATTCTTTTTCATTCATAGACCCTTCTCTCATCTTCATTTTCATAAAACGATTGGCTGGTTAACTAGTTATGCTTGAACCTTTTTATTATTACACCCTCAGCTTCTATTTTTTTGAAGTGTATGATATTGACGCTCCTGGAATATTGTTATGGGGCTGCTTCTACATCTTCTTGCTTCGATTTAACATTTGTTCTTTCTCCCCCCTTATATAGGTAACTATTACTATATTAGGTCCTTTCTAACCATTTGTATATATTTATTTGAAAATTATAACGAACTCTTTTTAAACAGGAAAAAGCTCGATTTTTACGTAAATACTGACGCCTGCTATGATTGCAAAAGTGATTGATTTGCCAAAAAATACCACTCCCTAAATGACATCTTTTTTTACTATCTTAAATGCATAAAATAGAAAAATTTGCCAGGTGGAGGAATCAGACTAAAGTCATCTTACGATCTGCCGATAATAAAAAGAGTAGAAACTAAGGTTATTAGAGGTGTTGTTTTTTATGACAAGCTGATATGACAAGCAAGTTTACTTTTACCAATATGAACTTTATTTTAATGAGGTGTATGAATGAAGAATAAGTTATTTTTTGCCTTGCTGGCAATAGGATTAGTTTTCACTCTGTTCGGCAATCGCGCTGACGCCCAATCCGCAAAGAAGGTTATCGTTGATGCAGGTCATGGAGGAAGTGATTCGGGCGCAACGGGTAACGGATTGCGCGAAAAGGATCTCACCTTAAAAATCGCTCAAAAGATCAACCAAAATCTGCTCAACAATTATGTTGTGCAGACGAAAATGACTCGCACTTCTGATGTTTACATATCATTGAATCAGCGGACTAATATGGCAAATAGCTGGGGCGCTAACCTCTTCTTATCCGTTCACATCAATGCGGCTGGCGGAAGCGGTTATGAGGATTACATCCATGATAAAAATGCGACATCTGAAGATATAAAAGTACAAAACGAGGTTAATAAAGAAATCAGTAAGGTTCTTGAAGAATATGGAAAAAATAACCGTGGAAAGAAAAAAGCTAACTTTCATGTATTAAGAGAATCGAAGATGGCCTCCATATTGCTTGAGATCCTTTTCATTGACAATGAATCTGATGCTGCTTTATTAAAAAATGAAGAGTTTTTAAATGATATCTCTGAAGCTATCTCAACAGGTGTTGCCAATGCTTTGGCTCTCCCTGAAAAAGGGGACGCCTCAGGGGGAACGTCTAACGAGAATAATTCTAACACAGAAGAAATCACTGTCTCAAAAGCAACCGGAACTTACATCGTAACTTCAGATTCGCTCAATGTCCGTACTGGTGACGGAACGAATTATCCGACGATCGGAACTCTGAAAAAGAATGAAGAGATAAACGTAACAGGGGTCACTCCCAAGAAGTGGTATCAATTTACTTATAAGGGAAAAACCGGATATGTCAGCGGAGCTTATTTAAAAGCTAAACCAGCATCGGAGCCTGCTCCGCCAACTAATCAAATTAAAGTGTCAAAAGCCAGCGGCACTTTTATCGTCACAGCTGACTCTTTAAATGTTCGTTCAGGCGATAGCACAAAATATAACTCACTGGGATCTCTTAAAAAGAACGAGCAGGTCACTGTTACTGGGAAAACCTCTAACAACTGGTACCAAATTAAGTTTAAAGGAAAAACGGGATTTGTTAACGGCGCGTATCTGAAAGCTAAGCCTGCATCAAAACCGACATCGACAACTAACCAAATTAAGGTTGCAAAAGC
>NZ_QYTW02000010.1:0-19626 GCF_003605405.2 Siminovitchia terrae | reverse complement strand
CAGCATACAGCTCACTGGGGTCTCTTAAAAAGAACCAGCAAGTCTCTGTTACTGGGAAAACCTCTAACAACTGGTACCAAATTAAGTTTAAAGGGAAAAACGGATTTGTTAACGGCGCTTATTTGAAAGCTAAGCCTGTATCAAAACCCGCACCGCAAACTAACCAAATTAAGGTGTCAAAAGCTAGCGGGACATACAAAGTCACTGCTAGCACATTAAATGTGCGTTCAGGAAACACTGCTTCCCACTCAAAGATCGGAAGCTTAACTCGTGGAAATAAAGTCAAAGTAACAGGCAAAACTTCAAACGGATGGTACCGTATAAACTTTAAAGGAAAAATTGGCTTTGTCAGTGGTCAGTATTTGATACGATAAGCTATTAAAAGACCTAACCTAAGCAGCAGTTGCCACTTAGGTTAGGTCTTTGTTTTTCATAAGGCATTATTTCGCACAAAAATAAAAAGCATAAGCCCGGATTGGTATATCCGTTCTCATGCTCTTTTTCTGCGTTCTACGCGTTGTGCCTGTTTCCCTTCCACGATGCGAAGGAGCGGTTTATAATCCTTGCTGACGAGGCCCACAACTTCTACAAAAATTTCGATGGCGATGAGCAATATTACAAGCAATAGCAGCGATCCCCACACGGTCGACATGGAGAAGATGACGGCTGCCAAGCTGAACATTACGGCAATTCCGTAGATGAGCAACACACTCTGACGATGTGAAAAGCCAGATTTCAGCAGGCGATGATGCATATGATATTGATCAGGTGCCAGCAATGGTTTGTTATTGATCAACCTTCTTATGATTGCAAAGAAGGTGTCCGAAATGGGAACCCCCAAAATGATAACCGGAATAACCAAAGAGAAAAAAGTGATATTTTTAAATCCGAGCAATGAAAGCAAGGCAATCATGTAACCAAGGAACAATGCTCCTGTATCGCCCATGAATATTTTTGCCGGATAAAAATTGTAAACCAAAAAACCTAATGTGCTTCCCAAAACCATCATGGCAATGGTCAACACAAATAAATCCCCTTGTAAAAAAGCCATGAAGCTGACCGTTATAAGCGCTATGGAGGAAACGCCTGCCGCAAGGCCGTCCAATCCATCAATTAAATTGATGGCGTTTGTGATTCCGACAATCCAAAGGATTGTAACGGGGACGGTTAAGTAACCGAATTGCAGTTCTCCTCCGAACGGAAGGTTGATAAATTCAAGGTCAAAACCGCCCATGATCGCCACGGCCGCAGCTAATATCTGCCCTAACAGCTTATATTTTGGGGCGATGTCATATATGTCATCCAACATTCCAGTTGCGATAATGATCAAACTGCCGATGACCAAATAAATCATATGAGGATCCTGCGGCCTGAATATTAAGAGCCCAATCAGGAAACTAATATATATGGCCAAACCACCCAATCTGGGCATTAATGTTGAATGCACCTTCCTGTAATTCGGTTTATCTGTTATTTTAAATTTTAGCGCAAATTTTTTTACTAAAGGGGTTATTAAAACTGAGGCTATAAAACAAAGTATTAAGATTAAAAATTCCAACTTTGTACCCCTCCTTATATACAGGATTGCAAAAATTCATCCATCCTATCCAGGCCATTTTAAAGAAAAACAGCCAAAATAAGGCATAGCTAGTTTACTATATTAAAATACATCATAAAGCAAGTTTTCAACTAGACTTGAAGTCTACCTTCTTGAGCGCAGTACTTTCAGGATAAATAGTGGAAGGAACGCCATCCTTTTCCACCTTTGAGGCTGCTTGATCAAGCGATACAGCCATTCAACATTCAGCTTCCGCCAAAGTCCAGGTGCACGTTTAACGGTTCCCGAGAGTACATCGAAGCTCCCGCCCACTCCCATAAAAATACCTTTGTCAAACAAATGGGAGTTTTGGCTGATCCATCTCTCCTGTCTAGGAAATCCCAATGCAACAAATACCATGTCGGGATTTGAGCCTTTCACCATATCTACGATTTCTGGATCATTTTCGTTAAAAAAGCCATGGTGACAGCCGGCAATTTGAATGTCGGGGTATTCATGTTTTACATTGGCAATTGCTTTATTCAACACATCTTCCCTAGCTCCCAGAAAAAAAACTCGAAAGTGTTCCTCATTTGCTATGTTAAGCAAATCCTTCATCAAATCAAAACCCGGAATTCTCTCCGGAAGCGGATTTTTCAAAAGCTTGGCGCCCATTACAATACCGATGCCGTCAGGCATTATGTAATCTGCAGACTGAAGAATCTTTTTATATTGCGGATCCCTTTGAGCATGCATAACAATTTCCGGGTTTGCCGTAACTATGAATGTTTTTTTATTTTCTTTTATAAGGCTTTTTAATGTGTTGACTGTTTCTGTTTTGGTTGTATGATCAAACTTGATGCCGAGTACGTCCACTTTTTTTGACATGATTTGCTCCATTATGAAATTCATCTGGACTGATGATCTATTATATCAAATTTTGCAGATAATTTGTTGATATTTTCTATAATATCAACAATTATTATACCACGGTCATCAAATATAAAGGTTAAAATTTTATTTCAATTCTTTTTGTGACGCTTATCACTACTCCATCTGGGGTCTGACCCCCAACACGTTAACGCATTAACGCAACGGGGGTCAGGCCCCCTCGGAAGAGACTTTCCGGACGAATTCCAAGAACGTGTCCAATGCCTTTGTCCTGTAGGGACTTGAAGTTACAATGGAAAATTTCCTCGTGAAAGGAAGAGCGTCTACTTGAACCTTTTTTAATGTCCCAGCAGAGAGTTCTTTATTGATGGCCCATTGTGAAAGCAGGCTGATACCCAGGCCTGCCTCTACTGATTCTTTGATGAGTTGAATGCTTCCGAATTCCATCAAATGTTCAGGTGATATTTTTAACGACTCGAACATGTTGTCCGCCGCCTTTCTTGTGCCAGAGCCCACTTCGCGAACAATCCATCTTTCTTCTTCCAAGTCCTGGGGAATAACTTTTTTCATTTTGGCAAGACGATGGTCAGGCGCCGCCACTATGAACATGTTGTCCTCTGCGAATGGCTCGATCACCAACTTATCATGCTGAAAATCCCCTTCCACGATTCCCACGTCCATCTGATGCTTCGATACTAATTCAGCAATGTCACGAGTATTTCCAATTGAAATGGTCGGTGTAACCAACGGATGGTCCTCAAGCATGTTTGCAATGACGTGAGGAAGAATATATTCCCCGAATGTGTAGCTCGCTCCAATTGCGAGCGGGCCGCTTGTCTTGTTCGTCAGGTCATCGACAAGTCGCTGCATTTTTGTGTAAAGACCGATTATTTCCTTTGCATGGTCGTAAACAACCTCTCCTGCCTTGTTCAGCTTAACATATTTATTTGTCCGCTCAAGAAGCCGCGTCCCCACTTCTCGTTCAAAGGCTTGGATGTACTGGCTTACTGCAGGCTGAGTCATATGCAGCTCTTCCGCTGCCCGTGAAAAATTCTTCTTTTCTGCCACTGCAATAAACACTGCCAGTTGCTGATCCATATTTTAATCACTCTCCTTATCGAGGGTCTAATCCCCAACACGTTAACGCATTAACGTAGTGGGGGTCAGACCCCTTATAAGACCCCTTATATAATTTGCTTATCATTACTATTATAATGATTTATTTTTCTTATACACTTAAATCCTTTATTCTAAAATCAAAGTACTGAATGGAAGGATGATCGGTTTGGGCATTTTAAAAGATAAAGGAGATGAAAGCAGAGCAATGGCCGAGAAAGCAGTTCCTTCACCTAAGAATCATTCAACCGGATTGTGGATCGGCGGAATCGCTTTTACTTTTTTCATTGCGTTCCTGGGCTTTTTATTAGCAAAGGTTCCTGGTTTCAGCTTGGTGGGACAGATGGCATCAGCGATTATGATTGCAGTTGCCTACAGGCAGTTGTTCGGGTATCCGAACGCCTTAAAAGCAGGAATCAATTTCTCATCTAAAATATTGTTACGTGCAGCAATCGTTTTATATGGGTTAAAATTGAATATCCATACAGTCTTGGAAGATGGACTCGGATTACTTGTACGTGATGTCGGAATCATCATCGTTGCGATTTTGCTGACCATGTGGTTGGCGAAAAAAATGAAGGCGAATCCGACAATCTCCCTGCTGCTCGGAGTTGGAACCGGTGTGTGCGGAGCGGCCGCCATAGCGGCTGTGGCGCCCATTATCAATGCTGAGGACGATGATACAGCAATCAGTGTCGGAATCATCGCTTTGATGGGAACGATTTTCGGGATTGTGTATACGATTTTACGTCCGATTTTACCGTTGACGCCAGCAGAGTACGGCGCATGGACAGGGATGAGCCTTCATGAAATTGCTCATGTGGTCTTGGCTGGGGCGCCCGGCGGACAGGAAGCGCTCGGAATCGCACTGTTGGCCAAGTTGGGACGCGTCTTCTTATTGGTGCCCCTATGCTTTATTTTAATGTATTGGATGAAAACAAAAGCGGGGGCCAAGGCGGCGGACGGAGCAAAGGTTGGCTTTCCTATGTTTTTGCTGGGATTCATTGCGATGAGCTTAATTGGAACCTATGTGATCGGACCAGTTGTCGTTGTTCCGAATAGCGTGATGACGGTGGTTGAAAGCGGCACGACTTGGCTGTTGACCGCTGCGATGGTGGGGCTGGGTTTGAACGTCAGTTTAATGGATGTAAGGAAGAAAGCTTTGAAACCGTTGATTGCAATGGGCATTGCGTCGGTTGTGTTGTCAATTATGGCGTTTGTATTAGTGTAAAGGGGATTGCGTGAGGTCAAACTTGTTTGTGTGTACGGGCGAGAATAGAAGCACTTTATAAAATTGCACACACATTGTATCACGGACAAATTTCCTCTCCAATAGTCAGCCAACATTTGGACTATTTTTTTACATCACAAATGAAGGAGGAGCGGCTCGGCGGCCGCCCCCTTCTCCTACATTGGGCGCGCCTTCAGCAGCCCATTCGCCTTGTTGATTGTTTCCTTATATTCCAGTTCCACCTTTGAATCATGAACAATTCCGGCACCAGCCTGCAAATAAGCACGGTCATTTTTGATCACCAACGAGCGGATTGCGAGCGCGAAGTCGACGTCCCCATTGGCATTGACGTATCCGAGTGCGCCGGAGTAAACACCTCGCTTTACGTCTTCCAATTCGTTGATGATTTGCATAGCCCGCACCTTTGGTGAACCAGAGACAGTTCCGGCTGGCAAACATGAGATCAATGCATCAAGTCCGGTTTTTCCTTCGGCTAGGGTTCCTTCCAATTCAGAGACGATATGCATGACATGGCGATAGAATTCAATTTTCATTTCCTTGAGAACGTGAATGGTTTCGGGGACGCAAATTTTCTTCATATCCTCACGGCTCAAATCGATGAGCATGCGGTGCTCGGATAGCTCTTTTGCATCGGACAAAAGCTCGACAGCAAGCGCCTTATCCTCTTCCTCGGTCCGCCCTCTCCGCCGAGTTCCCGCAATAGGATTGGTGCTCATCTGCTGTCCTTTCGATTTGATGAAGCTTTCGGGCGAAGCGCCCAGCACAACATACTCTCCAAAATCGACAAAGAACATATATGGAGAGGGATTAGAGTTTCTGAGTACCCGGTAAAAATGAAATGGATTTGCCTTCACTTTTCCGCTCATCCTTTGGGAAAGGACAACTTGCTCTACTTCGCCAGCCAAGACGCAATCCTTTGCCTTTTGGATCCTTGCCATAAATTCTTCTTTTTCTAACTGCGGCTGGAATTCAATTTCATATGCTTCCAAGGATTCATCCACTTTCCCTTGAAAAATTTGGCTCTCGATTTCCGCGACCCGTAATTCGAGCTGTTCTTCCGAACGCTTTCCATCCAAATCAATGGCAAGGATATAGATAGACTGTGCAAGGTGGTCAAATACAATGACGTCTTCGTAGACTAGAAAATGAATGTCTGGCATCCCGATCTCGTCTTCCAAGACTCCACCGATATCTGCATATTGCCGAATCGCATCATACCCTACATAACCAACGGCTCCTCCATAAAACGGAAACGGGAGATCCACTTTAACTTTTGGCAGGACCTTCTGCAGTGTTTTGAGCGGCAGGCCAGCTTCTTTTAGCAGTTCCTTTCCATCTGAAGAAATGACCTTTGCAATCTCACCTTCCGCTGTAAATTCCTTGATCGGATTGACACCTATAAATGAATAGCGTCCCTGTTCATTATGTTTGAGAGAACTTTCCAGTAAGAACTTTTTCGTTCCTTCCAGCCGCAAAAAGACTGTGATTGGCGTTAACACGTCTGCATTTAGCTTTGTCATTTTCATGCTTATATTTTTTGCTGTTGTATTCAATGTCCATTTTCCTTTCTTTTTTAAGCTTTTTTTGGGGTCTTTTTTTGGGGTCTGACCCCCAGTACATTAACGCGGTACCGCATTGGGGGTCAGCCCCCACAATGATGATCCCCAATGAAAAAAGCCCTCGAACAAGCAACGTTGCTTGCTCGAGGGCGATCATAACCGCGGTACCACCTCGTATTGGAGAATGAATTCTCTCCATCTTATTCAGACACGGGAAAAATGCCCACACTTTTCCGATGTCCTATCCATATAACGGTGGAATTCCGTGTTTCCCTACTACTGTTCAGGAAACAGCTCGCAAGTCCATTCTGCCCGAGTTTTGCGCACCGGATTCACACCAACACCGGCTCTCTGTATGCGAAAATGCTCGGACGTACTCCTCTTGCTCAACGCGATTGCTGTATTAAATTTTGTTCGTTAAAAGACAAAAAGGCCCCTCATCCGAAAGGACGAGGGACCGCGTTGCCACCTTTTTTAGCTTCATAAAAAGCTCTCTCAAATACGCACGAAACTTCCATGCGTGTTCCCATATAACGACGGGATGTTCGTCAAAGCCTACTGCTGAACGAATCAGGTTCGGTTTGAAAGCTCGGAAGCCCATTCCCCTGACGCTCCACACTGGTTTGCACCAACCACCAGCTCTCTTTTTGTTTCACGGAGGGTACTCTTCTTCGTCGACGCTGAATCTTCGAAAGTTCATTTTGATTGTATTGATAATATAAAAATTTGTCCGTAATGTCAATATATTTTTTTATTTCTTATCAGGAAGATCGCAGCTCCCATCCGAACAGGCTGCACCTTGTGAATCGCTCCCCGAAAGATCCTGCAGCACAGGTGTTGAATGTTCTTCTTGCCATACTTTTTCAAGTGCACTCAGAAACGTTTCAGTCGGCTGTGCACCGGAAATTCCATATTTTTGATTAATAACAAAAAATGGGACCCCCCGAACACCCATTTGCTGAGCAACCTGTTCATCTCCGCGAACCTCATGAGCCAAAGCTGTTTCATCGGCTAAAAAAGACAGTGCCTCATTACGGTCGATGCCTGTTTCCTCAGCAATATCTGCAAGCACTTCATGGTCACCTAAATGTCTGGACTCAGTGAAATGCGCATACAGTAGCTTTTCTGCCAGTTGCTGATCCATATTTTTTGTTTTTGCAAAATGAGTCAGGCGGTGTGCATCGAATGTATTCGTTGGAATCATCTTATCAAAATTGAATGTCAATCCTACTTCTGAAGCCTGCTGACCAATCCCCTGGTTCATTCGTTTCGCCTCATCAACGCTTACGCCATATTTATCTGAAAGAATTTCGTGAATATCTTGATTTAAATCACGCGGAGAGTTTGGATCTAGCTCATAGCTTTTAAATTTGACCTCTACCTGCTCCCGATGAGGAAATTTTTCCAAAGCCTGCTCCAACCGACGCTTCCCGATATAACAAAACGGACAGGCATAGTCTGACCAGATTTCAATTTTCATATTTAGCACCCCTTTTTATAAGAAGAGTATCTTAAATATAGTCCGCCTACAATTTTTTTGCATCGTAGCTTCCCAGAATACGCACATTGTGGCCGTATGTACGCAAAATAGTAATTGCTTTCTGCATATTGACCTCTTGCACGCCCATTTGAGCTTCAACAAAAAAGCGATATGTTCCAAGCTTCTTCTTCGTAGGACGCGATTCGATCCACGACAAGTTGATATCTAACGATGAAAAGACGTTCAGAATGATTGCGAGCAAACCAGGTCTGTCCTCGCCAGGCGTGATAAGCAGCATCGATTTGAGGGACTTCGAAACTTCAGGTTTTTCATTCGTGACGATTAGGAACCTAGTTGAATTGCCTTCGAAATCCTGGATATTTCTTTTAGCAATCTCTAGTCCAAATGTGTCAGCCGCCAGCTCTGACGCAATGGCACCCGCGTTTTTGTTATTAGCTTTAACAAGAGATTCCGCTGCATTCGCCGTGCTGCTGAAATGCTTCGTCTTCGCCTGGAGCTTCCGGGTAAAATCCCTGCACTGGGCAAGAGCCGGGCCAATCGACCAGATTTCACTGATATCGTCGACATCCGCCCCTTCTACCGTCAGCAAATGAAGGGCAATCGGTAAAATGGCCTCTCCTTCGATCCATACATCATGATTAATCAAGCCGTCCGTTGTCATTGTGATTGTACCTTCAATCGCATTTTCAATCGGTACAATACCCTTATTCACTTCATGCTCCGCCACCGCTTCGAGCACATCGACAATCCCGTCGTACATCACGAGCTCCGTTCCATCAGTCGGAAAAAAGCGTAACGCAGCTTCTTCTGAAAAAGTCCCTTTCGGACCTAAATACGCAACCTTCAAATTAAATACCCCTTTAATGAAAAATTGAATGGAGAAACCTCCTGCTCAAGCTCCTTCGTCTTACGAAACCCTGATTAAGCTGTGATTCTTGAAAAAAGTGACTAGCCCATCCGCTAATTACATGATCAAGAGGTGAGACAAATGCAAGCGTTCAACCAGAGAATTTTATAAAATTCATACTTTTATGTATGAATTCTTCCAGAAGTTAGCCAGCATGTCGTCATACTGAACCTCAAATTCCACAAGTACTTATGTGGGAGTTCGTCAAAGCTGCGCTTAGTTGATTACACATGTTCATACTCATGATCAAGGGCTTCCTCAGCCACTCGGATTCCTGGGTTAAATTGCGCAGGTTATGCTCGGGTTCTCCCTGTAATTGTTCATGCTTCTATGCACAAGGTAACTCGACGTATGAATTTCATGAACAAGCAATTCACGGCTTCCCTTCCCGATCTGTGAGAATAATTCCCCACGACATTGCAAACTGCCTGCGCTTAATCTCTAAACGCTCCACCCCTATCTCGAAATAGTTCCTTATTAGAAAGAAGTTCCGGCTTACAACCGGAACTTACCACTTTTTTATTTGCTTAATGCGTCTGTCAAAGTTGGGACGATCTGTTTTTTGCGAGAGACGACACCTTTTAATACGCATTGGTTTTGATCCAATGATACGTTGAATGCCTGCTCAACGCTTTGTGCCGCTTTTCCGCTGGCAATTGCTGTAGAGTCGTTTGTCAAAATGTCTGTAACGACAAACAGGAACAGGTCCAATCCGCGTTCTTCCACTGCACGCTCCATCGCCTCTTCAATTTCAGCTTTGCGTGCAAGGATCTCCTCAACCCCGATAGCATTCACTTGTGCAATTTCAACTTTGGCTTGTCCCATTTGGAATGGCTTCGCATCCAGTGACAACAATTCTTCCGCTGTTTTGTCGCTAACGTCCGCTCCCGCTTTCAGCATGTTCATTCCATATTCTTCTGGATCCACACCTGCGATTTCAGCAAGCTCGCGGGCAGCCTGAACGTCGCGCTCCGTGCAAGTTGGAGATTTAAAAAGAAGAGAGTCTGAAATGATCGCTGACAATGCGAGCCCTGCAATATCTTTATCGATTTCCACACCGTTTTCTTCATACATTTTTTTCAAAATGGTTGCTGTACAGCCAACAGGCTCCACACGGAAGTAAAGCGGTTCGCTTGTTTCAAAGTTAGCGACTCGGTGGTGGTCAATGACCTCGACAACTTGGACTTTTTGAATGTCATCTGCACTCTGCGGGCGTTCGTTGTGGTCAACCAGAATGACCTTGCTTACTTCATTCGACACTGTGCTCACTTCACGCGGCGCTTCCGCGTTAAACGTCTTAAGCGCGTATTCCGTTTCACCATTCACAGCTCCGAGGCGGACCGGTTCTACGTTTTCTCCTAATTTTGTTTTTAAATCAGCATAGACAAGCGCTGAACAAATGGAATCTGTATCAGGATTTTTATGACCAAAAATGAGAATTTTTTCCATGACTCTACTCCTTGTTTTCTGATGATTTTTTATGATAACTATTTTAACATATCAAGGTATCTTAGTGTTAAAATGACAAGGTGAGGAGGCGTGTACATATGAAAAAATGGTTCGGAATGTTGTTATTGCTGATTAGTATTGTGTTAATCACCGGCTGCAACAAGGAGCCGAAGCCTGAAGAACGTTTCACAGCTTATGTTCAAGAATGGAATAAGCAGAATTTTGATAAGATGTATGATTATCTCTCCGAAGAAGCGCAGGAAAAAGTTTCAAAGAAAGATTTTACGGATAGATATAAAAAAATCTACAGCGATTTGCAGATAAAAAACTTAAAAGTGGACTTCAAGGCTCCTGAAGAAGTAGAGGAAAAGGATGGAATCGTCAAATTTCCTTTTCATGTAAAAATGGACAGTCTTGCAGGCGAAATCGCGTTTGACCATACCGCTGTGTTGAAAAAAGAAGAGCGGGACGACGCTAAAAGCTGGTTTGTGAGCTGGGATACGGGATTTATTTTTCCAAATCTGGAAGAAGGTGACAAACTTAGTCTTCCGACTACTCCGGCCAAACGCGGCGATATCGTTGATAAAAACGGGGCAGACCTTGCTGCGACTGGAAAAGTGACCGAAATCGGCATTATCCCTGGCGAGATGGGCGACGATGAGGAAAAAATCATCAAGAAAGTTGCCGACTTGCTTGGATTGAGCGAAGAAAAGATCACAAAAGACCTCTCTGCCTCCTGGGTTGAACCGGAACACTTTGTACCCATCAAAAAGATTCCGGGTGATGCCAATGATTTATTGGAAAAACTTACAGCCATCCCTTCTGTCAATAATCGCACTGTCCAAGCACGGGTGTACCCGCTTGGTGAAGCAGCTGCCCATTTGATTGGATATGTGGGGCCGATTACAGCCGAAGAGCTGGAAAAAGCAGACAGTCAATACCAAAGCTCGGATGTGATTGGCAAAAGAGGCTTGGAGCAGGTTTTTGAAAAGAAGCTGAAAGGCGAAAATGGCGTTAAAATTGTCATCAACAAGAAAGATGGAACGGAAGAAGTGTTAGCGGAAAAAGAAGTCAAAGATGGGGAAGACATTCAGCTGACAATTGATGCCGGTGTTCAGAATAAAATTTTTAACGAATTAAAAGACGAAACAGGAACGGCTGCCGCACTTACCCCAGTAAGTGGTGAAACACTCGCGTTGGTGAGCAGCCCAAGCTTCGACCCTAATACATTGTCATTGGGTGCGACAGCAAAGGATTGGGAGAAAATCGAAAAGAATAAGAAAGAACCGTTAATGACCAGATTCAAAAATGGCTACGCACCAGGTTCTGTGATGAAGCCGATCACGACAGCGATCGCACTGGAAGCAGGCGCGGTTGATTGGAACAAAACATATGATATCAAGGGATTGTCCTGGCAAAAAGATTCTTCGTGGGGGGGTTATTCCGTAACAAGAGTCTCTGACACGAACGGAGCAGTTAATCTGGAAAAAGCGCTTGTACTCTCAGATAATATTTTCTTTGCAAGGACTGCATTAGACCTTGGTAAAGATAAGTTTGTGGCAGGACTGAAGACTTTCGGGTTTGAAGAGGATATCCCGGACTATGCTTTCCCGCTGGAACAATCGAAAATTGGTAAAATTGATACGGACATTGCATTGGCTGATTCCTCCTATGGACAGGGACAGATTGAAATGAACATCGTCCATTTGGCAACAGCATATACCCCCCTTATGAATAAAGGAAATATAATCCAGCCTATCTTAGTAAAAGGTGAGACGGATGGTGCTACCTGGAAAAAAAGCGTCATGAGTGAAAAAACTGCAGTAGATATTCAGAATGCCTTGCTGAAAGTCGTCGAGGACCCGAAAGGAACGGCACGCGGTGCCAAAATCGCTGGTAAGCGAATTGCTGGAAAAACCGGGACTGCCGAATTGAAGGTAAAACAAGGTGAAAAAGGAAAAGAGAATGGCTTCTTCGTAGCTTATGATACAGAAAAACCAGACATGCTAGTGGCCATGATGGTCGAAGACGTTTTGGGCCGGGGTGGTTCAAAGCCGGCAGTAGATCGAGTGAAAAAAGTGTTCGAAAAATAAGAGGGTGGTACGACCGCGAAAGGCAGTCCTTTGGGACTGCCTTTTTATTGGGGTCTTGTTGTTGGGGTCTGACCCCCATTACGTTAATGCGTTACCACTTTAAAGTCCTGGGGGTCTGACCCCAAAAATACGAAACAATCAAATACCGGACGCCCCGCGTCCGGTTTCCTCTTTATTTCGATCTATGATTTTTTTATAAAAACTTTCCAATCGACGCCAGTTCCAATTTTGTATTTTTGGGCAAAGGATTGCTGGTTGATAGCGACTGCGACGTTGTCAAGCGAGTTGATATAAATCAACGACTCCCCTTTTTCAGTCGCGGCGAAGGATCTCCCATAGACCATCTCCCTCTCAAATACGATGGCGGATTCGTGTTCGATCGTAATTTTTACTAAATCACCATACTGAACCTGCAGGTCGATCAGTAAAGAGCGACTGATGTTTGTCCATACATTTCCATAACGCACATCGAGAACATCAATGATTCCATGCAGCACTCCATCCGACATGTTGGCATCCATGGAAGGAAGCATAACAAGGTTTTCCAGATCAATCTGCGGCCCCACCTGTTCAAAGCTGATGACTCCCGCAGCTAGCCGCGCACCTGTGTAGGCATAAATATCCCTACCATGAAACGTATGGGATGCGCCAGAATTCGGCAGGCGGTTGACCTTTTCATCAATCATCCTCATTTCAGTGATCCCGATTTCTTTATTGATATGCGTGAGCGTCCCGTTATCCGGCGTAACGACAAAGTGATTGGATGCAGTTCGAGCGACAACGCTGTTGCGGTCGGTTCCCACTCCTGGATCCACGACCGAAACAAAGACTGAGTTTTCCGGCCAATAAGCAATTGTCTGCAGCAGCCGGTAAGAACCCTCCCATATATCAAATGGGGGAATTTCATGAGTGAGATTATAGATTTTCAGGTTCTGGTTCACAGAATTAGCCACTCCATACATGGCACTGACCGCACCATCACCTAAGCCAAAATCCGATTGAAGTATTAAAGGGTTGCCCACCGTCTTCTTCCTCTCTTATTATGAAATTTCGAATAATTTTTGGTTGAAAAATATTGATACGAATAATACGCTATCTTAATACACACATCGCTCTTTGTCAAAGCTCTCTGTAGTTTCATCCGGAATTGGAAGGGGAATAGCAAATAAGCGACAAAGACACGAGGGTTTGCCGCTGTTCTTCCTTCGGTTACATCAGCCGAAACCTTTTACCGCAATGCTGGGGAATCCATGAAAAAAAGCGAGTTTCCATTCAAACAAGCCTCTGGAAAAATAGTCCACTCTCCCAGAAAGGGTGTGCGAATTCCACAAGCAAGTTCGTTACTCCACGTTTTCTCCTACCAGGTACCTCTATTTCATTTCCTTTGGAAAAAAGAAAAAACGCCTTCCAGCGTTTTTTTTTCGGAATCAAATGCGCCTTGGCGTATTTGCGCCCAGATTTTATCGAGCTCCGCTCGATAAATTTCCTCTAAAAATCTGTGGCATCCGCCGGAGGCTTTAACTTTATTCAGCCGGGGTTTGAACCCCCACTGAATGGAATACCAATATGCTTTCATCTCACCACTTGCAGAAGTGGGAGATTTCTGCTAAATGAAGTTAAATACTTATGAAAGCTCCAACATACGATCGAGCGCCAACTTTGCGAATTTTGCTGTTTTATCGTCTACTTCAATCACATTGTGCTCCTCGCCCTCGGCAATCGTTTCGAGACACCAAACAAGGTGCGGGAGGTCAATCCGATTCATCGTCAAACACGGGCACATATGCGGATTCAATGAAATGATATGCTTGTCGGGATGATCCTTAATGAGACGGTTTACCAGATTCATTTCTGTTCCAATCGCCCAGGCAGATCCTGGATCAGCATTTTCGATCACCTTGATAATATAGCTTGTTGACCCATTCATATCTGAAAGTGCGACGACTTCACGTGAGCATTCCGGATGGACAAGTACCTTCATTTCGGGATGTTTGCTCCGAACATCTTCGATATTTTTCACTGTAAAATTCTCATGAACAGAGCAATGCCCTTTCCATAGCAGAACTTTTATTTTCTCAACAGGTCCGTCGAACTCCAGTTCATCCGTGATCGGATTCCAGACGGCCATTTCATCCAGACCTACGCCCAAGTTGTATGCCGTGTTTCGTCCGAGATGCTGGTCCGGTAAAAACAAGATTCTATCTTTTTGCTCAAAAGCCCAGCGAACCATCTCTTCGGCGTTGGACGAAGTGACAGTTGCACCGCCATTTTCCCCAACGAACGACTTGATTGCAGCGGTCGAATTGACATAAGTGAGTGGAAGAATCGTATCTCCAAATATGGCAGTCAGCTTTTCCCACGCACGCTCAGTCTGATAAATGTCGGCCATGTCCGCCATTGAGCAGCCCGCACGCATGTCCGGCAAATAGACTTTTTGTTCCTTTGTTGTCAGGATATCCGCCGTCTCCGCCATAAAATGGACGCCGCAAAATACGATGTGTTCCGCTTCCTCGTTCTTTTCACAAAGCTGTGCAAGCTGCAGCGAATCGCCGGTAGCATCGGCAAATTGGATGATTTCATCCTTTTGATAATGATGTCCAGGAATATAAAGCTTGTTTCCAAGTGCAGCCTTCACAGCGCGCACCCTCTTCTCAAGCTCCTCCGTTGACATGTTTCGATACTTTTCCGACAGCACATTTGTCTGCTTTTCCAACGTTTGAAAAATACTCATACCTCTATATTCCTCCCTCATTATAAAATAAGCAGGCTTCGCTGCTCCGCAGTAGTTTGTTCCCCTGAAACGGTCCGGCGCTTCTGCCAGATAGTAAAGTGGACAAAGTGGATAGTATTCTTGAATTTCGGATAGTCATTCCGGAAACTCGACAATATTTCTGGATTTCGGATTGTATTTACGAAAACTGGATAGTATTCTTGAACTTCGGACAGTAATTCCGGATAACTTGACAGTTTTTCTAAACTTCGGATTGTATTTACAAAAACCAGACAGTATTCTCGAACTTCGGATAGTCATTCCGGAAAACAGGCAGTATCCTTGAACTTCGGATCGTATTTACACAAACTCAGGAGTATTTCTGATTTCCGAAGAGTAATTTGTGTATCACCGAGTTTTTTCATCCCTGAAATCTCGCTCCACCGCTCAATCTCCGATCTTTACCTTTGCGCTTATATCCAGCGCAGAAACGGAATGGGTCAAAAATCCAAGCGAAATATAATCGACGCCCGTGTCGCGATACGATACGAGGTTCTCCATTGTGATTCCACCGGAGGCCTCTGTCACAATACTTTCCGGGATCAGTTCAATCCACTCCCGAATTTCTTCTGGGGTCCTGTTGTCGAACATGATGACATCCGCCTTTGCAGCTACGGCTTCGAGCACCATTTCCTTCGTTTCGGTTTCGACTTCAACTTTGACCATATGTCCCGCCTTTTCCCGAACGGCTGCCACCGCGTCAGCGATTGATCCAGCGAATGAGATGTGGTTGTCTTTTAACATTGCCCCATCATACAAACCGTAGCGATGATTTTGCCCACCGCCGCAACGGACAGCGTATTTTTCGAGCATCCTCAAACCAGGGGTTGTTTTCCTTGTGTCGCAAACTTTCGTATGTTCACTGTCTAGCGCTTTAACGGATTGCTGCGTTTTCGTTGCGATACCACTCATTCTCTGAACAAGGTTCAGAATGACGCGCTCGCCTTTTAACACGCTGGACACTGGTCCCTTTACGGTCGCAAGCACCTGCCCTTTCTCAATTTTCTCTCCATCACGGACAAAGATTTCATACCGCAGTTCCGGATCGAGAAGCGGATACCCTGTCCGGATAATTTCTTCCCCACAGAATACGCCGCTTTCTTTTGCAATAAAATTGACTTCGCCTCGCTGCCCATCTCCAAATATTTGGCTCGTGACGTCACGGTCTCCGATATCTTCAAGGAAAAATTGTTCAAGTTGCAACCGCAGTTTCAATTTGTTCATTGTTTTCATTCCTTCTTTGGATGATTTGCCTGCCAATCCAATCGTGATTTTTTTCACAAGGGTGGTCGCTGCGAAAATGCCCTCCCCTGCTTTCCGTTCTTTTCATTGCTGAATCTGTGATCAGCCATGATGTGATAAGCATGGACACCCGCGTCAATTCTTCGAACGTTAAATGCCCAAGGTCCGTATTCAGCCATTCCTCTATTTGAAAGCCTTCCAGCCAATGCTTCTGTTTGAGCAACCCCTCTTCAGACCGGACAATTCCTGCATTGTCCATCATGGTTCGCTTGATGTCCTCGATTTCCGGCAGCCGCATGTCACGATTGTTGATCTCGGTGAGCGGACGTCTGTTTTCCGGAAATTCAGCATCCCTTTTTTCCATTCCATTCTTTTCGCCGCCCTCATTAATCCATTCGGACAATTTTTTCCCCATAAAAAGTCCTTCCAGCAATGAGTTGCTTGCTAAGCGGTTCGCGCCATGCAAGCCCGTGCAGGCGGCCTCACCGATAGCATATAATCCTTTGATACTTGTCCGCCCAATGAGATCGGTTTTCACACCGCCCATTAAAAAGTGACTTCCAGGTGCAACGGGTATCCGCTTCTTCCAATCTACGTGATTTTTTTCACACAAGGCGGTAATTGTCGGAAACCGCTCAGCAAAATTCTCAATTGTAGATACATCCAAATAAATTTGCTTTCCTTCACGTAAATAGTCGTAAATCGTCTGAGCAACGATATGCCGCGGCGCAAGGTTTCCCATTGGATGGACGCCTTCCATGATTGCGATATCCTCCTCAGTGACGAGACTTCCGCCATCTCCGCGGACGGCTTCTGAAATCAAGCCGTGAGTTTTTCCATTCAAATAAAGAAGAGTCGGATGAAATTGGATGAATTCCATGTCAGCGATTTCCGCCCCCGCTTTATATGCCAGCGCAATGCCATCACCCGTAACAGTTTCGGCATTGGATGTGTGACTGTATAGCTGGCCGCATCCACCTGTTGCTAAAACAATATGATCGGCAAAAAACGATTCGATGCTTCCATCTGTCCTTTTTCCTTTAGCTCCGATGCATCGGCCACGAGAATCTATGATTAAATCGAATACAATTGTATTTTCAATGATTGTAAATTTACCAGCTACAGCGGACTCAAAATGCTCCATGATCCGCTGACCTGTCGCATCCCCGCCTCCATGGACGATCCGATGTTCACTGTGCGCACCTTCCATTCCAAGCAGTAGTCTTCCTTCTTCATCTGTATCGAAACGGCAGCCTTCTGCCCAAAGCTTTTTGATCAATCCAGGCGCTTCCCTTGTCACCTTCAACACTGCAGTGCGGTCATTATGGAATCGTCCGGCTTCCAGTGTATCGGCAAAATGGCTGTCAGGATGATCACCTTCCCCGATGGCGGCGGCTACTCCTCCCTGTGCCAGGTTGGAATTTCCATTCTTCAAAAAAGACTTTGTGATGATTATCACATTCTTTTCGTCACGAATGCGCTTCGCCAATTGCAAAGCAGCAACTCCGCTTCCGATAATAAGAACATCTGCTTTTTTCATCATACGCCTCCTGGTATTTACATGTGTCTTGACACTTATATTTACATAGAATTACAATTATGACAAGAGTTATTTTTAAAATTAATAGAAAGCAGGTTTGCCAGGTGAAATATTTCGATTATGCGGCCTCTTGCCCGCTTGATCAGGAAGCTGCGGAAGTCTATGTAAAGGCGGCATCTACGTACTACGGAAATTCAAGCAGCCTTCATGATGTAGGTGATCAGGCAAATGAGCTTTTGGAATACAGTCGGGCACAGTTTGCCCGATTTTTCGATGTATCTAAAGACGGAGTTTTTTTTACAAGCGGCGGATCTGAAGGCAATTTTTTGGCCATCCAAACATTACTGACTAGCAAGGTAAAAAAAGGAAAGCACATCATCACTGGAATGGCAGAACATTCCTCTGTTTTAAATTCAATGGAAAAGCTGCGACAGGCAGGCTGGGACATCACAATGCTCCCTTTTTCTCCGGACGGGCGGATTGATGTTGGTGGATTCCGAGATGCCGTCCGCGAAGACACAGTCTTAGCCAGCATACAACATGCCAATCCTGAAATAGGAACGCTGCAGCCAATTGAAGAAGTCGGCCAGATTTGCCGGGAAAATGGGATTCTTTTTCACAGTGACTGCGTCCAATCTTTCGGTAAGGTGGATTTGACAACGGTGGCTCACTCTGTTGATGCCTTGACGATCTCCAGCCACAAATTTTACGGACCAAAAGGAGTTGGTGCGGTTTATCTAAATCCTGCTCTGCGATGGGATCCCTATGTTCCTGGTACCACCCACGAAGGGGGATTCCGGCCTGGAACAGTGAACGTGCCAGGAATTGTGGCCATGTCAGCCGCCGCAGAAAAAGCTGTGATTGGATTGGATGTTTACAGTGAGCACTACCGTGAGCTGCGGAAAGAATTTTTAAATTCGCTTGATCCTATTCAGGAAAAGTGCATCATTTATGAAGCGGACTTGCCTTCAACGATTGGCATAAGGGTGGCCGGTCTTGAAGGTCAGCTAATCATGAATGAAGCGAATCTACGCGGATTTGCCATCTCGACAGGAAGCGCTTGCCAGGTGAGCATGCAGACGCCATCAAAGACAATGGTCGCACTTGGCGTTGAAGGGAAAGCAGCAAAAGAATTCACCCGAATTACGCTTGGCCGGGAAACGGAGGGCGAGGATGTAAGGCAGCTTGGGGATGCACTTGTAAAAATTGTTAGAGAAAATTTATGAGGAAGCCCTGCTAACTAGATCACGAGTTGATACAAGGAGGGCGTGGCTTAGGTTTATGATCCGGAATTTGAGTTTTATCACCCAACTGGATATTTAGTATGAGAAAAAATACAATCTGTTATATATCACACTGACAGCATTTCGGCCTTGCCGGATGCTTTTTCTTTTTCCAAATAAAAATAATCTGCACTGTCTCAACTGGGAACAGGCAGATTATGGGGATTTCTCATATAGTTTTTTCAATTTTTATTACTCCTCTGTTTTACTTAGGCAGCGCTCACATTCATTAAAATAGCACTCGTGCATTTCATTCATTTCTTCACCGCATTGGCAACATTCTTTGGCAGATATGTTTCTGTAAAATTCAATTGGCATCATTTTGGATGGCCTCCTTTTTTGTTATTAAACACATTGTATTATAACAGATTAGTAATGTCAACATCTGTTATACATCTATTTTTATGCAATTCGAAAAAAATGCGCTAAATATGAATAGCGTACAATGTCAAATACTTTTTTCAAGTTTTTGGGTAACCCAAACAC
>NZ_QYTW02000001.1 GCF_003605405.2 Siminovitchia terrae | reverse complement strand
CTTGTCTTTAAGGTTTTCTTGCCATAACCATTACGCCTGTTGTCTGTTTCCTGTTCATTTTTGTCATTGGATTCATATTCCAGATGGTTATCCATTTCACCTTTTAACATGGCCTCAAACATGGGGCCGAATATATCTTTCAGTGCATTCTGCATATCTTCAACAGTTTTTGGTTGGTAGTTTTCTAGGATCTGATTTGCTAATTCAACTGATTTCTCTTCTCGTTTAGATTTAGCCATTAGAAATACCTCCCATTCATTTATTGTATTCTACCAATAAAAAAAAACCAAACAGCGAAGCAAGAGCCGTACGCTCTCTCACTTACACAGTTTAGTTTACACTCCCTCTTTTTATATATATAAACAACTGAAATACTAGTTAATTCTATTAATCTTTCGAACAAAATTTAGCAAACTTCTGGTCGTGGCACCAAAAATTAAAGAAGCTTTTCTAAAAGTGAATGATCCCTTGTGCTACTCCAGGTATTAACCTTACCTTTTGACGATTACCCTAATTTATCTAGTTGAATTTTCTTTTGTTACCATTCCCTTTACCTTCACTCAATAAGAGATATTTTACCTGATTTTTAGATTTCTCCATATATGTCTTTGTCCCCGAGCACCTTTGTGGCATAACCTATAATATCATTCAATAAAGGAGGAGTTTTTTTATGCCATTCTTCATAGGTGGTTTCGGTGGTCCACGTTACCGTTTCCGTCGAGGTCCCATTTTTGGTCCTCGCTATCGTTTTCGCCGTGGCCCATTTATCTATTAATGGTTGTCACTTTTCTTTTGATAAATTTGAGAAGTTTTACTACTAATAATAAGGTAAACACTACTACATCTATATGTCTGCCATCACTACTCAAGCCATATGGAGTGCGTGAACAACTGTAACCGACTATCTGCTTGAAATTGCTAACATTTTGCTAAAGCAATGTAGTAAAAGGCATAAAACATCGTTCACGATGTTACACCTGTAGAAGGTAAAAACCTTGATTTGACGCACTTTCGGTAAAATCCGTGAACGATGTTACAGGTCAAAGTCTTATGCCTGGCATGATGTAAGACCCTCCTGAAACCCTTATACGTCAAAGGTTTTAAGGAAAGTGTTAGCGCCATCTAACATATTAAAGATTATTGTAGGCTTCTCATTAGTTGAGTAAACTTCTGAGAAGCCTCTTTTTTCATTTCTTTAGTTATGTGTAAATAAACGTTTCGGGTGGTACTATCATCAGAATGTCCGTGACGGTCCATAATCTGTTCCAACCCAACACCGGCTTCGGCCAATAATGACCGTAATGAGTGTGGGGGAAGTTCCTGATTAAGAGCGCTAAGTTTTAATAAGCGTGCAGGGGATTGAACGGATAATGTTATATCCTTCAATACTTTTTGCTTAGTCAAAATCCATCTAAACTGTACTAATAAAAAGGCGCTCAACCCCTTGGTAATAAAGAGATTGGCTCTTCTGTTATATCGGGATTACAAGATTTTCCCCTGCGACTCCTAGCACCCCATGGTGAAAGATTGATTAAATACATGAAAGGATTTAATCAATTGCTAAATCATCATTAAAGATAAGAGGTGAATTTCGGAGAAGGCATATAATAAAATACTCTCAAGTCCTACTCCAATAAGTTGATTGAACTTCCGCTAATTTGGTTAATAATGATAGAAAAGTCAAAATAATGGAATTTCCCAAAAGGACAAATAATTTGTTGAAGATTTTCCAAACGGGTGCTAATATGTTCATATTAGTATATTTATTTTTGTCCCTGAGGGACGGAAAACGTCCCAAAGGGACACTATAGAAAGAGGAGCGTTATGAAGGATTTATTAAAGTGGCAACAGGAATTGGTACCTGATCTGTTAGCTCAAATTGAACTTCGTTATTCTATCCTGCGGTCTATTCGTCTAACTGAACCGGTTGGTCGGAGGCTTTTGGCCCAAATGTTGGATATGACGGAACGGGTGTTAAGAAGTGAAGTGGATCTTTTAAAGGCGCAACAGCTGATCGAGTATCATACAGACGGTATGCGATTGACCAAAAGCGGAAGAGAATTGTTATCAGGCTTAGAAGAGTTCATGAGAGAGACTTCCGGATTGAATAAAGCGGAACAACAGTTAAATAAAATATTGGGAATCACAAAGACAATTATTGTTCCAGGTGACAGTGACAAGATGCCCTTGATAAAGGATGAAATCGGAAAAGCCTGCGCTCGTATACTTGAGGACAAATTGGGAGAGAAAAATATCATAGCGGTCACAGGTGGAACAACTATGGGTTCTGTGGCTGAAGCGCTTGCGCATATTGATACGGCCGGAAAGGAAGTACTATTTGTACCAGCGCGGGGGGGAGTAGGCGGAAAGGTGAGTGATCAGGCCAATTCCATTTCTGCGGCCATGGCAGAAAATACAGGCGGGGCTCATCGCGCGTTATATGTGCCGGATGAGGTGAGCAATGAACTTCGCTCCATATTATTAAAAGAACCATCCATAAATGATGTCCTGGGTTTGATTCGTTGGGCAGATATTGTGTTGCATGGCATCGGAGATGCATTGAAAATGGCTGAACGCCGGAACACGGATGATGAAATTATGAACAAGATTATAAAGGGACACGCTGAAGGAGAGGCTTTCGGCTATTATTTTGACTGCGAAGGAAATGTCGTGCATAAAGTCTCCACCATCGGTTTACAGCTGGAGGATCTTCCGCATGCTAAGCATGTCATTGCAGTTGCCGGAGGCAAATCAAAGGCGACAGCCATCCGTTCATATATGAAAAATGCGCCGGAGTCGACCATCCTGGTCACTGATGAAGGTGCCGCGATGGAAATTTTAAAGGGGGAATAAAAACATGTCAGTAAAAGTAGGAATAAATGGTTTCGGAAGAATCGGCAGGAATGTTTTTCGGGCAGCTTTAAGGCACCCGGAAGTTGAAATCGTGGCTGTGAATGACTTGACGGATGCCCAGATGCTGGGACATTTGTTGGAGTTTGATTCAGTACATGGAGCTCTTAACGAGGAAATTCATGTGGAAAATAGTGAAATCATAGTGGGCGGCCGCAAATTGAAGGTGCTCGCTGAAAGGGATCCTTCCCAAATCGGCTGGAGAGAGCTTGGTGTTGATGTGGTGATTGAGTCCACCGGACGTTTTACTAAAAGGAATGACGCCGCCAAACATTTGGAAGCAGGTGCAAGGAAAGTCATCATATCGGCTCCTGCAACAGATGAAGATATAACTATTGTGATGGGGGTGAATGAAGAGGAGTATGACCCGGAAAAAGATCATGTTATATCAAATGCTTCCTGTACAACAAATTGCCTTGCACCGTTTGCTAAAGTATTGAACAAGAAATTCGGCATCCGGCGCGGTATGATGACTACCGTCCACTCTTATACGAATGACCAGCAAATCCTAGATTTGCCTCACAATGATTACCGCCGTGCTCGGGCAGCTGCCGAATCGGTCATACCGACAACGACAGGTGCGGCTAAGGCAGTCTCACTTGTTCTTCCGGAATTAAAAGGAAAGCTAAACGGGATGGCGATGCGTGTTCCTACGCCAAATGTATCAGTTGTCGACCTTGTTGCAGAATTGGAAAAAGAGGTTACAGTCGAAGAGGTGAACGCTGCACTTAAGGCCGCATCCAAGGGTGATATGAAAGGCATATTGGGATACTGCGAAAAACCCCTTGTTTCCCGCGACTTTAATGGTGATCCGCATTCTTCCGTGATTGATGCCCTATCCACAATGACTCTTGAGGGCAATATGGTCAAGGTTCTGTCTTGGTATGACAATGAAACTGGTTATTCAAATCGGCTTGTTGATCTAGCAGCTTATATCAAAAAAAGAGGTTTATAGATTTTTTGTAATAGAGGAGTCATCCAGACTTATCCGTCGTTTGAATGTGGCCATTTCTCCAGTTCGTGTGGGCGGCAAAGCGATACGTTCTTCTGGGACTTGTATGTATCTCCTTTTGACAACTCCAACGCTTTTAAAGAAGGCGTTTCGATAACTAAAAAAGGATGCGATGGCTGCGCTCCCCTGTTTGCCTATATAGGATAAGAAGGTTACGGGGGCAAGGTGGAAGTGCGTGAAAGGAGTGACCGGGCCCTGATTTTCTCCGGAAGGCAATTGAGCTCGCAAAATACATGAGGGGTCAAACGTTTCTTTAGCGAATGGATTCTGCATGTGACAGTGCCGACAATATGATTAACCGTGTGAACCTTGTAATCAAGCGGAATCTAGAAAGAACAGCCAGGGCACTCGCCTTGAAGAGCCTTAGTAAAAGGTATATACAGTCGTGCGCCTCTACACCATTAAGGGGACGGGAGTTCCCGTCCGTATTGCCTTTCAGGTCATGGGATGGACAATCGATAAAGACGGACAGATACTGCTTGTTCCAGAAACGGATTCCAAACTTACTATATGTCATTGCCTGTTCCGGCTTCCGCTGCAATCGCCATGTGTCGGAATTATGTAACCATCGAGTTTCACAGTGAATTAAAGACAGAACTGGACCTAGAGCGCTTTCCTTCAGGAGAGTTTGTAACGAAAGACTGTGCACTTTACTTTGGCCTGTTGCATAAAATCTGCTTCCATCGGACAGGAAAGCTTGAAAACCATTAAAAAAACATGTGAAAAGATGCCGTATACGAACGGTCATTCAAAAATATGATTACCTTATCCTCGGAGTTTGCCTATTGAGGCAGGCAATGAAAATTAAAAATCCACAGGTATAATCGCTGGCTTCTGGTATTTGAAAGCCTCTATTACGCTTTTTATTAGACCTCATCGTTAAAACAAATAGCCTTAAAAGATGCAAAGTCTCTAAGCTTATTTCAGGATGCCTTCAAAAGCGCTTTAAAAGCTGAAAACAAATGAAATATTCTGCTTTTTGTTTTCTCACTCATTTATCAAAAAGAAATTCAGAATGTATAGGCACAGCGACGTATTTTTAGGTGTTAACAACCTATATTGGATTCAGGTTGAAGTTTACATTTTATCCAAAACAATACTTTTGTGGACAAGGTTGTTGTATACGTGACAAACTTGAAAGAGTTTAATGCAATGCTAATGGTTAATAAAATTGAATTTAAAAAATGCGGCATGTGTATAGAAATCTATTGAAACTATGCCGTATTTATCATAGGGCCAATTACCATTAATGAAAGCTTGAAAAAAAAATCAATGTAAGATACAATCAAAGGAAGCGCTTACCCAGGTGATAAGGGTATGCACGCTCACCAGTGTTGTGCATAGAAACAAAATATTGAAAGTTACTCCAAATAATCAATGATATATAGAATCTAAAAGGTAAAGTCCTTTATTATAGTCTGTACAGGTGGTTTCTGTCCAAATTCAATAAAAAGGACTCACACATGGACAAGAATATACAAAAAACTTCATTTGATAATTGGGGCGGCTCCATTAAAAATTGTCTACCCAGATGGAATATATGGATAGACAACAACTCGGACAGAAAATGTCTTTTGAATAATGGGAATTCTAGATCACAAGGGCAAGGAAATGCGATTAATTACAAATCGATTTGATAGTACTGCTGAAGAAATCAGCGAAATCTATCGGTCACGTTGGGCGATTGAGTTATTCTTCAAGTGGATTAAGTTGCACGTGGAAATAAACACTACAATGGTCAGAATAAAAATGCTTTAAAAATCAGATTTACCTTGCATTAATTGAGTATTGTTTAACTAATTTAGTTCAATCCGAAACCCAAAGTAAGAAGATACTTCTTCAAATAACGTTGGTTAAAAGCAATACTCTGGAGAGGGGAACGTCATTGAATACGGCAATTCTAGAAAGCCGAAGTCCCATAAAAGCCTATCTTACCAACCTTCTCTACCGCCGTCTATTTGTATACCATCACCAAATAAACAGGGCTACCTTTTTTAAGGTACTTGCCTTTATGGCCAAATAGCAATGGGAACTTAACTGGAAATTTGATTTGTTTTTATACATCACTAGTGGTATACACTATAATATTAAAATAGAAAACAAACTATTTAAGTAGTTTAACGAAGACGAGGAGAACTGGTGTGAAACCGACGATATATGAAGTAGCAAAAGCTGCGAATGTTTCAATTGCAACTGTTTCTAAAGTGCTTAATAAAACTGGACGTATTAGTGAAAAAACTATAAGAAAAGTGCATGAAGTAATAGAAGAATTAAACTATCAACCAAATATGATTGCATCGGCGCTAATGGGGAAACAAACAAAAACGATTGGCTTACTTATTCCAGATATGGCTAACCCGTTTTTTTCAGAATTGGCAAGGAGTATTGAAGATCGTGGAGAGGAACTTGGCTACAATCTGGTCATGTGCAACACAGATTATAAAATAGATAAAGAGAATCAATATCTGGCACTTTTAAAACAGAAAAGTGTAGATGGATTTATTCTGGCTTCAGGTTTTGAAAATATCGAGAAAGTAAAAGAGTTAATGAAAGAGGAAATACCAGTAGCAATTGTAGCCCGCGATTTTCCGATGTTTTCTGTTAATGCAGTGGCGCTGGATGACTTCATGGGTGGCTATCAAGCGGCTTCTTATTTGATTGGATTAGGCCATACAAATATCGGAATCGTTGCGCTTGATGTATGGAGTAATAGGGAACGAATCCGGGGTTTTAAACAAGCATTAAATGAAAATAATCTTGAGTTTTCAAAGGATTTTGAATTTATCACTGAGTCTACGATGGAAGCTGGTAAATTTATCACACATAAGTATTTAAACGGAAGTAATGTACCGTCTGCTATTTTTGCTTGTAATGATTTATTAGCAACTGGAGTACTTCAAGCGGCGAAAGAAAATAAAGTGAATGTGCCAGGAGAGCTATCGGTTGTCGGTTTCGATAATACGCTTATCGCAAGGATTGTTGAACCCCCTTTAACGACTATTTCTCAACCAATTCAAAGTATGGGCAAACAAGTGATGGACTTAATTGTATCTATGATTAAGGGAGAAGAAAAAGATAAAATCCGACTCACCCTACTTCCTTCACTTGTTGAGCGGCAATCTACCGCGAAATTTAAAATGCCCCCCAAATTGTCAGACGGTGCTGTAGAAGAGGTTGAAAAGTAGGCTATATTAAGACGATAAACTTTTGTTTTACTTCCTAACAAACAGTTTATCAATGATAATATCCGAATGTTGTTGATTCACTTATTTAAGTTCCAAATGCGTGGTCTAACGCCACCGTTTTTAGACGGTATTAGCTTTTAGCCTTATTGTCGTATGTCCATACGTAAAATGAGGTGAAAGTATGGACGGATACAGAAAAAATAGTTACGCGGTATATGCCACCAAGTAGGGCTATAAGGTGTTTCAAGATGAATTCCTCGAGCTTAAAAAGAGGTTTTGGGGACAACAATTTATGGGCGAGAGGTTATTTTTGTGCAACAGTTGGCACTGTAACGGAAGAAATAATAAGAAATTACATAGAAAACCAGTTCAATGAAGCGTGGAGTACGACTTTAGTCGTCGACATTTATGTTAAAGTCCACCTGCTAAAACAGGTGGTGTGTAAGTACACTATTATGTTCTTTTTGATTTTTCTACATTTTGAAAAAGACGTTGTTATGGCATTTCCATACACTCTTTATGAGATTCATTGAGGACTGTATGGCGGATTTAAAGTCCCAATTGATTTTTATGCTCTTCGAGAAACGGTTGGATCAATTTTGCATGGTGAATTGTTCAGTTTACGTATATCCTTGTAAGGATAGATAGACGGCTTGGAAACGTTCAAAATAACGTCGTGTCGGTCTTAAGTGTTATGTATAGCCTCAACTCGGAGGATAATACTGGAGTTTGTTTCAGTCTGACTTATCGGAGTAGTTAGGGATTCCAAGCGTCGAAGCGTATTTGATTAAGATCCGTAAGATAGGGCGCACCTCCTTTTTAAAAAAATATTTAAATAGGTTGACTAATTAGATAGCAGGTAATAGAATGGGACAATATAATAAGTAAGAAAAATAATAGGGAATAAATTTTTTTACTTAATGATAAAGCGCTTAACCTAACCTGGTTTTAAATGAGTGAAGGCTGGGGTTTCTTGGAAAGATTTATCCGTGAAGAAAAGAGAGGATGCAAGAAAATGAAGGGAAACTGTTTGATTGTTCAATCTGGTGGTCCTACAGCAGTTATTAATAATTCTATGGTCGGCATTATAGATGAGATTCTACATTCTGCATTTACCGGTAAAATTTTAGGGGCCGCAGGCGGAATTCATGGTTTGCTGAAGGAATCCTTCCTTAGGCTAGATAATTTGTCAGATACAGATAGGTATCGGTTGCGTTGGACGCCGGGGGCTGCGCTGGGTACATTACGTTATAAATTAACTTCTGTTGATTATAAATTAATAATTAAAACTTTACAGAAAAATGATATCCGTTATTTTTTTTACATTGGTGGCAACGGCTCGATGAATGTGGCCAAAGGAATTAATGAATTCGCAAAAGCAGTCGGATATGAATTGTTTGTAATCGGTATTCCAAAATCAATAGATAATGATTTGCTAGGCATAGATCATTCGCCGGGTTACGGAAGTGCAGCGAAATTTTTAGCTACTTCAGTGCTTGACGTGAAGATGGATATGGCGAGTTATACAGAAAACAATCGGGTTACAATTATTGAAACGATGGGAAGGCATACTGGTTGGCTTGCAGGGGCCTGCTCATTAGCAGAAGGTCCTGCTGACGATGACACACAGTTACTTATTTACATTCCGGAAATCGCATTCGGTTTGGAAGATTGTTTAAGTAAGGTTGTTCGCGCATACAACGAAAATAGAAACACAGTATTGGTTGTATCAGAAGGGATACGAAGGCAGAATGGCGAATTAGTTTATGAAAAAAATTTAGGATACGATGCATTAGGAAGATCAAGATTGGGTGGTGTTTCTCTCCACTTGGAGGAAATAGTTAAAGAGCAAACGGGTATTGATACTCGTTCTATTGATTCAAGTATTTGGCAAAGAAGTAGCATTATGCTTGCTTCAAAGACCGATGTGAATGAAGCCTATGAAATAGGAAGAGTAGCTTGGCAGTACGCGATAGATGGTTATACTGGCGTCATGATTAGCATGAAGAGAATTGCGCATAATGACGATTATCAAATTTCCTACGGAACGGTTTTGCTGGAAGAAATGGCAGGGCAAGAACGTTATGTACCTAAGGAATGGTACAACGTCAAGGAAAACACAATGACAACCGAGTTTAAAGAATATGTATGTCCGATTATTCAGGGTGAATTGTTAATACCGATGGAAAATGGATTGCCGGTATATAAAAGAGTAATATAAAGGTAATTGCTTACAATATTTTTCTTGTTAATTCTAGACGAAATATGATAAAGATAATTTGACTATTTCGGCATAAAATTTTAATATTCAGCTTGAAAAAAAGTAAAGCGCTTTACTTAATCTGAGTAAAAAGAAATGGAGAATATTGATGAAAGCACTTTTAAAGACGAAGTCAGGCATCGGAAACGTAGAACTTATGGAAATCCCGGAACCGCCTTGTCCAGCTGATAAGGCAAAAATAGAAATTCATTACACGGGTATATGTGGTACTGATTTACATATTTATCATGATACATTTGAAAACTCACCCCCTGTTGTTATGGGACATGAATTTTCTGGAATCGTCACTGAAATTGGTGAGAGTATTCACAAGGTAAAAGTAGGAGATAGGGTCACGGTGCTTGGTTCGACGGCAAGTACATGTGGCACATGCCACTACTGTAAAACAGGATATTACATGTTTTGCTCCGAACGTAGGGGAATGGGGATTAGTGCTGATGGTAGTTTTACGAAATATGCTGTTGTTCGTGAAGATATGATTTACACCATTCCCGAAAATGTAAGTTTGGAGGAAGCGGCCCTATCCGAGCCACTTGCATGTGCCGTTCAAGCGGTTGAAGAATTGACCCCTATTCAAATTGGAGATACAGTTTTGCTTTCTGGTCCGGGTCCTATAGGTCTCCTTTGCCTGTCATTACTTGCCATCAAGGGATGTAAAGTGATTGTAGCTGGTACATCTGCCGATAAGAAACGTTTAGAAATAGCAAAAGAACTAGGGGTGGATGTTGTCGTTAATGTTTCAGAAGAAAATTTGCTAGATGTGGTCATGGCAGAAACAAATGGTCTTGGAGTTGATGTAACAATTGATTGTGCTGGGGTAGGTCCGTCAATTAATAGCAGTTTACATGCCCTCAAAAAGTTAGGCATACATATTCAAGTCGGAATTCTCGGTCAAGAAATCAAGGTGGATTATGATGTCATTCTTTACAAACAGATTCAGTTGTTTGGTTCTCTTGCACATTCGCAAAAAACGTGGGAGAAGGTTATGCAGATATTGGAGCAAAAAAAGGTTAATCTTAAACCGATTATTACTCACAAGCTTCCATTAACAAAATGGAAAGAAGCTTTCGATATGTGTGAAGAAAAGAAATGTGGAAAGATCCTTCTAAGTCACACTTGACAAATTAATTGAAAGAAGGTTTTCTAATGAAAAATGTTACGAGTGATGAACAAAAGAAATTTTTTTTACCAACTGAAATGAAGGCTGCATACTTGCAAGGGGTTTTGGAAGTGGGGGTGGAGGATGTAAAGGTTCCGACAATCACTGGAAAAGAAGTACTCGTCAAAGTAATGGCGGTTGGGATTTGCGGTTCGGATATCCATTATTATGCCCACGGTCGCATAGGTCAGAGGAAAGTACAATATCCACACATCCAGGGACATGAATGTGCTGGAATCGTAGTTGCTGTAGGCGAAGAAGTAAGCCGTTTTAAAATTGGCGACAGAGTTGCAGTTGAACCCGGGGTAGCATGTCAAACATGTGAATGGTGTAAAGAGGGTAGATACAATCTTTGTCCTGATGTGCAGTTTCTCTCCACACCGCCAGTAAAGGGAGCGTTTGTTCAATATTTGAAGCATAGAGAGGATTATCTATTTTCTATACCTGATACTTTATCATTTGAAAACGCTACATTGGCGGAGCCTTTATCGGTCGGTTTACATGCCGTCAAGCGTGGAGGATTACAACCTGGTGCAACAGTTGTCATTTCCGGGATGGGACCGGTCGGATTGATGACAGTTCTAGCTGCAAAAGCATTTGGAGCAAAAGAAATTATCGTAAGTGATATGGAACCCTTAAGGCTTGAGATGGCTAAGAAGTTAGGTGCAACAAGGGTTATAAATGTTGCGAAGGATGATATGGTTGCAGTGGTAGAAGAAGCAACTTTGGGGCCAGGCGTTGATATGATACTTGAAACGTCCGGAAACGTCAAGGCTTTACAGTCATCAATTGAACTAACGAAAAGAGGTGGGGCTATCGTTGTCATTGGTTTTCCGGCAAAGGATGAAGTGCCGCTTAATGTAATTTTAATGTTGCAAAAAGAAATAGATTTGTATTCTGTCTATCGCTATACAAACACATATCCACTTGCAATCAGTTTACTGGAATCAATGGGTAACAAAGTAAATGAGATTATTACAGACAGATATTCGATTGATGAAATTGAAAAGGCGATGGAGCAAGCCAACACAAATCGAAGTGGGAGTTTGAAAGTTATGATTTATCCTAATTAGGGAATACTGAACAACTCTTTTTACGAAAACTGATATGCAAGGTTGTATTGTAAACCAGCAATATTCCTTGAAGCCAGTCTTGAAAAATAACCAAAAAATAACCCATCAATCGGTAATTTTCGCAGGCAGCATTAATATATGCCTCACTAAAAGATCTTACTACTAATATACGAGGAGGAGAGAAGGATAATCGCTGCAGTTGTGACTGAAGTTCCCGAAAAAATAGAAATTAAGGAAATTCCTAAACCTGTTCTAAAATCAGGAGAAGTGCTTGTAAAAGTAGAATACAGTGGTATTTGTGGGAGTGATTTACATGCATATAAAAACTCGAAAGGATATGAGTTTGTAGAATTCCCACGAATATTAGGACATGAAATTTCGGGAATTGTAGTAGAAACATTTAATGGAGAATATAAAGATTTAAAGAATGAAAGAGTAGTAGCGGAAGCAATTTACTTTTGCGGTGAGTGTGAAAATTGCTGTAATGGAAGAACGAATATTTGTGTGGATGTTGAAGTAATGGGTCTTCATTTTAATGGTGGAATGGCTGAATATGTGAAGTGCAAAGCGGAATTATTGCAACGGATACCGGCTGAAGTACCCTCAATTTTGGCAGCACTAGCAGAACCTATGTCAGTTGCGATACATGCTGTAGAGACAATGAGCCATGTGAAAAAAGGTGATAATGTTTGGGTACAAGGAACAGGAATAATTGGATTCTTAGTCGGTTTAGTATGTAAAAATATTGGAGCAAACGTGGTTATTTCTGGACTTTCACAAGATAAAGAAAATCGTTTGATTCACGCATCACTGTTTGGAATGGTACCGTATGTCGAAAATGAATCACCTCCTTCAGTAGAAAAGGTTGATGTTTTATTTGAATGCTCTGGCTCACCAAAGGGTGCTGAATCCGGTGTCAAGCGCGTGAAAAAAGGAGGTGACCTCGTATTTGTTGCATTGTATGAAAAAGATATCAATATACCTTTAAACTTGGCAGTTAGAAATGAAATAAGACTATTAACTACTTATAGCTGTAAGTCCAACGAGTATGATCAGGCATTGAAAATTATTAATCGATATCAAAAAGAACTATTAGGGCTCATAACGATTTACCCACTATATAAAGTAGAAAGTGCTTTTAAAGAAGCATTAACTCAAAAAAACCTTAAGCCATTATTAAAGATAAGTGGTTAAAATATAAAAAATAGGAGTTGTAGATAAATGAAACTATTTAGTCTAGAAGGAAAAACAGCTATCGTTACAGGTGGAGGTAGAGGCTTGGGCCGGTCAATGGCTTTGGCATTGGCAGAAGCGGGGGCAGACGTTGCAGTTACAAGTAGAAGCGAAAATGAATTAGTTGAGGTCTCAAAAGAAATTGAGAGTTATGGAAGAAAGAGCTTTTATGAAGCTTTGGATATTCAAAATAAAAACGACTTTTCAAGTTTTGTATCTAATGTAAATAAAGAACAAGGTTCAGTCGATATATTAGTGAATGCAGCCGGTTTAAATGTAAGACGTTCGTTCCTTGACTTTACAGAAGAAGAATGGGATTTTGTGATGGACGTTAACTTGAAAGGAACCATGTTCGCATGCCAAGCTGTGATTCCATATATGAAAAAACAAAATAGCGGAAGAATAATCAACGTAGCTTCACTTTCTAGTGTTCTAGGATTTAAAGATATGGCTGCATATGCAGCTAGTAAAGGCGCGGTTTCACAATTAACTAAAGCGATGGCTGTCGAGTTTGCAGAGAATGGAATTAATGTAAATGCGATTGGACCTGGTTATTTTTCCACTAAAATGACAGCACCTGTTTTTAAGGATGAACAAAAAAATGAATGGATGATGATGAGGACGCCAATGAAGAGAACCGGTACTGACCAGGATTTAAAAGGGGCAGCTATTTTCTTAGCGTCTGAGGCATCTAATTTTATGACCGGACAAACGTTGTATATCGACGGTGGTTGGTTAGTATCGGCATGATCAAATTTGTATTTTGCAGAAAATCATCAATTCGATAGGGAGAAATTTCGCCTTTCAATAAGAGTATTTTACTCTTATTTCGTAAGTTGATTAAGCGCTTAACTTCGTGAGTATAAGTGGATATTAAATAGGTAAGTAGGAGGAATTCAAAATGACATTAGCACTTAATGAAGAAGAACTAAACGATTTAAAGAAAAAATCATTGGCAGCAAGACGTTTAATTATTGAGACAGTACACCATGCAGGGGCTGGGCATGTTGGAGGCCCGATGTCGGCAGTTGACATACTTGTCAATTTATATTTTAACCAAATGAACATTGATCCTAAAAATCCCCGAGGAGAAAATCGGGACCGTTTTGTTTTATCGAAAGGACATTCAGCAATTGGACTTTACTCTGTTTTAGCATTGAGGGGCTTCTTGCCGATTGAAGAATTGAAAACATTCGATTCGCTCAATTCTCGCTTGCAGGCACACCCCGATATGAATACATTACCAGGACTTGATATGTCAACCGGATCGCTTGGTATGGGAATTTCAGCAGCGGTAGGAATTGCACTGGGGGCAAAGCTTCAGAATAAGAATTTCCGTACATATTGCATGATTGGTGATGGTGAATCACAGGAAGGTCAAGTATGGGAAGCAGCCGATGTAGCTTCAAAATATAAACTTGACAATCTTGTTGCTATTTTAGACTATAACAAACTTCAACAGTATGGCTGGAATGGTGAAGGTGATACGCGGGAAAGTCCAGTGACTGAGCCTGAAAAACGGTGGGAAGCTTTCGGTTGGAATGTAATCAATGTAGATGGACATAACCATGAACAAATTAATATAGCCTTTAATCGAGCGCTTGAAATATGCGGAAAGCCAACAATTATAATTGCAAATACAATAAAAGGGAAAGGGGTCTCTTTTATGGAGAATGTTTATTTATGGCATTCACGTATTCCAACAAATGAAGAGTTAAATGATGCAATCCAGGAACTTGAAACGGGGGTTAAATAATGAAAAATATACAATTAATAAAAAAAGAATCAATGAGAGATGTATTTGGAGAAACATTATTACAATTATCTATAGAAGACGAAAAAGTGTACGCGCTTGACGGTGATTTAGCAAACTCTACAAAAGTTGATAGGGTAGCTATGAAAAATCCGGAAAAGTTTTTACAGATGGGTATTGCAGAGCAAAATATGATGAGTGTAGCTGCGGGACTTGCATCAACCGGTGTACAACCTTGGGCGACGACATTTGCTGCATTTCTATCTAAACGGGGGATTGATCAAATACAAGTTCAAATTGCGCAGCCCAATTTAAATGTCAAAATGGTTGGAGCATACAGCGGCATATTGACTGGATTGACTGGAAAAACACATCAGGCATTGGAGGATATTGCTATTTTCCGTACGTTAGTCAATATGGTTGTGTTAGCTCCGGCGGACAGTGTGGAAGTCAAGAAGATGATGGAAGTTGCTCATCAACATGAAGGACCGGTCTATATACGACTGGCTCGTGATCCATATCCAGTTATTTTTGAAGAAGATTATAATTTTGAAATTGGAAAAGCAGTCACGTTAAAAGAAGGAACAGATATTACAATTATCTCAACCGGAACACAGACAAGCCGTTCACTCGAGGCAGCTGAACAACTTGACGCAGAAGGGGTTTCAGTCGCAGTCGTTCACATGCCTACAATAAAGCCGCTCGATAAAGAAGCAATCATTAAAGCCGCTGAAATGACAGGGGTTATCGTGACAGCTGAAGAGCATAGCATATACGGCGGCCTTGGTAGTGCCGTAGCTGAAGTGCTTGTAGAGGAAAAGCCTGTACCAATGCTTCGCGTAGGCGTAAAGGATCGGAACTCCGAGTCAGGTCCGAACGAAGAAATGCTGGAGAAGTACGAAATTTCAACACGTCATATTGTCAAAGCGGTAAAAGTAGCGATAAAAAATAAGTAATTTAAATTAAAACTAGGACGATACGTGTTGAATATATGAGTGTTTATCGTATCGCATTCTTTATTTGCTTGCAGGATGGGGCGTCGTCATTAACGACACTTATTGTTACCGAATAGATCAGATGCCTTATGGTGGTGTTAAAGACAGCGGGAACGGTAATAAAGGACCGATATATGCCATTCAAGAACTCGTTGAAACAATTACAGTTTACGTCAATTTAGAAAAATAACTCCAAATGGCATTGGATCAGAAGTGTTTGAAAAAGGAACCGGGTCACACTTAAATCCGACTGGTGACTCCCAAATAAAATACCTGTTTTTATTAGTCCGAGGGGGAATTTCAGATGGCATTAGTGTCAATGAAAGAAATGTTGATTAAAGGAAAAAAAGAAGGGTATGCAATCGGTCAATTTAACCTGAATAATTTAGAATACACTCAAGCAATTTTACAAGCCGCGGAAGAAGAGAAATCTCCTGTTATTCTTGGCGTATCGGAAGGGGCAGCCCGTTATATGGGTGGATTTACAGTTGTTGTAAATATGGTGAAAGGGCTTATACATGAATATAAAACGACAGTACCTGTAGCGATTCATTTGGATCATGGGTCAAGTTTTGAAAAATGTAAAGAAGCAATTGATGCGGGCTTCACCTCCGTCATGATTGACGCTTCTTCTAAGCCACTTGAAGAAAATATTAAATTAACGAATGAAGTTGTAGCGTATGCTCATGCACGCGGGGTTTCCGTAGAAGCTGAATTGGGTGTTGTTGGTGGTCAAGAAGATGATGTAATTGCAGATGGTGTTATTTATGCAGATCCACAAGAATGTAAAGAAATTGTAGATAGCACTAACATTGACTGCCTTGCCCCAGCGCTTGGTTCGGTTCATGGACCTTATAAAGGAGAACCAAATATTGGTTTCAAAGAAATGGAAATAATCTCGAAACAATCTGGTTTACCTCTAGTATTACATGGTGGGACAGGTATTCCTGTTAAAGACATTCAACGTGCAATTTCATTAGGGACCTCCAAAATAAATGTGAATACAGAAAATCAAATTGAAGGAACGAAAGCAGTTCGTGAATCGCTTATGACAGATTCTGAAGTTTATGATCCGCGTAAGTATTTAGGACCGATGCGCGAAGCAATAAAAGCAACTGTAATTGGGAAGATGCGCGAATTTGGAAGCTCGGAAACTGTAGACACAAAAGAGCATAAGGAAAAACTTACTCGGCGTTAGAAGATAGATGATGCTATCGTTTCTCCTTATTCCAATAGAAAATTGGTAGACTAATTTTGCTTAAATCCCCTTATCTATGTTTACATTTCAGGTCGTACTTGAATCGTAGGATAAATGATAATTATTTAATAGAAAAGTATATGAAATGTGTATTCTATTTATACTACCACTATGGTAATTTATATAATTAAGTTAAGCGATTACCTAAGGGGGCAGAAAGTTTATAGAAATCAACCAGAAATTGACCTGATTTTTATGAAACACATACACTACACGTATTTATGGATAGACCAATTGAATTATAGTGATAATTAAAAAGTACTGGATTATATTGACTATTCTAAAATACTAAAGTATATTAGGGTAAGCGGTTAATCAAATTAGGAGGAAAACACGAATACAGGAAAAACATTTTCTTAAGGGGAAATCGAAGCGGTTTCATTTCGTGATTAATATTTACCTTATAAAAAATACTGGGGAGTGGAAATTTTATGAGAAGACTAGTTGCTTTTCTGACTGTACTCGGAATGTCTCTTTCAATCTTGCTAGTAGGTTGTTCCGTAGATGAAGATTCTTCAAATGCTAAATCCGGAGGAAACAGTGAAAGTAGTTCAGGAACTGGAAATCCAGATGTTCATGAAATATATAAACTTTTGCCCAAGCAGTCACTTTCAGGAGTTGTAAATCCGTATATGGAGGAACGTACCAATATCGATAAGGCTTTGCCGAAAACTCCAAAGGATCGCAATAAGATTGTGATTGGCTGGACAGAAATTACTTCCGGAAATCCATGGTTTGTGGAGCTTATTGACGCCGCTACCAAAACAGCTAAAAAGTATGGGTATGATTTAAAAGTACAAGTTGCAGATAGTAGTGTTGAACAACAGAGTCAACATATCGATTCTTTTATAGCACAGGGTGTTGACATAATTGTTGTTGACCCTACAGATATCTTAGGAGTTGTTTCCGGTATACAACGTGCTGTTGATGCGGGGATTCCAGTTATTACTGTAGGTTCTGCTCCAGATGCTTCGGCACCAGTTATTACAACTATAACTTCGAGCGTTTATTTAAATGGTTTTGAAGCAGGAAAATACGTCGCTACCCAATATGGAGATGATGAAGAAATCAATGCGGCTATGATTATAGGCGTTATGGGTAATTCTACATCCGAGAGTCGTTTGAATGGAATGATCGGCGGGATAATACACGAACGTATGGGTGGGAGTATGTCGAAGGAAGATGCAATGCTCGAAGGCTACAAATTATTTGAAGAGCTTAAAAAGAAGGGTAGTTTTGAATATCCAGAGGTTAAGTTTTCAGTTCGCGGAGCAGGTACTGGAAATTGGACGGAAGAAGGTGGTCTTGCAGCTGCTGAAGATCTTCTTGTAGCACATGCCTCAAGTATTAACATTATTCTTGCCGACAATGATTGGATGGGAATGGGTGCAATTAAAGCAATTGAAAACGCTGACAAAAAAGGTGAAATTCTTGTTGCGAGTGCTTCGGATGGTGCCAGAGAAGCTCTTGAATACATAAAGAGCGGAGATTTACTTGTGACGGGCCCATACAACTCCAAGCAATTAGGAGAAGAAGCTATTAATTTAATTTATAAGATTTTTGAAGAAGACTTTGATGCAAACAATTTACCTTTGGAGACACATTTGGAGGCTGCAGCGATTGTAAAGGAAAATGTTGATGAGTATTATGACCCTGATAAATCAAATCCATTCTTTAAATATAAGCCACTAGAATTTAAGACGGTTAAAGAAGTGCTTGACGAATTAGAGTGAATTTTCAACAATAAACGCCATAAGTCTCCAAATGTCTTGAGCTTGGGGACTTATGGATAAGAGGTGAAGATATGAAGAAAGAACCTATTAACCAAGTAGAGATGCTTGGTATAAGCAAAAGTTTCGGTAGATTGAGCGTCTTGAACAAGGTGAACTTTAGTGCTCGGGCTGGAGAAGTTCATTGTTTAATGGGGGAAAATGGTGCAGGTAAATCAACCCTGATGAAGATTTTATCTGGAGCTTATCAAAAAGATGAAGGTGAAATTTTTATTAAGGGTGAAAAAGTAAACATTATTCACCCTAAAGATGGGCGTGATCAAGGGATTTCAGTAATATATCAAGAATTTGCCCTTGCTAAGGATCTTACTGTTGCGGAGAATATTTTCATCGACAACCTAGGAAGCGGAAAAGTGATAATAAGTTGGCGAGAACTTTGTGCAAAAGCGAGTGAACTCTTGGAGCAACTAGGTTTTGGCGATATTGATGTAGAGATGCCTGTATCAAAGCTCTCTGTAGCATATCAACAAGTAGTTGAAATATGTAAAGCGCTTTCGAGAAACTCGACTGTACTCGTATTGGATGAACCTACTGCCGTGCTCACTACTAAAGAAGTAGAAAAGTTGTTTCAACTTATTGATAACCTAAAGAAAAAAGGCGTTTGTATTATTTACATATCGCATAGACTGGAAGAAATTTTTAGAATGTGCGATAGAATAACTGTTCTGAGAGATGGTAATAACGTCAGCACAGTTAATGTTAAAGATATTGACAAGAATACTCTGGTTAACTTGATGATAGGAAGAGATTTGGAAGAATTTTATTTGAAAAGGAAAAATAGTATTGGCGAAGTAGTTTTGAAAGTTGAAAAGCTTACTAGTGGAAATCTATTTAAGAATATTACTTTTGAAGTGAGAGCAGGGGAGGTTTTGGGATTAAGCGGGCTAATCGGTGCGGGACGGACCGAGACGATGAGGGCGATATTTGGTATAGATAAAAAGGATTCTGGAAAAGTATACCTGCATAATAAGCCTTTAACGATAAAAACACCAAAACAAGCAGTAGAATGTGGTATCGCTATGTTGCCGGAAGATCGTAAAAGCCAAGGGGTATTATTGAATATGTCGGTAAAAAACAATGCTACCCTAAGCGCCCTTAAAAATTTCACTAATTTCTTTGGTTGGATTAACAAACGAAAAGAAAATGCTAGCGTCAATGATTTGGTTAGTAAACTTGGTGTGAAGACAGCATCGATAGACAGTAAAGTGTCAAATTTATCGGGTGGAAATCAACAGAAAGTCGCACTAATGAAATGGCTTAATACCGATAGTAAAGTTTTGATCTTAGATGAACCAACTCGTGGTGTTGATGTAGCAGCAAAAGTTGGAATGTATGAAGTAATAAATCAATTAGCGGCGGAAGGTAAAGCGATTATTATCGTTTCCTCTGAAATGCCTGAGATTATTGGGACGTGTGACCGAGTCTTAGTTATGCGCGAAGGTGAAATTATGGGTGAGCTTTCTAAAGAGGAACTTACCGAACAGAATTTAATTAGGTTTTCAATGGGGGTGTCGTAAAGTGAATAACGATAATGTAAATGTTTCCAGTAATCCGAACTATGGAAAATATGGAATGAGAGGGATGCATATAAAAGATTTTTTATTAAAATATAACGTTGTACTGATGCTACTAATTTTAATTGTTTCATCAAGTTTGTTATCAGATGTTTTTTTTACCTCACAAAACATATCAAATCTATTAAGGCAGAGTATACCTCTTTTGCTTGTTAGTGTTGGAATGTTACTCGTTATTATTACGGGTGGAATTGATCTTTCAGTAGGGTCCGTAGCTGCATTGGGCAGTATGGTAGTAAGTATTGCATTAACTAACTGGGGATTTGCTAGTAGTAGCAGTTTGCTTTTAGCAATATTGATTTCTGCTGCTGTTGGATTGGCGCTTGGCTCTGTGTCAGGTCTTTTAGTTTCATACAGTGGGATGGCACCTTTTGTGGTGACGCTTGCGATGATGACGATGGCAAGAGGGATTTCATATATGTTAACGAATGGACAACCCGTAAGGCTCCCATTAGAACAATCATCGACTCAGATTTTAAGTAGTTTTGGAAGTAAATCAATGCCACTTCTTGGAATTGCTTGGCCAATCCTCTTAGGTATTGTTGTTGTATTAATATTTTATTTGTTAATGAAATATACCGCACTAGGACGCTTATTAATCGCTACAGGAAGTAATGAAACGGCTGTTCTGTTCGCTGGCATCAATCCAAAGAAATACAAGTTTTTTGCATATGCGGTATGTGGAATGTTAAGTGCAATAGCTGGAATAATAGTGACATCCCGTTCCGGTGTGGGAGTGCCCGTAACCGGAGTAGGCTTAGAACTTGATGCTATCGCGGCGTGTGTTATTGGAGGAGCAAGTCTTGCAGGTGGTAGGGGGACTGTAATAAATACAGTCATTGGTGTTTTGATACTTGTGCTCATCGGAAACATTATGAACCTATTAAGTGTTCCTGATTACCCTCAACAAGTTATAAAAGGATTAATCATAATAGGAGCTGTTTTCCTACAAAGCGTAGAGAGTAAAAAAGCAACTGCTTAATCAAGGAATCTATTTCGAACGGAAAAATACAAATAAATACATTTAATGGAGGAAGATTAATATGTTTATTAATGGAAATTGGATTACAGATGGAATTGGTAAAATTGTAGTGAAAAATCCTAGTAACGGTGAAACTGTAGGGACAGTACCGAAGGTAGGAATTGAGCAAGTCGAAGAAGCAATTGAAGCAGCAAGTAAAGCTTTTAAAACTTGGTCGAAATTACCAGCGATCGAAAGAAGTAACTACTTATATCGGATTGCAGCTTTGATGACAGAACAAAAAGAAGAATTGGCACGAACGGGAACGCTTGAAATGGGAAAGGCTATAGCTGATATGCGCGCAGAAGTGCAACAGGCAATTGAATATGTACAGTGGTATGCGGAAGAGGCACGACGCGTATACGGTGAAACGATTCCAACAGATGCGCCGAACAAGCGCGTGCAAGTACTAAAACAGCCAATTGGAGTCGTAGGAGCAATCACACCATGGAATTTCCCAGTTTCAATGATTACTAGGAAAATTTCACCGGCAATTGCTGCAGGGTGTACAGTTGTGTTAAAGCCTGCGAGTCAGTCACCATTATCCGCCAAGTTAATATTTGAAATCTTTGAACAAGCAGGCCTTCCTGCTGGTGTCGTCAACTTAGTCGCTGGAAATTCTAATGATATTTCGGCAACGTTACTTAATAGCAAAAATGTGAAAAAACTTAGCTTTACAGGTTCGACTGAGGTTGGAAAGATGTTAATGGCCCAAGGTGCTGAAACAGTGAAAAAGTTGTCATTAGAATTAGGAGGGCATGCACCTTTTATTGTATTTGAAGATGCGGATATTGACTTGGCAGTGGATGGTTTAATAGCTGGTAAATTCTCTTGTGCCGGGCAGGTATGTGTAGCAATGAATCGACTCTACGTGCATCAGTCTGTTGTAGATGAATTTGCAGAAAAACTAGTAGAGAAGACGAAACAACTAAAAATCGGTGATGGTCTTGATCCCGAAACAAATGTCGGACCACTCGTTAGTGAAAAAGGAGTTGAAAAATCGGAGAAACATGTCCAAGATGCAATAGGTAAAGGAGCTGAATTGCTTATTGGTGGAAAACGACCAGACAAAAGTAAGTATACGGGAAGTTTCTTTGAACCAACGGTACTAAAAGGTGTCAATGATTCAATGATTATTTCATATGAAGAAACTTTTGGTCCTGTTGCCCCAATTATCGCATTTGAAACAGAAGAAGACGTACTCAAAAAAGCAAATAATACGGAATACGGATTAGCAGCGTATTTTTATACAAATAATCTTTCTAGGGTACATCGTGTATCCGAAGAGTTGGAATATGGAATTATCGGAGTAAACGATACGTTACCGATTACAGTTGCTGTTCCATTCGGTGGAATCAAGGAAAGTGGAAATGGAAAAGAAGGAGGTCATCACGGGATTAGAGAGTATTTAGTCGAAAAGATGATTTCGACAAGAATTGAGCTATAAGAATTACTGTTACTAACCAACATAACCTAACTCTTGACTATACCATAGGAATTTAAGCCCTGTGGATTAATAAAAAGGACGAAAAGTATTTACAACAACATCTCTTAGTCCGTTGTCATATGAAGGTGTTGTCACTGTTATTGCAAGCGAGCAATTTCCACTTAAAAAATTACTCACCCATGAATTTTCATTAAAAAAAGTGGAAAAGGCAATCAGTTATTCTGCAAATAGTATAGATCGTACCGTAGAAAAGTATGGAGTAGCTGAGTGATGATGTAATTTTAAAAAAGTACTTTTGACGGAACGATCTCAATTATTATATTAAAATCTAAAAATAAAGGAATGTGATAAAAAATGAAAGCAATGGTAATGACTGGGATTGGAAAACCTCTAGAAGTATTGGAAATGCCAGATCCGGAACTAACCTCGGATGGAGTTATTATCCGCGTTGAAGCAAATGGAATTTGTCGAAGCGATTGGCATGCTTGGATGGGCGACGGGCAGTGGTATGGTATGAATATCGAATTCCCCCACGTTTTAGGCCATGAATTTTCTGGAGTTATTGAAGAAGTAGGCCGTGATGTTAAGAGCTTTAAAAAAGGCGATAGAGTAATTGTTCCGTTTAGCCAAGGTGACGGGACGTGTGAATATTGTAAGTCCGGTCATCAAAATATATGTGAGAATGGTGTAGCTCCAGGATTTGATTACTGGGGAGGATTTGGTCGATATGTTCATGTCCCAAATGCTGAAGTAAATGTAGTTAATTTACCGGAAAAAGTAGGTTATATTGATGCGGCTGCATTAGGCTGCCGATTTATGACCTCATTCCATGGAATAGTAGATCAGGTGAAAGTGAGGCCCGGTGAATGGGTCGCCGTTCATGGTTGCGGTGGAATTGGTCTTTCTGCTATTCATATTGCTACAGCTCTGGGTGCCAACGTAATTGCAGTCGATATAAATAACGAAAGTTTAAAGCTTGCCAAAGAGTTGGGGGCAGTCGTAACAATTAATGGAAAAGAAAAAGATGCTGTGGGAGAAATCCTTGAACTAACTCAAGGGGGGGTACATGTAGCAGTTGATGCGCTAGGGGTTCCCGCAACTTGTCAAAATGCTATTAATAGCTTAAGGAAAAGAGGACGTCATTTACAAATTGGCCTTACTACACAGGAAGAACAAGGGATGATTTCGCTACCAGTTGATTTTATTGTTCAAAAAGAACTTTCTATTGTTGGTTCACTTGGAATGCAAGCACACCGTTACCCAGATATGCTTCAAATGGTAGAGAGTGGAGTTTTAGACCCGGCTAAATTAGTTACTAGGACTGTAAGTATTGAAGATGCCGGTGGCATTTTAATGTCTATGGGAGAATATAAAACTGTAGGCGTTACTGTGGTTGATAAATGGTAATACAAGGGCTATCTGTAAATCTAATGACTCAATAATGATAGACTATATATGTTGAAGTCATGATACTCATATGTAATTCAAGTTAAGGTGTCTTTACGGGACCGCCCCCTAGGCGCTGAAGCGGATTCAACGGATGGAGTCACATATCTAAAAACATTGTTAATCAGGGTGTCGAAAATTTTTTTCGACACCCTTACAACGGTTCAAACTATTGATGCATCAACAGTTATAGAGGGGAGTACTTATGATGATAGGAATTGGTATAGAGCAATATGGAGGAGAACAGCAAATTAAGGAAATTAACATACCAACGGAACAAGTAGGGCCAGAGGAAATATTAGTTTCGATAAAAGCAAGCGGAGTAAACCCTGTTGATTGGAAAGTTCGCAAAGGGCTTTTGAAAGAGGATTTTCCGTATGAACTACCCCTCATTTTAGGGTGGGATGCAGCTGGAACAATAATTGCGACAGGAGAAAATGTAAAAAAATTTCAAGCAGGGGATGATGTTTTTTTTAGACCTGAGATGGAGAAACAGGGAACTTATGCAGATGAAATCGTTGTTCCTGCAAGACTTGTTGCTCCAATGCCGCAAGGTTTGACGTATGTTGAAGCAGCCTCACTCCCATTAGTAGGATTAACTGTTTGGCAGGCACTTGTAGAAGTGGGAAATATCCAGGCCGGGGATAATGTTCTCATTTTAGCTGGAAGTGGTGGAATTGGTTCGATCGCCATTCAGTTAGCGAAAGCGCGTGGTGCTTATGTTACAACCACAACAAGTTCAAAGAATTATGATTTTGTACGTGATTTAGGTGTGGATCAAGTTATAGCTTATGACTTAGGAAGTATTGCTGAAACAAAAAAATTTGACTTCATGCTAGATACGCTTGGAGGTTCGGCATACGGGGATGCTTTGAAACTTATGAAGCAGAATTCAAAAGTAGCTACGATCATTAGCGAGAGAGATGCAATAAAGCCTGATTATGCAAAAAAGAAAGAAGAAAATCTTCAACTTAAGGTTGAATTTGTGTTTACTCGTCCGGATGGAGAAAACATGGGTCATATTCGCGAGCTAGTTGAAGCGCAAAAACTGAAGCCGGTAGTGACGGAGGTTTATCCACTTACAGTTGACGGAGTAAAAAAAGCACATAAATCTAGCCAAACCGGAAGAACCCGTGGCAAGATTGTTCTAAGTAGAGAAACTAAATCAAATTAAATAACTTTTTGGAAGTTATCAGCCTAATAAAAGGCAACTGATCCCTAGTCGGCAGTTGCCTTTTTGGTGCGCTCAGCATGGGCGCAGTCTATAGTGCGCAAGTCTCGAACTACGGAGGCAGAAGCAAAGCTAGCCTAACGCAATGGTGCCCGCGGTTGCGTGGAATCTAAAGGAAGCGGGCGGAAAACCTACGAGATTATTTAGCATTTTAAAATAACAAAGGTTTGCATATAATTCATTTGAAATACTTTGACTGGCTCTTATCGGTCCCATTCTGTTTTCAACAGTCTTAATAAAGATTGGATAGCCAGGCTGCCGCTCTTTTTTTGCAAAAATAAAACCTTTATCATGGTAAGCCAAACCAAGACGATCTTTCACTTTATTCTGAACCTCATTGTGTTTTTGTAGTGCCTTGATTATATCTTCATCAATTGTGATTTTTCTTCTCAACCTTCTCGTTTTAGGCGGGACCAATTCGTACTTTATAGTGTTGTTCGTAAGATTGTAATATGTTTTTGTAATGCCGATGGCAGGGTCATCAAAGTCGATGTCTTTCCACTTAAGGGCTACTAATTCACCCACACGCATTCCTATATAGGAGAGGATAAGGAAAACGAGGTAATCTATCTCTAATACTTTCTTAGCCGCTGTATCCAGTAATAGTCCGAGCTCCTCTTTCTCCAGGTACTTGGGGATTTCTTGCTCTTCCGTTTTTTGCCTCTTTTTACGTAAGCAAATTCTGTCGGATCTTTACTGATAAGATCCATCTCGATGTCCTCCTGAAGATCATTCTCCCAGTGCGGTGAACGCTAATTAATGTATTGTCCGCATACCCTTTCTCTTTAAATCATTTAAAGCATCTTTGTAATTTTTTAGCGTGATGTCTTTAAGCTTTAAATTGGCAAGATAGGGTATTAGTTTATCAATTTCATACTTCCTCACCTGGACTGTGCCGGGTTTTACATTGGTGGTTTCACTATAAATCATCAGCCATTCTTGGGCAAAGTCCTTGAATAAAACATATAAGTTCCCATATTTAATCCGTGAACGAGAGTAGTTGCCGATGCAATTGCCTCTTGCTTTGTTTTAAACCCGCCTTTTGATTTTTGTCTTCTTTTTTTCCGTTTTTGGATCAATGCCGATATCTACTACAAAAGCCATGTGGAGCCACATCAATACCTTTTCTTTTTGCAAATACAACCTCTTCTATAGAAATGCCTCTTCAATTTCTCACCACTCCTTTATATGGTGTAATGATCCAGTATCTCTATTTTAACTTTGATGATACGCGTAGTTGGAGGACAATAAAGGTCTATAATTTATAATGAAGTTGTTAATATCTTTTTGCGCTTTATAATTCATATAGTACTAGCGTTATACAGAAAAATCATTTAGCAACCTAAGTCTTGCTACTTAATAGGTAAAAAACTCTTTGAAAGCCACTTTTATCTGATAAGAAAAAATATTTTGACAAGACATAATGAAAAATGTATACTTTTTATAATCCTATATGTAAGGAGACGATAAAAAATTCGGCATAATAAATTTATTAATAGTCAGAGTATTCCGGTAGACGGAATTAAAATTTCATTTGCAATACTCAATTGGTTTCATTATATTAAAAATAATTCTAATTTTTAAATAAATATCTATCTATTGATTAGAGTTATTTAAAGAATATGGGGGGGTATAAATGAAATTGAAAAAGTTTACAAGCATTTTTGCAGCAACTGCATTAGCTTTAGGAGTTTTAGCTGGCTGCGGGGAAAAAAGCAGTAGTGATGGAGACGGGGAATCATCATCTAGCTCTAAAGATGGTGGTACAATTAAAATTGGTCTAAACCTTGAACTTACCGGAGCTGTTGCATCTTATGGAACATCCGAAGCTGATGGTATTCAATTAGCTGTTGATGAAATTAACGAGGCGGGCGGAATTGATGGTAAAAAAATTGAACTTGTAAAGGTCGACAATAAATCTGAGGCTGCTGAGGCCACAAGTGGCGCAGTTAAACTAACCACTCAAGATAAAGTTGTAGCCATTATAGGTGCAGCAACAAGTGGTGCGACTGTTGCACAAGCTCAAATTGCTAATGACAATGAAACGCCGTTAATTTCACCGTCAGGTACAAGCCCAACGGTAACAGTCAATGAAGATGGCAGCTTGAATGAGTATGTGTTCCGAACTTCGTTTATCGATCCATTTCAAGGAACAGTCGCTGCTAATTTCGCCGCAAATGAATTAAAAGTTAAAAAGGCAGCAATTTATTCTGATAATTCTAGTGACTACTCAAAAGGTTTAGCAAAATCTTTTAAAGAATATTTTGAGTCCGCGGGTGGAGAAACAGTCGCAAATGAGTCTTATGTAGCTAAGGATTCAGATTTCCGTTCTACACTAACCCGTATTAAATCTGCTAACCCTGAATTTATCTTTATCCCTGGATACTATGAAGAAGTAGGGTTAATTGTTAAACAAGCGCGTGAAATGGGTATTGACGTTCCGTTAATGGGAGCGGACGGATGGGATTCTCCAACTCTTCTTGATTTAGCTGGTGTGGATGCATTAAATAACACATTTACAGTGAATCACTATTCCTCTGAGGATCCTGATGGAAAAATTCAAGACTTTAAAGAAAAGTTCAAAGCGAAATATAATCAGTCACCTAATGCATTCAATGCGTTAGGATACGATACCGTTTATTTATTAAAAGATGCTATTGAACGTGCTGGAGAAGTAGATTCGAAAAAAATTAAAGAGGAACTTGAAAAAACAGATGGACTTGAGCTTATAACTGGCCTTTATTCAGTTGATGAGAATCACCATCCTATTAAATCTGCAACCATTTTAGAATTTCAAGATGGAGAGCAAGTCTTTAAAACAAAAGTGGATCCTTAATTCAACAAAAGGGATGGGGGAAGGGGTTCCTCCATCCCTTTTTAATGCTTAAAACATAGGAGAGAAGGGGTGAATAGAATGGAATGGTTACAACAATTGATTAACGGTATTTCACTCGGCAGTATTTATGCACTAATTGCATTAGGATATACGATGGTTTACGGAATTATTAAACTAATTAACTTTGCCCATGGTGAAGTATTTATGATTGGAGCTTTTATCGGCTTTTATGCAATTGCTGGTTGGGGGCTCAGCTTTTTCCCTGCCTTGCTTTTATCAATGGCAGTATGTGCGGTTATCGGGGTCGTTATTGAGCGAATTGCCTACAAGCGTTTAAGAAACGCTACGAGAATTGCTGCATTAATCACCGCAATAGGTGTTTCATTACTTATTCAAAATGGGGTCATTTATTTCCGTGGTGCCCAACCGGAGGTTTACCCTTCTGTATTGCAGAATAAGTCTTTTAATTTTTTAGGAGCTCAAGTAAGTAGCCAATCGATTTTAATTTTATTAGTTGCAATTGTATTGATGATCATTCTTCAATTTATTGTTCACAAGACAAAAATTGGAAAAGCGATGCGTGCAGTTTCTTATGATAGCGATGCAGCTCGTCTTATGGGCATTAATGTGGATAATACAATTTCTGCTACATTCGCAATCGGATCTTCCTTAGCTGGAGCTGCAGGAGTTGTTTTTGGAATTTACTATACAAAAATTGATCCATTAATGGGGGTTATTCCGGGATTAAAGGCGTTTGTTGCTGCTGTACTTGGTGGAATCGGTATAATTCCAGGAGCGATGGTTGGTGGTTTATTTCTTGGAGTAGTTGAAGCGATTGTAAGTGCGCTTGGATTTTCTTTATGGAGAGATGCAGTTGCATTCGTTATTTTAATTTTAATATTAATATTTAAACCATCGGGTATATTTGGAAAAAACTCGAGAGAGAAAGTGTAGGTGAGACAGCAAGATGAAAAATTCTAAAAAGTTTTGGGCATTTGTTGGATTGGCAGTTGCTATATATGCGGTTGTTCAGCTTCTAATTGTGACAGATATCATGAATGCTTATTATTTAAATACGCTGATATTTATTTCAATTAATATCATACTTGCTGTAAGCCTGCATTTAGTAATAGGAATTACAGGTCAATTCTCTCTTGGTCATGCAGGATTTTTAGCAGTTGGCGCTTATATTTCTGCAATTGCTACAATGAGGCTAGGCCTTCCATTTCCAGTTGCCATTGTTCTGGCTGGGGTGATTGCCACATTTGCGGGTTTAATTGTCGGTATACCGAGCCTTCGACTTCGAGGCGATTATTTAGCAATTGCTACACTTGGTTTTGCGGAAATCATTCGAATTGTGTTTCTTAATATTGATTATGTCGGTGGCGCAGCAGGGATACAAGTTTCTCATTTTACTACATGGACGTACGCTTTTATTTGTTTGTTTGTTACGATCGTTGTCATTATAAACTTTACAAATTCACGACATGGAAGGGCATGTATTTCTATACGGGAAAATGAGATTGCATCAGATGCAATGGGGATTAATACTACGTATTATAAGGTGCTTGCCTTTGCAATCGGTTCATTTTTTGCTGGGGTTGCGGGAGCGTTGTTTGCTCATAACTTCTATATTATTCAACCAGTAAACTTCGGATTTATGAAATCTATTGAAATTTTAATTTTTGTTGTACTTGGTGGCCTCGGAAGTTTATCAGGTGCAATTATTGCAACCATTTTACTTACGGTTGTTTCAACTTTTCTCCAAAGTTACTCTGAAATGAGAATGATTTTATATAGTATCATTCTGATTCTTGTCATGCTGTATCGCCCGAAAGGATTAATGGGGACAATGGAAATTACAGATTACTTCAAAATGTGGGGCAAATCGAAGGGAGGCGATCGTCATGAGTAAAGAGCCTTTACTTCAAGTGGAAAATTTAGGAATACAATTCGGCGGCCTAAAAGCAGTTTCAAATGTAACGATGGAAATTAATAGAGGAGAACTTGTTGGGCTAATCGGACCGAACGGAGCGGGAAAAACGACAGCTTTTAATATGTTTACAGGTGTCTATGTACCAACAGAAGGCGATATTATATTTAATCACAAACGTATTAACGGTCTAGCTCCCTATAAAGTAACGCGTAGCGGGATTAGCCGTACCTTTCAAAACATTAGGCTATTCAATGAGCTGTCTGTTTTAGATAATGTTAAGGTTGCCTACCATTCCATTGTCAATCATTCTGTAGTGAGTTCCATTTTACGTTTGCCATCTCATTTTAGAGGAGAACGGGAGATGGAAAAAAAGGCAATGCTTTTTTTGGAAATTTTCGGACTTGATAAGTATAAAGATGAAGAAGCTCGAAATTTACCTTATGGAAAACAACGTCGACTAGAAATTGCCCGTGCGCTTGCTGCACAGCCAGAATTATTATTATTAGACGAGCCTGCCGCCGGGATGAACCCGCAAGAAACAATAGAATTAATGGATCTGATTGCCTTTGTACGTGAAAAGTTCAATTTAACGATTTTGCTCATTGAACATGATATGAATTTAGTCATGGGAATTTGTGAAAGAATCTATGTTTTGGATCATGGTGTCCTGATTGCAGAAGGACTTCCCGAAGAAATCCGAAATAATCCGAAAGTAATTGAGGCTTATTTAGGGGAGGAAGTTCAAAAATGACGATGCTAAAAATTAACAATTTAAATGTTAATTACGGACGAATTCACGCTTTAAAAGGCATTTCACTGGAGGTTGAAAAAGGTGAGATTGTCTCGCTTATTGGTGCAAACGGCGCAGGAAAAAGTACTTTGCTAAAAACTTTGTCAGGTTTAATCCGACCAAAAGAAGGAGAAATTATTTATTTAGATGAATCCATTGCTGGAAAACCAGCCCAGAGTATCGTTAAGGCAGGTATTTCTCAAGTGCCTGAAGGTCGACGAGTATTTGCAGAAATGAGCGTGGAGGAAAATATTGAACTAGGAGCATTTTTACGTAGAGATAAGGCGGGAATACAACAAAGCTTTCAAAAAGTTTATGAAGTTTTTCCTCGTCTGTATGAGCGCCGTAAACAAATGGCTGGAACACTATCGGGTGGTGAGCAGCAAATGCTAGCAATGGGGCGTGCCATAATGGCTAGGCCTAAATTATTACTATTAGATGAGCCATCCATGGGGTTAGCTCCTTTAATGGTCCAAACCATTTTTGATATTATTAAAGATATTAACGATGAAGGAACGACAATTCTTCTTGTTGAGCAAAATGCTCATATGGCACTATCCATTGCCAGTCGAGGATATGTAATTGAAACAGGAAAAATGATTTTATCTGGAAGTGCTAAGGAGCTTCAAGAAAGTGAAGAAGTAAAAAAAGCCTATCTTGGTGGATAGGAGTTAGTAGATACAGAAATTAGCAGCTATAAAAACCTAATGGCTCCTGAATTTAAAAATTCAGGAGTCTCCTTAGACGATCAAAGAGTTCTTATAGGTATTGCCAACGTTCTACAAGGAAAATCTATAAATGCTACTGATACTAAAGTACTTAAAATGTCGCAAGAAATCTTAATTGACCTGTTGCCGAACATTAAGGCTTTTGACAGCGACAGTCCTAAAACTTTATTAGCATAGATATTGAAGACGCTACTAAAGAATATGATCGTATATGGTCTGAAATGTTCATTATGCATTAATCTTTATGTTGTATTTTTTGCAAAACTCAATTACTTTTATGCATTTTCCGCAAGTTTGATTTTGCTATTTTGCAATAATGATATATTAGAGAGGATTGATAGGAGGTCCCCCTGTTGGAAGCAAATAAAGTAGTTGCAATCGTTGATTTCATAATAAAAAGAACCCATCCATTTTAACAAATGTTTGATTTAACAAAGTATTATTGATTGAAGTTGACGAAAAGCAGCTAAACTTTTTCAAAATGATTAATCTTTTTTACAAGCGTCGTAACTTCATTTCATATCTACAACTAATGCTATCTATTCCTATATATTAATTCACATAAGGTCAGGTTTAGCTCTTACCTCCAAGTACCCGTTTTACCCTTCCATAGCATCCACGTTCCTTATGCGGTTCAAATACCATAGGCATTCTGAAGTCACCTTAGTGTACTCTGTTTAAAAAATGATTATTGAAGTATAATAGATTGTTTATTTTGTGGAGCTTCAACAAAATAAACTGTATTCGGAAAATTTGTTACTGTTTTATTGAAAAGTAAATGGGGGTGTACTGTTTGGGACATATAAACACAATAGTGGTTTTGGTTATTTTTGTAGGCCTAATGGCTTTATTCGTAATTTCTTTTACACTTTTTATACGAAGATTATTGATTAATTCTTCCATAAAAAGTAATCAATCTGTTGAAATTGAAAAGAAACTTGATAAAATTATAGAATTACTCGAAAAGGCTAAAGGCTCCTAAAACCAGTGAAGATTGCCGATATGACATGATCTTTCGTATTGGGTACATAATTGACCAGCGGCCTTATAAAAATCATTGGACTTGTAGAAGTTTAACTTCATTCAGCGGGAGCAAGCCCCGGCTAAATAAAGTTAAAGCCTCCCGCGGATGCCACAGATTTTCAGAGGAAATTTATCAAGCGGAGCTCGATAAAATCTGGGCGCAAATACGCCAAGGAGCATTTGATAAGCTCTTACGTAAAAATGAATGTATAAGTCATGCAAGGCATGATGTAAATTCCCATATTGGGAATGAAGCTAAACTCCCTCAGACAGATTAGGTTTACTCGTAAATGCTCGCTGTGTAATATCATGGTGTTATAAAGAAAATATAAAGGAGTAGTGTCCATTGAAAGTAATTAAAAGGATGTATAATCATTTGAATTGGGCTAATCAACGTATTTTAGAGACCTTGCAAAATCTTGAACGTGACAATCCTCAGGCGAGACGTTTATTTTCCCATATCCTTTCCGCAGAGCAGGTTTGGTTAAGCAGGTTAAAAGGAGAGAGCAGTTCACAGCCTATTTGGGGAGAAGTTGAGATTGAGGTGTGTGCAGAAATGGTTAAAAAGAATAGAAATAGCTTCGATGCATTTCTTTCAAGTATTGACAAGGCTGACTTAGATCAATTTATTACCTATAAGAACAGTAAAGGGATAGAATTTAAGAATTCTATTGGAGATATTCTAACTCATGTCGCACTTCATGGTCAGCATCATAGAGGACAAATTAACGCTCAACTTCGTTCAAATCATACGGAACCAGTTAATACAGATTTTATTACTTTTGTAAGATAACAGGAAATTTGTTTCTTACTTGCTGCTGTACATTTCTATTAGGTCATCTGATTCACACAAAGTGTATATTTTTATAATATAAGGAGTACGATAAATGAATTTTAACATGCAAGAAGCTATAGAAGTTTTGGAACGTACACCACAAACATTGGAGTATTTTGTATCTGGATTTATCAAATGGATGGTTACAATGCAGTGAGGGTGAAGGAACTTGGAATGTTGCTGAAGTGATTGGACATCTGATTGAAGGGGAGAAAAATAATTGGATACCGAGGTTAGAACTGATTATTCAGGAAGGTGAAAATAAATCATTTCCCCCCTTTGATCGTGACAAACATTTAAAAGAAAGCCCTCAAAAATCGATTGAACAAAAGTTGCTTGAATTTAAAACGATTAGAAGAGCAAATATAACTAAACTTAAGACACTGGTTAAATCTGAATCTCATCTTGAAATGACGGGGTTACACCCTGAATTTGGTACAGTAAAATTAAGAGAATTGCTTTCTACGTGGGTTGTTCATGATTTAACCCACATTGCTCAAATAGTACGGGTAATGGCCGAAAGATACAGAGCAGATGTTGGACCTTGGAAAGAATATTTAGGTATATTGAAAAAATAAATAAGAAATTTGAACGGTAGTAATGAGTGATGTTTTTGTATTATTTATTAAATAGCTTTTTGGAAAATGAATTCTGCTTCCTTTTGGTTGGAGGGTTTAAAAGCCACACATCTTTTAAACGAATTTAACAAAAAAGCATATAAGAGAAATGGATCGTCACTAATTATGCATAGTTTGATATTAGACAGAACTATTTTTTAGTAGTTGAGAATTAGCTTTGTCATTTTATGGTCCACTTATGCAAAAGGTGATCTAAATAACTATTATATTATTAAAATTTCACAAAGGATTTTCAAGACGTAGTACGATGGGGGAAAGTCAGGAAGAATCTCATATCGATGCAAAAAGGCTTCCCAGAAGTTGATTCAACTTTTAGGAAGCCTTTTTCATTACGAAGGAACTATGCTTTCTTCAATTTCAACTTTGTAAGTGTCCAGGTGACTCGCCCGATGCTGTAAAAACTGACAATAGCCTGATAAATAATGTTCCACATCATCTATTCTCACCCGGAAAGAATGGTGACGAATGAAGAATCCATTTAAAATCAGAGCCGGTAATTTTTTGTACATGGCCAGCTCAGGGTAGAAAAATCCTACTCGTTGATATTCTGCCCGTCTATCAATAGTGTCTTCTAGGAACCTCTCGTCGATATGCTCCAGCAGGGAATCTTTGTTGAGCTCCTTGATTTTGTCGATCATTTTATATGCGGCCATTGTCAATTCCAAAAATGTAGGGTATGTAGTTTCTCTATGAAAAATAAAATGTAGGCGATTATTGCAGTTTTTCAAGCCGAAAATAAAATACTTATCTTTAGGTTCGTAATTTGTTAATTCATTGGCTGCATAGCTCAGCCAGTGGTCGTGGTGTTTCCAGTAGTCTTTTCTTATAAAGTATTCGAATGATTTTTTTGCTTCTTCCAGCCACTGATTGTCGCGGTCAATGGCATACAGACGCAACAGAGAAAAAACGGCTTCACCCTCATAATAAATGATTCTGTGCAGTTCTTTGACAGCAAAGGTCGGATAACTTAAAACATGGATGAATCCCCCATCAGGCAATTTCATGTGGATGATGCCTCGTGCCAAAGCCCGTGCGGCTTCAATGTATTTTGTGCTGCCGGTGACTTCCATATACTTGGTCATTGCTAAAATAGCAGTTGCATTTGAACCGAGCTTGATTTCATTGTTATTTGCCTGATCGACAACAAAAGCTGTCTCTTCAGGCAGGTCTTTTTTGTAGATAACAGCTTCCTTCATCAAATAATCCAGACCTTTTTCTACTGCTTTGATGATGGCAGGGTCTTGAATGATCTCATACCCCTCGGCCATGGAATACAATGAACTGGAGTGGCGAAGTATATTATAAGTGTTGATACGCCTGGCAAAGGCAGAGAAATACCCATATTCAAATTTGCCATCCGGTTGGATCTGATTGGTTAGAAAATAAGTTGCTTTATGAATAAGAGCTGTTGCTTCATCACGAATATTTTTCGTTTTCCGGACTCCGTTTGTCAACGGCCCGTCATATAAGTTATGAATCACATCAGAATCTCTGTCCTTAAAGGCACCCACAGTTTTAAACAGAAATACATTTTTTTCACCGTATTTCGTTTTTACAAACGGAAAGCGGACATGAAGGTTATATTTCATATAATTATTTATATTTTTTTCATCTAAAGCAATAGGCCCGTTTTTTGTACTCTTAATCATGGCGTTTCCGTTAATCTCTTGTTCCAAAAAGGCCAAACGAAATTCAGGATCAAACGAGATACCGTTACGGAAATAATTGATCCTTGTCTTGGCGATTTTGTCTTCCAACTGCTTAAATGGCAATTCGGTTATATCTTTAACAATATCTAATTTTAGCCATTGCGGGTCAAAATTGCTTTTTTGGATAAACGTGGTGACTTTTTTTCGTATACCCTGGAATGCCTTTGTGATATCTGAAGCTCCTTCTTTGAAAACACGTGCGCGGAACTGTGGGTTTCCAATTGAAAGAAAAATAATATAACGCTGCTCACCTGCAACTGAGGCTGCCGGAATGCCGTCATGACCAAACATTTTATTAAAATGAATTTCAAACTCGTCTAGTGTTTGATTAACATAACTGTAAGCTGTCAATTTTTCCATTAGCTTAGCTGCTCCTTATCTTAACTTTTTATAAAAGTCTTTTTTTATGTAGAAGGGTTTTGTCTATGAATCATTTCTTTTTCTTACATTTTTTGAAGTGCCTGTGTGAATCCGGGTAAAATGTTTATTTTTTCTCTTATGAAAGCTCTTCGCAGTCTGTTAGAACCGGATTGCATGGTTGTACATTTTTTCAGTAATTTCCAGTGAGAATTGCTGATGATTGTGGAAAATGGGTTTGTCTTTGCCGCCCACTCATCATGGTCAAAAAAGAATCAGGTGTTTAACTTCATTCAGCAGAAATCTCCCACTTCTATAAGTGGTGAGATGAATGCCTATTGGTAATCCATTCAGTGGGGGTTCAAACCCCGGCTGAATAAAGTCAAAGCCTCCGGCGGATGCCACAGATTTTCAGAGGAAATTTATCGAGCGGAGCTCGATAAAATCTGGGCGCAATTACGCCAAGGCGCATTTGATGATTGGTATCTTTCGGACGGAGAAAATGACCTCATAGCCTTGGGCTTTTGGAGTGACAGTCGTAATTTTAGCCCTGAATTGAGGGGGATCATCTATTCTGAATAAACCGATCTTTGTCACGGTTTGTCATCTTCTTTGTTGTCTTCCTCGAAAACGATGTCCTGATATTCCTCAAGCAGTGCGTCATCATTATCCTCCTCTTGCTCTTTCCTTTTTTTCCTGTTCTTTAAGATCTGTCTTATGGTTAGTAAGAGTAATGCAAGAATCAGAAAAGGTTTCAAATTGGTGAAAACTACGGTGATTATGCTTCCCAAACCTCCTGACCCCATTCATTCCCCTCCTTTTTATTTTTAGTATTAACATAGTTTCGTAACTTTAGAGTCTTCTTTGCTACTTCTAAAAAGTATGCCTATCATCTTAAACTAATTTTTTAAAATTATAAAGGGCAAGGATGAAAGTTGTCAAAAGCGGTCGAGGGATTCTGTGAATTTTTGACATTGTTATTGCTGAAGTCTGTAAAAATGACAAAATTTTCCCAAAAATAAAATGTATAGACATTTTTTGACGAAAGGCTCACATTTTTTACCAAAAAATAGTAAATAATCTAAGTGGATATAATCATATTGCCTGACAGTTATTGACAGTGTTTCACAAAAATAGTTAAGTATTATGCAAATGTTTCACTTGAAATATTCCTGCAATAAAAGGGGTGTTGCCATCAAAAAAAATTTTTAAAAATGAGCTTGCAGAAAAGAAAAATGAAAAGGTTTCGCTTTTTTCTTTTTGTGAGTTCAACCATTGTAGTCGACAAGTATTCCAGTTTTTGGTTTTAGGAAGGATGCTTCTCATAAGCATTGCTGAAACAGAATTCAGAAAAAAGGATATGTTCAGTCATTATTTATTTTTAAAACTATCGGAAAATTGTTGAAATCAAAAGTGGAATGGAGAAGAAGAAATTGAGAAAGAAGAAATTTGATTATAAGAAAAGAATGAATGCAAAACGCAATACCTACATAAAAAGAACAGCAGCCATTGCTACAACGGCTTTGTTGGTAGCAGCTCCAGCTGTTCTACCGAATAACTTCCAGATTCCAGGAATGACAATCAATGCAGCACAAGCTGCATCGTTGGCGGAAGTGAAGCTTCTATCAGATGTTTCGATTTCCTCAAATTTAACGGACCAAGGGGATGCGTATAAACTCGGGCTTGGCATGACAGGAACTGGTGTTGCGGATGTGGAATTGTTAAGCCCAGAGCGTGTGGTTGTGTTTTATGCACCTGAGTTGGCAGGAAAGATGAGTGCTGATGGATCTGCTAATGTGACAGTAGAAATTTTGCCGATTACGATGGATGATTTGCCGGCACTAGGTAATACTTTGAGTGGTGTAACAACTACATTAACTGGTACTGTTAATGAAGTGTTGAATGTTGTTGATAGCTTACAAAAGAGTATTATTCCTGATAGTTTCCTGACAATTAACGGAATAACTGAGTTAGGAAATGCAGTGGAAGCGCTAAATAATATTGACACAGCATTAGCTGATTTACTTAAATATGAAGATCAAGTGGATGTTGTCGTTAATGATGATGGTTCTATTGTTGTGAATTTCTCGGATGGTCTCGGAAACCATTTGGAAACGGCAGTGAATGATGTTGTTGTCAAACTCTTACAAGATGTAGTAGATGCACTAAATGCTGTCGAAATAAAAATCTTACCAGGTGCAGAAGCGATACCGGGGGTAGGTCTTATCATCGGAGGCTTAAACAACTTGGTAAATGGGGTACTTGGTACTGTTACAAGTACTGCAGGTCAAGTTGTTGGAGTTATTGATGATCTAACAAATGGCGCTATTGATTTATCAAATGATCTAGCTAGTGTACAAGTGATTGGAAAGACAACAGTTGACTTGAATGTCCTTGTTGAGAAGCCAGCTGGAATCCCAGGTGAAACGACTATTTCCGGGGCTGGAGTAAGCACTTCGGTTATTGATGCGGAATTACTGAGTGACATGACTGACTCTACAACAGTTGCTTTCAACGAACCAGATGATGGTGACGGAGATGCTGACGCTGATGCCGACGCTGATGCCGATGCTGACGCTGATGCCGATGCTGACGCTGATGCTGATGCCGATGCTGACGCCGATGCCGATGCCGATGCTGACGCTGATGCCGACGCTGATGCCGATGCTGACGCTGATGCCGATGCTGACGCTGATGCTGATGCCGATGCTGACGCCGATGCCGATGCCGATGCTGACGCTGATGCCGACGCTGACGCTGATGCTGATGCTGACGCCGACGCCGACGCCGATGCCGATGCCGATGCCGATGCTGACGCTGATGCCGACGCTGATGCTGATGCTGACGCCGATGCTGATGCTGATGCTGATGCTGATGCCGATGCTGACGCTGATGCCGACGCTGATGCTGATGCTGACGCCGATGCTGATGCTGATGCTGATGCTGATGCCGACGCTGATGCTGATGCCGACGCTGATGCTGACGCCGATGCCGATGCTGATGCCGACGCTGATGCTGATGCTGACGCCGATGCTGATGCCGACGCCGACGCCGATGCTGATGCCGATGCTGATGCCGACGCTGATGCCGATGCTGATGCCGACGCTGATGCTGATGCTGACGCTGATGCTGACGCTGATGCTGATGCCGATGCTGATGCTGACGCTGACGCTGATGCTGATGCTGACGCTGACGCTGACGCTGATGCTGATGCCGATGCTGACGCTGATGCTGATGCTGATGCCGATGCTGATGCTGACGCTGATGCTGATGCTGATGCCGACGCTGATGCCGACGCTGATGCCGACGCTGACGCTGACGCTGACGCTGATGCTGATGCCGATGCTGACGCTGATGCTGATGCTGATGCCGATGCTGACGCTGACGCTGACGCTGATGCTGATGCTGACGCTGACGCCGATGCTGACGCTGATGCCGACGCTGATGCTGATGCCGACGCTGATGCTGATGCCGACGCTGATGCTGATGCCGACGCTGATGCCGACGCTGATGCTGACGCTGATGCCGACGCTGATGCTGACGCTGACGCTGACGCTGATGCTGATGCTGACGCTGATGCCGACGCTGATGCTGATGCTGATGCCGACGCTGATGCTGATGCCGACGCTGATGCTGATGCCGACGCTGATGCTGATGCCGACGCCGATGCTGATTCTGATGGAGACAAAGACGGCTCAGGAACTGGCACAACAACGGGTGGAACTGGTAGTAGCGGAGGATCTGGATATGGCGACGGTACGTCAAATGCTGGATCTGGTTATAACAGTGGAAGTAAACTTCCAAACACGGCTACAGCTATTTGGACCATGGGACTTACCGGTCTGGGGGCTATGCTTGCTGGTATTGGAGCGAAACTCTTCGGACGCAGGAAAAGATAATATTTGTAACAAAAGAGGAAGCAAATGTTTCGGAGCATTTGCTTCCTCTCTACATCTGTAAAGGTTAATCGTAAGTCTATGCAATTTTTAAAAAATAAAGAGTTTCTTCTATATATAATAGTGAGCTTGTTCATCCTAATAGACGATGAGGAAGTAAATGTTCAAAGAAATATTGGATTAGGAAGTAGGCCTATCTCGAAAGCACTTAGGAGTGCTTTACTTATCGCTGAAATAGCAATCGGCTTTCCAGCACGAAAGCATCAAAGCAGTCTTTGATTGAAGCTTAGGAGCGGATCAAAGGATCAGTAGATGATAGTGATCTACTTACCAGTGAGCTCATTCAGCAGAAATCTCCCACTTCTGTAAGTGGTGAGATGAATGCCTATTGGTATTCCATTCAGTGAGGGTTCAAACCTCGGCTGAATAAAGCCAATGCCTCCAGCGGATGCCACAAATTTTCAGAGGAAATTTATCGAGCGGTGCTCGATAAAATCTGGGCGCAAATACGCCAAGGCGAATTTGATAGTAAAGCTTGGTGAAAGTTCTCCTTAGAAATTCCTAAGCTTGGCAAAACGCTGCCGGTTATAGAAGGAACGGATCAAGACGCTGTAGAAAAAGGTGTGAGTGATTTTTCCGAATCTGTTTACCTAGGTCGGAATGAGTAACTTGGCTTATCTGGTCATCACGATACTGTTTTTCGCAGCTTCGGAGATACAGAGATTGGAGATCATTTTATCATGATGATACCCTCCGACTCCTACACTTATGAAATCCGTGAAACAGAAATTTTCATATAGTAGATGGGAAAAGAAGGGTTGGTTATGAAACATGTTACCCATTTCAGTATGTCAGAAACGTTTCTCCTATAAAAAATCCAACTGTAATGCATAGAACGAACGGATAGGTTACCTATGTGTCCGCCTTGATTATTTGGGAATTTAGCACTTTTCTTGATGTAAGGCTTGCATTATTATAAATTTTATATCCATTAAAGCAGCAGAGAAATAGTTTATTCGTTACGCAAATTTTTCATTGCGAAACTGAGCGTTACTCATATTGTTGAGCCAGTCCCATCATGGCCGCTGACTGGATGACAACACATATTAGGCAATATTAGAAATAAAGCATTGGAGGCTCTCGCCATGAAAGAGAAAGAGGATCAAATTAATATTAAAATCCCCTACGAATTAAAAGCGCATTATTACAATATATGTAGAAGTAGGCATATCAATCCTTCAGCACTGATCCGAAAATGGATTGCACAATTTGTTGAAAGTGGAGATACAACCGTGACATTTCAGACCTTTTCAAATAGTACAAGAGTCGAATTGGCCAAATATCGTAGAAAAAAGTAAAAGGTGTGACCCTCGACCATTGAACGCATAAAGCCCCACTATTTCCCATTTTTTAGTTAGGGATACATCCTGCATGTTGGCTTTACTGTCCAATTCCTCATTTTGCTTTCCCGCAATGAACACAACTTTTTCAACACCATCCTTTTCAATTGTGGATTCAGTAAATTAGTTTTTATCACCATTTTCATCTTATATAAATCTGGGAGGGCTTATAATCAGCCGGATGCGGATGGAATCCCTGTAAAGGGGCCGGAAAATCGGACAATATGTTCAATGGTCCAGATCTCCCTCCAGGAATCTTTGATACTGATTCCAATTCTTTCCACCCCACTTTGATTCAGTCAATCCCTTACTAAAAGCGCTGTATCTGGGTAACCTTTAAAGATTATTCTTTAAAAAGCCCCAAAGACTGTAATCGAAAAGGCATCTATTGGATAAAGTTTCAGGACGTTTCATTAGTCAAGGAAGTAACGGAATATTAGACTTACGTTAGTGCCTCTAAAATTGCGTATTTACATAAAACCTTGTCATAAAGAGTCATCTTGTGCGTAACCTTTTTATCACAAAAGCGTGCCCTTAGTCCGCATATGGTTTGCCTGCAGCTTTCGCAACGTCTTTAAAATTTAACTTCATTCAGCAGAAATCCCCCACTTCTGTAAGTGGTGAGATGAATGCCTATTGGTATTCCATTCAGTGGGGGTTCAAGCCCCGGCTGAATAAAGTTAAAGCCTCCGCGGATGCCACAGATTTTATCGAGCGGAGCTCGATAAAATCTGTGCGCAAATACGCCAAGGCGCATTTGATCACAAGAAAAACGGGATGACATTAGGGAAAGACCTGCATTTAGATTGTTTATCCAATTAGGATTATAGAGGGAAAAACCAAGTCTTTATTTGGCTGTTAAAAATTTGATTGAGAATGCTAATGGGTTTAAGGTAGGAGTAGCTTATCTGTTGAATTGCTGAGTTCCATAAGAGGATCGTTAAAGAGTGGATTTTAGCGCGATAACTATATCGTACTTGGATTTGTAGAGCTAAGATATACTGCAAACGAAGAAGTTTACCTGTAGAATATGTTATGAAGTAAGGGGGAAGCAGAAAAATGGGTTTAACTTCATTCAGCAGAAGTCTCCCACTTCTGTAAATAGTGAGATGAATGCCTATTGGTATTCCATTCAGTGGGGGTTCAAACCCTGGCTGAATAAAGTTAAAGCCTCCGGCGGATGCCACAGATTTTCAGAGGAAATTTATCGAGCGGAGCTCGATAAAATCTGGGCGCAAATACGCCAAGGCGCATTTGATAAAGAGAAAAATTGCAGCTAACGATTATGAAGATAAAATAAAATCGGACTGCATTCACAGGAGTGGGCACGGATGAATCAAGATGTAGAGCAGATGATTGTAGATGATTTGCTGGAATCGATCATGCAGGACAAATTCAGGCCAAACGAACGGCTGCCTTCTGAAAACGAGCTGGCAAATGATTATAAAGTGCCGCGGATTAAGGTCCGGAATGCTCTTTTGAAGCTGGAGGAGATGGGGTATATTTACTCACAGCAGGGGAAAGGACGTTTTTTGAAGGGCAGCCAGCAGCAGATTGAGCTTCATTTAACAGGGAGTAAAAGTTTTACGGAAAAAATGTTAAGTGCCGGCTATCCACTTGAAACAAAAAATGTAAGTTGTGAAAAGGTTGCTTATCATCCGCGTATTTATTCGGCTTTGCAAGTAACAGAGGGAGAAGAGGTATTTAAAATCTCTCGATTGCGTTTTATTGAGGGAAAGCCGGTTGCGTTGCATAGTTCGTATGTAGCCAAGTTGACTTTTCCGAATATTGAGGAAGATGGGGTGCAGTTACGTTCAATGTTCGCGTATTACCGGCAAAAGGGATATACGGAGTTTACCAGTACCGACAGTCATTTGAGTATTTCCTTTCCAACGAGCGAAGAACGTTCAATGCTGGAATGTACCGCATTAGTACCGCTGTTAATTGTGGAAAGCAACTGTATCGCTTCGCCACAAAATAAAGTTTTAGAGTATACGAAAATCATCTATCGAAGTGACTCCTTCCAGTACGCCATCACTTCAAAATAAAATTAATTTTTGCTGTTCCGCATGTTTTTTGCGGAGCAGTTTTTTTATTTTCGCCCCAATCACCGGTTTTGAATATCTGATCTTCTATCCCTAATGCTTTCCATCCATCTTTACAATATCTTTATAAACCCTTTACACTGGCTAACTTGGCAACATGTTACGATCGGTTTGTAGGGAGGTGAGATCCATGAAAAGAAATAGGCGAATGCGCATTTTAATAGAAGGATCTCGGGATATACCGAAAAACTTAGCACATGAAATAGAAAAGAACCATTCTCTTGAAATCATTATGAAGCCGCAGGGAGCATTGACAATGATCAAAATGAGGGAGACAGCGAAAAAAACGCTGTTCTATCTTGGTGAAGTTTTAGTGACTGAATGCAAAGTGAAAGTGAGCAATCAAGTCGGCATTGGCATTGTCACTGGAATGGAGGAAGATCTTGCCTATCAGCTTGCTGTAATCGATGCGGCATTTAAAGCTGAGTTAAGCGAAATAAATGAATGGATTCCATTATTAGAAGAGGAAGAAAAGCAAATGATAGCTGCAAAGAGATTAGACGCAGCCATTATTCAAAAGACGAAGGTGAACTTTGAAACGATGGACGTTTAACCATAAAGGGGTGAAAAGATGTCGATAGATTTGGTGCACGATATTCAAAAGGGATTTCGGACAATCCTCCATTGTATGTCACGGCCTGGGACGATTAAGAGCATGGAAGAGTTTAATGACGGGATTGCCTCTTTTCCGGAGGGACTCCCCGCAACTTTTATTACTGCTTTGACATTGCTTGACAGGGAAGTCTCCTTTGCCCTTGTAGGTGAACAGACAAAAGAACTTGGAGATATGATAGCCGCTTATACAATGTCTGTTCAAGAGAGTCCATCTGCCGCAGAGTATGTATTCATCACGAAACAAGCAACAAAGGAACAAATTGTAAATGTTTTTCAAGAGATAAAAATTGGAACTCTTGTGAATCCACAGCAATCCGCAACGATTATTTTAGAGACAGAGTTCAGCAATGAAAAAGAATTGACTCTGGAAGGACCAGGGATTAAAACAACTGCGGAACTTTCGATTGCCAACTCCAAAGATTGGATCGAGGAAAGACGGAAAGCGAACAAAGAGTATCCATTGGGTGTTGATATGATCCTCATAGATGAACTCTCTAATGTTGTGTGCATACCTAGAACAACGGTCATTAAGATGTGTGGGGTGTGAAGAATGGCTTATGTAGCAGTAAAAGGCGGGACGGAAGCAATTGAAGAATCTATTAGACGGTTGACCTTTGAACGGATTCAATCAGAAGAAGTACTTGAGGTCAAAGCAATCATAGCAGGCATGCGAGGAATGGTTGACCAGGTCATGTCCGAGAGCAGCCTGTATTCAGAGCTGTTGGCAGCTTTGGCAATCAAGCAGTCTGAAGGAAACATGGAAGAGGCTGTCTTCCTGTTGCGTGCTCATCGTTCCACCTTGCCAAGAAATTATTATACCCGGGTGATTGAGACTAACAAAATGTTTGTTGAAAGAAGGATTTCCGCCAGTTTCAAGGATATTCCGGGTGGGCAGATTCTAGGAGCCACATATGATTATACACATCGGTTAATGGACTACGATCTGCTTTCGGAGACGAAGGATACGGTACTAGAATGGCTCGACCAATACGCGAAAGAAAATGAACAGATAGCAGATCCTTCCGTTCAAGCAGATTTGCCCAAGGTTGTAGATTATTTACGTAAACAGAATTTGTTCCCTATCTATGAAGAAGATGATACAGAGCCGCTTGATGTAACGAAGCGTAGCATCCAGTTTCCGACAACGCGCAGTGAGAGGTTGCAAATTTTAACCAGAGGTCAGACAGGGGCTGTCACTTCTCTTGGATACGCGGCGATAAGAGGGTATGGAGCAGTGCATCCGACAGTCGGAGAACTGCGCGTTGGAATGCTTCCATTGACCATCAGCGATCCAGCCGACCAAACAGATGATGAGGAAAATGATTATTATATAGGCGAAATAAAAGTAACGGAAGTTGAATCATTTATTCCGATTACCATCAAGAACGAAAAAAATGAAGAAGAGATTGAATTTGAGATTGGCTATGGGATTTGCTATGGGCAAAACGAAACAAAGGCCATTGCGATGAGCATTCTGGATCAAGCGTTGGAGCATGGGCAGAAAGACTACCCGACGCATGATGAGGAATTCATCCTTCTGCATATTGATTCAGTTGAATCAAGTGGATTCATCTCGCATTTAAAGCTGCCTCACTATGTTACGTTCCAGTCGAAACTGGACAGCGTGAGGAAAATCAAACAGGGGGCTGAAAAACATGAAAAATAAACCCCACTTTGCCTTGCTGGACGAAGGGTCGAAAAAAGAGATTCGAAGGGCGATCTTGAAAGCAGTCGCCATTCCAGGCTATCAGGTTCCATTTGCCTCAAGGGAAATGCCGATTGCGCGCGGATGGGGAACAGGCGGATTGCAAATCACCCTCTCCATCATCGGAAAGGAAGATGTATTAAAAGTCATTGACCAAGGGGCTGATGAATCAGTCAATGCTGTAAATATAAAAAAGCTTGTCAATCGGACAACGGGTGTTGAAACGACGACGGAAACAGGAGACGCGACAATCATACAATCGAGGCACAGAATACCTGAAGTACCTTTGACAGAGAATCAGGTGCTTGTTCTACAAGTCCCTATACCTGAACCACTGCGTTGGGTTGAGCCAAGTGAATGGAAAACGAAACAATTACATGCTGAGAATGAATACAGCGGTGCCTGGCTTATGCTGTTTGAGCAGATCATGAAATATGGAAAGACAGCAACGAATGCCGATCATCCGGTGCTGGTGCATGATCGGTATGTGATGGCTCCGAGCCCTATACCCCGCTTCGATAACACAAAGATGGATCATTCGGAGTCTTTGATCCTGCTGGGAGCTGGACGAGAGAAAAAAATCTACGCTGTACCTCCATATACGAAGGTAACTTCATTGGCATTCGAGGATTATGCGATGGAAGTGGAATCATTCGAAGGTAAGCATTGCCACTTATGTCATTCGACGGATGTGTTCTTGGATGAATTGGTGAATCCTGAAACGGACGAGACCTATTACCAATGTAATGATACGAGCTATTGCCTCGCCACATTGAACGAAAAAGCACTGAAAGCAGAGGTGGCGATTGAACATGCAAAATAAACCTGTTTTAAAAGTGGTGAATTTGAGAAAGCAATATGGTCCAGGCTGCGACCATTGCAGTAATGGAAACGGACTTTCCTTGGACAAAAATCGTTGTCTTAAATGCGGTACTGTTTATGCCTGTAATGATGTGTCGTTCGAATTGTATCCCGGTGAAATTTTAGGAGTCGTCGGTGAAAGCGGGAGCGGGAAGTCCACCATGATGAAGTGTCTGTATTTCGATAATGACGTGACTTCAGGAAAGGCATATATCAGCTCATACAATTATGGAAAAACAAATGTCTTTGAAGAGTCGCCTCAACAACTGCGTTATATAAGGAATACCATTCTTGGAATGGTGTATCAAAACCCGGTACTTGGATTGAAAATGGATTTTTCATCCATTGGCAACATCGCAGAAAAAATGATTGCTGCAGGCAACCGTAATGTGGAGCATATGGAGAACCGGAGTAAGGAACTGCTAAAGCACGTTCATATACCGATTACCCGGATCAAGGATGAGCCAAAGAAGTTTTCAGGTGGGATGCAGCAACGGGTTCAAATTGCTAAGGCCTTATCGAATCAGCCGCCGATTCTATTATTGGATGAAGTCACGACAGGCTTGGATTTATCTGTACAGGCGAGTGTATTGGATTTGATCAAAACAATCCGGCAGGAGCTGGGAATCAGCATGATTGTTGTCTCGCATGATTTGGCAGTCATTCGTATGTTGGCCGATCGGACAATGGTTATGCTGGATGGCAAGGTTATCGAGCACGGATTAACCGATCAAATTTTAGAAAATCCTCAGCACGCATACACGCAGCAACTTGTATATTCGCTGATTTAACTTCAAGCAGCAGAAGCCTCCCACTACTGTAAGTGGTGAGATGAATGCCTATTGGTATTCCATTCAGTGGGGGTTCAAACCCTGGCTGAATAAAGTTAAAGCCTCCGGCGGATGCCTCAGTTTTTCAGAGGAAATTTATCGAGCGAAGCTCTATAAAATCTGGGCGCAAATATGCCAAGGCACATTTGATTGGAGGGATATTGTGTATTTACTGACGAATGGCCGAATTGTTTTAGAGGACCAGATTGTCGACAATCATGCAGTCGTGATTGAGCATGACAGCATTGTCGCGATTATACCAGAACAGGAGGCTGCAACATACAAAGGCTATCAAATAATAGATGCAAACGGCGGTTACATCTCACCAGGATTCGTCGATATCCATTCGGATTATATAGAAGGAATTGTTTCACCTCGCCCAACGACATTGATGGACTTCAATATGGGAATTCGGGAAGCAGAGCGTATTTTGATCAGTCACGGTATCACTACCATGTTCCATTCTCTTTCAATCTATAAAGATGATGGTTTCAGCCATAAACCAATCCGGAACCCGAAAAATGTGAACCGACTCATTCATGCAATCAATGAAACTCATACAAGCGAGCATTTGATCCGAAATCGGATGCATGCGAGATTTGAAATTGACAACATTGAACAGGTGGATGCATTCGTACAGAATATAGAGGATGAAAAAGTGCATCTGATATCCTTCATGGACCATACGCCTGGACAGGGACAATATCGGAATCTGGAAATCTATCGTGAAACATTAAAGGGCTATAACGATATTACAGATGATGAAATAGATGAAATCATCACAAACGGCATGAAGAAGGACAAATTAACACTTGATCAAATTAAAGAAATAAGCCAATTGGCTTTGGAAAAAAATATAGCGGTCGCCTCACATGACGATGATGAATTGGAGAAGCTGTCCCTCGTCAAGAGCTACGGTACCACTATCAGTGAATTTCCAACGACACTTGAAGTGGCAAAAAAGGCGAAAGAAATGGGTCTATGGACAATTGCCGGCGCTCCGAATGTCATGCTTGGGGGCTCACATTCCGGCAACCTATGTGCAACAGAAGCCATTCGTGAAAGTGCCATTGATATTTTGTGCAGTGATTATTATCCGCCAGCGCTTCTACACTCCATTTTTCTGCTCGGGGAGAAGAAAGGGCAAGATTTGCATGAGATGTTTCAACTTGTCACATTAAATCCGGCCAAAGCAGTACGGATGGACGATCAAATCGGCTCCATCAAGGAAGGAAAGAAGGCAGATATCATCATTATTGAGAGAATGGATGATGGATTCCCTATGGTTACAGCTACACTCGTAGATGGGAAACTGATGACAAGGACGAATTATCGATGAATACAAAAGAAGTACAGCTGGGAAACGAGCCATTTATCCATGACCATGTGATGCTGAAAAACGTAGAGTTTGGGAAATACAATGAAGTGGGTACGTATAACTTCTTTGAAAATGTCATTTTTGGTGATTATTCCTATACTGGTCAGTTCTGCTTCATTCAAAATGCCGTAATTGGGAAATTTTCCAATATCGCAGCAATGGTACGAATAGGCCCTACTGATCATCCTTATGAAAGGCCGTCACTCCACCACTTCACCTATCGCAAGAAAATGTTTGGGTTCAGCGAGCAGGATGATCATGATTTTTTTGAGCATCGGGTAAGTCGCAAAGCTTTCATAGGTCATGATACATGGATCGGACATGGAGCCATTATCCAGCCGGACGTGACGATAGGGAATGGAGCGATTATAGGCAGCGGAGCTATTGTTACAAAAGACATCCCTCCTTATGCTATTGCTGTAGGAGTTCCGGCAAAAGTGATTAAATACAGGTTTCCCCCTGAGGTTATTGAGGGACTCCAAGCTATCCAATGGTGGGACTGGCCTTACGAAAAAATAAAAGAACATTTGGATGATTTCCACTTGGATATTGAACAGTTCATAAAAAAACATAACGGGAGGAAAGAATAAATGTCCCGATTACTAGAAGTCAAATCTATCTATAAATCATTCATGATTCATCATCTTGGAAAAAGAATCCATGCAGTGAATGACATTAGCTTTTCATTGGATGCAGGGAAGTTCATTGGAATAATTGGTAAAAGCGGCAGCGGAAAATCTACCATTTTGAAACTGATTTATCGCACATATTTACCTGAGCGCGGTGAGATTATTTACAACTCTGAGCGTTTCGGAAAAATAGATTTAATGAAAGCATCGGAAAGAGACATGATTTATTTACGGCAATATGAAATCGGCTATGTTTCACAGTTTTTAAGTGTCATGCCAAGAACGACTGCCCGTGAAATAGTCGAACAATCCGTACTAGAAATGGGGAAGACCCAAGAGGAAGCAAAAGTAATTGCTGAAGAAGCCCTGACTCATTTCGATTTAGATCCGGGTTTGTGGGATAACTATCCCGCTACTTTTTCAGGCGGTGAAAAACTCAGACTAAATATTGCCAGTGCCATTGTGAAAAAGCCTCGGTTATTGCTGCTTGATGAGCCTACAGCAAGCTTGGATGATGCTTCAAAGTTAAAGGTTCGCAGGGCTATTGAAAAGTTGAAAGATGAAGGAACGACACTCATTGGCATTTTCCACGACCTGGAATTCATGGAAGGGTTATGTGATAAAGTATTCGACTTTCAAAAAGGGAAGTGCTTGGAAGGAGTAGGAGCATGAAAGCTGATTTGCATGTGCATTCCAATTACTCTGATGGCTCAAATACAGTGGAGGAAATCATGGAGATGGCTGAACAAAAAGGGATTACACATATCAGTCTTGTCGACCATGACACCGTTCAGGGCATTGAGCATGCCCAGGAGGCAGGAGCAAGCAGGGGGATTACAGTGATTCCTGCTATTGAAATCTCAGCCTATGATTTTAAGAGGAATAGAAAGGTTCATATATTGGGCTATGCCTTTGATAAAAAGGCGGAGCATATCCAAAGACTATGCAGCCCTTTACTTCAAAGAAGACATGAAAACTCTTTGTGGCAGGTGGAACAGCTTCAGCAGAACGGCTATCAAGTGGTTCTTGAAGATATCCAAAAGCGGGCGGCTCAAGGCGGAACCATTTACAAACAGCATATCATGGCTTGTTTGACTGATGCTCATTTTTCTACTGAGGACTATAAGAAAATGTATAAAAAGTTCTTCAAAGGGGATGGGATCTGCGCCCGCGACATTGAGTATGTAGACGCCAATGATGCTGTAAAAGCAATTAAAGCAGATGAGGGTTTTGCTGTCTTAGCCCATCCGGGCCAGCTAGATTCATTCGACATGATTCCTGAGCTTGTACAAAACGGGCTGGATGGTATTGAACGCAACCACTATGATCATACAGCTCAAGATATTGTAAAAGTAGAGTCCTATGCCGCTGAATTTGGTTTATTCCTGACCGGAGGAAGTGACTATCATGGTGACTTTGGCACACCGATTCAGATTGGAGATATCGACTCTCCTACAACAGCCATTCAGACATTCATGGCGAATATCTAGGTATTGTAAAAGATTAATAAAGAGTATGTAAATTGCCCGAATTCCCTCAATAAATATGTTTGAATTAATGGTAAGTGGAATTTCTTCAATCTGGATTGGGGGGAATAAAGGTAGCAGGAAGCTGGTTGTCATCTCTGACGGAAAAATAGAACTATTCAGCTAAAGGAGCGAATCATGAAAAAGTCAATTTTATCAATCGTATTGTTAATTTTTCTTTCTGCGATTCTTGGAGCTTGTTCAAGTGAGAAGTCAGCTAGTTCAAAAGACATTACAATGGTATGGTATCCAAATGAATCCGGCAATGATTTAAAAGGTGCCAGGGACGAGATTGGTAAAATAATAGAAGAGGCGACTGGAAGAAAGGTAGAGCATAAACTGACAACGGATTATGCAGTGGCAATTGAAGCTATCGCCAATGGCAATGCAGAATTAGCATTTATGGGTGCACAAGGATATATCGAAGCAAAAAACAAGAGTAAGGATGTTGAGCCTGTTGTTGTACCAAGTGGTGCATCAGGAACATTAGATGACGCGGTTTATTATAGCTGGCTGGCTGTCAGGGCGGCAGATGCTGAAAAATATAAAACGAGTGGTGAGTTCTCTATCGATAACATCGTTGATTCCAAATTCTCTTTCGTATCAAACAGCTCGACTTCAGGATTTAAAGTACCGTCAACAGACATCGTTGCGCATTTCTCCCAACAAGATCAATGGAAAGACCTGACACCTGAAGATTTAATGGAAGGCGGAAAGTTTTTCAAAGAAGTGATGTATGGTGATTCACACCAAGGATCGGCTGTAAACCTACTAAGCAAACGAGCTGATGTTGCAGCGTTTTGTGATACGTGTGTTGGAAATTATATTGAAATCGCTGATGGAGATGAAAATCGTACAGGTGCTGTTTATCGGGTGAAAGAAGACGCAGAGGAGCCGTTTAATACACTGCCAGGTGAAGAATTCACGTTAATTAGTGTAACGCCTGTATTAAATGCACCTTTTGTAGCGAATCTGTCGAGCTTAAGTAAAGAAGATCTTGAGAAAATACAAGAGGGCTTCACTTCTGACGAAGTAGCAAACAATGAAAAGATCTTTGTTCCAGAAGAATCGGAACAAGCCGGTCTTTTCAAGAAAACGGATAAAGAAAAATTTGTCATTACGGATGATGCATGGTTTGATCCAATTCGTGAACTGTCAAAATAACAAACACATTGATGCAAAGGGGCGTATTTCTCCAATGTTTATACGCTCTTTTGTTTGAGTCAAAATCCAAATTGAGGAGTTTTTTTAATGTCTTTGTTAGCAGTGAAAGATATCTCTAAACAATATGAAAAAGATAAACGAGTATTGTCAGGGGTCAGCTTTGAGGTGGAACGCGGGGAATTCATTTCCATCATAGGGCCATCTGGTGCCGGTAAATCGACATTGCTCCGCTGTATAAACCGCATGGTGAATATATCAAATGGCAAAATTGTTTTTCAAGATGTTGATGTCATGTCTTTGAACAAAAGGGGTTTACGTAAGCATCGAACTCAAATCGGTATGATTTTTCAGCATTATAACCTAGTATCACGGTTAACTGTCATTGAAAATGTATTACACGGCAGATTAGGTTATAAAACAACTCTTCAAGGTGTGTTGAGCAGGTTTACCGAAGAAGAAAAGGCGGATGCATTTTCATTATTGGAGAAGCTCGGTATGAAGGAGCATGCATATAAAAGATGCGATCAGTTAAGCGGTGGGCAGAAGCAGCGTGTAGGTATTGCCCGTGCCCTTATACAACACCCGCAAATACTGCTTTGTGATGAACCAATTGCATCGTTGGATCCGAATGCTTCCAAAGTCATTATGGACTATTTACAAAGGATATCCAAGGAAATGAACATTACTTGTATTGTGAATTTGCATCAAGTGGATGTGGCGAAACGCTACTCAGACCGAATCATCGGATTAAACAGTGGACAGGTGGTTTATAATGGGAGCCCGGATGGTCTGACATCAAACGTCATTCATCGCATTTACGGTTCTGAGGCTGGCAATCTAATCATGGAGTGAGGGAGGAACCAATGAATATCGATGTGTTTAGGAAGAAGAAACAGCAACTTACTATATTTGCTCTCGTGATTATTGGTATTACACTCCTATCATCCAATCTGACTGACTTCGATTTTATGCATAGCCTCTTATCTGTACCCGAGGCTTTTAAATGGATGGGATCGAACCTGCTTATCACGAATGAAGCGTTGGAAAAGATGCCTTCCATCATGGATAAATTAATGGAAACGATATTCTTGTCCATTGCAGCTACGACTACAGCCAGTGTCCTTGCATTATTACTGGCATTATTAGGGTCACAGACAACAAAGGTTAACGATTTTTTCAGTACGTTAAGCCGGTTTATAGCCTCTGTATTTAGGAATATCCCGATTGTTGCATGGGCACTTATTTTATTGCTGTCCTTTGGTCAAAATGCCCTGACTGGTTATTTTGCCTTGTTTTTGTCAACATTAGGTTTTTTAGTCCGGGCATTTACAGAGACAATTGATGAGACGAGTAAAAGTTCTGTTGAGGCTCTGCAGGCAACAGGTGCTACTTATTTTCAAGTAGTTGGAAAGGCAGTTATTCCGGAATGTTCCCCGCAGATCATTAGCTGGATTTTGTTTATGATTGAAACGAATATTCGAAGTTCTACATTGATTGGAATTTTAACCGGGACAGGGATCGGTTTTGCCTTTGATTTATATTATAAGAACATGAATTATAGCGTGGTCAGTCTTATCACGCTCAGTATCATTGCTGTGGTTATAATGATTGAACTGATTTCCAACTATGTTAGGAGGGTTATTCTATAATGATTACAGCAAAAAGCAACCCGGCTTTTGGCACAATGACAACCAGTACAGGAAAAATAAAAATTACGAAATGGACTAAACCAAAGGTTGTCATGACAGGAACGTTTATTGTCCTAACAATTTTAACCATTTATGGGTTTTTGACACTCGACTATAAAGACATTCATTTCGTAGAAGCAACTATCGCCACATTGGATAATTTAAAGGTTATCTTTTTACAACCTTCCCTCAATAACTTTTCTTTCGTAGAAGCTCTACATCAAATTTCTTTGACAATCGGCCTGGCTGTTTTAGCTACGATTATAGGCGCCATATTATCCTTGATCATTGCTTTTTTTGCAGCTAAAAATCTCTCACCCAAGCCAGTTGCGAATGCGATCATTATTGTGATGGCTTTTATCCGAGCGGTTCCCACTGTATTATGGGTGCTTATCTTTGCGATAGCAGCAGGACTTGGCGCAGAAGCCGCTGTTTTGGGGATGCTGCTTCATACGGTTGCTTTTCTAGTTAAGGCATATTCGGAGGCGTTTGAGGATCTCGATGACGGGGTTATAGAAGCAATGCGGGCGAGTGGAGCAAATTGGTGGCATGTCATTACAAATGCTGTTTTACCATCCACATCAACTTCTCTTATATCTTGGACATTTCTTCGATTTGAGACAAACTTCACAGTTGCCGTTGCGATGGGTGCTGCAGCGGGCGCAGGTGGAATCGGGTTTGAGTTGTTCATGGCCTCAGGCTTTTATTTTGATCTTCGGGAAGTCGGATTTATCACATATGTGATCCTTTTTGTCGCTGTGATATTGGAGCTTTCTTCTACCCAAATAAAGAAACGCTATTTAATGAGGGAATCGGTTCGATGACGGAAAATAGGGGCATGTAATTCCATTGAATGGGGCTGTCCAGAAAGCCAGGTTCTTGCCTGACTTTTTGGACAGCCCCAATCTTGGGGTCAGACCCCATTCAGGTAGTTTGACTGCATCAATTGCATAAAAGGTATGTTGTTCATCTTTTGAATAGGGGAGAGTGACTCTATTTCGTTACTGTATAGGAACTAATATTTCGCACAAATGTTGCTCAATCATTTGTGGAGTATATCTTTCTATAATGGGTTGTTCTCTTATTGATAGATTATTTTTTTCTATTTCTGTAAAAATATTGTGCCAAAATTCACTGACTGCATCCTCTGTATGGTCAAGTAAGAAAACAGCGTATTTCCCACCAGAAAATTTACCAACTCGAGCTGGTTCTGCGATATGAGCATCTTTATTTATCACAGCACAAATATCATAACGACATTCTTCTTTAGGGATGATTTCCGGATTATCCCATGGTATACCTAAAATGGCAGAATGATCAAGTACACCATTCAACTCCGCCCACTTTTTAAAAGATTTCATTAGTTCTTTGTTTTGCTTTCCACCATACTCTCCGACCCTGCGGAAATAAGCAATTCTTGATTCAGGTAATTCTTCGATTTTTAGTTTCATATTTTAATTCTCCTTTCTTAGGTAAGATAATGTGCTTTAAAATGTTTTTCAATATATTTTTTAAAAAAATTAAAATTATTACAATAGAAAACATAAATGAAGGATTTCCAGAAAAAGTGACTGGAAATCCTTTTAAATGTTCATCGAACTTGTTTTTGCGGAGACTTCAGTTTTCTAAAGTGCATATAAATAAAGGCGGTTTTTTAGGTGTGAAATTCCATATTAATGAAATTAGTAGGGGAAGCGGACTAAAATAAATAAAATTTCTTTGGTTGTAATGTAAAAAAAATCCAAGAACAAACAACTTAAGTAGGGATTTTTTAAATCATATAAAAATTTATGATAAATCGTGTAGAATTTTTGAGTAAGGAGAGATGAATCTTTAAGGTTTTATTATTCAGGGGTTCGAAATTTTTATTTTTCTTATGAGTATTTTTAACATTTGGGATTTCTGTCATAAAATTGATGCGGCCTGTATACTAAGCTCGTAACTATGGTTTTTACAATTTATTACCTAATTATGACCCTGTGAAATGGAAAGTTTCTTTGTGAAGGGGGTTTAAACTCAGATGAGATTTTTAATATCTAGCATTCTTGCCTTATTTGCTTTCTTAATAACTTATATTCTTACCTTATTTTTTTTCTTTTTGTTAAATGTGCTAGCCATTTTCATAGGTTCTCAGGTCAATGATTACAGTTTTAATGAGCACTTTAATCTTTATTTAGTTTTTTATTTTCCGTTTATTGTATTATTGGGTTCTGTAGGGGTGGTTATTGGAGAACTTGTGTTGAAAATAACATTTTTAAATACAAATAATCGGCGATTGTTCTCGCTTTTAATTCTTGGGTTAGTATATGGTATATTCGTTAGTGCCTTACTTTATTTAACTGTGGACCGTTCTTTAACTGCAAGGGATATGAGCGACATCTTGGTTTTTATTATTCTCAGCGTCGCTGGTTCATTAACTTTCTTCGTTTCAAAAGTAATTACAGAAAGTCTATTTAGAAAAAAAGTTGTGTAATGCAAATAAAGGTGCTTATAATTGAAAACGGATTTGCCGCAACAATCATTCTTGATTTTGAACTGTCGATATCATTTCGTTAAATCCAGCAAAAATGTTGAAGCTCTAGCAAGCATTGTGAAGGAAACAGCGAAAAGTATTTTATTTCACGCCTGATTTTACAATTGCATGACAGCAACCATTATGCTAAGTAATGAAGCTTTATTCATCTTAACGAAAGGCGTTGCTGAAGGGTAACTTTATGTTTCCATTAACATCACATTGTTAAATGGGTGTGAAATATTGATGATGGAATTAGTATTGGTCAGCTTGCGCTTTATGCTTTTTTGCGGGATATAAAACTCTTAAATCAGTTAATCGACATAAATGAAGGATTTCCAGAAAAGTGACTGGAAATCCTTTTAGTTTGAAATCTATCAAATTCCCATCGAAGCTGTATTCTGTGGGGACTTTACTTTCATTTTATCCCTTCTTACAGAAACAGCTACGATCCCTAAGATGAAAGTGACACCTGTTACCAGCCAAAGGTACGCGATATCATGGGTAAGCATACCGCTATTTCCACCAAAAACGATGGAGTAATACCCATCCGCGCCATATGTTGCCGGCAGGAAAGACGCCAATTTATGATACCCGTTTCCCAATAGTTCCCTTGAAACCAAAACGCCGGAAGTAACGAGTTGAAGGGATAGCGCCAAAATGTTAAATACCATACCGTAATTCCCGAAAAGGAGCACAAAAACTTGTGCGAACATCAGGAATGCCAAAAATAAACTTCCTTGGAACAGGTAGATCATCCACATCGGCTCATGACTTGTGATATCAAACAGTTTCATTAGACCGATGGTCAAAAATGGCAATAGGAATGCCATGCCTGCATTAATCAATTGTCTACCGAGGAATAAACTCCATTTTGAATAGGCCGATTGAATCGTTTCGGCGGCTTCATTCACTTGCATAATCATGACCATAGCACCGACAAACGAAGAAATAATCACCATCAGAGGAACAAGGTTTGCTGAAAATTCACTGACAGCGTTCGTTTTCTTGATAATCCCTTCCACCGGTTCGGGGTGGAGGGACTTTAACGCAGTTTGCACTTCCTCTCCAAGCGCTTGCGCAATCGGCTGTTCCAAGGGTAGTTGTTGCAGCTTCTGCTCAAATATCGTTGCTCCTGCTGTTGTCTGAAAGGAGAATACCTTTTCATTCACCTCGTTGTTCACTTGATTAGCAACTTGCTCCATCATTGTTTTACTAAAAGTGGCGTTTGCTTGATTAATCCAGTAATTGATGGAAGGGCGGTCTCCTGATTGTAAGGTTGTTGTAAAATCAGATGGTATCTGGATGACCATTTCAATTTCTCGGTTGTTCATTTTATCTGAAGCTTTTTCAAAAGAATCATATTGCGTTACCTGGAAGGGGAGTTGCTGTTCAAGCTCCTCCGCAATATTCATTTTCCCGCTTTGATCCTCATTTACAATTCCGATGGACATGTTGTCCATTCGATCTTGAACGCCCTTATATGCAGTCAGCCAGACAGAAAAAAAGATCAACTGAAACATGACGGCTGCAATAATTCCAATATACGTTCCCCTTAACGTAAGAAGCGCTTTGAGTCCTTTCATAAGAAGTTCCTCCTTTTTTGAATGTAAGTACTTGCTTGCAATCAATGTGAATTTTTTTCTAGGGGGTCAGACCCCTAGAAAAAATGGATACGCTAATTTTTAGCTGCTGCTGGATATCGAGTTCAGTAACTTTTGATCCTATTCGGATGTAAGAGATGAAATGCCCTAAATTAAGGGCAATGAATGACAGGGAGGCTGCTTCTTCATTTATATCTAGTAATCTCCCTCTTTTTTTCATTTCCTGGAAATACCCTGCCAGTTGCTCTTTTAAAAAGCGGGGCACATTTGCAATCTCCTCATCAATCTCAGGAAATGTCCCGGCTTCCTTGAAAGCGATCAGAACCAAGTCTTTGACAGGAAGCATGGTTTGAAAGTACTTCTTGGAAAAATGGAGCAAATCAGTCTCTAGATCATAAGTGATATCAAATTGAATCGTTTTCTGGAAAACGGGACCATATGAAAATCTATCAATGATTGCTTTTAATATCCCTCTTTTATTTCCGAAATGGCGGAAAACAGTTACCTCATTAACCCCAGCCAGCTCAGCGATAGAACGAGTCGTCGCTGCGGCATACCCTTTTTCGCTGACCAACTGTATAGCCGCATCCAGAATGCGCTCTGATGTCGAGAGTGACGACAACAGTTTCAACTCCTTTTCGATGCAAGTGATTACTTGCATAATAGCATGTGAAAAAAGGAAATGCAACTGAACATGTGAGGGGAGCGAATCTTGATTAAATAAATTCGCAGAAATCTCGCTAATGACTATAGAGGTGAAGCTTAAAAGGACGGTTTTCAATTGAACAATTTGCAGAGCTGAAAAAATAGATTGAAAGGTACCTGTTTTATCGGGGAAGCGGGTAAGACGGTAACCAATCAAGTGTAAAGTGCCTGTTATGAGAATGAATCGCAAAAAGTGGAATCAATAGCATCGAAAGATGCCCCTAATACTGGAGAATCACGAAAACCGGTAACTAATCGAGTGAATAAGTGCCCGCAATAAGGATGAACATTAAAAAACGGTAACCAATAATACTAAAAGAAACCGTTATATTGTAGATTCACTAATGAACACTTTGCTATTTAACAGAAAATGTTGAGCTACGTAAAGGAGGTCCCGGTTCTTTTTCCCCATTATAAATAAATAAAAAGCCACCTGGGGGGGACTTGCCTTTTCCAAGTGGCTCATGTTCAAAAACATGAATGAACAATCATTCACTAACTTCGTTCGTTTCCCAGCTAAGAACTTTACCATGGTATAATTCATTCTTCGACTGTTCGTATGAGTCCTTCAGTTCCCTCACAATTTCCATTACTGGCTTCACGTTATGGATCGTGCTGACGCCTTGTCCTGCGGACCATATATCTTTCCAGGCCTTTGAACCAGTTGAGTTCATTTTTGAGAAGTCTGCTTTTTCCTTGCTTTCCAGTTGGTCAGGATCCAGTCCAGTTTTTCTAATGCTCGGCTTCAAATAGTTAGCCTTTACTCCACTGAAGGCATCTGTATAGATCAGGTCATCTAACGTGGAGTCGATGATCATCTCTTTATAGTCTGCAGAAGCAAAGCTTTCCTCTGCTGTAATAAATCTGGTGCCCATGTACGCAAAGTCAGCTCCCATGGCCTGTGCTGCCAGGATATCTCTGCCGTTGGAAATCGCCCCTGACAAAATGGTGATTCCATTCCAAAATTCCTTCACCGCTCCCATAAAGGCGAAAGGGTTAATAGTTCCTGCATGGCCACCCGCTCCACTGCAAACAAGAACAAGTCCGTCCACACCTTTTTCTGCTGCTTTTTTTGCATGAAAAATGGAAATAACGTCAGAAAAGACTAGGCCTCCGTATTCATGCACAATCTGCACGACTGGACTGGGATCTCCCAGTGAAGTAATGACAATCGGTGGCTGGTGCTTCGCGATGAGTGCCAAGTCTTCCTTATACCGATTGTTTGTAGAATGTACGATGAAATTCACCGCCCATGGAGCGAATTTCCCCCCTTGTAATTCCCACTTGATCTTCTCCATCCATTGATCAAGAGTGTTCGCTGTACGGGCATTCAATAATGGAAAAGAGCCGATGATTCCTGATTTGCAGCCATTAATCACCAATTGCGGGCTGGATACTAAAAACATCGGGGCCATGATAACGGGCAACGTAGTATTTTCTTTCAGGGTATCCAATGCATTTTTTGCCAATATACTTCTCTCCTTTCAAGGCTATATAGTCATTTCGCCGACAGTTATGTAAAAACCTTCAAAAAACGGCATGTGATCATCTTTAGTTTTTGTTACTATTTAATTAGGAGCTTATATGAAGGGAGTCATGCAAATGCCAATAGATTTGAGAAGTGATACAGTGACAACGCCGACGGAGAAAATGAGAGATGCCATCCGTGATGCAGCCGTTGGAGATGATGTATACGGGGAAGACCCAACAATCAATCGTTTGGAGGCGCTTGCCGCTGAGAGAGTGGGGAAAGAGGCAGCGTTGTTTGTAACGAGCGGAACCCAAGGCAATCAAGTGGCAGTGCTAGCCCATACACAACGCGGGGATGAAGTGATTTTGGAGGAAAACTCTCATATTGTCGAGTATGAGGTGGCAGGTCTCTCCACAATCGCTGGCGTTCAGCCCAGAACAATCAAAGGGGTAAATGGACAGATGCCGCTTTCTGATATTGTTTCGGCTATTCGGGAGGATGATATTCACTGTCCAAAAACTGCTTTAGTCTGTCTGGAAAATACTCATGGAGATTCGGGTGGACGCATTCTTCCATTATGCTATATGGAGGAAGTTTACAAGATTTCAAGACAGCATCAAATTCCAATCCATTTGGACGGAGCCCGTTTATTTAACGCAGCAGTTGGTCTAGGTGTCGATCCCAAGGAAATAACAAAATATGTAAATACCGTTCAATTCTGTTTATCCAAAGGCTTAAGTGCCCCCATGGGCTCCATTTTGGCGGGCCCAAAAAGCTTTATTGAAAGAGCAAGAAAGTGGAGAAAGATGTTGGGTGGCGGCATGCGCCAGTCGGGAATTGCTGGAGCGGCCGGCATTGTTGCATTGGAAGAAATGGTTGCCCGCTTGGAGGAAGACCATGTCCATGCAAAAAAACTTGCCGAAGGATTGGCCGATATAGAAGGAATTGATATTGACGCAGAAGGTGTAGAAACGAATATGATTATGTTTTCCATTGAAGGGCTTGAAATGGATTCAGATCATTTTATTGAAAAACTGAAAGAACGCGGGGTTTTGGCAAATTCTGTTGGTCGATATAGAATCAGATTTGTTACGCACAGGGAAATAGCTAATGAGGATATAGACAAGGTTGTTGAAATCGTAAAAAGAATTATTGCTGAGGCAAAGGTTAGCTTGTAAAGCATCGTTAAAGCACATCACCAATTGTGATGTGTTTTTTATTTGACGATTCATATACATTTGTATACACTTTAACCGATGTATACAAACGTATACGAAGGAGGTTTTAATATGGAAAATGAAAAAGGTTTAAGAGAAGGGTATCATCGGGGGCATCGCGGAAAAGGCTCCCGCGGAGCTAAAACCTTCCGGCGGGGAAGAGCAGTCGCCTTTTTACAAATGATGCAGTTGAAGCGTTCTACCATTAAGCAGCAGTTGGATGAGCCGGAATTTGAATCTATTCGCCAAGTTTTGGTCGGTGAACTAAAGGCGATTGATATGCTCATCAACGAATTTGTTCAGCTGTTTGAAATCCAGGAAAATGAAATGAAGGACAGCACTACGAATAAAGAGAAGGGAATGGAATCCAATGAAGCAAATTAATCAATACATCGATACGGTTTTTTATGATCCAGATCCAATTCTGGAAGAGGTCATTTCGTCCATAAAGGAAAACGGAATGCCCTCGATATCGGTATCTCCCTCTTCCGGTAAGCTTCTGACAATGCTTGTATCGATAGCTGGGGCGAAAAATATCCTTGAAATCGGAGCTCTCGGAGGCTACAGCGGGATTTGCCTGGCCAGAGGATTCGGCGAGGAAGGAACGCTGACTTCATTGGAATTGAAAGATGAATACGCTGAGTTGGCCGGCAGCAATCTGACAAAAGCCGGTTTTGGCAATCAGGTTTCCTATATGGCGGGCCCTGCTTTGGAAAATCTTGAAACATTGGTTTCAGATCAGAAGCGGTTTGATTTTTTCTTTATCGACGCTGACAAAGCAAATTATGATAATTACCTAGAATATTGCATCAAGCTGGCCGATCCGGGGGCTTTGATAGTTGCCGATAATATGCTTGCAGGAGGAAGTGTAGCAGATCCTGATGCAACACCAAAACGCTATACTGAATTTATGAAGAAGTTTAATAAAATGGTGGCCAATCATCCCCAATTAGAATCGCTGCTCCTTCCAATCGGGGATGGAATGACCGTTTCTCGGGTCAAAGAATAAATGTTTTACAAAGGGAAATAATTCATCCATTATAGAAATAAACCTAAATGTTGAAATGAAACCAACAGGAACCGGATGATGATCATGAACAGAGATAATCAAAAGAAAGAATACATCCAGCGGGGTACGCCAGCTTTTAAAAAAGCGAATCTTGCCTTATTTGCCGCAGCGTTCATCACATTTGCTAATCTATATATAACGCAGCCAATCATGCCTATTTTTACAAAGGAGTATCATGTCACTCCGACAATGGCAAGCTTGTCCTTGTCTTTGACCACGCTTTCTCTCGCATTTGGTCTGCTTGTTTTTGGCTCTCTTTCTGAAGCCTGGGGACGTAAAAACATCATGTCTGTCTGCCTTATCATTACATCTGTTTTAACTGTGGTGATTGCTTTCATGCCAACCTTCGAGCTTCATCTGATACTCAGGGTGATCCAAGGATTTGCTTTTGCTGGTATCCCTTCGATCGCAATGGCCTATTTGGGTGAGGAAATAGAGGGGAATAGTGTCGGTGCAGCGATGGGCCTGTATATAAGCGGGAATACGGTTGGAGGACTTTCTGGCAGGGTCATTATGGGGACCATTACAGATTTATTTTCATGGCAAACAGGAATGATCTTTTTGGGAGTCGTTAGTTTGCTTGCCGCTATTTATTTTATATGGGCACTTCCGTCTTCTAAGCATTTTCATCCGCAGGACTTACATTTGAAAAAACTTGTTGGGACACTCATTTCCCATATGAGAAATCCAGTCTTGGTATTGTTATTTTTAATCGCTTTTTTCTTAATGGGCGCTTTTGTCACTATTTATAACTATCTTGGCTTTAAGCTTGCCGAGCCTCCTTATCTTTTGAGCATGACAATCATTGGGTGGATGTTTATCGTTTATTTGGTTGGAACTTTCAGTTCTACCTGGTTCGGGATGTTGGGAGACAAATTTGGTCGGCCGTTGTTAATCACCTTGGGTGTGCTGCTCATGTTATTGGGGGTTTTATTGACGCTTCCAGTGCCTTTATTTTATAAAATCATCGGCATTATCGTGTTGACGTTCGGTTTTTTCGGCGCCCATTCCGTTGCAAGCGGATTGGTCAGCCGCCATGCTACGCATGATATAGCCCAGGCATCTTCACTCTATTTATTTGCCTATTATATGGGCTCTAGTGTTGGAGGATCTGTGGGCGGTATATTTTGGTCCCGCTATGGTTGGAGCGGGGTAGTGGGTTTTACCATTGGCCTGCTGGCTGTTTCAATTTTCTTGGCGCTTAAAGTGAAGAAACTATCTGGAAGGAATACTTTATATGTATGATCCAACACATTTTGAAAATTTAAAAGTCGCATTTGAAAACCGCATATATGACCTGGATAATATCGATGGCTTGATTGCGATCGTTGACAGGGCAGATCGTACGAATCACGCCGTTCTCTCGAGGGAATTATCGATGAAATTCACATTAATTGGACTGCCAGAAGTGATGGCGGAAGTTGTGTTGGCCGCTTCCTTGGAAGATTTGGCTGGAGAAATTCTTGAAATTCCGGATGCAATCCCAGGCTGTTCCCTTGAACTGCAATTTTTCAAGCGTGTTCACGATGTCTCTGTACAATGCGAACAAATTAGAGAGGCACTGTACGCCGTCTGGGAAAACGATATTGAGCTGACGCAAACACTGAGCTTCAAATATGGGGAAGAAGCTTCTAGTTATTTAAATCGGATAAAGGTGAAATTCAATACGAAAATTAGCGAGGATAACATGAGAGAGGTTGTTCCTTTCTTGGACCATGTTTTAAAAAGTCTGGAGCTATTGAATGAAATTTAACTTCATTCAGCAGAAGTCTCCCTCTTCTGTAAGTGTGAGATGAGTGCCTATTGGTATTCCATTCAGTGGGGTTCAAACCCCGGCTGAATAAAGTTAAAGCCTCCGGCGGATGCCACAGATTTTTAAAGGAAATTTATCGAGCGGAGCTCGATAAAATCTGGGCGTAAATACGCCAAGGCGCATTTGATAGGGAATTTTTAAAGTTCAACGCGGAATGCTAAGCATATGAAAATACGAGGAGGCAAAGCGTTGAAAAATAATCACGACCAGACCAGCGAGGGGTTAAACCAAATATTGGAAATCGTAAATGCGAAAGGCGATAAAGGAGAATTAAATGAAATTGTGAAGAGAGGCGCTGACGACCCGAAAAAAAACGATTCTCCTGCACAAAATTGACTTTCGCAGATGTTGGTTGGAGCCCATTGTATGGCAATAAAAATACAGGAGCAACTCTTTAAACAAACTTAACGAATCGGAAAACATTTGAAAAAACAATTGACAACGAAAAAGTACCGTGCTAGACTTCTACTTAGCAATAATGCAAACTAATTAAATACTTTCTTATCAAGAGTGGTGGAAGGATCTGGCCTGATGACACCCGGCAACCTGAAGTTGATACTTAAAAGGTGCTAAATCCAGCTGAGCATGTTGCTCGGAAAGATAAGAGGAAGATAAAGACACACCCTCTCATCTTTCATGAGAGGTTTTTTATTTGAAACAATTAAATAAGGTGATTCTTATCAAGAGAGGCGGAGGGACTGGCCCGATGATGCCCGGCAACCATTAAGTTGAAATGATCAACTTAATAAGGTGCCAATTCCAGCAGGAGGCAACTCCTGGAAGATAAGAAGAGAAAAACGAAACGATTATAAACGGCTCTCTTCTTATGAAGAGGGCTTTTTTATTGACTAAACCGGGGGGATTTAAAATGACAACAGAAATTAAAAACACAACGTATGATCTTGAAACATTGGCATTACATGGAGGTCAGGCACCGGATCCTACTACCGGATCAAGAGCAGTTCCGATTTATCAAACGACTTCATTTGTTTTTCATGATACGGAGCATGCTGAAAGATTATTCGCTTTGGATGAGCCGGGAAACATCTATTCACGTATCGGGAACCCGACGGTGGATGTATTTGAAAAAAGAATGGCATTGCTTGAAGATGGGGTAGCGGCGGTGGCCACTTCATCCGGAATGTCAGCTATTACGTTATCGATCCTAAGCTTGGCAAGCGCCGGTGATGAGATTGTAGCGGGAACAAACCTTTATGGAGGTACATATAACCTTTTCGCTGTGACACTTCCGCGCTATGGAATCAATGTTAAGTTTGTCGACCCAACCGACCCGGAAAACTTTAAAACAGCCATTACCAATAAAACGAAAGCTGTTTACGGTGAAATTATTGGAAACCCAGGCCTTCAGGTGCTGGATGTTGAAGCAGTATCTGAGATTGCCCATGAGTCAGGGGTACCTTTAATCATCGACAATACATTTGCCACTCCGCATGTGTGTAAACCACTTCAGCTTGGGGCTGATATCGTTGTACATTCCGCAACAAAGTGGATCGGGGGACACGGTACATCCATCGGAGGTGTCATTGTTGATGGAGGCCGCTTTAACTGGAATACAGAAAAATTCCCTGAATTCACCGAGCCCGATGCAAGTTACAATGGAATTCGTTATGCTATTGATTTTGGAACATTGGCATTTATCACGAAAGTCAGAGTTCAATTACTTCGCGATTTCGGTGCAGCACTAAGTCCGCAAAATGCTTTCCAGCTTATACAGGGATTGGAAACCTTGCATATACGTGTAGAACGCCATAATGAAAATGCCGCCAGGCTTGCGGAAAACCTTGAAAACCACCCGGCAGTGGAATGGGTATCCTACCCGGGACTCGAGAGCCACCCTTCACACGGTCTAGCAAAAGAAATATTCAATAATGGCTTTGGCTCCATTATTGTTTTTGGCATCAAGGGTGGAAAAGAAGCTGGGAAAGATCTGATCAACAACGTTTCGTTATGGTCACATGTAGCAAATGTCGGCGATGCGAAATCTCTCATCATTCATCCGGCTTCCACAACACACCAGCAATTGACCAAGGAACAACTGGAAGAAACAGGTGTAACCGAGTCACTCGTCCGTTTGTCGGTCGGAATTGAATCTCTGCGGGATATTCAGAATGATCTTGATCAAGCCTTAATCAAAGCAACTGGTATTGGTGAAGGAGAAGGGAAGTCTGTCCTGATCAATGATGAAGGTGTAATTCGCTGGGCGCTGAACTCTGCAACCGAGCGTGTATTGGAAAATGGACAGGAGATTACCCGCCAAAAGACTTTGGCTATTGTTGGATTAAGTGGAAAAGAAGCAAGGCCAAGCTATCGATTGGCCCGTAAGATGCAAAGGCTTGGCTATAAAGTGATCCCAGTCAATCCGAGGGAAACGGAAATCTTGGGTGAAAAAGCTTATCCGGATTTAAAAAGCGTTCCATATCCGATCGACGTAGTTCAAGTATTCAGAACTCCAGAAGCAGCGATTGGCGTCGCGAAAGAAACAGTGGAAGTGAACCCAAAACCGAAAATTTTTTGGCTGCAGGAAGGTGTCATATCTCCTGAGGCTGCAGAAATAGCAAGTAAAGCAGGGATTCCAGTCGTTTATAACAGATGTACGTATAAAGAAGCACAAAGATTACGTGGAACCATTTCCACATATGCGTGTGAGCTTTAAAGCATAGGAGAGGGAGAAAACGACAATGAGAAAATTAACATCAATTTTGGCCATCAGCCTTTTGGGGATTCTTTTACTAATATCGGGTTGTTCTTCGAATGCCAAATCGGAAGAAAAACCTGAAAAAATCAGATTGGATTATGCTTATTATTCGCCAACAAGTTTGGTTTTGAAAAAATTTGGCTACTTGGAAGATGAGTTTAAAGATGATGGTATTGCAATCGAGTGGACATTAAGTCAGGGAAGTAATAAAGCCCTCGAATTTTTAAACAGCAACAGTGTCGATTTCGGATCAGCTGCAGGAGCGGCTACATTGATATCCAAGGCAAATGGAGCGCCGATCAAAAACGTGTATATTGCCAACAAGCCGGAATGGACAGCGCTTGTAACAAGCAAGGATTCCAACATTAAATCAGTAAAAGATTTAAAAGGAAAAAAAGTTGCAGCAACTCTTGGAACTGACCCTTATATTTTTCTCCTTCGTGCTTTAGATAAAGAAGGTGTAGCAGTGGATGATGTGGAGATTGTGAACCTGCAGCATGGAGACGGAGCGACTTCACTGACAAATGGATCAGTAGATGCGTGGGCTGGACTTGACCCTCATATGGCTCGCCTTGAAATCGAAACAGGTGCCGAATTATTTTACCGTAATCCCGACTTTAATACGTATGGATTTTTAAACGTACGGGAAGATTTTGCTGAAAAACATCCTGAATACGTACAGCGTGTTATCAAAGCCTACGAGAAAGCAAGGCAATGGGTGCTTGATAACCCGGAAGAAGCAGTAAAACTGTTGGCGGAAGAGGCGAGCATCCCGGAAGATGTAGCACGTATTCAGCTCGAACGCAATGATTTTACAGAGCCTGTGCCAGGTGATGTTCAACGTAAAGCGTTAATTGAGGCAGGTAAAATTTTAGTAGAAAGTGATGTGATCGATTCAGGAGCCGATCTTGAAGAGTTGACTTCAAAATTAATTGATCCGTCATTTGCAGAAAAAGAAATTGAAGGCAAATAAACTCAGGTAGGAGCGAAGTGAAATGGCAAAGCATGAAGGGGAGTTAGCATCCGTACTCGTCGCTGAAAGGCCGGCAGATAAGAAAAAAGTCCGTATAAAGAAGAGGAATTTTCAGCCGGTCATACTTGGAAGTTTACTGCCAATCATTCTTGTGGTGACGTGGGAGGCTTTAAGCCGGCTGGGAGTATTTCCATCGTATCAACTCCCGGCTCCGTCCATGATACTGGCGACCATTCAAAAAATGGCGCAGGACGGTTCCTTATGGGGGCACGTCGGCATCACAACCTACCGCGTATTTTTGGGATTCATATTAGGAACGGCTGTTGCGGTAGTTTTAGGTTCATTTGTCGGTTTTTATAAAAAAGCGGAATATCTTTTTGATCCGATGATCCAAGCATTCCGTTCCATTCCATCATTGGCTTGGGTACCTTTATTCATTCTATGGATGGGCATCGGCGAACCCTCCAAAGTAACGATGATCGCAGTCGGAGTCTTTTTCCCGGTTTACTTAAATATTGTCAGCGGGATTGCAGGTGTTGACCGTAAATTAGTCGAGGTCGGAAAAATGTACGGATTAAGTACATTCCAGTTAGTGACGAGAGTGATTTTGCCTGCATCTTTGCCATCTTTCCTAGTAGGTCTGCGCAGCGGCTTGGGTTTAGGCTGGATGTTCGTTGTGGCTTCGGAATTGATGGGTGCCAGTCAGGGCTTGGGGTATTTGCTTGTCCTTGGCCAGAACACACTATCACCGGAGACGATCATTGCCAGTATCATCTTATTCGCTATCATTGGCAAATTGACTGACTGGATTCTCAAAGTTATTGAAAAACATACATTGCATTGGCAGGATCGGCTTGTGAAGTCGTAATTCGGAGGGGAAAAAGATGGGCTTGGAATTGAAAAATGTCAGTCGGACATTCGCTGGAAAAACAGCGGTCCGGAATATCACTCTATCTGCAAAGCCAGGTGAGATTATCGGAATACTGGGTACGAGCGGCTGTGGAAAGAGCACTTTATTACGGGCGATTTCCGGGCTGGATAATGAGTATGAAGGAGAAATAGCAATCAATGGCCAAACCTCAAAAGATGTTCATGATACAACAGGTTTCATTTTCCAGGAACCGCGCCTGTTTCCTTGGATTACTGTGTTGGAAAATGTCATTTTTGGATTGAAAGGTAAAAAGGAAGAAAAAATCAACCTTGGAAAACGATACTTGGAAAGTGTCGGGTTGAGAGATTGCGAAAATCTGTATCCAAGGCAATTGTCAGGTGGAATGGCACAGCGTGTTGCCATCGCCCGTGCTCTTGTCACATCACCGGAAATCCTGTTGTTGGATGAACCATTCAGTGCATTAGATGCTTTTACAAAAATGCAATTGCAGGATTTGCTGCTTGATATTTGGAAAGAGCACAAAACGACAATCGTATTGGTTACACATGACATTGACGAAGCAACGTATTTATGCGACCGGATCGTTATTCTTCGGGGACAACCGGGAGAAATCGCCAAGGAACTGACAGTCGATGAAAGCCGGCCTAGGTCGAGGGGAAGTAACGTTTTAGCGGAACTGAAGACAGAGATTTTGGAAAGCCTTGACTTGAATAAAGCGGGCAAGGAGCTAATCACATCGTAATGGGGGATAGATGATGGCTGTTCTAGAAAGGGAGATTATCGCGCCGGTTCCGGGGGCGTACAATTTGGAAAACTATGATGCGCTACGACATACATTCTCATGGGAAGATGCAGCAAAGGAATTAAGTTTTACGAAGACCGGAAAACTAAATGCTGCCTATGAAACGATTGACCGGCATGTTGATGAAGGGTATGGAAATAAGGTTGCCCTTCATTACGTTAATGGTGATGAAAGACGCTTACTTACATTTCAAGCGGTAAAGGAAAAAACAGATCATTATGCAAGAGTTTTAAAAAGTCATGGGGTTAAAAAGGGAGACCGAGTGTTTGTATTCCTTCCGAAAACTCCGGAATGTTACATCTCCATATTGGCGATTATCAAAATTGGGGCCATTGCAGGGCCTTTGTTTGAAGCTTTTATGGAAGATGCGGTCAAAGACCGGATTAATGACTGTAAAGGGACTGTACTGATCACAGACAATGAAATGGTCAAGCGAGTTCCACAAAAAGATATACCTTCTCTTCACACGATATTAGATGTCGGAGAGATTGAAAATACCACTTTTGATGATAAAAACGATTGTGACTTGGTCGAGTGGGTGGACCTGGATGATGGTATGCTCATTCACTACACGAGTGGATCGACTGGCAAGCCAAAAGGTGTTTTGCACGCACATCGTGTTGTGACCCATCATCATGCTTCAGGCAAGTGGGTACTTGATGTGAAAGATGAAGATGTTTATTGGTGCACGTCCCACCCGGGGTGGGTGACGGGCAGCGTATATGGGCTGTTTGCACCATGGCTGAATCGGGCGACAATCGTTATCCAAGGCGGTCGGTTCAAGGCAGAAAACTGGTACCAGCTTATTCATGAATTGCAGGTAACAATTTGGTACAGCGCGCCTACTGCGTTCCGGATGCTGCTTTCACAAGGAGAAGTGATAAAAAACTTTGACCTTTCCTCATTGCGCCACGTACTAAGTGTTGGAGAGCCCTTAAATCCTGAAGTGATTTACTGGGCTTGGAAGCAATTAGGTGTCCGTATTCATGATACGTGGTGGATGACCGAAACAGGGGGACATTTGATCGTTAATTTGCCAGCTGAGACGATTAAACCAGGCTCAATGGGACGTCCATTCCCTGGTATTACTGTCGGCATTCTGGATGAAGATGGGCAGGAACTGCCGAGGGGCTCTGTGGGACAGCTGGCTGTTCGTACACCTTGGCCTGGGTTGATGAAGGAAATTTGGGGAAGTAAAGATAGATTTAATGCTTATTTTAAATATGATGGATGGTATGTTTCAGGCGACTTGGCTTATCAGGACGAAGACGACTATGTGTTTTTTCAAAGCCGGGATGACGATATGATCAACTCAGCCGGTGAACGGATCGGACCTTTTGAAGTGGAAAGCAAGTTAATCGAGCACCCTGCTGTTGCTGAAGCAGGAGTGATCGGAAAGCCTGATCCTATTCGCGGTGAAGTAGTAAAAGCTTTTATTACCCTAAGACCTGGCTTTTCAGAATCAAAGGAGTTACTTGAAGAAATCCGTATCTTTGTCAGAAACAATCTAGCTGCTCATTCCGCGCCAAGAGAAATAGAAGTATTGGATGAACTGCCTAAAACAGTGATCAGCGGGAAAATTTTACGTAGGCAATTGAAAGAGCTGGAGATTAATAGAACGAAGTCTTCTTAATGCAGGAGGAGATTGGATTGGTTGTTACTGCTCAAACTGAACTTGGCGGGATTCAAGCAATTCCGGAGCTCGCACCTCAATGGAAAAAACTGAACTTGGCAGAAATATTAAAAAGGAAAGCAGCATTCGTTTCTATTAGCCAGAATAATGAGAGCGGTGGTGCTCTTGGACATGAAAATCACCGTGAGCGTGGCAGTTTGCCTGCAACAATCAAAACATTGAAAGCTGCAAGAAAAGCAAGCAATTTTGTCTCGTTCAATTGGATCGGCTACAATATTTATCGTGGAAGTGACCCGCAAAATATTTTTGATAAGGTTCAATACGAAACGTGGGTCGAGGGCTTGAATGTCAATGAAGAGAAGAGGCAATGGGACAATGAATTGGTGGATGAATTACAGGAGCTAGTTGAGCCGGATGATCTCCAATCTCATGAATGTGCACTGCAAACCTCTTTAATCGGGACACCGTTTCCACTGGAATTAGCGAGGAAAAGAGTGGAGGTCATTGTATTTAAAGAAGGGGTGCATAGAAGGAAATGTTCGTTTGGCACGTGACAACGGCTATTTGCCGATTGTCATCGAGGATGCAACAGGATGTGATAAGCCTGAACAAGAAGCGGCTGCCATGGAGCGAATCAACAATATTTTTGCACCAGGCATTTCTTCTGATGACTTTGTGGAATATCTGGAACAACGGATCTGAAAGGAGGCTGAATGACTATGTTTCAAGTTAAAGCATACTCCGGAAATAAACAGGAAGACTATCAATTGCTCCTCAAGCAATTAAAGGCACTTCTCGACGGAGAAACAGATGAAACGGCGTTGTTATCCAATGCGTCTGCACTATTGAAACAATTTTTGGATGAAGTGAATTGGGTCGGTTTTTATGTGTGGAAAAATGAAGAACTTGTCCTTGGGCCATTTCAGGGATTACCGGCATGTACAAGAATCGCTTACGGGAAAGGTGTGTGCGGTACTGCTGTCAAAGAACGGACAACACAGCGTATAGCTGATGTTCATCAATTTCCGGGACATATTGCCTGCGATGCAGCAAGCAATTCCGAAATCGTAGTCCCCATTTTCGCGAATGGAGATATATACGGAGTCCTTGATATAGACAGTCCAATCACTGACCGATTTGATGAATTCGACCAGAAATACCTTGAAGAATTCGTAACAATCATCGAGGAGCATTTAAAATAATATTTTAAACTAAAAAGAGCTAACTAGACCACTAGAGGCACTTTGGTTCATCTTCATGGATAGAACGAAGTGTCTTTTTTTATAAATTTTGCTGGTGTGGAATCCGGAGGATTGTGCGAACTTCGTGATAATCGTGCGAAGTCTGGGGTTATTGTGCGAACTCCGAGGTAATCGAGCGAAAATCAGGATAATGGTGCGAACACCAAGATAATCGAGCGAAAATCAAGATTATCGTGCGAACACCGAGATAATCACATAAAAACAACTAATTCTTTTTTCTTTCCAAATTGAGGTGATAGAGTGGGAGTTCCATTTTTGAACAAGGAAACATTCAGTTTACCTGATTTGCAATTTTACAGGTGGTGCGGTTTAAAGTATGGGATCAATCGTGGAATATACAATACTATCGAAGCACTTCTTTTTGAAAAGGGCTATATAGACGTGTATGAACGCCGTTTTGCTTTGATCAGGTTTCTTGAATATTCGTTAAAGGGGGGCCTGTACGACGAAAAAGCCAAGGCGATGAAGTTTGGTCGAGGAAATCTAACAGTAATGGTAAATGAGTTCGTGGATGGGAAAGCATAAAGGAAAATTAATATGCAATGCAAAGGAGACGACCCGATATGACAAAAAAAAGAATCTATTTGAATGCCTTCGAGATGAATTGCGTCGGGCACCAGTCACCAGGCTTATGGAGACATCCGGAAGACCAATCCGAGCGGTATAAAGACCTTGATTATTGGGTTGACCTTGCAAAAACTTTGGAAAAAGGGCGTTTTGATGGAATTTTTATTGCGGATGTCATCGGCATTTATGATGTGTATAGGAATGATAAAACAGCCTCGCTCAGGGAAGCGACGCAGGTTCCGGTTAACGACCCAATGATGCTAGTTTCGGCAATGGCTCATGCGACAGAACACTTGGGATTCGGCATTACCTGCTCTACGACATTCGAGCATCCTTATACGTTCGCCCGAAGGATGTCGACACTGGATCATTTGACAAAGGGGCGGATTGCTTGGAATATTGTCACTTCCTATTTGGAAAGCGGAACAAAAAATATTGAAATTGGAGATAAGTTCCAGCATAGTGAGCGGTATGCCATTGCTGATGAATATATGGAGGTCTGTTATAAATTATGGGAAGGAAGCTGGGAAGAATACGCTGTCGTAAGGGACAGAGAAAGGGGGATCTTTACTGATTCGGAAAAAGTACACGGAATAAGTCATCACGGAAAATACTTTGATGTGCCCGGCATCCATTTATGTGAACCGTCTCCACAGAGGACGCCCGTTTTATACCAAGCAGGCGGATCGCCTATCGGCAGGAAATTTGCAGCAAAGCATGCGGAATGCACTTTTGTTTCAGGGCCTGCAAAAGGTCCGATTGCTTCTTATGTGAAAAATTTGAGGGAGCTAGCTGAAAAGGAAGGCAGAGATCCGCAATGTGTAAAAATATTTGCTTTGATGACGCCGATTGTAGGCCGGACAGAGGAAGAGGCCTGGAGCAAATATGAAGAGCTGACAAAATATATCAGCTACGACGGAGCATTGGCACTAGTAGGAGGTTGGACTGGACTTGACTTCTCAGGCTATCATCCCGATGACGAAATAGAATATATTGAAACTAACGCTATTAAATCATGGTTAAAAATGTTGACTGCATCAAGGCCTGATAAAAAATGGACGGTTCGGGAATTAGCGAATTTTGTAGGAGTAGGTGGAATGGGGCCCGTTGCTGTAGGAACCCCAGAACAAATTGCTGATACATTGGAAGAATGGGTGGAGGAAACAGATATTGATGGTTTCAATCTTGCTTATGCACAAGCACCTGGAACTTTTGAAGACTTTGTTGAACTGGTTTCTCCTGAATTGCAAAAACGGAGAGTTTTGAAGAAGGAATATACGGAAGGGACCTTCCGAGAAAAGTTGTTTGGGAAAGGAAAGGCACGACTGCCGGAAGAACATTCGGGGGCGGGATACCGCAGAGCAGGTTCTCCTGTTTAACTTCATTCAGCAGAAATCTCCCACTTCTTTAAGTGGTGAGAAGAATGCAAATTGGTATTCCATTCAGTGGGGGTTCAAACCCCGGCTGAATAAAATCAAAGCCTCCGGCGGATGCCACAGATTTTCAGAGGAAATTTATCGAGCGGAGCTCGATAAAATCTGGGCGCAAATACGCCAAGGCGCATTTGATGATATTCAATAAACTAATTTAGGGCTTCGCGGGTGCGAAGCTCCTATTTTTTGCGCAGGCTTTTAAAAATATTGACTTGGATATGGTTAACAGATTATATTGTTTCATATATCTCCATACATAGAAGGAGAGGATGAGATGAATAAGTCTAATATGACGTTAACCATATTGCTGGGCAATCTCTTTATTGCCTTTTTAGGGATCGGTTTGGTCATTCCTGTATTACCGACGATCATGAACGAATTGAACTTATCGGGCTCCGTTGTTGGAAATCTTGTTGCAGCATTTGCTATTATGCAGCTTCTTGTATCTCCAATTGCCGGGCGATGGGTGGATAAGTTCGGGCGGAAAAAAATGATTGTGTACGGTCTGCTGATTTTTAGCCTTTCCGAATTATTATTTGGGCTGGGTAAAACAGTGGAGGTTCTGTTTGTTTCCCGTTTTCTTGGCGGTATCAGCGCAGCTTTTGTGATGCCGGCAGTAACAGCATTCATTGCAGATATCACAACAATGGACACACGTCCAAAAGCGCTTGGCTATATGTCAGCTGCCATTTCAACGGGGTTTATCATCGGGCCTGGCCTGGGGGGCTTTTTAGCTGAAATCGGATCGCGCGTCCCGTTTTTCACCGCCGCAGGATTTGCGTTATTTGCGGCAGTTCTATCCATCATTACGCTTCGGGAACCGGAACGGGACCATGAAGAAGTGGGGACGGGGCAAAAAGCAGGCATCAAACGTATTTTTATACCGATGTATTTTTTTGCCTTTGTGATTATTCTCATCACATCATTTGGCTTAGCCGCATTCGAGTCGTTGTTTTCTTTATTTGTCGATCACAAATTTGCTTTTACTCCAAAGGATATTGCGATTGTCATTACGGGTGGGGCCATCGTAGGGGCGGTCGCCCAGGTTATATTTTTTGACCGGTTAACAAAATACTTGGGAGAAATTGGTCTGATCCGTTACTGCCTGATTCTCTCGGTAGTCCTCGTATTTTTAATGACCACTGTAAATTCGTATTATCACATTCTGTTGGTCACTTTTATCATCTTTGTTGGCTTTGATCTGATTCGTCCGGCTGTCACATCTTATTTATCAAAGATCGCCGGCAATGAGCAAGGCTTTGTAGGCGGGATGAACTCAATGTTTACAAGTATCGGCAACGTATTGGGACCTGTTATTGGCGGCTTCCTATTTGATATCGATCTGGACTATCCTTATTATTTTTCATCAATCTTTTTATTGGTTGGGGTTGCCATATCGCTTGCTTGGAAAAAGCCAGCCCAAATGAAAGGCTGATCGGACTCTTTATTTGATTGTCCGGCCAGCTTTTTTAACTTCATTCAGCAGAAATCTCTCACTTCTGTAAGTGGTGAGATGAATGCATATTGGCATTCCATTCAGTGGGGGTTCAAACCCCGGCTGAATAAAATCTGGACGCAAATACGCCAAGGCGCATTTGATAATTAAATGAAATCTTTTGTTCGAATTAAGATTTAATATGTCTAGCTGCGACGAACAGGAAGTACTAGTGCCGGCGAAGCGACAGGACGTCGCCGCTTGAGCCAGCCGCCATCGGTGCAAGGATTAAGTCACGCGAAGTTTATTTAGGAAGAATGTACTCCTGCGGCATACTTATTCAGGAAGCATATGTTTCCATCGTCGCAAAGCTGCATGAAGCCATACTCAAGGAAGCTTTTCACGATATAATTGAAATTAGCAGCTTTGCTGTGGTGGCTGAGGAACTGCCTCATCAAAATTCGCCTTGTACTTATCGCCTAAGGGTGTGCGCCTTGCGCTTTTCTTAACTTGACATCTTACTGACATCTTTCCATGATAAAGTGAATGAAGTAGCAGCATTTTTCTCAAAGGGTGACGAACATGACAACAATTTTAATCGTCGAAGATGAGTACCCCATCAACCAAGTGTTGAAGGTTTATTTAAGAAAAGCGGGTTTTCAAACTGAATCAGTTGCAAGTGGAACGGACGCGTTGGAACAGTTTGAAGTAGTCAAGCCCGCACTTGTATTGCTTGATGTCATGCTTCCGGGCTTGAACGGCTGGGAAGTTTTACAGGAGATCAGAAGAAAAAGTGATTGTCCCGTTATTATGTTAACGGCTCTCGGAGAAGTGAATTACAGGCTCGATGGTTTAAATAAAGGTGCCGATGATTATATTTCCAAACCATTTGTGGGGGAGGAAGTTGTCGCAAGAGTTAAAGCTGTTCTGCGCAGGGCTGAGAAAATCGACAATCCTGTCAAACGGTACGGAGGATTAGAAATTGATTTTCAAGGCCATCGTGTGATATTGAATGGTGAAGAGGTTCACTTAACACCACGCGACTTATCGCTGTTGCTTTTTCTTGCTGAGCATCCGAATCAAACATTTACAAGGGATCAGCTCATTGAAAAGATTTGGGGATGGGATTATGAAGGCAGCGACCGTGCAGTGGATTTGTCGATCAAGAGGCTGAGAAAGTCTCTGAAGGGTTGGCCTTCAAAAGATGGAAAAATCCGGACACTCCGGGGATTGGGGTATCAACTCAGTGTCCAGCATACGTAAGAGAAAAATATCGCTGCAGCGGTATTGGACAACGCGGTATTTACTTACGATTTTAATCGGGTTGGTGATTATGGCAGTCATTTCGGCTTTATGGATCCGGCATAAGACTTTGGAAAACCGGCTGCATATGTTGGAATTTATGGCTGAAGAAACTGCGAACCGTTTGGTGACCAACGAGGAACCGGTTATCCCTCCGTTGAATGAAATTCCCGGTTTATTCTCGGAGCGCGGACGCTTGTTGAATATGGAGAGCGATCCTACTATATACATTGCTGATCCAGCAGGGACAATTCTGGCTAATAACCGCCAGCAGAGCTCTTTGAAACAGTTTGATTCATCCTTGCTGAATAACTCGAAAACAGTGATCAAGCTTTCTGAAAAAGGGTATGTCCCGTTTTATGTTGTAAAAAAGCCGATTGAGTTTGAATCTGTGCGGCTTGGCTGGGTTGTGATCACCGAAACGGAAGCCAACCTGTCAAAAGTAAATCAAGAATATCAGCAGCTTACTATCATGATTGTCAGTCTGGCTCTTATTGGCTGGGCAGCGGTTTATATTTTATCAAGGAAGTTATCCAAACCAATTAAAAAAGTATCAAAAGCTGCTGAACAGGTACGGAAAGGGAACTATCAAGTTGATCTCCCGAATGATGCAAAGGCAGAGGAAGTCGACGAATTGATCCGTTCCTTTAAAGAAATGTCGCAACAGCTGCAGAAGCTTGAATCCCTTCGTACGGAATTACTTGCAGGAGTCACTCATGAATTAAAGACGCCGGTCACTTCTATCACCGGCCTTTTACAGGCTATTGATGATGAAGTGGTAAGCGGGGAAGAAGCCAGAGAGTTTTTGAAGATATCTTTAAAAGAAACAGCCAAAATGAGAACGATGGTAGAAGATTTACTAGCTTTCAATTCGTTTGCGGCTAATGCTGTTCCTTTGACAAAGGAGAAGCATTCAATCAACGAGCTTGTAAAAGATTCCATCTACCAGTGGGAGGCAGGGCAGGCGGTTGAAGGACTTACCGTTGAAGTTAAGCCCCTCCAAGAAGATGCTGGTGTACGGGTGGATGCTGTCCGGCTGCAGCAAATCATGACAAATCTTTTGAATAATGCCAGGCAAGCGATTGCTCTTCCAGGAAAAATTGAGGTAAACATCACCGAGTCGCAGGATGAGCTTATGATTGATATTCAAGATACAGGGACGGGAATACCTGAGAAGGAGCAGTCTCTTATTTTTGAAAGGTTTTATCGAGGTCATGAGAAAAAATATAAGGTCGGCGGTCTGGGGCTTGGATTGCCTTACAGCAAAATGATGGCTCAGGCAATGAGTGGAGATCTAGACCTGATCGAAAGCACGTCGTATGGGACGACATTCCGGATCAGCCTGCCGAAAACTGATTAACTGCCGTTAGGGTGCGGCAGTTTTTTTCATGGTGAAAAAGACCTGACATCTGTCTGACATACTGATCCCTTATAGTTTTATATAAGAAGCAGACGATGAAAGGGTGAAAAAAATATGATAAAACGTTTCTTATCAATGCTTACCGCAGGTGTTATCGGTTCGGTCATCACTTTGGCTTCGGTCCAGTATTTTGATACCAGCCAGACGGAACCCAAGCCGTCATCCGAAACTGCGGAGAATATCAATGTCCAAAAGGTAGCGGCAAGTTCAAATTCAATTTCTGACATCGTTGAGCAGTCATCTAAAGCAATTGTAGGTGTAGTCAATAAGAAAAAACAAAGTGACGGATTTCAGCCTTCAGAAGCTGTGACGGCCGGAACAGGCTCTGGCGTTATTTATAAAAAAACGGATAAAGAAGCTTTTATACTAACAAATAATCATGTGATTGAAGGTGCTGGGCAGATTGATATTTCTCTATATAATGGAAAAGTGGTCGAAGCAGAGTTGATTGGAACAGACCCTTTAACTGATATCGCTGTACTTAAAATGAAAGGGAACTATGATATCGAACCCCTTAAAATCGGTGATTCCGATGCGCTGCGTGCCGGTGATCAGGTCATTGCCATCGGAAATCCACTGGGGCTTGACCTCTCAAGAACAGTGACGCAGGGAATCGTTAGTGCGGTCAATCGGACGATTGAGGTGACGACATCAGCGGGAGATTGGGATCTTGATGTTATACAGACAGATGCCGCAATCAACCCGGGAAACAGTGGCGGAGCTTTGATCAATGCTTCTGGAGAACTCGTTGGGATCAACAGCCTGAAAATTTCTGAAAGTGGTGTGGAAGGACTGGGATTCGCCATACCGATTAATGAGGTAACAACCATTGCTAAGCAAATTATTAAAGATGGTCAGGTTGTAAGGCCATATTTGGGAGTAAGTGTCGTCGGTCTAGATAAAATCCCGCCTTTTTATTTGCAGGATATTCCGGAAACAGTGAGAGAAGGTGTGATGGTCGCTTCAGTTGACGAGAACTCGGAAATCGCAAAAGCAGGGATCAAAGTCCAAGATATCATTGTTTCTATCAATGGGGAATCAATTAAGGATGAAGGCGAACTGCGAAAGTTTTTATATACAAAACTTTCGGTTGGTGATCAGGTAACATTGAAAGTCTTTCGTGATGGAAAAGAACAGACCTTTACTGTGAGACTGGCCAGCAATAAAAGATAGAGGAGAAGCCTTGAAAGTGATTCATACAACACTTTCTGGGCTTCTTCTTTTTATATAAAGGTCATATAAAGTTTCTCTGAGTGGGGCATCCAAATAGTTGTTTTAGCGGAATATCAGTATTGTCCATGATAACCTTCATATTTTACAGTTGATCTTTGAACTGCATTTACGAACCAACTTAGGTTGGCTTACTCTTCATATATCGCTCCTCCATTGCATCCTACTATTCAATAAACGTATAACGTTCGTCTGTACTGAATAATATGGTAGAGAACAGTGATGAAAAAGGAGAGGATGACAATTTTAAAATCACTCACTAACTTTTTCGACCGAATGGTGCGGCGTTTTTTACCGGATGCTTTTTTATTCGCCATTATTTTGACACTTGTCGTCTTATTGATGGGCATCCTTTTTACAGACAGTACACCCGTTCAAATGGTCGAATATTGGGGAAGTGGTTTTTGGGATTTGCTTGCTTTTGCGATGCAGATGTCAATGATCGTTGTGACAGGCTATGTTTTAGCAAACACGCCAATCGTTAAAAAGGGGTTAGTGAGGATCAGTACCCTTGCCAACACGCCTGGGCAAGCAATTATGTTGGTTACGTTTATTGCGGCAATTGCTTCGTTGATTAATTATGGGTTCGGCCTTGTCGTTGGTGCTTTGCTGGCAATACAAGTTGCCAAACGGGTTAACTCCTTGGATTACCGTTTATTAGTCGCAAGTGCGTACAGCGGTTTTTTAGTTTGGCATGGGGGGTTATCAGGATCGATACCTTTACTGATTGCTACTCCTGATCACTTTTTGGAAAAAACGATGGGGACTATTCCGATAACAGAGACTTTGTTCAGCGGCTTTAACCTGTTTATCGTTGCTATTTTGGTTATTACGCTGCCCTTATTGAACTGGATGATGCTGAAGTCAAGGGGACATCTGGAAATGACTCCAGCGAAGAATTGGGAGACCGATTCGTTCGAGGATAAAGAAATTGATTCAGTTGAAAACCTTACCCCGTCAGACAGATTGGAAAACAGCCAGATTATTTCGCTCTTAATCAGCTTACTGGGACTTGCCTTTATTGTTTATTACTTCATAAATAATGATTTTGGCCTCAATATAAATATAGTCAACTTTATTATGCTTTTCCTTGGCATTCTTCTGCATCGGACACCCCGGCGATTTTTAGCAAGCGTCAATAATGCAGTAAAAAATGTTGGCGGTATTATCGTGCAATTTCCGTTCTACGCGGGGATTATGGGGATGATGGTTTCTTCAGGATTATCTGAAAGCATGTCCCTCTGGTTTGTCAGCATTTCAACTGAATTCACTTATCCGCTATTTACATTTATCAGTGCTGGTATCGTGAACTTTTTCGTTCCATCTGGAGGCGGGCAATGGGCCGTGCAAGGCCCGATAATGATTCCTGCCGGAATTGAAATAGGTGTTGAATCAGCCAAGACGGCGATGGCCGTTGCATGGGGGGATGCGTGGACAAATATGATCCAGCCGTTCTGGGCGTTGCCATTGCTTGCGATAGCCGGGCTTAAAGTTCGCGACATTATGGGATTTTGTGTCATCATTTTATTATACAGCTTTTTCCCAATCGCTATCGGTCTATTATTCTTTTAAAAGGGATCCTGCATGGGTCCCTTTTTTAAATTTTTGATTAGGTTGTGCATTGCTGACTTTTCGCCATCATCAATACAAGCTTGGGTTGTATTGATTGAATTGCGGGTAGTAAAATTACAGTGTTTTTGAAAAACTTCTCTTTCTTTACTGATTTCACAGTCCGTGAGTTCTATCCTGCTTTTATCCTCAGAGTCTCCAATTACATCATTTGTTAGAGCGTCTAAGTCTTCTTTATTCGCGTTCACGTTTCGAAACTTGATAAGGGCTCCTTTTAAATAAAATACCGGATTAACAATCCAGAGACAATTCCGATAATGACTGAGGGCAGAAACATTTTTGATAGTTTTATGGTGACGGCCGCTGCGAGGCACCCCAAAAGGACAGGCAGTGAAACGGAGGGATAGCCGTTCGCCGTTGTTAACATTTGATTGATAATCAATGCTGTCATAATGGCAATCGGAACATAACTGAAGTATAGACGCAAAGTCGGGTTCATTTCTTTTCCCGCCATGAGTTCCAGGCCGATAATCCTTGATAAAAATGTGGAGACGGCTAGTAAGCCAATGAGTATCCAATAGTTAAGCATGGTGCGTCCTCCTTGCTGCATATAAGCCTGCTAGTGGTGCTAAAATACCTGTGATGACAACCTTTAGATCATTGCCGGGCCAAAGATATTCCAGTAAAATCACAATGACTGCAGCCGTAACAGCAGTGGCGATGATCGGTTTCCCTTTTAACGAAGGAACGAGCAGGGCTGTAAAAGTGACCGGGAAAGCCAAGTCGAGGCCAAACTTCAAAGGGTCAATCTGGTCACCGATAAATGCTCCGAAATAGGAAGAAAGGAGCCAGGCCAAATAGAATGTGGCGGAGATTACCCCGAAGTAGAGGGGGTCTGGCCCATGCTTTTTAAATCTGGTACTTCCCAAGACAAAAGGTTCATCCGAGACGCCGAAGGATAATAGCCATCTCCACTTCTTTTTCGCAGGAGCAAGACCTTCAGCAAGGGCTGCTCCGTATAATAGGTTTCGTAAATTTAATAAGATGGAAGTGAAGAGGACACTAGGCATTGTTGCGCCTGCTGCCAGCATGGCAACAGTCACCAATTGGACTGACCCTGAAAAAACCAGAGCGGACATGGTCACAGTGGCTGCCATACTAAAATTGACTTGGTTTGCGAGTACTCCATAAGACAATCCATACGCCGCAATGGCGATGGCTAACGGAAGAGCCTCAATAAAACCAGTTTTGATTGTATGCTTAAATTCACTCAAATTTCAGGCCTCCTTGTTTAACTTTATTCAGCAGAAATCTCCCACTTCTGTAAGTGGTGAGATGAATGCCTATTGGTATTCCATTCAGTGAGGGTTCAAACCCCGGCTGAATAAAGCAAGCCTCCGGCGGATGCCACAGATTTTCAGAGGAAGTTTATCGAGCGGAGCTCGATAAAATCTGGGCGCAAATACGCCAAGGCGCATTTGATTAGAATCATTGTTCTGCATATTAAAATTAACTTTTGGTATATTATAATATATATATAATAAAAAAAGAAGGTTGGAGGGGAAAAAATGGGTAAGGATTATCCTGGAGATGCAGGGAAGAAAATAGGAGCGAACTTGAGGCAGTTCCGGCTGAGCAAGGGATTGAGTATAGAGGTCTTGGCCAAACAAGTCGGTGTCAGCAAATTAACGTTGATCAAAATAGAGCAGGGGGAGGCCAACCCTACATTGTCTGTTATCTGGAAAATTGCAAGCGGCTTAGAAATTCCGATCACTTCACTCTTGGCCATTGAATCGGATGTCGCTGTTGCCAGAACAACAGATGGGCTAAAATTAAAAAGTTCAGACGAAGTGTTTATCGCTGAACCTTTGTTTCGTTCTCACGGGTTTGAACTATATCGGGGATACCTGGATCCCCATGGTGAATATGTGTCGGAAGCGCACCAGCCTGGTGTGATGGAATTTGTTACTGTAATGTCCGGTCAACTAAATGTAGAAGTGGATGGTGATTCATTTCACTTGGAAGCGTACGATTCTATTCGTTTTAAGGGAGATCGTCTTCATAAGTACGCAAACCCTTCTTCTGACTTAACGATTTTGCATTTTGTCATTTCTTATAACCATCTCTGAAACGTTAAATTTTTCGGTCAAAAACAAACACGGATACAGCGATGTCCTCATCCACTTTTAAATCGGAAAATAAATGAACAAGCTTGGCGCCGACAAGTTCTTCCAGGCCTTCCGGCGGGGATTCCTTATATAAATCTTGGATCATGCGCGTTCTGGCGATTAGAATCATTTCCTTGCCGTCGTCGGTGTCAGCAATAAACCTTTCAGTAGGTGTTAAGTTTCCATAGAGAGTGGAAATGGCCATATGATCTACGAACGTAGTCTCGATCCGTTCAGGTCCTTTACCAAACAGATCTTTTCTCAGCTTTCTAATGATATTATTGAATTCGTGTATCTTTTTTGACATTCCCATCATCACCTCTTATTGATTACTCTCATAAAAACAACTATACTATATAGAAAGAAATGGTGTTGTTGCATGCCCTGCAGCCATACTATTTATTAATTATCATAGAGTTGGATTGGTAGTTTAGCAAGGTCTGTTAAAAAACTATTCCACCATGAAAAAAGCGCCTGCAGGCCAGGTGTTTTTCATGGTGGATTTTTTATTTATTAAAGTGGAGGTGTACGATTGGATGATTAAGATTAACGGATCAAGTTATGATTTTCAGGAAGGTAAGACTATTCTTGAAATCATTAATGAAAATCAAATTCCCCACCCGCAAATTTGCCATCTGCCAGAAGTTGACCCAATTCAAACGTGTGACACGTGTATTGTGGAGGTTGATGGGCGTCTTGTGCGTTCCTGTGCGACGCCGGCAGTCCATGGGATGGACGTATCTCTATCCTCGCCAAGTGCAAAAGCAGCGCAAACGGAAGCAATGGACCGGATTCTTCAAAACCATCTTCTCTATTGCACCGTATGTGACAACAATAACGGGAACTGTAGGATCCATAACACTGTTGATTTGATGCAAATCGAGCATCAGAAATATCCGTATGAACCAAAAGTTCCGGTCGAACAAGTTGACTATTCACACCCTTTTTACCGATATGATCCAAACCAGTGTATTGCTTGTGGCCAGTGTGTTGAAGTATGTCAAAACCTTCAGGTGAATGAGACGCTGTCAATCGACTGGGAAAGAGAGCGCCCTATGGTTCTTTGGGATGGAGGATCAAGCATTAATGACTCGTCATGTGTGGGATGCGGGCATTGTGTTACAGTATGTCCATGCAATGCACTGATGGAAAAATCAATGCTTGGAGAAGCTGGATTCATGACCGGATTAGAGAATGATTTACTCACTCCGATGATTGATCTGGTAAAAGAGGTAGAACCCGATTACGGCAGTATCTTGGCTGTGTCAGAGGTTGAAGCGGCCATGCGTGACACTAAGACGAAAAAGACGAAGACAGTCTGTACATTTTGCGGTGTCGGTTGCTCATATGAAGTGTGGACGAAAGACCGTAAGATTCTAAAGATCCAACCTGTCTCCGAAGCTCCAGTGAATGCTATTTCTACCTGTGTCAAAGGAAAATTCGGCTGGGATTTTGTAAACAGTGAAGAACGGATCACAACTCCACTGATTCGTAAGGATGATGCTTTTGTTGAAGCGACATGGGAAGAGGCGCTTGACCTTGTTGCAAAGAATCTCGGCACCATAAGGGAAAAGCACGGAAAAAATGGAGTGGGATTTATTTCTTCTTCTAAGATTACAAACGAGGAAAACTATTTGATTCAAAAATTGGCTCGCCAAGTGTTTGGAACGAACAATGTTGATAACTGTTCGCGCTATTGTCAATCGCCTGCAACAGACGGCTTGTTCCGAACAGTGGGTATGGGCGGTGATGCAGGTACAATTAAGGACATCGCGAAAGCCGGGCTGGTGATCATTGTAGGGGCAAATCCTGCGGAGGGGCACCCGGTTCTTGCAACAAGGGTGAAACGAGCACATAAGCTCCATGGACAGAAGTTGATTGTTGCCGACTTGCGAAAAAATGAAATGGCTGAGCGCTCCGATATCTTTATCAGTCCAAAACAAGGAACTGACCAAGTGTGGCTGATGGCGGTTACGAAATATATCATTGACCAAGGCTGGCATGATCAAGCTTTTATCGATGAAAACGTGCACCACTTTGGAGAGTTCAAAGAAATTCTTGAAAAATATACGCTGGACTACGCTGAGAAAATCACGGGTGTGTCAAAAGAAATGCTAATTCGCGTGGCTGAGATGGTCCGTGATGCCGACGGTACTTGTGTGCTCTGGGGAATGGGAGTCACTCAAAATACAGGGGGCTCTGACACTTCAGCAGCCATATCGAATTTATTGCTTGCAACAGGAAACTATCGCCGTCCAGGAGCGGGTGCTTATCCACTCAGGGGACACAACAATGTCCAAGGCGCTTGCGACATGGGAACTCTTCCGGGATGGCTTCCAGGCTATCAGCATGTGACGGATGATGTGGCCCGTAAGAAATTTGAAAAAGCATACGGGGTGGAGATCGAAGGCAATCCCGGACTTGATAATATCCAAATGCTCCAGTCCATCGATGAGGGTAAAATGAAGGCGATGTATGTGGTCGGAGAGGATATGGCGCTTGTTGATTCGAATGCGAACCATGTGAGTGATATGCTATCCAAACTAGATTTTCTTGTCGTTCAGGATATTTTCTTTTCAAGGACTGCGCAGTATGCTGATGTGATTTTGCCAGCGGTTCCTTCATTGGAAAAGGACGGAACTTTTACAAATACGGAAAGACGGGTACAGCGATTGTATCAGGCGCTGCCAGAGCTGGGACAGGCGAAAGCGGACTGGCGAATTGTTCAAGAGATAGCCAACCGGCTTGGAGCCGATTGGAATTACAGCCACCCAAGTGATATTTTTGCAGAGATGGCCAGCTTATCGCCATTATTTGCTCAGGCTGATTACAGTGTCATTGAAGGCTGGGACAGCTTTTTATGGGGGAGCTTGGAAGGGGAGAGCACGCCGCTTTTGTATGTGGATGGCTTTAATTTCCCCGATAAAAAAGCGCGTTTTGCCCTATCCGATTGGGTGGAGCCTGTACAGTTCTCTGAAGAATATGATCTGCATATTAATAACGGGCGAATGCTCGAACATTTTCATGAAGGAAATTTAACGAATAAATCAGATGGAATCCAGTCAAAGGTACCGGAAATTTTTGTAGAAGTGTCGCCTGAGCTTGCTGAGGAGAGAGGCGTGCAGAGCGGTTCTTTAGTTCGGCTTGTTTCTCCATATGGTGCATTGAGGCTACCGGCGCTCGTGACAGGCCGCGTCAAAGGCAAAGAGCTGTTTTTACCGATGAACTCGGTTGATAAAGAATCGGCCATTAATTTCTTGACCGGACCTGCGACCGACCAGCGTACAAATACACCAGCGTACAAACAGACGATGGTTCGGATGGAAGTGATCCAGAAAGAAGGAAAAAATCCGATGCCTAGTACGAATCACCGCAATAAAAAACGTCATCCGCAAAATGGTGTAGAAGTGCATCGAAAGTGGAAGCGTGAAGGGTATGTACATTTAACAGATGAAGTTGAGAAGGTGAGGTAAGATCAATGGCGATTCCAGTTACGACGATCAAGAAAAAGAAATTGACTGAAGAAGAAATCCGCCAGGAAAGATTGGCGGAGCTCCAGTCATTGATTGCCGACCAGGAACAGGCGCTAAATAAGATTCTCGAAATTACCGGCGATTTGGAAGATATAGGTGTCTTGGATGCTCTGCAGGCAATGGTAAAAGCCAAGGAGGACATCGCCAAAATTGCTCTTGCCCAGGTGTCCCGTGAACCTTTTACCAATTTGATCAATCATGTGATCAATACATCTAATGCTATTTCTGCGATTGACCCTGAAGTAACTGCCAAGCTAGCTGACGGTATAAAGTCTGGTCTGCGTGAAGCTGAGGCGGACAACGAAGATCAAAAGGTAGGCGTCTTTCAGTTGATGAAGGCACTAAATGATCCTGATATCAATAGAGCTGTAAAGTTTGGGCTGAATTTTTTAAAGGGAATGGGGAAAGAATTGGGAGATTCTAAGAAAAGCGAAAGCGCCTTGTGACCTCGAGGGGCTAGGCGCTTTATCTGGACATAGAAAAAGCTTCCTTTTAATCAAATTTTCCATAACAAGTTATACTTTCTTTACTCACAAGGAAGAAAGTTAGAGAGTAAATAGTAGTGAATATTTATAAGCCCATTCCGGAGAAAGTTTGTATCCTTCGGCAATGGGCCTATTGTTTGTTAAAATCATTCACGTATGCTGGATAGACTTTTTTAACGATGATGACCAGATTGATAACAAAAATCACACCGTAAAAAATCCGAATCACCATATGGGAAATGCCTAATCCTTGAGAGATGCCATTAATATCACCGCCAAAACCTAAAGAAAGCAGCGATATATATACTGGATCGACCAGCATAAAAATAAATGTAACAAAATATAGCATTGATTTGATTGTTCTATTTTCTAAACCTAATATCTTCGGCATATGTAGATAGAGTAGATATCCTATGATCATTGTTGCTAGACTGCTTAACCCTGAAAAAGATGCCAAAGTGAGTCCGCCGATTGTTAAGGGCTCGGTTATTTGTATTTCAACGCCAAGAATGCCAATGAACCGTATGCCCTCAAATATTCCAAGGTAATAAGCCTGAAGCAGATGAAATCCCTCATGAATGATTAAATACAAAAGCATCCCGACAGTCATATACAAATACCTGTTCAAAACGCTCTTCTTTTGCATTTATTGGCATACCCCCACAGTGTCCTTTGGAAATCATTGACGCATCAATTTTCCTCAGGATCGTCCTGATAAAAGTAATTCGGACTGATGATGTCATGATTATATGACTGATGGAAAATATGAGTTGTGGCAGGTGATAGTGGAGGAATGAGCCAAGTCCAATCACCTGTGACAGCTCTGCCATTCTCCAATTCGTTTTTTTCAAAGCTTTTAAATTGTTTTGCTGCGGTATGATGGTCAACGAGCGTTATACCAGCTTGATGGTAAGAATGGAGCACTGCAATATTTAATTCAACCAATGCTTTATCGACCCATAGCGAAAGATTGGATTTTGTGTCTAAACCCATCAGCTTTGCGATTTCTGGCAATAAATTATAGCGATCCTGATCAGCCAGATTTCTGGCTCCGATTTCAGTCTCCATATACCATCCGTTAAATGGAGCCATTGGATAGTCAATGCCGCCTATTTCTAAACGCATGTTAGAAATGATAGGAACGGCATACCATCTGACACCGAGATGGTTGAACCCCTCCAAATCTGGGTGAGTAATATCCACTTCCTTAACGAAATTTTTTGGGATTTCAAACAGTTTGGGCACTTTACCATTTTCTTGGATGACGAGAGGAAGAACATCATATGGTGTTTGATCACTGCGCCATCCCAGTTGTTCACACATCTTTGTGAGCTTAATGGATGTTGAGTCGCCGATTACTTTACCCTCTTTTTCATATCCGGCGTAGCGGATTAGTTGATGGTTCCATATTCTAATCGGGTCTTTTCCATCTTTTCGTGGTGCAAAAATAGTAATGGCAGGGCGGATTTTGCCTTCATTTGTTGCATAATGAATATGGTTTAACAACTTCTCAAAGGCTGCTTCGGCAGTCACGGTATTTCGCTCATCAAAAACATCCAGTGTATGCCAAAGTAAGCGTCCAATACAGCGATTGCTGTTGCGCCAAGCCATCTTAGCCCCATGTGTCAATTCAAAGCCTTTATGGGTATATGTACCCGTATTCGAAATTTCTTCTTGTATCTCTTCAATGCGGTTTATTTGCTCTTCTTTAGACAAATTGAGCTCATTGTAACAAGTGTGAATGAATTTGGTTGCTTCCATAAGCAATGCTGTATCATTTTTAGTAGATAAAGCCATTATGATCAACTCCGTAATATTAATGTATCATTGATACGGATGAAAACACTGATAAAATGAGCCGATTTGTTGAACCTTTCTTAAAAAAAGATGGAAAAGGAGGAAAGTTTGCGAAGGAGCTATTAAACGGAAATAATATCGAAGCACCATTCTTAGCAGTGCCAGTAAAGTATCAGGTTCTTATTGACAATATAGCATGATTGCTTTATAAGTTTAATAAACTAAACTATAAAAGGAATGTTCGGAAAAAAATATGGAGTGAGTCGATGAAGGAGTATTTAAAAGTCATTGAACAAATTTATGAGACGTTTGATCAGTTCAAGATATTGGTTGCTCAAGAAGTAAAAGAAGCTCAGCAATTGGAAAGCTTTGCTCTAACCCCGCAGCAGGAAATGATGATGGTTTATATCATTCGAAATCAGCCGGTGACATCCAATGACATTGCTGCTTATTTAAACATTTCAAAAAGCGCGGTCAGCCAGGTTATCCCGAAATTGGAAGAAAAGAAAATGATCAATCGTCAAGTGAACCCATCCAATCGCAGGGAGATTTATATTACTCTTGGTCCTCGGGGGCAAGAATATTTACAGCTTCTTAACCATATTGATGAGTTGCTTGTAAGAAAATATTATTCGAAAGTGAAGTTAGAAGAGCTTAGAGACGTACTTGCTATATTAAACAAAATAGTTGAGTAGGGGTAAAGAAAGGGGATTTCCAAGCTGGAAAAGAAGTTAAAACACTGCCAAATGAGCTTGAAACAGATCGCCCGATTTTATTTGCTATATGCAAAAACTTTAAGCATAGATGCCGGAAATTCAAACGTTATGTCGAGTTATTTCTTACACAACTGAGAACAACCAGCCCTGTTAAACTTCATTCAGTAGAAATCTCCCACTTCTATAAGTGGTGAGATGAATGCATATTGGTATTCCATTCAGTAGGGGTTCAAACCCCGGCTGAATAAAGTCAAAGCCTCCGGCGGATGTCACAGATTTTCAGAAAATCCAATTTGGAAATGATACATCCTCTTTTCGATGAACATTAGGGTCGGGATAGCAGGACTGATAGTCTTTGATGACACTGCATAGCATCTCATTTTTTAATAGAGAAATGATGTAATCACACAAAAGTGTTACTTCCTATGTTGACGGACAAAAAGACATTGCAGGAGGGAAGGGTGATAAATTTTATTACGTTAATGGATATTTATTTAACATAATATCTAGCTTCTGGCTTAATTCAATCGTTTTTTTATTAGTTAATCCCTTAGTAGTGCCGTAAATCATCATTTCTTTCCTAAGTGAGTAGATTTCGTCTAGCAAAGTTTGCTTTCGTTTGTTGTTAGTATTTTTCTCCATCATATTAATTCTCCTTAGTAGTTTTTGTATCTGTGCAGCTGAGGAGTTGTTGGTAAAGCTACACAGGAAAACCAAAAATAAATGGAGATCAAAGCTAGAGGAAGGGTCCCTCCCGACGGCGATAGGATATGTTGATTATACCATATATTGTTATTATAAATCTATACATATACAATATATAGATGTGAAATTTGAAAGATTTCCGGATTCTTTTTCTAAAACTTTATAACGATTGATCCTATTCTGATAAAATGAAGGAAGGAAAGAGAGGAATCGGTAAATTGATAACAATAGAAGAGCTTAGTACAGAAGAAGAAGTTGTGAAAATTTTTCCGCTCATGAAAGACTTGCGGCCATTTTTGGATGAAGAACGTTTCCGTGAGATTTGGCGTGCAATGCAACCTGATGGATATAGAGTTTATGCCATGTATGACGAAGGAGAAATCGTTGCTTTCACTGGTATTCAGATTCGCACCAATATGTATTACTTCCGCCATGTATTTGTGCATGAGCTTGTGACGAGGCCGGATATCCGTTCGAAAGGGTATGGAAAGCACCTGCTCGCATTCGTCCATGAGTGGGGGAGGGAGCATGGCTGTGTGACGGTTGCTTTGGAGTCGGCTTTATCACGAGAGGACGCACATCGTTTTTATGAAGAGAAGATGGATTATGACCGCTTTTGCTACTCGTTTAAAAAAGCGCTCTAATAAAAGAGGGGGTTGTTTCTATTAAGAAGGTCTATAAGCATCTATGAATATAGATTCGGGCTACCTCTTCTTGCAAGAAATAAGAGAGCGTATATGAAAAATGGTGAAAGCGGATTAGGAAAGAGATGCACATCATAAATAATATAGGAAAAACAGGAAGGTGAAAGAATTGTCACTCGAAAGTGTCAAAGCTCATTTCAGAAAATGGAATCATGAAGAGCGTATAATGGAGTTTGAAACATCCAGCGCCACTGTGGAACAGGCGGCTGAAACAATCGGCGTCATTCCGGCGCGGATTGCCAAGACTCTTTCTTTCAGAGGTGAGGAAGGTCAGGCGATTCTGGTTGTTGCTGCCGGCGATGCCAAGATCGACAATAAAAAATTCCGGCATCTTTTTAATTTCAAAGCCCGGATGCTGCCTCCGGATGAGGTATTGGAACAGACAGGACATGCTATTGGCGGTGTTTGCCCTTTTGGGTTGGCGAATGATTTAAAAGTATACTTGGATATTTCACTGAAGCGCTTTGAAACAGTTTTTCCCGCATGTGGAAGTACAAATTCAGCCATTGAGCTTTCGTGTGAGGAGTTGTATGAGTACTCGTTAGCTGTCACATGGGTGGACGTATGTAAAGGCTGGGAGGAAGAAAAGGAGCAAAAGTCAGGCGCAATCAGTAGTCAGTCTTGATCAAAATGGAGGTTCCTCATTTTAATATAGTTGAGGTGCCTCTCTTTTTTACTTTTTTAACGATATGTAATTGGAGGGCGTTTTCTATGGCATGCCCATGTCCAAATACTGGAAGGATTTGCTGATCAGCATTTTAATGGCGAAACTCGTCTGCTGGTACGGTAACTTAAGTAAAAGTTGAAGATTTCTCAAGGCTTTGGGAAGTCTTTTTTAGGTGCTTCCCCTCAGTTATTATAAACAGTCCTTTCAACTCCTTCCCATAATTCCAAATCAGCACGAAGCAGATTCGCCGAATTTGAATTATAATAAACTATGGAACGTTTGAAGGATCTTTACCATGATGATTGCATTCACAGCCTCGCTGATGTAATAAATCTTATATTTTATCGGTTTATATTTACCTCAAGAATGGTTAAATCCTGGACTCGTGGAATTAGTGAAAGACGGCTTCCTATCGGTTTTATCGTCATCATACTTTTATTGCTGTTGATATATTTAGGCACTCGAAAAGCCGTTTAAGCTGGAAGCAGGCAGGGTGTCGGCAGAATAACTTTTGAAAGGGGCTGGCATAATGCTGACTATTGAGAATTTACATAAATCATATGGAGACAAAGTTTTGTTTGCAGGTATTAACTGTATCATTCGTGATCGGGAGCGGATTGGACTAATCGGCGTGAATGGAACGGGCAAATCAAGCTTTTTAAAAATTGTTGCCGGAATTGAGAGTCCGGATCAGGGGGAAATCAATCATGCCAAGGATTACCGGATCGAGTACCTAGCGCAAGATCCCGAGCTTGACTCTAATCTGACAGTTATAGAGCAAATTTATTATGGAGAAGCGGAAATTATGAAAGCAATGCGCCAATATGAACAGACGCTCCAGAAGCTGGAACTCGAACCGGAAAGTGAAAGGGCGCAGGAGCATCTGTTTTCCATGCAGCAGAAAATGGATGAGTTGGAGGCGTGGGATGCCAGCGCCCAGGCGAAAACGGTCTTATCAAAGCTGGGCATCCGACATTTTGATCAAAAAGTGAGTTCATTATCTGGCGGTCAGAAAAAGCGGGTAGCCATTGCAAAAGCTTTGATTCAGCCTGCAGATCTATTGATCCTTGATGAGCCGACGAACCACCTTGACAATATTACAATTGAATGGCTGGAAAAGTATTTGGCAAGCTATCCTGGTGCCTTGCTGCTTGTCACACATGACCGCTATTTCCTCAACCGTGTGACGAACCGGATCTATGAGTTGGACAATGGAGAGTTATATTCGTATGAAGGAAATTATGAATTTTTTCTTGAGAAAAAAGCGGAGCGTGAAGCGGAGGAGCGGACAAGTCAGCAGAAACACGCCAATACATTGCGGGGAGAGTTAGCATGGCTTCGACGCGGGGCTCAGGCCCGTTCTACGAAACAAAAGGCTCGAATCGAACGGATAGAACAAATGCAGGATCGCAAATTCAATACAAAAAAAGAAGAAGCAGCTTTCCAGGTTGGAACAAGCAGGCTTGGAAAAAAGGTCATTGAGCTGAAGGGAATTGACAAAAGCCTTGATGGCAGGACACTGATCCATTCTTTTGATTATCTGCTCCAGCCTGGCGATAAGATTGGAATCATTGGCCCCAATGGTGTTGGAAAAACGACACTTTTAAATATTATGGCGAAGCGGATCGGCCCGGATGCCGGAGAAATTGAAACGGGTGAAACTGTAAAAATCGGATACTATACTCAAGGTGATGAAGAACTGGACGGGGATCAACGTGTCATTGATTATATTAAAGACACAGCAAGCGTCATTCATACGAAGAACGGGGAAGTTATTACAGCGGAACAGATGCTGGAGCGGTTCCTTTTCTCGCGTCCGTCCCAATGGACGTATATACGGAAACTTTCTGGAGGAGAGAAGCGAAGACTTTATTTGCTAAAAGTACTAATGACAGAGCCGAATGTGCTCTTTCTGGATGAGCCGACGAATGATTTGGATACGCAGACGCTTGGTGTATTGGAAGATTATCTAGAAAATTTCCCGGGAGTCATCATAGCTGTATCGCATGACCGCTATTTCCTTGACCGGGTTGTCGATCGTTTGCTTGTCTTCAAAGGTGCTGGTACCATTGATGAGTTTTATGGAAATTACAGCGAATTCTTAGATTCCGCTTCTGGGGAGCCAAAGCTTGAAGTGAGTAAAACGCAAACCGTGGTTAAACAGAAGCCGGCTAGTAAAAAGCCTGCGAAGCTCAGTTATAAAGATCAAAAGGAATGGGAAGTCATCGAAGATGAAATCGCTGGACTCGAAGAACAGATTGAGGAGATCGGTGAAAAGATAGTGGAAGCAGGCAGTGATTCCGAAAAAGTACAGGAGCTGTTTACTAGACAACAGGAAGTCGAAACCGCATTGGAGCAGAAGATGGAGCGGTGGGAGGAGCTTTCTTTGATGATTGAAGAATTGACAAAAAGCGATGTATAGGGACTAAAAAAATGAAATTAGGTTTGCCAAATAATATGTGTAAAGACGTTATCAAATGCGCCTTGGCGTATTTGCGCCCAGATTTTATCGAGCTCCGCTGAAAATCTGTGGCATCCTCCGGAGACTTTAACTTTATTCAGCCGGGGTTTGACCCCCACTGAATGGAATACCAATATCCATTCATCTCACCACTTACAGAAGTGTGAGACTTCTGCTGAATGAAGTTAAATCACCGTTCATTCAGTTTGCATGGTGGGGAAAGCCGGCTTGACCCCATGTGAAAAGTGGGGTATATGAATAAACCCCGAAATCCAAATGCTATGGATGTCGGGGGCATCATGAATCAAATGAGCTTTGGCGCCCAGAATTTATCGAGCTCCGCTCGATAAATTTCCTCTGAAAATCTGTGGCATCCGCCGGAGGCTTTAATTTTATTCAGCCGGGATTTGAACCTCCACTGAATGGAATTCCAATAGGCATTCATCTCACCACTTATAGAAGTGTGAGACTTCTGCTGAATAAAGTTAAACCGCTTCTTTCGTCTCTTTGTCAGTGTTCTTATTGTTGTCCGGGATCAATAAGTTTAAAATTACCGTTGCAAGCGCTCCGACAGTGATTCCGGATGAAAGGATATAGTTGGCCCAGTCAGGGACTGCAGTCAACACTTCTTTTGGCAAAACAGTCACAGCGATGGTCAGTAATATGGGAACGCCGATAATGATCATATTGCGATCATCGATGTTAATCGGCTGGATCACTTTCATGCCATTCGTGACGATGGCTACACAAACAATGCCAAAGATTCCATTGATGACAGGCTCCGGAATACATGTGATGGTAGTTGAGAGTTTTGGTATCAATCCGAGGCAAACGAGAATCAGCCCGCTAGCCATGACAACCATGCGGCTTGCCACCCCAGTGATCGCGAGAAGACCTGCGTTGGAAGAATATCCAGTCATTGGCGTGCTTCCGAACAAAGAACCGACAAGGCAGCCGAGTCCTTCTCCGACAGAAGCTCGGTTCAGCCGCGGTTCATCCAGTTCTTTTCCGGTAATGGAGGAGACGACAAACCAGGTTCCGGTTGTTTCCATCAAAATAATAAAATAGACAAGGACCATTGTGATGATGGCGTTCATATCAAATATAGGCTTTCCGAATGGAAAGAATGATGGCAGTGCAAACCAGCTTGCCTCTTTTACCGGTGAAAAATCTATATTTCCAAAGAAACTGGCAGTAATGGTCCCGACAACAATGGCCACAATGACGGATACAAGTCTGAAAAAAGTTCCCAACTTCGCTAATCTGCGCCCAAGCAGCATACAAACGATGAGTACTCCGGCGGAAACTGCGGCCACAATGACGTTATCCCCGATATTTCCTTCTGCTAGGAAAATATTATTTAGTCCGGTAGGCATCAAGGAAATCCCCACAATAATAATGACAGTCCCCCCGACAAGAGGCGGAATAATTTTTTTAACGGCTTTAGCGAATACTTTTAATGGATAGCCAAGAAGTGTCATAATAATGGCGCCGGGAATCAGGCTTCCGGCAATGGCACCAAGTCCTAGTTTGCTGCCAATCGCGGCAATTGCACCGATTGGTACATATGATGGACCTTGAACAACTGGCAGCTTGATTCCGGCTCCTGTTTGGATTAATGTCGCCAATCCGGTTGCCAAAAAGCACATTTGTACGAAAAAAGAAGTGTTTTCGGCACTTAATGAAAGAAGACCTGCTATGATGATAGGTGCTATATATAAATCCATTGCAAGTACGTGCTGAAGCCCGAGAACAAAAGCTTTGGGATAACTTACTTTATCGTCAACACCGATAATGATGCTGCTTTCCGACTTATTTTCCATTGTATCGCTCCCTAAAATTCCATTTTAGATTACTAATTATATATAAAAATGATCAGCTTGTATATGGTAGAAACGAACATTAACACAATTTATACACAATTAGTTCGTGTTTAACTCTGATATTTTATTAAAATAGGTTTTAAGATATGCATTTTAGGAGGACTTGAAACATGTTACATGATAAAGTGCTGCAGGAAGACTGGCTTGTCGCCTGCCGATCAACAGATGTAAAAGAAAAGCCAATTCAGATCATGTTAATGGGAGAGCGCCTGGCAATCTTCAGAAATAGCAAAGGTGTTCATGCTTTCAAAGATCTTTGTATCCATCGGGGGGCAGCTTTGTCATTGGGAGAGGTCAAAAACGATTGCCTTGTTTGCCCATACCATGCGTGGGAATATGATGAGAGCGGCGACTGTGTCAAAATTCCACAGTTACCTGAGGGAAAACCGATTCCGAAAAAAGCAAAAGCCGTCCGCTATGCTTGTATAGAGAAATATGGATTCATCTGGGTTAATCTTGCTGGAAATCATCCGGAAATTTTTCCATATCCTGAAATGGATGGAACAGCATTCCGCAATGTCATTTGGGGGCCTCAGGAAGTGCAGGCCAAGCCGCCGCGTATCATTGAAAACTTCCTTGATGTCGGGCATTTGGCCGTAGTCCATCAAGGTTATTTGGGAACGGAAACACATCGTGAAATAGAAAACTACAAAGTAAACCATAAAGATGGTCGTATTTACTCTGATGAAATTGCTATTTTCCAACCGGACCCTGACGGATCCGGCCAGGCAAAATATGTGTATTACACATATGAAATCCTTCGTCCTTTCACCGTACGATTTACCAAACGAGACCGTGAAAATGATACGCTCATGACCATTTTGCTCACTGTCCGTCCTGTGGATGAAGAGACGTCCATTGCCTACGGTATTTTATCGTTCAATTATGAAACAGGATTGTCTGATGAAGAAATTACCGCATTCCAGGATGAAATCTTCTCTCAAGATAAACCGATTGTTCAAAACCAAAAACCGGAAGAACTTCCGCTTGATTTGCAAGTCGAACTGTCCCTAGTTTCAGATCGAGTGAGCATTGCATATAGACAATATTTGAAGGAACTTGGAGTTGTATTAGGAACTGCATAATAATGAAAAGCTCCCGCTGCTTGGATGTTACGCGGGAGCTTTTCAATTGGTATAAGTGAGATTAAACATTTAACTTCATTCAGCAGAATCTCCCACTTCTGTAAGTGGTGAGATGAAAGCATATTGGTATTCCATTCAGTAGGGGTTCAAACCCCGACTGAATAAAGTTAAAGCCTCCGACGGATGCCACAGATTTTATCGAGCGGAGCTCGATAAAATCTGGGCGCAAATACGCCAAGGCGCATTTGATCGATCTAGAGCGTCTAGCAATAATATACCCCAAAACCTTCATTTTTTGCCAAAAGAGGCTATACTTACGCTTCTATCTTAGTGCTTGTATCCTCTATGTTTATGAAATTTTCACATAAGATGTTAGAGACTTCATTGACAAAGGAGGGAGATATCAAATGTCGGTTCAACACTTTCATTCGATGTGTAACAGACATATGGGGAGACCTGTAGAAATCAGAACCCGGGATGGGAGGTTCCACAGAGGCATCATTCGGCATGTTTCGCCCAGCAAAGTTTATTTAGATCCGATAGGTCCCAGAAGAGGCGGTTTTGGATACGGTTTTGGCGGATTCGGATATGGTTTGTGGGGTTTTGGTTGGGGTATTGCCCTGGGCTTTATCGCCGGAGTTTCTTTACTCTTGTGGTGGTAGTATTTCAATTAGTACCCAACCCCTTGTATGAGGGCGGTTCAACTAGCATTGTGCTGGTTGAACTGTTTATTTTTTATATGCAAAGCTTGCAAACATTTCGGAATGTATACTTAGCAAATCTTTGCTAGATAATCCGGTTGATTCCATATATTGATTTACCAGGTAATATCCTACGCAGTATCCTGCCATTTTGGGATAAGAGCGTAAACCATACAATATATCTTGATGTTTGGATCTCACTTTCAAAACTTTTCTATTTGGGTATACCAGTCTTCTCCACATTTTCTCCAATTCTTCATTTGAATAATAGGAGGTCCAGTTGGACATAAATTCCGTTCCAAAACTTTCGCGGACAGCATTTTCAGCCAGGCCCTCCAAGATAATGGTATCAAGTAATACGTATTCTTCTTCGTCTTTATGATATTTGGATAAGCGGCAAGCATGATTGTATTCATGCGTAAATAATGACCTGATTTCCGCCTCTTTATTTTCTTCCGAGACAAACAAGAATAATTTATCTTTAAAAGCCAGCCCCGACTTCCCGTGAAATTCTCGGTTTAAGATTTCATTAGTTGTATCTGACGGAAAAATAAAAACCGGGATACTGGGACCTTTCCATCTCTTTTGAAGGTTCTTTTTTTCGTTCTGTACAATGTCCCAAACCTTATTTTCCTTTAACTTCCTCACTATTATGCTTCCGTTTTTTTGAGGAATATACATTCCATGGAAAGTTAAGTAATCGTAAATTTCAGAGGCATCAGCCCCGTCAAAAAGTCCTTTTATCTTTTCACATATTCTAACAGGGTTATCGTATAGGTCCGCCAGCCATCTATCTGTTCTGATCACGCTCATGTCAACCACCCTTATTAACTCACCATTTAACATACAGTATGCATTTATTAAATATGAGTTGCGAAAAAAATTTTCACCAATAAAGCCGGATTAAATAATTTGGTGACTTCCCATAAACCTCCCTTTTGAATACCATATAACAGATTTCAAATAGGCTGTAATGAAGTATTACAACAAAAAGCAGGACTGAAAATGAAAAGCACCTATCTTGATTGTTTGGCATTTGGGCCAGGATGACGAATGTTTAACTTTATTCAGCAGAAGTCTCCCACTTCTGTAAATGGTGGGATGAATGCCTATTGGTATTCCATTCAGTAGGGGTTCAAACCCCGGCTGAATAAAGTTAAAGCCTCCGGCAGATGTCACAGATTTTCAGAGGAAATTTATCGTGCGGAGCTCGATAAAATCTGGGCGCAAATACGCCAAGGCTCATTTGACATTCACTGCTTAAACCAAAGGGGAAACCGTGAAAGAATGGAGATGAAATAGTGGATGACCGTTAGAAAATCTACCCACCGCGAGACCCAAAAGATATTGGATTTTTCTCTGCAAGTATTAAAAGAAGCAACAATGGGGCATGTGAAACCGAAGAAAGAAAAAGCCAGTGAAATGGTGTCTCCATTTTTGGATGGAGGGGGATTCTACCTCGTTTATATTGAAAATAACGAAGTTCAGGGCTGGATTGGTGTCGGTGAAACTGTTGACTATCACACAGATGAAATTGTTGGGGTTATTCCGGAAATTTATGTTCTTCCTCAATATCGTAAGCGGGGTATAGCAGAAAAGCTATGCAATGAAGCCTTTAAGCATCTTGAAGAAGAGGGATTTAAAAGGGTGCAGTTAAATGTATTTGAAGGGAACCAAGCAAAACATCTTTATCAAAAACTTGGTTTTCAAGAAAAAGTCACGTTGATGGAGAAACAGCTTGGCAGCTACTCTTAATGATACAAACTCCCATTGCACAAGCGAAAGCGGGAGTTGCATGAGAAATAAGTTCCTTAGTCGCTAATTCGAACTTTCCCCATTTTCTTTTGGGGCATTTGCCGATTTTTTGAATACCATATAGGAGACTTCAAACAAAAGGCGGTAATGCATGTGGAAAGCACATATTTGAATTGCTTGGCCTTATTCGGGGTTGGAGGTGCCCATCCCGGAGGGCTTAATCTTACAAGAAGGATTTTGTCAAGGGAAAAAATGGATGCATCCACGAAAGTGCTCGATGTCGGCTGCGGAACAGGACAAACATCAGCATTTATTTCAAAACAGTATCAATGTCATGTAACAGCTTTAGATTATAATAAAATAATGTTAGAGAAGGCAAAAAAACGATTCCATTCGATGAATCTTCAAATTGAAACTCAGTATGGCACCGCTGAAAATCTTCCTTTTGGGAATGATACATTTGATTTTATATTATCTGAATCTGTTACAGCATTTACAGATGTTTCAAAATCGGTCCCCGAATATAAACGGGTATTGAAGCCAGATGGCGTTTTATTGGCTATTGAAATGATGCGGGAAACAGATGTTTCTGAAAAGCAAATGAAGGAAATATTGGACTTTTATGGAGTAAAACAGTTGCTTAATGAGCAAGAGTGGCGTACCAATTTTGAAAAGGCCGGCTTTGAACAAATCGAAGTGGAAAAGGTTGAGCTTCGCCCTGATATTCATAAAGTGGACGTTTCCAATGATTATTCTCTTTCGAAGCAAATTGATCCCTCGTTTTATAAAATTTTTGAGAAACATCATCATTTATCCATCCTTTATAAGGATATTTTGGGCTGTGGTATATTTAGATGCAGTGTGTGATATCATTCTGCCAAAAACTCTTGCTGCGATACTCAGCGGGAGTTTTTTTATTAGTCGAAAATAAAGGAGTGCGATTACAATGCTTTTGTAACGCGGTTTTTCCCACTAGTCCCCATTATCTTCCTAGTATATAATTTTTGTAGGATGTAATTATGGAGGATTGGACATGCGGGAACGGATCGGCTTCCAGATTCTTTTCATTGCTTTTGCCACAGCCCTGTCCGGCGAGCTCAGGGTGGCGCCATTTGTTTGGGAATTCCGCTTTGGTTTGGGGAGCAGTACATTTTTTCTTCTGTTGCTTTTAATGAAACAGGTGCCATTTATCCGCACAGGTATAATAACCGGAATAGTTGTCGTGATATTTCGAACGTTAACAGGCCCTGTTTTCCTAACGCAGCCGGCTTATATCATTGATATATTTATGACGCATCTTCCTGCAATGTTTTATTATTGCGCCTTTGCGTTTGGAATGAACCTCATTAAAGAAAGGCAGTTTCAATCCAATCTATTTTATTTGGCAGCATTTGGCGTGCTGATAGATGTAGGTTCCAATATTGTAGAACTTTCAATTCGAAGTTTGATTATAGATGTGACGCCGATTTCAGCAATGGACTGGTTTTCTTTAGTGATTATTGCAGTTGTCAGGGTATTTTTCGTTGTCGGCTTATATGCCACCGTTATTTTAAACCAGATGAATGCTCTTCATAAGGAGCAGGAAAAGCGTCTTGAGCAAATGCTGAATGTGGGCTCGAACCTTTACAGTGAAAGTTTTTATTTAAGTAAAATGATGGATATGATTGAACGGGTCACAGCCTCAAGCTACGATCTGTACCGTCAATTAAAGGAGAATAATCTAAGCGCTTACAGCCAACAATCATTAAGTATCGCCGAAAAAATACACGAAGTGAAAAAAGATGCACAGCGTGTCATGGCAGGATTGGCGAAGCTGTATGATCAAGAGTCGATCACTCAAATGCAGTTGACTGAAATTTTGAATTTTGTTGTCCGTGGGAATGAGCAGTACAGTAATTGGCTTGGAAAAGACATCAAAATTTTTAAAGAACAGACGGTCAATTATTCAACAATACAATATTTACCTCTGTTGACTGTCTTGAATAATCTTGTTGCTAATGCAGTAGAGGCTATTGAAGGACAAGGCCGGATCAGGATTGAAGTCTGGGAGGAAAAAGGATATACGCATTTGGTTGTTGAAGATACTGGAGAAGGGATAAAGGAGAGGGACCTTCCATATATCTTCGAGGCAGGCTATACGTCGAAATTTAGTGACAAAGGGATTGCTTCAACGGGGATAGGTCTTTCACATGTAAAGGATATCGTTGAGATTTTGGATGGATCGATAGATGTTGAATCGGATACGACAGGAACGAAAGTTTCCATGTCTTATATAACAGATAAACTAAAAAGTGGGGAATAGATATCATGCTCTCTTATTGTATTATTGATGACGATCCTGTTTGCCGAAGAATGCTTGAAAACATTATCGAAGATAGCGCACTTGGCAAGGTGGTCGAAAGCAACGCCGGGGGCCAATACGGGATCGAGTCGGTGCTGACAACTCAGCCCGATGTGGTGCTCATCGACCTGTTGATGCCTGAAATAGATGGACTGGGTATGATTGCCGAGCTAACAAATCGGGAGTTTCAAGGTAAGTTTGTGATGATATCGCAAATTGACAATAAAGAGATGGTGGGGGAGGCCTACAAAACAGGCGTGGAGTTTTTTATCCATAAGCCGATCAATAATGTTGAGGTCGAAGCTGTGCTGAAAAATGTGAAAGACCAGTTAAAGTTGAATCGGTCTGTTGACGAAATCAAGCGGTCTTTGGCCGGATTGGAACGGTTAAGCCCGCTATCTTCGGCACCGGTGAAAGAGGTTCAAACTGTGAGGGACATCGTCCAATATATTTTGATGGATATCGGTTTGTTGGGTGAAGCTGGCAGTAAGGATATGGCCATAGCTGTAGAAATTTTAATGGAACAAGAAATGTCCATTGCCGATTTTCCATCGCTGAAAGATTTATATGGAATGATAGCAGTAAAAAATAATCCTGCTATGAATAAGCTGGAATTGAACAGGGAGATCAAAGCGATAGAGCAGCGTCTTCGCCGGGCGGTCCTTGCTGCACTGACAAACCTAGCGTCGCTGGGATTGATCGACTATTCCAACCCGAAATTCGAACATTATGCCCCTTTACTATTTGATTTTCAGGACGTGCGTATGAAAATGAGCGAACTCGAAAGGGAAGGGAGCCAGAGCAGGGTAAAGGTGAATGTAAAGAAGTTTCTGCAAGTGTTATACATAGAAACATTGGAAAAATTAAAACAGAAGTGAAATGCCATCCGTGCAGTTCACTTCTGTTTTATAAATGAATATAAAAAAATACATGTGCTAATATGGGGAAAGATAGTTTAACTTCATTCAGCAGAAATCTCTCACTTCTGTAAGTGGTGAGATGAAGCATATTGGTATTCTATTCAGTAGGGGTTCAAACTCCGGCTGAATAAAGTCAAAGCCTTCGGCGGATGCCACAGATTTTATCGAGCGGAGCTCGATAAAATCCGGGCGCAAATACGCCAAGGCGCATTTGATATTTTAGGGTGGTGACAGGCAAGTGACTAAGATTTTAGTGGCTGATGATGATAAGGCCATTGCGGACTTGGTAACCTTACATATAGAAAAGGAAGGATATCAAGCCATTACAGTTTTTAACGGAATAGAAGCACTAAAGGCCATACAATCCCAGCATATCGACTTGGCCATATTGGATATCATGATGCCCGAGATGGATGGATATGAGGTTGTACAGAAAATCAGGGAGCAACATCATCTTCCAGTGATTTTTTTAAGCGCTAAGGCATCGGATTTGGACAAAATAACCGGTCTTGTCATGGGGGCAGATGATTACATGGTGAAGCCGTTCAATCCAATGGAGCTTGTAGCGCGGGTGAATGCCCAGCTTCGGCGTTCGAAACTGCTAGATCATTCCTTAGGAAAAAATGAAATCATTTCCGGAGGATTGATGTTGAATTCTGATGAGCGGACAGTCAAGTTGTACGGTGAACCGATTGAATTAACGCCCAAGGAATTCGACATTCTTCATCTTTTGGCAAGCTATCCGAATAAGGTGTTTAGCACGGAAAATATTTTTCGAAATGTATGGGGAGAAGCCTATTTTGGCAGTAGCAATACGGTCATGGTACATATTCGGGGGTTGAGAAAGAAATTGAAAGAAGATGAAAATAAAAACCAGTTCATCAAAACTGTTTGGGGAATTGGGTATAAGTTCAATGGGTAACATTCTTCGAAGCTTCAGAACCCAAATGATCCTCCGTCTATGTATTAGCATGGGTGCCGCTGGAGGGATCACATACGGACTTTATAAAATTCTTCAGGTCTATTATAAAACAGAGGTGAAAGCAGAAGATCCCCTGGCACAAATTCGCCGTCTGATAGCCAATGTAGGAGATATCAATTTTTTTCTCATCATTTTTATTCCGCTTGCTGTCATGTTTTTCTTTTTTTTGACCAAGTCTTATAATTCTTTTTTTAAGGAGATTTCCACAGGAATTCATCAGCTTGCACACGGAGACTTTAATACTCGTATACATATCAGAACGAATGACGAATTTCGCGATATTGCTGAGGATATTAACAGAGCGGGAGAAAAGCTGAAGGAATCATTGGAGCGAGGAGACTTTGCTGAGAGCAGCAAGGATCAGTTGATTGTCAATTTGGCCCACGATCTGCGTACGCCGCTGACATCCGTAATAGGCTATTTGGATTTGGTTTTAAGGGAGAATGATCTAAACGAAGAGCAAATCAAGCACTATTTAAAAATAGCCCATACGAAATCCGTTCGGCTGGAAAAGCTCATTGATGAACTGTTCGAAGTTTCACGGTTGAATTATGGGATATTAAAAATGGAAAAGGAACTGTTGGATCTTGGAGAATTACTTTTACAATTGAACGAGGAGTTTTACCCGGTATTTGAAAAGAGCCGATTGACGGCCAGAATGGATATCGCCTCTGGATTACAAATTGTCGGGGATGGGGAAATGCTGGCCAGAGTATTTGAAAATCTACTTTCGAACGCAGTGCGTTACGGGTCTGACGGCGAATTTATTGACATAAAGGGTTATGTTGAAGAAAGGGATGCAGTCGTGGAAGTTGTTAATTATGGAAATTATATCACTTCTGAGAGCTTGGCCCATATTTTTGATGTCTTTTATACGGGGGATAAGTCCAGAACTGTTGATCATGGCAGCACAGGGCTTGGCTTATTCATTGCCAAAAATATCGTGGAACAGCATCATGGCACCATTACCGCCGCGAGCGATCCAGTTCAAACAATATTCACAGTACGCTTTCCCTTAAAAACTTAAGAAAAACTTAATAATATCTTTCCGTTTTCTTAAATGTTCTTTCCTATGATTGAATTGTAGGGGGACGATCATATGAAAAGGGCGATCTTGGCCATTTTAATTTTAGCTTTATTCATAGCAAAATACATACATTCGGAACCGGAAATCGACATTAGGGAACCGAATGAAAAAGTTTATGGATCCACCATAGCCATTGAAAAAGATCAAATTTATTCAGGGTATCTATTATTGATCAACCAGGACTATCCCGTACAGGAATCTGGAATCATGACTGATATCATCAATTTATCTGAAAATGCTTTTTTAACACAAGCATATGGAGTATTGGAATCAGATATCAGATTATCCGAACAGGTGGCGAATGAGTTTTCAAAAATGATGAAAGCAGCGAAGAAAGATGGTATTGATCATTTTATGATTAACAGTGGGTTCCGTGCTTTTGATGAACAAAATGAGCTGTATCTCAAAATGGGAGCAGAGTACGCATTGCCAGCGGGCTATAGCGAACATAATGCAGGATTATCTTTGGATGTCGGTTCGTCCAAAATGAAAATGGAAAAAGCGCCCGAAGGGAAGTGGCTGGAAAAGAACGCGTGGAAATATGGTTTTATTCTGCGCTATCCCAAGGAAAAGTCCGGAATTACAGGAATACAATATGAGCCATGGCACTTTCGATATGTCGGTTTGCCTCATAGCGCTATCATCCATCAAGAAAATTTTGTTTTGGAACAATACCTGGAGTATTTAAAAAAGAAAAAGAACCTGTTGGTGCGTATAGATGGGGAGGAATATGATATATCATACTACGACTTAACCGATCAATCCTCCATTGAGGTGCAAGTTGGCAGCATGTATGAGATATCAGGTGACAATAAGAACGGCGTCATTGTTACTAGCTGGGAATGATGAAAAAAGGGGACTGTACATCAGGCCCCTTAAAAATTCTATTATGCTTGTCTTGCCTCCAAACGCTTCGCAAAAATCGAGAGAATGTAATTGATTGTAAAATAAATGAGAGCAACGATGATGAACGTTGGAATCACGTATTCTACACTTCTACCGTTGATGATTTGAGCATTGTGCAGCAGATCCGGAAGGGAAATAACCACGGCTAATGAGGTGTCCTTCAGCAAAGCGATAAACTGGCTGACCATCGGAGGCACCATTCTTCTCAAGGCTTGAGGCAGAATGATATACCGGAGGGTCTGTATATAATTTAAACCCGATGATCTTGCTGCTTCAATCTGTCCTTTTTCTATCGAATTTAACCCGCTGCGAATGATCTCAGCGAACATTGCGGATTCGAACACTGTTAATGCGATGATAGCCGATGTGAAAATATCCAAGTTGATCCCCACGTCTGGCAAAGCGAAGCGTGCGAAGAAAATAATCAATAACAGTGGAAGATTTCGGATCGTTTCAACCACAACCATCAATACCTGGGAGATGACTGGGATTTTTGCATACCGTAAAATCGCAACCAATGTACCGATGAAAAAACTCAGGACACTTGCGATCACCGCAACCTTCAAAGTGACCATCAGACCTGATAATAAAAATTGAAGATTACCAGGAGAATATGCACCAATAAAGTCCATTTTACAGCCTCCTACGAACCTTTAACCAATCGCCGTTCGATCGAACTGACGGTCAGACTCAAAGGTATGGTGATAATTAGGTAAAATAATGCAACGATGATATAAACGCTGAATACAACGAAAGTTTCAGAAGAAATTAAATCAGCATAATACATGATGTCTAGTCCCGCAATAACGCCCAGTATGGAAGAGTTCTTCACTAGATTGATAAACTGGTTACCAAGGGGAGGAATCACGACTTTTACGGCTTGGGGCAAAATGATCATTCTCATTGTCTGGATATAGGTCAGCCCTGAGGATCTGGCAGCTTCATATTGACCTTTGGGTACAGAAAGGATCCCGGCACGAATCGCTTCGGCAATAAAGGCAGCCGTATAGATCGTCAGTCCGAGCGTTCCGGCTGTGAACCCTCCCAATTTAAAACCGTAGAAAAATAAAAAAACAATCAATATCAATGGGATATTTCGAATGAATTCAACATAAGCTGTCCCAAACCAATTCAATGGCTTTATGGGGGCTATTCTAAAAACTGCTATAACTGCTCCAATCAAAAAACTTCCGATAAGAGCAATTAGGCTGGCAAAAATCGTGTTCATGAAACCTTCAAGAAAGACGTCCCAATAATCTGCTAGAATAGAAAAATTGAGCATTCATAGACCTCCTTAGCAAGGGGAAAAAGGGACATGGAGCCCCTTTTCCAAAAGTTTAATTCTTCGGTTTTTCTCCAATCCACTTCTCATAGATTTCGTCATATTTTCCAGATTCGTGCAATTCGTTCAAAACCTTATTCACTTCATCTACGAATTCAGTATCACCTTTTTTAATGGCGATCCCGTAAGGCTCGTCCGTAAATGTTTCCTCCAAAACGATAAAATTAGAATCTTGCTGAGCCATTCCATACAAAATGGAGTTATCCGTTGTCAGGGCATTGCCATGACCCGCTTTTAAAGCCATGAACGCTTCTTGATAGTTTTCGTACTCACGTACTGTTGTGTCAGGTGATTTCTCCCGAATGTTTTTTGCGGATGTAGAGCCTTTTACAGCCAAAACGGTATCACCCTTTTTAAGATCATCGACTTTTTTGATGTCACTGTCTTTCTTGACAAGCAAGGACTGACCTGCTTCGAAATAAACTTCGGAAAATTCAACTTCCTGCTTTCTTTCTTCTGTAATGGTCATGGTCGCGATGATAGCGTCGATATCTCCGTTATTCAACATTGGAATCCTTGTTTTAGAAGTGACTTCCACTAATTCCACCTTGTTTTCATCGCCTAGAATGTTTTTTGCTATTTCCCTGGCAATATCGATATCAAAGCCTTCAACTTTATTGGTTGACGGGTCTTGCAGTCCGAATAGTTTTGTATCATATTTGACGCCGACTACAAATTTATCCCTGTCTTTGATTGTTTCTATCGTGCTTTCTTTTCCGACAGCCTCTTTAGAACCGGCGTCCTTCCCTCCGCACGCTCCCAACATGGCCAGCATGACAATTGTGATTAATCCCAACACTACATTCCTTGTTTTCATTTTCCTTACTCCTCTCAAAATTGATTAATGCAATAAACGATTGAGAAATGCCCTTGATCGTTCTTCCCGTGGATTCGTGAAAAACTCCGATGGAGTGGAAACCTCAATAATTTGACCTTGATCCATAAATACAACCCGATCAGCCACTTCTTTGGCAAAGTCCATTTCGTGGGTGACAACAACCATTGTCATTCCCTCTTTTGCTAGCGTTTTCATTACATCCAGCACTTCTCCAATCATTTCCGGATCTAATGCTGATGTAGGTTCATCAAAAAGCATGATCTTCGGCCTCATGGCCAGGCCTCTCGCAATTGCCACACGCTGCTGCTGTCCTCCAGATAATTGCGATGGAAAGGAGCGGGCCTTATCTGGTATTCCGACTTTCTCCAAATAATTCATCGCAGTTTCTTCTGCATCTTGTTTGGATTCTTTCAAAACCTTTGTAGGAGCTAAAGTAACATTTTCCAGCACTGTTTTATGTGGATATAAGTTGAAATGCTGGAAGACCATCCCTATATCTCTACGCATCAGGTTAATATTGACTTTTTTGTCATGGACCTGAAATTGGTTGACCACCAAACTCCCATCGGTAATCTCTTCCAAATGGTTGATACACCTGAGCAGCGTACTTTTTCCGGATCCGGACGGACCGATCACAACGACTACTTCCCCCTGTTTAATTTCAAGATTGATATTTTTAAGAACATGAAAATCTCCATAATGTTTATTTACATTTTCAAATGAGATCAAGTTCATCCCTCCCTGCCTGTTTATTTGAATTAAATTGCGCTACCATCGGAATGAAAACGCTTTATCGTCGTCCTGCTTATAACTATAATGACAAACTAGAGAATCCTACGAAAACCGACAATCATTCGATGAATTTTTAATTTTATTTCAAATTCCATTTAATTTTTCTTGTAATCCTTTGCTTAAGTGGGTGATAATTAATAATAGAAGATTTACAGCAAGGGGAAATGAACTGATGGATGTAGCAGCCTTTTTTCAGAAAAAGGGAGTAAAACGTATTATCATCTTCGCACTGATTGTTCTGATTCTATATAGCTTGAGAAGTATGATTAATTTGATTTTGCTGACCTTTATTTTTTCATATTTAATGAATCGTCTTATCGAATTTACAGCCAAGCGGATTCCTGTCCATAGGCGGGTGCTAGTACTGATTATGTACGTTGCAATCGTAGGCATACTTACATATGGGCTTGTAAAATATTTCCCTATTATCACCGCGGAAATCAGCCAGTTGATCGTACAGATTACTGCTTTTTACTCTCAGCCTCATGACAATGCCATCTTAAGCTTTATTGAGACAATCATATCTAAAAATCAGATTGCTGCTTATTTGGAAAATGGATTATCGTTTTTGGTGAAATCTTTTACAGATATCAGCAAGACGAGCGTTCAAGTGATGATTGCTTTAATATTAAGTCTCTTTTTCCTATTGGAGAAACCTCGTTTGAAGGAGTTCACTGCCAAATTCAAAGATAGCAAATTGGCGCCGTTCTATTATGAAATTGAATTTTTTGGAAAAAAATTCACTCGTACATTTGGGAAAGTAATCGAAGCTCAATTTGTCATAGCTCTTGTCAATACGCTTTTGACGATCATAGCGCTGACCATTATGGGCTTTCCACAATTATTTGTATTAGCGATCTTGATTTTCTTCCTTGGTCTTATCCCAGTGGCTGGTGTTATCATTTCCCTCATTCCACTTTGTATGATTGCTTACACAATCGGCGGTTTTATAAAAGTTCTTTATGTCGTGATCGCTATTATGATTATTCATGCGGTGGAAGCTTATATACTGAATCCGAAATTGATGTCGGCGAAAACCGATTTGCCAGTATTCTATACGTTCATCGTTTTGATATTCTCGCAAAGTTTCTTCGGTGTGTGGGGATTGATCATTGGAATTCCAGTATTTGTATTCCTTCTGGATGTCCTAGAGGTGACGAATAAGGAAGGAGCGGTCAAGCCGTAGCCGAAAAAAAAGAAAGGCCTACTTTTGTGTAGACCTTTCTTTTCTATTCTTATCCTTTGGGCTTTTTTTCACCATAAAATTTTACATTACCCGGTGTCTTCAACGGTTCGGTAATTTTATTATCATGGACTTGGACCTGGTAGGTCTTTCCATTATGCACATATCTAAATATCCCATTGTTAAAGTCAGTACCGATTTCTTTATAAAAGATGCCTTCATAGCAGATGTCCCTTATACAGGAAAAGCTCAGTACATAATCACCTTCCTCTTTTAGGAGGAAACATCGTACGCCGCCTTCAAAAGAGGAATCTTCTTCCGTGTGTACTTCACGGTCAAAGGAGACAATATGAATATCAATGAAGGACATCACTCTCAAAAGGACATTGACAAAGGATCCCTTTGTAATCTCTTCCCATCTGTTTTGGGCTGTCTGTCCGATAACAATTTGAGTTATATTGTATTTGTGTGCGACTTCAGCGATGGCCTTGGCTGTTGGGCGCTTTTCATTATCCATGAGGATGAACTCTTCTGCACCCAATTCATCGGCCAGTTCTTCCCACCGGTCGACATACCCGGATTTGTCCGCATCGAAATCGTCATATGGAAGCGGATCGACAGTCAATATATAGAAAGGACAATCCAGCATGTTCGCCATTTTGGCACCGCGCTTGATCAACCGTTCTCCATTTGGACCGTAATATACACAAACGAGAATACTCTCATCCATACGACCCTTTCTATTTTTCACGACGATATTCACCTCTGCATTAATATGGCAACAGTATCGGAAACTGGCCAACTTATAAAGTACAACTGAATTATTATAATGAATTTTCTGCGTTATTTCAATTGCAATAAATATAAATGTAGAATTTGCTTATTTGCTGCAGCCAAAATCCTGCAAAGTGCAGATGTTTTATGTTTAGTGTATAATCTAATAGGAAAAAACTATTCTGTACTATGTTATTCCACAATTTCTGCATATGAGTTTTTCAAAATTGCATCGTCACATAATTTAACCGCAGGTCCCCAATTTGAAAAAGATTCCAAGGAATCTCATGTTCTTGTTAAAGAAAGTATAACTGGCTAAGGAAAATTTTATTCAAAGAAGCTTTTCTTTGTCCAGCTCCAGCGTCTAGCCCCGCAAGGATCAAGCCGCTTCCCTGTGGTAGCTGAAGAACCGCCTCCTCGGGAATCGTCTTGTGCTTATCGGGGATGAGCAAGGCGCTTACGCCTTTCTTAAAACCGATCAAGATTGGACACCTCTCATTCTAATATTTCATAAGAGTACCTTATGGATTCCCATTATCCCGCTTGCCAGCTAAAGAGTCAAGAGGGGAAAGGTGTTTTTACGCTTTAACTTCATTCAGAAGTCTCCCACTTCTGTAAGTGGTGAGATGAATGGATATTGGTATTCCATTCAGTAGGGGTTCAAACCCCGGCTGAATAAAGTTAAAGCCTCCGGCGGATGCCACTGATTTTCAGAGGGAATTTATCGAGCTTAAGCTCGATAAAACCTGGGCGCAAATACGCCAAGGCGCATTTGATGGATAAATTAAAACATATAAAGGAGTTGAGGTATTGTATGCATGTTCGTTTTTTTGTGTGTACAAGAAGAAAACACTAATTAATGGAATCTTAAAAGGTAAATTCGTGACAGCAAATGCAAATTCCGCATGAAAGTGAGGTCTGGTTTTGGTAACTTTGAATCTGATCATCATGATCCCTTTTCTGGCTGCCGTACTGATTCCTGTTTTATATAAGAGAAAAGCTCCTATACATATAGGCTGGTCTGTGTTCTTGGTCCCGGCAGCTTTGTTTGTAACACTTGCCCGTTATATTCCTTCTGTGGCAAACGGCGAAACCTATTCGTATTCGATGAGGTGGATCCCTTCCTTTGATATTAACTTTACTACATATCTTGATGGACTTAGCATGATTTTTGGACTTTTGATCACTGGTATTGGAAGCCTTGTTATCCTCTACTCAATTTACTATTTATCCTCTGATGAATCTTTAAAGCACTTTTATATTTATTTGTTGCTGTTTATGGGCAGCATGCTTGGCGTTGTCTTTTCAGATAACTTAATGGTTTTATATGTTTTTTGGGAACTTACAAGCATTTCTTCATTCCTGCTCATTGCTTTCTGGTTCCATAGAAAGAGATCAAGATATGGCGCACAAAAGGCCATGTTGATAACTGTAAGTGGCGGATTGGCCATGCTTACCAGCTTCATCATGCTTTATTTGATGACAGGTACGATGAGCATAAGAGGAATTTTAGCGGCTGTTGATATTCATCATCCGTTGTTTATCCCTGCCCTGGTTCTGTTGTTGGTAGGTGCCTTCACAAAATCAGCTCAGTTTCCTTTCCATATTTGGTTGCCGGATGCGATGGAGGCGCCAACACCAGTTAGTGCTTACTTGCATTCTGCCACGATGGTGAAAGCGGGTATTTACTTGGTGGCTCGGTTTACTCCTATTTTCGGTGGAGAGGAACTTTGGTTTTCACTCGTAACAGGGATAGGGCTTATAACGCTATTCTGGGGGTCCTTTACGGCCGTTCGCCAAACTGATTTAAAAGCTTTACTGGCGTATTCTACGATTAGCCAACTAGGCTTAATTATGAGTCTACTGGGAATTGGCTCAATTTCCTTGAATGTGGATTCAGGTGTAAAGACATTTATATATACACAAGCGACATTTGCTGGGCTTTTTCACCTGATCAATCATTCCACATTTAAGGGAGCGTTGTTCATGGTGGTAGGGATCATTGACCACGAAATCGGAACAAGGGATATCCGCAGGCTGGGCGGGTTGATGTCTTTTATGCCCGTTTCATTTACGATTGCGATGATTGGCAGTTTTTCAATGGCCGGGTTACCGCCGTTCAATGGATTCTTGAGTAAGGAAATGTTCTTTACTGCCGTTTTGAATATATCCCAGCTTGATTTTTTTGTACTTGATACATGGGGCGTCTTGATCCCAGTAATCGCGTGGATAGCAAGCATTTTTACATTTGTTTATAGCATGATTATCGTTTTTAAAACTTTCCTTGGTACAAGCCGGATTGAAGTCGGGGACCGCAAGGTGCATGAAGCGCCTGTCGGGATGCTGATTTCACCAAGCATTTTGGCTGTTTTGGTTTTGGTTATATTCTTCTTTCCGAATATCGTTGGGGATTATTTATTACGTCCGGCAATGGCCAGCGTTTTCCCGTCGTTAGCTGACAAAGTTGAATTAAGTCAGCATATATCGGTTTGGCATGGCTTTAATACAGAGATTTTTATGACCATCGGTGTGATTGTTTTCGGGTCTCTCTTTTATAGATACATGGGAGGGTGGAAAGGAATTTTTAAGCTTTTTCCAACTTCATGGTCACTTGATACCCTTTATAACAATGCCCTGCTGAGGCTGGAGAGCAGTTCCACTGGCTTTACTAGATTCTATATGACAGGAACTCTCCGGGATTATTTCTTATATATTTATCTCTTTTTCATATTAGCCATTGGGGGAGCTTTATTTATGACGGGAGCATTTTCTACTGACGAGATACATTATGCACCTGTCCACTTATATGAATGGGTTCTTGTTCTGGTTATGCTGGCTGCAGGTATCTCTATCCCGTTTGCAACTACAAGAGTGACGGCCATACTGCTGAATGGAGTCCTTGGCTATGGAATCGCCGCGTTGTTTGTCATATTCCGCGCCCCGGATTTGGCCCTTACGCAAATTGTCGTTGAGACGGTTACAACCGTATTGTTTTTGCTTTGTTTCTATTTCTTGCCCAAGTGGAAAAAAGGGATGGATAAGACTACTCCAAGGATAAAGTCGATCAATCTGCTCATCTCGATTTCGGTAGGCGTCATTTATGTCATGACGGCACTTTCCGTTCAAAGCGGTAAATTATTCAATACCATTTCTGGATTTTTCGAAAAAGCTGATGAATTGACCGGCGGCAAGAATATTGTCAATGCGATCTTGGGGGACTTCCGTGCTTTTGATACGATGCTTGAAGTCGTTGTCCTTTTCATTGCGGGAATCGGCGTATTTACATTGACAAAGTTGAAATTGGGCAAAGGAGGAGAGAACGTTGAAGATCAATGATGTCATTTTAGAGACGGTCACTAAAATCGTTGTGTTCATTATATTGACTGTCGCCGTGTATTTGTTTTTCTCAGGACATAACAGTCCGGGAGGAGGTTTTATCGGCGGTCTTGTCCTTGCCTCCGCCTTTGTCCTTCTTCTCCTTGCTTTTGATATTGAAACGGTTCAGAAGGGGATTCCCTTTGACTTCAAGCGAGTTGCTGCATTAGGAGTGTTTATTGCGGTGACAACCGGCTTAGGGGCCATTGTTTTTGGCAAACCCTTTTTGACCCAGGCTTTTTCCGCTTTTGACCTCCCTTATTTCGGCGAAACCGAATTAGCAACGATCACCATTTTTGAAGCGGGTGTTGCCTTGACGGTTGTTGGTGTAGTTGTTTCAATCATTCTAAGTATAAGTGAGGATGTTTAAGTTTATGGAAATATTAATCACCATTCTGTCCGGCGTCCTTGTTACAGTGGCAACTTATTTAATTCTCTCCAAGGATCTTTTGCGTGTCATATTAGGATCAGCGATTTTATCCCATGCTGTTCATCTTCTTTTGATGGTCATGGGAGGGTTGAAAAAAGGCACGGTCCCACTGCTGGGAGAAAAGCCAAATACATATACCGATGCTATTCCTCAGGCACTTATTTTAACAGCCATCGTCATCAGTTTTGCAGTTACTGCTGTTTTTCTTGTCATGGCTTATCGGATGTATCAGGAAACCAGCGTTGGCCGCCAGGCTTTGTTAAGGGGGACGAAGGATGAATAATATAATTGTCTTTCCGATGGTACTTCCGCTTTTGACCGGGATTTTTCTTGTTTTTCTCCGAAAGTACATACTATTGCAGCGTTGGATAAGCATAGGGGTCATGGCCTTCGTTGCAGGTATCAGCTTATACATTTTGAATCTTATTCAGGTCGAGGGAATTCTTCGTCTTGATTTTGGTGGGTGGCAACCGCCTTTTGGCATCTTGTTCGTGGCAGATTCTTTCTCGGTACTGCTTGTATTGACGGCCAGTATTGTAACCGCGATTTGCTTGTTATATGCTTTCTTTTCCATCGACCGTGCCAGAGAAGAAATGTTTTTTTACCCATTTGTTCTTTTTATGGTTGCAGGTGTAAACGGCTCATTTTTAACTGGAGACATTTTCAATCTTTTTGTTTGTTTTGAAGTAATGTTGCTTGCTTCATATATATTAATATCTCTTGGGGGAACGAAGGTTCAATTGAAGGAATCGGTGATTTATGTAGCGATAAATGTACTTTCCTCTTGGTTCTTCTTAGTGGCTGTTGCTTATCTGTATGGTACAGTAGGAACCTTGAATATGGCGCATTTATCCCAACGTATTGCTGAATCCGGACAAACACCGATTCTTACAGTCATTAGTATATTATTTTTGCTTGTATTCGCTTTGAAAGCAGGATTGCTGCTTTACTTTTGGCTTCCTGGCTCTTACAGTGCGCCTCCGACAGCTGTGGCTGCTTTGTTTGGTGCATTACTAACCAAGGTCGGGATTTATTCCATGTTTCGTCTGTTTTCACTTATTTTTTATCACGAGCCGCAGATCACCCACACATTGATTGGAATCATGGCAGGGTTGACATTGATAGGCGGCAGTCTGGGAGCAATTGCATACAGGGATATTCGTTTGATTATTTCTTATAATGTCATCATTGGAGCAGGGGTTATCCTTGTGGGACTTGCTATTTCAACACCCGCGGCTATTGAAGGTTCGATCTTTTATCTCATTCATGACATGGTTTCAAAGGCTTTATTATTTTTGCTGGCGGGCACGATGATCACTCTTACTGGCCATGCAAAAATGAACAGGGTGAGCGGTCTTATTCGCAATTACCCGGTATTGGGCTGGTTATTTTTCATTGTCATGTTATCCCTTGCTGGTATTCCGCCATTAAGCGGGTTCTTGGGAAAAGTGCTTATCAGTCAGGGAGCAATTGAATCGGGTTCTTATATTCTGCTTGCCATCTCATTAATATCGAGTCTTTTTGTGCTGTATTCACTACTCCGCATTTTTAAACAGTGCTTTTGGGGTGAAACGACAATCAGTGAGGATGGAGAAGTTCCTCTTAGAAAAGGCATGTTGATTCCAAGCGTATTGCTTGCTGCAGCATCAGTTGGACTCGGCTTGGGGTCAGAACTGATGGTTGGGTATGTTCGGGATGCTGCTTTTACTCTTTCGAATCCAAATGTTTATATCGAAGGCGTTTTGATTCAGGATGAGTAATAATATGCATGAAAGGGGAGGAATGCAAATGCCTGCTCAATTTATACTTAATTTATTCATAGCATTTCTTTGGATGGTATTAAATGACGAGGATGAGTTAAGGTTTTCAACATTCTTCATCGGTTTCTTGGCGGGAATTGTGATTGTGTTTCTTACGCACCGCTTTTTTGGACAGCAGTTCTATCTGCAGCGTTTTTATTATGTTATAAAATTGATATGTATTTTTAACTGGGAACTGTTTCTATCCGCGTTTTTGGTGATGAAGCATATTGTCAGTCGGAAAGTGGATGTGAAACCAGGGATATTTTCATATAAAACCGAATTGAAAACCGATTGGGAAGTAACCACACTTGCTATGCTCTTGACCTTGACTCCGGGCTCGGTTGTCATGGAAGTTTCACCAGAAGGTAATGTGTTCTACATTCATGCGCTTGATATAGAACGGTACAAAGATACGTTATTACGATCTTTAGGCAAATTCGAAAAAGCGATTATGGAGGTAACTCGATAATGATTGAAATGATGCTGACTACAGCTCTTGTTCTTTTTGCTATAGCGATTGCCATTGCCCTTTTTCGGATTATCCGCGGTCCTTCCATTCCTGACCGGGTCGTTGCAATGGACATGATTGTGGTAAATCTTATTTCTGGAATTGCTGTCGTTTCGGTTTTGCTTGAAACAAAAGCATTTCTTGAAGTGATTCTTATTTTGGGTATCCTTGCATTTATCAGTACTATTGCGCTCTCAAAATTTATCGAGAGAGGTGTTATTATTGAACGTAAGCGAGATCGATGAATTCATCGGAGCACTTCTTATTTTGATTGGCGGGATTATTTCAGTAATCAGCGCAACGGGCATAATTCGGTTTCCGGACGTTTACACAAGAGCTCATGCAGCAACAAAAAGTACCACTTTGGGGGTGTTGTTGTCACTCGTTGGAGCTTTTATCTATATATGGCTGACTGAAAATTATATCAGTGTGCGGCTGATGTTAGGGATTGTGTTTGTATTTATCACTGCTCCGGTATCGGGGCATCTGATTATCCGTGCTGCTTACCGGTCGAAAGTTAACATGACGGAGGACACGGTCGAGGATGAGTTGAAAAAGGTTTTGGACAATCAAACAGAAGTTCATTAATCGGATAAATAGTCCCATTGTACAATTGTGCTATGGGATTTTTTTGCGTTAAAAATAATGGGATTCCTTATCAGTAAATTTTGGTAAAATAAAGATAACTTGATGTCCTCATTATTTGCGGGCTTTATTGTTTGGAGGAATACATATGTCAAAAGTTATTTTTACAAAAGGAAAGATTTATACTTTTGAAAGGAATCAGCCGGTTGTTGAGTCTATAGTCGTTGGAAATGGTAAAATAGTAGACTTGGGTTCCCACGATGATATGATTTTGCAGTGGGGAAGAAGTGATACGAAAATTGTTGACCTGCAAGGGAAGACTGTTACCCCAGGCCTGATCGACAGCCATCTGCATCTTTCAGGAGTTGCGCTTCAATTTTTAGATTTAAATTTAGTGGGTGTCAGATCCAAAAAAGAGATGCTGGAAAAAATCAGGGAAAGGGCAAATGCAACTGAGCCTGAAAAATGGTTGTCAGGACTTGGTTTCGATGAAAATCTTTTTGATGATGGTGGATTGCCAACGATCCAAGAGTTGGATGAGGCAGCGCCGCATTGCCCGATTTTTATAAAAAGGGTTTGTCACCATGCTTTCCTTGTGAATAGCAAGGCGCTTGAAATGATTCAGTATCAGCCGTCAATGGAAGTTTCGACAGGGGGGAGTGTTGTTCTAGACCCTTATACACAGAAGCCTACGGGACTGCTTCTCGAGTCGGCTTCCACATTGGTTACAGACCGAATGCCAGAGAAGACGTACGATGAATTGAAGCATGGACTCGCTCTGGCGATGGAGCATGCGATGCAGCGGGGACTGACAAGTGCACATACGAATGATCCCCGTTATTTGGGCGGGTTCGATCAGACATACAAAATGTATGATGAATTGCTCATTCAGGAGGAAAAAGGCCTGCGCTGCAACCTTTTGATTGACTACCCATTCCTTGATCGTTTAAAGGAAAGAGGGATGTATGCGGGCTACGGGAATGATACGCTACAGATCGGAGCTATTAAAATTTTCGCGGATGGTGCGCTTGGAAGAAGGACAGCCCTGCTTTCGCAGCCATACCAGGATGCGCCTGGTGAGTATGGTGAGGCGATGCAGGATAAGGAGATACTTTATCAAATGGTTAAGGAATCCAGAGATCATTCGATGCCGGTAGCGATTCATACAATCGGCGATCAGGCAGTGGATGATGTCCTGCAGGTGCTCGACCAATTTCCAAGTGTGAAGCATCGCGACCGCATCATTCATGTCTCGTTGCTGCGAGAGGATTTGATCCAGCGTTTGGCAAAGCCGAGTCTTGTGGCAGATATCCAACCGAGATTTGTAGTCGGGGACTATCCTTGGGTGCAGGAGAGACTCGGTAAGGAAAGAATAAAATATTTGTACGCATGGAAATCGCTATTGTCCGCAGGGGTGCTGTGTGCAGGAGGCTCCGATGCACCTGTCGAACCAATTGACCCGCTGTTGGGAATTCATGCAGCCGTTACACAGAGGCATCCTGAAGATTCCCATGAAGGTTGGAATGAAAAAGAAAAATTGTCCATGCAGGAAGCTCTTGAAGTATTTACAATCGGCGGAGCATATGCAACGAATGAAGAAGATAAAAAAGGAACGATTACCCAGGGGAAATTGGCAGACATGACGGTCTTTTCGCGGGATTTATTTGAGATAGAGCACCCGGATGAGCTGTTGGATACCGAGATTGAGATGACGATTATCGGTGGAGAGATTGTTTATCAGAAATAAACAAGAGCAGTAAGGTGTTGTCCTATCCCTGACACATTTTCTTTGGCCATTGAACAAAAATATGCCGGCTACTAGAGTCCGGCATACTTTTACAATCGATTGTGAGATTGACTAATTTTAATTAGTATGAGTAAATTGTTTTGGGAGAAGTTGTGAGAAATCATTATCAATCGGTGTGGCAGCACCAGTCTTGATTCTCATAGCTTCTTTTTCTCTGTTTTTCTCAGGGAAGTTATCTATCCGTAAATAGGGAGAATCAAATTTTTTTAATGAGTGAATCAAATGTTTCATTCCTTTACTATGATATTTGTTTTGAAGTATTTCTTGGTATCTGCTGGTCACTTTTGGCAATTCCAAAGCCAGTCATTATATAGATCACTGCAAACACAATTCCAAGGTAAATCATTGGTGCGTATAAAATAAATTCACCATTTGGAACTTGTAATGTATTGGCGATAAATGCTCCCGTAACACTCCAGGGTACTAATGGGGCAAGTGCAGTTCCCGTATCTTCGAAAGTTCTTGATAAGTTTTTCCGATGTAAACCGTAGTCATCATACAGGTTCTTTAGCACAGGGCCAAACACGGCATATGTCACATAATAGCTCCCGATAATTGTAAAAAAGCCGGTATGTAACGTAAGGCAGCTTGCCATCATTGAACGTCCAGTCTTAGCAAATTGTTTTATTTTGTTCAGCATAATATCAATCAAACCTGAGGTCTGTAATGGTGCACCGAATATTGCGGCCGCTATTAGAATGGCCACGGTACTTAACATGCTGGATAATCCGCCTTGTTGAACAATTTGATTGACAATATCTAATCCAGTATCATATGAATATCCATCGCTTAATGCTTCAGCAACTTCCATAATACTTCTATCTTGAAAGAATGCCCCAATTACAGCTCCCAAGAAAATTCCGACCCCATAGACAGGAAGAGCAGGGGCCCTTCTGCTAATAAGTATTAACACGGCTAACGGTGGCAGCATTACTAATGGATTTAGATTAAAATTATCATTCAAGGAATTGAGAATAGCTGAAATGTTTTCACTGTCAACGGTTTCATTGTTAAACTGAAAACCAATGATTAAATATAATATTAAAGAGATCACCAGACCCGGTACAGTCGTGTATAAAAGATGCTTAACGTGGTCCATCAGCTCAACATCTGTAATAGAAGAAGCTAAAATAGTGGAATCGGACAGAGGCGAAACTTTATCCCCGAAAATCGCTCCGACCACAACAGCAGCGGCTGTATAATATAAAGGAATTTCCAAGCCCATTGAAACTCCCATTAATGCTACTCCAACTGTTCCTATGGTTGCCCAGGAATTTCCGTTCATTAGCGTCATAATCGCACAGACTAGACATGCAACGAAAAGGAATATAGAAGGTTTCAAGAGTATCAGGCCGTAATATACAAGAAATGGAATGGTGCCGGATAACATCCATACACCGATCATCATGCCGACCGCTAGCAAGATTAAGATGGGGATCATCATATGTCCTATGCTTCTAAGAATGTCCCGTTCAATATCTTCCCACTTGATTCCCCATAGTAATGAAAGAAATATTATAGCAGCTCCGCCAGTTATTAAAACAATGGTTGATGGTGCTTTTATTCCAGCAATTCCTCCAAATACAATAACAATGGCAACCACCATTAATATAATATTTTTCTTGGTTGACAGTACGGGTTGCATACGTTCATCTCCTTAACAGAGGCAGAATTGGTTCCACATCTAGTTTTGTTAGTTTAATAGGTCTTCCCTTTATGTATCTATATCACCAAGCAGCAATTGTGCCGTCTGTTCGATGGTCGGTTCCGCCGATTAATACAGATGATGCAGAGTCTTTAATAATTATCTGTCCCCGGCCGAAATCTTCGGGATCTAGCTCAACTGATATTTCATGACCTTTTTCATGCAGGTCTTTTGCAATATGAGGCGGAACAGAATGCTCTATCTTAACCGATTTTTCTCCCGACCAATACCAGCGAGGAGCATCGAGAGCTGCTTGAGGATTCATTTTACAGTCAATCATATTGGATATTACTTGCAGATGGCCTTGTGGTTGCATGAAGCCGCCCATTACTCCAAAAGCACTAAAGGCTTCACCATCCTTCGTTATAAATCCAGGAATAATTGTGTGATATGTTCTTTTTCCAGGTTTTAAATAATTTACATGGTTTGGGTCGAGAGAGAAGTTATGTCCTCTATTTTGCAATACGACGCCGGTACCTGGTACTACAAGTGCTGATCCAAAATCATGATAATTACTTTGAATAAATGAAACCATATTTCCATCTTGATCCGCTGTTGCCAAGTAAACGGTTCCACTTTCAACCGGTTTTTCTGCTTCCGGCAACAATGCTTTTGATTCAATCAGGCTTCTCCGTCTATTGGCATAAGAATCAGATAATATGTCTTCCAAATCAACATTCATCTCGGCAGGATCACTAATCAGTGATTTTCCATCTGCAAAGGCCAACTTTAATGCTTCAATTTGTTTGTGATACGTTTCAGTAGTTTCTCTCTCGTTAATGTCGATTCCTTTTAAAATGTTCAATGCCAATAATGCAATCAACCCTTGTCCATTTGGAGGTAGCTCCCAAATATCGTATCCTTTATAGTGGACGCTAATGGGATCGACCCATTGGGGATAGAATTCAGCTAGGTCGTCTTTACGTATATATCCCCCGGTTGCCATCGAAAAGGCGTCAATTCTAGCAGCCAGTTCTCCACGGTAAAAAGATTCCGCGTTTGTTTGTGCGATTGAGCGAAGCGTCTCTGCATGTGGAGTTGATTTCCACATTTCTCCAATTCGCGGAGCCCTGTTTTCTGGCGCGAACATGGAGAACCAATGTTCATAAATAGGATCAGTCAGTTTGTCTTTAAACTCTTTGAAGGCCTTGTTCCAAAAGTAACCCGTTGTTGGTGAGATGGGAAACCCTTCTTCTGCGTACGTAATAGCAGGTTGCAAAACTTCTTCAAAAGGAAGCTTTCCGAATCTTTCTGATAACGCAGCCCAAGCTGCTGGAGCACCGGGAACAGTTACAGGTTCCCAACCATACTCAGGCATTTTATTAAAACCAATCGCTTTAACACCTTCTGCTGAAATCATTTTCGGAGCTGGTCCACTAGAATTTAAGCCGTGAAGTTTTCCATTAACCCATACTATGGCAAAAGCATCACCGCCAATCCCGTTTGAAGTCGGTTCTACTACTGTTAAACAAGCTGCCGTAGCAATTGCAGCATCGATGGCATTTCCTCCTTTCTTAAGAATGTCTAATCCAGCTTGAGCAGCTAGCGGCTGGGATGTAGTAACCATCCCATGCTTGGCATATGTAACCATACGCTGTGAAGGATATGGATAATTCAAAGGATTAAAATGTTTGGTCATGTTGTAGACCTCCTTTTATTTCTAAGATGTTAGTTATATTTGGAGAGTATCTTCTCCACATCGTTGTAGTTTTGTTCGATCTTTTCAAAGTTTAGCCTTGAAATGATTCCGTTAATGTGATGTTTCATTCGTTTTCGAGCAAGGTCTACATCATTAACCTTAATCGCTTCTAAAATGTCTAAATGTTCTTTCGGAGAAGTGGGATTGTCAAGTTTCATATCACTATAAAAGGTTAAATAAATATTCGTTAGTGATATTAATTCACGAAGCTGGTTAATTAATATCTCATTTTTTGATAACTTTGCAATTTCAATATGAATGTCAAATACTTTATCTAATACGTCATCTAATTTTTGGGATTTATAGGCGTTTATCTCGTCGCGAATGATCTTTTCTATATTCTCAAAGGTAGATTTAAATTTCCCATAGTTTTGACACGCTTTCATCACTGCATAATCTTCCAATAGTATTCTCATTTCAAATACATCTTCTACCTCTGTCAGCGTCGGCTGATTTACGTATGCTCCTTTTCTAGGGATTATTTTTACATACATATCATATGAAAGCCTTTGCAATGCTGAGCGAATAGGAGTTCGACTAACGTTTAATGTCTTTGCAAGCGTTTCTTCTGATAGTTTTGTACCCGGTGCTAGATCACGATTGATAATTGCTTTTTTTAACATTGTATATATTTTGCTTTCCAACCCATTTTTCATAAAACTCCCCCTTTTCTGTATAACTAACTGTATACAGTTGAGAATACAGTACCTTTTCAGATATTTCAACAATTATTTCATACTTTCTATTAAGATGATTAAAAAATGAACGAAATTTCGTCTATTTATGGGGAATAGATTTTTTCATGTTGAACTCAAAAATTGAAGAGCACTTCCCTGAATTCAGAATTATTGATTTGCCAGGAAATTCATCTTGAGATGCAGACAGGTTACTGGCCAGCGGAGAAGTAGCAGCAGGAATTGTATATAACGGTAAGATTCCGATGGCGAGAAAAGATAATCCATCCATAAAGGCAGTCATACCTAAGGAAGAATTTGCTACCCTATGGCAAGACAATTTTGTTATTCCAAAGGGGGCGCCACATAAAGAAAATGCGGAGAAATTTATTGATTTCATTCTACGCTCTGAAATAAGCAAAGAAATAACCCTAGAGCAACCGTATCCAAGCGCAGTTGAAGAAGCAATGGACTTACTTCCTGAAGACTTTAGAACGGAAATGGATGTCATTTCAAAAGATCAGATTAAGCCGGAGTCGTATATTTTGGATGTTGGAGAAGCGCTGCAATTTTATGATCGAGTTTGGACAAGTATAAAGCAATGAATGAACTGTTAAAAAATAGATGGTAAAAATTAAAAACCATGGTTCCGTGTTTGCAAATGACACGCTGGTGAACTTTTTCTTTAATGAAAATGCCATGAAAACAAGCATTTACTGTTTTCATGGCATTTCTTTATTAGACGCAAAACACCTATAGTTTTTCGGCATAAACGAAGCAAGGCTATTTTTTATCATTGTTACCCGCTTTTACTTTAGGCGTCTTCCGGACCGCGGCTCCAGGCTTGGAAAACCATGTACAAGCGAGGTTCAGCTGTGGAACGCGTTAATGTAGGTTAGCCCCCTTTTTTTATCAGGGGAAAATTGAAATTTTTAAAAAGAGTAATTATGAAATTGATTCTTCCACTAAAAAATCAAAAAATGAATCTTTTTCACCGTTTCCCCAGTATATATGTTTAGAAAATAATTTAAGGGGTGGCTGTAATGGGGATTTTATCAAGGTTCAAAGATATAATGTCGAGTAACATCAACGCATTATTGGACAAGGCGGAGAACCCGGAAAAAATGATTGATCAGTATATGAGGAATCTCAACAGCGATTTGGGCAAAGTCAAGGCTGAGACCGCTTCAGTGATGGCGGAAGAGCAGCGTTCGAAAAGAGCATTGAATGAATGTTCCGCGGAAATTGAAAAGATGCAGAGCTATGCAGTCAAAGCTTTGGAAGCGGGCAATGAGGACGATGCACGGAAGTTTTTGGAGAAGAAGGCATCTTTGGCTGAAAAAGAAGCGGAATTACAGCAGGCATACAGTTTGGCAGCTTCCAATGCGGTACGGATGAGGGAGATGCATGACAAGCTTGTTTCCGATATTGGAGAGCTAGAGGCCCGCAGAACGATGATCAAAAGTAAGATGGCTGTAGCGAAAACACAGGAAAGGCTCAATAAGATCGGTTCCTCGGTATCTGGAGCCAACCGCTCCATGTCGGCTTTTAATAGAATGGAAGAGAAAGTGGAGAAGGCTCTTGATGAGGCGAATGCAATGGCAGAATTGAATGCAGCTCCGAAAGATGACATAAAAGATTTGACCGCAAAATATGATAGTAGACCGGATGTAGAAGATGAATTGGCAGCTTTGAGGGAGCAAATCAAAAGTAAAGAGTAGACAGCGCTATTAAACAAATAACCGACTTACAGATAGAGCTGTAGCCCGGGCTGCAGCTCTCAAACTGTTGTGTGTGACAAAGGGGGGATCTCATTGGTCATTCACTATAAATGTCTGAATTGCGGTGATGACATGGCTTTTGACAGCGAATCAGGAATGCTGACCTGTCAAAGCTGTGGAAGACAAGATCAAATTGAAGATTTTTCAGAGGACTTGAAGACATCTGTATTATCTGAGGATGAAGCAAAGGAATATCATTGTGAAAATTGCGGTGCAGCTTTGATTACAGAGGCAGAGACCGCCGCGACAACTTGCGGCTTTTGCGGAGCAGGTGTAGTTCTACAGGAAAGATTGTCTGGTGTACTTGCTCCAGCTAAGGTGATTCCTTTTACCATCAGTAAGGAAGAAGCGATGCAGGCTTTTAAAAAGTGGTGTAGAAACGGCCGCCTCACCCCAAAAGGATTCATGACAGCGGACCGAATCAAGGGAATCACAGGAATGTATGTCCCATTTTGGCTTTATGATTTGAAGACGAAGGCCAAGGTAGAAGCGGTCGGAACGAAGGTAAGGAAGTACACAAGAGGAGATTATGAATACACTGAAACAAAGTTTTTTGATGTCTATCGGGATATTGATCTCTCGTATATCAAAGTCCCTGTTGATGCATCCGAAAAAATGGATGATAAAATCATGGATAAACTGGAGCCGTTTCCTTACGATCAATTAAAGGATTTCAAGACGCCCTATTTAGCGGGATATATTGCGGAGAAATATAACTACGATGATAAAGTGCTCTATCCGCGTGTTGAATCCAAAATAAAGAATTTTATAGAGTCGTATATTCGCTCAACGATTTCAGGATATTCTTCCGTCAGTTATAATCATAAGCATATCAACACGAAGAAAGTCCGCAGTTATTATGTTCTTCTTCCTGTTTGGATGGTTTACTATGATTATGATAAAACGGAGCATACCTTTGCGATGAACGGCCAAACCGGAAAGGTGGTTGGAAAGCCGCCAATCAGCTTTCAGAAGGTGGCTGCCTGGTTCGGAGGGATTGCGGCGACTTCCTTTATCACACTTAAAGTGGTTGCACTGATCATGGGAGGTGGCCTATGGTGAGAGGCGGCTCTTTTACAAAAACTCTGATATTATTAGTTTTCTTTTTTCTGCTGCCTTTTGCTTTTGCATCCGCAGACTCTCCTGCAAAGCAAAGAATCTATGATAATGCTGGACTTCTAAGTGACAATGAGGTCCAAGAGCTTGAAGCATTAGCTGAAAAACATAGCGCTAAGCGAGATACCGACTTTATTATATTAACGAGCAATAACGAAGAGAATAAAGATGTTGAAGACATTATGCAGGATTTTTATGATGATGAAGCTCCGGGTTATGACAAACCGCATGGGAACACAGTGATTTTGACACTTGATATGAAAAAACGGGATGTTTATGTGGCAGGTTTTTATCGGGGAGAAACCTATTTGGATGATCATCGTGCAACGCTTGTCCGTAAAAAAATCACCTCGGATCTATCAAGTGGAAATTACGATAAAGCTTTTGAATCTTTTATAAAGATTTCATCCAAATATATGGGAATCAGGCCGGGAGTAGACCCGGATAATATACTTTTCAACCTATGGTTTCAAATCATTGTGTCTCTTGCCATTGCTGGAGCAGTTGTTGGAATCATGGCCATTAATACAGGCGGAAAAGTGACGGTAAGTGCGGGGACATATCAAGATAGAGAGAATACGAGAGTGAATCATAGAAGGGACCAGTACATCCGCACATCCACAACCAAAAGAAGAAAGCCATCCAACCAAAGCAGTGGAGGAGGCTTTAGCGGCGGTGGTGGAGGCGGAGGCGTCACGAGAGGCGGACACTCCCACAGCGGCAGCAGAGGAAAATTCTAGGTTCGAAAGGAATGACACAAGATGAGCTTTTTTAGAAATCAATTTGCCAATGTAGTTGAATGGGAAGAATTCAGAGATGATATGATCTTTTGGAAATGGAATAACCGCGAAATTAAAAAAGGAAGCCGGCTCATCATCCAGCCGGGTCAGGATGCCATTTTTATCAACAATGGAAAAATTGAAGGGATTTTTCAAGAAGAAGGAGACTATAACGTCGAGTCACAGATTATCCCATTCTTGTCGACTTTAAAAGGATTCAAGTTCGGCTTCAACAGCGGTATGCGGGTAGAAGTGCTGTTCGTCAATACGAAGGAATTTACAGTGAAGTGGGGAACGAAGAATGCCATTAATATTCCTTCTCCACAGCTTCCTGGCGGCATCCCTGTCCGGGCAAACGGTACATTCAACTTTAAAGTGAACGATTATATTGCTCTGATTGATAAAATCGCTGGAGTAAAAAACAGTTATCTTGTGGAAGACGTGAAGATCAGGATCACGTCCATTTTGGATCAATTGCTCATGAAGTGGATTTCCAAAGAGGGAAAAGACATGTTCAATCTCCAGGCCAATGCCTTCGAAATTGCCCAGGGAATCAAGACAGATCTTGATATGCAAATTTTAGACAGTGGAATGACCATAACAGGATTCAACATCATGAGCTTTAACTATCCGAAAGAAATCCAGGATATGATTACGAAAAACGCTTCACATGGTATGATTGGCGATTTGCAGCGTTACCAGCAGGTATCCATGACAGACGGCATCGCTTCCGGAAAGGTGAAGGGCGGCGGAACTGCAGCGGATATGGCAGGAATGATGATGGGAATGGGTATGGCTGGTCAAATGATGAAAAATATGAATGAGACAGCCCAACAAGAAACCTCGAATCAGTCCGAGGCATCTCCGTCCAGCGGAGGAAAGATTCCGAACTTCTGTCCGAATTGCGGAGAGAAAACGAGCGGAGGCAATTTCTGCTCGAACTGTGGACAGAAGCTTGTGTAATAAGGTCATAATAAGGGGTCAGACCCCCTTTAGTATACTAAAGGGGGTCTGACCCCTATTTTTATGCAGGAACAATCGGATTCCTTACAATTTTTACTTCGTAGAAAGAGATTTTATTATCAATGATGTAATCAGGTCTGCCACCTGAATCACGGGAATGCGCTTCACGGAAGGCATCACTTTTTGTCCAGGCTGTAAAATCGTCCTTTGAGTCCCAACGGGTGCTGATTGTCACTTCGTCGTAATCTTTTGTATTTTCATTAAAAAGAACTTCTAAACCTAAAAAGCCTTCCATATACTCTATTTTTCCAACTTTATTAAACCTGTCAATTAAGCGCTGTCCTTCACCTTTTTTAATGTGATTTGTATTTGTTACAATAACCATTTTAATTCCTCCTTAAATTTTTTATTTTAGGTATGATAATTGGAAAATATCCATCAAACTGTACATCAGCATCTAAGCCATAGATATCTTTCAGAAATTTGGAATCCAATACGGATTCGGGACTTCCCATGGCTTGAATCTGCCCATTTTTTACCGCTATTAAATGATGGCTGTAGGCAGCTGCCTGCTGAAGATCATGGAGGACCATCACAATAGTCATCTGATAAATCTCATTAATGTGACGCAACATCTCCATTAATTCAAACTGATGGGCTATATCCAAAAAGGTGGTCGGTTCATCCAAAATTAAAATATCTGTTGATTGTGCCAATGCCATCGCGATCCGAGCTCTTTGCCGTTCTCCTCCAGAAAGTGTGTGGATCAAACGATTCTCATATTGTTTCGTCCCCGTCATTTCCAGTGCTCTGTTAATAATTTCTTCATCCTTTTGGGTCAATCGGTGTTCAAAGAGCTTTTTATATGGCGATCGTCCATAAGCTACTAGCTCCTTGACAGTTAAATCTGGAAGACCCTCTTTGGACTGAGGCAACATGGAAACCGTCTGGGAAAATTTTTTCAAAGAATACTTATTCGTTTGCTTGTCATAAATATAAATCTCTCCGGAAGTTTGTTTTGTTAATCTTGTGATCAATTTTAATATCGTAGACTTTCCAGAGCCATTTGGTCCCACAATGGAGGTGATCTTTCCATTTGGAATGGAACAAGATACATCCTTTAGATGGAAATGTCCAAGATCCAATTCCATTTCTTTTGTTTGAATAGCTGTCATTATGCGATTCTCCGTTTCCTTAATAAAAATAGAAAGAACGGCGCTCCCAATGAAGCGAGTAGTATCCCGACCGGAAGTTCAGTCGGATCAAACCACGAGCGCGCGGCAGTATCTGCAAAAACGACAAGTGACGCTCCCCAGAAGATAGATAATGGCAGTAAAAAACGGTAGTCATCACCGATGATGATACGAGCGATATGTGGGATGACGAGTCCGACAAAACCAACCAACCCGGCCACACTAACTCCGATACCTGCCAAAAAAGAAGCTAATACAATCATTAGAAATCTTTGCATTTCCACTCTTTGTCCGAGCAGCTGTGCTGTGTCATCTCCTAAAAGCAGGAGATTGGCCGGCTTGATGGCCAAGAAACACAATAATATTCCCGCGGCTGCATAGGGGGACATAAATTCAAAATGATGCCAGCCTTTACCGCTCAAATCACCGGCCAGCCATGGTAAAACGGCTTGAACTCGGTCGCTGTATATGAGCATGACTCCGCTAGTAATTGCACCGAGTAAAGCATTGACCGCAACACCGGCCAAAATGATTTTGACAGGGGATGTACCTCGCTCCCATGCCAGAAAATAGATCACCGTAGAGGTAATAAGCGCTCCGAGGAAAGCGGTAAATGGCAATAAATAAGTCAATTGCGGCAGGATAATCATTGTGATGACTGCTGCCAATCCTCCGCCTGCGGAGACTCCGATAATTCCCGGATCGGCAAGCGGGTTCTTCATGACACCTTGCAGCAAAGCTCCCGATGCTGCTAAACATCCGCCTACGAAAATACCGATTAATACTCTTGGAAGCCTGACATCGAAAAGAATCTTCTCATGAATGCTCTCCCCATTTCCTGTCATGGCCCGCCACATTTCCGGCAGGCTTATTTGAACAGAGCCATCAGTTAATCCGTAGAAACAAGCAAGAAAAAGCAGGACAGGCGTGGCAATGATTGCATATTTTTTTCTCCGTTGTCTTTTATGTAAGGAAGTGTTCATTATTTCATCTCTTTAAAAGTCTTTTGAAGAAACTCAAGTGATTCAGTTACCTGCGTTCCAGGATTTGTCCCGAAAAGTTCGGATGGCAATATGATAAAGCGATCATTTTTCACCGCATCCAGGTCTTTCCAACCTGCATTTTTCTTCATTTCATTCATAAAGCTGTCTTTCACTTCTTCAGGGTTGCCATGACTCATGAGTAAAATGATTTCCGGGTTAGACTCTATGATCCTTTCAGTATTCAACTGAGCGTATTGAGGGTAGCTGTCCAATCCGGGATAGTCGCTGGCAATGTTTTCTCCTCCTGCCATTTCTAACAGATTACCGCTTAATGAATTGGGCAATGCAGCCATGTTTGTGCCGGGTGCACCGTAAACTAATAATACTCTAGGTTTTTCTTCAGGCAGTTCCGATTGGATTTCCTCAACTTTATGATCAATATCAGCGATGATTTCCTTAGATTTGTCTTCTTTTCCAAGTACCTCGCCTAATAAACCTACTTGCTTTTTAATATCATCCACAGAATTTGCTCCGGTTAAGATGACCTTTGCCCCAGTTCCTTCGATGGCAGGGACATCTTTTAAGTTCATTGGATAGCCTCCCAGCACCACATCAGGCTGAAGGGCAGTAATTTTTTCAATGTCGATAGAGTGAGTGGAACCGACCTCCTCGGCATTTTCAGCTTCTTTTATAGCAATCGCCCCGTTTGAATTGGGTCTGCCGACAACTTCATCTCCGAATGCATAAACAATATCCATATCACCGTTGGATAAGGCAACAATTCTTTCAGGAACGTGTTCAAAAGTGACTGTACGGTCTGCAAAATCTGTCACTGAAGCGGCCGTTGAGCTAGGTGTCCCATAATCTTCCTTACTTTGGCTTTGAGAACAGCCCATCAGCAAAAAGGGCAGAATGATAGTGCTTAAAAGCATTTTTCTTTTCATGCTTAAATCCTCCGTGAATATTCAAGTGAGAATGAATATCAATTGACACCTATCATAATGAAAATGATTCTCAATGTCAATAAAGAGATTACAAAAAAATTAAAATTCTAAAAAGTACTGATGAATAAGTAACGATAATTTTGTAATCCATTAGTCATGTTTTTTTAATAAAGATTTAAAAATGTGTTTGACAATTTTTTTTAATTGAGTATGATAGATTCGAAGCACAAAGTGAGAATGAATATCAATTGACTTATATATCTTGGAGGTGTTTTCCAGAAAAGACTAACAACTGCAGTGATTTTTTATGAAATCTATAGAAAGTAAAGGGGGAGGTTATTTTTTTTAGTTTCAACTGATAATGATTTTCAATTTCATTATACGTGGGACTGCTGATTTTATGAATAATAAATAAAGATTGGAGGGATCAGACCAAACCAAACAGAGAGCAGTTCCCCCTGACGTAATGCAACCGGACCTTTGTCACTCATTAAAAAAATCAATAAAGGTATGAAGAGTAAGGACTTCTTTTTTTACCTTTAATTGATAATGAATTTCAATATCACATATCGCATCAACTTTAGAGGAGTGAGGGGGAAATAAGTGAGAAATAATCTTAGACAAATTGCTGTTACATTCATCATTGTTGTCTTATTGGGAATCGTTTTTTTGCGGCCAGAAAGCAGTTTTGCAGCAAATGACCTAGATTCATTAGAAGATGGAGTCTATTCACTTGATTATGTCATTTTACATGCAGAAACCGAATCAGTTTCCATCGCCAATGACTATTTTGAAAAACCAGCATTTTTAATTGTAAAAGGTGATGAGCATTACATACGTTTCGAGTTGAATCATAGTGAATGGACGAAGGAATTACAATCTCCCTTAGGGGATTCGTTTGTTGATGTTCATGTAATCAGCGAGGATAAAGAAAAAAACACAAGAATCGTACAGTTTAAAGTAGATCGAGATTTGCAAGAACCGATTGAGTTTAAGATGCATGTTCTCATTGAATCGATGGATCCAGTATATGATCATCGTTATACTGTAAGATTTAGTTTTAATTTAAAGAGTTTGAAAGAGTTAGAGGAAAAAGAGATTGAAAAATTAGAAATAAAAGAAACTGATTTTATCGATCCAGAAAAAAAGGCTGAAGCCACAGATGGTAAGGATGAAACGAAAACTAATAGTGAAGCGAAATCCGGCGGTGAAGCAAAATATAATACTGTCTTAATTACTGTAACTATTACTGTAGTTGTTTTGTTGGCTCTTATGATCCTAATCATTTGGCGAAATAAAAATAAGAAAGATAAGGAGAATGTAAAATGAAAGGATTCAAAAAACTAATTATCCCTCTATTATTGGCTTTATTCGTCCTTACATTCAACATCAGTAATGCGGCGGCAGCAACACCTTATGCTGATGGAGAGTATACTTTACCATTTACTGTTTTGAAAGGTGATAGTGACGAAAGGTCAATGACGAATGATTACTTATCTTCCCCTGGAAAGTTAATTGTAAAAGACGGTAAAAACTTTGTTCAATTGACTCTGAAAAATAGCTCTTGGTGGAAAGAGTTTAAAGTGGGATCACAAGATGTCACAGTAATTAGTGAGGGCAATGACACAAGAGTAGTTCAATTTGAAGTCCAAGATTTAGACACGATTACTGATGCGAAAATTCATGTCATCGTACCAAATATTGATTATGACAATAAATATGATATTCGTTTTAAGTTTGATACTTCTGGTATATCCGGTTCGGGAAACAGCGAAACAGCTAATAAGGGTGAACTAAACCAAGGCAATTCTAATGAACAAAATCAAAATAGTGAACAAAGCACTGATAACTCAGCTACTGGAAGCAAAAAAATTGAAAAAAACCCACCAACAGGTGACGAAGCCCCTATTTTATTACTTACTGTAGTTCTGCTTGCTTCAGGTTTTGTCGTTTATCGTAAAGTACGTGTTAGGTAACGATCAGTAACGCATGAAAGGGGTGCATACAATGAAAAGAATTCTTTCGATAATGTTAATTTTTGCATTAACATTCCTATCGATATTTCCTTCGGTGCCGTCTGTTTTTGCAGAAGCTAAAGAGGATGATGTATATGCTGACGGGGAATATAATTTGCCCTTCCAAGTATGGAAAGATAATGCAGATAGTCCATCTGTAGCAGATGGATATTTTGAAAAGCCAGCTAAACTGACTGTTGAAAATGGCGAGTATACGGTCCAGGCGACATTGAAGAATAGTTCATGGTGGCAGTATTTCAAGGTACAATTAGGTAATGATTTTGTTGATGTGACCACAGTTAGTGATGAGAATGATACAAGAGTTGTTCAATTTAAAGTGGATGATCTTAATCAAATCTTAAATGCCAAAGTGCATATTATCGTGACAGGAATTCCTGGCCTTAATTACGATAATAAGTATGACATTCGCTTTAAGTTTGATCCAAGTGGAATCCCATTAGCTTCTCAACCAGGTGACAATGAAAATGGTGAGGAAGGGGAAAATCCGAATAATGGCCAAACACCTGAGGAAGGTTCAGGGTCTGAAGGTGGACAGCAAGAAAACGGCGGAGATGAACAGGATCCAGGAAACGAAAACGGCTCTGCTGAGGAAAATGGTGAAGATGAACAGGATCCAGGAAACGAGAACGGCTCTACTGAAGAAAACGGCGGAGATGAGCAGGATCCAGGAAACGAGAATGGCTCTGCTGAGGAAAACGGTGGAGATGAACAGGATCCAGGAAACGAGGACGGCTCTGCTGAAGAAAACGGCGGAGATGAACAAGATCCGGGAAAAGAAGATGGCACCACTGAAGAAAATGAGGATGGGGAAAAAACTGATCTGGAAACAATCATACTGGAAGAAGGAAATTATACAATTGCTCTTAATGCCTTGCATGCTAAAGAGGATAAACCATCCGGTATGGCAAGATATATTGACCAGACAGGTTCACTGGCAGTAAAAGGTGGAAAAACACTTCTGACGCTTACCTTAACTGATCATAAGACAGTTTCCGGCTTTCAAGTAGAAGGAAAGCAGCCGGTAAAAGAGGAAGTAAATGAAGCTGACAATACGAGAGCTGTCACGTATGAGTTTGATCAATTAACAACGATGATGAACGCACAAGTTCAATATTTGGTAGGGGCTCATAATGGTGACCAGCCGCTTCGACTTCAATTTAACAAGGACAGCATTACAGAAGCAGATGAAAAAGAGGAAGATGGAGATACCAATCATCCGAAATATGCAGATGGAGTTTACGCATTGCCATTTGTCGTGTGGAAAGAGCTTGTGGATGAGCAATCTGTAGCGGATGATTATTTCGAAAAGCCGGCTAAGCTAACCATTGAAAATGGAAAGTACACTGTCCAAGCTGAATTAAAGAACAGTTCATGGTGGCAGTATTTCAAAGTTCAATCTGGCAATGATTTTATTGATGTTACTGAAGTAAGTAAAGATGAAGAAAAGGATACAAAAATCGTTGAATTTAAAGTAGATGATCTTGATCAAATCCTAAATGCCAAAGTGCATATTATCGTTCCATTCATTAATTACGATAATCAATATGACATCCGCTTTAAATTTGATCCGAGTGAAATGGAACTCCAAAATGGGGACAATAAGCCTGAACCAATACATTTGGAAGATGGAAATTACACCATTGACCTTGAGGCCTTGCATGCTAAGGAGGATAAACCATCTGGTATGGCAAGATATATTGACCAGACAGCTTCCCTAGCGATAAAAGGTGGAAAAACCCTTCTGACACTTACGTTAACTGATCATAAGACAGTCACTGGTTTTCAAGTAGAAGGAAAGCAGCCAGTAAAAGAAGAAGTAGATGAAGTGAAAAATATGAGAGCAGTCACGTATGAACTTGATGAGCTAACAACGATGATGAACGCGCAAGTGCAGTATACGGCAGGTGCTCACAATGGTGACCAACCGCTTCGTCTAGCATTCAATGAAGACAGTGTATCAGAAGTCGTTGTGGAAGAACCTGAAGAGACCTCGACTCCAATACATTTGGACGAAGGAAATTATACAATTGCTCTTAATGCCTTGCATGCTAAAGAAGATAAACCATCCGGTATGGCAAGATATATTGACCAGACAGCTTCCCTAGCAGTAAAAGGTGGAAAAACCCTTCTAACGCTTACGTTAACTGATCATAAGACAGTCACTGGTTTTCAAGTGGAAGGAAAGCAGCCAGTAAAAGAAGAAGTAAATGAAGCGAAAAATACGAGAACAGTCACGTATGAACTTGATGAGCTAACAACGATGATGAACGCGCAAGTGCAGTATACGGTAGGTGCTCACAATGGTGACCAACCGCTTCGCCTTCAGTTTGACAAGGACAGCGTGACTGTGGTAGAAGATGATGGTAAGAATGAAGGAGTAGATCAACCGAAATACAAAGATGGAGTTTATAAATTACCGTTTGTTGTGTGGCAAGCAGAGAAGGATGAGAAATCTGTAGCGGATGATTATTTCGAAAAGCCAGCCCAACTGACCATAGAAGATGGAAATTACACTGTCCAAGCTGAATTAAAGAATAGTTCATGGTGGCAGTATTTCAAGGTACAATCAGGTAATGATTTTGTTGATGCTACCACTGTTAGTGAAGATGTGAAGAAAGGTACAAGGATTGTTAAATTTAAAGTAGATGATCTTGATCAAATCTTAAATGCCAAAGTGCATATTATCGTGACAGGAATTCCTGGCCTTAATTACGATAATAAGTATGACATCCGCTTTAAATTTGATACAAGTGAAATCCCAATATCAGGAGAAAACCCGGGCGAAGGACCGGGAGAAAACCCGGGTGAAGGACCGGGAGAAACCCCGGGTGAAGGACCGGGAGAAACCCCAGGTGAAGGACCGGGAGAAACCCCGGGTGAAGGACCAGGGGAAACCCCAGGTGAAGGACCAGGGGAAACCCCAGGTGAAGGACCAGGGAAAAATCCAGGTGAAGATGATTCGAAATACAAAGATGGAGTTTACACGCTACCTTTTGTCGTGTGGAAAGATAAAGAAAATATTTCTTCTGTAGCTGATGGTTATTTTGTTAAACCGGCAACAGTTAAAATTGAAAAAGGGAAATATACGGTTCAGACCACATTAAAAAATGGTTCGTGGTGGAAGTCATTCCAGACAGCTTTTGGCAACAAATATAAAGAGGTAAAAACTGTAAGTGAGAATAAGAAGGATGACACACGCATCGTTCAATTTGCTGTCGAAGATTTGGATGAGATTTTAACTGGTAAAGTCCACATCATCGTCAAAGGAATTCCAGGTTTCGAATACGACAACAAATATGACATCCGCTTTAAGTTCCATACCGACCAACTTAAGCTGGTACAGAACGGCGATAACGGATTTGTGGATGATGGCAAAGATCCAATCGGAGAAGACAATAACGACGATCATTCGAATAATGAAAATCAAAACGGCAATAACAACAGCAATAACAACGGTCAAAATGGTAACAAGGGCAATGGAGAACAAAATCAAGCCATCGATCCTAGAAACTTAAAAGATGGAGAGTATTCGATTGAATACAAAGTATTAAAATACAATACGAACCAAACATCTGTGATGAATGATTATGTTGTAAGCCCTGGTCATTTGAAAGTAAAAGATGGAAAGAAATTTTTAGCGATTACGCTAAAAAATAGTTCATGGATTACAGACTTTAAAGTAAATCAACAAGGGAAATTAGCTGCGCCGACAGTATTAAGTACAGACACTAAGGCGGATACTCGTGTCGTAGAATTTGAAGTAGGCGATTTATTTAAAAAGCTGGATGCTTGGGTAAAAGTCGACTTTGACATTCCAGGCTTAAGCTATCACAACGAGTATGATGTGCAATTTGCTTTCGATCCAAATTCTATCAAGCTATTAAAAGCGGGAGAAAATTACCCGCCTAAAGGCGAGGTAGAAGATACGAAGCAAAAGTCGAATGGAGAAACTAAGTCTGGGCAAGAAAATGAACAGGATACTACTGTTCCAGCATTTGACCGTAATGGCGATAAGATCAATAAAAGCAACAATGGCATTACGAACAAACTAGGAATCAATCCTAAAACAGCTGATAAAGCAAAAATTATTTTATTTGCCACTTTATTAATGGGATCACTCATTTTATTAATCATTAAGTGGCGTAGAAAACTAGGTACGAATAATTAAGAAGTACGTTAAGTCGAGTCTTGTTGCCTTTGTTCTTGGTAACAAGACTCCTGTTTTGATAAATATGTCTTGCTATGGGTGGGAACTTCTTATGAAAAGGAAAATCCTTGTTTTATTAATGGTTGTCATCTTGTTACTCATAGGCTGTTCAGCTGAAAAAAATGCAAAGAAAACAATAAAAGAGAATAATGATCCTGAAAATAATCGTATAGTAGCTACGACGGTGGCAGTAACTGAAATAATGGATGCATTGGAAATTGATTTAATCGGTATTCCAACAAGCTATAAAAAATTGCCCGAGAGATACAAGGGGATTACAGAAGTGGGAAATCCGATGAGTCCAGATATGGAATTAATTATGTCATTACAGCCGAAAGAGGTTATGTCTGTTACAACGTTAAAATATGATTTAGAGTCTGTTTTTGATGATGCTGGTATTAATACTCGATATGTAAACTTAGAGAGTATCGATGATATGTACTCAGAAGTTTTAAAGATTGGAGAAAAATATCAACGTCAAGAGCAAGCAGAGAAAATAGTGAATGAATTTGATGAAAAATTGATAGAAATTGAGAGGAAAATTGAAGGGAAACCAGCGCCTAAGGTACTTATTTTAATGGGGGTCCCTGGAAGCTATTTAGTTGCTACGGATCGTTCGTACATAGGTGACTTGGTTGAAAAAAGCGGCGGTATAAATGTTTTTTCTGGCGAAAAAGTTGAATATCTCGCCTCGAATACCGAATACTTACAGCAATCAAATCCTGATATTATTTTACGGGCGGCACACGGAATGCCGGATGAAGTAGTAGAAATGTTTGACAAAGAATTTAAGGAAAATGATATTTGGAAACATTTTGATGCTGTAAAAAATAATAGGATATATGACTTGGAGGAGACTCTTTTCGGCACGACCGGAAACCTAGCTGCGTCAGAAGCGTTAGATGTGATGGTAGAAATGCTTTATTCGGAATAAGAGTGGATAGACTGTTGTCTATTGAAAAGGATGTTCTAAATGAAGAAAAAATGGCTTAGTTTTATTACAATAATTGTATTATTAATGATTGCGCTTATTTACTCGGTCAATACCGGCAGTATTCAAGTTTCTTTCGGTGAATTAATAAACGGGCTAATAACTGGTACAAATGGAGACGTTCAAGTCATTAGAGATTTGCGTCTGCCTAGGATTATTATTGCAGTGTTTGCAGGAGCGTCTCTATCGGTTTCAGGAGTGTTGCTGCAAGCAGTGATGAGAAACCCATTAGCAGAACCAGGAATAATCGGTGTTTCGTCAGGGGCAGGTTTTATGGCGATGTTATTGGTGGCAATCTTTCCGACTTTATATTTCTATATGCCTTTGTTTGCCTTTTTAGGTGGTGCCCTGGCATTTTTTCTTGTCTATTCCATTTCGTGGAAATCAGGTTTAGATCCGTTGCGGATGATTTTAATCGGGGTAGCAATCAATGCGATTTTTACAAGTTTAAGCCAAACATTTAATTACCGGGGAAGTTATACTACATCGATGGTACAAGAAGTAACAACATCCACTTTGGCAATGAAGAAGTGGAGTGACGTGGAGATAATGGTTATTTATGGGACAGTCGGATTAATTCTGGCCTTAGCAGTATATGCGTGGTGCAACTATTTAGGATTGGAAGATAAAACGGCAAAAAGCCTGGGATTTAATGTGAACTTAGCTCGTTTTCTCATTTCAGCCATTGCGGTCTTGCTTGCATCAATCGCTACTGCCACTGCTGGATTGTTTGTATTTGTGGGGCTGCTTGTACCACATATCGGCCGCATACTGGTTGGAACGGATCATAAAGTACTAATCCCTTTTTCTGCACTATTAGGTGCGCTATTAATTTTACTTTCGGATACACTGGGAAGAACATTAATAGCTCCAAATGAAATTCCTGCATCGATCATTATGGCATTGATTGGTGGGCCATTTTTAATATTCTTACTTAGAAAGAGTGATCGTATCTATGGAAATTAAAGATATTACTTATTCATATGATAAGAAAACAAATCATCTAGAAAATATCTCCAGTAAGATTGATCAGCACAAGATCACAACTATTATTGGCCCAAATGGTTCAGGAAAGTCAACTTTATTAGGGATATTAGCCAATAGCTATGCTCCGAATAAGGGGCAAGTGATGATAGATGGGAAGCAATTACATCAGATAAAACCAAAGGAACTGGCAAAAAAGATTGCCATTGTACATCAACAAAATAGTGCACCAGCCGATATGACAGTAGAAAAGCTGACAAGCTATGGAAGACTGCCGTACAAATCAATCTTTTCCAATCAGACCCCTGATGATCAACAAGCTGTTGAATGGGCTTTACAAAAAACAAATTTAATAGCTAAGAAGACTAAAATGATCAGTGAACTATCGGGAGGAGAGAGGCAACGTGCTTGGATAGCAATGACATTGGCGCAAAGTACTCCATATCTATTTCTGGATGAACCGACTACTTACTTGGATATTTATTACCAGTATGAAATATTGGAATTGGTCAAACAGTTAAATAGCGAAAATGGTTTAACGATTGTGATGGTGCTCCATGATATTAATCAAGCTATTCGCTATAGTGATACGATTATGGTAATGAAAGATGGAAAACTGATAAAGAAAGGCACCCCTGAACAAGTCGTTACTTCTGAATTGATTCAAGAAATATACGGAGTGCAGGCGGTTGTCAAAATGGATGAGGAATCTGGTTTGTATATTCTCCCTTTGGGAACTCAATAATCTTTTTGCTTGAGGTGGTTGGTGATGGGCGGAAAACGGCAAAAGAAAGGAAGAATTGGACAAAAGGTGTTCACCATCTTATGTTTAGTTGTCCTTGTTTATTCGGGATATGAGCTGGCGAACATTTTCATCGGTTATTACAAAAATCGCCAGGTCTTGGCAGAAGTCCAGCAACTCTATTATAATGAACATTCCGCTGAAATCGAGGAGGTCAAAGAAGGTGAAATCCGTCCTCAGTTTAATAAATTGCTTCAAATAAACCCTGATATGATAGGCTGGATCACCGTTGATGATACGATGGTTAATTATCCGATCTTGCAGGCAGATACAAATGAGTATTATCTATACCGGAATTATAAAAAGGAAGACTCTCGTGCGGGCAGTATTTTCATGGATTACAGGAATGATGTTACTGCACATGATCGGAACACCATTGTCTATGGCCATTCTATGAAAGATGGTTCCATGTTCAATCAGTTGAAGAAGTTCCTTGATAAAGATTTCTTTGAATCGCATCAAACAATTTATTATGATACGCTGTATGGCGCTTACGATGCGAAAGTATTTGCCGTTTATCATACAACAACCGACTTTGATTATATTCAAACGGAATTTGATTCAGACGAAGAGTATGCCGCTCTTTTGCAGAAGATGATGGATGAGTCAGTTCATTGGACAGATGTTGAATTGCAGGCAGATGATCAAATCCTTACCTTATCAACTTGTGATTACTTGCTGGATCCCGATAAGGGGAGATTTGTAGTACAAGCGAAGCTGGTTCCGAGGAATGGCTAAATACCGCGTTACATTAATATTGAACAGAGAAATGTCCAGAAGTGGGCATTGGGACAGGCTTAATGCCTGTTCTTTGTTGTTTCTATTAAAAACCGTTACGATTTAGTAGACTACATCCTAAGGCTGGACAGTATTTTTCTTATTTGGCTAGTATTTCTTTTTGGGGGCCAGTATTTCGCGGGAAGTGGATAGTATCGCTTCTTATTTAGACAGTAATCCATCGAAGTAGGACAGTATGGTTTTCTTCGGCCATTATTTTAATCAAAATGGGTAGTATTCGTTCAGTGAGGAAAACGATCTGCACGTCATCGAATATGAATGATAGCCATGGAGCAGAATATCTTAAAAGTGGTAGTATCACTCAAGGCTTTTTCGGAGAGAGACGCCACCAATACAAAATCAGCCGAAGAAAAACGAAAGAAACGTTTTCTTCGGCCGACTTGATTTTAGGGATTTATAGATGAGCCTCTTGTATAAGAAAGTATGTGAAATATCTAAAAAAAGGTCTATTTTTTACAGTGTCTTAAGCACATATTTCGTAACAGTTTTTATACACTTTCTCCATTCAGGGCTTCGTAATCTTCCTTTACATCTTTTGTAAAAGTTCCATCATTTTCTCCTTTAAAGAACTATTTTCCATAAACCTTGGCCGTGCTTGTAATTTCATTCAGCAAGTCCGAAACGTCCATTTGGTCGTTCGCAGTCATAATCCATCATTTTCTCATGCATTCTTTAATTCACAGGTATTGTTTGGCCGAGGATGGTGCTGTAATAACTCTAAAGCTACTAATATACTTTTGTACCATCCATATGATCGCTTAAAGTCGTCGAAATAATGTTCGACGCGTTAAGATGTAATTCTATGAAAAGAAAAAGAGTAAGCTGAGCCATCTGTACTTTTGCAGACGGGGGAAAGAGGGATAAAAAATGCTCCCGTCAATTGGAAGCACTCTTTACAACTCGATATTAATAATATGGAGAAATCATAATATAGACCAGCACGCCCGTGAAGCTCACGTACAGCCAGATTGGCATTGTCCAACGGGCGATTTTTCTATGGCGTTCGTTTTCTTGGTTCCATGCCCGTGCAACACTGGTAAGGGCGAGCGGTACAATGGCGGCAGCCAGTGTGATATGTGTGATTAAAACAAAATAATAAATACCTGCCAGCAGTCCTGACCCTCCATATGGCGTAGAGGGGGAAAGGAAGTGGAATGTCACGTATGTGATAAGAAAGAAAAATGTGGTTACGAAAGCCGAATAGATGAAACGACGGTGAACCTTGACATTACGCTTTAGGATGGCGATTAATGCACCTACTAGAAATAGAAAAGTGAAGCTGTTTAAAATGGCGTTCAACAGAGGAAGAATCGTAACGTCGAATGCATCGAAGTCCTCGATTCCTGGCATCCCGGCTAACACACCGATCGCTCCGATCAGCACGACTGAAATAGTGATAATAGCTGGTCGGTAGTTGCGTTTCACATGGCCAATAGTCCCAAAATTGTTATTGTTCATTATCGATACACTCCAATAAGAATTCATTTCGAATTAAGTGTATCATAACGGCATCTATACTGGGAAAAGTTCACAATCTTTTTGATTATTTTTTAAGGAAGGAGAGCTATCGATCGTTTCTGCATTTAATTTGCAGGAATGCTTCCCCGCCTCTTTGAATTAGGAAAAGTATCCAATTGTCCACAAAGCGATTGAGTGAATTTTTCATTCCTTTACAGTTACTGCCCAAGCTGAGTGTGTCGTGAAGAATTTTATACCTGTCTGTTTGCGGATTCAAATGTTATCGTTTTTATGGTTCGCCTAGTTGGATCTTTTCATTAGCGTGAGGCAAGGACTGGAAAGGTATGAGTAATGAAAAGGTAGATAAGAGGAATCGTTATGATGCTAAGCGCGGTTGTTAATAAAACTCCGAGCGAAGCAAAAAGTGAATCTCCGCCGTACTTTTGTACGTATATGCAAATAGTTGGCGCGGATGGCATGCCGGAAACAATGAAGGCGATTAATAGAACAGGAAATGGTATGGACAATACGGCGAACGGAAGTAACAGCAAGGGAAAGAAAAGGAGTCGTAAAAGGGATGAGGTCCACAAATAACCATTTTTCAGCGATAAGAAAAATGTCTTCATTTTCACATTGGCCACTAATGCTCCGACAAGGATCATCGATAGGGGAACGGTCATTTCTCCTACGCTTTCCAATGTTCCAGCTAAGAAAATCGGCCACTTAAAAGGAAGAAATAAAAGAATGAGACCGACAACTGTAGAGACAATTCCGGGATTCACAAGAATAGCTTGCCAGTTGATTTCACCTTTTTTTCTCGTAAAAAGGTGGATCCCGTACGCCCAGATAAAAACTAAATAACAGATATTAAAAATAGTGAGATAAATGATCCCTTTTTCTTCTAATAGAATAAAACTGACGGCATAGCCGATATATCCCTGATTTCCAAAAATCATCAGGCTTTCGTATACAGATTTTTGTTTAGTCGGCAACCGAGCTTTTTTACTGAAATAAGCCGCGAAGATTGCAGACACGATACAAACATAAGCTGACATTGCCACCAGCCAGATGAAATCTTTTATAAAACCAAGCGATAGCTTAATATTCAGAGAGTGTAAAATGAGGGCAGGCAGGGTGATATATAATAGAACTTGGGTCAGCACAGATATTGATTCTTTACCCAAGATATTCCTTTTTCTGGCGGCCCAGCCCAAAAGGGCGATACAATATAAAGTAAGCATTTCCTGGAAAAACACACCTGACGAGATCATCACCACCCCCTGCTGTTTAAGATATGATGGGTTCTTGTCACTGGTTCGAAATGCAATTCTTTTCATTTCATTCAGCAGAAATCTCCCACTTCTGTAAGTGGTGAGATGAATGCCTATTGGTATTCCATTCAGTGGGGGGGTCAAACCTCGACTGAATAAAGTCAAAGCCTCCGGCGGATGCCACAGATTTTCAGAGGAAATTTATCGGGCGGAGCTCGGTAAAATCTAGGCGCAAATACGCCAAGGCGAATTTGATGGGAAAGCGAGGTCGATAATATGGTTAGGCGTTATTTGATACCATTCATCAGTTTTATTGGAACAACTCTTGTAATGATTGGTAAAAAGTTCCAAACGAAGATCGCATATCCGAAAAGCTTCCCGATTAAAGCGGTTGAGCAGGCAACAAATGAAATCATTTTTTATTTTAAGGGCGGGAAAGGGCCGTTTCGGATCTACAGGGAAGGGCGGCTGATTTATGAAGGGGCTGATGAAGCCTTTAGGGACAGTGAATTGGCTGCTGAGACTACATATCTTTATACAATTGAAATAGGCACAAGAAGAGGTTCGCCAGAACGGCTGAAAGTCCAAACCTCTACTGCGGCTGAATCCAAGGAATTAGAGAATGTGCTGAAGAATTGCATTCAGACCACTATTATTTCGCGATCGTTGGTTGCGATGGAGTGGGAGCCGATTGAAGGTGCTGAGGAGTATCTAATTTATCGGAACGGCAAAAGGATTGGCAAAGTGGAAGAGCCAATTTTTGTTGACCGCTGGGTAAGAAGCCAGGTGGAATACACATATCGGGTGTATGCTGAACGGCCGTTAGCGTTGGATCAAGATGTAGATCATGGATCCAGAGTAACGAAAAAAGAGGCGAAAGAACAAAATGTAGCCATGGAAAAATTCCAAATGACAAAGGTGCTTGATTCATTGGAAGAAATTTTAAATGCTGAAGACCGCCCGCTTGAGAAAAAGGAATGGAAATTCCTGTATAAAACGTTTGTATCTAAAAACTGGATAAAAAATTTGGATCATACCTCTCCTTATCGCTATTTTAAAGGAGAGGGGCGCAGTTTTGACCCATCCTCTGAGGCTTACCGCTCGATGTCCGAAATCGTTGTAACAGCTGATGGATCTGAGATCAAATTGAACAAAGATATAGGGAAAACGAAAGGGTACGGGATGCTGCGAAAATTGAAGGGTGAAGTAGTTCCTTCAGATGACGGCATCTTCTTGGAAGAAGTTGAAATAGAGAAGGAGAAAGCTTCCTTCGTATTGAGGCACTCGGTTGAAGACCCTTTGGTTGAGTTGCCCGCTGTCGATTATCAAGTTTGGGCTGAGTTTTTCCAGAGTGGATATTATGACATTACAGGAATACATGAGCAGGCTCCCAATCATGAAGTTTATTTGAAACACGGGATACAACGGTCGTGGACTACCCTTCATCAGTCCAAAGACGAAGGGAGAGAGTTGGCAGCTCCTATGCATTGGAGAATGTCGAATTTTAAATAGAGAGGGTTCGGATGGCTGTCCGAACCTTTTAACTTTATTCAGCAGAAATCTCCCACTTCTGTAAGTGGTGAGATAAATGCATATTATTATTCCATTCAGTGGGGGTTCAAACCCCGGCTGAATAAAGTTAAAGCCTCCGGCGGATGCCACAGATTTTCAGAGGAAATTTATCGAGCAGAGCTCGATAAAATCTGGGCGCAAATACGCCAAGGCGCATTTGATCATTCCAGCGGCATCTTTCTTATAAAATCATATGTTGTTTCTTATTGGTGTCCAGCTCCAGGCGGCAGGGGATCGAGGTCACAAGTCAAATGACTGTGGTGGTTTAGGAGCTACCTCCTCTCCATTCGCCTTGTGCTTGTCGCCCCTGATCAGCCGTCTTGCGCTTTTCTAATATTGAGAGCTGACTTTAAGAAGCACAAAAAGTCATGAATGAGATAAACCGTGTTGTTAGTATGGAAATAAGGAGTTGATCAGCATGGCATTGGTTGAATCTTTACAAAAGGCTATCGATTATATGGAGACTCATTTGTTTGACACAATGACAATCGAAGATATTGCGAAACAGGCGAATGTGTCTTCCTTTCATTTTCAGCGTATATTTATGATTTTGACCGATATGTCTGTAGGAGAATATCTTCGAAAGCGGCGCCTGACATTAGCTGCTCAAGAACTGTCTAGTACAGATAGCAAAATTATCGACCTTGCCTTTAAATATGGCTATGATACTCCTGAATCTTTCTCAAGAGCTTTCCGAAAACAGCACGGCATAACCCCAAGTGAAGCCAGAAAAGGGATAGGGAAGCTCCAATCATACAACCGTATGGTAATCCAGGTAAATCTGAAAGGGGCGGAACCAATGAATTATCGTATTGTGAAAAGAAGTGCATTTAAAGCAGTAGGGATTAAACGGGAGTTTCAATGCTGGGATGAAATTGGAATTCCAGGAGTTCCGGAATTTTGGGAAGAAGTAAACAGCAATAGGGAAAGTACAAAATTACTGCAATTAAACGATGGACAGATCAAAGGTTTGCTAGGTATTTGCTCTAACTTTAACTTGGAGAATAACACAGTTGATTATTGGATTGCAGCGGAACATAGTGGAGAAAAATCTGATGGATTTTCGACATTTCATTTCCCGGCAGCCAAATGGGCGGTTTTTGAGGCCAAAGGACCTGTCCCGGATGCTATCCTCGCCACGACGAAACAAATATATTCAGAGTGGTTTCCTTCAAATGGCTACGAACCGGCTAAAGTAGCTTCTATTGAGGCATATATAGATATAAATCCTTATAGGGAAGATTCTTATAATGAGATTTGGGTAGCAATTGAATAGTTTTTTTAAAAGCTGCTGGCAGAGGGAATTCCTGCAACAGCAGCTTTTCGTGTTCGTTTGCTTGAAGTGGATTTTTCGCCTGAACTATCGGGGGAAAATGAATGGATTGCCGGAACGTATTCTGATTGTGCCCCGTATAGATTCAAAAAATAGGAGATATGGAGATGGCTATCAGTTAGTGCAGTTCTTTTTCAAGACCCAACATACTTTAAAGTAATGGGTCTGGATTCCTCCATTGTTGCCTTGTAAATGATGATGTCTCCTAATGGCGGTTCGAGTGCTTCAGATTGCACTTTAAAATTTTTACTTAGGGCAATTGTCCATATGGCTTCATCATTATTGATCAACACTATTGCCAACGTTCCAAACTGTACGACTTGATTCCAGTTAAATGTATCCAAACCTTCTGGATGAATTACCTTGATTCCCGACTGATCACTTATGACCTCTATATCACCGCCAGACCACTGTCCGTAGATAGATGGGCCTACGTAATAATAGCCTCCGCTGCCACGGTCTCCGTATGTACCTATGTATTGGTGAATGCTCTTATCATCCGCTTGATAGGTGACAGCTGCTACATCGTTGGCCAGCCACTTCACCTTAAAATCGCCGGTTGTTTTATAGGGCAGACTTTCTTTTGGACGGGAAAGGATGTGGTAATATGTTCTGTAAAAGGTTGCCTGCTTTGTTTCTTTATTCTCTTTGATGGATAAAACATGCTTTAAATCTGGAGAAAGACTGACAACATTATGTGTTTTGGTTTGGTCCATAGTGAGAAGAATGACATTGGCTAAAATGAACAGTACGATGAGGGCTCCACTAAATAGCTGCTGTTTTTTTCCAATTTGCAATAGTAATAGGATCGCCAGCCAAAGAAAGATAGCACTCAAAATGTTGATTAAAAAGAAAAGTTGGTTATCGGTGTATTCAACTTGAAACTTGGCATGTAAAAACAAGAAAGACATTTGCAAAAGGAAGCAGCCTATGGCGAGAAGAAATAAAATCCACCCTCCGATATTTTTGATGTTTTTATTCATCAGGCTGCACCTCCCTGGCAAATTCCCATGTTTTCCCCTCATCTTTTGAAAGAAACTTTCCTTTTACCTTCCCGCCTAAATAATCGCCACTAGGTCCTTGGTTTACTAACATTGCCAATTGATTTCCTTCTTTGAAGGGTGCTTCTGCTATCACAAAGATTTTACGATATTTCTCAGGAATCTGTATTTCCGCTTCACTCCAATTTGCTCCGCCATCTTGTGTCACATGAAGTTCGGGCTGTTCAGGGTTGAGGATACCAAACGATAAAAAGCCTGTCTGCTCATTGGTGAAGCCGCCATCTGCTACCAATCTTGTGACATTAGTGTTATTGGTTTCGTTCCAGGTTTTTCCGCCGTCAAGGGTTAAAAAGACGTTTGACATCTCTTGTGACATTGTACGATCGCCAGAAATGATGACATAGCCAAAGTGTTCATTTAGAAAAGCGGTTTTTCGAAAACGGATGGGCGGATAGTGCTCGGAAATGAGCGTCTCCTGCCAGGATTCACCCTGATCAATGGATGATAACATTTTGATGTTGTCCTGTTCATAATAGAGGAAGGCTATCCTTTTTTTCGTTAGGATATAGCTATTCTCAATCAGTTCCTCTTTACTTCCATTGTACTCTCCATTAAAAAGCGCGTCTTTTTCTATTGGAATGGGGAGCCAGTTCTCTCCTTTATCGAAAGTGATCTTGACCTCATCGTTTTGCAGGGAATAATCAATTGTCTCGTTAGCATAGAGAGGCTGTTTTGCAGGTGTCTCTTGGACATTTGGTTCTTGTACTTCTGCATGTTTGGAAGGCATGTGATAAAAAAATAATCCGGCAATCAAGCCGATTATTATGAGCGCTGCTATACTGAAGACAACATTTTTCATTGGCGAATCTCCTTGAACTTTAGATTATTATCAGTTTAACAGAAGTACGCTACTGGTGAATATGGAAGAAAATAAATACAATAGAAAAGTAGTGTCCCTGCTTGCTTTTTAGTCGAAAGAGGTGAATGAGATAAAAAAGTTCATAGGAATCATGTGTATTGTCTTCAGTGCGGTATTGGCTTTCGGGGCTCTATCGGAGTTTGAGGAGAATACGACCGTTTCCATCTTTATTTTATTTCTTGCTAGTCTCCCGGTTTATCTGTTAGGCCAGGGAATGCGAACATCTTGGATAGATTTCAAGAGTAAGATTAAAGGTTGGCTTGTCATCTACGTATACTGTACTATGATTGTTCCACTCATATTTTATTCATATGAGACTTATGAGGGGAAAAAACAAAAAGCAATGATAGATGGAAAATATATCTTATATGAACCGGGGGCCAGTGAGCTCAGTTCACTTTCACTTATCTTCATGATAGTACTTCTTCTGTTCATAGCGATTCGTTTTTTCAGCCCAGACTTAAAGAGAAAACGCCTTTTGACCGGAATGATTGTTGGGACTGTTTTTCTCTACGGGGGCTTTCAATATATCATGTGGTCCGATTACCGAGGGGTCCATCAGGAGCTTGGACTTGTTTCACAGTCTTGGAATGGAAAGCGGACAGTCCAATCATTCGATGAAATTAAGGGGATTTACGTACAGCCATCCATACATAGAGCGAAACTGAGTGATTCGACTGACGAGACAGAGTTTACATGGAAACTAATCTTTGTTGATCATCATAACGAGAAAGTTGAATATCATTTTCAAAGTCTGTCAAGGGATTCATTGGAGACAGCCCAGCAGATCAAGGAAATCGCCCATGATAGACAAATTCCGTTTCAGATTAATGATATGAACGACGAAGTATTTAAGTGGTTTGATTTGGAACTGGAACTTCAAAAATTGAACAAGGAGCCGTTTTATCAATTTTTTGAGCTGAATCATAGTTAAGGTACCCATACCGAATTTGAGGTGAGGGTCCTAAAATGATGGCATGCTTTGGTTCGGTCCAAAAGCATGCTTTCTCTCTTACTAATTAAGATAAGAATCTTCTGCGCACATCTGAAGATGGGAGGACGCAGCTGTCCTTTTTTCCGAACCACTTGTAGCGGTTTCTGGCTAAAACATCGTAGACAAAGTTCCGTGCTGGGGCCGGGATGATGATTAGTATATAGGTCAACTTCCAAAGACCTTTCAAATGCCGACAGATTCTCAGCGCAGCATCTGATTTGCAATAGGTCTTATCTTCCTCGATCAAAACGATACTGTCTACATGTGAAGAAAAATGATATTGCTTCAGTAGTTTTTGTCCGATATCGCTTTGGAGCGGGGCAAAGCGGAACTTTCCTTTAGGGTCATTTTTAATGATAAACTGCACACTTGCATCACAGAAATTACAAACGCCGTCAAATAATACGATGGGATTCACATAGATTCCTCCTGATCGCAGTCTCTCCTTATTTTAACCTTTTTTACATGTGAAACATAACGTTTGTCTTATGAACATGAAATGATTGGCTAATGATTTTATGTGTGATTATTCGGTTCAAACATTGCAGTGCCAGAACGTATCCTCAAGATTTTGGTTTTTCCTCTTAAATCTGTCTTATATCGGCCTCAGCTGTCTTATATTTCTACAAATACGATAACATTCTAACAGTTATTGACCACATTCTGTATAACTATTCATGTTTTCCGGTTCGTGCTTATGTAGGATATTCTTTAGGCATTTTAACCTTTTTAATCCTACAGACTTTAGGGGGAAAACTACCCAGAGAAGAGTTGTAATTTCCAAAAGTTTAATGCTTTAGGATGAATTTTTTGTTTAAATAAAATAAATAGATAAAATATTCTAAAAATACTGTTATAATGTCAATTAGTGCAAAAAGAATAAGGAAATAGAAGAGTAAAATTAGTCGATAGATGCTGATGGGTATCTATTTGAGTAATTTTATAGTTTACCAGACTTTTTCCGTGCTATACATTTTTTAGTGTGGATATTCTGTCAAAAAAGGGGGATTGATTTGTTTAAATAGTGCTCTGCTAGTGGGAATTAATAGGGTTATTTAAGTCGGAATATTCAGTTATAAGAAGAGATAAGGGGGAAAGCTTATGAGAAGGCATTTACTTGCTCCATTGATTGCATTCATGATGGTTTTTTCTTTTCTCGCACCAGTCACACAAGCAGCAAAGGCTAATGCTGTTGCCTATACGCCAGTTCCGTATGAGGAAATATTGCCCATTCTTGAAAAACATGTAAAAGAAAGTGAACGTGTAACGCTGGACGTCATTGGTCAATCTTCGATGGGACATGATCTTTATAGCGTAGTGATTGCTGAATCAGCCGAAGACATTAATCAATCAAAAAAATTGAGGGAATTAATGGTGGCTGACCCGACCAAAGCAAAAAAATTTGTTGCTGAGAATCCTGATGTTAAAGTTCCTATTTTAATTAATGGGTCTATTCATGGGAATGAAGAGCCGGGTGTTGATGCAATCCTAAAGTTAATTGATCGTTTCGGATACGAAAATGATGAAGAGACAATGAGTATCTTGGAAAATAACATACTGATTTTCAATGTGGTTCAAAATCCTGACGGACGTATTCTCGGAACACGAGCAAATGGCAACGGATTTGATGTCAATCGTGATTTTGTGACACTTTCACAGCCGGAAACCCATGCTACGGTAGAACTAATGAAAGAATGGGTTCCCATGGTCTTTTTGGACTTGCACGGATTTGTTGTGCGTACTAATCGGACTCCGGGGCTGATTGAACCTACGACAAGCCCGCATAATCCAAATACTGAACATGATTTGTATTTGAAGTGGGCTTTGCCACAGGCAGAAGCAATGGAAGCGGAACTGGTGGCAAATAAGGATAAATTTGAAACCGATCTATATAAAAATATGGAAGGGACCCATATTCCTTATCGTGATGCGGAGGACGGCTGGGATGACTATCCGCCGATCTTTGCTCCAGGACATGGAATGTATCACGGCGCCTATGTTTCTACACTTGAAACCCCAAACAAAACTCAGGACGGAGTAGAATGGCATTATCAGGCTGTAATGGGTGCTTTGAAATATGCTGTGAAAAATAAAGTGGGAATGCTGGAGGATCAGATAGAGGTATTCAGGCGCGGTGTCGAATTCGATCATCCGGACCATGCACCGGGATTTTTCCCTAGGGCGTATGTATTGCCTGTTGATCAAACAGATCCATCTGCAACAGTGAAAACAGTGAATCATCTTCTGAAATACGGTGTAAAGATTCACCAAGTAGAAGGTCCTGCTTTGATTGATGGAAACAAGTATGATAAAGGAACATACATTATAAATCTTAACCAGGCAAAAGCTGGCTTAGTAAATACACTGCTTTGGGATGGTGAAGATATTAGTGATCGTGTAGGAGCTATGTATGACATTTCTGCGTGGAATCTGCCGGAGCTATGGGGATTTGAAGCGATCCCCACCGATTCTGATATTGACGTTCCAATGAAAGAAGTGAATAAGGCGATTGAAGAAGGCAAGTTAATCGGCGCAGGCCCTTACGAAATTACAAACAGCTCTGTCGGAGCGATAGCCCTTGTCAACAGGCTGATTCAAAGCAATATCTCTGTTTTAAAGGGGGAAAATGGCCATTTTTATATCGAGCAGGGAAGCGCCTCCTTATCCAATGCGGTGAAAGAATCAGGTCTGGCATTAATGAGCAAGCCGATGCCAGCAAAGGCTAAGGAGTTAGAAAGAGTTAATGTCGCCATTTTAAATGATGGCGGTCAACACGGAGTTAGAACAGCACTTAAACAGCTTGGCTTTGATGTGACTGAGCTCAGAGATCAGGATATTGAGGCTAACGGATTGGCAGAGTTTGATGTTCTTGTGGCCAACGGTTCGGGCATTGTCAAAAATGATGCCTATAAAGAAACGATACATGAGTTTGTTTCTAATGGAGGAAAATATATCGCCATCGGTGCCAACGCATCAAAGGCTGCTGTACAGCTTGAATTGACTGAAGCGACGGTAAACAGCGGTGGAACGAACAGCAATGGGATCGTCGATGTACTCTATGGGGATACATCTATCACTGCTAGTTATAAGGAACAGGATATTGGGTTCGTTTATAATCCAGTCTGGTATACGAGTGTTGAGAATGATAGAGTAGCAGCCTCATTTGGAGAAGGGAAATTCTTCAAAGCCGGATTCTGGAAGAATCCTCAGCCTGCACAGGGACAGCCGGTCATCATCAAAGGGGCTGATCCTGGAGTTACATTATTTGGGATGGAAGTTGGATTCCGTGCGCATCCTGAATATCTCTACAGGCTTCTGACAAACGCGATTTATCCGGGAGAAGAAACGATTTTAACAACCGCCGCAGGGACAAAGGCCCGTGTGGAACGTTATGCGAAAGAAGGAGCATTTAAAAACGACGAGGATGCACGTGCCTTGACCACCCATTTGACGGCAGTCAACTTGTATGAGGAAAAGAGGCAGGCTGATAAGGTTGTCAAGCATATGGAAGGTTTTGACCAGCTGCTTGAGCATCAGAAAAACAATGGGTTGATTTCTGGAAAAGTGTACCATTTATTAAAGTCTGATACGAATGCACTGATCAAGAAATGGGAATAAATACGATTGCCTTTTAACATTAGCTAAAAAGTGTAATAACGGGATTTAAAGGGCGCTTTATTGTTGATAAAAATTTATTTCTTATGGTGAACTAGAATAGGTAAATAACATTGCCAGCTTGGAAAACACGAAACCGAACATATTGGCAGCTGTAATCAAGACACTGGTTTGGTGGCATGAATTTATTAATTTAAGTGGGGGTGGGTATGTATGAAGGGAATCAAACGATATTGTATTATTGTTCTCATCATGACCTTTGGGGTTATCTGTAATGGTTTTTCAGCGCAGGCAATAGATAAAGAGTTTGGTAGCATTGCTTTTCAACATTTATCGTATTTATCACAAAATATTGGAGAGAGGGTTGCTGGGACAAAAGGCGAGGAACGGGCACGGGATTATCTATTTCAAGCCTTCGAGGACCTTGGATATGATACCGAAATTCAAGCATTTTCCTATACTAACAGAGGAACTACTGTGGACTCTGCCAATGTCATCGCCATCAAGCGAGGCAGTTTAAAAGAGGAAATTATTATTGGTGCCCACTATGACTCGGTGCGTGGTGTGGAAGGTGTAGAGGATAATGGATCAGGTGTTGGTGTCATGCTGGAGACAGCCGAAAGGATCAAGGATTTGAAAATACCATATACGATTCGTTTTATAGCTTTTGGTGCGGAGGAATCAGGACTCAGAGGTTCGAATGCATATGTGGCTAAGATGAATGCCTCTGATATTGCCAATACGAAAGCCATGATCAATCTGGACAGCTTGATAGTCGGCGACAATATGTATGTTTATGGAGGCTTGGGCAAAAAAGGCTTCGTAAGAGAATTGGCTTTGGATATTGGTAAAGAAATTGGCATCGGTCTTCAAACAAATCCTGGATTGAATCCAGACTATCCCAAAGGGACAACTGGGGACTGGAGTGACCATGCACCATTCCATCAAAAAGGTATTCCATTTGGGTATCTTGAATCTACCAATTGGGAAATTGGAGACATGGATGGATATACACAAACAGAAAAGCACGGCGGGATTTGGCACGATCCTTCCAAAGATAATATGCGATTTATCCTTTCTGAATTTCCGGAGCGTATGGAAAGACTGAACTCTTATTCGCATATTTTAACCAAGCTTGTCCTTCAGTTGGCTGCGGCAGAGCCATCAAGTATAGAGCATATTAATAGGCTCGTTGAGTATGCTCGTGATGAAGGTGGAATTACAAATGACGGGGCTGCTCGAGCCCTATCCACACATTTGACTGCAGTCAAACATTATGAAGATAAAGGTTCAATTGATAAAGCAGCGAAGCATATGAAAGGATTTGTCCAATTGCTCGAACATCAAAAAAACGATGGACAGATTTCGGATAAGGCGTACCATATTCTAAAAGTGGATTCAATGGCTTTGGAGAAGAAGTGGAACAAATGATTGTTTTTCCCTTGCATCATTTCGTGCAAGGGGTTTTTTATGAGAAGTTTGGTTCAATGGAACTGATTCCAGAAGTAGACTAGACATTTTACCTACAGGCACCATTTTTTTTGTGTTTTTTCACCTATCCAGTCAGTTGATTATCATTCTTTTTTCCTTGTGAATAAGTTGGAATTTTCGATAAAAGTGTTTCTTAGGCACTGTTTTTATCGGAATGGATAAAATTTTCTGAATTTAGTGATATAATTTTCTCTAGCTAGACAAATTCTAAGGGGAGGTTTAAATGAGCATAAAAAAGTTCACGTCTCGAATGCTTGCTGTATCCAGTGTTATGGCCTTGACGATGATTTCTTTCGGTGTTCAGCCAATTTCCGCGGTGTCCAAGGAACCCGAAAAGGAAGTCGAGTTTGAACGAGAGATGTCACTCGTCGAAACAATTCTGCCGGATCGGAAAGTCTTGGATGATTTGGTCACGAAAGGGATTGATATTGCAGGATTAAATGACCGGAACGGGGACATCGAAGTGCAGTTAATTGTAAGCGAAGCTGACATTAAAATGTTAACACTGCAAGGGTTGAAAGTGAAAACGATCCAGACTGCACAGGAGGCAAACGAGAAATTAAGAAAACAAGAAAGGAAGATGCAGAGGATTCAGCAGGAAGACAAGCTGAAAGTTTTTCGGGCGGATTATTTTAAAAATCAGTCAGGGACATTTTTATACCTAGAGGTAAAATCAAGTGTCGGCCCAGACGCCACGATGACAGCTGAATGGACAAATGGCAAAGGGGAAAAAGAAACGGGTTCCATGACAAGAAAAGTCGATGCTGGAGAATACCTCTATCATTACATCTTAACGGACATTGATGCTGTTCCGGAAAATGTGACGATCACTACAAAAGAGGGAGGAAAGATCGAAACCAAACTAACTGAATGGATCGGCGATGGTACACCTTCTGGTGATGAATATTTCAGCGATTTTGTTGACCACTACATGAACCCAACGGAGGTCACGGAGCGGGTTGAACAGTTGGCTGAAGAGTTTCCTGAATTGGCGGAAATTGTCTCGTTGCCCCATAAAACAAATGGATACCGCCGACATGCACAGGCAACGATTGGTAATGCAGCAAATGCTGCTTTCGTTCTTACCTCAAAAGCTTGGGGGCATGAGGGAGGAAATGATATAAAGGTTGAGTTGAAATCAGCCAATAAAGCGAATACTGACTTGAAGGTGGAGGTAGATGGTGATCAGATCACAGTAATACTGGGAACGGATGGGGCGGTAAAACCAAATAGTACATCTGCCGAAATAATAGAGGCTATCAATAAGGCAGCAGGTGATTTGGTAAGTGCAGAAAAGTATAGAAATTCGGATGGAAAAGGGATTGTTGAACCTCAATCAGGCATTTCTCTTTCCGATAATCTGAAGGCACCTGAAGAGATTTCCAGGGATCCGTGGACAGTTAAAGCGATTCGGATTGGTAAAGTACGTGACGGCTCTAAACCGGGGGTACTTGGGTATTCGCAGGAGCATGCTCGCGAATGGGTGACCCCTCTTGTTTCAGTAGAAACTGCCGAGCGCTTGCTAAGAAACTATCATACTGATGAAAATACTAAGAAGCTTGTAGATAATCTCGATATATTCATTGTGCCGAGTGTTAACCCGGATGGCGGACATTTCTCTTTCTATGATTATAATATGCAGCGGAAGAACTTAGTCAATCATTGTGGACCAGAAACATCTGATCCCGGATACCGTAATTCGTGGGGAGTTGATTTGAACCGAAACTATAAAATCGGGACTGTGTGGGATGGCTGGATAGGCGGATCAAAGGAATGTCTTTCAGGTACGTACGCTGGTCCAGAGCCCTTCTCAGAGCCAGAAGCACAGAACTTGAATTGGCTGGCTGAAGAGAACCCGAATATTAAATTTGCGATGAATATTCATTCGAACGGCGGTTATTTCATGTGGTCACCTGGAGCTTATGATGCAAATCGTGTGACATTGCCACGTCCGACTGCTGGGGAGGAAGCCTATTATTGGCAGGCATCCGAACATATTTTGAAGAAAATCAAAGAACATCGCGGAACAGTCATTATGCCTGGAAGGACAGGCCCGATTCCTGATGTATTGTATTCTGCAGGAGGCAATTCCGCTGATACGCTTTGGTATGAACATGGAATTTACGCCTGGAACTTTGAAGTTGGGGCGCCTTTGTGGGATGCCGCTACAAAGCGCTGGGTAAGTGTTGGCTTCCAACCTGAATTTGAGGAAGGGCATGCTGAAGCAATGGAATTTGCCAATGGGTTAATCGGAATGTTCGAAGTGGCGCTTAATAATTTCAATGACGACGTGAGCCCTGAATCAAAGCTTAATATTAAGGCAGGCACATACAACGAACCTGTTGAAATCAAATTCGAGACTAGTAAGCCTGCCACCATTTATTACACGCTTGATGGTTCCAGACCGACACTGAAATCCAAAGTAATTGGAGTTGCCGGTACGAGGGATGGTGCCGAAACCATAACGCTTGATGAAACAACAACAATTAAATGGTTCTCGGTGGATGCAGCGGGGAATGTCGAAAACGGCTATGATCCAGACGGGAAAGAAAACAATTACAACGAAGCGAAGTTTGTTATTGATTATTTGCCTGACGGCGTCACTGCCGATGGCATGAAATCACTCGTTGAGCGTTTTGAGAAAGAGGGCGAATTCGCCAGTGAAGTGGCTGCCAGGGCACTGAAAACACACTTGACGGCAGTTGCGTTATACGAGAAGCAAAACGATGCAGAAAAAGTAACGAAGCATATGAAGAGCTTCAACTTACTGATTGAACAGCAGGAGAAGGACAAGCTGGTCAGCGGAAAAGTGGTCCGCATTCTCAAATCCTATTCGAATCAACTGATTGAGAAATGGGATGCACAATTCAGCTCAGAAAAAGCGATGAAACATCTTCAGCATTTGAGTGTGGACATTGGACCAAGAGTCACCGGAACAGATGAGGAAAGACAAGCAGTCCAATATATCCAAAATGAGTTTAAAAAACTGGGATACGACGTTTCCACTCAGGAGTTTAGTATACCTGATCGGTTTGGCGGAGAATTAAAAGTGATTTCCAATAACAATAAAAAGCTGAACATAGCAATCTCAACCGGATCATCCCAAACGGATGAAAAAGGAATTACAGGAGATGTAGTTGATTCTGGGTTGGGTAAACCAGAAGAGCTTTCAGATGTAGAAGGAAAAATTGCGCTTGTTCAAAGAGGGGAACTCTCTTTTTGGGAGAAAGTTGAAAATGCAATGAAAGCGGGAGCGGCAGGTGTCATCATTTATGACAATACGGATAGTGCCTCTCCTATTAATCCAAGCTTGGGTAATAATAAGAGTACTATTCCTGTAGTCGGTATAACTCAAGCGGATGGAAAGGACTTGCTTTCAAAAGCTTCCTCAGGTGAGTTAAAGGTCAATTTAATGGTGCGTACTTTTACTAATCAAAAGTCGCAAAACGTCATAGCAGTAAAGAAACCGAAGGGAATTCCAAACCCTGAAATCGTATATGTTACCTCGCATCATGACAGTGTATCCGGTTCGCCAGGAGCCAACGATAATGGATCGGGAACCACTACCATTCTTGAATTGGCTAACGCAATGAAAAATATACCAAATAATAAAGAAATCAGGTTTGTTACCTTCGGTGCAGAGGAGATCGGATTAGTTGGATCCCGATATTACGTCAGCCAGTTGTCTAAAGATGAAATCTCCAGAAGTATTGCTAATTTCAACTTGGATATGGTTGGAACAAATTATGAGCCTGCTTCCCAATTGTATGTCAACACGGTAGATGGGAAATCCAATACTGTATGGCAATCAGTGAAAGCGGCTTCAGAAAGGTTGAACATAGATGACAATGTTCTGAACTTGTACCAATTCAGTAGGTCAGACCATGTACCTTTCCATGAAGCCGGCATTGATGCAGCGCTATTTATTTGGATGGTACCTGGAACAGCCGGATTGGAGCCTTGGTACCACACGCCGAATGATAAAATTGAAAATGTCAGCCCTGAAAGAATACAAATGGTTGGAAACATCATCCATTCGGCTGTATCAGAGCTTGTTACCCAAAAACAGGGCACACAGTCGAAAAAAGCATCTTAGGATCACAGCATTTTCAAAGAAGTATTGTCAAAATCTTTTGAGACAGTGGAAAGAAGCCGAAATATAATCTTTGAAGGGGTCTGACCCCCACTCCGTTAATGCGTTATCACTTTAATGGGATGGGGGTCAGACCCCCCAAATAGAAAGAAGCCGAAATATAATCTAACAAAACCTAATACAAATCAGGGGACCTGTTCCCCTGATTTTGTATTTAACTTCATTCAGCATTCATCTCCCACTTCTGTAAGTGTGAGATGAATGCCTATTGGTATTCCATTCAGTGGGGTTCAAACCCCGGCTGAATAAAGTCAAAGCCTCCGGCGGATGCCACAGATTTTCAGAGGAAATTTATCGAGCGGAGCTCGATAAAATCTGGGGCAAATACGCCAAGGCGCATTTGATAATGTCTAAAAACTGATTTTACAGGTATTTGGCAGGCGGGAACTACTTTTCTACTAATCATTACGACTTGGATAAAGTAACTTAGTACTAAAAAATAATAATATACCCGTTTCTTTGGAACCGTTTTCATAATTCTTATTCTAATATTTAGATAAATCTGATAAGATTTCGTTAGACAAAGTCTAGCTAATTTGAATCAAAAATGACACGAAAGTCCTTAAATCGGGGGAATAAAGCATGATACATATACATTCGCAAATGATAAATTGCGAATATTTGGAATGAAGAGGTTGTTTTCAATCATTCTATATCATAGATATTCGTCAAAAAATCTGAAAGGATATGATTTTTTTCTGTTCAAACATAACGGATATTTTACGGTTAAATTTTATTGGTTACGAATGATTTAACTGCTATTGATTTTCAGAAGGCATAGGAGTAAGTATTGGTCTTGTTTGATGCTAAAGGGGGTGATGTGCGTAGTAATTAAAAGAAGCTATTGGTTCCTGCAACTGACACTGGCCATATGAACCTCTTACATAACTGTGCTATTCAACCAAGTGGCAAAGAGGGAAAATTTGAAAGGAGTGAGGAAAATGTTGAAGAGGCGTGTATTTTTAGTAGTCGCAGCCTTATTTCTTGTTTTTACCTCCAGCGGAATGGCTGGGGCGGAGTCGGAAAGCATCGTCGGCTCCAATGTCATTCTCTATGATGAAATGGTTGATATTCTTGGACAGTTGGAAGAACAAAGTAACGGAAAACTGGATGTATTCACATTGAAGGAGATAGGGATCGAGGAAGGAAGAAGTGAAACCGGGAAAGATCTTTACGTTGCAAAAATAGGTAATGGGGACAGAAACGTCTGGGTTCAAGGACGCATCCATGGAAACGAGCCTTATGGTACAAATGCCACACTGCGCCTGATAGAAAACCTGATAAACGAAAAGGACGCTTCATACAAAGAAATTTTAAATGAATTAACGATCTATTTTATTCCAATGTATAATGTCGATGGCGCTAATAGAGACCAGCGTGGAACGATCTTGTATGACCATGAGACTGGGGAACCCAAACTGAATGACAGGGGACAAACCATCTCTGTTGATTTGAACAGGGACTGGGTTGATGGGGGCTTTGCTGCGATCGAGTCAGTCGGATATTACAAGCTTTGGACGCAGATCAAGCCTGAGTTTATGATGGATATCCATCATCAAGGCAATAAAAATTTCTATGGAACCAACATTCCTGTGACACTGTCGCTTGGTATCTCATTAAACCCTGGTGGCCCTACTATACCTAATATCAAGGGCGGAGAGTATGAAGATTCGACTCGTCAGGCAATGGTCACTGTATTTGATGCGTTAAAGCCGTATAAAGAATTTACTGTCGACCAATATATCACTGGCAGCAATGTTATTGACATTCGTGGCGGAGTTTCATCTGGAATGATGCTGGCTATCAATTATGAAGGCCTTAACAATGAGGGGCATAGCAACCCAGCTGTTTTCCTGGAAACATCAGGCCAATTCCTTGATGGAGAGCGGGAACCATTGATCCAGCAGAATATAATCGCTACTCACGCGTTTTTATCTGGACTTGCGTCAGGAGACCTGTATAAAGCTGATCCTAAACGTTGGAACGAAGTGCCGATCCGTCCTATTAGCGGCTTTAATACTGATTATCAAGGGGTTATTCCTATCAATCCTCCACGCCCGGAAATTCCAGTGAAAGTGTCTGCTGATCACATGAAAGCACTTGTTGAACGTTATGAGGAAATCGGTAAGTTCTCAAACAAAGACGCTGCCCAAACTCTGAAGACACATGCAACAGCCTTGAAGCATTATGAAGAGACGGGACAATATGATAAGGTCATTAAACATTTAGACGGATTTAATAAGTTAATAGACCAGCAGAAAAAGAATAATTTAATAACTCAAGGCACACATCAAATGCTGAAAAGCAATAGTGATTATTTGAAAGTACTGATGGAAAAACAAAAAAATCAATCGCTTGGTGACAACGCTAGCTAATGAGTATTAACACCCCTGGACTGTTACTTCAGTGCAGGGGTCTTTTGAACGATTTTTGTATTAAAAACTCAATGACAGGAATAAAGAACTACTTATTGGTAAATAAGCCTATTTAACGATGTTACTAATATACCATCCACCGTTGTAAAAAATGTTATCTTTATAATGCTATATAATCATTTTATTCCAAACTATAACAATCTTCTAAAAATACTGATATAATCGACGAAGGAATTCTAAAAATTTTAAGTAGGGGGGAATTAAGTGCTTTACAGACGATTTGTGTCACATTTCATAGCAGGGACAAGCATCGTTGCTTTAACGCTTTCCTCTTTTTTTGTAAATCCCACTGCAGCGGCCCCTAAAGAGGAAACGACAAAGGTTGAGTTTGAACGGGAAACGGCGCTTGTGGAAATTGTTGTACCAGATCGGAAGGCAGTGGAGGACTTGGTAATAAAAGGTTTTGACCTGACAGGATATGTCAGTGATCGAAACGGGCAGCTCGAGGTGCAGGCGGTAGTGACAGAGGCTGACATTGAGATGTTAAAGCTGAAAGGATACAAAGTGACAGTTATCCAAACTGCTGAAGAAGGCAAAAAGCTGTTGCGGCAGCAGGAGCAGACAGAAAAGAAGAAACGGCAACTTGTACAGCAGGCCGACAATGTAAAGGTATTTCGAGCGGATTATTTCAAAAATCATTCAGGATTGTTTTTGTATCTTGAAGTGAAGTCAAGTGCTGGTCCCAATACCGTAATGACAGCAGAATGGATAGATGGCAAGGGAAATAAACAGACCGCTGCCATGACCCGGAAGATTGATGCGGGAGAATATTTATATCACTATGTACTAATGGATATCGATTCTGTTCCGGAAAATGTCGTTATTACTACTAACCAGGGCGGGAAGGTCGAGACGGGGTTGAAAGAATGGATCGGCGACGGAACCCCTGGAGATGATGATTATTTTAGTGACTTTGTTGACAAATATATGACACCGACCGAAGTGACGGAAAGGATTGAACAGCTTGCCAAGGATTTCCCTGAGTTGGCTGAAATTGTGGCTCTCCCTGAAAAAACAAACGGTTATAGACGGAAAGCCCAAGTTACGATTGGAAGTGTTGTGAACTCGGCAATAGTGCTTACCTCAAAAGCATGGGGACACGAAGGTGGTAACGATATTACGGTTGATATTAAAGCGCCCAAAAATGGGGATTCCGCTTTGGGAGTTGAACTCGATGGCAGCCATTTGACGGTTAATCTCGGAAATAACAGTACATCCGATGCAGTGATCAAAGCTATCAACGAGAAAGCTGGCGATTTGGTAACTGCCGCAAGATATAGAAACTCCAACGGGACTGGCATTGTGCAACCGCAAAGTGATATTAAATTGACCGATAATTTAAAGGCTCCAAAAGAAGTTTCCAGGGATCCATTCGAAGTGAAAGCCATTCGTATCGGTAAGGTACGTGACGGTTCCAAACCAGGAGTTTTAGGCTACTCTCAGGAACACGCGCGTGAATGGGTAACGCCGCTCGTCTCTGTTGAAACCGCAGAGAGACTACTGCGAAATTACCATACAGATAAGAATACGAAGAAGCTAGTAGATAACTTGGACATATTTATCGTTCCAAGCGTTAATCCAGACGGTGGACACTATTCATTTTATGATTACAATTCTCAACGGAGAAATTTGACGAACCACTGCGGACCTGAAGCATCTGATCCGGCTTACCGCAATTCATGGGGAGTCGACTTAAACCGAAATTATAAAATTGGAACGGTATGGGACGGCTGGATTGGTGGATCGAAGAGTTGTACCTCCGATACCTTTGCTGGACCGGAACCATTCTCAGAACCTGAGGCACAGAACTTGAATTGGCTGGCAGAAGAAAATCCGAACATTAAATTTGCGATGAATATCCATGCTTATGGCGGTTATTTCATGTGGTCACCTGGAGCATATGATGCAAACCGGGTAACGCTTCCCCGACCTACAGCTGGAGAGGAAGCCTATTATTGGCAAGCGTCCGAGCATATTTTAAAAAGGATCAAAGAGCATCGTGGAACTGTCATTTTGCCAAGCCGAACCGGGCCGATTCCGGATGTATTGTATTCGGCAGGAGGCAACTCCGCGGATACGCTTTGGTACGAACACGGTATCTATGCATGGAACTTTGAAGTTGGAGCAGATCTGTGGAATGCCGAAACCAAACGGTGGACAGCCGCTGGTTTCCAGCCAGCATTTAGCGAAGGACATGCTGAGGCAATGGAATTTGCTAACGGGCTTATCGGGATGTTTGAAGTGGCTTATGAAAATGCGAACGATGATGTTAGGCCTGAATCTAAAATAACTCCAGGAGCTGGAACCTATAACAATCCTGTGGAAATCAAGTTTGAAACGAGTGAACCGGCAACTGTCTATTATACGCTTGACGGATCAAGGCCGACATTCAAATCGAAAGCGATTCAAGTGGCTGGAACAAGAGAGGCGGCGGAATCCTTAAAAATCGATGAAACCACCACGATCAATTGGTTCTCCATAGATGCAGCAGGAAATATTGAAAACGGATACAATCCTGATGGAGATAAAAACGACTACAATCAAGCGAAAATTGTCATCGACTACTTGGCTGAGGGAGTAAGCGCCAAGGCAATGAAAGAACTTGTTGAGCGTTTTGAGTCTGAAGATGAGTTTGCGAGCTCTGTTGCGGCACGCGCACTAAAAACCCACTTGACTGCAGTAGAGGTTTACGAACAGAAAAGAGAAGCAGATAAAGTCATTAAACATATGAACAGCTTCAAGACACTGCTCGATCAGCAGGTGAAGAATAAGCTCATTTCAGAAAAAGCTGCGCGTATTCTAAAGGGATATGCAGATGATTTGATAGAAAAATGGGATAAACGCTTTGATCCTGAAAAGGCAATGCAGCATCTGCAGAAATTGAGTGTGGGTATTGGGCCAAGGGTAACAGGCACGGATGAAGAAAAACAGGCTGCCCAATACATTCAAAATGAATTCGAGAAGCTTGGATATGCCGTTTCTACTCAGGAATTTAGTATCCGGGATAGGGTCAGTGGTGAATTGAAGATAGTATCTGATAACAATAAGAAATTGCATTCCGCTGTATCAGCCGGATCGGGGCAAACAGATGAAAAAGGAATTACTGGAGATATTTTTCATGCAGGATTAGGAAAGCCAGAGAATTTTACTGAAGAAGCTGAAGGAAAAATCGCTCTGATTGAAAGAGGCGATAACAGCTTTTGGGAAAAAGTTGATAACGCAACGAAAGCGGGAGCAACAGGTGTCATCATTTATGACAATACGGAAAGTCTTGCTCCTGTTAACCCAAGCCTAGGGAATAATCAAAGCACCATCCCAGTAGTCGGGATTACACAGGCGGATGGAAAAGGGCTGCTATCGAAGCTTTCTTCTGGAGAAGTGAAAGTCAATCTCACCGTGCGGACACTGACGAATCAAACATCACAGAATGTCATTGCGGTGAAAAAGCCTAAAGGGGTTGCAAATCCGGAAATCGTCTACATTACCGCCCATTATGACAGTGTCCCTGGTTCGCCGGGTGCCAATGATAATGGAACGGGGACCTCCTCCATACTGGAGTTAGCTAGGAATTTCAAGGACATCCCAACTAATAAAGAAATCAGATTCGTTGCCTTTGGTGCTGAAGAGATTGGATTGGTTGGTTCCAGATATTATGTTGGTCAGTTGTCAAAAGAGGAAGTAAGCAGAAGTTTGGTCAACTTTAACCTGGATATGGTTGGAACAAATTGGGACAAGGCTACTCAATTGTCTGTGAATACAGGTGATGGCAAGTCCAACCTGGCATGGGAGTCAGGAAAAGCAGCAGCTGCCAAGCTGGGAATAGATGAAAAGATTTTGCACATGTACCGCTCTGGCGGATCGGATCACATCCCGTTCTATGAAGCCGGAATCGATGCAGCACTTTTCATCTGGGAAGAGCCTGTCGTTCATCGCTTGGAACCATGGTACCACACTCCTGGTGATGTAATTGAAAATGTCAGTCCGGATAGAATGCAGATCATCGGCAGTATCATTTATTCTGCAGTATCAGACCTCATAGCACAGGAGCAAGGGGACGGAAAGAAAAAAGCATCTTAATTGAAAGGAGCAAATTGGATGAAAGGCTTTCAAATAGCAAAAAAAGTGGCAGTTTCCTTAAAGAAACATCTAATCATCAAGCGGTTTGTTATTTTATATTTGTTAATTGTCATCGCCTTTCATCTGACTGCTCCGACAACTGCACATTACACTTATGAGGAAAAAATAACGGGTGAGATGTTTGTCAGTGATCAGTTAGAGGAAACAGATGAGTCTGACGATGCTCAGACATCCGACCAAGAGGAAGAAGCGGAAATAGACACAGAAAGTGATTTGGATCATAACCAGGCGAAGTCGAACGAAAGTGAAAACGAAAAGGATGACATGGATGACACAGGAAAGTCAGATGAGGTCGATCATGGTGCTGCCACCCAAAGTGAAAAAGCAGAGTCCGAAGAAGCCGAACCTGTGGATCAACAAACGAATGATTTAGATGATGCCGATCTTAGCGGCAAAGAAGAAGAGGAAGCACTAGTTCAGTAAGGGCTATTTATAACCCAAAACAGGTCGGGGTGATGTTTTACTATGAAGTGGCAGAAGTGGCAAAAAACGAAGAAAGCAATCGGAAATATTGGATCGACACTATCGTTGATCGTCCTGGCTGTCATCTTGTTCAATGTGGTTACATCCAAGATGTCTGGTGAAAATCCCAGCATTTTTGGCTATCAAATGAAGGCTGTCCTTTCCGGTTCGATGGAGCCTGATATCAAAACTGGCTCCATCATTTTTATCAAAGTTGCGTCAGATAGGGATCAATTTGAAAAAGGTGATGTCATCACTTTTATCACAGAAGAAAATATCCTCGTGACGCATAGGATTGCAAAAGTGAAAGACGGAGGGAGCCATTTTATTACAAAAGGCGATCATAACAATGGTCCAGATTTGGAACCTGTCCATATTAAAAATATCGTTGGTCGATACACGGGGATTACGATTCCGTATGTGGGCTATGCATTTAAAATCACAGAATCGCGGCTGGGGGCAGCGCTGTTATTGTTTTTACCTGGAATATTGCTGATAGGACATGGTCTTATCACGCTCTGGCGGACAATGCGAATTTCAGAAAACTATAGGGATTCAGAAGCGCAAACGCCAAATGAATAGCATCCATCTTATTTTTGAAAGTGGGTAGTGCCTATCTCTTTGAGATAGAAAAAATAAATTATTGGGGGAATGAAGTATGGGTATGAAAAAGCGTTTTGGTAAGGGCATGATGACTGTGGCTTTGGGGGCAGCGTTGATTGGCGGAGGGACTTATGCTTATTTCAGCGATACGGAAACGACAAATAATACTTTTGCAGCGGGTACTCTTGATTTGACACTATCCCCGACAGAAATTATCAATGTCGACAATATTGCTCCTGGCGATTCATTTATCCGTGACTTTGAACTAGGAAATGGAGGATCGCTGGACATCGATAAGGTATTGCTGGAAACAGATTATATTGTCAATGATGCTAAAGGGGACAATACAGAAGACATGGCAGAACATATTCAGGTGGAATTTCTATATAACGTGAGTAATCTGGATGAAGTTATTTTTGAAACAACTTTAGCAGACCTGAAAGATATGACGCCAGAAGCTGTGAATCAACATATTTTTTATCCCGAGATTGGTGATAAAGGACTTCCGGTTGGAGAAACGCATGACCTCATCGTTAAATTTAATTTCCTTGATAACGGAGAAGATCAAAACCAGTTCCAGGGAGATTCACTGAAATTAACATGGACATTTAATGCGACACAAAAGCCCGGTGAACAAAGATAAAGGACAAAATCGGAGCAGGTGATATCCTGCTCCAATTTAACGGAAAATATTTACAAAACTAAATAAAGGAGGCTTTCTATATGAAAATACGTCGCTTTGGCGCCTTTTTATCAGCAGTATTAATCGGTTCTACGCTGGTCGGATTTTCTCCGAAGAGCATAGAGTACAATCATACAAGCAGCCCGGCAATTACCCAAGAGGAAACAGAAACTAGCATAGTTAACATGCAGGCGCTTCTTGACCGTCTGGAAAAAGATGGGGAGTTTTCAAGTGCTGCTGTTTCTCGGGCTTTAAAGACCCATATCACTGCGGTGGGACATTACGAAAGCAGCAAATCATACAAAAAAGCGATCAAACACATGGAAAGCTTCTATGTTTTACTCAACAGCTATGGAAATAAAGGAATGATTTCCGAGAATGCGGACAATCTCTTAAGAGACTATGCCGATGCGTTGATCAGTAAGTGGGATACTGTATTTGATTCTGATAGAGTGATGGATTACTTGCATCAATTAAGTGTAGAGATCGGACCGAGAGTTGCCGGTACGAAAGGTGAAAAGAAAGCCGCGGAATACTTGAAAAATCAGTTTCAGAGCTTCGGATATGAAACCTCCATTCAAGAGTTTTCGATCAGTAACCGGACAGAAAGAACATTGAAAATCCTAAACAATAATAAGGAACTTGCTTTGGGTGCCGCTACAGGATCATCTGTAACCGACGCAAAAGGGGTTACGGGTTCCATTTATCATGCAGGCCTTGGCCAGCCGGGCGATTTTACGGATGATGCAAAAGGTAAAATCGCATTAGTTCAAAGAGGAGAGAATTCCTACTGGGAAAAAGTGCAGAATGCAACCAATGCCGGAGCGATTGGCGTTGTCATTTATGATAACGTGGACAGCCTTACCCCGCTTCGTCCTGCGTTGAATAACAATAGCACGATTCCAGTAGTCGGCACTTCGAAAGAGTTGGGCGAATCTATACTCGCACAGCTTTCAAAAGGTGATGTGAAAGCCAATTTGATTATTCATACACATGCAAATCAAACATCTCAGAATGTAATTGCAGTGAAGAAGCCAGCAAACGTTGTCAATCCTGAAATTGTGTACGTCACGTCTCATTATGATAGTGTCCCCTATTCTCCGGGAGCAAATGATGACGGATCAGGGACCAGTACAATTGTTGAATTGGCAAGAATTCTAAAGAACTTCCCGACTGATAAAGAACTGAGATTCGTTGCCTTTGGTGCAGAAGAGATTGGTTTAGTCGGTTCAAATTACTATGTGCGCAATCTTCCAAAGGAGGATCTAGACAGGAGTTTGATTAACTTCCAGATGGAAATGCTGGGAGCGAAATATGAGCCTGCTTCATATCTTGCGGTCAATACGGTTGATGGAAAAGCAAACACAGCCTGGGATTACACAAATAATGCCTTTGATAAATTAGGCAAGGACAAAGAAAAACTGATTCTTTTCAAAAGGGGATCATCTGACCACGTTCCATTCCATAATGCGGGCATTACCGCAGCTTGCTTTAATATGGGGACTGCAAACGGCGGATTGGAACCGGAATATCACACATATCACGATACAATCGAAAATATTAGTCCTGAAAGACTTCAATTTGCAGGAGACATCGTCAGCAAAGCCATATTTGACTTCCTGATTGATCATAATAATCAGGAAAAAGATTTAAAAGAAGCTTCTTAAGTATTTAGACTTCGTTTGTAGGGAAGGGGGAGTGAATGGTGCATATGATGAAAGGCTTCAGGGTCGGTTTGATGTCCATCCTGCTTGGGATCGCTCTATTAAGTGGCGGAACCTATGCCTATTTCAGCGATAATAAGGTGTCGGATAATACATTTGCATCGGGAACACTGGATTTGTCCGTGAATCCAAATACACTGATCAATGTAAAAAATATGAAGCCTGGGGACTCCTTTCTTCGGAGTTTCACACTTAAAAACAACGGCTCACTAGACATCAGCAAAGTGATGATAGAAACAAACTATACTGTTGTTGATGCAAAGGGAGACAATACGGAAGATTTCGGGGAGCATATTTCAGTGGAATTTTTGCTGAACATGGACAAACAAAATCAACCGATCTATAAAACTACTCTGGCAAGCTTAAAAAATATGTCACCGGATGCTGTAGCAAAAAATATCACCATTCCGGCAATCGGCAAAGGGGGACTTCCGAGCGGAGCCAGTGACCGTCTTGTTGTAAAATTCTCCTTCATTGATAATGGAGAAGACCAAAACCAATTCCAGGGAGATGCACTCAATCTGGAGTGGAAGTTTGTTGCCATACAGGCTTTTGATGAGTAAGCGATTAATGACTAAGGCTGGATAAAAGTTTTAAAAAGAAAGCAGGTGGAGAAAACAAGTTTTTTCACCTGCTTTATGTCCTTGATATGATGTCGGCTTAGATTGTCCCTATTAGAGGATGTTCAAAAAGTCACCAAATGATAAGCTACGAATCTCTTCGTTGGCTTGTTTCTGTGCTGCTCATGTATTTAAAAGCATACATTCCGCTGCTCAAAACTGCGCCGCCTCGACCTTCTTGCTTCTAATTCGGCAACTTTTTGAACACGCACTATTATCAAATTTCTTAGACTATATTTTTAGAGTTATTCACATCAAATGCTGCCCAAAGACTTTTCATTTTATTTCTTCCGCTGTTAATGTCAAGATTGAATTGTATTGAAGATGCTTGTCTGACAGTTTGTACCTGTTGTAGCGCCTGGCTTAGTTTTTTAGTGATTGTTTTACTTTCTTTTTCTACTTTATTGGCAATAGAAAGGCCAGCAACTGTCCCCTGCGCCATGGCGATTTTCCCGCTCTCAATCCCAGTGATATTTCCAGCGACAAACAGTCCTTGAAGCGGCGTTTCCATTGCTTCTGAATGAATGGGGACATGTCCGCCGAGCGCAGGTATGTATTCAAAAGGACACCCCGCTACAGCTGCCAACTCCGCTAGAGGGTATAAACCGCCAGCGATACAAACAAAGTCGGCATCGTACTCAATTTCCGAGTCAGAGATTTTGTTACCTTGAGCGTCAATATCTACTACACGAACACCTTCCACTTGTTCTTTGCCCACGATTTCAACTGCCGCTTTACGCAATTGCAGCGATGTTCCATTGACGTTTACCCCACTTTTTGGAAAAAGGCGCAGTCCTATTTTTCTTATCCCTACATTTTTCATCATGCGGCTTCCAGCTCTTAGAAAAGGGGAAGGGGCAAGGTGTGCGACGTTTAACAGGGATTTCATCACTTCTTCTGGTACGGCTGCGTCTTTGCTCAGCGGACTCTTTTCCGGGAGGACGATCCTGTCCACATGGATTCCCGCAAGCTGTAGCTCATTTAAAATGGCAAAGGACAAAATATTAGCTCCGATGATGATTCCTCTTTTTCCAACTTGAACCCTATGGACATTGGTCATTACCTGGGCAGCACCAATGGACATGACGCCAGGCAAAGTCCAGCCCGGGATGGGAATCGGATATTCGGCTGCTCCGGTTGCAAGCAAAATAAACGGAGCTTGAAATGTACTCGCATCTGTATAAACATTCCAAAGGGAGTCTTCTTGACAAATGTTGAAAACGGATACATTGGAACGGATATCGATGCCTAAGTTTATTGCTTCTTCATGTAGCCGCTTTGATTCCTCTATCCCATTCCACCATTCGCCGGATGGTTCTTGATGCAGTTGTCCAAGCAGCCGTCCACCGGGCTTGATGAACTCATCGAGTACCATAACGCTTAGCCCATTCTTATTCGCAGCGATAGCTCCAGCTAAACCCGCGGGGCCAGCTCCGATCACAATGACATCTATCACTGCTCTTCCACCATCCTTTTCACAAAGTTGGGAAGCTGTCTTCCACTCTCTATTCTCATATTTTTCTCAACAAGAGTTAAGCAGGCCCTCACATTGGATTGTCCATTCACTGTAACCCGACATTCCATACAGTGGCCAATATTGCAATAAAAGCCTCTTGGTTTTCCGCTTTCTTCATGGTTCCGCAGCCGACGGACACCGTTTGCCAGCAAGGCAGCAGCTACCGTTTCCCCTTCGTGAGAATAGTAGGTCTTTCCATCAAACTGGAAAGGAATAGTGTTTTGATTATCTATGGACCCTAGAATAGGATGGTCTATGATTCTATTCATGATTATCACCTACTGATCTGAAAGTGACCGGGCGGATGGGAGGTTGATATTTTAAAGGAATATCTGACAAGGAAACTTCCTTTACAATACTTGCAATCATATTGTCTACGGAAACCCGGCATGTCCTTCCTCCACAAAAGCCCATTCCCGCCCGTGTTCTTAATTTTAATTCTCTTGCTGTGCATTGATGTTTTTCGGCTGTTTCCTGAAGAAGTCCAAAGGTCACTTCCTCGCACCGACAAACAACCATTTCTTTCAGCCTGTTCACTTGATCCCCTCCTTCAATTCCTTGCAAAAATATAATGCAAGAAATATACCAGATTAACTTAATCCGAGGCGTTTCATTCGATTGTATAGGGTGGCTCTAGTGATGCCGAGCTGTTTCGCGCAATGGGCTTTATTTCCCTCAGCGATTCTTAATGCCCGCTCCAATACTCCCTTTTCATGTAAATCCATCTCTTCCTGGAGAGGGAGAATTTCTTCCTGTTCACTCGTTCGCCCGTCATTTATTTGAGCCTGATTAATCACTCGTCCATTTGAATTAAAAGGCAAGTATTCTGTTTTTATCAGCCCATCGACTGCAAAAACAACTAGGCGCTCAATGACATTCCGGAGCTCTCGAATATTCCCCGGCCAGTCGTATTGGAGTAGAGCATGCATGATATCTGATGGGAATCGGTGAATCGGCCGTTTATATCGAATGGACAATTCTTTAAAAAAATGGCTTGTCAGTTCAATGATATCTTCTTTTCTTTCCCTTAACGGTGGAATTTGTATGCTGACCACATTCAATCGATAAAATAAATCTTCGCGGAATTTCCCGTCTTCGACAAGCTCTGCCAAATCGCGGTTCGTAGCAGCAATAATACGAAAATCGATATCTATTTCTTGTTCTCCTCCGATTCGGTAAAACTTACGCTCTTGTAAAACCCGTAACAGCTTTACTTGCATATCCAGCGGCATTTCACCGATTTCATCTAAAAAAAGCGTTCCTCCTTTCGCTAGTTCCACTTTTCCTTTTTTCCCTTTTTGGTTGGCACCAGAAAAAGCTCCTTTTTCATAGCCGAACATTTCGCTTTCAAATAATGATTCCGGAATCGCACCGCAGTTGACGGGGATGAATGGGGCCTTTTTCAGTTCACTTGCCTCATGAATCGCCTTGGCAAACACTTCTTTGCCTACACCGCTTTCACCCATAATCAGGACAGTGGACTTCACTCCGCAAACTTTTCTGGCTAATTCCACCGTTTGTTGAAGGGCAATGCTTTTTCCTTTGATGGTACTGAAGGGGTCTTGAGTTTTTCTATACTTGGCGACCTCCTGCTCGAGACGATGGACTTCCGTTGACATGTTGAATAACTTTTCATTAAGAAGCACATGGCTTGTAACATCTGTTTCGGAGACCACAGCCCCGATGATTTCCCCGTCGCAGAGAACGGGATTGGAGTTGATCAGCACAAACAAGTCGGATCTGGGCTGGTGCTGATGATGGGCAATGCTTTTCCCCTTATGGAGGGATTCTAGTATTTCAAGCTTTTCCGGTTCAAAAAAATCGGTTATTTTTCTCCTCAAAATTTCTTTTTGTTTGATGGAAAAAATCTTTTCTGCGCCTTCGGTCCATGTTTTTACCCGTTCCTCCTTATCAATGACAGTGACGGAGGAGTCGGTTGTTTGAATGACAGTCGTATAAAAAGCCTTCAATTGCCTGTATAAGATGTAAAGAATTTGGATGACTTCAGAGGCTGATACAGATCCAGCCGGCTGATCTTGCTTATCCAGGATGACAATTGAGGAAGCCTCCTGAAGCGCTTGAATCAAGTTTTCCACCGAGTCGTTCATGTGGACTGTTTTGTATGGTTGTTCCTTTTCCATATAAAAAAACTGATTCTTGTTTGATTTTATTTTCAATGCTTCTTCTAGAACATCTTCAATGGATGGAAGTGAAAAAGCCATTTAACTGCCTCCCGTGAGTAAAATTTTTTATACAGTGTCTATTTAATTATACATCCACTGTTTAATTTTTTTAAATGTTCTATAAAATAAAGCCGTTTAACGAACATACGCAATGGCACAATCCTTGCAAATATAGTTAGGCAATGAAAGGAGGGACAGTATTGAAGCATACCGACGTATTGGTGATTGGAGGCGGGATTATTGGCTGTGCGATCGCTTATTACGTATCCAAATCAGGGCGGCAAGTGACGATTCTCGAAAAAGGGGAATTTGTCAGTGGGACGTCTTCCAAATGTGACGGCAACATATTGGCGATTGATAAAGATCCTGGCTTTGATAGCCAAATGTCCTTGGTCAGCCAAAATCTGGTGGATCAACTGTCAAAAGAATTGAACTATCCCTTTGAATACCGGGCACCAGGAAGCATTCTTGTCTGTGAATCGGAGGAAGAGATGGAAGCAGCTCAGCAGTGGGTAGATAGGCAAAAGACGGCAGGGCTGCCTTTCCGGATATTGGATCGCGAAGACATTCGCCAGGAATCAAAGTACTTTGCCGATGATCTGCTAGGTGGCTTGGAATGTGCTACGGATTCAACCATTAATCCTTATATGCTCGCTTTTGCTTTATTGGAAAGCGCACAAAATTATGGAGCTGAGGCTTGGAAACGAACCGAAGTAAAAAGTATGAAAAAAGAACCAGATGGCGGGTTTAGAGTAGAAGCCTCGAATGGCGATTTTAAGGCCAATCAAGTGGTAAATGCATGCGGTGTCTGGGCACCTCGAATCGGGAAAATGTTAGGACTTTCTATTCCAATTCAACCAAGGAAAGGGCATATTATTGTTGCTTCCAGACAGGAACATGTCGGCTCCCGCAAGGTAATGGAATTCGGTTACTTGATTTCTAAGTTTGGAGGACAGCGGCGAGTGGATTCACTCACTGAAAAGTACGGAGTGGCCCTTGTGTTTGAACCGACCGAAAGCCAAAACTTTCTTATCGGAAGCAGCAGGGAGTTTGTCGGCTTTAATACGAGAGTGAAAAATGAAGTCATTGAGTGTATTGCGAAAAGGGCGATCCGTTTTTATCCGAAGATGGCGGATATGATGATGATACGTTCCTACGCTGGTCTGCGTCCATACACAGAGGATCATCTACCAATCGTTTCCCATGTGGATGAAGTCCCAGGCTTTTACATAGCGGCAGGCCATGAGGGGGATGGGGTCAGCCTTTCGGCCGTGACCGGAAAAGTGCTCGAAGAGATGCTCAATGAAAAGGGAACGTGCATTCCTGTTGATCCGCTCCGCTATAACCGGTTTTCGAAAAAGGAGGTGAGTCGATGAAGGCACATAAGGTGTTTACAACCATTGATACACATACGGGAGGGAACCCGACTAGGACATTGATCAGCGGTCTTCCTGAATTGAAAGGAAGCACCATGTCAGAGAAAATGCTCTATATGAAAAAAGAATATGATTGGATTCGGAAGCTGCTTATGAATGAACCAAGGGGACATGATGTTATGTCTGGAGTGCTGCTTACGGATCCTTGCCATCATAAAGCGGACCTCGGTGTGATTTATATTGAAACAGGCGGATATTTGCCGATGTGCGGACACGATACGATAGGTGTCTGTACTGCTTTGATTGAGACGGGAATCATTGAAGCGAAAGAACCTGTCACTACTTTAAAGCTGGATACGCCAGCAGGGTTGGTGGAAGTAGAAATCACGGTGGAGAACGGGAAAGCCAAAGAAGTGTCATTCTGCAATGTACCGGCTTTTTTGTTGAGAAGAGTCTCAGTTGACGTGGAAGGAATTGGAAAGGTTGAAGCAGATATAGCCTATGGAGGCAATTTCTACGCCATCATTGACGCAAAGTCAATCGGGCTTGATCTGGTTCCTGAAAATGCCTCTATCATAATTGATCAAGCGATTACAATCAGAAACACCATCAATGAGCAGATCGAGGTTGTCCATCCGAAATATCCTTTCATCAAAGGATTGACCCATGTAGAGTTTTTTACCGACCCGACAAACGAAAAGGCGGATGTGAAAAATACCGTCGTCGTCCCCCCTGGGGGAATAGATCGTTCACCGTGCGGAACTGGAACTTCAGCCAAACTAGCGGTCCTTTATGCTAATCAGGAAATTGTCGTAGGAGAAGAGTTCGTACACGAAAGCATTGTTGGCTCTTTGTTTAAAGGACGCGTCTTGGAAACAACAAGCGTAAATGGGCAGGAAGCAGTCGTAACGAACATCTCAGGATCTGCCTGGCTGATGGGCATGCATCGCTTCTTCTACAACGAAGAAGATCCGTTAAAAGAAGGCTTTCTCCTCATTCCGCCAATGGAACATGAGAGGGAGGAAGTGAAATGAACTTTCAAAAAGTATACACCGCAACAGACGTACACATAGCAGGTGAAGTGTTTCGGATCATTGATGATGTACCTTTTGTTCAATATGGAAGTTTAAAAGAGTTCGATGAGCAGCTGCCAAGCGTATTCTTGGAAGAGATGGCACTTTTACTTAATGAACCGCGGGGGTTTGCGGGAATAAACGGATGTCTGGTCGTTCCTCCGTTCACCGAGAGTGGTGATGCGGCAGCCGTCTTTTTTAACCATGAAGGTACATTGCCTATTCATTATGGAGGGGTTATTGCCGTCGTCACTGCATTGCTTGAAAGCGGCAGATTGAAGGAGAAAACAGCTGGTGAATATTTCATCGAAACGGTACAGGGTGTGATTCCTGTGATTGCAGTAAAGGAAAAAGAACAAGTTGTCTCTGCAAGAATGGCACTTGGAGAATGTACTGTGGTTAAAACTGACGTTCCGCTGCTTGATGCTTCGTATACAGTCGTTCAGGCAGATCAGCGTTATGCTCTGTTTGATAATAAAGCACTGGGCTTAAAAATTGAGCTAAGTGAGCTTTCCACTTTAAAAAAGTGGGGGAAAAACACCTTACAGGAACTAAAAACTAATCCTGATATACAAGGCGTCATACTGATGGATGATGAAGCACTGGTACAAGGAAAAATTAAGACCGTCACCTTTCGGAAGGATGGTTGGATTGTCCGATCACCGGGCTTTGGGCCAACAGCAGCTTGTTTTGCATCCCTTTTATCAAGAGGTGGAATAGAAGTGGATCAAACTCTACTTAATGAAAGCGTTTACGGAAGCTTTCTTGAATCCAAGGCACATCATGACAGGAAAGTTCAATTCGCTGTGAATGCAAGAGCATTTATTACCGGATTGCAAACATTTGTACTCGATCCAACGGATCCGTTGCCGAAGGGGTTTTTAATTAAATAAATTTTAGGGGGAGCCCATCTATGGAAGGAGTCATTAATTGGCTGGTCGATCAAGTATGGGGGACTGGTCTTGTTGTTTTTGCACTTGGAGCAGGACTATTTTTCTCCATTATGACTCGCTTTGTTCAAATTCGGTATTTTAAAGACATGATTCTGTTGTTGTTTGAGGGAAAAAGCTCCGAGAACGGCATCTCCTCTTTTCAGGCATTTTGTTTAGCTTTATCAGGCCGTGTAGGGGTAGGGAATATCGCAGGTGTAGCAACCGCCATTGCATACGGCGGACCGGGAGCGGTTTTCTGGATGTGGGTCATGGCGTTGTTGGGCGGTGCGAGTGCCTTTATTGAATCGACGCTTGCACAAGTATTTAAGAGCAAGGTGGGAAATGAATATCGCGGAGGAACTCCTTATTTTATTGAAAAAGGGCTAAAGCTCAAGTGGTTTGCTGTAATCATGGCTGTGGTTGTCACTATTTCCTACGGATTCTTAACACCTGGAGTACAGGCAAATAATATTGCAGCGGGAATGGAAAATGCCTTTGGTTTAAACAAGACAGTTACCGGAATATTCCTGGTTGTTTTACTTGGAGTAATTATTTTTGGCGGTCTAAAACGCATTGCCAGTGTATCGCAAACCGTTGTTCCGTTTATGGCGGTTGGCTATGTGGTTGTTACTTTTATTGTACTAGGCTTGAATTATGACAAAGTGCCTGGGATGCTTTCCTTGATCTTCACCAGTGCTTTCGGATCCAACCAAATCTTTGGCGGAATAGTAGGAACAGCGATTGCCTGGGGGGTCAGAAGGGCCATATTCTCCAATGTTGCCGGTTGCGGGGAAGCGACATATAGTTCTGCGGCTGCTGAAGTGTCACATCCCGCTAAACAAGGATTGGTGCAAGCTTTCTCAGTCTATATTGATACAATTTTAGTTTGTACGGCAACCGCTCTAATGATTCTGGTAACGGGGATGTATAATGTAACGCCGGAGGGAAGAGATCCGATTGTTCAGACGTTGCCAAGTATCGAGGCGGGTCCTGCCTATACTCAAATGGCGGTCGAAACAGTGCTGCCTGGATTCGGTCCCGGGTTTGTGTCCATTGCTATTTTCTTCTTTGCGTTTACTACGTTGATGGCTTATTACTATATCGCAGAAACAACGTTGGTCTATTTGAGCGGAAAGCGGGAATTGCCTTGGTTGAAAACAACGCTAAAAGTTGTCATGCTCCTCATGATCTTTATCGGCAGCGTTAAATCAGCATCTATGATGTGGGCGCTGGGTGATATCGGATTCGGGTCTATGGCATGGCTCAGCCTGTTTGCGATTTTACTTCTCACTAAACCGACTTTAAAGGTCTTAAAAGATTATGAAACTCAGAAAAAAGCAGGTAAAGATCCTGTTTTTGATCCGATTCAGGCTGGCATAAGCGGTGCTGATTTTTGGGAGGAAAAAAGTAGACAGGCTCGTATAGCCAAAGAAAAGAGTACAACTGGATAGAAAAAACTTATCTATCCAGTTCTGTACAGACCGTTCTTTTATTTTTTGAATAATCAGACTCACTACTGTGTGTACTCTAAGGACCTGATTTTTTAACTTCATTCAGCAGTAATCTCCCACTTCTGTAAGTGGTGAGATGAATGCATATTGGTATTCCATTCAGTGGGGATTCAAACCCCGGCTGAATAAAGTCAAAGCCTCCGGCGGATGCCACAGATTTTCAGAGGAAATTTATCGAGCGGAGCCCGATAAAATCTGGGCGCAAATACGCCAAGGCGCACTTGATAAGATGAAGCAATAACGAATCATTAGGAGGAATAGATGATGAAATATTTAAAAGGCGTATTTCCAGTAATGATTACACCGATGCACCAAGACGAAACGATCAATTGGGAAGGTTTTAAAAACAATATCGAGTATTTCATTAACCAGGGTGTAGATGGACTTGCCATCAATGGAAGCACAGGAGAATTTGTTAGTTTGACGAAAGAGGAACGATTTAAGGCTGTAGAAGTGGCAGTTGAGCAGGTTGGCGGCAGAATCCCTCTTATCGTTGGAACTGCAGCGGAAACTACGGAGGATGCGATCGAATATACTCTGCAGGCTGAAAAGGCGGGAGCGGATGCCGCACTTCTTATCAATTCGTATTACGCTCATCCAAAGGAAGAAGAGGTTTACGAACATTTTAAAGCTGTGGCTGAGTCCGTCTCCTTTCCCGTCATGATTTATAACAACCCTTTTACATCCGGTGTGAACATTTCGGTTGATACAATCCTTCGGACAGGCAAAGATGTGGGGAATATTACACACGTCAAAGAATCCAGCGGAGAAATCAGGAACGTTCGTGACATTTCCCGCAAAGGCAAGGGATTTATCAAAACGTTCTGTGGAGCGGACGATATGGTTCTTGAGTCGTTCATGGTTGGGGCGGAAGGTTGGATTTCCGTTGGGGGGAACATCGCACCGAGGACGGCTAAGGAAATGTATGATGCCTATGTGGCAGGGGAGATCGATCGTGCGTGGGAATTGTATGATAAGCTGCTTCCCCTTTTGAACTTCCTTGAGGGTTCCGGAAAGTATGTCCAAATTACCAAACATGCTATGGACTTGAAGGGGCTCGCCGGCGGTCCGGCCCGTAAGCCGCGTCTTGGATTGAGCCAGGAAGAGCAGGAAACACTTAAAAGGTTAATGGAGCAGTTGGATGTTCTGGAAGCATCAACGATCCACGGAGGGGAAGGAAAATGACGGAAGTAAAGGCAAAAACAACAGAGCTGAAGCCCAGAGTTCGGGAGTTTTTAAAAAATAAATTAGGGCTGTATATTAATGGGGAATTTGTCTCATCTAAAAGCGGGCAGACATTCGATGTATTGAATCCAGCCACGGAAGAGAAGATTGCGGAAGTTTATGAGGCGGGGGAGGAAGACATCGATTTGGCAGTTTCCGCAGCGCGCAGCGCTTTTGACGAAGGGGAATGGACTCGGATGGACGCCGCTTCGCGTTCCAGGCTGATCTACAAGTTTGCAGATTTACTCGAAGAGAACAGGGAAGAGTTGGCGCAGCTTGAGACATTGGACAATGGAAAGCCGTATGCTGTTGCCTTGGCCGACGATGTGGACGGCACTGTTCAGCACTTCCGCTACTATGCGGGCTGGACCACGAAGATTGAAGGGAAAACAGTCCAAGTCTCACCGGATTATCTGAACTATATCGTTCATGAACCGGTTGGAGTTGTCGGGCAGATCATCCCATGGAATTTTCCGCTTGCCATGGCGGCATGGAAGCTGGGATCGGCCATGGCGGTCGGCTGCACAGTGGTGATCAAACCGGCGACCGAAACACCACTCTCCATTCTGTATGCAGCGCAATTGTTTAAAGAAGCCGGCTTTCCGGACGGTGTGGTAAATGTCGTCCCTGGATATGGGCGGGTAGCGGGAGAAGCGATGGTCCGCCATAAAGCTGTCGATAAAGTAGCTTTTACGGGATCAACGGCGGTGGGCAAGTCGGTCATGAAGCAGGCAGCGGACCAAATCAAGGGAGTGACACTGGAGCTTGGTGGAAAGTCCCCGGCGATTATTCTGGAAGATGCGGATTTAAGTGAAGCGATTGACGGGGCGTTTGCAGGAACAATGTATAACCATGGCCAAAACTGCAGTGCCTGCACAAGGGTTTACGTTCACCGCTCCCTTTATGACGAAGTATTGCAGGGATTGGCCGAACGGGCAAATTCATTAAAAGTCGGGCATGGACTTGATGAAACGACGGAAATGGGGCCTCTTGTTTCACGAAAACAGCTAGAAACTGTCCTTTCATATATCGAAAAAGGGAAGGAAGAAGGTGCGCGCCTTATTTCAGGAGGAGAACGTGCTTATGACACAGGGTATTTTGTCCGCCCCACTGTTTTTGCAGATGTGACAGATAATATGACCATCGCTCGGGAGGAAATCTTCGGGCCGGTCATGGCTGTCTTCCCGTTTGATACGGTGGAAGAGGTCATCCGTCGGGCAAATGACAGCGACTACGGTCTGGCAGCGAGCATCTGGACGGAAAACGTCAAAAAAGCCCACTATATCGCGGGCAAACTCCAATCCGGGACGGTTTGGATCAATGACTTTGGGCTTGAATGGGAAACCATGCCATTCGGGGGTTACAAACAGTCCGGAATCGGCCGCGAAATGGGTGGGGAATATGGACTCGCAAACTATACAGAAGTAAAAAGTGTCTTTGTAAATATGAAAGAGAAGGGATAACGAAAAAACTCTTGGAGAGCTGTTAATTGCTTTCCGAGAGTTTTTTTAGGTCTGTTATCGGATGATGAAATTGATTTCTCAAGTTGACGATATGGTTGATTTATAGAACATACTGGAAACAGCTTCTTACCCTTTTACTTTCATAATCTTCAAATCAATATATAGTTGGCAGTTCTGATTGAAGTCATTAAAGTCGATTTCGGTTAATTCGTTGATTTGATTCAATCGGTATTTCAATGTGTTTGTATGGATGAATAACTTTTCTGCAGCCTGCTTTAGCCGGCAGTTTTCCTCCAAATAGACCTCCAGCGTTCGAAGGAGATTCGTTTGGCTTTCTTCGTCCTTTTGTTTTAGCTTCAGCAGTTCTTCGTTCTGATCGCCCATTTTTTTCTGCTGCTGTAAAATTGTCTCCAAATAACGGAACAACCCAAGCTTTTTATATTCAAAAGATGGAAGCTCCTCAATCCCGATAAATTTGGCTGTCTTTATAACTTCAATGGCTTCAAGATAGCTTTTTCTCAGATGGGTGACAGAAGTATATTGATTACTGATTCCAGCATATACTTGCTCTCCGTTGAATTGTGCCAAAACAGATGTTGTCAACGCGTTTGCGTGTATCGTCAGGTCTTTGGGTGATGACAAACTGCTTCCAATTAGGACAACTGCCATCAGTTGATTAATAAAGAGGTGGCTCGGCATTTTTAATGTATTGGCGAAAAGTCTCACCTTTTCAAGCAGCTCTCCAAAAGATTCTTCACTGGAGGGGCTGACTGTAAAAACAATGGAAATAAACGAGTGCGGAATGGGGATTTTGACGTTAGCGGCTTCCCATTTGATTTGTGCCTCCGTTTGAAAAGTATCCTCTAAGATTTTTTTATAAAAATTATTTTTCTGTTCGTCTTTTTTCAACTTCAATTGCTTATTTTGATAGAGGAGTTTGCCAACATGAAAAGAGACTTCCAGTAGAAAAGAGAGTTCGTCCTCAGTCAGCAGCCGATCGGTTTCCTGTACCCAGATGAAACCTAAAACGTGGTTTTTATATTTAGCGCTTACAACCACACGCTGATTCAATCCGATTTCCTCTATCTTTTCGACTCTGAAGGGTTCAGGAAGCGTCTTTAAGCGATCCACAATTCCCTCATCCATGAATTTCTCCAGGATGGGAATCGTCCAGCGCTTTGTAAAAATGGTTTGCTTGTTGGCTTCATCAAACTGATTGATATAAAAAGAGCTATACGCTAAAAGGGAAAATTGTTCATCTTCTATAACAACAGGTTTTTTTAAAAATTGACTAATCATTTCTGTTATTTCTTCTATATTCGTCAGTGAAATGATTTTTTCTAAGAGGCGGTCCATTCAAACTCCCCCTATCCAAAATACAAGCGGTCAATGAAAAGTTTATCATACTTTCATTGACCGCTTCATGAAAATACTTTATTCCTTTAGGAGGCGTAAACTCTCATCAAATTCTTTGTCAATTTCTTCATTAGGTTTATAAGTGATCAGGCTGACAATCACTGCAACGAGAAGGTTGATGATGAAGCCTGGTATGATTTTATATAACTCAAAGTCCAGGCTTTGCCAAATGAGTACAGTGATTGCTCCAGCGACCATACCAGCAATTGCTCCCCAGTTGGTCAATTTCCTCCAATAAAGGCTTAGTACAACGACTGGTCCGAACGAAGCTCCAAACCCAGCCCATGCATGGGCGACAAGGTTCAGGATCGACTCCGTTTTATTGGAACTAATGATAAAGGCTATCAATGCCACGGCCAAAACTGCCATTCGTCCGAAAAAGACCAGTTCTTTGTCACTTGCATCACGACGGAAAATTAATTTGTATAAGTCTTCAGTCAGAGCGCTTGAAGTGACGATCAACTGTGATGAAATGGTGCTCATGATGGCAGCAAGAATCGCTGCTAAGACAAAACCCGCAAATAAGGGATGGAAAAGGATTTGGCCAAGTTCGATAAAGACAGCTTCCTTATCATGCAGTGTGTGATTCGACGTATGAAAATACGCGATCCCAATCAGGGCTGTCAATACAGCTCCCAGCAACGATATAATCATCCAGCTCATCCCAATCCGGCGCGCTACTTTTGTTTCTCTTACTGAACTGATGGCCATGAACCTTACAATGATATGGGGCTGCCCCACATAACCGAGACCCCAGGCAAGGAGGGAAATAATTCCGATAAATGTTGTATCCCTGAAAAACGAGAAAATTTTAGGGTCAATAGACTGAATCGTTTCAACTGTTTTTGCCGGACCGCCCGTATGCATGATGGCCAATGCGGGAACGATCAACAGTGCGACCAACATGATCAGTCCCTGTGCAAAGTCTGTCCAGCTTACCGCGAGGAAACCGCCAAAAAGTGTATAGGCCACAACTACGAGTGCAATGATGAGGAGCCCTTGCTGATAGCCAAACCCAAAAGAGCTTTCAAAGAAAACTGCTCCTGCGACAAGACCCGAAGAAACATAAAAGGTAAAAAAGACCAAGATGACAAGGGCTGAAACTATTCGCAATAGTTTCGTATTATCTTTCAGCCGGTTCTCAAAAAAAGAAGGAATCGTAATAGAGTCATTGCTCACTTGAGTATAGGTGCGCAGTCTTGGCGCAACAAAAATCCAATTCAAATAAGCTCCCGCGGTCAATCCAATGGCAATCCAGACACTGGTTAACCCGGTTGCATAGACAGCTCCCGGCAGACCCATAAGCAGCCAACCGCTCATATCCGCCGCCCCGGCGCTGAGTGCTGTAACGGCCGGTCCAAGAGATCGCCCGCCGAGCATATAGTCGGTCAGGTCGCCCGTCCTTCTGAAGGCGACCCATCCGATTGCAAGCATGAGAATCATATACACAATAATCGTTACAAGCTTTAATGCCTCGTCAGTCATATAAAGTCATCTCCGTTTTCATGACTATAACATTTCGGAAGTAGTTTTTGCCTGCATATGGAGCAGCAGGTAATCAGGTCCTCCTGCCTTTGAATCGGTACCTGACATGTTGAAACCTCCAAAAGGCTGGTAACCGACAATCGCTCCAGTACAGCCGCGGTTAAAATATAAATTTCCGACATGGAAGTCTTCACGTGCTTGCTCCAGGTGCAGTCGGTTGTTGGAAATGACGGCTCCAGTCAACCCATATTCCGTGTTATTGGCAATTTCCAACGCTTCATCAAAGTTTTTCGCTTTGGCGAAGGCTACAACTGGGCCGAAAATCTCTTCCTGCATGATGCGTGCTTTAGGGTCAAGTCCGGAAAAAATGGTCGGCCTGATGAAATAGCCTTTGGAATCATCGCCCTCTCCGCCAATCATTAATTCACCCTCGCTTTTTCCAATTTCAATATATTTCATGATTTTATCAAAAGCATTTTGGTCGTTCACAGGCCCCATGAAGTTGTTTGGGTCGGAAGGATCGCCAATGGTCAACTCTTTTGTCAGTTCGACAGCACGATTTAACACTTCTTCATATACATCCTCGACAATGACAGCACGGGAACATGCGGAGCATTTTTGACCCGAAAAACCGAAAGCTGAGCTGACGATTGATTGGGCAGCAAGCTCTAAATCCGCTTCCTTATCAACGACAATCGTGTCTTTTCCTCCCATTTCAGCAATTACACGTTTCAGCCAGATCTGACCTTCGTTCACAATGGCAGCACGTTCGTAGATGCGGGTTCCGACTTCTCTTGATCCTGTAAAACTGATAAACCGAGTTTTTGGATGGTCAACAAGAAAGTCGCCGACTTCAGATCCGTTTCCTGGAATATAGTTGAGCACACCTTTTGGCAGTCCAGCTTCCTCCATTACTTCAACAAATTTGGCTGCGACAACAGGCGTCGTGGATGCCGGCTTTAAAAGGACCGCATTTCCTGAAACGATAGCAGCCACCGTAGTTCCAGCCATGATGGCAAAGGCGAAATTCCATGGGGAAATGATGACACCAACGCCAAGCGGGATGTAGTCATAACGATTGTATTCCCCTGGTCTGCTTTCCACTCTTTTGCCGCTCTTCAGCTCGAGCATTTGTCTCCCATAGTACTCCAGAAAGTCGATACCTTCGGCTGTGTCGGCATCCGCTTCATTCCACGGCTTGCCTGCTTCCTTGACAAGCAAAGCGGAAAATTCGTGTTTCCTGCGGCGAATGATAGCGGCAGCTTTGAAAAGGACATCTGCACGGACTTCCGGTTTCACTTTTTTCCAAGATTGAAAGGCTGAGAACGCACTGTCCATTGCTTGTTGGGCCAATTCACGGTTAGCTTTCGAAACCTTTCCGACGATTTCTTCTTTATTGGCCGGGTTGATCGAAATGATTCTTTCATCCGTCGTAATTTTCTTTCCGCCGATAACTAATGGATACTCCATGCCAAGATAGTTCTCCACCAAATCATGCCCTGCTTTGAACGCCTGTTTGTTCTCTTCTTTGGAAAAATCTGTGAATGGTTCGTGTTTATAAGTGATCATCCAACACAACTCCTTATCAATATAAAATGATTAATTTTTTACGAAACCTTTAAAGGCGAATGAAATATTTGCCGGCCTTTCAGCTAGTCTTCTCATAAAGTATCCGTACCAATCACGTCCGTAAGGAACGTAGACCCTCATCTTATACCCTTGTTCCACAAGCTCTAATTGTGTTTTGTTCCGCATGCCGTACAGCATTTGGAATTCGAACTGATTATTGGGAATTTGCAATCTTGCAGCAAGTCCCTTTGTATACTCAATCATATGATCGTCGTGAGTGGCGATTGCAGTATACAACCCCAGTCTAAAGCTTTGTTCTATCAATTTTTTATAATTTTCGTCGACATCTTTTTTATCCGGATAGGCGACAGTTTGCGGCTCTTTGTATGCTCCCTTTACAAGCCGTAAAAACGGTTTCAAAGAACTTAATTCTTTCAAATCCTGTTCTGTCCGGTACAAGTAGGCCTGCAAAACTGTGCTGATACAATTGTATGATTGCTTGAACTGTTTAAATAGTTCAAGTGTCTTTTCACATCGGGGTTCATCCTCCATATCAATTGTCACCATGACACCATGTTTTTCCGCTGTATCTAAAATACTTGTCATATTGCTGATGACAAGATCCCGGTCAATATCGAGGCCGAGCGACGTCATTTTGACGGACATATGGGAGTCGAGTCTTTCTCTGCTAATCGTTTCAATCGTGGCAATAGCCTCTTCCGTCCTTTCAACGGCTGTTTTTTCTGAATTAACAAATTCCCCCAAATGATCAACAGTGGTGGCTAAGCCTCTGGTGTTCAGTTCTTTGATGATTTGGACGGAGCTTGGAAAATCAGTCCCTGCAATAATTTTTCCTGTAACAATATTGCTGCCTCTTTTCTTTGCCATCTCATTCAGCCAATTGTTTTTGGAAAGAAATAAAAACAAATTTTTTGTTACCGTTTCCATTTTATTCACCACCTTAGATATATTAGACTTAAATTTATTGTATAAATTTTAAATATGTCTGGCATCGTCTGTAGAAAACAAACTTTGGGTGCTTTTGTTGTTGGTTGGAAACAAAAGGGGACGGAAGAAGCTTTGTAACAGAGGCATGACCGGTGCTTAGTGACCGGGTCAGTAGAAAGCCTTTCCTGCATTACTGATAAAACGAACGATTAACTTCATTCAGCAGAAATCTCCCACTTCTATAAGTGGTGAGATGAATGCCTATTGGTATCCCATTCAGTGGGGGTTCAAACCCCGGCTGAATAAAGTCAAAGCCTCCGGCGGATGCCACAGATTTTCAGAGGAAATTTATCGAGCTTAAGCTCGATAAAATCTGGGCGCAAATACGCCAAGGCGTATTTGATAAGAAGAGGGAGGATGGAGATGACAAAGTTCATTTGTATAACCTGCGGTGTTCAATATCCTGTCAGCGTTCAGCTGCCCGAATTTTGCAGTATTTGTACGGAAGAACGGCAGTATGTGAATCCAAACGGCCAGGAATGGACGACGCTTGGTGATATGCAGGCCAGTGGAGATTATGAAAATGAAATAGTGGAAATGGAGAAAGGGTTATACAGGATAACGACGGTGCCGAAATTCGGAATAGGTCAGTCCGCTTTCCTTGTTCAAGGGGATGGGTTCAATGTTCTTTGGGATTGTATCAGTTTTCTCGATGAAAAAACAAAGAAGCAAGTCAGAAAGCTAGGCGGAATTGATGCTATTGCCCTGTCTCATCCGCATTATTATTCGGCTCAAGTGGAATGGGCGGAAAGCTTTCAAGCTCCTATTTACATCCATAAGGATGACGGTCATTGGGTGACGGAGCCAAGTGATTGGATTAATCTTTGGTCAGGTGAACAGTTGGAGCTATCAGAAAACCTTGTCCTGCATAGGCTCGGCGGACATTTCAAAGGAGGGGCTGTCTTACATTGGCCTGAAGGAAACAATGGGAAAGGAGTTTTACTTACTGGTGATATTATTCAAGTCGTAGCTGATACAAATTGGGTTAGCTTCATGTATAGTTACCCGAATTTGATTCCGCTCCCGGCCGAAAAAGTAAAAGCGATAGCCAATTATGTAAAGGAACTCCAATTTGACCGCTTGTATAATGCTTTTCAAAAAGTGGTTGCGCAAAATGCCAATGAGGCTGTTCAAATGTCAGCCGGTCGGTATATCAGCGCGTTGGAGGGAACTTTGTTTGATACGTAAAAAAGCATCCAAAGAGGATGCTTTTTCATTTTCAAGTTCTAAAAGTATCGGGCATGACGACAGCTATCACTTCGCCCTTTGCACAAAGGACGTTCCCAGCGAAGACTTCTACTGAAGTTTTCCACTTCTTCGGATGAATTTCTTCGACTGTGCCGATTGCGTTTAAAGCTGTCCCTTGTGGTGTAGGCTTCAGGTAGTCGACATGTAATGAAGCTGTGACAAAACGGGGAGATGCATGCCCGCTGCCCGGTTCGTGGCCATTTTTCCTATGTAAGGCAAGTGCCGCCGATCCTGTTCCGTGGCAGTCGACCAGTGAGGCAAGCAATCCGCCGTAAACAAACCCCGGAATCGCTGTGTGTTCTTGTTTTGGTTCATAAATGGTGAGTGTTTTGTCACCGTTCCATCCGGTACGAAAACGATGCCCTGCTTCATTTAAGCGTCCGCATCCAAAACAATGAGCGAATTCATCCGGATATTCATCTTGAATGGCATGAATGATTTTTTTCAATTTTACTTTTCCTCCTTCTTTCTAATTTCATATTTTCTCTATCTTTATCTATATTATAGTAGACAAGCAGTTTTGTTTACAGAATAATCAAGATTCGATAAGATTTTTATAAGATAAATGAAGGAGTGACAAAGATTGAACTTGAATGAATGGTTTGAAAAAGGGCTGACGCCTGAGCAATACATGAATGATCTAGAGCATCAAAAAGATGGTTTTTTACATATCTATGAAAACTTCCAGCCTCCCGCTGACGAGGATTTTTTCAATAAAGTAAAAGAGAAGAACCTGCGCGCTATAGCTTTGGCAGAAGTTTGGTGCGGTCATTGTATGCTGAATGTTCCCGTTTTGCTTCGACTAGCGGAAAAAACAGAGATGGATGTCCGGCTGCTTCCGCGAGATCAGCATCTGGATTTGATGGACCAATATTTGACAAATGGCAAACGGGTGATTCCGATTTTCATTTTCATCGATGAAAACGGCGAACAGGTGGCCAAATGGGGGCCAATCACGGAATCGACGAAAGCATTCGTCGACGAATACAGAAAAGAGCTGCCGTCAAAGGATGATGAAAGCTATGATGAAAAATTCAAAGAGATGGTTAAAATCGTCGGAAAAACGTTCAAAGAGAAGCCTAACTTCTGGAATAATTCTTATGAAAGCATGAAAGATACTTTAACAACTTAGGGCAGAAGTCCCCTTCCTCAACGCAAAGCGTAGGTGGGGGATGAATGCTTGCCTTTGTCGCAACTCCGCGGGAACGTTTGTTCCTTTTGTGTTATAATGAGACATAGGTATCCTCATTATTCACGAGTGGGAGGANCGCAACTCCGCGGGAACGTTTGTTCCTTTTGTGTTATAATGAGACATAGGTATCCTCATTATTCACGAGTGGGAGGAAACGAAATGCTCCGTTGTATGAAAACTCTGTTTCGCGCAAGCAAGGAAACCATTGACCGACTGTTCGAGTGCAACCGCATATCAGGCGAAGTGTGGAACTTCTGTCTCGCCCTTGCCAAAGAAACCCATTTGAAAACAGGAAAATGGATAACCAAAAGCGAGTTGCAAAAAAGGGCAAAAGGAATCTTCCCTATTCATTCTCAATCCGTACAGGCGGTTTGTCATAAGTATTTGTTCGCACGGGATGCGGCACTAAAAGCAAGAAAAGCGGGCCATAAAACAAAATACCCGTATAAAAAGAAAACGTACTTCAATACAAAGTGGGCGAACAACGGCTTTAAAGTATTTGAGAACGGAAAAATCGAGTTATCCATGGGCATTTTTGAAGGGAAAAGGCAAAAACCTCTGAATATTTGGGTGAAAGAATTACCAAAAGGGCAAATTAAAGAGATCGGGCAACTGATGCTGTCTATTGCTTATGAGGATGGAAGGGAAGTAAAAGAGAATCAATTCGTAAACCGGGCTGCCATTGACGTTGGAGAAATTCATACCATTACGGCGGTGGCTGAAAACGGAGAAAATCTGATTATTACTGGGCGCCACCTTCGTTCCNTCCATCGGCTGCGCAATAAAAAGCTTTCCGAACTCCAGCGGAAAATGAGCAAGTGTACAAAAGGCTCGAAGCAATGGAAGAGGTATAACCGGGCGAAACGTTACGTGCTTTCGAAAAGCGAACATCAACTCAGGGATGCCCTGCATAAAACAACGAAACAGTTTGTCGATTGGTGCCTCGCCAACGAAGTGAAAGAAGTCGCTTTTGGTGAGGTGGATGGGGTGCAGCGAAACACATCCCGCCGTAAAAAGAAAAAGATTCGCCGTAGGACAACGAACCAAAAACTATCCAACTGGTCTTTCGGGAAAGTATACGCCTTTTTATCTTATAAACTGGAAGCGGAAGGCATCGAACTTTCTAAACATGATGAGAGCAATACGACACAACAATGTCCTTGTTGTGTGAAGAAACGAAAAGTATCTTCGAGAATATACAGTTGTACTTGCGGTTATACAAATCACCGTGATATTCACGGGGCATCGAATTTCTTCGCAAAAACGTTTTACGGGGAAATCAGGGAACTTGATTTTCTCCTAAACCATACAACGTATCTACGGATTGCCTAAGGGCAGGAAGTAGTAGATGGTCAGTTCCGACCCAGTTTATCTAAGGGTAGGCTGTTGCCTAATGTCANTCTACGGATTGCCTAAGGGCAGGAAGTAGTAGATGGTCAGTTCCGACCCAGTTTATCTAAGGGTAGGCTGTTGCCTAATGTCATTGGCAAAATGAATTCCTGCGGCTTACCGCAAAAGATGGGTGTCACCCGCCTGTCTTGTTGGAAGCTTTTTGTCGATTGGTTAGGAAACCCCCACTTCAAAAACGGGTGTTTTAAGTGGTGGGAGGTTCATATGAAGTGAAATAACGGAAAGGGCGGGGCGACGGCTCCGCCTATTTAACTTCATTCAGCATAAATCTCCCACTTCTGTAAGTGGTGAGATGAATCCATATTATTATTCCATTCAGTGGGGGTTCAAACCCCGGCTGAATAAAGTCAAAGCCTCCGGCGGATGCCACAGATTTTCAGAGGAAATTTATCGAGCGGAGCTCGATAAGATCTGGGCGCAAATACGCCAAGGCGCATTTGATGTTTAGGGCTGTAACCCCCTGGCAACTTCTCTGGTGATGTCCAAAAATCGCACGACAGTCGAAGGCTGGTAATGGTTTTGCAGTGTGACCAGACTGAGCTTCGTCTCCAGTTTGGGTTCTGCCAGTGGAACAAGATTTGGGAGTTCCGGCCAATGGATACGGCTGAAATTGTATGGCGCGAAGCTGATTCCCACTCCTTTCATTACCATAAAGAGCATTGGAAAAACTTCTGTCCCCCAATAAATCACGTTTGGGGTAAAACCGCTGTTATGGCAGGCTTCCATGATCTCTTCGGCAATTCCCGAACCGTGCGAAGATGTCGGGAGGATGAATTTTTCATTCCGCAGATCGGCAATGCTAATCGACTTCTTTTCTAATAAGGGATGTCCGGGCGGCAATGCCAGCAGTAAAGGCTCCGTCAGCAGAGTGGATATATGGAGATCCTCCGCTTCGAATATCGTCCGGACGATGCCGATATCAATTTTATGGTTTCGCAATTCATTAAGCACGAACGATGAATTTCCTTCCTTGACACGCATGACGATATTCGGTGCTTCTTCGCGGAGCTTTTTGACTGCATCGGGAATGATGAATAGATTGGCGGATGTGATGCATCCCGCGGTAACTGTACCGCGCAGCCCGTCGTTATGTTCCGACAATTCCTTTACCATATTTTCAGTAGATGCAATCAGTTCTTTTCCCCGTTGATACAGAAATTCACCGTCTCTCGTTAAAGTCAGTCGGCGTCCAGAGCGGTCAAACAATGATACTTTCAATTCTTTTTCAAGCTTGCCCATCATGATGCTTAGGGGGGGCTGCGTCATATTCATCGCCTCAGCGGCTCTGGAAACACTCCCTTCCTCCACTATTTTTATGAAACAACGCAAACGATGAAGGTCCATTTAATTTCTCCTCTTAATAAATTGATGAAATGTTTTATAAAATATATTAAATCTATATATAATATATATTTGTAATAATACAACAGTCGACATATACTATAGTTTACAGTCAGTGTGAAAGGGTTTTCAATAGGTTTGTATTTTAACTTTATTCAGCAGAAATCTCCCACTTCTGTAAGTGCTGAGATGAATGCATATTGGTATTCATTCAGTAGGGGTTAAAACCCAGGCTGAATAAGGTCAAAGCCTCCGGCGGATGCCACAGATTTTCAGAGGAGATTTATTGAGCGGAGTTCGATAAATTCTTAGCGCAAATACGCCAAGGCGCATTTGATAAAAAGGGGGAGCTATTTTGAGAAGAATCATAACTCTATTAGCTGTATTTGTACTTTTCCTTGCCTTGGGGGCCTGCGGTAACTCTTCTTCCGAATCATCTGGCAAGGATGATGGAGAGCAAAAGCTGGCCAAGGAACTGAAACTTTTTTCATTTGGTGATTATTGGCCTGAGGATGTTTTAAAAGGCTTTGAAGAAAAATACGGTGTTAAAGTCATCTATGATCCCTATGGATCCAACGCGGAAATGCTGACCAAAATACAAAGCGGTGCAGTAGACTATGATATCGTCGTACCAACAGATTATATCGCGGGCCGTATGATCCAAAAAGACATGCTTCAAGAATTGGATATGGATAATATCCCCAACTTTAAAAATATAAACTCTTTATTCCATGAAAGAGACTATGATCCTAGCAATAAGTATACTGTACCATATTTATATGGGTACATTGGAATGGTTTACGATAAAACTAAAGTGAAAGATCCAGTTGGCTGGGAAGATCTTTGGACTTCGGAGTATGCAGGTCATGTTTTATTATCGAACGTTGGCCGTGAAGCGCTGACTGTTGCGCTCCAAAAGAACGGTTACAGCCAAAATGATGCAAGTGATGAAGCTTTAAAAGCTGCTAAAAAGGATCTTCTTGCATTGCATCCGAACGTGTATGCATACGAGAGCACTGCATCTGATATTTTATCCGGTAATGATGTGTGGATTGGTGCCGCTTATTCTGGAACTGTCGGAATGGCGATGAAAAAGAATGAAAACTTGATGTTCAAGATTCCGAAAGAAGGCGGAACCATCTGGATGGATAATCTGGCGATTCCAAAAGTCAGTAAAAACAAGTATACAGCGGAAGTGTTTATCAACTATGTTTTAGAGCCTGAAGTGAGCAAGAAAATTTCTGATGAAATACCATACAGCAACCCGAACAGTGCGGCAGTTGAATTGATGGGGGATGAAGAGAAGAATAATCCTGCTGCTTACCCACCTGAAGAAGATGTAAAGCATGCTGACTGGTATAAAGACATGGGGAAAGATTTAACTAAAATGGATCACACATGGAGGGAAGTTATCGGACAGTAGACAAGGAGGATAATTGTAGATGGAGCTAAATGTCTCTGCAGTTCAATATTATATTAGGGGGATAAAAAGCGAGGATGAATTTGCTTCCCAAGTGGAACAGGTTACAAACCAGGCTTTACAGGACAAGCCCGATTTCATCGTTTTCCCTGAATTTTTTACAACACAGCTTGCATGTCTCGTTCCTGCTGGTGTCGAATATGATATGGTCAGGGACTTGGATCGATATACAGGAATGTATATCGATCTGTTTCGAAGGTTAAGTTCGAAGCATAAGGTTCATATTGTAGGGGGTTCTCATGTTGTTAAGGATGGGGAAGGCCGATTTGTCAACCGGGGTTATTTGTTTTATCCGGACGGGACACATGTTTACCAAGATAAGATTCACTTAACTCAGTTTGAGAAAAATATGTTCGATTTGGATGCCGGCAGCAGATTGAAAGTATTTGATACCGAGTGGGCTAAGGTGGCATTGCTTATATGCTATGATATCGAGTTCCCGGAGCTGTCGAGGAAAGCAGCAGAAGAAGGGGCAGAGATTATTTTTTGTCCATCGTGGACAGAAACGATGCATGGAGTTTTCCGGGTGGATCAATGTGCCAGAGCCCGGGCTATTGAAAATCAAATGTTCGTTGTAAAAACTTCAACATTGAGCGATTTGCCGCAATTTGATAGTTTTTCAACGAATGCTGGCTACGCGGGAATCTATTCACCTTGTGATCCATTTTTCACAGAAGACGGTGTAATCGCAAAAGGGGTTAATGGCCAGGAAATGGTGGTAACTGGAACTCTTGACCTTGGTTCTTTGAAAAGATCGCGCAAGTATAGTCCGGCACCATTGTTCAATGATGTACGGCAGGATCTTTATTCAGTTCAATTTACTGAATTAGTTTAGAAGAGAGCCTCCTCCTTAAAGAGCGCATTGATAGACATGTTAAAAAGCCTCTCTTTATCCCGAGAGGCTTTCCTTGTAAACAAATGAATAAGGAGGAACCAGCCTTGAAAGCAAAAACGAAGAAACTTCTAGGCACTTGGTCCGTTCTGGTTTATCTGTTTTTTTACATTCCGATACTCGTTTTAATTGTTTATTCCTTCAATGATTCTAAGATTAGTACAAGCTGGAATGGGTTCACATTTGACTGGTATCAGAAGCTTGCAACAAATGATGCCTTGATCGTCTCAATCGTCAATAGCCTTTTTGTAGCAAGCATTTCCACGTTTTTTTCACTTATTATTGGAACATGTGCCGCTCTAGCACTCAATAGATACAATTTTCCTGGAAAAAAATATATTGATTTATTATTCTATGTACCTATCGTTATTCCGCCGATCATCATCGGGGTATCGATGCTTGTATTGTTTGCCTGGCTTCATGTTTCACTAGGACTGTCAACTGTCATACCCGGACACGTGGTGCTGAGCACTTCTTTTGTCACGCTCCTTGTCCTTACAAGACTCCATGGATTTGACAACTCCCTAGAGGAAGCAGCAAAGGATCTAGGTGCTAATGGCTGGCAAACCTTTTGGAAAGTGACCTTCCCATTGATTTTCCCTAGTATCATAGCCGGTGGGCTGTTAAGTTTTACGATTTCAATAGATGAATTTGTCATTGCTTTCTTTACGACCGGGCCGGGATCTAATACTTTGCCGGTAATGATCTATTCAATAGTCCGCACCGGTATTACGCCTGAAATAAATGCCTTATCCACAATTATGATCATTGTCACGGTTATTGTAGTATTTCTGGGTGAAAAGTGGAGAGGATCTCTAGGAGATGAACAGTCGTAAAGGAGTGAGCATAAAAATGAATCGAAATAAAAAAATGGCGTATTTGCTTTTAGCGCCAAGCCTTCTACTTTTTTTCTGCTTTTTAATTGTTCCGATCCTCATGGTTGTTATCTTAAGCTTTACCACGAATGACGGATACGGCGGAATCGAATATACATTCAGTTTGGAAGCCTATAAACAGGCATTTCAAGCGTTATATGCAAGCATCTTCTTCAGGTCGATCATTTGGGCAGTGATCGTGACAATTGTTTCCCTTATTATAGGCTATCCTTTCGCATACTTTATTGCCCATGCGAAGAAATGGAAAAATGAGCTTCTTTTCCTGGTCATTATCCCGTTTTGGACAAACCTACTTGTCAGAACGTATGCATGGATCATTTTATTGAAAAATGACGGAGTCATCAATTCATTTTTAATGGCAATAGGATTAATTGAAGGGCCAATTACAATGCTTTATACACCTTTCGCCATCTTGGTTGGGTTGATTTACGGTTTTCTGCCATTCATGGTGCTGCCCCTTTATACATCCATTGAGAAATTGGATAAAACTTATTTGGAAGCATCGGAAGATTTAGGGGCCCATCCTGTTCAAACGTTTTTTAACATCACCATACCTTTGACTCTCCCAGGGATTGTGGCAGGATGTTTTATTACTTTCATTCCCGCTTTAGGGATATTTGTAGTGCCTGATTTGTTGGGCGGAAGTAAATCAATCATGATTGGAAATGTTATTCGTGACGATTTCCAGGTGAATTTAAACTGGCAGCTTGGGGCATCTGTTTCGATTTTGATGACGTTAGTTGTTTTGCTGATGATTGTTTTTTTTATTAAATTATCCGGGGATAAAGAAGCGCTGTAAAAAAAGACCCGGCACACGGAGCTGATTGTGCGGGGCCTTTCCTTATTGAATTTATGAGGTCACGAACGGCCTTGATTTCTCCGTATGTCCATCTTTTTTTACATACCCCTCAAGAATTTCTCCCTTTTCCAAATATAAAATCCGGCTCCCTAACTTTTTTGCTTCCTCATGGTTATGGGTGACCAAGATAATGGGGATGCGCCAAAGTTGATGGATGCGAATCAGTTCTTCATGGCTCTTTTTCCTTGTTTCATCATCAAGTGCTGAAAAAGGTTCGTCCAAAAGTAGTGCATCGGGTTCAGTCGCAATGGCCCTCGCGATGGCGGTGCGTTGTTTTTCTCCACCGGATATTTCAGACGGATATTTGGATGCCAGGTGTTCGATTCGGAGTTCTTTCATTAAATCTTTGGCAAACGCTTCGTTTTTCATGCCATAAGCGATATTCTTCCACACGGTCATGTGCGGAAAAAGGGCGTAGTCTTGAAAAAGGTAGCCAACACTTCTTTTTTGAATTGGTACGATGGATTTGCCGTCAAAAAGGTCTGCTCCATTCAAGCGGATGATCCCGGAATCTGGATGACTTAGTCCTGCAATACTATTCAGGATTGTGGTTTTGCCGGAGCCGGAGGGACCGAACAGGACGACAATTTCATTGGCTGCCGAGAATTGTATATTCAGTTCAAAATGAGACAGTTGTTTTTGAATATCAACGGTGAGCACAGTCATCCCTCCATTAGGACTTCGAATGTTTCATCATATTCCTTTTGCTCCACCAATTTAGCCATAAGATAGCACTGAATCCGAGAGCGACAATAATGATTACCCAGAATTTGGCCAAATCCATATTTCCGGATTCCACAGCAAAGTAAATAGCGAGCGGGATCGTATCAGTCACATTTGGGATGTATCCAGCGATCATGAGCGTGGCACCGAATTCACCGAGGGCACGTGCGAAGGAAAGGACGGTCCCTGCCAACAGACCAGGCCAAGCAAGGGGAAAAGAGATGGTCCAAAATACCTTCCATTTCGAGGCGCCCATTGTGTAGGCCGCGTTTTCAACGTTTTGATCATATTGCTGAAATGCGGCGGCAGCACTTTGGTACATCAATGGGAAAGAAACGACAACCGCAGCGATTAATACTCCGTACCAAGTGAAAACAATCTGGAAATCAAACCAGTCGAGCAATAGCTTTCCTATGAATCCGTTTTTTCCAAAAATATATAAGAGACCGAAACCGACAACGGTAGGGGGCAACACGAGTGGAAGCAAAATGATGGCTTCCACTGCACTTTTCCCATAAAAAGAGTTGCGACCGATGATTCTTGCTAGGACGACTCCCGTGATAAAGACGATCACCGTTGCGATGGCGGCCGTTTTAAATGAAAGTAAAAGCGGAGAATAGTTCATAGATCAATCATACCTTACAATATTTATTTCTTGAACCCGTATTTTTCCAAAATGCTTTGTGCATCTTCCGCTTCCAGGAATTTCAGGAACTCTTCCGCTTCTTTTTCATGTTTTGTATCTGCTAAGACGGCCCCTGGGTAGATGATTGGATCGTGCAATGACTCATCGACAGTTGATAAAACCTTGATTTTATCGGAGGTCACGGCATCACTTTCATAGACAAATCCAATGTCGGCGTTTCCAGTTTCAACATACGTCAACACTTGGCGTACGTCCTTAGCCAATACAAGCTTATCTTTCATTTCATCCCATTTTTTTAGATTATGTAAAATTTCTTCTGTATACTCTCCAGCAGGGACGCTTTCAGGATTTCCAATGGCAATCTGATCCACATCTGCCGCGGAGACTTCATCGACTGATTTATAATCAATTTTGGAGTCTGCCCCTGTGATCAAAACGATTTTATTACCCGTTACATTTTCTCTTGTCGAGGTATTGACAAGGTCATCTTTTTCGAGCGTGTCCATCCATTCTTGGTTGGCCGAAATGAAAATATCAACCGGAGCACCTTGCTGAATTTGCTGGGCTAGTGTGCCTGATCCGCCTAGATTAAATGTCAATTCTACTGGATGGTCTTTTTCATATAGTTCTTTGATTTCTTCCAGCGCGTCAGTCAGACTAACTGCGGCGGAAACAGTCAATGGTGTTTTTTCTTCAGTTTTATTAGCTTTTTCTGTTGAATCTTGGCTGCTTTTATCGCTTGTATCATTGCTGTTGCATCCTGCAAAAAGCAATGAGGCGATAACTAATATGAAAATTGCAAGTTTTTTCATCTAGATCCCCCTAAAAAGAAATTTTAGTTATATCTAATTATAACTAGTTATATCTAATTATAGTTAGCCTGCTTGTGTAAGTAAATGATAAAATAGAATTATTAAGAATATTGAGGTGTTTTTCTTGGCGCACAACGAGTCTTTTACTACAGAGGAAATTGCTAAAGCTTTAAAAGTCTCCAAATTGACAGTCTATGATTTGATCAAAAAAGGAGAGTTGAAGGCTTTCAGAGTAGGTCGGCAAATGCGTGTGGACGCGAAAGAACTGGAGAATTATAAGTCCCGGGGACTGGAAGTGGGAATTGCCCAAGGAGCGGAGTCTAGTACGGCGGCTTCAGGGACGGCGCGTCAAGTCGTGATCAGCGGGCAGGACAGCAGTCTGGATATTTTGGCAAGGCAGATAGAAGCAAAATCAAGCGACTTTCGACCGCTTCGTTCTCATGGAGGCAGTCTTGACAGTCTGATTGCAATGTATTTGGGAAAAGCGGATGTGGTGAGTACCCATCTCCTTGACGGTGATACGCTCCAGTACAATATCTCATACATAAGGAAAATATTAGTCAGCCAATCATTCGTGGTTATTCACATGCTGCAGCGTGAAGCGGGGCTTTATGTGGCAAAGGGAAATCCACATGGTTTTCAATCATGGGAGGATCTGGCTAAGCCAGGCATAAAGCTGATCAACCGGGAAAAAGGCGCAGGAGCGAGGGTTCTTCTGGATGAACAATTACGGATCAATGGAATCAAAAGAAATCAAGTAAGTGGATATGAAAATTTCCAAACGAGTCATTTAGGTGTGGCTAGCGTAATTGCGAATGGACGTGCGGATGTCGGAGTCGGCATTGAACAATCAGCCAAGGTTGCGAATATCAATTTTATCCCTCTGATTGCAGAAAGCTACGATTTGGTCATTTTGAAAAAAGAAAACAATGTTCAGCTTATTAACATTGTTTTGGAGATATTAAACAACAACGAATTTAAAGAGGAGCTGCAATCGCTTGGATACGGGGTGGAAAAGACTGGGGAAATCTTGTACGAGCAGTAAATTGGGGGATTTTCATGTGGATTTTAGCATTTTTGATCGGTTTATTTTCGGGAATCATCTCAGGCATGGTGTCGGTTGGTGGGAGCATTATTGTTACGAGCATGCTGATCTTGATATCGGCCATTTTCCAATTGAAATTGGATATGAAACAGATTGTCACAACAACTGCTTTTTACACCCTCTTTACAACAATATCAGGAGCGGTCTATTTTTGGCTGCAAAAACTTGTTGTCAATAAAATTGTCGTATACTTTGGTATACCTGCCGTGATGTCCAGCTTAATTTCATCTTTGATGGCCAACTCATTCAACGACAATGTCCTGCAAGGAATTTTTGCCTTTTTTGCGCTGTTAGCTGCAATAACGATCATTTTACCTAGCAGCGGAAAGAAACTTGATGCAGAAGGCAGATTTCCGTATTTCACTGCAATTTCTCTCAGCATAATCGTTGGGGCAGTTGGAGGCATGATTGGTGTTGCAGCCGGATTTCTATACATGCCGATCTTCCTGCGGTTATTCCGTTTAACTGTCAGGCAGGCCGTCGGCACTGGTATGGTTGTAGGCGGGATGCTTTGTGTAGGAACTATTTTGGGAAAATTGAGCTGGGAATATGTCCGAGTGGATGTCATAGTACCGCTTGGAATCAGTGGTATTATTGGTGCGCTGATCGGAGGAAAGTTAACTGCATTAATAAGCGAAAAAACGTTGAATTTTTTGATGTGCCTGATCATAGCGGCCATTGCTGTCCAGACGATTATTGTGTTCCTAGTGAATTCATTAATGGTTTCGCTGCCGATAGTCATGGTGGCCACATTGGTAGTGTCAGTTGTTTTCGTTTGGCTTATTTTAACTTCATTCAGCAGAAATCTCCCACATCTGTAAGTGGTGAGATGAATGCATATTGGTATTCCATTCAGTGGGGGTTTAAACCCCGCTGAATAAAGTTAAAGCCTCCGGCGGATGCCACAGGTTTCAGAGGAAATTGATAATTTCATCATATAAATGTAAAAACCAATCATTGAGTTTTTTTGGGGAGAACTTTAATGATAGAGTGTACACCGGTCATCATTAAATTGCACTCTATACGTAAATTATGCGGGTTCAACGGTTTATTGCGCGAACCCGCACGAGATTGATAAATCTTAAGCTCACTAGCACAACCTTTGCTCCAAGGGTATCTATTTTACAGGAATTTCAATTTTTTGGTCATAGCGTTTCATATAATGCATTCCTTCTATTAATAGTGACTCCGGTTCGGTTTTCGACTTGAATAGCAGAGTCCGTACCTTCATGATGCTCCCATCCTCTTGTTCTGCCTCGGTTTGATTCATGGTAGTTGATAAAGGAACGTTTCCACTTTTCGTTTCGATAGACACGCCATCAAGCATGACATCGTCATCTGTCGCAATCGTAATTTCCAAGCCTTCCGAAGTGAGCTTGACCTCTTGAATAATCATTTCCTTTCCACCGATTGTGACCGGCTCATTTTTTGAGGAATCAAGTTTTATCTTCTCTCCAAGTATCTTGTATCCGGCGAAATGTTTCACAACGAGCTCCAGTGAATCAAGCTTTTTGGGCAATGCCTCAAATCGAACATCAAATTTGCTTCCAAGTAAAGCAGATTGATATCCGCCTCCCACCATTTGCACCGGTGATCCATTGGCGATTAATTCTATGCCGTCCAGTGAGGTATGGACTCTGTCAAAGTTTTCAACGTTCATTTTCCCTTTTATTACTGTCAAGGTAGGAGAGGCTGTAATCGAATCGAAGCTAATCGTCCCTTTATCAACTTTTATCGTTTTATTTATCTTTTGTTTCAGCTCCACCTGCATTGCTTTGTTTGGTTTATAGGGAAAGGAAATGCTCTTTTCCTTCATCTGCTCTTTGTTCATATCCCAGTAGTGCAACGTCAATTTTTTTGAAAAAGGGCTGACAGGTTCAAATGACATCGTCCCCTTAATCTCAGTCCCGTCATAACTGAGCATAAATGTATTGCTCTCCACATTGGAATCTGTCAAAAATCCGGTAATCGCTGAGGGTTGAAAAAGGTCGCTTGTGTCATCATCCAATCCCTTTTGGTTGCTTAATGTATAATACATCACGAGCTGGTTGGAATCTGTTATGATTCCATTGATAGTAAAATCTGTTCCATCATCAAGAGCAGTCTTTTTTTCAATGACTTGTCCCATCCCTTTGTCGTTCAGCTCCTTTAAAGTCCCGCTCATCACTTCATCGAACCCAAGCAGCTTTTTTCCATAATACGCTAATGCATTAAATTGGTATCCGGTAGCAACGATAAAAATCAGAGATATGATTGCCAGTTTCAGAAGAGGAGAGCGCTTCAATCTTTTTGGTGGGGCAGAATGTAAAGCTTTTTTTAGCCTTGCTTCCAATTCTTCTGGTGCAGTAATGGTGCTCAGGCGTCTTTTTTCTTCATTCAGCTGTTTTTCAATATCATTCATTTGAATCACCCCCGAAAAGTTCCCTCAGTTTTTTCAAGCCTTCGAAAATCCTCGATTTGGCAGTACCGATCGAAACATCGGTTATTTCAGCTATTGTTTCGTAATCAAGATCATGTAAATATTTCAACTGGATGGTTTCTCTTTGATTTTCGTTTAGATGTCCAAGCATTTGCTGGATATCCAAACGTTGTTCACTGCTTATATAGGGAAACTGGTACGAATGTTGTCCATCGGGCATACTCTCAAGCAGGATCACTTTCTTTTGCTTGATGAGCATGGATTTACAAAGGTTCACTAATATCGTTTTGCTCCAGCTGTAAAAAGCCTCAGCTTTTTTTAGGTGTTCAATTTTTTCGTATAATATTAGGATCATTTCCTCCATGGCATCCATCGCATCATGCTCATTTTTCATGTAAGTTAAAGCAAGCCTGTAATAAGCATCCTTTTCTGCCATGATTAATTGAAGCAGTGCTTCCTTATCTCCCTTTTTTGCCATTTTTACCAACCGACTTGCATTCATGCCCTCACCTCACTTATCTATAAGAGAAATGATAAATGAAAAAAGTTCATTTTTTATAAAAAATTTTTTATGTAGGATTATGAAAAGCGAGCTTCCCTCTAATCATGTTTACTCTTACTATTCTCTCCAACGCTTGTATGGCTTAATAAGACCGAGGATATTGGCTAAAGTTGCTGTTTGTGAAAGCTTTCAAAAAAACGAACAAATAGGGGTTTTCATACTAAGAAATATCAAATAATAGAGGCGACACATAATGATTGAAAACATAAGCATAATTCGCAAATGGAACTTGTCTATGAAAATAACACTTGAATCTCCCTGCAAATGATGCATTATTCTCAATGATTCAATCATATTTCCGAGATCAAATGGATGAAAAAGCACCAGCACTTCTTGTGATTGGCGCGGGTGGTAGAAATGAGCTTGCTGCATGGGGGCCGTCTAATCCAAAATAGACGTTCACCAGAGTCGACCCTACTGATGAGATACTACAGATTGCGGAAAATAAATTAGTGAAGCTGGGATTGGAAAACCGTGTCCGATTGATTCGGGGAACGATTGACGGCCTGTTGCCGTCCGAATCGAAATTCGATGCAGCCAGTTGTATCCTGGTTCTTCACTTCATTGATGGTGAACAAGAGAAGTTAAAGCTGTTAAAGAGCATTAAGGGGCATTTGAAGCATGGAGCACCGTTTGTACTCGTCAGTGCTTATGGTGACCGTGATAATGCTGAGCTTTAAAATAGATTAAACGTCTGGAAAACTTTTGGCTGGATGCTGGGTATGAAGTATCCAGAGTCGATGAGATGGTAAACAGAAACGTCATGAAAATCCCTTTTTTTCCTGAAGATCAAATTGAGCAGTTCCTGGTAAAAGCTGGCTTTACGAAAATAACCCGTTTTTTTCTGCCGGGTTTTTTGCAGGGGGGATATGTCATGCGAAATGAATGATATCAAAACGGTTAGTAATATCTAAACTATGCCCGGAGGTCAGTTTGATTTTCGGGCTTTTTTTGTTTTACCGAATCTGTTATTTCAAAAATGAAAAAGATAAATTTCATTTTTGAAATATTTGTGGGTGGAAGAGAGGAGAAATATGAAAGAATAACACTTTTCGTTGTTGGCATGAATATTGCGATGTAGATAACAATATAGAGTAAATGAGAGGTGAATGGCTAATGACACGTTACGAATATGGCGGAGATGAGTTTATTTTTGTCGAACTGGCAGAAGAGATGAGCCTAGAAGTGAACTTCCAGGCGATGGCTATCACAAAACAATTAAAGGAGGAGCAGCTTTCAGGCATATTAGATATTTGCCCTTCGAATGCTTCTTATATGGTTCGATTTGAACCTGAAAAAATTCATCCGGACAAGCTGATTTCAAAACTGAAAGAGTTGGAGCAGACGACATCTATTGATGATTTTGAATTATCTTCAAGGATGGTTGATGTCCCAGTTTTGTTTGAAGACCCATGGACACATGAGGCATTGATGCGGTTCAGGGACCGGCATCAGGACCCCAATTCAACGGATTTGGAATATACTGCACGAATCAATGGGTTTGATTCAACAGATGCTTTGATTGATGCCATGACAGGGGCTCCCTATCTTGTCACAATGATCGGTTTTGTACCTGGTCTTCCGTGGTGTTATCAGATGGTGCCGCGTGAACAGCAGATTGAAGCGCCGAAATATGTCCGGCCAAGAACTTTCACACCTGAAAGGGCTTTCGGTCTTGGAGGGGCTTTCTCTGTGATTTATCCGGTAGATGGAGCCGGAGGTTACCAATTGTTTGGAATTGCTGCCGCGCCAATTTTTGAAAAAGACAGCAAGCTATACGACTTCCAGGATACGATGACATTTCCTAAACAAGGTGACATCTTCAGATACCGAAGTGTAACGCGGGAAGAATACGATTCCATTAGGGAAGAAGTAGAGAATGGAACGTTTCGCTATTTAACGAAGGAGATCACTTTTACTCCGAAACAAGTACTCGAAAATCCGAAAACGTTTTCTGAAGAAGTGCTAAGGAGGTTATACTCATGATCAAAGTGAAAAATCCGGGTTTACAAACAACCATTCAGGATGTTGGGCGGATTGGATATTATGAAGTGGGAATGCCTCCTTCTGGAGCAATGGACCAATTTTCATACAAAGTGGGTAATGTTCTTGTTGGAAATGATGATAGAGCAGCATCATTGGAAATTACATATATGGGGCCTGTTCTTGAATTTGAGAGGGATGCTGTTATTGCGCTAACTGGAGGAGAGATCCCGCCAAAAATCAACGGGAAACCAGTTCCTATGTGGGAAACATTGTCAATCAAAGCTGGCGATACACTCTCTTTTGATTTTGTAAAAGGCGGAGCAAGGGTCTATTTGGCAGTACAAGGCGGTATCGATGTCCCGGTGATTATGGAATCAAGAGCTACCTATACTTTATGCGGCATAGGTGGATTGGATGGGCGCGCTTTGCAAGCAGGCGACGGGCTAAAAATCGGGGATGATATCAGAAGAGAAGTAAAAGTTGGAACACGTGTCCCTGATGAGCTAATTCCCACATTTTCTAAAAGACATGAAATCCGGGTCGTTGTGGGGCTGTGCAGCTACCGCTTAACTGAAGAAAGTAAGGAACGTTTCTTTTCATTGGATTGGACTATTACAACTGAAGCAAACCGAGTTGGTTATCGTTTCAAAGGAGAGCGCTTGGATTTCGTGGAGAGAGAGCAGCCATTTGGAGCCGGAAGCAATCCTTCCAATGTGGTGGATTTGGGTTATCCAATCGGTTCCATTCAGGTGCCGGATGGTGTCGAGCCGATTGCTTTGTTAAATGATGCTGTTACCGGAGGCGGATATGCGACGATTGCTACAATTATCAGTCCGGATCTGAACAAGATGGCTCAGGCGAAGACGAATGAAAAAGTACGCTTTATCCCCGTCGGTATTGATGAGGCTCTTGAAGCAAGAAAAGCTGAGAAGGACAAAATGAAGCAAATAAGAGAACAAATTATATCGCAACAACAGGAGGCATAACAATGGAAGAGAACAAAACAATTATTTCACCTATTCCAGGAGTATTTTACAGAAAACCATCCCCGGATCAAGATGTATTTGTTAATGAGGGAGACTCAGTCAAGGCGGGAGATGTGATCGGGCTAGTCGAGGTCATGAAAAATTACTATGAGATCAAAGCTGAAGTAGATGGCGTAATCGATTCGTTTTTGGTTGATGAAGAGCAGCTTTTGGACGCTGGACAGGAAATCGCTATATTGAAATAAGTAATCAATTAGATTTTGTAAAGGAGAAGTGCCTGTGTTTTTTAAAAGAGTATTAATAGCAAATAGAGGAGAAATTGCCCGCAGGATTATACGGACATGCCAGCGTTTAGGCATAGAAACTGTTGCAGTTTATTCGGAAGCGGATGCAGAGATGCCGTTCGTTAAAGAAGCGACAATTGCCGTTTGTGTAGGTCCGGCTCAGGCGAAGAAAAGCTACCTTGATATTGACAACATTATCCAAGCCGCTAAGGAGACAAATGCAGACGCTATTCATCCAGGCTATGGATTTTTATCAGAAAACGCCACATTTGTGCGCCGTTGTGAGGAAGAAGGAATCACATTCATCGGACCAACAGCCAAGTCGATCGAGTTGATGGGAAGCAAGCTGGAAGCCCGCTCTCAGATGCAGAAGGCTGGGGTTCCGGTTGTACCTGGATCAGAAGGCCGCCTAAATTCGATTGAAGAAGCTGTGAGTCTTGCTGAGGAAATCGGTTATCCACTTATGTTAAAAGCTAGTGCAGGTGGGGGCGGCATAGGAATGCAGCTTGTCCATAATGCTGATGAACTATCAAGAGCCTTCGATTCTACAAAACAGAAGGCCGAATCGTTTTTTGGCGATGGAGATCTGTTCTTGGAAAAATGGATTAGTAATCCTCGTCATATCGAAGTGCAAATTGCTGCGGACAAGCAAGGAAACGTGATTCATCTTTTTGAACGGGAGTGTTCAGTCCAGCGAAGGAACCAGAAAGTTGTGGAGGAGAGCCCTTCGCCGTATTTGGATGAAAAACGAAGGGAAGAACTACTGCAGACTGCAATCCGAGGTGTACAGCATATTGAGTATACGAATGTCGGTACGATGGAATTCATTTTTGACGGGGAGAAAAACTTTTACTTTCTTGAGATGAATACGCGGCTTCAGGTTGAGCACCCTGTCACAGAGGAGATTACTGGTTTGGATCTCGTAGAACTTCAACTTCAGCTGGCTGCAGGAGAGAGACTTCCCTTCCAACAGCAGAATATCACAAAGAACGGTCACTCTATCGAATGCCGCCTGTATGCTGAAGATCCAAACACTTATTTTCCTTCTCCTGGAACAATCAAACGATTGGTTTTACCAGAAAATGCCCGACTTGATTTTGCTATTGAAGAAGGAAGTCAGGTCTCGCCATTTTATGACCCAATGATCGGAAAAATCATCGTTCATGGCGAGGACCGTAATCAAGCCATTGAGAAAATGAAAGAAGCCTTGGAACAGTTGAAGGTTGAAGGCATCACAACCAACCTGTTATTGCTATACGACATCTTGGAAAATGTGAGCTTTAAAAAAGGAGAGTATACAACGAAGTTTCTTGATGAATTCCAGAAGCAACGAAAGTAGGTGAAGAAATGTATAAAGTGGATTTAAACTGTGATATGGGTGAGAGCTTCGCTCTTTATGAGCTGGGCAATGACGAAGAAATGATGAAGTATATTACCTCTGCCAATATTGCCTGCGGTTTCCATGCCGGAGATCCGCAAGTGATGAGAAGGACCGTTGAGCTAGCAAAAGAGCATGGAGTGGGTATCGGAGCCCACCCGGGCTTTCCCGATCTTCTTGGATTTGGGCGTCGTTATATGACATGTACCGCTCAAGAGGTGAAGGACTATATCACGTATCAGACAGGAGCCCTAAGAGAATTTGCCAGAGCGGCGCAGGTGGATATCCAGCATTGCAAGCCTCATGGGGCATTGTTTATGAAAGCAATGGAAGACAGGCAGCTTGCACGGGCGGTTTTGGAGGCTATTTATGAGGTGAATCCAGAAACAATCGTTTTTGCCCTAAATCATTCTGAGGTATGGGAAGAAGCACAAAAAATGGGAATCCCGGTTGCGCTTGAAACATATTCAGACCGTGAGCATACTGAAAGCGGATCAATCGTGCTGACTAGAAGGGGGCCGTCAATTCAGGATTATGATGAAATGGCCCAGCGGGTTGTACGCATGGTTAAAGAAGGAAAAGTTATTACTCATGACGGAAAAGAGGCTCTTGTCAAGGCACAGACAGTTTGTATCCATGGGGATACGCCCGGTGCCCCCGAGCTTGCTAAAACGATTGTTTCGGCATTGAAGGCGAATGATGTAGAAATTGTTCCTGTCAGGGGAGTCATCAGCTAATCTAATAAAAACCATTAGTGATCAAGTCTGAAATGACTATAACGGACAAAAGTTGAACAAGTCTTAATTGGACGGCTCTGCTGAAATGTCTGGTTAACGGGAGTCAAATTCACGCGAACCCCCTGAGGTCCAGCTAACTGTGATTTGTGATCCCGAAGCTAAGTGGCTCATGTGAACCTTAAGATTAGTAAAAAAAGTTGGAGGCACAAAACTTTTGTGTTTTGTGCCTAGAGCTAAGTGAAAGGAATGGTCAAACCAATGAAAATAGAAAACTCTCATACTTTTAAAGGCATTTCTGTCGAAATGCTTTGGAATACATTACAAAATAAGGAGGTGTTGCGGGGGGCTTTGCCTGGATGCAAATCTTTTGAGGAAGTGGAAGAGGATGTATATGATGCTGAACTTGGTATCAATGTAGGCCCAGTGAAGGGATTGTTTACGGCTGAAGTCCGACAGGTGGAAAAAAGGGAGCCGGAGTTTTATAAGCTGATTGTTCATGGAAAAGGGAAGCCTGGTGAAATTAGTGCAAGCGCTAACATGAGATTGGAAGATTCAGAGGCGGGGGCTATTCTGACTTGCAGTGCAGATGTGAGTGTGACTGGAATGCTAGCTTCTGTAGGCCAGCGTGTCACGGGGGGAGTAGCCAAGCTGTTATTGGGACAGTTTTTCAAGGATATTGAAAAAGAAGCGAAGAAAATTGTAAACCTGTAACAGACCATATCTATATGTAGGAGGAGCGGCTTATGACAAACAATAAAATGGAAGTGCATATGACCGTCAATGGCAGGGAGAGAAAAGCAAACGCTGAACCAAGAATGCTGCTTGCTCATTTTTTACGCGATGAGCTTGGGCTGGCCGGTACGCATATCGGCTGCGATACAAGTCAATGCGGGGCCTGTACAGTGATGGTGGACGGTGATGCCGTAAAATCCTGTACGATGCTTGCAGTACAGGCGGATGGGGCTGAAGTGACGACTGTCGAAGGAATCGGGACAATGGATAACCTGCACCCTATTCAGCAGGGATTTTGGGAGGAGCATGGACTTCAATGCGGTTACTGTACTTCTGGGGTCATGATGGCGATGATTGGGCTGTTAAACGAAAATCCAAATCCGACAGAGGAGGAAATTCGGGAAGGGCTGGAAGGGGTCATTTGCAGGTGTACAGGATATCAATTTATCGTTAAGGCAGTTCAAAAAGCGATACAGATTATGGCGGAATCCGGTCAGCCAATTCCAGCCAAAGTAACTGTTGGGGAGGTGCGTTCATTATGACAACAGTCGTTGGAACTAGTTTGAAAAGGAAAGAGGATCCGAAGCTGCTGACAGGGAGCGGATATTTCTCTGACGATATCAAATTGCCGGGAATGCTTCATGCTGTCATTTTAAGAAGTCCCCATGCACATGCGAAGATAAAGAACATTAATGTGGATGAGGCATTGCAATCCCCAGGGGTAGTCAAAATCTACACAGGTAAGGATTTGGAAGGGAAGATTGGAAGAATTCCTTCATCATGGCTTGTACCGGACTGTAATTTAAAAGAAGCTCCTCAGTACCCGCTTGCGATTGACCGTGTCCGTTATGTAGGTGATGGTGTTGCCATGCTCATTGCGGAAGACAGGTATACGGCTCGTGACGCACTTGATTTAATTGATGTCGAATATGAAGTGTTGCCTCCTTCTGTTCATCAGAAAAAGGCGATGGAAGAAGGTGCTTCACTTGTCCATGATGATGTTGACAACAATATCGCATTTCACTGGAAAGCCGGTGAAATTCCAGAAGAGATTTTTCATTCGGCGGAAGTGGTCGTCAAGGAGAGCTTTCATGTACAGCGGGTAGCACCAAGCCCGATGGAGACGCGGGCGGCGGTAGGCCAATATCATCCTGCTACGGGAGAGTTGACGTTATATTGCACGTCGCAGAACCCGCATATCCACAGAATGGTTCTTTCGGGAGTTCTTGGAATTTCGGAAGCGAAGCTTCAGGTGATCGTACCTGATATGGGCGGAGGATTCGGAGGAAAAATCGGTGTATACCCGGATGAGGCGCTCATTGGCTATGCTGCGCGTGATTTGCATCAGCCTGTCAAATGGATTGAGCAACGCAACGAACATTTTATGGCTTCGAACCATGGCAGGGATGAAATCATTGAGGTGGAGCTGGCAGGGAACCATGATGGGAAGTTGACTGGAATTCGTGTTAAAAATATTGCCAACATGGGAGCATATCTTTCCACAATGGGCCCGGGTGTTCCAACTATTGATTTCGGTTTGATGATTACAGGTTCCTACGATATTCCACATGCATCGTGCGAAACATTCGGTGTATATACTAACACAACCCCGACGGATGCATACCGTGGAGCTGGTAAACCTGAAGCAACCTACCAGATTGAACGAATTATCGATCTTTTTGCAAGGGAAATTGGCATGGATCCACTGGAACTCAGGAAAAAGAATTTCGCCCCAAAAGAAGCTTTTCCATATACGAATGCTCAGGGACTTGTATATGACAGCGGTGATTATGAAAAGCCATTGAAAAAAGCTTTGGAAATAGTTGATTACGAAAAACTTCGCAAAGAGCAGGAAGAACTTCGAAAGGAAGGTAAGCTTATCGGCATCGGGCTATCTACATATGTGGAGTTGTGCGGATTTGGCCCATCAGCAGTTGCGGGAGCAATCGGATTCCAAGGAGGAGTCTGGGAAAATTCTACCGTCCGAGTTCATCCGTCAGGAAAGGTCACTGTTTTTGCCGGAACTTCTCCGCATGGGCAGGGACATGCGACAACGTTTGGTCAGGTAGTTTCGGACAAGCTCGGTATACCGATGGACGATATTGAATTCGTTTTCAATGATACGAAAGCTGTTTCTATGGGATGGGGAACTTATGGATCTCGTTCCACCGCTGTAGGGGGAGGCGCGGTTTCGATGGCTGCCGACCGAGTGGTTGACAAGGCGAAAAAGATTGCAGCCCACGAGCTTGAGGTATCTACTGAAGACTTAGAATTTGAAAAAGGCGTATTTAAAGTAAAAGGCGTCCCTGGTCGCGAGCGCACTTTCCAAGAGATTGCAAAGGCAGCCAACTACGCATGGAATCTGCCGGAGGGTATGGAGCCTTCTTTGGAAGGACAAGCCTTCTTCGATCCGGAAAACTTTGTTTATCCGTTCGGTACGCATATTGTTATTGTTGAAATTGATCAGGATACAGGGGAAATCGACCTTAAACGGTATATCGCTGTTGATGATGTTGGGCGTGTCATCAACCCCCTTACCGCATCTGGACAGGTGCATGGGGGAATAGCCCAGGGAGTGGGGCAGGCCATGTGGGAAGGCGTCGTATACAACGACGAAGGTCAGTTAATGTCCGGTACCTTTATGGATTATACAATGCCGAAAGCACGTTTTTTCCCTGAGATTGAAAATTCGTTTACAGAAACTATGTCCCCTGTGAACCCATTGGGCTCCAAAGGGGTGGGAGAAACTGGAACGACCGCCTCTATTCCAGCCGTCATGAATGCAGTGGTGGATGCACTCGCGCCATTTGGCATCACGGATATCGATATGCCGCTTACTCCGGAAAAAGTATGGCGGGCAATCCAAAAGGGGAGGGAACAAGCATGATTCCTGCTAAATTTGATTATGTTCGTGCCAATTCTGTTGAACAGGCAATTCAACTGCTCCAAGAAAGTGACGGGGAAGGAAAGCTGATTGCTGGCGGGCACAGCTTGCTCCCTTTGATGAAGTTCAGACTGACGGAGCCTGGGACTTTGATTGATATCAGCCAGATTTCTACGTTGAAAGGCGTACGCAAAGCTGGAGACCGTATCGTTGTCGGGGCGATGACCACACATCGAGAGGCGGCCACCAACCCGATGATTAAAGAGTATATTCCGGTTTTGGCAGAAGCTGCGCGCCAAGTTGGCGATATTCAGATTAGAAATCGTGGAACAGTCGGAGGCAATATCGCACATGCCGATCCAGCGGCGGATTTGCCCGCAGCCGCAATTGTTCTTGACGCAGAACTGACGCTTCAAGGGGAAGACGGAGAAGAAACAATGAGCCTTGATAGCTTCATCATCGGGCCGTTGATTACAATGATGCCGGAGAATAGCGTCGTAACGAACGTGACATTTGCGATTCCCCCTTCACATACGAAATCGACCTATTTGAAATATTTTCACCCTGCATCAGGGTACCCTGTCGTCGGTGTTGCTGTGGTAGTTGGAACAGACAATGACAAGAAAATCGATTATATCAAGGTGGGCATCACCGGAGCGGGTGATATGGTGTTCCGGGCGGAAACAGTTGAACAGGCGTTGATCGGGCAGGTTCCTTCAGAATCTGTCATCGATTCGGCTGCCGGCCTTGCTGCAGAAAACGCAGATATGGGAAGCGACCTATTCGCATCTGAAGAATATAGAGAGCAGCTATGTAAAATTTATACAGCACGCGCCTTAAAATCTATTTTACTTTAAAAATATCATGTGGGGGCTGCGCTTAATCGCGCGATCCCCTGAGATTATCGAGCGAAAAAGCAAAAAATCGTTCGAACGTCGAGATTATTGTGCGAAAAAGTGAAAAAACATGCGAGCGTCAAGATTATTGTGCGAAAAAGTGAAAAATCGTTCGAACTTCAGGATTATTGTGCGAAAAAGTGAAGAATCGTGCGAACCTCGGGATTATCGAGCGAAAAAGTGAAGAATCGAGCGAATTTCAGGATTATTGAGCGAAAAAGTGAAGAATCGTGCGAACCTCGGGATTATCGAGCGAAAAAGTGAAGAATCGTTCGAACGCCGAGATTATTGTGCGAAAAAGTAAAAAATCGTTCGAACGTCGAGATTATTGTGCGAAAAAGTGAAAAATCTTGCGAACCTCGAGATTATTGAGCGAAAAAGTGAAGAATCGAGCGAATTTCAGGATTATTGAGCGAAAAAGTGAAGAATCGAGCGAATTTCAGGATTATTGAGCGAAAAAGTGAAGAATCGAGCGAATTTCAGGATTATTGAGCGAAAAAGTGAAGAATCGAGCGAATTTCAGGATTATTGAGCGAAAAAGTGAAGAATCGAGCGAATTTCAGGATTATTGAGCGAAAAAGTGAAGAATCGAGCGAATTTCAGGATTATTGAGCGAAAAAGTGAAGAATCGAGCGAATTTCAGGATTATTGAGCGAAAAAGTGAAGAATCGAGCGAATTTCAGGATTATTGAGCGAAAAAGTGAAGAATCGAGCGAATTTCAGGATTATTGAGCGAAAAAGTGAAGAATCGAGCGAATTTCAGGATTATTGAGCGAAAAAGTGAAGAATCGAGCGAATTTCAGGATTATTGAGCGAAAAAGTGAAGAATCGAGCGAATTTCAGGATTATTGAGCGAAAAAGTGAAGAATCGAGCGAATTTCAGGATTATTGAGCGAAAAAGTGAAGAATCGAGCGAATTTCAGGATTATTGAGCGAAAAAGTGAAGAATCGAGCGAATTTCAGGATTATCGAGCGAAAAGGCCAAAAATCGAGCGAATTTCAGGATTATTGAGCGAAAAAGTGAAGAATCGAGCGAATTTCAGGATTATCGAGCGAAAAAGCCAAAAATCGAGCGAACCTCGGGATTATCGAGCGAAAAAGCCAAAAATCGTTCGAACACACAAATAATCGCTCGAAAGACTAATATTTCTAGCACGCTCTGTTCGAATTGAAATGGGATCGAATTGTTTTCTTTTACTTTTTACAGTTTTTCCAGAAGGGGTGGTTCTTATCAGCTTTCATGATCAATCAATCGAAGCAGCGTTTAAAAAACAAGGCTATATTACTGATCCGGCTATATTGACGGCATTACATCTTGTTACAGCGCTGAATAAGCCCCTGTTAATCGAAGGTCCTGCAGGCGTAGGCAAGACAGAGCTTGCAAAGGTGCTGGCAAAATCTTTGAATACTCGGCTGATTCGGCTGCAATGCTATGAGGGGCTTGATGTGAATTCAGCTTTATATGAATGGAATTACGCTAAACAAATGCTTCATATTCGTTTAACTGAAAACAGCGATGTTTCTTTGGACGAGAGAGAGGCAGCTATTTTCAGTAAGCCATTCCTCCTTACCCGCCCCATTCTCGATGCTTTGACAGATGAGCATTCATCGCCCGTTCTTTTGATTGATGAGGTGGATCGTGCGGATGAGGAGTTTGAAGCTTTTTTACTGGAAGCCCTTGCTGAATTTCAAATAACAATTCCGGAATTAGGTACCATTCGTGCGAAGCATCCACCATACGTCATTTTGACATCCAACCGGACAAGGGAACTGAGTGATGCCCTTCGCAGACGCTGTTTGTACCATTGGGTCACCTATCCGAATGTGGAAAAGGAATCCGCTATTCTGCACGCACGAATTCCAAATATCAATGATCAGTTAACGCAACAGATCGTAAATATGATGCAGCTTGTCCGCAGGATGCCGCTTTCGAAAATTCCCGGCATAGCTGAAAGTCTCGACTGGGCATTTGCCTTGATGGCTCTAAATCAAAGTGAGTTGGACAAGGATGCAGTGCTTCAAACGCTGGGCTGCTTTATCAAGGATCAAGAAGATTGGAAAACGATTGAAAAAGAGATCAAAGAAGGAAACCTTCTTTCCATGGTCAAGGTCTGAAGGGAGTCTGGACATGCTGACACGAACACTTTCCAACCATATACTCAAATTCTGCCTTCATTTGCGAAACCGGGGCTTTTTGATCGGTCCCCAGGAAACAATGGACAGCATCCGCGCGGTCCAGACAATCGATATTTTCAACCGGAACCAATTTCAGGCGTGTTTACGGCTTGTTCTCTGCTCAAGCATTGAGGAACAGTCAATTTTTGATCATGCGTTCAAAGAGTTCTTTTTGAACAGTAAAGAAAATAGAGTAAGTAAAGAAATGCTTCATTATCTGAGTGTTGAAGAACAAAGTGGGCTAAAAGAAACTTCCGGCCAGAAAGAGGCGCAGTACCATGAAAAGGAAGTGGGAAGTAAGCAGGGGACGACTCCTTTAGGGAGGCTGGGAACACAATCGAAAGATAATGAATTCGTTGGTGAAGAGCGGAATTTGTCATGGTTCGCTTCAAAAACCGCCTTTAAGCAGTCAGATGAATTTCAAGCTTACATTCCGCCCGATGAACTGGGAGATATGGAAGCAGCGGCTAAAATTCTTGTAAGAAAAATAGCACTGAAAAGAGCGCAATCCTATCAATCGGCGAAAAAAGGTAGCAGACTCAACTTTCGAAAAACCATTCGCGGAAGTCTGCAAACAGGTGGCTATCCTGTGCGTTTATATTGGAAAAAACAAAAAAGGCAGGGGGCTAAGTTTGTGCTTTTATGCGATGCCAGCCGTTCCATGTCTTTGTATGCCCACTGTTTTCTGCAGTTTGCATATGCTTTGTCAAATTACACAAAGCATGTGGAGGTTTTTCTTTTTTCCACAAAAATCAAAAGGGTTACGGATCAGTTGTTGGAACGCCGTGCCGACCTTCCAGTATTGAGTCAACTGGGAGATTCCTGGGGAGGAGGGACGTGCATTGGTGAATCGATCTATTCCTTTGTACAGGATTTTGGACTGCAATTGCTTCATCAAGATACGGTGGTTCTGATTGCCAGCGATGGTCTAGATGCTGGGGATATTACTCATATGGCGTGGGCAATGGGGGAAATTCAAAGAAAGACTTCCGCTGTTATTTGGTTAAATCCATTGCTGAAAATTGATGGATACGAACCGACGGCCCGTGCAATGAAGGCGGCGCTAAAGTATATCGATCTTTTTGATGAAGCCTCCGACGCACATTCTTTTCTAGAACTGGCTAAAAAGATCAAGATTAGGAGGTAAAGAGCCATGACTGAAAATGAGAAAATCATACAAGCTATCGTCGAAACACGGGAAAAAAGCATTGGTGCAGCCCTTGCAACGGTTGTTCGAGTTTACGGCTCGGCGTACCGGCGGGAGGGAGCTAAAATGCTGATTGATGAAAATGAAAATCGGGTCGGCATGGTTTCGGGCGGCTGTTTGGAAACAGATGTTGCAGAAGTGGCGAAGCAGGTGATCAGTTCTGGAGTCCCTACTTTAAAAACATATGATATGGATGAAGATCTTGTCTGGGGACTGGGGCTTGGGTGCCCAGGAACGGTCGACATTTATATTGAACCAATTCCCCAACATGAAGATCCAGCTTTTGACCTTTGGCTATCTACGATAAAAGATGAACAGCCCTGCGTTTTGGCGACCATTTTACAGGAAGGTGGGAGCGGAGCGCGTGTGTTCATTCCAAAAAAAGGGGCACCGGTGGGAGCATTTTCAGATTCAATCGTTCAAGCAAAGGCCATTACGATTGCACACCAAAAGATGAACGAAAAGAATCCGAAATCCTTTTCCCAGCCTTTTGCTGAAGAGAACGGGAATGAGCTTGATATTTTCATTGAAGTATATACACCGCCTTCTAATCTTGTTATTTTTGGCGCTGGTCATGACGCCATTCCAGTAGCTAAATATGCAGTATCGCTTGGATGGAAAACAACCGTAGTTGATCCAAGGCCTTTCTATAATAGCGAGGAAAGATTTCCGGGAGCGGAAAGGCTCCTGTCTGATACTTCAAAATTTAAGGAAGAAGTAAAAGTTAGCTCTCATACATATGTTATTGTTATGAATCATCATATTGATAGAGATCGGGAAACGCTGAAGTTTGTCATGCCTTCTCCAGCGCCTTATATTGGGATTCTCGGTCCACGCAAGCGGCGGGTCCGAATGCTTGAAGCAATCCGAGAGGAAGGAGTCCAATTTACAGAGAAACAGCTTCAACGGATGCACAGCCCAATTGGTCTTGATATCGGTTCGGAAACGCCGGAGGAGATTGCTATTAGCATCATGGCGGAAATCATCGCGGTTCAGAAAGGGCATGCTGGCGGATTTTTGCAGGATTCAAAAATGATCCACCAAGGTGAAACTATTAGCTCATGATGGAAGGGATGCGTATGGAACAGACGAGTGCAATCATACTTGCTGCAGGCACTTCTTCCAGAATGGGAATAGCCAAGCAATTATTGCCTTTGGGAGATCGTCCCATTTTGGCGCATGTCATTGACCGTGTGCTTGCGGAAAGTTTTACCGAAATCATTGCTGTCATTGGACACGAGGCAGATACGATTCAACGAGCAATTTCTGTTAAGGATGATCGGTTTCGCTGGGTAGTGAATAAAGATTATAGACAGGGGCAGGGAACCTCCTTAAAATGTGGTATAAGCCAAATGAATGAACACCATTCAAGTGTAATGGTGTTTCTTGCTGATCTTCCTTTTCTTTCTCAAGAAACGGTTCACGATATATATATACTGGGAAATGTCATGCTTCAAGAAACAGATGTGCCATTTGTGCTACAGCCAAGCTTTCAAGGGACTGCTGGCCATCCAGTGTTTTTCGGTCATGTAGAGGCGGAATGGTTCCAACAGATTGATGGTGATCAGGGCGCAAAAGTAATAATGAACCAATTTTCAATTAGGAAAAGACTCTCTGTTGAAGATCAGGGAATTTTATACGATATTGATACTCCTGAAGGTTACGAGAAGGCCGGGAGGTTTTATCGGCAAACTTGATAGAAAAACAGTATAATAGAAGAAAACCTCTTCTCGAACAGGAGGGATCCCTTGATTCTTTGGAAAGACATTCTGAAACCGATTGCAGCAGTGGTCGGACACAATTATTCGATTAAATCGGTCATTCAAAAGATTACAAGTGCGCAAACTGATATCGCTTTTGTTGAGAAGCAAGGAGCATTGATTGGCTACATTACAAACGGCTATTTACTTGAGCAAATTGAGACAGGAAAAAACCTTGATGAACAGATTCAATATAAGGATGATATTTTGAAAGTTCCTGACTCGCTTCCGGTCGAATTTTTTCATAATGTGACCGTGGTCATCGGGGTAAATTCAAGCGGTGGTGTCTCCGGATACAGTACAGTCAATAATTCCCGCCATCAATTGAATGAAAGGCAATTGGTGCATTTAAATGAGATTATCCATGGAGCGGGAGTTGGAATTATCAGGACGAATAGTCAGTATGAAATTGAATTCATGAACGAAACCGCGGAAAGATTTTTGGGGATGCCGGGATCTTTTCTTTTATCCCGCAATTATCAATCTCTGTTGACGATGGAGAAAGATTTGCAGAATGTACTGGATGGAGAAACACTTGTAAGTGTGAACAGCACAATCAATTTTAAGCAAATGAGCGGTAATTTTTATCCGCTGAAAATAGAGGGAAAAATCACAGGCCTTGTACACATGTTTTACCTTCGGGAAGAATTCGAGGAAGCCGTCCAGGAAGTGGACTTTGTCCGGCATCTGTATGCCGATCTGCAGGCAGTATATGACTCCTCTAATGAGCAGATTTTGGTCATTGATGAAAAAGGGACAATCCTACGGGTGGCCGGAAAGTTTTTAAATAGCTTTTGGAAAACGAAGGAAGCAGATCAGATTATTGGAAAACAAATTGGAGATTTTACAAGGAGAAATATTTTCCAGCCGAATATTTTTGAGTTATGTGTAAAACAGAAGAAGAAAGTGACTTCCATTCAGGAGTCTGCTGACCAAACTAGAGTTTGGTCAGTTGCGACGCCTGTATACCATGAAGGAAAGCTGGAAAAGGTAGTCATTCTTTCTCGGGATATCACTTCTACTGCTCCAACTCACACCGAAACAGAGCAAAGTACGCAATCATTTAAGACGGAGAAAAAACAGATAGTTTATCGTTCCGGTAAAATTTCTGCGCTACTAAGCAATCTGCGGAGAGCCGCCAAGATGAATTCAACGATTCTCCTTGAAGGGGAATCAGGTGCTGGTAAGGAAGTATTCGCGCATGAAATCCACTTTGCCAGTCTTCGGAAGGACTCTCCTTTTATCCGGGTCAATTGCGGAGCCATTCCAGAGCAGTTAATTGAAAGCGAGCTGTTCGGGTATGAAAAAGGAGCATTTACCGGAGCTGATCGCAGAGGGAAGGCTGGGTTGTTCGAGCTTGCTCATAAAGGAACGATTTTTCTTGATGAAATCGGGGATCTTCCGCTGAATATGCAGGTAAAACTGCTTCGTGTTATACAGGAACGGGAGGTCGCACGGATTGGCGGTACGGAAACAATCCCGATTGATGTTCGCATTATCGCTGCCACGAACAGAGATTTGAAAGAAATGGTGGCTGACGGTGAATTTCGCGAGGACCTCTTTTATCGCTTGAATGTCATTCCTCTCCGGATCCCTCCGTTGCGCGAAAGAAAGGAAGATATTTTTCCGCTTGCGGTTTATTTCCTAGAGCAGTTCAAGCGGATGTACAACATAGAAAAGAGCTACACGCCTGAAGCCATCTCCGTGCTGGAAATGTACGGGTGGCCAGGGAACATCCGGGAGCTTGAAAACATAGTCGAAAGGTTAATCGTTTTTAGCCAAGAAGAATGGATTGATCGCGAGATTGTTTTGAAGGTCCTATATGGTGAGGAAGAATCTAAGAAAAAACAGCCGCTCGTATTGGAGATGATGCCGCTTAAAGAGGCAGTGGCTGAGCTTGAAACACAGTTGATTGAACTGGGGATGAAGAAGTACGGAACGGCGGCAAAAGTATCGGAAATTTTGGGGGTAAGCCCAGCCACCATTAGCAGGCGAATGAGAAAGATCAAAAAATAGAGGTGGAGACGTTGTTTACATTGCCTGAAACGAATTTTAATTTTGGCGGTGACGAGTATATATATGCGGAGATTTCCCGTGACATGAGGGTGGAAAGCAACTTTAAGGCATTGGCCATTACCGCTGAATTGAGAAAAAGAAATATTCCGGGTATTACGGACATTGCTTCTTCCAACGCCTCTTATTTGGTTCGCTATAATCCCGATATCATTTCAGCCCGGGATCTGCTGGACTACTTAAGGGAAATTGACCTGACGAAAAGCAATCCAAAGGAATTAAATCTGTCCGTGCGAATTGTCGAGATTCCGACCTGGTACGATGATCCGATTACAGGGGAGTATTCCGAACGGTTCAAAAACAGGCATGATTCCCCAGAAGAAACAAACTTTGAATATGTAATACGATTGAACGGCTTCAAAAGTAAAGAAGCTTTTATAGAAAAGCATTCAAGTACTCCTTATTTGATAACGATGGTTGGATTTTTACCTGGAACTGCGTGGCATTTCCCACTTGGCATCCAACCAGAGGAGATGATTCAAGCCCCGAAGTATGCAAGTCCTCGGACGGATACACCTGCACGTAGCATCGGAATCGGAGGAGCATTCAATGTCATCTACCCTGTAAACGGTCCGGGAAGCTATCAGCTCATCGGCATGTCTGCTGTCCCTGTTGTTGATCATGAAAAATATTTGCCTGAGCTGGAATCCTACTTTTTGGCACGTGCAGGTGACATTTGGAAATATAGATCCATCAATGAATCTGAATACATGCGAATACGCGAGGAAGTAGAGGCAGGAACCTATAAATATCGGATGAAAAATATAGACCTGTCCCCTTTGGAATATGCTGAAAAAGGAAACGAATACATCCGTGAATTGACAGGAGACTTTTAACATGATAGAAATCAACGAACCAGGGCTATGGACCACCGTACAGGATCTAGGAAGGCTGGGAAACTATCATCTAGGGGTGCCTCCGTCTGGGGCGGCGGATAAATTTTCATTCATGGTCGGGAATCTTCTTGTCGGCAACCCTGTTGATTTTGCAGGATTCGAAATGACTGTATTCGGTGGAAAAATGACATTTTACAAAAATACGGTCATTGCTTTGACCGGAGCTCCGATGGAATCCTTTCTTAATGGTAGTCCAGTGGAGTTGTGGAAAGCAATTGCAGTTCAGGAGGGCGATGACCTTATCTTGAAGGCATGCCGGGAGGGTGTGAAGTCCTATTTATGTGTGTCAGGAGGAATCAATGTCCCGGAAGTGCTGGGCAGCCGCTCAACCTATGAATTAAGTAAGATTGGCGGATACCAAGGCAGAAAGCTAATCAAGGGCGATAGGGTGAACATTAATGAACCTTTGCCTGGAGTTCTCAAGCAGGCAGGAAAATCTGTACCGTTAGAATTTATCCCAAACTTCGAGCGTTCACAGGAAATCAGGGTAACAATGGGAATTAAGGGGCATATGATTAGCGACCAGGGCTTAAAGGCATTCTTGAATTCTGAATGGACTGTTTCACCTGAATCAAATCGGGTCGCTTATCGATATACAGGGGCAAAAGTATCTTTTATCGAGGAAGAACCTCCATTTGGAGCCGGAAGCAGTTTTACGAATGTAGTAGATTTTGCCTATCCAATTGGCGGAATCATGTTTCCCAATGAAGAAGAATTGATCGTCCTGCAAAATGATGCCACGACCGGCGGGGGCTTTGCAACGATCGGAACGGTCATTAGCCAGGACCTTGATCTGATTGCTCAATCTCGACCACTTTCCACCTGCCGGTTTGTTGCGATCACACTGGATCAAGCCATTGAAGCGAGAAAAGATAGAAACGAAAAGCTGGGAAGGTTGGAAGAAATATTAAAGCAGTAAGTAAATAATGCATGGAAAGGGTGATGATTATGGGGAAATGCAATATTGATCACTCTCGTGAGAGTGTAGTGGCAAAGCTTGAAAGCCAGGCAGAGTTTCTACCGAAGCGCCTGACCGAGGGGTTGGAACAATTTTTAAAAAGCGAGCAGCCGCAGGAAACGTTGAATGAAGTATTCCACTTATTGAAAAAATATGACTTAGCTTCTGAGGAAGAGAGAAAAGAAAGGGATTCGAAGCTGGAACAGTATATATAATAAAAAACGGACAGCCCTGGTGTTATGGGCTGTTCGTTTTGTTAATGGAAAGGATTCCAAACTCCTTAGTCATTTCTGCAATTACTTCCTGCAATATATTCAAAAACATGACAACGGCATCTTTTGGGACGCTATTCTTCATTGTCACTAGATTGAGGGTCGTGGTGATAGAAGGAGAGGAAAGCTCCACCAATGGAGGAAGTGCCACCCCAACACTTTTTATGACAGATTTAGGAGGAAACGCAATTCCCATCCCAGCTTTGACCATTCCCAGCATCGGAAGTGTTTCAGTCCCCCAATAGACGATATTTGGGGTAATCCCTCTTTTTTTACATTCCATAATGATAGTGTCCGAAATATTATATTCATAGGAAGAATGATGAAGTAGAAAGTTTTCATCCTTTAATTCTTCTAAAGCTACAGATTTTTTTTCTGAAAATGGATGGCCTGGAGGTAATGCAACCATTACGGGTTCTGTAAACAGCTTTGTTGTAATTAAATCGTTCCTATTATAAACATTCCGCACCATTCCGATATCAAGCTTATGAAAACGCAGATGATCAAGAATGTAAGGGGGTGACCCTTCCTTTACGTGAGTCACAATATTAATGGAGCGATCATTCATGCGCTTGATTACCTCAGGGATCAATGAAAAATTAGCCACTGCGGCGCATCCGATAGAAACGGTACCGCGGTGATCCTGTTGATATTCCCGGGCTTCTTGGAGAATAGCTTCCGAGCTTGCGAGAAGCTCGATTCCCCGTTGGTAGACCAATTGGCCAGAGTCAGTTAAATATAGGCGTTTTCCTTCCCTTCTGAATAGTTGAATTCCTATCTCGTCCTCGAACTTTTTCAACAGCATACTTAAAGGGGGTTGAGTCATATTAAGGACTTTGGCAGCTTTTGAAACGGTTCCATTCTCAACGACAGCAATAAAATATTTCAGTTTTTGGATGCCCATAATAACCACCTATATATGTATTATATATATATATTAATTTTATTATATATTTTACATTTATAAAAAATCAAGATAGTATTTATATTACAAACTCTTATATATAACTAAAATGAAAGCGTTATCTTTTTTGGCTTTATTCAGCAGAAATCTTCCACTTCTGTAAGTGGTGAGATGAATGCCTATTGGTATTCCATTCAGTGGGGGTTCAAACCCGGGCTGAATAAAGTCAAAGCCTCCGGCGGATACCACAGATTTTCAGAGGAAATTTATCGAGCGGAACTCGATAAAATCTGGGTGCAAATACGCCAAGGCGAATTTGATACGATAGGATGGAGGAATAAATTGTGGATCATTTTTCCATGTGGGAGGCAACAGCCGGTGAACGAAAAAAACGGCCAACACTAGTTGATGAGAAGCATTGTGATGTGGTGATCATCGGTGGTGGTTTTTCAGGGCTGTCCACTTCCTATCATTTGCAAAAAATGGGACATAAAACGATTGTGTTGGAAAAGAATACGGTAGGGTATGGAGCCAGTGGAAGAAACGGTGGTGAGCTGCTTACTGGATATCATGGAACAATGGAAGCTTTTGCGCAGAAAAAAGGCTTCGAAACGGCAAAGCTGATGTGGGAGTTGTCCCTTGATTCCATTGATTTAGTTGAAAGTATATCAAAGGAAAACGGGATAGCTTGTGATCTAGTAAGACAAGGTGATATTCGTCCTGCTTACAAAGTTTCCCATTTGGATAGATTCAAAAGAGATCAGGAATACCTAGCGGAAAAGCTGAACTTTCACGAAATATCGATCATTGATCAATCCGAAATGAAAACTGAATTGAACACGGATTTTTACCACGGAGCTCGGATCAATGAGAGGGGAGCCCATTTTCATCCTCTCAAATTCGCACTCGGGCTGGCGGATGCCGTTGAAGACCTGGGTGGGGTGATTTACGAGAACTCAGAAGCTATGAGCATTCAAAAGGGCGCTACGAACAAGGTCATTGTCACAGCGTCCAAGGGACGGGTTATAGCTGATGAAGTAGTTATTGTAACAAATGCCTATGCAGGAAACTTGAGTAAAACGTTAAAGAAATCGGTCATTCCTGTTGATAGCATCATGATTGCCACCGAGTCATTGACACAAGAACTTATCCAGGATCTAATACCGAAAAATCGAGCCGTCTCTGATTCAAAGAACTTATTATACTACTTCAGAAGGACAGCCGATAACCGAATGGCCTTTGGAGGTTCCGGAAGAGCTTTCAGCAAGCGGGCTCAGAAGCTGCTGTTTGATCGTTTACGGGAAGGCATGATTACAGTTTTTCCACAATTGAAGGATGTACGTGTTGAGTACCGCTGGGGAGGGAAGGTCGGGTTTACTCAGGATTTTCTTCCATATATCGGCCAGTTGGAAGACGGAACTCATTTCGCCTTCGGATATTGTGGAAAGGGGGCGGCGATGGCCGTGATGGCAGGAAAAGTTCTAGCCGAAACCATTAGCCATCCCGAGCGTGTGAATAATCCACTCAAAAAAGAAAAACTGCGTCCGATTCCTTTTCATAGCCAACATGCCAAGGGTGTGGGGCTCATGAAATTTTACATGGCATTTCAGGATAAGTACGGGAAATAAGCTTGCGTTTTTTTCGCAGGCTTTTTTCTTTAGGTAAAATCTTTTCATAACAGCTTTGTCCTATAATAGTAGAGGAGAGGGGCTGAACATAACATGAATTTTGAAATCATTATTGTAGGAGCAGGATCCATGGGGATGGCTGCGGGCTATTTTCTGGCAAGCCAAGGTAGAAAGGTACTGCTAATTGATGCTTTCGATCCACCGCATACGGAAGGTGCCCATCATGGGGAGACAAGGATCATCCGCCATGCCTATGGCGAGGGGGAAAATTATGTGCCAATGGCACTCAGAGCGCAGGAGCTTTGGCAGGATCTCGAAAAAAAGTCAAATAAAAAACTGTTTCTCCAAACTGGTGTTTTAAATGTTGGGGACGCGGATTCCGAGTTTATTCAAAATGTCAAAAAGAGTGCGGAAAACTACTCGCTCCCTGTTGAAGTTTTGACAGCTGCAGAAATGAATGAAAGATGGTCAGGTTTCCAATTCTCAAATGATTACATCGGCTGTTTTGAAAAAAATTCCGGTGTGCTTATGGTGGAAGAATGTGTACGGGCTTACCGCGAACTGGCTGAGAAAAACGGAGCAGTCCTAAGGACAAACACGAGTGTAACAGCCATCGAAGCAAGTGAATCTTCGGTTATAGTAAAAACGGATAACGAAACATTTACAGGGGAGAAATTAATTGTCACAGCAGGAAGGGGGTCAGACCCGATTCTTTCCGCTTTGGGATTGGAGTTGCCGCTTCAGTCGATGAGAAAAACCTTCTCTTGGTTCGACTCTGACGAAGCTATTTATCGTGCTGATGTTTTTCCTGCTTTTGCGGTCAATTATCCTGACTCTGACGAATTGTATTATGGCTTCCCGAGCATCGATGGGGCCGGAGTGAAAATCGGTCGCCACGACGAGGGGCAGCCTGTAAAGCCAGGTGAAACATTGGCTGACTATGGCACTTTCCCGGAAGATGAACAGGATGTAAAGAGCTTTGCTGCCAAGTTCATGTCTCAAAAGCTGCCACTGAAACTCGGAAAAACATGCGTCTACACAAATTCGTCTGACAGCGACTTTATCATTGACAGGCATCCAGAACTGAATCATGTCATCTTTGCCTGCGGCTTTTCCGGGCATGGTTTCAAATTTGCCAGTGCCGTCGGAGAAATACTGAGCCAACTGGCAGTGGATGGAAAGAGCGAACAGGACATCTCTGATTTTTCAATGGACAGATTTTAACTTCATTCAGGCTGTGTCAAAGACATTCGCAAGTTCACAACTATGTTCATGTTGTGGTTACCAAAATAAAGACGTTAAGAATCTAAATCTTCGTGAATGGTCTGTCCATCTTGTGGCACACATCACGATAGGGATATTAACGCAGGACAAAACCTTAGAAACGAAGCTATAAGACTTCTAACCGTAGGAACTACGGGGATAGCCTAGTCAAAACTTTCAGTTACGAAGGTGTTCTTAGGAATCTCCCACTTCAAACAGACCGTAAGGTTGTTAAGTGGCGAGAGGTTCAATAAGTTGTCATAAATTAAATGGGCTAAAAACTGAAGGATAGGTGAGCTTAATAAAACGGGCTCAACCTATCCTTACTTGTACTACAATGACCACCACAACTACTACAACATCGAAATTTTACCCCACACAACAAAATCCCATATGCTTGTTCAACTAAATCGCTCGTTCAATTGAATCATTATCATATAAAATCGCTATTTCATAAATTTAGCTTTAAACAGATAAACGACGTTGTATTCGTTTAGTTCATCCATATGGGCCTCTGGATCTTCATAAAACTGATTAGAAATTGAGCTTGTTCCAAATTCATTATTGGAATAAGCAATATTTGCCAACAAGATTTCTCCGCCATCTAATGTTTTTTCTTCTGGCAATCCACTGTACACAATTGACATAGCATCTGCGTCTTTTGGTTTTTTATCTAAGACACTGGCAGAGGATGTCCCATCTTGATCGCCAACCCCAATATGAAATGTTTGCTGCTTTTCATTATCACTTGCTTTTGCAGTTGCTAAAATAATTGACCCCTTTTTATCTACCTGTGTCGTCATATAGCCTAGTTGATCGTCAACCAATTTACCAGATTCATATTTTTCCACCCATACTGCTACTTCCTTGTATTCCGTATTATTGAAATCAAATAAAAACGATTCGCTAGTAATAGTGGAAAGTATAGTTTCTTCTCTTTCGTTTACATTAGCAGCTGAAATCATTGTATTAGAATTGTTATTACTACAGGCACCTAGTGAGCCGACTAACAAAATTAATATCAGGGTCCCAAATAATTTTTTCATATTTACCACCTTTAATTAATGACTGTATAGAATATTAACGGTTATTCAAGTTATTTCATTAAGTACCTTTTTATTGGAATACGTTTTGTTCATAATAACTGCCCATTAATTGAAGAAGTAGTGATACAACTAATGTATCACCTACTTAAACTTTTTAAAATGATTGGCTATCCATTTTGAATTATTTTCTGCAAGTTAGTTCCTATTTAGATAATTTCATATATTCCCTTTGAATATTGTCAAGGTTACGATTTAATTTTATTGAAGTTTGTATCATCAATTATTGCAGAAAGATTGGCTGTATACTATGGGCCTGTTTTTTTGTTTATTGTGTATTGCTTTGTAACATAACTTCGGTTTGTACGCATCGTCTTGGGATGGATCCTTTTTTCCTTTGGATAAGGAACATTTACTTGTCTTTAATTTTACAGATTAATTGTTCTTTTTGTAGGTTTTGACAAAGAATTGATGGGCGCATATTAAACATCCAGCTTTGTTAAAAACAATTATGCATAGAAGCTATAACAAACGACGTCTATTAGACCCATTAACTCCTGTTTAGTACTTTCTTAAAAAACTTCTCCAATAAGTGAAATTATTCGAAGCTTATACTCGTTATATTAGTTGAAACATAAAAACGCGGCATGCGCATGGTCGTTTGAGGCAGGAGGTCACAATGCAAGAGGAAATTCAGTGGGTCCAAGAAGTGCTATCTGGAAACAAACAGGCCTACTCACACATTATTAATAAATATAAAAATCAGTTATATGCCACGATTCTGGGAATGACGAGAAATCCGCATGATGCACAAGATTTAGTACAAGAAGCGTTGATCAAAGTGTATTACCAGCTTGGTAAATATGATAACAGAGGGTCGTTTGCCAGTTGGATTTATCGCGTGGCAATCAATCATTGTATGGATGAATTTCGAAAGAAACGTCACATAGAGGTTAGGATGACTGAAGAATCAATGGAGAAGAACCTCGAACATCCAGAAGTTATTTTTCTAAAAAAGGAGAAAAACAAGCAGTTAGAGTTGCTAATGGATACTTTGCCAGAGGATGAACGGATGATTATCCTATTACGATATGTCAATGAGTTGAGCTATGAAGAGATCAGCGAACTTGTTGATGTGCCTGTTTCAACCGTTCGCAATAAACTTCATCGCGCTAAGAAAAAAATGAGAAATACAATTAAACGGGAAGGGGGCTATTTTAATGAAGTGTCCAACTGTAGATGAACTTTCACTTTATGTAGATGATTTAGTAACTGGGCATGAATCTGTTAATATAGACGACCATCTGGAAGGATGCATCGAATGCAAACGTGTCGTTAAAGCACTCATGGAGGAACACCAATTTATAAAAGAAACATTGCAAACACCAACATTACCGGATGATTTTGATTCACTTGTTCTTGAGCAGATTAGACCATATGAAAAGAAATCATTTCTACGGAAAAGGGCTTATTGGAAACCCATAGCACTTTTAGCAGCAGGTCTTGTATTAGCAGTTGGTCTAACTGTTACAGTAAATCCGACTCTTGCTCAATGGATTGGTGGATTGTTCGCAACCGAGCGTGTTGATGAAGGGTTAAGAATGGCGACGGAAGCAGGATTTTCGGAACGTGTCGATCGTGAAGTAACCGATAAAGGGATTACATTTAAAATTGAAGATGTTGTCGCAGATTCTTCTCGGGTTGCTCTTTCCTATGAAATCCTCAATAAAAATGGAAAATCACAAAACATCGATTTAAGTTTATTAGATAAAGGAAACGAAGTAGGAGCAACAGATTCTCTTGGTAATCCCCTAGAACTTACGGACATGGCTTTAACAAATGCAACCGATTATGGGTTAATCGAATTTTCATTAAGCGAACATCAAGAATTGGATAGCATTATTGTCAATTTTAATTTAACTAGATTAAATGGAAAACAGGGTAGCTGGAAGCTGGACGTCCCTGTTGATTTAAAAGAAAGTCTTAAAGCGACAAAAACTGTACCATTTCAAAATGTTAAAACGAATCAGCATGGCGTCATGATCGACATGCAGAAAGTTCGATTTACACCTTCTTCTTTTGAGTTATTGTACGAAACGGATTTTACAAAGGAAGAAAAAATAAAATTAGAGAAAAACATTGGAAAGCTTGAAAAGCAATATGGAAAAGAAATAGCAAATGATATGCAAAATAGTTATGGAAACGATATTAAATATCATATCGAAAATGAGGAGATGAAAACCGTTTATAATAAAGTTACATTTCCCAATGGTCCTGATAATGAATTGGGCCTTTTACAAGCTTCCGGACAATTCCTGGGAGACATCGGTCATGTCGCTTGGAACGATTCATTTATCCCAATAGAAAATGATCATGAGCTCACTTTTGTATTAGATGGAATATATAAAACAGAGCCGTCAGATTTTTCTATTACAATGAAGCCGAAAGAGTTGAAGAAGAAACCTGTCTCATTTGAATACGAAGGGAACTTTATGACGATTAAAAAAGTAAAATTAAAGAAAGCTGAGTTTCAAATTGAGATCGAAGGTTACAGAGAAGTGACAGGTTCTGATTTAGCAGATTGGGTCTTAGTGGACGATAAAGGAAAGGCATACCCTACTTTTCAAAGCGGAGGTATTTCTAATGATATAAATGACTTGGGAACAACCACTCTTTTTTCTTATGGTGTTAATGAAATACCTAAAGAATTAACGTTACACCTTATTTCCGCGACCCGTTATTATGAAGTCAAAGATAAATGGAAGGTACCATTATATTAATCTTAGGGAGGCTGTCAAAGCCATAGCTGAAACCCATACAAACTGTAATAAAAAGAAGGTACTACAAAAAAGGCAAGAATATTAGGGAAATATCACAGTTAGGGTGGCAGTGAAATCAGTTTCCGGATTGTGTATGATTTGGACCGGGCTGCTATCTCAAGTATGGGGATATTACTAAATTAACTAAATACAGGAAGTAATCCCATAGAAGTAAACAACGAAGAAGCTGCAATAGGCTAAAAACGACATACAACTTTTCAATTCATTAATCGAAGTTGATAAGTGAAATTAGTTTAGGATAATCAGATAAAAAAGGTTACCAACTCGCAAAGCGTGAAGGAGGTAACCTTTTTTTGGTACCGTTCGTTCAGCTTTTTTAATCCAATCCATTTCGCTCATAAATCTTCAATTTGCTCTCCCTCCGGCGGCCCTCTTATATCCATCCTCATTCGTCTGATTAACCTTCTGTCCGAAAAATCCAGATCAAAACACTCACTTTAGCAGATTAAAAGGTTGATGCTATAAAGAAAAAACGCGTTGAAGCGTGTGTTTGCACGGACTTTTCATTTATATTAAGCTGACAATTAATAAAGAGATTTTTAACTTCATTCAGCTGGAGTCTCCTACTTCTGTAAGTGGTAAGTTGAATGCATATTGGTATTCCATTCATGGGGCTTCAAAGCACGGTTGAATAAAGTTAAAGCCTCCGGCGGATGCCACAGATTTTCAGAGGGAATTTGTCGAGCCAAGCTCGATAAAATCTGGGCGCAAATACGCCAAGGCGCATTTGATAAAATGCTCTAAAAATGAGTAAAGGAGCGGTGGACAATGACAATAACGGAGACAAGGCAATTTGACGCAGAATTACAGTTTCCCATGCTTCAGATTGTGGATTATAAAGGAAATCTTGTAGATGACACGTATAAAAGTGAGATGACGGAGGAAATGGTTCAACGGTTTTACCGTCAGCTTAAGACGATGCGATTGTTTGACAGAAAAGCGGTCAATCTTCAGCGCCAGGGACGTTTAGGCACTTATCCGCCTTTTGAAGGGCAAGAAGCGGCACAAGTTGGAAGCGCTTTAGCTCTTGGTGACAAGGATTGGATGTTTCCCACTTACAGAGATCATGCAGCAATTATCACTTTTGGCCAGTCTTACAATATTTTATCCAACTGGAATGGTCGCATTGAGGGGAACGTACCACCGAAAGGAAAGAAAATTCTTCCGCCGTCTGTTCCAATTGCTACACAGCTTCCTCTTGCAGCTGGTGCAGCCATGGCAGCGAAGTTTCAAGGCCATACTACAGCATCGATTGCCTATTTCGGTGACGGAGCTACATCAGAGGGAGATTTTCATGAGGGGATGAATTTTGCAAGCGTATTCAAAGCGCCGGTTGTATTTTTTAATCAGAACAATGGTTATGCGATTTCTGTTCCTATTGAAAAGCAGATGAATTCAAAAACGATTGCCCAAAAATCAGTAGCTTATGATATGCCGGGTGTCCGCATTGATGGGAATGATATTTTCATTGTTTACTTTGAGACGAAAAAAGCATTGGAGCGAGCGCGAAGCGGCGAAGGTCCAACTCTAATTGAAGCGGTTACATGGAGATACGGTGCCCACACCACAGCGGACGATCCAAAGAAATACCGCAATCAACAGGAGAGTGAAGATAGGAGAGAGTACGACCCGGTCACGCGGCTTGAGCTTTTCATGAAGAAAAATGACTATTGGGACGACGCTTGGGCCCAAAAAATTGAAGAAGAGGCTACGGAAGAAATTGAAGCGGCCGTAAAAGTGATGGAAACGATGGCTGCTCCGGATGTTAACGATCTTTATGACCACATATTTGAACAGGCGCCATGGCCCATTGCAGAACATAAACAAAAATATCTGAAACATTTGAGAGGTGAGAATTAGAATGCTTGCAACTTCGACGAAACAAATGACATTGATCCAAGCAGTTACGGACGGGCTGCGAACGATGCTGAAAGAAAATGAGAAAGTACTTGTTTTGGGGGAAGATGTTGGAAAAAACGGAGGGGTGTTCAGAGCGACGGATGGACTTCAAGTGGAATTTGGCGAAGAAAGGGTCATTGATACTCCATTGAGTGAGGCAGGAATCATCGGTACATCTATCGGAATGGCGATGTATGGGATGAAGCCGGTAGCTGAAATCCAGTTTTTAGGCTTCGTTTACCCAGCCTATGAACAGATCATGACTCACGCAACGCGTATGCGCTATCGCTCGATGGGAGAATTTACAGTACCAATGGTAATCCGTGCACCATATGGAGCAGGTGTCCGCGCCCCGGAAATCCATTCGGACAGTGTGGAAGCTTTATTTACCCATATGCCCGGAATCAAAGTGGTTTGCCCGTCCAATCCATATGACGCCAAGGGGTTGCTCATATCGGCGATTGAAGATCCGGACCCGGTTCTGTTTCTGGAATCTCTTCGCCTTTACCGCTCGGTAAGGGGAGAGGTACCGCAAGGAAAATATACCGTGGAAATCGGAAAAGGAGATCGGTTAAAAGAAGGGCAGGATGTCACGATTATCTCTTGGGGAGCGATGATTCCGGTCGCCATGAAAGCTGCGGAAGATGCGGAGAAAACAGGCGTTACCTGCGATGTAATCGATTTGAGGACTTTATATCCGATTGATAAAGAGATCATCGCCGAATCGGTCCAAAAGACAGGGCGCTGCGTCATTGTTCATGAAGCGCACGGAACGGGCGGACTCGGAAATGATATTGTTTCAATCATCAATGATACATCTTTTTTATATATGAAAGCTCCGATTGAACGAGTCACTGGAGCGGATGTCCATGTTCCGTTCTGGGCTTTGGAAGAACATTATTTACCTACCCCTGCACGTGTCAAGGAAGCGATTGACAAAGTCATCAATTTTTAAGGAGGGATTTGAATGATCGAAGTAAAATTGCATGATATCGGTGAAGGGATGACGGAAGGGGATATCATATCGTACCTAGTGAAAGCAGGGGACAATGTCAGTGTTGACCAGCCACTTGTAGAGGTCCAGACGGAGAAGATGGTGGCTGAACTGACATCGCCGGCAAATGGCACTGTCAAAGAGATTCTGGTTGATACAGGAAAAACGATTTCTGTCGGCACAACCATTTTGACCATCGCCTCAGAACAGCAAAGTACAGATCCGGCTCCTGCAAAGGAGGAAGCTGCAACAACCGTTGCGCCGGATGCGCCGCTACAAAAATCGATGATCATGGAAAGGAAAAAGGGTGATCCGCTATCCAATAGGGTAAAAGCAGCTCCATACACAAGGAAGGTTGCCAGGGAAAATGACGTTGATATCACAGTTGTTGAAGGAACGGGACGTGCCGGCCGAATCACAGTTGAAGACGTTCTTCGCTATGTGGAAGCAAGAGATAATGGCCAGACAACAAAAGCAGCCGCCGCACATACGGAAATGCCGATTGTTGAAAGACGGTCAACAGTAAGTCGACCTGAAGGGTCATTTGATACGATTCCATTTAAAGGCCGCCGCAAGCAAATTGCGATGAAAATGAGCCAGTCACTCTTTACTATCCCGCATGTCTGCCATTATGAAGAGATTGACATGACTGAGCTTCTTAATTTCCGCAAAGAGCTGAAAGCAATGGATGAAAACATTTCTGTTGCAGCATTCTTTATCAAAACGCTGGCTATCGCGTTAAAAGATTATCCTATTTTTAATGCCAAATTAGACGAAGAGAACGAAGTAATCCGTCTTGAAAAGTCGGTTCATATGGGAATCGCAGCGGATGCGGAAGAAGGCCTGATCGTTCCGGTTATTCGTGATGCGGATAAGAAATCCTTACGTGCCATCCATCAAGAAATGAAGGAATTGACACAAAAGGCAAAAGAGAACAAGCTGGCAGTGCGTGAAATCACAGGCAGCACTTTTACAATCAGCAACGTTGGTCCAATGGGAAGCATTGGCGCAACACCGATCATCAATTATCCTGAAACAGGGCTTATGGCATTCCATAAAACGAAAAAGATGCCTGTCGTCAATGAGCACGATGAAATCGTGATTCGTTCCATGATGAACGTGACAATGACGTTTGACCATCGTGTCGCCGACGGTGGAACAGCAATTGCTTTTACAAACCGATTTAAATCCTTGATTGAAGATCCCAAAAAATTAATGCTGGAGCTTGTCTGATAAGATTGAATGGAGGAAAAAGAAATGGCAAAACAGCTTGAAAAGTCATCAAAAATTGGTAATGAGGACGTTTTTCAAAAAATAGCGAATCACGAGCAGATTGTGTTCTGTAATGATCCGGTATCCGGCCTGCAAGCTATCATTGCTATCCACGATACAACCCTAGGCCCCGCTTTAGGTGGAACTCGCATGTATCCCTATAAAAATGTGGATGAAGCTCTGGAAGATGTGCTTCGCCTGTCAGAAGGAATGACGTATAAATGCGCAGCCGCCGATATCGATTTCGGCGGCGGGAAGGCGGTCATTATTGGAGATCCAGAAAAGGATAAATCTCCGGCATTGTTCCGTGCATTTGGTCAATTTGTGGAATCACTGAATGGACGATTTTACACAGGTACTGACATGGGGACCACGATGGATGATTTTGTCCATGCACAGAAAGAGACGAATTTCATTAACGGAATTCCTGAGCAGTATGGTGGAAGCGGCGACTCGTCGATTCCGACCGCCCAGGGAGTCATTTATGCACTGAAGGCTACAAACCAGTATTTATTTGGAAGCGATAGCCTTTCAGGTAAAACATATGCTATTCAAGGGCTGGGAAAAGTAGGGTATAAAGTAGCGGAACAGCTCTTAAAAGCCGGCGCCGATTTATTTGTAACGGATATACATGAAAATGTCCTCAATTCCATTAAGCAAAAATCAGAAGAGCTTGGCGGTTCAGTGACCATTGTAAAAAGTGATGACATTTACAGCGTACAAGCGGATATATTTGTTCCGTGTGCGATGGGTGGTATTATCAATGATAAAACCATTCCTAAGTTAAAGGTGAAGGCTGTTGTCGGATCAGCCAATAACCAGCTCAAAGACCTCCGCCATGCAAATGTACTAAACGGAAAAGGAATTCTATATGCACCCGATTATATCGTCAATGCCGGCGGCTTGATCCAGGTTGCTGACGAACTTTATGGGCCGAATAAAGAGCGGGTCTTGCTCAAAACGAAAGAAATTTACCGTTCTCTGCTTGAAATTTTTAATCAGGCAGCCCTTGACTGCATCACAACAGTGGAGGCCGCAAATAGGAAGTGTCAAAAGACGATTGAGGGCCAGCAAACCCGTAATAGTTTCTTTTCTAGGGGACGCAGGCCGAAGTGGAACATAAAAGAGTAATATTGAAAGCGTAAACATAAAAGAAAAGCGAAAACGCCTGTTCATCGATGTACAGACTGAGCTGAAATGTGGAAGACGGGCGTTTAGGGGCGACAAGCTAATTTGATGCTTTTTTTAACAGGGAAGAGGAGCTGAACATATGAACAAATATGAAACGATTGATCTTATGGAGGTGGCCAATAATGGGGCCACTCCTCCAAATTGTGATCTTACCTTGCAAATCCAGCCTGTTCATGCAAAGGATGGAAAATCAAAAGGAATTTGGGAGGTAGATGAGAAATTCCTTAATGGGCTTGGTGTCACAATGGGCGGATACCTTGCTTCAGCGGCTGACATCATGATGGCATATGCCATTTCATCGCAGTTGAAAGAAAACCAAACATTTGCGTCTATTGATCTGCACACAACTTTTCACCGCCCGGTTTTTCCAGGAACAGTAGAAGTTTATGCATCTGTTGAAAGATTGGGCAGAAAAGTGGCCTATCTGACGGCGGAATTGGTTCAGAATGATAAAAAGGTTGGGAACGCTGTTTCTTCTGTCATGATCATTGAAAAATAGTGAAGATTTTGGAAAGATATCAATTGAACTTAAAGAGACGAATGAAGTGTATAATAGATAGATCAGCTCATTCGTTTCATTAAAATACGGAGGTCTTCATTCTTCATGAGTTCTCAAAAACAATTAAACATATATTATGCTGTGGCTCCGATTGTGATTCTCACCATTTTGGCAGCGCTGACCATCTTCAAATGGGATGCAGGCATGTTCATTCCTTTATTGGGCGGTATCGTGGCAAGCGCGATTGTCGGGTTGATGGCAGGATTTAAATGGGCAGAATTGGAGAAATTCATTGCTCAGGGGGTCGCCAGGGCCTTGCCTGCCATTTTCATCCTTTTCCTTATCGGTGTCATCGTAGGTACATGGATTTTAAGCGGCGTGATTCCAACCATCATTTACTATGGCCTCGGAATACTTAGCCCGAAAATTTTTCTTCCGGCAGTCGCTCTTATCACAGGAATTGTTTCCATGACGCTTGGAAGCTCATTCACTTCTCTCGCAACAGTTGGACTTGCCCTAATGGCCATCGGTTCAGGCCTAGGATTTCCAGCACCTATTGTTGCCGGAGCGGTCATATCCGGTGCCTTTTTGGGAGACAAGCTTTCACCGTTATCAGATACAACCAATATTGCACCGGTCATGGCAGATACAGATTTATTCAGTCATATCCGCCATATGCTGTGGGATACGATTCCGGCATTTGCCATTTCTCTCATCCTCTATTGGGTGGTTGGTCTGAATTACTCCACCGGAGCTGCATCAGATGGGAAAGTTCAAGAGATCATGCAGGGGCTGGACAAGTTGTTTCTCATCAACCCGCTGCTTTTAATTTTGCCATTGCTTACTTTGTATATTGTTTTTAAACGGCTTCCTGCTGTTCCTTCGCTCATTTTCATCATCGCGTTGGGAGCCTTGGCAGCCTTGTTCGTGCAAGGAAGCAATATCACCCAAATCGTAAATGTAATGACGGATGGCTACAAAGTTGATTCCGGAGTTGAAACAATCGATTCATTGCTCAACCGAGGAGGAATCACCTCAATGCTGCCTACGATCGGCCTTGTTGTTTTGGCGACAGGCTTGGGCGGAATACTGGACGGAACTGGAGCATTCAAACGAATTATTGAGACGGTGGCAAGTAAAATTAAGAGTACTGGTTCGCTGATTTTATCGACCATTGCCTCAACTTTCTTAGTTGGATTGGCAAGCGGAGAACAATATTTGTCGATCATCCTTCCAGCTAGAACTTTCAGGGATAAATATAAAGAACGGGGTCTGGACACAAAAAATCTTTCCAGATGTGTGGAAGCAGCTGGAACGGTCGGTATTAACCTGATTCCTTGGAGTGTAACATCAGTTTTCGCTTCCCAGGTGTTGGGCGTTAGTCCAATGGACTTTATCCCATTCATCTTCTTCGCTTTTCTTGTGCCTGCCATTAATATCGTATACGGATATATGGATATCTCTATTGCGAGAAAAGATTATTCTCATGAGGGATTTTCCAAACAGGGGCTTAAAAAAAATTCAACACTTAAAAGTATTATGTAACAACGTCTTAAAAGCTACTTACCTTAATTTTCGAGGTGAGTGGCTTTTTTTTGCTGTTTGATTGGTTCATTTAGAATAAACATATATTACTCTTGGTTAAAATCTACTTTGGTGGGCTGAAAAATTACGGAATTGACTTCAGATACATTGCGGAAACGAAAATGCAATTCTCATACAAATTGTATAAATTAGCAAATTAAAGTTCATACAAGGTGATAATTGTATGGTGTTTTTTCAAAAAAATATAATGGTTTATGATATTTAATTGAAGTGAATGGAAGTGTTTATTAATCGGACGATAAAATCTTTTACGATTTTTTTTTGTTTATCCTTTCTGCGGTTATAGAATAAACATCTTTTGTTTTCAGAAAAGTTGAGGGAAAAATATGATACTATTTAGATAGCGCTTTCATTTTTATGGAATAAAAGGGGGGATTTCTTTGCGCAACGCAGAGAAAAAAGAACGTCAGTCAATCAACAGCCTGTCTCTTAAAAACATTTTTGAAGCACGAAAAAGAGTATATCAAATTGTAAAGCCTACTCCATTTATCCATTCTATTCCTTTATCAGAAAGCCATTCTTCACAAGTCTTTATCAAACTCGAAAACTATCACGAAATCGGTGCCTTTAAAGTAAGAGGGGCTGCCAATAAAATATTAAAACTTTCCAACGAGGAAAAAAAGAGAGGGGTCGCCACTTTTTCAACGGGTAACCATGGGCTAGCCGTTGCCTTTGTCGCCAAAAAGCTGGGAATCGGGGCCACTGTCTGTATTTCACCAAGGGTTCCAAAAGCGAAGGTGAATGCTATCCGGCGAGCGGGGGCAAATATTGAAATTGTTGGCAACAGCCAGGACGACGCTGAAAAATATTGCTGTAAGCTTGAAGAAAGGCAAGGGCTGACGGTGATCAAGCCGTTCGATGATCCTGATATTATAGCCGGCCAGGGTACTATTGGCCTCGAGATGGCGGAAGAGGTTCCCGACCTGGAAGCGGTTGTGATTCCATTGTCTGGCGGAGGATTGTTTGCAGGGGTTGCACTTGCGTTGAAGTCTTACAATCCGTCCATTCAAGTGATCGGCGTTTCAATGGAGCGGTCACCTGTTATGTATGAAAGCATCAAAGCAGGAAAGCCGGTCGTTTTACAGGAGCAGTCTACTCTTGCAGACAGCCTGCTTGGCGGTATCGGATTGAACAATGAATATACTTTTGAAAGCGTCAAGCAATACGCTGACGATCTAATTCTGGTTTCCGAAGATGAAATAGCAGAAGCTATGGGGTTCATGGCTGGCGAGCACCGGATGATTGTAGAAGGGGCAGCAGCTACGGGAGTTGCTGCGATTTTACAGAAAAAGCTTCCGCCAGGATTGTCCAAAGTAGGGACAATCATTACGGGGAATAACGTTGATCTCTCTGTTATTTCAAAAGTTATGCAAGACTACGAGATTCATCAGACAGGGGTGGGTGGATATTGAACTTGTCTTTGGAGGATGTATTCAAGTTTCCTATTTTTGAAACAGCCAAAATCATTTCGGGTAAAAAAGAGCTCCAAAAGAAAACAGTTGAATGGGTTTCGGTCATTGAGCGCCCTGTTGAAAATTTTGTTCGTGAAAACGAGCTGGTTCTTAGTACGGGGATAGGTTGCTATACAGATCCCCATTTATTTTTTGATTTTGTAAAAGACGTCTACGAATCAGGTGCTTCTGCGCTGGCTATCGCCACCGGCCATTATATTTATAGGATTCCGGAAGAAATCATTGATTTTGCGGAAGAAAACAAGTTTGTGATGATCGATTTGCCATGGGAAATCAGGTTTGCCGATATCATTCACGAAGTGACAAGCGCCATCAACAGGCTGCAGCAGGACGAGTTGATCCGGCTGAAGGAAGTGCAGCAGGAATTAATAGAGATGTTTTTAACTAAGAAGCCTTTTCTGTCCATTGTTTCTGTCATTGAAAAGGAACTGGGACTGCCGCTACTTGTTATGAATAACAGGGGGAATGTGGCAGGAGGTTCCGCTCAAATAAGGGATGTCCGACGGATGTGGAATGATATGAAAAAGAGCGAGGATGTGGAAGAATCACATCATCCAATTTTCTCCAAAATGAAGCGAGCCGAGACGATGGATGCCCAGTTGTTTCATATGAAAATCCAGTCAAGTGAGCAAAATCAGGGGGACTTTTTTATCGTGGCGCCGCCTTCCTACAAGATGAAGCTGAGGGATGCCAATCTTATAGAACAGGCGGTCATGGTATGTGCATTATGGTTTACAAGTGAAAATGCCATAGCTGAAAATAAAAATATGCTGCAAAAGGAATTTGTCAAGACTCTTATAAAAGAAGAGGAACTTCCCGAACAGTTGCTTAGAGAAAAAGCCAAAGACCTTGGCTTGGATGTAGATTTGCCGTATGAATGCCTGATTGGGTACCCCGAAAATTTGGAGTCCCTGTTTTACCAAGAGCAGAACAATAATATACAGACGAAGAAATCCTGGCTGGAAAATATGATGGCGTATATTGAAATGGAGTTGGCTGATGCGGCTCAATCCATTCGCCGCCAGACAATGTATGCCCAGGAAGGTGACAAGATGATTGTTTTTTTACAAACAAACGAATCTATTACCCAATCCTCTTCAAACGGAACGGTTAACCAGTTTCTTGATTTGGTCGACCGGAGATTGAACAAGCTTCTTCCGGGCGTCCTTGTTTCATGGGGGATAGGAAAACATCGGGACGGGATCATGTCTTTTTATAGAAGCTATCATAAAGCGGCTTCGGCTTTGGAAGTGGGCAGAAAACAAAAAGGGATTGGCAAGCGGTATCACTTCGACAACTCGAAGATCAGCAGGCTGATATTAACCTTATGCAGGAACGAAGAGGTGCAGGAAATTACAACGGCTACCATTTCACCTTTGGTAGAATACGATGAAAAAAGGGAAATGGACCTGATCAACACTTTCATTGTCTATAATGAAAATGCCGGCAATGTGAGCCAGGCGGCCCGCGTCCTTAACCTCCACAGGCAATCGCTTTTATACAGGCTAAGGAAGATCGAATCATTGACCAATCTCTCTTTGACGAATCCGGATGATGTATTCTTGCTGGATTTCAGTATAAAAATTTGGAGGAGCAGCGGAAACCGAGGAATGGATCAACAAATCAATCGTTTGACATAGCGAACTAGCCCCAAAACCGGGGCTGGTTTGTTTTTTACTTTTAGGGAGGAAGGGTCGATGGAAATCCGAGAGTGAAACGTTCATTATGCCGAAGTAATCAAATTGTATAAAAACAGGTAATCAAAATTCATACAGTTTCAATAATGTTTTTTACTTATTGAATAATTATAATAAATAAAAAATGTAAGCACTTACATAATTTTAGCTATTTGAAAGGAGGATTTGTAAGACAGGCTGTTCGGAAAATAATGGATAAACATTGTAAGGGGGAGTTCTTGAAATGAAAAAATGGTCAATGATATTCATTGTTGGTTTATTGGTATTGCTGACCGCTTGCGGAAATAGCAGCGAGAGTTCGAGTGGAGGAAAAAACGACGGGGATTCAAAAGCGCAAACGTCTGCGCTTGATCGCCTTATGAAAGAAGGCAAGGTGAAGCTTGGTGTAGCAAATGAAAAACCGTATGGCTATAAAACATCTGACGGAGATGTGACAGGTGTTGCACCTGAAATTACCAAAGCAGTCTTCAAGGAAATGGGCATCAATACAGTCGAAGGGGAAGTCACGGAATTCGGTTCCTTAATCCCGGCATTGCAGGCGGGACGCTTTGATGTCATCACTGCAGGCATGGACATTCGGCCTGAACGCTGTTCAGAAGCGGCATTTGGCGACGTGGAAATCCGCTATGGGGAAGGCATGGCTGTCCAGAAAGGGAATCCGAAGAACTTGCACAGCTATGAAGACATTGCCAAAAACCCAGATGTGAAGGTGTCCATCATGGCAGGAGCGAACCAGCATGAGTTCCTGAAAGGGCTTGGCGTCAAAGATAGTCAGATTGAAACGGCAGACAGCATTTCCTCCAACATCGCTGCAGTAAGCTCGGGTCGTGTAGATGCGACGGTGATGACGGAAGCGACGCTCCGCGAAGCGGTTGAATCAGCGGACCAGTCCAAGGTGGAAGAGGCCAAGCCGTTCACACAGCCTGAAATTAGTGGAGAAAGCGTCATGAGCTACGGTGCTGCGGTGTTCAGAAAAGAGGACAACGAGCTGAGGGAAGCATACAATGCAGAATTGAAAAAGCTGATCGATTCCGGAAAAATTCTTGAAATCTTTAAAGAGTTCGGGTTTGGCGAGGACAACCTTCCGGATGATGTAACGACAGAAGACCGTTGTTCAAAATAATAAAATGGGGCATTTGCCTAATTTTCTTTAATAAAATTTAGCAAATGCCCCATAGACGCAAGGGGGTTGTTAGCAATTGATACTTACATGATGTTTTTGCCAGAATTGCTGCGCGGCGCGGGTGTGACAATCCAAGTGCTCCTACTGTCCGCCGTTTTTGCCTTTCTTTTCGCGTTTGTCGCCGGCCTTGGCCGAGTGTCGCGCTTTTGGATTATCCGCTTTTCGATGGGCGCTTTGGTGGAGTTGTTCAGGGGGACGTCCCTGCTTGTACAGATGTTTTTCTTCTTTTTTGCTCTGCCTGCGTTCGGAATGGAGCTTACCCCGTTTGCCGCAGGGGTCCTGGCTTTGAGCCTGAATTACGGGGCGTACGCCTCAGAGGTTGTCCGGGGAGCGATCCTGTCGGTGCCCGGCGGGCAGACAGAAGCGGGCATTGCGCTTAACATGACCCGCTGGCAGCGCATGAGGCTCGTCATCCTTCCGCAGGCTTTCCGCCTGATGCTGCCGGGATTCGGGAACAACGCGATCGAATTGCTGAAGGGAACATCGCTCGTCTCGTTGGTCACCTTAGCTGACTTGACCTTCCAAGGCCGGATTCTAAAGGATAACTATACAGGGGACCAGGTGGAAATCTTCGCGCTGCTCCTTCTCCTTTACTTCGTCTTGGCGCTGCCGCTTATCTTCGGTGCGCGCTGGTTGGAGAAGCGGGCAGGGAAGGGGGTGGCTGCCAGATGACGTGGGACTGGAATTTTGCCATTGAGATTTTTCCAAGGATTTTCAAGGCGATGTGGATTACGCTGGGTGCCACCGTTGCCGCCTATCTGATCGCTCTGACGCTCGGCCTCGTGCTTACGCTTTTGCGGAGAAGCAGCTTTAAGCCGCTTAAGTGGCTGACGGTCGGCTTCATCGAGTTTGTGCGGAGCACGCCACCACTTGTCCAATTGTTCTTCCTATTTTACGCTTTGCCGGAAATTCCGTATATCGGCTTCTCGCTCAGCCCGTTTATGACAGGAGCACTTGGCCTTGGCATCCATTACAGCACCTATGTGTCGGAGATCTACCGCTCGGGGATCGACTCGATTCCAAAAAGTCAGTGGGAGGCAGCCACGGCGTTGAACTTCTCGAAGGCACACACATGGATGAAGGTCATCCTGCCGCAGGCGATTCCGCCGGTCATACCGATGCTCGGGAACTATCTGATTGTGCTGTTCAAGGAAACGCCGCTACTCTCTGCGATTTTGGTTGTCGAGATGTTGCAGACCGCCAAGATCATCGGCTCGGAGACGTGGCGGTATCTTGAGCCGATCACCATCGTGGGGTTGCTGTTCCTGCTGCTGAGCTACCCGTCGTCGCTGCTAGTGCAGCATGTAGAGAGGAAGGTCAACAGAAGCCGCGGAAGACAACAAACAAATAAAGGAGTGAGCGCATGATGGTAGCGATGCAGGATGCAATCTATGAAGAAGTAAATGAGATGCCGGCACCGGACCGGCTGATTGTCCGCTATCGGGGTATCCGGAAATCGTTCAGCGATTTTGAAGTCTTGAAGGGGCTGGACCTGGACATCAAGCAGGGGGAGAAGATCACCATCATCGGGCCGAGTGGCTCGGGAAAGACAACGATCATCCGGATGCTCATGACGCTGGAGGAGCCGACGTCCGGAACGATCATAGTGGACGGGGAGCCGCTTTGGCATCAAGAGGTCAAGGGGGAGCTCATCATTGCTAGCGAGAAACACCTGCGAAAGGTCCGCGGAAAGATCGGCATGGTTTTTCAACAGTACAACCTATTTCCGCATATGACTATATTAAAGAACGTGACGGAGGCGCCGGTCCATGTGCTCGGCATGCCGAAGCAGGAGGCGAAGGAGCGAGCGCTGGCGATGCTCGAAAAAGTCGGGCTCAAAGACCAGGTGCACAAATACCCGATCCAGCTGTCCGGTGGACAGCAGCAGCGGGTGGCGATCGCCCGGGCACTCGTCATGGAGCCGAAGGTGATGCTGTTCGACGAAGTGACATCAGCGCTTGATCCTGAGCTGGTGGGCGAGGTGCTGAATGTCATCAAGGATATCGCGCATACGACGAACATGACGATGATCCTGGTGACGCATGAAATGGACTTTGCCCGCGAGATTTCTGACCGAGTCGTCTTTATCGATAAGGGAAAGGTTGTGGAGCAAGGCCCGCCTGAGCAGGTATTGGAAAACCCGAAGACCGAAAGGCTAAACACATTTTTAAAACGATTTCGGAACGGGTATTAAATAAAATAAGTTATGAAAGAAGGGATTGATTTGTTATCGTTTAATATTATGGAGTATAAGGAGAGGCTTGAAAAGACAAAGCAGCGGATGGTGGCGGAAGGTATTGATGTTCTGCTTGTGACGGATCCGGCAAACATGAGTTACCTGACCGGCTATAACGCATGGTCCTTTTATGTTCATCAACTGCTTGCAGTTATTATTGATGAAGAGCAGCCTTTTTGGATTGGGCGGGGACAGGATGCCAGCGCAGCAAAGCACACTTCATGGCTTGACGAAGCTCACATTATTCCTTATGACGATGATTATGTACAATCAACAATCAAGCATCCGATGGATTTCGTCTGTAACTTTTTAAAAGAAAAAAAGCAGGATAAACGTACAATCGGTGTAGAAATGGATGCCTATTATTTTACAGCAAGAAATTATGTTCAATTGACAAGCGGCCTACCGGACGCAACTTTAAAAGATACAACGAATTTGGTGAACTGGGTCCGCATCATCAAATCCGATCAGGAAATTGAATACATTAAACGAGCAGCTAAAATTGCTGAAAAAGCAATGGGCGCAGCTGTTAACTCTATTAATGAAGGGGTACGCCAATGCGATGTTGTTGCCTCCATATCACATGCCCAGATCAGTGGTACTGAAGATTTTGGGGGAGATTACCCGTCGATTGTCCCGCTTCTGCCGACGGGTGAGAAAACATCTGCCTGCCATTTGACGTGGACTGATGAAACTTTTAAAGAGGGCGATCCGGTCATCGTAGAACTGGCCGGATGCTATAAACGGTATCACTCTCCGCTTGCTAGGACTGTTGTAGTCGGCAAACCGACCGACCAGCTGCAGTATATTGCTGCTGTTGTCGTAGAGGGATTGAATTCTGTATTAGATGCGATAAAGCCCGGAATAACGTGTGAGGAAGTGGAGCTGCTTTGGCGCAAATCCATAGAGACAAGCGGAATTAAAAAGGAATCCCGGCTTGGCTACTCCATTGGACTCAACTATCCTCCGGATTGGGGAGAGCATACGGCCAGCCTCAGGCCGAGCGATTACACCATTTTAAAACCAAATATGACGTTTCATCTGATTCCCGGAATATGGCTGGACCATGTTGGCATAGAAATCAGCGAATCATTCAGGGTGACAGAAAACGGATGCGAAGTGCTGGCTGACTTTCCAAGGGAACTGTTAATTCAGCCAAACATAAGACTTGCATAGGCACGGTAAGGCACAAAAAAATGAACCGCAAGTGTTCACATGGAAACATGGGACGCTTGTTTTTTCGTATTTTCCGCAGGAAGTCTTCATGTTGCAAATCAAAGCGCTTCCGCTTTTCTATTGTCTGATTGCAGGTGGCAGGGGCTCGAGTTCGAGTTCGCTTCGGTCAAGGTGATGAAGTCAAAAATGGCTTCACCATCTTGCCCTCCGACGCACAAGGATGTGCTAGTGCAAGCGAAGCGAAAGGACGTCGCTGCTTGAGCCTGCCGACGGACAGGAAGTCCTAGTGCAAGCGAAGCGAAAGGACGTCGCTGTCTGAGCCTGCCGACGGACAGGAAGTCCTAGTACGGCCGGCGCCACAGGATGTGGTGTTTTAATATCATTCAGCAGAAATCTTCCACTTCTGTAAGTGATGAGGTGAATTTTCATATTGTTATTCCATTCAGTGGGGGTTCAAACCCCGGCTGAATAAAGTCAAAGTCTCCGGCGGATGCCACAGATTTTCAGAGGAAATTTATCGAGCTTAAGCTCGATAAAATCTGGGCGCAAATACGCCAAGGCGCATTTGATGGTTGCCAGCGCTTGTCGCTCCTATGCAACCACCTTTCTTTTTCAATTTGTATAAAAGTTATCCATTTAATTTCATACAAATTTGACGATGTTTTAACAATATTTATTCAATATAATGTATTTAAAATTGTAAGCACTTGCAAAAAAGGGGGCTTTTATATGTTGCCATTCAGCTATGAAGAATATCAACACAGGCTGGAACAGACGAAGAAAAAAATGTTGGAGAAAGGTATCGAAGTATTGCTCATCACGAACCCAGCGAATATGAACTACTTATCCGGGTACAACGGCTGGTCATTTTATGTTGATCAACTGCTTGTTATCATCATTGACGAAGAACAGCCGATCTGGATTGGCAGGCATATGGATGCCAACGGTGCAAGGGCAACGACTTGGCTGTTTGATGAACGCATCATCCCTTATCCTGAATCCTATGTGCATTCGGAAAAGCATCCCATGGAGTTCGTGGCGGATATTTTACATGAAATTGGACTATCGAGCCGCAGGATAGGGCTTGAAATGGAGTCTTACTATTTCTCGGCTCTCGCTTATGAAAAGCTGAAACAAAGTCTTCCAAATGCGACGTTCAAAGATGCCAGTTTACTCGTTAACCATGTTCGGCTGATCAAGTCGGACCAGGAGATTGAGTATATTAAGCGGGCTGCAAAAATAGTTGAGAAAGGCATAGATGCAGCAGTGGAAAATATTGCGGCAGGCGTTCGTGAGTGTGATGTGGTTGCGGAAATCTATAGAAATCTTGTTTCCGGAACGCCGGAATTCGGCGGCGATTATCCATCGATCGTTCCGATGCTTCCATCAGGGGAAAATACTTCAACGCCGCATTTAACTTGGACGGATAGACAGTACAAATACGGTGAAATGGTCATTATTGAATTGGCAGGCTGCCATCAGCGTTATCATTCTCCATTGGCAAGGACGGTTTCCATCGGCCAGCCGAGTGAAGAAGCCTACAATGTTTCACAAATTGTTGTTGAAGGGTTGAATACGGCGCTTGAAGCGGTCAAACCTGGAGTTACCTGTGAAGAAGTCGAGCGTACTTGGAATAATGTCATTAAAAAATACGGAATCGAAAAAGAATCGCGCCTTGGCTATTCGATGGGCTTGAACTATCCACCGGATTGGGGTGAGCATACAGCAAGTATCAGGCGCGGAGACTTGACCGTACTTGAGCCGAACATGACTTTTCATATGATTCCGGGCCTTTGGTTTGATGACTATGGAATAGAAATCAGTGAATCGTTCCGGGTAACGGAAACTGGCTGTGAAGTATTAGCCGACTATAGAAGAGAATTAATTATTAAGGAAGATTTGGATTTAACTATTATTAGTTAGGAGGTGGGGAAGTGTATATTTTTACAGAATCAGAGATTAAGCAAATGATTGAGCTTGATAAGCAGATCATTCCTGTCATCGAGGATGCTTTTACTCAGTTGGCTGTAAAGGATGTCATCATGCCCCCGATCATGAGAGTGGATGTAAAGGAAAATAATGGAGAAGTGGATGTAAAGACAGCTTATATTCCTGGTAAAAACATGTTTGCCTTGAAGGTTTCTTCTGGTTTCTTTAATAATTACAAGCTGGGCCTACCCAGTGCAAACGGGTTGATGATGCTGATTAGCACTGTTACTGGCGAGCCGAAAGCGCTGCTGTTGGATAACGGCTATTTGACGGAGATCCGGACGGCAGCCGCCGGTGCCATTGCAGCAAAACATATGGCGAAGGAAAAAGTTCAAACGGTGGGGGTCATCGGAACAGGTGCACAGGCAAGGTATCAATTGAAAGCGCTGGAATTGGTCCGTGATTTCGAAAAAGTATTGGTTTACGGGCGTTCTCTTGATAATGCCCAAAAACTGCAGGCGGATATGGAAGACATTTTGAGTACGGATATCCAAATTGCCGAAGACGCCGAAACCGTTGTTCGCAACAGTGATATTGTAGTGACAACTACACCTGCCACTGAGCCTCTGATCAAAGCGGATTGGCTCCATCCGGGCCTTCATATTACGGCCATGGGTTCCGACGCGGAAGAAAAGCAGGAACTTGAAGCGGATGTGCTAAAAAAGGCAGACCGCTTTGTCTGCGACACGAAAGCACAATGTGCAAGACTTGGTGAACTGCACCATTCTATTGAACAAGGTTTTATTTCAGAGGATGCACTTGTCATTGAATTGGGAGAAGTGACTTCTGGTAGAAAAGCAGGAAGAGTAAGTGAGCAGGAAATCACCGTGTGCGATTTGACGGGGACTGGAGTCCAAGATACAGCGATCGCCCTGCTGGCATTTAAACTTTTAACAGAAAAAGAAGGAATCGGTATACAGATAGATAACAAGAAGTCTCTTCATTTTACTTGAGCAGCAGCGGGACGGGGGTTAAAACATGATCACGGATAAACAGACAATCATTGAAGAAGCTCGGGCGATAGCAAATGAATTAAGCGAATGGCGTCGCCATCTTCATCAATACCCTGAATTGAGTTTTAAAGAATATGAGACGGGGAAATTCGTGAGAAGTAAATTGGAACAACTTGGGAATGTCGCTATTCAGACAAACGTTGCCAAAACTGGTGTTGTCGGCACGCTTTCTTCGGGAAGCAGACCGACCATAGCCATCCGTGCTGATATGGACGCATTGCCTATTGTTGAGCAGAACGAACATGATTTTCGATCGAAAAGAGAGGGCGTGATGCATGCTTGTGGTCATGACGCCCATACGACGATTTTGCTCGGCATTGCCAAGATTTTTTCTGATAGATTCAGAGAAGGGAAATTATCAGGCACGGTGAAATTTTTATTCCAGCCTGCCGAAGAAGATACGGATGAGGAAGGTTTGTCAGGTGCTCCGAGGATGATCCAGGAAGGCATCCTGGATGGGGTGGAAAAAGTGATCGCTCTTCATGTCTGCCCCTGGCAGCCTGTCGGTGTGATTCAGGTCAATGACGGATACAGCATGGCCAATGTTGATGTGTTTCATGCGAAAATCATCGGGTCAGGGGGGCACGGCGGTTATCCGTACATGACAAAAGATCCGATTTGGATGCTTGGCTTTGTTTTACAGGCATTTTATGGATTGGTTTCAAGGAGAATTTCTCCGCTTGATACGGCGGCAGCCAGCATCGGGAAAATAAGTACCGGAACAGCAAGCAACATTATTCCGGAAGAAGTATCCATCACCGGCACACTCCGGACGTACTCTCCCGAAGCGAGGGAGCAGCTGATCAAGGAAGTTGAAAATGTCTTTAAAATAACCGAATCGTTTGGCGGAAGCAGTTCCTTCACTGTTGAAAGAGGCGAACCTGCATTAAAAAATGACCCTGCTGTTAATACAGTATTAGTACAGGCGGCGAAAGATTTGTATCCGGAATTAAAGGTGGTAAGAGAACCTTTTGGAATGGGTGGGGAAGACTTCGGGTATATGACGCAAAAAGTTCCGGGGGCCATGTTTTTCTTAGGCTGTTCGCTGGGAGACCGAAAAAAACGGGACCTTCACACCAATATTTTTGATATTGATGAACGTTGCCTGGAAATGGGAGTTTCTATTTTAGCTGAAACAGCAATGCGTTTTCTGGCTGAAAAAGACGGTTCATAAATACACCTTGAAAGGCGTGATGACCTTGTCTACAAAAGTAAAGGGTAGGGAAATGTACCTCGCCGGTAAGTGGGTCGGGAGCGACCGAACGACGGAGGTTCTTAACCCTCAAGATAATTCGCTTATTACAACAGTCCCTGCGGCTACTGCAGAAGATATGCTGTTTGCGATAGAGGAAGCGAAAAAAGGAGCGAAAATAGCCGCAAACATGCCCGTTTACCTCAGAATGAGCATTATCAACAAAGCAGCGGACTATATTAAAGAGAGAAGCGAAGCATACGCAGTGACTATCTCTCAAGAAGGAAGCAAGACGATAAATGAAGCAAGGAATGAGGTGAAACGCTGTATCCAGACGCTGAGGCTCAGCGCGGAAGAAGCGAGGCGGATCAACGGTGAAACAATTCCATTCGATCAATCTGAAAACGGAGAAAACCGAGTCGGCTATTTTTACCGTTTCCCGATCGGAGTCATCGGCGCCATCACTCCGTTCAACGATCCGTTGAATCTGGTTGCCCATAAAATTGGTCCGGCCATTGCTTCAGGAAATGCGATTATCGTTAAGCCGGCAACAATGACTCCGCTAAGTGCTCTTTTACTGGCAAAAGCTTTCGATTATGCAGGACTTCCTGAAACAATTCTATCTGTTGTGACAGGGAGCGGCAGGGATGTCGGTGATGTGCTTGTCACTCATCCGGGTGTGCGGATGATATCTTTTACAGGTGGCTTGGAAACAGGTGAAAGCATTGCGCGAAAAGCCGGATTGAAAAAACTGAGTATGGAGCTTGGGTCCAATTCTCCGGCAATTGTTTTAAAAGATGCCGATATCAAAGAAGCGGTTGATGCATGCGTATCAGGAGCGTATTCTGCAGCAGGGCAAAACTGCATTGGCGTCCAAAGAATTCTCATTGAAGAAGAAGTTTATGACGATTTCAAATCTTCCTTCCTTCAAAAGACGGCGCTATACAAATATGGGGACAAAAGCCTTGAGACAACGGACATGGGGCCTCTGATCAATGAGAAGGAAGCTATCAGGATTGAAACATGGGTGAATGAAGCGATTGACATGGGAGCAGAGCTTTTAGTCGGGGGGAAAAGGGAGGGGGCGTTCTATTCTCCGACTGTATTGGAAGATGTTCCAGATGCCTGTACAATCGCCCGTGAGGAGATTTTTGGACCTGTTGTATTGTTATATTCAGTCCCGGATTTACAATCGGCTATTAAAAGATCAAACGATGTTAACTTTGGACTTCATGCGGGTATTTTTACGAAGGATATTGAAAAAGCATTTTCCGCTATTCATCAGCTCAATGTCGGAGGTATCATGATCAATGACAGCGGTGATTACCGGATTGACGGTATGCCGTTTGGCGGCGTTAAGGGCTCCGGATTAGGCCGGGAAGGCATCAAATTCGCCATACAGGACATGACCGAACCGAAAGTGGTCAGCTTCAAACTTCAGAATGTCCGAACCCAGTTATAGATATTTAACTTCATTCAGCAGAAGTCTCCCACTTCTGTAATTGGTGAGATGAATGCATATTGGTATTCCATTTCAGTGGGGTTCAAACCCCGCCTGAATAAAGTTAAAGCCTCCGGCGGATGCCACAGATTTTCAGAGGAAATTTATCAAGCGGAGCTCGATAAAATCTGGGCGCAAATACGCCAAGGTGCATTTGATACTAACTAAGTGGGGAGCATCCTATGAAGAAAAGAACGAAGCCAAGTTTTATGAATAGTACCTTTTGGATTTCAGCCAACATCGTTTTTTTAGCCGTCCTTTGGGGAGCGGTAGATCCGGCAGGCCTGTCAAAGGCGGCAAATGCTGCATATGAATTCACAACGAATACTTTTGGATGGTTTTACCTGTTAGCCGTACTGTTTATTGTCGTATTTCTTATTGGATTGGCTCTTAGTAAATACGGCAGCTTGAAGCTTGGAAAAAATGATGAAAAACCAAAGTACTCCTTCTACACATGGATTGGCATGCTGTTCAGCACCGGATTTGGTGCAGGGCTTGTTTTTTGGGGAGTTGCCGAGCCGATGAGCCATTTTGCCAACAGTCCGTTGGCAATGGAGGGAAAGTCCCCTGAAGCGGCAAGAGTCGCCATGCAGTATTCATTCTTCAACTGGGGTGTACATCAATGGTCTGTGTTCACCATTGTCGGTTTAGTGTTGGCCTATTTCCAGTTCAGGAAGGGTGAGAAAGCGGAAATCAGTACGACATTGAACCCGTTGATCGGGAAAAAAGGCAAAAACGGAATTCGGAAAACGATCAATATACTGGCTGTCATTGCAACGGTGATGGGAGTTGCTACTTCATTGGGCATGGGGATTTTGCAAATCAACGGCGGGCTGGACTATTTATTTTCAATCCCACAAAATACCCCGAATCTCTTGATCACCACCGCTATTTTACTGGTAATGTACCTTACTTCAGCGGTCACTGGCCTGGATAGGGGAATCAAAATTTTAAGCATATTAAACTTAAGTATGGCATTGGGATTGGTCGTTATCGTCCTGCTATTGGGGCCGACTAGATTTATACTTGAAAGTTTTACTTTAGGAATCGGCGACTATATCCAGAACTTTTTCGGCATGAGTTTGGCATTGTCACCCTACCAAGGAAGCTCTTGGACGAAAGAATGGACGATCGCCTATTGGGCATGGGTCATTGCCTGGTCTCCATTTGTCGGCGCATTCATCGCAAGGATTTCACAGGGAAGAACAATCCGGGAATTTATTTTCGGCGTATTGATTGTTCCTCCGTTGATAGCTACGATGTGGATCGGAGTTTTTGGAGGCACTGCAATTCATATGGATCTTTTCCAAGGCGGCAATATTGCGGATGCCGTTCAAGCTGATGTGACAAGTGCTTTGTTCGCCACATTCGGGAACTTCCCGATGAGTACTGCTCTTTCAATTGTATTTATTTTGCTGATCGTCACATTCTTAGTCACTTCGGCAGACTCGGCCACCTTTATTCTAGGAATGATGACTTCAAACGGTGACCTGAATCCATCGACTTTGGTAAAAGTGATCTGGGGTGTGCTCATGTCGGCGATTGTAGCGGTTTTAATCATCAGCAGCGGCCTTCAAGGATTGCAGACGGCATCTCTCGTTACAGCACTTCCATTTACTGTAATATTACTACTTATTACCTATTCCCTGATCAAAACAATCAGGGAGGACCACAACCCGAAGATCACATCAGTGCCTGAATTTGTAAGAAAAAGAAAGGCTCAATAAATTTTATAGGAGGAATGCCACGTGGCTATGCAAATTAAGAATGACGCACAATTAAAATTTGAGGAACTTACTGAACTGGATAAAAAGCACTTTTTACATCCGTCCACTTCCATTAAACAGCATATGGAAAACGGACCAGGGGCTATTTTTACAGAAGGAGAAGGAATCTATTTAAAAGATGTCAGGGGCAGAAAGTTGATTGACAGTTTATCTTCCCTCTGGAATGTGAACATCGGTCATGGAAGGGCGGAGCTGGGCCAAGCAGCAGCAGAACAAATGGCAAAGCTTGCTTTCAGCTCAACATTCGCAGGGAACAGCCATGAACCTGTCATCGAACTGGCAAAAAAAGTGTCGGAATGGACGCCTGGAAATCTGAACACGACTTTCTTTACATCCGGTGGGTCAGAATCAAACGATACCGCATTTAAAACAGTCCGCCATTACTGGAAAGTGAAGGGACAGCCGAATAAAACAAAAATTATTTCCCGCAGCCTTTCTTATCACGGAGTTGCGATGGGAGCGACGAGTGCGACAGGAATTGAGCCGTTCAGAGAGTTCACAACCTCTTTGGCACAGGGCTTTTTATATGTCGACTCATCCATCGAATCGTTGAAAGACTTGATTGAAAAAGAAGGTGCAGAAAATATTGCTGCATTCATTTCTGAGCCGATCCAAGGATCAGGAGGCGTCAACCCGCCGCCGGAAGGTTATTTTAAAGAAGTCCGTCAAATCTGTGATGAAAACGATATTTTGTTCATTGCGGATGAAGTCATTTGTGGATTCGGAAGAACAGGCGAGAAATTCGGAATGGATTTGTTTGGAGTGGTTCCGGACATCATCTGTATGGCTAAAGGGATTTCAAGCGGCTATGCTCCGATTGGCGGAATGGTCATTTCCGACAAAATCAAAAATGAGTTGATGGAAAACTACGAAGGCAACTTCTGGCATGGATACACATACAGCGGACATCCGATGTGCTGTGCGGTTGCATTAAAGAACCTGGAAATCATTGAAAATGAGAACATGGTTGAAAATGTCCGAAACATGGGAGAAGAACTGCAAAAAGGGCTTAAATATCTTGAAGAGACGCATGTAATCATGGGTAACCGCAGGGGAATCGGCCTGCTGGGCGCCATTGAATTCTTTAAAGATTTAGAGGCGGGAGAAAGGTATTCAGAGCCAGTTTCTACAAAAGTGGTCGCCAAGGCGCTTGACCGCGGGCTCCTGGGCAGAAGCATTGTCTATGGCGGCCAGGATACATTGGCATTCGCCCCTCCGTTCTGCATCACTAAACAAGAAGTTGGGACAATGATTTCCATAATTGATGACTCTATTGTTGAAGTAAAGAAAGATTTATAAGATAAAATCCGCAGCCGAGATTTGGCGGCGGATTTTGTTTTGGGAATCGGTCTTGCAAGACGGTTAGTCATTTGAAAAAGTGGCCTGAAGGTGGAAAGTAAAACTGGAGTAACGGACAGTAGGTCTTAAAAGTGAGAGCAGCAAATCGTGAAAGTGAGAAGTATAACCCACAAGCGGAGGACCGCTCATTATCAGGTAAACTAATAGAGAGCACTCCTTTAGAAAAGATGCCCCTTAAAACTAAATGAACAAGCTCCGAGCTCAAAGTCCGGAGCCTTCCTTACTTTTTATTGTTTCACTTCCGTCCAAATCCTGTCGTATAAAACCGTAGTTTCTCCAACATCTCTCGCATATTCGGAGCGTTCGAAGAAGTCCTTCGGAATGCTCATTTCTTCTTGGATTTCCTTGGAAAGCAGCTTGACTGCTTCTTTATTAGGGTTGCCATATGGGTACGCTTCGGAAATTTCCTTGCTTATTTCCGGCCTTAGGACAAAATCAATGAACTTTTCTGCGTTCTCTTTATGTGGTGCTCCTTTTGGAATTACGAAATTATCCTGCCATAGGAAGGATGCTTCCTTTGGAAAAATGATTTCGATATTTGGATTTTCACGTTTCGCTAACGCAGCTTCGGCACTGTACATGATGCCTGCTTTTGCTTCTCCTGTAATGAGCAGGCCTTTCGGATTGTCGCCATCAAATGCTTTGATGTTCGGTTTTAGCTTTTTCAGCATCTCGCCAGCTTCTTCTATTTGTTTTTCATCCGTATTGTTAATTGGATATCCTTTGATGGCCAGCATGGCGCCGATTGATGCGCGATTATCTTCCGGCATAACAAGGCTGTTTTTGAACTCAGGATCGAATAAATCATCATATCCTTTTACCCCTTTTTTGACGATCTCCTTGTTGACGGCGATGACAACAGCCCCCCATAAATATGGAACAGTGAATTCATCATTCGGATCGGCAAATGTTCCTGTAAAATCAGGATCCAAATTCTTCAAGTTAGGGATATTGTCTTTATTGATTTTTTCAAGCATATCCTCTTTTGCTAACATTTCAATAAAAAACAATGTGGGAACAGCGATATCATATCCGAGGTTTCCGCTGCTTAGCTTGGCATACATTTCTTCGTTGGAAGAAAATGTGGTGTAATTCACTTTGATTCCTGTTTCTTTTTCAAATTTCTGTATGACGGATTCGGGCAGGTATTCGGACCAGTTAAAAATATTCAGCATCTTTTCATTCGATTTACTGTCTGCTCCCGATGATGAATTTGTGCCGCAGGCGGACAAAAATAATGAAGCCATCAGTACGAGAGTTATAGTTAGTATGCCTAGTTTGCGCATTGTTAAAAGCATCTCCTTTCGCCGTCTCATGAAGGTACAACTGTGAACTCTTTATCCCGGTACACTTCTTTTCCTTCAAATAAAGTCAGTAACACTTTCGCCTGATGGATATTGGCTTCAGGCATTTTAAATAAGTCTTGGTCAAGGACGATGATATCTGCTTTTTTGCCTTTTTCAATGGATCCCGTCAGATGATCCAGCTTCAGAGAATAGGCACCGTTGATTGTAAAACTTTCGATCATGTTTTCAAGGGTAGTTCTTTCTGTCGGATTATTGATCAGATGATCACCGGATTTTCCAATTTCGGTTCGGGTCACGCCCAACTGAATAGCGTTTAAAGGATGAAAGTTCATTGTGACTGGATAATCGCTGGCGGAAGCAGCTACAATCTCTTCATCGATTAGGCTTTGCATCGGATATTGCCTTTCGGCCCTTTCCTTCCCAAGGTAAGGTTCTTCGATATCAAAATAGTAGCTTGGCTCCTTCATAAACCAGTATGGATTAGGGACTGCTACTACGTTTAACTTTTTCATTCTGCTGATGTCTTCGGGGTTGACCAATTGCAGGTGGGTAATGGCATGGCGGGAATCGAATGGTTCTTCCTTGATTTGCGCATACTCAAGCCCGTCTAATGCGATTCTTGTGGACGCATCCCCGATGGAATGAATATGGATTGTAAACCTTTCCTGATGCAGCCTGGCTACTGTTTCTTTGTAGATTTGCGTATCCCACACGAGCTCACCGTGTGAATCGATATGTTCATAGGGTTCTTCGAGATAGGCGGTTGCCCCTTCGACGACACCGTCTATAAAAAATTTTGCCGAATTCGTTTGGAAGTAGGTTCCTGAACTATGTTTCTCTCTTTCAGCTATCAGTTCTTCTACTTGATCGTTCCCTTTTTCCGGATCGACAAAGAGAGAGTTCCTATATCTTATTGTCAATTTTCCTTCCTTCTCCAATTGACTATATGCGTCAAGGGCGTTTCCGTTTCTCATGAACGGCTCATGTACAGAAGTAATTCCACAAGCAGCAGCTATTTTTTGGTAGAATAAAATTCCTGCTTTATATTGCTCAACTGTATATTCAGGAATGTTGTTTGTGACGAGATTCATCGCACTTTCGCGCAGTGTTCCTGAAGCTTCCCCTGTTACAGGATCCCGTTCGATCACTCCACCTTTGGGATTGATGGTTTCCTTCCCGATCCCTGCGATTTCCAATGCTTTTGAATTGACCCAAAGTGAATGGTGATCTTCCGAATACAGGCAAACAGGAACGGTTGGAACAATATTATCCAGAATTTCTTTTCTTGGACCGTTTCCTGTACCGATCGCGTTCCCCCAGCCTACGCCAATAATGACTTCGATATCGGGCTTATCGTCCAGATATTTTTTTACAGCATCAGCCGCCTCCTGCTGACTTTCGCAGTCATTCAAATCGACAGTAAAGAGTGCTTCCGCTCCCCCCATACTCACATGAGCATGGCTGTCAAAAAATCCAGGCAGAACCATTTTTCCTTTAAGGTCGATGAGCTGAGTATTATCACCTTCAAATGCCTTTACATCTTCATTCGTGCCGACGATCAGTATTTCACTGCCGGTAATTGCAAGAGCCTCGGCGCGGCTTTTATCATTGTCGATGGTATTTATACTGCCATTGTAAAGAATAAGATCTGCAGATGCGGCCATTAAAATCTCCTCCAATTTCACTAGTTGTGAAACGCTTACAAAAAATATTAATTTGTTGGGTAAACACCGTGTCAATCTTTCTATTTCGTGTGTTTTGAATAAAACATTGAGCCCACCCCATGTTTGTTGTATAACTAAACTTACCGGTCCTGTTCGAAAAGAGAGGTTTTTGAGATGAAAATTGGGGAGTTCTCCAGAAAATTCAATGTGACAATTGATACAGTTCGCCACTATATTGAGATGGGCTTGTTGATCCCAACAAAGGAAGGAGCCCATTACTTTTTCGACTCAACCTGTATAGCGGATATGGAATTAATCGTCAAATTAAAGCGGTTGCAATTTACTTTGCAGGAAATTCATAAGGTCCTGTCTTTGAAACGGGTCACCCATTTCGTCGATATTCAGGAAATAGATTACTATTTGAAAGTATTGATAGAAAAGAAACAGGATCTCCTTAAAGAAAAGGAAAAAATAAATCGGTCTCTTCAGTTGTTGGATGAAAAAATTGAATCCGTCCACAAAATCAATGTTAGAACAGCAGAAACTGGTGTGCCATTGTTATTTTTATCGATGTTTTACTGTCCGCATTGCCAGGAAGCTCTCCATGCCACTGATGCTTTTATCAAAGATCAGTATGTACTGAAGGGCTCCCTTCGTTGCACCTGCGGATATGAAGCGGCAATCAAAGATGGAATCATTGTTACTCCAAACCTTAGTACGTTGCCTCAGAACGAACATTATATTTATGATCAGCAAATGATTGAAGAAGTCACACCAAGCTTTATCAGCTTGCTGGAAAAGGGAAATCAATGGATTTACAAGAAGATGCTAAGAAATGATTATTCTAATAAAGTGATATTGGAGACAAATGTAGAAACATATGTATTCCCGCCCAAGCTTCTATATTCTCTATCTCCGAGTGCGCTTTATGTGTTTTGCGGAAATAAGGTAGAGATGCTGAGGAAATTAAAAAGGAAAATCGAGCATTTCAATCCAAAATTAAACGTTCTTTATATCGTCAACAGCCAGTTGGATCTGCCTTTTAAGCATCAATCAATCGACGTTGTCATTGATGTTTTATCATTCAATGATTTTTCCTTGTTTAATGACTATCTTCCATTGGAAAAATTATCTCCCTATTTTAAAAGAGAAACGGCGATTTTCGGTTATAGCATCTTTTATGAGAAGAATGCTCAATCGAATAAAAGGTTGTGGGAGCTTTATCCAAACGGACACATCCAAAACATACAGTCATCCTTTCTAGGAAGCAACCTTACAAGCGGAAGCTTTAAGTTAAAAGAAAGTGAGCTTTTGGGATACACTGAAAATCCCGGGGAATATATCGATTATCATTATAAAAATGAAAAATTGTATTGTATGGCGTATGCGGGGGCAAGGTTTCAACATGTATAAATTACGCTAGCAAGAAGAACTGTTGTTTTAAAGGATGTAACACCTTAAGTGGTTTGGCACTATCAGCAAAAGGTGAAACTCAATTGATGAGATGCCAGCCTTATCAAAGTTCATTTTATGCTTCCCTGTATTCCTGAACAGGTCATCGGCCATTTTTTTTGCTAAATATCTGATTTTTCGGTTCCTTCTCTCAGTGTACAGACGTTGCATATTTATTTGTCAGTCGTCAGTTAAACGTAGTATTAAATAATTGTGAAAAATATAACTTTTTAGTAGTATATGTATATTGCTGAAATGAGGAAGAGATATCGTATTGGGAAGGATGGCGTGTAAGTTGAAGAATGTATATTCAATAAAAGTAGTTTTCGGTGACACAGATGCAGCGGGGATCGTTTTTTACCCAAATTATTATCGGTGGATGGACCAAGCTACACATGAACTAGTTAATAAAGCGTATATGTCGGTTTCGCAGTTACAAAAAGAAAAGGATATCATTCTTCCATTGGTGGAAACATTTTGCCAGTTTAAGAGTCCTTTGTTTTTTGAAGATCAAGTTGAGGTTCACTCACAAATTGTAGAAATGAAAAACAAGGTAATAAAAGTGGAGCATGTGTTTAAAAAAGGAGACAATATTGTGGCTTCAGGCTATGAAATAAGAGCTTGGGCTTCTCAAGCAGAGGGTGCTCCAAAAGCTGTCTCCATTCCGCAAGATGCGAGGGCTGCGTTAGGGTTTAATGAATGAAAAGTCATATCGTATAAAATATCCGGGGGATTTCAGCAAAAATCCTCCGGATATTTTTGTGTGTCAATTGAACATCCTTTAAAACAGTACCTCCATCTTAAAGAGGTTATTTTAGCTATCGAACCTTACCTATCCGCAATTTTGCGGAAATGTAACTGCTTAATTACTTAAATTCAAGGTACAAATTCCCAAAAAATAGTGATAATATATTTTTGAATAGTCGGAATTTAAGAAAATTAAAGGGGTTATTGCCTTTTAGTGATGAATAATTTATTTCAAAATCAATCAGAGAATAGGAGGAGCTAATGAGAAGCAAGGAAGTTGTTGTACTTGATGGAGTACGAACTGCATTTACAGCGTTTTGCGGATCCTTCCGTGAGATTACAGCGATTGATTTAGCGGCAGAAACAGCGCGAGAAGCAATGAAGCGATCGGGAGTAGAGCCAAAATATATGGGGATCAGTCCAGTTCCGGCAATCCTTCAAGCACTCGAAAAGGCAAATATAAAAATAGGGAATCTTGACTTAATAGAAATTAATGAAGCATTTGGTGCGCAATATTTAGCCTGTCAAAAAGAATTGGACTTTGATCCAACAAACGGAAACGTAAATGGCGGTGCAATCGCTCTTGGTCATCCCCTTGGGGCAAGCGGAGCCAGAATTAGTCTCTCTTTATTATATGAACTGAAAAAAAGAAATAAAAGGTTTGGTGCTTCCGCATTATGTATTGGAGGAGGACAAGGGATTGCGGCTATTTGGGAATCGCTTTAATCATCTATTGGAAAGGAGATTCTTAAACATGAAGGAAAAAATGGGTCATTTATCCGTTTCCGAATTACTTGAAAGCGTCTGTCAAACAGCTCCGGGACACGAAGTATTATTTGATGGCTATAGCAGAATGTCTTACAAAGATCTCAGAGAACAATCTTATTCTTTGGCAGCTTCCCTCCAAGAAATGGGAATTAGACAAGGTGATAAAATAGCTGTCTGCTTACCGAACTGGAATGAGTTTATTGTGATCTATTTTGCTGTTGCTCATATGGGGGCAGTGATTGTTCCTTTTAATATAAGATATCGTATAAATGAGGTGGAATATATCTTAAGAAACTCCGAAGCAAAAGCTGCTTTCTTGACAAATGAGTTTGATGGAGTTAACCACCTTGAACAGTTTACAAAAGCTTACCAAGGAGTGGATACACTTAAAGAATTAATTACCGTAAGACATTCGACAGACGCGTTTGTAAGCTATGAACAACTCGTGCAAAAAAAAGAAAGTCACTTTACCCCTCCCATCATCCTTCCAAAAGAAGATGTATTTTCGATCCTATATACTTCGGGTTCAACAGGTCCGCCAAAGGGGGCCATGCTGACCCATGCAAATGTAGTCGACACCGCCGTAATTACTGCTGAACAAATGGAATGTACCGCTGAAGATGTGTTTTTTGTAGCAGTTCCTGTTTTCCATGTATTTGGGATGGTTCCAAGTATTCTCAGTACAATATCTGTTGGTGCCCGCATGGTTCTGCTGGATCATTATAAAGCTAAAAAATCGTTGGAATTGATTGAGTCTGAAAAAATAACAGTAAAACATGGCGTACCAACGATGTTTATTCTTGAATTAAATCATGAAGATTTTTCAAAGTATGATCTATCTTCACTTAGAACTGGAATTATAGCTGCTGCCCCATGTCCCGTTGAAATAGTAAAACGAATCCGGCATACAATGGGGTGTGAAATAATGGTTGCTTATGGATTAAGCGAAACTTCACCAACGCTTACGATGACGAGCTTTGACGATAGTGATCTTGTACGGGCTGAAACAGTTGGAAAAGCACTTCCGGGAGCAGAAATAAAGATAGTCGACGATAATCGAAATGAAGTGATGAATGGAGAAGTGGGTGAAATTGCCTGTCGCAGCTTTGGAGTAATGAAAGGATACTGTCATATGCGTGAACAAACGAAAGAAGCGTTAGATGAAAACGGCTGGTTTTACACAGGAGATTTAGGAACAATCGACCCGGAAGGGAATCTTCGTATAGTCGGCAGAAAAAAAGAAATGATTATCCGGGGCGGCTATAATATTTATCCAAGGGAAGTGGAGGAAGTATTTTACAAACATCCTGATGTCCTAGAAGTAGCTGTTGTTGGGCTACCAGACACTGTGCTCGGTGAAATAACTTGTGCGTGCATTAAATTGAAAGCGGATTCAAAAACGAGTGAGCTGAGATTACTTCAGTTTATTAAAAATGAAATCTCAGATTACAAAGTGCCGGATAAAATTATTTTAATGGATGAGTTTCCGATGACAGCCAGCGGAAAGATCAGGAAAATTTCATTGCAAGAACAGTTAGCTGAAAGCTTACAGGGAGAACTTAGATAACTATAATTTGATGTGTTGTTATTGAAAGGGACTGCTAGGGAATTACTTATATTCCTATGATTCTATTAAGGACAATTTACAAACAAAACCTCTAATGAAGCAATTGGAATCTGTTCCATTTAATTTCATTCAGCAGGAATCTTTCACTTCTATAAGTGGTGAGATGAATGCATATTGGTAATTCCATTCAGTGGGGGTTCAAACCCCTGCTGAATATAGTCAAAGCCTCCGGCGGATGCCACAGATTTTCAGAGGAAACAATCGGGCGACGTTTCTCGTCGCCACCGTCTAGAATGAAAACTGATTCTAACCTTATGAGAGTTTATCCCTTTATTATTCTGATAATAATGAATGTAACAACAATACAACCAGGCTGAAAAAATTTTGGTGGCCCTTTNAAAGCCTCCGGCGGATGCCACAGATTTTCAAAGGAAACAATCGGGCGACGTTTCTCGTCGCCACCGTCTAGAATGAAAACTGATTCTAACCTTATGAGAGTTTATCCCTTTATTATTCTGATAATAATGAATGTAACAACAATACAACCAGGCTGAAAAAATTTTGGTGGCCCTTTTAACAAGGTACCCTGTAGAGGAAACTGGTTATGGCAGATTGAAGAACCGTCTATTGTGCATAGAGCACGTATACAAAAATTTTAAAACATATCTCCTGTCATATGTATTGTTGTTAATTTATTATCGAGGTGATTCTTTTATGGAAGCAATGATTGAACGATGTGCAGGCCTAGATGTACATCAAGAAACTGTAGTAGCTTGTGTTTTATATGGTTCCTTAGATAAGAAACCACAGAAAGCAATTGAAACATTTAAAACTACAACAAAGGGGCTTTTGTCACTAAGCGATTGGTTGGCTACATTTAAGGTGACTGATGTAGTTATGGAAAGCACCGGAGTGTATTGGAAACCAGTGTGGAACATACTGGAGGGTACTTTTCATCTTATACTCGCTAATGCAAAACATGTGAAAAATGTTCCAGGTCGAAAAACAGATGTAAAAGATGCAGAATGGCTTGCCCAACTACTGCGATGTGGACTTATTGAAGGTAACTTCGTTCCACCAGAGGATATTCGAGATTTGCGTGACCTTACTCGTTATCGATCAAAACTGATTGGCCACCGTACTTCTGAACGCAATCGAATTCATAAAATTCTTCAAGATGCTAATATAAAATTGACTTCCGTATTTACAGATATTTTTGGCGTTTCCGGAAGGCGTATCTTAGCAGCCATTATTAATGGTGAAAAGATTGAAGCTAAAGATCTTGAAAAAATGGTGGATGGAAGAAGTAGAACAAGCATCGACGATATCACTGAAGCGATAAATGGACGTATCCGCCGACATCATCGGGATATGTTGCGCTACCATTGGGAGCACATGACTTATTTAGAAAAAAACATTGATGATATAGAAGAACAAATTGAACAGCTACTCACCCCTTATCGTAAGGAGATAGAATTAATCAAGACTATACCAGGTGTAAATAAAGATTCTTCCGCTGTATTTATTGCTGAAATGGGTGTGGATATGTCCGAATTTAAATCTGCAAAACATTTAGCTTCATGGGCAGGTGTAAGTCCAGGTAACTATGAGAGTGCAGGTAAAAAAAAACAAGTAAAACCACACACGGAAATAAAGGCTTGAGAACAATAGCTGTACAGTGTGCTTTAGCAACCACTAGGCAGAATAATAGAATTTCCTCACATCAAAAAAGAATCACAAAACGCCAAGGGAGAAATAAGGCAAAGGTCGCATCTGCACATTTGATTTTAACTATCGTTTACAATGTTTTAAAAACTGGTGAACCTTATCAAGAACTAGGCCCTGATTACGTTCACCAAAAACAGCAAAATAAAGAATTAAAAATGATTGAATACCTTAAAAAGAAAGGTTACAGCATCGTTCAATCAGAACAGCAAACAGCTTAAGTTATTCCATAAAAGAAAAAACAGATAAAGCCCTTTTTAAAAAATAGGAATAGAGGGCTTACTTAAGTATTGCTTTCTAGCGGAAATAATTTTCATACAAAATTTATCGAGTGAAGATCGATAAAATCTGGGCGCAAATACGCCAAGGCGCATTTGATNTACAGCATCGTTCAATCAGAACAGCAAACAGCTTAAGTTATTCCATAAAAGAAAAAACAGATAAAGCCCTTTTTAAAAAATAGGAATAGAGGGCTTACTTAAGTATTGCTTTCTAGCGGAAATAATTTTCATACAAAATTTATCGAGCGGAGCTCGATAAAATCTAGGCGCAAAGACGCCAAGGTGCATTTGATACGCTTATTCTTCCTGTTTTTTTCTTCCTTTCGATTAAAAATTTATAAAAAATGACACACTAATCGTAGGAGGGAACATGTTGAAGCAAAAGCGGCATCGCTTAATATACAATTTGGCAATTGTGTTATTGTTATTTATTATTCTTTATTGCTTTTTGTTGATAAAACCCCTATGGAAGCCTGTTTTCACGATTGTGTGTATTGGACTGCTGCCATTTATTATTGGTGGCTTTATTGCCTATCTGCTTTACCCGATTGTCGAAAGAATAGAGATGCTTGGCATCAATCGGATTGTCGCGATTCTTTCTATTTATGTGCTGTTTTTTGGTGGAATGGGCTATGCACTTTATATGGGGATTCCCGTTCTGATTGATCAAATTAGTCATTTTTCAGAGCATATACCTGAATTGGCAGAACATTACAAAGGTCTTGTGAAAGGCTTGCATGAATCGACTTCGAGATGGCCGGATGGAATTCAAGCTCAAATCGAAGAACGTGTTGATGATTTTGAACAATGGTTGAATAAATTTTTGGAAAAGATAATGTCCATTTTCAAAGGGCTGTTCAACTTTATTTTTATTTTGGCTGTCATTCCATTCATTTCTTTTTACATATTAAAGGATCTTGATCTAATTAAACAGGCTGCGTGGTATATGACACCGAAGCGATGGAGGAAACAAGGAAAGGACTTTCTTACTGCGGTCAATATTTCCCTTGGTGGATACATTCGGGGGCAACTCCTTGTTTGTTTAATCATTGGAACGATTTCTAGTCTTTTATTTTGGATGATAGGATTGGATTATCCGGTTATTATGGGATCTATTGTTGCTTTTACAAATATTATTCCTTATTTTGGCCCGGTCATCGGGGCTGTGCCTGTCACTGCTTTTGCTTTGCTTAGTTCTGTCAAACTGGCTATGATGTCAGTCGGAATCATTGTTTTGCTGCAATTATTGGAGGGGAATGTCCTTTCACCATATATAGTTGGGAAATCAATTAATATTCATCCGCTCTTTATCATTGCCGCTTTAATTATAGGCGGAGAAGCGGGAGGGGTAATCGGCATGCTCGTCGCCGTTCCTCTTTTAGCCATTTTTAAAGTGGCTGTTGTTCATTCACGCGATTACTTTATTAAGGTAAAACAGACTTAAGATTGACAAAGATTTTTCTATTACCTATAATTTCTAATAGCTAATATACTTGAAAATCGAAGAAGGATCCATTCTTATTACTGCCCATCTGAGCGACAGCTTTACTGTTGCCGAAGAGAGGAATTTCCGCGGCTGAAAGAAATTCTAGATGAAGAGTAATAATGAGCTAATCCGGAGTGCAGTTAAAAGCCTGCCGTTCACCGCGTTAAGGTCCTGAGAGATGGCAGAGTATGATTCTTTGCTAAATCAGGGTGGTACCGCGTCTAAGCTTCGCCCCTGGCTGGGGAGGAGCTTTTTTATTTCGTATAAGGAGGACAAATCATGAAAAAACTAACTGGCTCACAAATTAGACAGATGTTTTTGGATTTTTTTCAAGAGAAGGGACATAAAGTGGAGCCTAGTGCTTCCCTTATTCCGCATGACGATCCCTCTTTGCTATGGATCAACAGTGGTGTTGCAACACTGAAGAAATATTTCGACGGCAGGGAGATTCCAGAGAATCCCAAAATCGTCAATGCCCAAAAGTCCATCCGGACAAATGACATTGAAAATGTCGGAAAAACAGCAAGGCATCATACATTTTTTGAAATGCTTGGAAATTTTTCCATAGGGGATTATTTCAAGAAAGAAGCGATTGAATGGGCATGGGAGTTTTTGACAGATGAAAAATGGATTGGATTTGATCCCGAAAAATTGTCTGTAACGATCCATCCGGAAGATGATGAAGCTTTTGAACTGTGGAATCAGACAATCGGTTTGCCTAAAGAAAGAATTATCCGTCTTAAGGAGAACTTCTGGGATATCGGTGAAGGGCCGAGCGGGCCAAACTCGGAGATCTTTTATGACAGAGGTCCCGAATATGGGGACGATCAAGATGATCCTGAATTGTTTCCGGGTGGAGAAAATGAAAGGTATCTTGAGATCTGGAACCTTGTATTTTCACAGTTTAATCACAACCCAGACGGAACCTACACGCCTCTTCCCAAGAAAAACATTGATACAGGTATGGGGCTGGAGCGGATGGCTTCTGTCGTTCAAGATGTACCGACTAATTTTGAGACAGATTTATTTATGCCGATTATCAAGGAAACTGAAAAGCTCTCCGGTAAGGCTTACGAAAATGCAGGACTGGATACAGCATTCAAGGTTATTGCGGACCATGTACGGACAGTTGTATTTGCTGTAAGTGATGGGGCTCTGCCTTCAAATGAAGGCCGTGGATATGTATTAAGGAGGCTTCTCCGTAGGGCTGTACGTTATGGGAAAGAATTGGGGATTGAAAAACCATTCATGTACCGTCTTGTATCGGTGGTAGGTGAAATCATGAAAGATTTCTATCCGAAAGTATTGGAGAGCACAGACTTTATTCAGCGGGTGATCAAAAATGAAGAGGAACGTTTCCATGAAACATTAAATGATGGATTGGAAATCTTGTCTTCATTGATTAAAAAAGCAAAAGTTGAAGGAAAAGATATGATTTCCGGAGAAGATGTTTTCAGGCTCTATGACACATATGGTTTTCCTGTGGAATTGACGGAGGAATATACGGAAGAAGAGCAGTTAAAAGTCGATCATGAAGGCTTTGCACAAGAAATGGAAAAGCAACGGGAAAGAGCGCGCTCTGCTAGGAGCGAAACGGATTCTATGCAAGTTCAAAACAGCACCCTAGCTGAATTGACAGTCAGCAGTGAATTTGTCGGCTATGACCGCCTTGTTACAGATTCGGTTGTTCTAGCCATTTTAAAAGATGGTGAAATCACTGAGAAAGCCGAAGAAGGGGAAGAAATTCAATTTTTATTGGATGTTACGCCTTTTTATGCAGAAAGCGGCGGACAAGTTGCAGACCATGGGGTAGTCAGTGGACCTGGTCTGGAAATCGAAGTGACTAAAGTCATCAAAGCACCAAACGGCCAAAATCTTCATACAGGAATGATTAAAGAAGGCACAGTCATAACTAGCAGTGAAGTGAAGGCAGAGGTTGATGAGAAAAAGCGGGGCCAAATCATCAAAAACCATACGGCAACCCACTTACTGCATAAGGCATTAAAAGATGTTCTGGGAACACATGTCAATCAGGCTGGTTCATATGTTGGACCGGAAAGGCTCCGTTTTGATTTCTCCCATTTTGGTTCGGTAACAGAAGAAGAGCTAGAAAAAGTTGAAGAGAAAGTAAACCGTGAAATTTGGGCCAATCATGTGGTTCAGACAAAGCTGACAAGCCTGTCAGAAGCGAAGCAAATGGGGGCAATGGCGCTATTTGGCGAAAAGTACGGTGATAGAGTCCGTGTTGTATCAGCCGGAGCCAGCCTTGAATTATGTGGCGGCTGTCATGTTTCTAATACGGCTGAAATAGGGCTGTTTAAAATTATTACGGAAAGCGGTATTGGGGCTGGAGCACGTCGGATAGAAGCCGTAACGGGAGAGCATGCATTCCGCTTTATGAACGATCAGGTCAACGAACTGCATAATGTCGGGGAAAAATTAAAAACAAAACCAGCCCAGGTACTAGAAAGAACGGAAGCTCTTCTTTTGGAATTAAAAGAACTTCAAAGGGAAAATGAGTCCCTTGCAGCAAAGCTTGCACATATAGAAGCCGGAAGCCTTATCCAAAAAGCCAAAGAAGTCGAAGGCATCAAAGTAATTGCGAGCACTGTCCAAGGCGCTGATATGAACACACTGAGAAATATGGGCGATGATTTAAAACAACAGCTTGGATCTGGGATCGTCGTGCTCGGGTCTGCGCAAAATGGAAAAGTGAATATTATTGCCGGAGTTACAAAAGATTTAATGGAAAAAGGATATCATGCTGGAAAATTGGTCAAAGAAGTGGCTTCCCGCTGTGGTGGAGGCGGCGGAGGGCGTCCAGATATGGCCCAGGCCGGTGGGAAAAACCCTGATCAATTGGAATCTGCTCTTTCCTATGTAGGTGAATGGATAAAATCCGTTTGATTCCAGCTTCAAATCATGTACAATGAAGGTAATGTTTTACAGCGGGCCGATCCTGTACGCAAGTTCTGAAAGAAGGTGTTGTTGTAAATGGGCTCTTTTGATAAAACAATGCGGTTCGAGTTTTATGATGATCCAATGGAGCATGAAGTCAAAGAGGTTCTGCTGCACGTATACGGGGCTCTTCAAGAGAAGGGATATAATCCCATTAACCAAATAGTTGGTTATTTGCTTTCTGGTGATCCTGCCTATATTCCAAGGCATCAGGATGCACGTAATCTAATGAGAAAGCTGGAAAGGGATGAAATCATCGAAGAGCTGGTGAAGTCCTATTTAAACCAGCATCGTGAGGAGAAGTGAGTTTGAGGATTATGGGCCTTGATGTTGGCTCTAGGACAGTGGGCGTTGCAGTCAGCGATGAAATGGGCTGGACTGCCCAAGGCATTGAGACAATATCGATCAATGAAGATAAGAATCAGTATGGATTTGAACGGATTGGTGAGATTATTAAAGAATACCGTATTGAACAAATCATTGTCGGTCTGCCAAAAAATATGAACAATACGATTGGCCCACGCGGAGAAGCTTCGATGACTTATGCTGAAGAATTAAGAAGCAAATTTCAGCTGCCTGTCCAGTTATGGGATGAACGACTAAGCACAATGGCGGCTGAAAGGGTCCTTCTGGCAGCGGATGTCAGCAGAAAGAAAAGAAAAAAGGTCATCGATAAAATGGCAGCTGTAATGATATTACAAGGCTTCTTGGATAGCCAACAATAATTACGAGGTGATTGCTGATGGAAAATGGTGAAAATTATATAACAGTAGTGGATGAAGAAGGAAACGAAGAATTATTTGAAGTTCTCTTTACGTTTGACTCTGATGAATTCAACAAGTCATATGTTCTATACTATCCAGCCGGTTCAGACAATGGTGAAAACGAAGAGATTGAAATTCATGCGTCTTCTTATACTTCAAACGAAAATGGGGAAGACGGGAATATGCAGCCGATCGAAACCGAAGAAGAGTGGGATATGATAGAAGAGATGCTTAACACTTTTCTTGACGAAGAAGAGGAATAATAAAAATTCGCCGATCCGGGGATTCCAGGGTCGGCGAATTTTTTGTCAAAAATCAATTGCCTTTCGTTTCTGAGTAAAGAAAGTATAACTTGTTATGGATTTTTTTTCAAAGGAAGCTTTAGCTTTGTCCAGCTACGACGTACAGGAAGTACTAGTGCAAGCGAAGCGACAGGACGTCGCGTTTCTGAGCCAGCCGACGTACAGGAAGTACTAGTGCAAGCGAAGCGACAGGACGTCGCGTTTCTGAGCCAGCCGACGTACAGGAAGTACTAGTGCAAGCGAAGCGACAGGACGTCGCGTTTCTGAGCCAGCCGACGTACAGGAAGTACTAGTGCAAGCGAAGCGACAGGACGTCGCGTTCTAAGCCAGCCGACGTACAGGAAGTATTAGTGCCACCGAAGCCACAGGATGTTGCGGCTTGAGGGGCCAGCGCCTAGCCCCGCAATGATCAAGCCGCTTCCCTGTGGTGGCTGAAGAACTGCCTCCTCCGGAAATTGTCTTGTTTGCCCGCGCTGACCAAGGCGCTTGCGCTATTCTTATGTTATCGATAAATTCCGAGGATTTTCACTGACGTTCTTTAAAATTATTGTATAATAGTTGTGGTATGCAAACTAAATAACAACAGTCTCGGGAGGGGACCCGGCATAATGACAAAAGAGGGGAAAGAGAAAATAGACAAGCAGGCTAGAGCAGCCGTAATGAGAGAGAATTTGCTCGAAAAAAGGAGTGAGGCGGTCATCATAAGAAAAATTGTTGCCATTATTACGCTAACTTGCAGTGCTCTGCTTTTAATAGCGGCACTAGGCATTTTTATATATGTAAAGTCTGCTCTTAAACCAGTGGATTCAGACAGTAAAAAGGAAATCCAAGTGGAGGTTCCAATCGGATCTTCAACAACTTCCATCGGCAAGCTGCTTGAGGATAAAGGGGTTATTAAAAATGCATCTGTCTTCAAGTACTATGTCAAATTCAATAATATATCTGGTTTCCAAGCAGGGACCTATACATTTTCTCCATCCATGTCGTTACAAGAAATCTCACAAAACCTGCAAACCGGTATTTTAGCCCAAAAGGCGATGTTTAAGCTGACGATTCCTGAAGGTTATTCTTTGGATCAGATTGCAGGGGTGATTGCGAAAGAGACTGGCAAGTCCAAAGAAAAGATACTGAAAGAACTTGATAGTGAAGAGACTGTAAACCTGTTTGGAGAAAAATATCCAGAGCTTTTAACGGAAGATTCGTTTGGCAGCAAGGTGAAGCATCCGTTGGAAGGATATTTATATCCAGCTACCTATTCATATTATGAGGAAAATCCTTCAATCGCGGCAATTATTGATCCGATGATCAAAAAAACACAGGAAGTCGTAGCAAAGTATTCCGAAAAGATAGAGGAAAAGGACATCAATACCCATGAGTTATTGACGATGGCATCCCTGATTGAAAAAGAGGCAACAGCAAAAGCGGACAGACATTTGATTTCAAGTGTTTTCTATAACCGTATGGAAGAGGATATGCCTCTTCAAACAGATCCTACTGTTTTATATGCACTTGGTAAGCATAAAAAGCGAACAATGTATAAAGATCTTGAGGTAGAGTCACCATATAACACATATAAAGTCAAAGGTCTGCCGCCCGGCCCGATTTCCAATGCCGGTGAGACGTCCATTGAAGCTGCCCTGAATCCGGCAGACAGCAAATATTTATACTTTTTGGCTGAACACGGCACGGGGGAAGTTCACTATGCCAAAACATTAAAAGAACATAATGAATTAAAAGCTAAATACATTACGGATAAAAGGAAGTAGGTGGACCAATGAATCAATCCATTAGCCAATATATCGAGTCCCTGCTTCCGTCCCGGAATGAGCTTTTTCAGGAGATGGAGAGTCTTGCAGAAAAAGAGCATGTTCCCATTATGGAACAAACAGCCATCGATGTGATGCTGCAGTTCATGAGAATGCAAAATCCTGTTAAAATATTGGAGATTGGAACAGCGATCGGCTATTCTGCGTTGAGAATGTCAGAAGCACTACCTGATGCAGAAATAGTTACAATAGAAATAGATCCCAATAGAGCAGAACAGGCTAGAAAATATATTCAGGCCTCGGGTAAAGATGGCCGAATCAATATTCTGGAAGGCGATGCTTTGGAGTTGGTTGAAAAAGTGAAGGAGCAGGGACCTTACGATGCCATTTTTATTGATGCTGCAAAAGGCCAATACCTGAAATTTTTCAATATGTACGGCTCCATGCTGAACGACCGAGGATGCATATACTCTGATAATGTCCTGTTTAGGGGATATGTTGCGACAGAGACCGTCGACCAGCGGCGCTTTCGTAGTCTTGCGAGAAAGATGAAAGAATTCAACAGTTTTCTCATGGGGCATAACGATTATATTACAACCATTATTCCTGTAGGGGACGGGCTTGCGGTAAGTAGAAAGCGATGATTATATGCAAAACTGATGTACGTACTCTTGAACTAAAATCATTTTTGTAATATGATGGCATAGATAATAATATAAAGAACTATTATGAAAAGATAGCGCGCCCTCCATGTGGCGCGCTGTCACGTATTTCATGATTGAATAATCCATAATGTTGGATGAGGGAATTCATAAGGAGTGAAGGGTAATGGCTGCAGAAAAAGAATTTCATATGACAGAAGCCGGAAAAGAAAAATTGGAGCAAGAACTTGAATACTTAAAATCTGTCCGCAGAAAAGAAGTGGTGGAACGGATTAAGGTAGCCCGCAGTTTTGGGGATCTTTCGGAGAACTCGGAATATGACTCTGCTAAAGAGGAACAGGCATTTGTTGAAGGAAGGATCACAACTTTAGAAAATATGATCCGAAATGCCAAAATCATTGAAGAAGACGATCTTAACTCTGACAAAGTGAGCCTAGGGAAAACGGTTACTTTTAAAGAGCTGCCTGATGGAGATGAGGAAACTTACACAATTGTTGGAAGTGCTGAAGCTGATCCATTCGAGGGCAAGATTTCTAATGATTCACCTATTGCCAAAAGCCTGATGGGGCAAAAAGTAAATCAAGAAGTAACTGTTCAGACGCCTGGCGGTGAAATGCGCGTTAAAATCGTTTCTATCAGCTAAACAAAAACACGGAGGCCTCAAAGGGCTTATCCGTGTTTTTTTATGGGCAAAGATGTCCATTTCGGATTAGTGCAGGAAAAGTGAAAGGATGTCGTGTGCTGAGCCCGGCACATTGTACTTTTCTCAAGGAATTCTTACTAGTGGTTATATCTCTTTCTCTAGGCGGCAACAATGAGAAAGAGGTGTTTAAAATGCTTCAAAAACGTGTTTTGTTCATATCTATTCTTATTTTTATGATGATGGCAGGCCTTCTAGGAAGGTTAATGCAGATACAGTTATTTCAAGCTGAAAATTTTTCTGCATACCATGTGAATTTAATTAAAGAAAGTGTCAAACAAAGGACACATGAGCTCGTATTGGATGATGGCCGAGGTCAGTTTCTTGACAGGGAAGGGAAGCCGATTTCCTACGAAGAAAAATCTGTCCTGGTACTCTTTCCCTTTATCAAAAAGATGGACTGGAACAGTTCTCAGATTGCAAAAACCTTGAACATGTCCCACCGGGAACTTAAGAGTCAGGTGGAAGCAGCCAAGGAGCCAATCGTTGCAAGGGGAAAAGAAGAACCTTTATTATTATCAGAGCAGCAAGCTGACGAGATTAACCAACTTCAGATCCCCGGAGTATTCGCCGTTAAAAAGAAAATATTTCCCGAGCATCCGCCTGCTGCTCAGTTTCTCGGCATTTATGGAGAGAATGAGGAGATTTTTAAAAAGCAGTATCCTGATAAAGATTGGAGAAATAAATCTGTCGGGCTTACAGGCTTGGAAAAATCGTTTGATGAGTTTCTACAGGCCGAAAAAGAAACCAAATTTGTCTATCATGTTGACGGAATTGGAAATCCTTTATTCGGGATTGATGTGAAATATGCGGGTCAAGCAAATCCTTTTTTTCCTTTACAAGTAAAAACTACAATTGACCAAACTTTACAAAAAGAGATTGAATCACTGTTGGATGAACGTCACATTCAAAATGGAGGAGCTATCCTGCTTGATGTAAAAACGAACGATATTTTAGCAGTGGCCTCCAAACCTAGTATCAACAGCAAAGATCCCTATTTCGACGAAGGTTCGAAAAATATGATGTTCAAGCAGCTTATTCCGGGATCCGTATTTAAGACAGTCATCGCTACGGCAGCAATAGAGGAAGGGGCTGTAAAAGAAAAAGAACAATTCCGCTGTGATTTGGATATTAGAGGAAACCCGGCAGAACGGAATCTCGGAAGGCTTGATTTTGAGGGCAGCTTCGCCCAGAGCTGCAATCGAACCTTTGCGGAATTGGCTGGACGCTTAATGGAAGAAGACCCGACAATACTTGAAAATTATGCTCGCAAGCTTGGTTTGCTTGAAGCAGTATCCTGGCAGGGAGATGTGTTCCAATTAAGTGAGTTTAGACAATTTGAGCACGACATTGGAAGGGTCTTTGCTGATAATGAAAGCCGAAAAGATCAAAACTTTATCGCACAAACGGGGATTGGCCAACAGGAAGTCCGTCTGTCTCCGTTGTCGGTAGCAAATATGATGGCTGTGATTGCCAGAGGCGGAGAGAAAAGGTCAGTGAGAGCAGTCTCCGAGATCCAATACGGCGATGGAACGATAATGGCATCATTTGATGAGCAAAAGTCTGATGGAGAGCAGATATCACCATATGCAGCAATTAAAATGCAGCAGCTTCTTAGAAAAGTAGTGACTGAGCCTGAAGGAACGGGTAGCCTTCTGAAGGACCTACCTTATGAGGTCGCTGGAAAAACGGGGACAGCAGAAACATCCGTCATTCATGAAGAGGAGCAGCTCCATCACAAATGGTTTGCAGGTTATTTTCCGTTCGATGAACCGCAATATGTGCTGGTAACTGTGAACGTAAATGTGCCTGGTGACCAAGGCGGAGTCAATCCGTTATTTGCTGATATCGTGCAGATGATTTATGAGAAAAACAAATTGGATGCTCTTCATAACGATTCTTCAAGGTGAAAAATGGATGCATGTTTTCCCCTGTCCATGATATTATAGGTACAATGACGGGGAGGGATTTTTAATGCCGATTGATTTCAAGGATGATAAATCACGTTCTGCTCTCCGTGCAAAACGGAGAAAAACGAACATTATTTTAAATACGCTTATTGCGGTTGTCATCATTTTAATCTTAGTTGTCGGAGGTAACATTTTTTTCGGAGGAGACAATACTGAAAAGCAGAAAAGCCCATCGAATTCCGAAGAAACAAAGAAAAACGATCAGCCTGCTGATGAAAAGAACGTGCAGACTGAGGATAATACAAAAGAAGATGTGACAGCTGATGAGAAGGATGAGGAAGACGGTAAATTGGAAGAAAGGGAAAGTGATGAAGCGAATGTTGAGAAGGTATTAGTCAATCCTGCTTGGAAACCGATAGGGACTGACCAGGTGAGCGGTCATCAATCTTCCTATAATATGGGAACAACTGACTGGAATGAAAAACTCAAGGCTGCTGCCTACGCTGTTGATATTCCGGTTGACAACATGACTGCCTGGTGGGTTACAGGCGGCGACAATCGCGAAAATCAGGCAGAATTGACAGTATCAGCAAAGGGGAGCGATGATACGTATCGTGTCTACATCGAATGGGTGGATGGTGAAGGCTGGAAACCTGTTGAAGTGAAAAAGCTGATTCAAAATGATAAAAGATAAATCAGACATGTGTCCGATAGCGATGTGAAACAGATCCAATGAGATAAAGGAACAGGGCGGCAAAGGCCGACTTAAGTCCACCGTCTCTCTGACTTCAGCAGGCCCAGGCTCCAGTATTTTCTGTGCACTGGGCTGATGGAACTTATTATCGTGGAAGAATGTGATGGTTACTGGGTGTTGAGCATTGGCAGCTAGATCTTGTTGTGTCTTTTGCACTCTTATTTATCGTAACATCCTGCTTGTATAAGCTAGACAGGAAGCGGAGGATCTTCATATTTTATAAAAGCATAAGGGAGTTTGGAGAAATGAAAATAGCAGTCATAGGGGCGATGGAAGAAGAGGTTGAGCTTCTACGCGAGAAAATGGATGTACAAAAGGTAGAAAAGATTGCCCATTGTGAATATTTCATAGGAACGTTAAACAATAAAGAAATCATTTTATCAAAATCTGGAATAGGTAAAGTGAATGCAGCCGTGGCTACTGCAATTTTACTGGAGAGATACAAACCGGATGCCGTAATCAATACGGGATCTGCTGGAGGATATAATCCTGAACTCAGCATCGGTGACCTCGTCATTTCCAGTGAAGTCCGTCACCATGATGTCGACGTAACTGCTTTTGGTTATGCGTATGGCCAAGTGCCACAGCTTCCGGAGGCTTTTAAAGCACATGAACATTTGATAGGAATTGCTGAGGCAGCGGCAAGGTCGGTTGATGGGGTTCAATCCATTAAAGGGCTGATTGCCACTGGAGATACGTTTATGAGCGATCCGGATAAAGTTCAATTTGTCCGGGAAAAGTTCCCTGATATTCAGGCAGTGGAAATGGAAGGGGCAGCCATTGCACAAGTCGCGCATCAGTTCGACGTTCCTTTTGTCATCATCAGATCTTTATCAGATATTGCCGGTCAAAAATCGGAGATTTCGTTTGACAAATTCATTATTAAAGCCTCAGTCAATTCAGCTAATCTTGTGATAGAAATGATCAAAATGCTGGAAAAGTAATAGAAAGCCGAAGGGTCAATAGGACTCCTTCGGCTTTTCCGTTATTTTGTCATGCTGAGAAACTCTTCGACATCTTTTATACAAAGGTCAACGCCGGCTTGCCAAAACTCCGCTTTTGTCAAGTCTACTCCCAAGTGTTTTTTCGCAAGTTCTTCTACAGTCATTTTTCCAGTGTCTTTCAATAGTGAAATGTACTTTTGCTCGTAGTCTTTCCCCTCTTTCTTCGCGTGGGCGTAGATACCTAGTGAAAATAAATATCCAAACGTATAAGGGAAGTTATAAAAAGGAACATCCGTAATATAAAAATGAAGCTTAGAGCCCCAAAAGTGCGGGTGGTATTGTCCCAGTGAATCGCCATATGTTTCTTTTTGAGCATCCTCCATCATTTCATTCAGCTTTGCAGTACTCACCATTCCCTTTTTGCGCTCTTCATAAAAGCGTGTCTCAAAGAGGAAACGGGCATGGATATTCATAAGCAAAGCAATGGAACTTTGTATCTTACTTTCAAGAAGGGCTAGCTTCTCTCCATCATTTTTAGCCAGTTTGAGCGCTGCATCCGCAACAATCGTCTCTGCGAAAGTCGAGGCAGTTTCCGCTACATTCATAGCATAATGGCAATTTAGAGGATGAACATCTTTCATGGCATAAGTGTGGAAAGCATGACCCAATTCATGGGCAAGCGTTGACACATTTTCATAAGTGTCTGAGTATGTCATGAAAATCCTTGACTGATTGCTCAAAGGAAAGGACGTACAAAAACCTCCTGGACGCTTTCCAGGGCGATCTTCCGCTTCGATCCACTTGTCTTCAAATGCCTTTTCAGCAAAATGGGATAGCTCACTGCCAAATTCCCTGAAGTGATTGATGATGAAGGCGGCGCCTTCCTGATAGCTATACGTTTTTGCAGAATCTGTTATTGGCGCATCCAGATCATACCAATTTAATTTCTCCATACCAAGCAGGCGTGCTTTTCTTTCAAGAAATTCAACAAAAGGTTTTTTGTTGTCAGAAATCACTTTCCACATAATATCCAGCGTTTCTTTGCTCATACGATTGTACTCCAATGCTTCTTGCAAAACATCATTCCAGCCGCGTTTCTTATAAACGGCTAAGCGAAATCCAGATAGATGATTTAAAGTAGTGGAGAGAAGCTCCGATTGTTCACCCCAAGCTTTTTCCCATTCAGTGAATATATTTTTACGTACTTCCCTGTCATGACTTGAAAACTTGTTTTGGGCTTGACCGACTGATAGCTGGACTTCCTTACCATCTTCCTTAAAAGGGATGCTTAATTGGCTGACAATCGCATCATACATCTCTTCCCAGCCGTGATAGCCGTCTACAGCCAAATCATTAATGAGCGTTTCTTCTTCTTTAGACAGTTTTTCAGCCGCTAGGCGGCGCCTTTCATTTAAAACAAACTGCAATTCCTGTAAAGGTTCCAGTTCAATCAACTTCTGCCAATTCGATTCTTCGATTTGTACAAAGGCTTTGTCTAAATGTGTCAATGCCGTATCAAAATTTGAAGCTAATGAAGTCACAATGCCCCTTAATTCATTCGCTTTTACATCGTCCATATTTTGTGCCTGAAGGCAGGATACAAAGGATTCTGCTTGTTCAAGTCCCAAATCAGCCTTTTGAAATTTTTCCAATATATGAACTAGATCTGTATCTTTGTTGCTTGCAGCATCCCAAGCTTTTATGCTTTTTTCAAACGATTGAATTTCGGCTTTCACTTTCTCCAAATGAGCAAGAAATTCTTTGGAGGAACTGCCTCCAGGAAAAAATTCATCAAGATTCCATGTCATTGAATATGTAGTTGGAGTCAAAAGCTTTCCCCTCCTCTAGAAATGTCTTTTCATTATATGATAAATAAACCGTTTTTCATAACAAAGCACTTATGAACAAGAACTATTTTCGCTAGACCAGCAATTACATAAGGGATGAGCATTTGCCATTATTACTGCTTGATGTCGTATATAAAGAATAATGCATTTCCGCGCCGCTTTCTCTGGAAGATGAAAAACGTACTTAATGAGAATGGCGGAAGGAGATGAAGAAACAGGAAAATAACCTTCGGCTTGTCGCCCACATCGTGAAGAAATTCGAAAATACTGGGGAAGATTCAGAGGATTTGATTTCAATCGGTACTATCGTTAATCAAGGCGATTGAAAGCTATTCGTTCGGAAAAGGAACAAAACTTGCAACATATGCAGCGAGGTGTATAGAGAATGAGATTCTAATGTCATAATGCGTGACTAAACCTTTACATAAAAGTTGTAACGAAAAACAGTCAGATGCTTAACTCGCTCCTGACTGTTTTTATATAACCTTTAATTGGTCGACCCATTTATCACGGTTCGACCGTGATAATACTTCCACATCATAATTTTTTAAGGAACTTGAGAATTTGTCAGCAATAGGGATGTTCAAATCATTGGCAAAGACAAAGAAATCAGAATTAGGTCGTGCATCTATAACATCAATAAACGAGAAGGCGACCCCTTTATAATTTTCTCCGGGACGGATTGTTAATCGCTTTAATTAACTTTTCTTTTTTCTTCTTTGTTCTAGGTGTAATGAAATCAAATGCTTGTTGATTTCCAGATTTTCCAATAATCCCTACATCAGGAGTAACAAATACGTCATTATCCTCAAAGTAATTGTTAATTTTTTCGAAAAAGATGCTGGCCACTGTGTTTTTTGCAGTTAATAGCATATCTGATACTCTGGTAATGCACTGGAGCAAGTTATGCTGTTTTTTTGGATAATCCTCAAGTTCGTCAAAGGTAACAAATAGTTCATCGGCATTACCGTCGAAAGAGACTCCAAAGATTTTCAATGTGGTTTTGAAAAATTGTTTCTTCTTTATAGATGTATTTACATCCATTCCTAAAATCATGAGTTCGCTGACAGTGTGACCATCATCTGAGATGGTGAACTTTCCATCTTTCTCTTTTGTAAGAAAAAGTTGAATGTAATCATGATGCATATCAACGAAAGGGGCGGTAACTCAATGAAATCATTAAAATCTTCCAATTTTAGCTTTTTGTTGTTCCACTGATCAAACAACCGCTTGAGTTTATTTATCATTAAGACTACCTCCCATTCGTTAAATTAATTTAGTTTGGTAAGTAAAGGTAATGTCGTGGACGTTGGCCGTAGTGCAGTACTTTAAAAACTCTTTAAGGATAAGGACCAAATCATCCAGTTGTTGTTCGGTTAAGTACATATTAGCATATCCTCATTTAATGGGTATGCTATTGAATCACCGTATTCTGGGTGTCATATACAATCCTTTTCAGGCAGTTGATTAACTCGTTAATATTTTGTTGATCCAAGATAAATTAACCACCTTATTATATGTTTATTTAAGAAAAGCCCGTAGGAATTATTCTCCATATCTCTTTTTTGCTTCTTCAAACTGTTATTATCTCTCCGGAGCCCTGTATCCAGCATTTATTGCTTCTTGCTCAGAACAGAACCACTGAACTACGTTTGTTGTCCTATCATAATAGGTACTTCCAGGAACGTGATATATACCAGTTTTACTGCCTTTAATATCACAAGCTGATTGATCCTGCGCAGGCTCCGGTTCTGGCTCAGGAGTAGGGGCCGGCTTTGTCTCAGGTTTGGGTTGTGGAGCGGGCTTAGCTTCTTCCTTAGGCTCCGACGGAGCTGCTTGCTTTTCGGGTTGCGGCTCTGGCTTCGGTTCAGCTTTCTTCAAAGGTGGTTGACTTGTTTCTTTCTTAGGTGCAACAGCAACTGATTTTTCTTTTTCCTTTTTCGGCTTTTTAAATCCGTCATCTTGAACGTAATTTTTGATTGACCAGACGCCGATACCTTTTTTCTTCGCTTTGTCTTGTGTGGCTTCAAATTCTTCCAGATACTTTGTATTCGATGGTGAAACATCTACTCTGGCAAAGCCTTTTTCCAGTAGCATATTATTAAATAGCTTGTCTTCAATCCATACATAGGCTAGGAGCTTTCCAGATTTGTCTCTTTCTTGTGTTCCGAATTCAAGAGTGACTGTTTTCCCCTCGAGAGTCTTAGCCGTGAATTCAACCGCTTCTGGTCCGAATGGTTGGACTCCCATTTGCGGATGTTTGGTTTCAGGGGTATCGACTAGAATCATTCGGACTTTCTCTTCTTTTCCATCCAGATCCACAACGATAGTGTCACCATCAACAGCATGGGTGACTTTAACTTTTTCTCCCTTTACGTCACTAGGAGGGGAGCGCTCGCTGGGAACATCCATTTTGGCCGTTACGATTAATTGTTTTTCATCATCAATCAGTTCGCCAGTCAATAATCTTCCGTCGACACCAATAATTTCTATAACTGAATCAGGCTGGTCATCAGACAGTGATAATTCAAACTTTTGTTTTCCAGATTTCAACTCTTCAATAGGGATAGCATCTAAAGAAAATTTCCCGTCCTTGACAGAGGTAGTTTTTTCTATATTTTTATCTTTGTTGTTCTTTAAAGTAACCAAGAGGGCAGTTTTATCAGGGAGATTAGTTTCCCCAGCTATCTCAACTTGGTTATCAATAACTTCACTAGCAATCTTTAATTTTGGTGTAAATGTTTTTTCTTCCTCAACCAACTCAGTCTCAGTTTGTTTTTCTGGTGCTGTTGAGACGGCTTCTTCCGGTTCATCATAAGATAACAAAACGATAGTAAAAATGAATAAAACCAGAGCCGGAACACCTGTTACCAAGCTAATAAATTTAAAATTTGGTCCTTTTTTGAATAAGCCTCTAATAATAGAGAGGACGATGAAAGCTAAAAATGCCATCCCGCTACCTAAGAAGGTCATAATTAGCAAAAGATTAACAAACAACTTAAATTACCCCCGTTTTATTTTTGTTACAATACAAATTGTTTAAGTTCTCGGAAACATTTTGCTCCCAAGATTTTATAAGAAAAGCCTCGAAGGGCTAATCTGCTATTATTTGACTTCATTTAGCAGAAATCTCTCACTTCTGTAAGTGGTGAGGTGAATGCAAATTTTTAGTGGGGGGCAAACCCCGGCTGAATAAAGTTAAAGCCTCCGGCGGATGCCACAGATTTTCAGAGGAGGTTAACGAGCGGGGCTCGATAAAATTTGGGCGCAAATACGCCAAAGCGCATTTGATTTTTGTACCTCCAAATTAATTTAGGTTCTGCTACATACGATCATCTTTATACAAAACAAAATAAGCATAAAGACATTGTGTAACAAAATTAGTGAGTGGAGACTATTTTCATGTGCGAATATCCCTATAATTTATTTAAATTTTTTTAAGTGCGCCAATTTCTTAAGTAATATTGCAATATAGATAGATTACCATATTTATCTAAACAATCGTTAAAAATTAGCCGAAATTTCAATTTTACCCTGCGAAAATATGGTTTTTCTCAGTACTCAAATTGAAATTTTCATGTGAATAATTTGTTCCTTAAAAAATCTTAATATCTCTTCATGTAAGTCCCGCTCAAACACTTCAATTTTTTAGCAGTTGGTCAAACGAATCATTAGTGTTGTATTGAATTATTAGAACCGTAACAGTGTTTTTGCTTCCCGTCTCAACCTTTGTGTACGCGTATTTGATAAATACTCTAATTTTCATAACAAAGCCCTTGAAAACAAGAACTATTTTCGTTAGACAAGCAATTGTCCTTTTTGATCATCATATACATGTAATCAGTGGGTCATTACATCAGGGGGGTGAGCATTTGTCGGGAATCATTACGGCTATCGGCTTGCTGTTCAAAGAACTTATTTTCCTTGTGTCATATGTAAAGAATAATGCATTTCCGCAGCCGCTTTCTTCGGAAGATGAAAAAAAATACTTAATGAGAATGGCGGAAGGAGATGAAGAAGCACGGAACATATTGATCGAACATAACCTCCGGCTTGTCGCCCACATCGTTAAGAAATTCGAAAATACTGGAGAAGATTCAGAGGATTTAATTTCAATCGGTACCATCGGGTTAATCAAGGCGATTGAAAGCTATTCGTTCGGAAAAGGAACAAAACTTGCAACATACGCAGCGAGATGTATAGAGAATGAGATTCTCATGCACTTACGGGCCCTCAAAAAAACACGCAAAGACGTTTCTCTGCATGATCCGATCGGGCAGGATAAAGAAGGAAACGAAATCTCATTAATTGATGTATTGAAATCTGATGCAGAGGATATTTTTGATACGATTCAACTAAATATGGAGCTGGAAAAAATCAAGGAGTATATTGACGTACTGGATGAAAGGGAAAAAGAAGTGATTGTCGGCAGATTTGGTCTGAATCTTGAAAAGGAACGGACACAGCGGGAAATAGCCAAAGAACTAGGTATTTCAAGAAGTTATGTCTCGCGAATTGAAAAAAGGGCTCTAATGAAGATGTTCCATGAGTTTTATAGAGCGGAAAAAGATAAGATGAAAAATATGAAGGGCGACGAAAAAGGAGGTTAGCAAATAAATTAAGGGAGGTCTGGAGTAATTTGCTTGGAAAAAATTATGGATGCGAACAATACGAATTGGAAGTACAGAGGATGATTTATGAAGGAGGGGCTATTTTTCAGGAATATCTCTTAAAAGAAAAAGAGATAAAAAAGACAGAAAAAAATATGAAGGATAGAAGGAAGTAAATAATAAAAAGCCAGTTTCGTGGAACAAGAGCGAAACTGGCTTTTTATTATACTTTTTTCAATGTAAACGTGCTGATCATTAGAAGTGATAGAACGAGAGTGATGAACAAGAAAGAAAATGGTGGGAGGTAAGGAATTGCCAAATAACTTAGAGTAAGCAGACAGCCTGCCGCTGTAATGGGAAGACCGGTGAAAAAGCCGTTATTATCGGAAATATTGAACCTCGCAAGTCGAAAAGCGCCGCAACCAATATAAAATATTGTAAAAAAGACGCCTGGGAAACCAAACAAATTTAAAATTCCTTGGTATAATAACAAAGCGGGTGCTACGCCAAAGGAAATGATATCACTTATGGAATCAAGCTGTTTTCCAAGTTCTGATTCGATTTGAAGCTTTCTTGCAACCATTCCGTCGAAACGATCGGTCATTGCAGCTATGAATATAAGCAGGAGGCTTAAATGAAGCTGACCATTAGTCCCTGCGATGATAGCAAAGCCACCCAGTCCCAGGTTTGTGAACGTTAGGACATTGGCCATCTGGGCTTTTAATTTTTTAATCGTATGATCGACGACATCGGACAGAAACATAACACTCCTCCTTTTCGGTATAATAGATATTTCATTATTTAATTATATGGTTTCTTCATCATAAAGTTAAGCATAAATTTAAGATTTGTTTGGAGGCAATCGGATTGAAAGCCGCTCTATATCGCTTTTTTATCGAACTTACAAATGGACCATTTATATCGGCAGCATTAAGGAAGTTTACAAATTCCCGGATGAGCAGAGTTTTTATTAAATCCTACGCTGCCCATTATCAAATAAATCAGGACGAGATGTCAAAAGATATCCGATCCTATTCTACCTTGCATTCTTTCTTCACAAGACGCTTGAAAGAAGGGGCAAGAGTAGTCGATAACACCCATGACAGTGTCGCTAGTCCTGTTGATGGTGTAATAGAAGACACGGGTACTATTACCTCCAGCAAGGAAATAATAGCCAAGGGAAAAACTTATTCAATTTCTGAGATGCTCGGAAGTAAGCATCAAACTGAAAAGTATGAAGGCGGGACGTATATCATTATATACTTAAGTCCTTCTCATTATCACAGAATTCATAGCCCTGTGAGCGGCAAAGTGGTAAATAGCTATTCCCTTGGGAGCAAATCGTTTCCGGTTAATCGGTTTGGATTAAAATTTGGACATTCTGTATTGGCGAAAAATCATCGGGTCGTCACCGAAATTTGTTCTGAAGAGACAACAGTTGCTGTAGTCAAGGTTGGGGCAATGTTCATCAACTCTGTTGTTGTCACGAATACGGAACGGGAATGGGAAAAAGGAGAAGAAGTCGCCTATTTTTCCTTCGGATCCACAGTAATCCTTCTTTTCCAAAAAGGAGCATTTATTCCAGGCGATATTGTCAAATCAGCAGGGGAAATAAAGATGGGAGAGCCACTTGGAAGATTGTCAGGCAAAAAAAATCAATAAAAAGCACCTGGGAAGGTGCTTTATTTAAAGAGTAAAGAAAGTATAACTTTTTATGGAAAATTTTATTCAAAGGAAGCTTTATCTTTGTCCAGCTACGACATACAGGACGTACTAGTGCAAGCGAAGCGACAGGATGTCGCGCACTGAGCTTGCCAGGCGCCATCGGCTCGAGGTCACAAGTCAAATTGCTGTGGTGGTTGAGGAACTCCCTCATCATAATTCGCCTTGTGCTTGTCGCCTAAGGCTGCGCGCCTTTCGCTTTTTCTTAAGTAATCATAAAATTAAACAAAATTTCTGTTATTTTTAGTTTCACAAACTGAGGCCCTAGTTTAGATTATACTGAAGGATGCAGGGGCCGGTTATCATTGAAGTAGGCTCGTAAGGAATTCAAAATAAACGTATTCCTTGAATACAACCTATTCAAGGAAGCTTTACTTCAACTTGTCGAAAGAAGCAGCCTGGAGTAATTTGATATTACCTGATTTTCTATGGTAATGAAGGACTTTGTTATTAAAGTTCATCCAGTACTTTTCTTTATACAGCTCTGTTCAGCAAGGCATTTTTGAGCGACGAGCCAATGAGCGACGTTCTATTTCGGTTTCCATAAGACTGATGAATTCAGGGTTTAGGTTTAATCTTTTTGCTTTAAAATAAGTTTCAATCAATAATTCGTCGGATAGCTTTTTCACCAGCTTCACCTCCAGAAGATATTCACGTTCTAAAGCAAAGGCATATTGAATAAAATGATAAGTTCTTTTATTGTAACTTCACTTTAGCAAAGAAAACCTTATGGAACAAGCGTTCTTTTATCCACAATCAACAGTGGATAACCTGTGGTCAATTTGTTTATAACAGGATTTAAGCTGTTCGTTGATACCTTTGTTCTGTTCGTAAAGTTACCCACAATTTAGGTTGGTGTTGGAATTTGTCGAAAAGTTTAGGAAATATTTTTCTTCCTGTAATATTTTGAAACTCTTTGGCAGATTGATTAAGATTGAAATATGATGAAGAAATAATGGGGTGCATAATTTGTTAAAACAATTTTTACCGAATGAGTATGTGAAAAGCATTTTTTCAATAGATCCAGCTGTTTTAAAAGCAAAGGGCGTGAAAGGAATTATCACTGATTTGGATAATACACTTGTTGAATGGGACCGCCCTTATGCTACTCCCCAGCTAATCGAATGGCTGGAGGAGTTAAAGAGCCATGACATGAAAGTGACGATTGTTTCGAACAATAATGAAAAAAGAGTAGGAGATTTTTCTAATCCATTGAATATCCCATTTATTCATAGAGCCAAAAAGCCATCCAGGAAAGCTTTTAAGCGGGCCGTGAGAGAAATGGGATTATCGCGTGAGGAGACTGTGATTATCGGCGACCAGCTTTTGACAGATGTGTTCGGGGGCAATCGTGCCGGATTTTATACTATTCTTGTTGTCCCAGTTGCCCAGTCAGATGGTTTTTTTACGCGCTTTAACCGAATGGTGGAAAGAAGGATCATGTCTAAGTTTAAACGTAGAGGTCTAGTTAAATGGGAGGAATGAACGTGAACAATTTACATTGCATCGGTTGCGGTGTAGCTATCCAGACTGATAGGCCGGGTGAACTCGGATATACACCTCGCTCTGCATTGGAGAAAGAAGAAATCATCTGCCAGAGATGCTTTCGCTTAAGACATTACAACGAAGTGCAGGACGTGGAATTGTCGGATCAAAGCTTCCTGGATATCCTCCATGCGATTGGTAATACAGACAGCCTGATTGTTAAGATCATTGATATTTTTGATTTCAATGGAAGCTGGATTCCTGGTCTTCAAAGGTTTGTTGGCAAAAATCCAATTCTTTTAGTTGGTAATAAAGCGGATCTTCTGCCAAAATCGACCAACACAAATAAATTGGTCAACTGGATGAAAAAGCAGGCGAAGGAATTGGGACTCAGTCCTTTGGATGTTTTACTTGTCAGTGCTGCGAAAGGCAACGGAATCCAAGAGGCACTTGCTGAAATCGACTCTCTTCGCCAGGGAAAAGATGTGTATATTGTAGGCTGTACTAATGTAGGAAAGTCTACGTTTATCAACCGTATCATTAAGACTGCTGCGGGTGGGAATGATGTGATTACCACTTCACATGTGCCAGGCACAACGCTCGATATGATTGAAATCTCGCTGGATGACGGAAAAAGTCTCGTTGATACCCCGGGCATTATCAACCATCATCAAATGGCACACTATGTAAGTAAAAAAGATTTGAAGATCATTACGCCTAAAAAAGAAATCAAACCGCGTGTCTATCAATTAAATGAAAACCAGACATTATTCTTCGGAGGTCTTGCAAGGTTTGATTACATCAAAGGTGGTCGTAGACCAGTTGTTTGTTATTTGGCGAATAGCATTGATATCCACCGGACCAAGCTTGAAAAGGCGGACGAGCTGTATGAGAAACATGCTGGTGAAATGCTTCAGCCTCCAGGAAAAGAGGAGCTTGAAAATTTTCCGGAGCTCGTCAGACATGAATTCAAATTAAAAGATGATAAAATGGATATCGTCTTTTCGGGGCTTGGCTGGATCACGTTAAAAGAACAGGGAGCGCAGGTTGCGGCGTATGCGCCTAAAGGTGTTTCGGTCTTATTAAGGCCTTCTCTTATTTAACTTCATTTAGCAGAAGTCTCCCACTTCTGTAAGTGGTGAGATGAATGCAAATTGGTATTCCATTCAGCAGGGGGTTCAAACACCGGCTGAATAAAGTTAAAGCCTCCGGCGGATGCCACAGATTTTCAGAGGAAGTTTATCGAGCGGGGCTCGATAAAAATCTGGGCGTAAATACGCCAAGGCGCATTTGATTATATAAAGACAGGATGATTGGTTTGAAAAAATTATATGGCGTGATCGGGGATCCGATAGCCCATTCATTATCACCGGCAATGCATAATAAAGAGCTCCAGGAGCTTGAAATCGATGCTTATTATCATCCATTCCATATAAAAGGGAAGGATTTGAAAATGGCTGTAGATGGAATGAAAGTGATAGGGGTTGCCGGTTTTAATGTCACTATCCCTCATAAAACAGCTATCATTCCATTATTGGATAAAGTTGATCCGCTTGCTGAAGCCATCGGCGCAGTCAATACGGTTGTCAGGGAAGATAATTTATTAGTCGGCTATAATACTGACGGCGCCGGCTTTGTGGAGTCTCTCAAGCAAGCTTGGAAAGAAGATTTTACAGGGGAGCGGGCCTTAATAATAGGAGCCGGAGGTGCGGCAAAGGCGATCTATTATACATTATTGTCCATTGGGGTTCAGCGGGTGGATATTTGTAACAGGACGATTCAAAAAGCAGAAGCATTGATTGCAGGCCAGCCTTATCAAGCTGATTCAAAAGCGATAACATTGGAAGAAGGGGAAGCAAACATTGGGGACTATTCCTTGATTATACAGACGACTTCCATAGGAATGGATCCTGAGATAGGTAAAAGCCCTATTTCATTAGAAGGTGTCAGGTCATCTGCTTTTGTTTCTGACATTATTTATAATCCAGCTGAAACAATGTTCCTTAAACAGGCGGCACAAAAAGGGGCAAAAACGCAAAACGGCCTTGGCATGCTTGTTTATCAAGGGGCGTTGGCTTTTGAAAAATGGACAAATGTCAAACCGGATGTCTTGCGCATGAAACAGACTTTGACTAATTTCTTGGAGGAATCACCATGCTGACTGGAAAGCAAAAAAGATTTTTACGAGCAAAAGCGCATCATCTCCAGCCTATTTTTCAAGTTGGAAAAGGCGGAGTAAGCGAAAATATGATAAAACAGATTGATGATGCATTAGAAGCGCGGGAGCTGCTCAAAATAAGCATTCTTCAAAATTGTGAAGAAGACAGGGAGACTGTGGCTGAGGAAATAGTCAGAGGCACTCATAGTGAACTTGTACAAATCATCGGGCGAATCATCGTTCTATATAAGGAATCACGTGAAAACAAACAAATAGAGCTGCCGGCAAAGGGTTGATCGGATGAAAAGGAAAATAGGCATTTTGGGAGGAACGTTTGATCCTCTGCATCTGGGTCATCTGATCATAGCAAATGAAGTACTGGATCGTTTGGGGCTTGATGAAGTGAAATTTATGCCTAATCATGAACCGCCACACAAAGACCGGAATACCGGGACTACGGCGGAAAATCGACTGGCCATGCTGGAAAGGGCTATTGAAGGACATCCGAAATTTTCTATAGAAACAATAGAATTAAATCAAGCCGGACGCTCTTACACATACGATACGATGAAGATATTAAAAGAGAAGAATCCGGATAACGACTATTATTTTATTATCGGGGCTGACATGGTGGAATATTTGCCCCACTGGTATAATATTGAAGAGTTAGTCAAGCTTGTTCAGTTTGTTGGTACGAATCGGCCTCATAATAAATTGGAAAGTCCCTATCCGGTTAAATTTGTCGAAGTCCCGATGATTGAAATTTCTTCCTCCATGATCAGAGACCGAATAAAAAGAGGAATGTCCATAAAATATTTATTGCCGGATCAGGTTATTCGTTATATAGAGGAGAATTATTTATATGAATCGTGAACAAGCTTTTACTATAGTCAATGAAAAAATAGCAGGTCCGCGATATGAACATACAAAAAGGGTCGCGGAAACAGCAGAAAAACTTGCTGTCAAATATGGAGAAGATGTTGAGAAAACAGTTCTGGCTGCGATTTTTCATGATTACGCCAAACTTCTTCCTGTCGATGGGTTGAGAAAAATCATTTCTGATCATCAGATGGATCCCCGGTTAGTGGATTACCATCCGGAACTTTGGCATGGTCCGGCAGGAGCTATACTTGTCCGGGACGAAATAGGAATTGATGATCTAGATATTTTCAATGCGATCCGCTATCATACAACCGGGAGGGCAGGAATGTCGCTCCTGGAAAAAATCATTTATATTGCGGATTATATAGAGCCAGGAAGGCAGTTTGACGGTCTTGATGAAGTTAGAATGCTTGCAGACATTGATTTGGATAAAGCTTTAAGAAAGTCTCTGGGCAATACAATCAAGTTTTTAATCGACAAATCTACCCCTGTTTTTCCTGACACATTTGAAGCATATAACGATATGTTTAAAAAATAAGGAGGAGATAAAATTTGGATTCAAAAGCACTTTTGAAAACGGTAGTAAAGGCTGCCGATGACAAAAAAGCGGAAGACATTGTGGTCTTGAATATGCAAGGGATTTCACTTATTACGGATTATTTTCTCATCTGCCATGGGACATCAGAAAAACAGGTTCAGGCGATTGCACGGGAAGTGAAATCAGCTGCAGAGAAAGCGGGCCTTGATGTCAAGAAAATAGAAGGATTCGAAGAAGCCAAATGGGTTTTGATTGACATGGGGGATGTGATTGCACACGTGTTCCATAGAGATGAAAGAAACTATTACAATCTTGAAAGGCTTTGGGGAGATGCCCCGATCGAAAATATCCAAAAGGAATTGGCTCCGTGAGTTATGAACAGCTAGCGTATGTATACGACCATTTGATGGCTGATGCGCCATATGATAGCTGGGTCCGATATTTATGCGAGGAAACGGAACACTTTCAGGCACCCGGAAACCGGGTGCTTGATTTAGGCTGCGGTACGGGTGAGTTGTCTATCCGCCTGATCAAGAAGGGGTTCGATGTAACTGGAGTGGATATGTCAGAGAATATGCTGGCTGTTGCTGCAGAAAAAGCAGGAAAAGAAGGCGTGGTTTTTCCCTTGTTCCAACAAGATATGAGCAAGCTCGAGGGATTACCAGAATACGACATTGCCACGATATTTTGCGACTCCCTCAATTATTTATCAACGCCTGAAGAAGTAAGGGATACCTTTCGTCATGTCCATAGTCATTTAGCGCCGGAAGGCTTGTTCCTATTTGATGTCCATTCCACTTATCAAATGGCCCAAATTTTTTCAAATCAGACGTTTACATTGAATGAGGAGGAAGTTGCTTATATATGGAGCTCCTTCCCAGGAGAAGAGCCTCATTCAGTTGAGCATGATTTGACCTTCTTTGTTTTGGACGAAGAGTCAGGCCGGTATGACCGAATCGAAGAGTTTCACCAACAGAGAACCTTTCCGGTACGTGATTTTATAAATTGGCTTCAGGAAGCCAGCTTTGATGTTCTTTCCGTCACTACTGATTTTAGCGATGCTCCTCCGGAGGAAACATCTCAACGCATCTTTTTTACGTGCAGAAAAAAATAAGGGGAGGCCGCCTCAGATTGCGAAGTCCTGTGGCTTCGGCAGGCTCAGGACGCGACATCCTGTCGCTTCGCTTGCACTAGTACTTCCTGTCCGTCCGTGGTACTAGGGATTCCTTGCCCGTCGCTGCTTTAAAGCGTCGCACCCTGTGGCCTCAGCATGCTCAGGGTACGACCGTCCGATGTCTTGTTTGCCCTAGTATCATTGGTGCTTGGGCCTCCTTCTTTTTTGCGATACGACCCATAAAAAAAGAAGGGATTTTGCTTTGAATATAGAATACATTGTTATGAGTTAAATTTTTTGTAGATATGAAAGGCTTCATCGGCAAATTTTTTATGTGTTGCGCGGAAAAGCTTTTCAAACAATTCCCCTTTTTCCTGCTCCATGACAGCGATGCCTTCTCCTGTAATTCCTCCTTTGACGCAAACTTTTTCCTGTAAGGTAGGCAATGTGTAATGCTTCTGTTTTAAAAGCTCCCCCAGTCCAATCAACATATTTTCTGACAGCATCGTTGCTGTATCCTCATCAATTTTAGTTTCTGCCACTGCGGCTTCGATGAAACTTCTTGTCAAAAAACTGATAAACGCAGGTCCACAACTTACAATATCCGAGGAAACCCGAATAATGCTTTCATCTATTTCAAGTGGGACGGATACCTTGGAAAACATCTCCCACAATGTATCTTTCCAATGTTTTTTACAACTGCTTCCAAACGTAAACAGAGACACTCCTGCTAAAGCCCTGTTCGTGATGCTTGGAATGATTCGTACACAAGATGAATCAACCAACTGCTCCAGCCAAGGCACCTGGATAGGGCTGGTAATCGAAACAAGACATTTTTCCCGACTGAACAATGGAGCTTTTTCTTTTGTCAAAGAAATAATATCCAACGGCTTTACACAAATAAAAATGATATCTGACTGCTTTATGACTTCGTCCGGGTTTTCCACAGTGATATCTCCATACACTTGTTTAAGCCTGTCAGCTTTAGGTTTTGTCCGATTGGTGATCATGAGATCCGAAGGAGAAACCGCTCCGCCAGTGATCAAGGCCTCTAGAAGAATGGTTCCCATGTTTCCAGTTCCAATAATTCCGACCTTCATGCTGTTCCCCCCTTCAACTTTTCTCTATCCCTGACAATCTATGCTTTTAAAAGAAAATTATTCATATAGAAAGGCTGGCGATTTGAAATGATTTGGCTGGAAAAATATAAGATGCTTTTAATCGGTGGCGTCGTAACTGCTCTTGTGGTATTTCTTTTTATTAGTAAACCAAAAGAGGAACTATCAGCCGGGGGTGATGCTGGCCTACCTGGAGTGATGGAGGAGAAAAGTGAGAAACCTTTTGAAATGGAAGAACACGAGGTAGCTTCAGGGCCGCTCTTTGTCGATGTGAAAGGAGCTGTTTCTTCGCCTGGACTTTATGAGGCTAAGGAGGGAGATCGAGTTCTTGATGCTATTGATCAGGCTGGAGGGCTGATCAATACCGCCGATGAGAAGCAGGTTAATTTTGCTCAAAAAGTCCATGATGAAATGATCATTTATATACCGGAAAAAGGAGAGGTCGTCGAAGAAGCGCTGCCTGCAATGGCAGCCCCTTCAAGTACTCAGGCAGCTGGTAAGATAAATATCAATCGGGCTGATTTATCTGAGCTTCAGAACCTTCCAGGAGTGGGCCCGGCCAAAGCACAAGCAATCATTGACTATAGAGAGGAGCAGGGGCCTTTTAAAAAGGTGGAAGATATTCAGAATGTTTCAGGCATCGGTGAAAAAACATTTGAAAAACTGCAGGAATCAATCACTGTCAATTGACTGGAGCAGATACAAGCCGATAAACTAAAAGAAAACGTCAAAAAGGGAGCAGCATATGGAAAGAATATCTTGGAAACAGTATTTCATGGCCCAAAGCCATTTATTATCATTCCGAAGCACTTGCACGAGACTTACGGTCGGAGCGACAATCGTAAGGGATAATAGGATTATTGCAGGGGGATATAACGGATCAATCGCAGGTGGTGTCCATTGTATTGACGAAGGCTGTTATGTGATTGACGGGCATTGCGTCAGGACGATCCACGCCGAAATGAATGCAATTATCCAATGTGCGAAATTTGGAGTTCTGACGGATGGAGCGGAAATATACGTCACACATTTCCCATGTCTCCAATGCACGAAGGGGATTATTCAGGCAGGAATAAAGGCGGTGTATTACGCTGAGGATTATAAAAATCATCCGCACGCAGTCGAATTATTTGAACAGGCTGGGGTTCATATGGAACAGGTGCCGCTGGATAGGGACATCTTCATGAAATTTGCCTATGCAAATGAATAAGAAAAGTGAAAGTCGCGCAGCCTTAGGTGACAAGCACAAGGCGAATTGCGAGAAGGCGTTTCCTCAGCCACCACAGCAAAGCTGCTCATTTCAATTACATCGTGAAAAGCTTCCTTGAGTATGCTTCATGCAGCTTTGCGACGAAGGAAACATATGCTTCCTTGAATGNGCAAAGCTGCTCATTTCAATTACATCGTGAAAAGCTTCCTTGAGTATGCTTCATGCAGCTTTGCGACGAAGGAAACATATGCTTCCTTGAATGAGCTGTGCCGCAGGAGCACATTCTTCCTGAATAAACTTCCGCGTGACTTGATCCTTGCGCCGATGGCGCCTGGCCTCCTCAAGCCGCCATATCCTGTCGCTTCGCTTGCACTAGTACTAGCAGACATATAAAATCTTAATTTGAACAAAATATTTCATTTAATTTTATGCTTTCTCTTATAAAAAAGGGGGCTGGAACCGCCCCTTATCATTACTTAACAAAGGAGGCAGCTATGTCAGGAAAATGGGTTTTCATGGCGCTGGCAGCTTTCACTGGCATTCTTTTGTCTTTTGAGCTGCATTTGATATCAATCCTTGTACTTTCCATCATTATCATTAGGATTGTTCATCGTGAAAGCTTCAAAATACTCATCTTTTACTTTGCCTTTGTACTATTATTCTTTTTTGCCAGTGAGTATACGAAAGTTACACATGTTTCTTACTACAAATCCCCTGCGAAACTTCAAGCTGTTGTTCTGACCTTCAAAGAATATCCTCAAATTGACGGAAATCGACTCAAAGCTGTCGCCGTCTCCCCTCAAAAAGAAAAATTTATGCTACTTTATAAAATTCCTACAGAAGGTGAAAAAGATGAACTAGTAAGGAAGCTGCGTGCCGGAACTGCCTGCACTGTGGATGGTAAATTAGTATGGCCTGAAGCCAATCGAAATGAGCATGCTTTTAATTATGAACAATATTTAAAAAGAATGAACATCCACTGGATATTTGAACCGGGCAGTATCTCCACTTTTGATTGCCATTCAAGCGGTACATCTTTGACGGCCACTTTACAAAACTTGCGTGCATTAGGCGTGCAAGTAATTGAAAACGAATTTCCGGAAAAACTGGCTTCTTATGCTTCTGCGCTCATTTTTGGCGAAAGATCATTCATTTCAGAAGAGGCGGATCATTCATATAAACAGCTTGGGGTGGTGCATTTACTTGCCATATCCGGTCTTCATGTGGGCATCATTGTCGGGAGTGTTTTCTTTTTGTGTATATGGGCGGGGATGACGAGAGAGACCGTCTTTTGGACGCTTTTTTTCCTTTTGCCGGTATATGCAGTCTTGAGTGGCGGCAATCCTCCAGTAATTAGGGCAGTCATAATGGCTATCCTGATTTTATCGGCAAATAGATGGCGGCTTCCGCTCTCCACACTGGATATTTTTTCACTTAGTTTCATGTTGTTTCTTTTATTTGACCCTTTATTGATTTATCATATTGGTTTTCAGCTTTCCTTTGCAGTCAGCTTTGCATTGACAGTATCATTCGCTTACTTTCTCCATCAAAAAGTACATGTCATTTTACAAATGATAAACATATCGCTCATTTCCATGCTTTCCTCATTGCCTATTCTTTCTTATCATTTTTACGAATTTTCCTTAATCAGTATCGCTGCAAACCTGCTTTTCGTCCCGTTTTATACAATCATCTTATTGCCGGCTGTTTTCTTGCTTTTTGCTATTTCATTTATAAAATTGCCGTTTTTTGATTTTGTGGCTGGAGTTCTTGACGGGGTTGTACATTTCTCAGAGAAAGTTGCATCAGCAGCCGGATCCATGCCTTATTCAATGTTTTTGACAGGGAAGCCCTCGGCTCTCAGCATGATTTTCATCGTGGGCGGCATCCTGATTTTTTTCGTATTGAGGGAAAGGAGGATTCATCCTCTAAAATGCGCTTTACCTCTTATCCTTGTTTTAACTGCATATTCTGCAAGTCAAAAGTACTCGCCTTATGGAGAAGTGGTTTTCGTTGATGTAGGACAAGGTGACAGTATTTTAATCAAGCTCCCTTACAATCGCGGAGTCTACATGATTGATACGGGCGGGCAGCTCCATTTCCCTGTTGCCGAATGGCAAGAGAGAAGGAAGCCGTTCAAGGTAGGAAGAGACACGCTGCTCCCTTTTTTAAAAAGTAAAAAGATCAGCCGGATTGATAAATTGATTTTAACCCATAGCGATGCCGACCATATCGGAGCGGCTGATGAGCTGATCAGTGAACTGAAAATTGGAGAAATTTTAATCAGTCCGAATTCCTGGGAAAAACCGATGATGGCGGATATCGTAAATCGTGCTTTTGAAGAAAAGATAAAAGTGAAAGAAGTAAAAGCCGGATATGGGTGGGAAAATAAATCAGGATCGTTTTATTTCGTTTATCCATTTGATGATGAATACGAAGGGAATGATGATTCACTTGTTCTGCATGCTTACTTTGGAGGACTTAGCTGGCTGTTTACCGGTGATTTGGAGAAAGGGGGAGAACAGGAAGTGATATCAGCATACGGCAAGCTGGAGATTGATGTGTTAAAAGTGGGCCATCATGGCAGCCGGGGATCGTCCAGCGAGCCTTTCATTCAAATGATAAGCCCTGAATATGCTGTTATTTCGGCGGGAAAATCAAACAGGTACGGCCATCCACATGCTGAGGTCCTGGAAATTCTTGAAGGAGAGAATGTACGAACAGTACGGACGGATGAGTCCGGTGCAATTCACTATCGATTTACATCCAAAGGGGGAACCTTTAAGACGGTGCTGCCATATGATAGTGCGAGAAGTCCTTAAAGAGGATGTTCAAAAAATCAACCAATAATAAGCGGCAAATCTCTTCGTTGGCTTGTTTCTGTACTACTCATGTATCTAAAAGCATATATTCAGCTGCTCGTAACTTCGCCGCCTCGATCTTTTTGCTTCTAATTTGGCAACTTTTTGAACACGCACATAAAGGAAAAGAAGAAGCTCGCCTTTTACGCAAACTTCTTCTTTCTTGGATGAATAATTGCATGATTCCCGCCAAAAACCATTATTGCTCCAAACGCCTTCTTCTTAAGGCTCTTTTTCTGATTACTTTCCGAGCACTTCGATTACTGTGCCAATCACAAAAATGGCTGTGAAGAATACAAATGATACAACGAAACCAACTCCTGAATCGACAGCATCATTACGCGTGGACTGTACATTTTGTTCAAATTCAAATTCAGATTCTCTCACAACTACCCCTCCTATTTCCACTATAGTATAGATGAAGCTTTGAAAAAAATCCACTTTCCTTTTACCTCAGTTGACAAGAGTTGACACATATACTTTTTTTGCTTGTGGTCAAACTATCTTTACGGACGTTACTCCGCTTTTGAATGAGTGTCCTAGGCCTCGTTTAAAGGCGTTCAATATAGATTAGGGGGCTTTGGCTTGTATGGGAAAGCCCCCTTTGCCTCTTGTCAAACTTCTTCTCTTTCCTTACGATAATATATAGCCTTAAAGTCTGGAAAGTGAGAAGAATATCGTATGAGCATAATGAAAAATATTAGGAACAAAACATTTTCGTCAATATATTTATTATACGGAACGCAAAGCTTTTTAATCAATGACATAAAACAAAAACTGATGGCGAACGTGTTAACGAATGACAGTGAGGAATTTAACTATTCAGCTTATGATCTTGAAGAAACACCGGTGGAGCTTGCAATCGAGGATGCAGAAACTTATCCGTTCATGGGTGAAAAAAAACTGGTGATTGTGCATAATCCTTTATTTTTAACGGCTGGGAAGCAAAAGGAGAAGGTGGAGCATGATCTGAAAAGACTGGAGAAATACTTAAGCGATCCTGCTCCGTACACAGTGATGGTCTTCATTGCTGATTATGAAAAGTTGGACGAGCGGAAAAAAATCACTAAGCTGCTCAAAAAAAATGCAGAAGTTTTTGAGGCGAAACCGCTGAACGAGCCCCAGTTAAAAAGTTGGATCAAAGAACGTGCGATTTTCCATCATGCCGAAATAGAGGAGCCGGCTGTCGACATATTGCTGTTTATGGCAGGAAATGACTTGATGGTGTTGAACGAGGAACTGATTAAACTATCTTTGAATGTGGGAGAAAAAGGGTTGATCACTGAAGAAACAGTTAAAAGCCTCATATCAAGATCTTTAGAACAGAATGTATTTGCCTTGACAGAGAGCTTTATTAATAAGGAAAGTGAAGAGACATTTCGCATTTATTACGATTTGATGAAACAAAATGAAGAGCCGATTAAAATACTATCTCTCATTGCGGGCCAATTTAGACTCATTTATCAGGTCAAGGAATTGACAGGGCGGGGATACAGTCAAAAGCATGCAGCTGGTTTGTTGAAGGTCCATCCTTATCGAGTGAAATTGGCGGCAGGGCATGCAGCTTCCTTTTCAAACGATGAGCTGAAGAAGATCATTGATTTGATAGCGGAATGCGACCTTAAATTAAAAACTGGCGGGCTGGATCGGTCAGTCGCAGTGGAATTGTTATTGATGCAAATTCTGAAGGGGAAATCGTAAAGAATACAAGCGGAGGCTTTGTAGCATGTTTGCGGCTGAATGCAGCATGAATAAATGACCAATCAGCCATTAATAACTGACCATAGCTACGAAAAAACGACCTTGAACAGGTCGTTTTTAATTATGCAGTAATGGCACTGAGCTTTTTAGCCAAGCGCGCTTTTTGACGGTTGGCTGTATTTTTATGGATGATTCCTTTTGTGACAGCTTTGTCCAATTGCTTGACTGCATTTTTGAACAGTTCTTTAGCATTTTCGTCATTTTGAGCTGCAGCAGCTTCAAACTTTTTGACAGCTGTACGCATAGATGATTTAAATGCTGCATTTTGTTCGTTTTTATATTCATTGATTTTTACACGTTTAATCGCAGATTTAATGTTTGGCATTTCGTTCACCTCCCACAGACCATTCGGTTTGCCCATTCGTTATCCAATAGAACAAGAGTATTTTACCAAACGGGCTCTAATATTGCAATAATCAAATGCGCCTTGGCGTATTTGCGCCCAGATTTTATCGAGCTTAAGCTCGATAAATTTCCCCTGAAAATCTGTGGCATCCGCCGGAGGCTTTGACTTTATTCAGCCGGGGTTGAACCCCCTCTGAATGGAATACTAATATGCATTCATCTCACCACTTACCGAAGTGGGAGATTTCTGCTGAATGAAGTTAAATGACAATCCGGCTCTCTTCTGTGAATGAACCATCACAAGAACGGAGAAGATGAATGGTAAAGCGAACAGCAAGGGAGGTATCTTGTACATTGAAAGAAAATGAATTGGATTTAAGCAGGTACTCAATCAGGACCGATTTGGCGAAAGAAGCATTTGAAATGGCTCTTGACCAATTGGAAAAGGAGCAACAGCGTGAAATAAACGGTGTCATGGTCGAAGAGCGGGAGCAGGATGGAGTAACTATTTCTTCTGTCAACATAACCCCCGAAGGTGAGGAGCAGATTGGAAAAAAGGCCGGGAATTATTTAACGATTGAAGTGCAAGGCATCAGAAACCAAGACACTGTCCTTCAGCAAAAAGTACAAGAAGTTTTTGCATTGGAATTCAGCCGGTTTGTAACAATGCTCGGTATACCAAAATCAGCGAGTTGTCTGGTTGTAGGACTTGGCAACTGGAATGTAACGCCTGATTCGCTTGGACCAAGGGTTTGTGAAAATTTGATCATCACGAGGCATCTATTTGAACTTGAAGCACAGGATGTTGAGGAGGGCTACCGACCTGTCAGTTCCATTTCTCCCGGGGTGATGGGCATCACAGGCATCGAGACAAGCGATATCATTTTCGGCGTAGCTGAAAAATCAAAGCCAGATTTTATAATAGCAATCGATGCGCTGGCATCTCGTTCTATTGATCGGGTCAATTCAACAATCCAGATTTCAGATACGGGTATCCATCCGGGTTCAGGAGTCGGCAACAAAAGAAAGGAATTAAGCAAAGAAACGTTAGGGATTCCAGTCATTTCTATCGGTGTACCAACAGTGGTTGACGCAGTTACCATTACAAGTGATACGATCGATTATATTTTGAAGCACTTTGGAAGAGAAATAAAAGAATCAGGGCAGCCATCAAGATCATTGGCGCCGGCGGGCCTAACTTTCGGTAAAAAGAAGAAGCTTACAGAACAGGATTTACCTGGCGAGGATCAAAGGAGAAGTTTTATGGGGATTGTTGGGATGCTGGATGATGAAGAAAAAAGAAGACTGATCCAGGAAGTTCTGGCACCATTGGGACATAATCTGATGGTTACGCCCAAAGAGGTGGATGTATTTATTGAAGATATGGCCAATCTTATTGCTGCAGGTTTAAATGCGGCACTCCATTTATCTGTTGATAAAAAAGATGCCGGATTTAAAACACGATAATAGACTTGCGGTTCTATTAATACTCTCATTTACATAAAATAATTACTAGAGTAGGCGGAGACGGAGGTGACCGGTTTGGCTAAATTTATCTTAAAATTACTGTTTTTGCTGATGGTTCTGTTTGTAGGAGTTTTTATCGGTATGGAAAAAGCTCACCAAGGAATGCAGGGGATGAAAGGGTATGAAGATACGGCACTTCCGCCTCCGGTTCATATAAATGAGAGTGAGGACGGGAAAATGGAGGCGGCGCTGTTAGGAAATGAAATCAACCATGCGGAGGAACTTGCACAGAAAAAGAAAGAACTAGAGGATCTCGAAACTTTCAATTTTTTCTCTTCTGTGGGAAAAACGCTGGCATCCTCTGTAAAAGCGGCGGCAAAATTTTTAATTGATTTTTTTATGAACCTTTTTAAAGGCTAAACTACTGGATCCACATAAAAAATTGCGCATATTCTTATATGTGCTTTTTTTTGTGAATTGAGGCCGGTGCTGATATAATCTAAGCTAGTGGACATGTGCCTATTAACAGGAGTGAAAAAAATGAATCATATTGACAGACAGAAAAGACAAGAGAAGATCCGCAACTTTTCAATTATTGCCCACATTGACCATGGTAAATCCACTTTAGCTGACCGCATTCTCGAAAAGACAGAAGCCCTGTCTTCAAGGGAAATGAAGGACCAACTGTTGGACTCCATGGATCTGGAACGTGAGCGGGGCATAACAATAAAATTAAATGCAGTGCAATTGACATATAAAGCAAAGGATGGAGAGGAATATATTTTCCACCTGATAGATACTCCTGGACACGTCGACTTTACGTATGAAGTATCCAGAAGTCTTGCTGCTTGTGAAGGAGCTATACTCGTTGTTGATGCAGCGCAGGGTATCGAAGCTCAGACGCTTGCAAATGTTTATCTAGCTTTGGACAATGATTTGGAAATTGTACCAGTCATCAATAAAATCGATCTTCCTGCGGCGGATCCGGAAAGAGTTCGGAAGGAAATTGAAGATGTTATCGGTTTGGATGCCTCTGATGCGGTACTTGCGTCAGCAAAAGCAGGGATTGGGATTGAAGATATCCTTGAGCAAATTGTGGAAAAGGTTCCTGCACCTGATGGCGATCCGAGTGCGCCGCTCAAGGCTCTCATCTTTGACTCGCTTTATGATGCATACAGAGGGGTCATTGCGTCTATTCGTGTAATGGAAGGGACGATCAAAGCAGGGGACAAAATAAGGATGATGGCAACCGGAAAAGAGTTTGAAGTAAACGAGGTAGGTGTCCATGCTCCGAAACCGATGCTTGTTGACGAATTAACTGTAGGCGATGTTGGTTTCGTTACAGCTTCCATCAAAAATGTGGCTGATACGCGGGTCGGTGATACGATAACAAATGCGAACAATCCGGCAAGTGAGCCGCTTCCAGGTTACCGGAAAATGAATCCGATGGTTTTCTGCGGGCTTTATCCGATTGATTCAGCTAAATTCAATGATTTAAGAGAAGCGCTAGAAAAGCTTGAATTGAATGATTCGGCCCTTGAGTATGAGGCGGAAACCTCGCAGGCACTTGGATTTGGATTTCGCTGTGGCTTCTTGGGGCTTTTGCATATGGAAATCATCCAAGAGCGAATTGAACGCGAATTTAAAATCGATTTGATCACGACTGCTCCCAGTGTTATTTACAAAGTTTACATGAATGATGGAACGGAGATTTCTGTCGATAATCCTGCTAATATGCCGGATGCGCAGAAAATCGACAGGGTTGAAGAGCCATACGTAAAAGCCTCGATGATGGTGCCAAATGATTACGTGGGTGCCGTCATGGAATTGGCCCAGGAAAAACGTGGGAATTTCATCGACATGCAATACTTGGATGAAATCAGAGTCAATGTTGTATATGAAATTCCGCTCGCAGAAATCGTTTATGATTTCTTTGATCTATTAAAATCCAATACGAAGGGCTATGCGTCGTTTGATTACGAACCGATTGGCTACAAGCCGTCCAGCCTTGTGAAAATGGATATTTTGTTAAATGGAGAAAAAGTGGATGCCCTCAGCTTTATTGTCCATAAAGATTTTTCATTTGAACGAGGGAAGGCCATAGTGGAAAAATTGAAAGACCTCATTCCACGCCAACAGTTTGAGGTTCCTGTTCAAGCGGCGGTCGGCCAGAAGATTGTCGCAAGGTCCACCATCAAAGCTATGAGGAAAAATGTTCTCGCGAAGTGTTACGGTGGGGACATTTCTAGGAAACGGAAGCTTCTTGAGAAACAGAAAGAGGGAAAGAAACGCATGAAGCAAATTGGGTCTGTTGAGGTTCCACAAGAGGCGTTCATGGCTGTTTTGAAAATGGATGATTCCGGAAATAGCTCCAAATAAGATTATCAGCATGAATAGAAAGGGAGAGTAATCTTTTACTTGTGCCCTTTCTTTTTTCTGCAAATCAAGTTTAACAAGGTTGTGACAAAATGCATTCGGCTTACATTCATATACCTTTTTGTGAACACATCTGCCATTACTGTGATTTTAATAAATTTTTTATGAACGGCCAGCCCGTTGATGAATACCTACAGCTCCTCGAAAAAGAGTTTGACTTGTATCGGGCTCAATTTCCGGACATGAATCTGAAAACGATATTTGTGGGGGGCGGTACGCCAACAGCCTTAAATGTACGGCAGCTTGACGAACTATGCTCAGCAATCCGAAAAAAACTTCCTTTCTCGGAGGGCGGGGAATTTACTTTTGAAGCCAATCCAGGAGACCTGACGCTGGACAAGCTTCATGTTCTTTCAAATTATGGCGTCAACAGGCTCAGTTTTGGTGTCCAATCCTTTAATGATGAATTGTTAAGGAAAATAGGACGGTCCCACGAGGTGAAAGATGTTTATCGCTCCATCAGCCATGCGCAGCAGGCCGGTTTTTCAAATATAAGTATTGATTTGATTTACGCATTGCCAGGCCAGACAGTGGAAGATTTTTCGGATACTGTACAAAAGGCGGTTGAACTGGACCTGCCGCATTATTCGGGATATTCCTTGATCGTTGAGCCGAAGACAGTTTTTTATAATCTGATGAGAAAGGGCAAGCTTAAATTGCCAGGGGAAGATCAGGAAGCAGCCATGTATGAGATGTTAATTAATCAAATGGAGAAGAGCGGGCTTCAGCAATATGAAGTAAGTAATTTTTCCAAGCCGGGATTTCAGAGTATCCATAACCTCGTTTATTGGAACAATGAAGAATATTATGGTTTTGGTGCTGGAGCACATGGATATGTTAAGGGTATCCGTTACTCAAATTATGGGCCTTTGAAAAAATATATGGAACCACTGGGTAAGGATCTACTCCCGGTATTTGAACAACATCAAGTGACTGATCGTGAAAAAATGGAAGAAGAAATGTTTCTCGGGTTAAGAAAGAGAATTGGAGTCAGCATTCCTGATTTTGTTAAGAAATTTTCTATTAATCCAAGGGTGCTTTTCCAACAGCAGATTGAAGACTTGACTTCGAAAGGCTGGCTTGAAGAGAAAAACGACAGTATTCGACTAACTCGCCAGGGTCTTTTTCTTGGAAATGAAGTGTTTCAAACCTTTCTTATTTAATCAAAAGTCATACCTAAAACGAGGATAAATTCGTTGACATCAATAGGGCATTTTGTTACTTTTATATTAGATTTAGCACTCATGCTGATAGAGTGCTAACAGGGGTGATGAATGGTGCTTACAGATCGGCAACTACTCATACTGCAAGCCATTATCGACGAATTTATCAGATCAGCCCAACCCATCGGATCGGGAAAATTGTCAAAAAGAGAAGAAATAAATTTGAGTTCTGCAACAATACGGAATGAAATGGCAGATTTGGAGGAGTCTGGGTATATTGAAAAAACCCATACTTCATCAGGAAGGATACCTTCTGAAAAAGGGTATAGATATTATGTAGATCATCTATTGGCACCAGAAATGCTTCATGCTCATGAAAGACAGCTGATCCATTCTATTTTTGCGGAGAGAATATATGAATTGGAAGATGTTGTTCAGCGATCTGCCAGCGTGTTGTCAGAGTTGACAAATTACACGACCATCCTTCTTGGTCCAGCAGTCAAAGAAAACAAGCTGAAGCGTCTGCAAATTGTTCCCCTTTCCGGAGGAATGGCTGTCGCAGTGATCATAACGGATACCGGACATGTGGAAAATAAGCTTTTTTCATTACCAGAAAACCATGCACCCGAAAATATTGAAAAGCTGGTTAATATTCTGAATGAAAAATTGGCTGGAGTGCCAATTTCGGAATTGAGAGTTAAAATTGAGTATGAAGTGGCGGAGATTCTGAGACAGAATATCCATCAATACGACACTTTGCTGAAATCTATTTTAAAAACGTTGGACGTTCCGGGCAATGAAAAAATATTTTTTGGCGGAAAAACAAATATGCTTAATCAGCCAGAATTCCATAATATTAATAAAGTCCGATTATTGATGAACATGATTGAAAAAGAAGAGGGGATTTATGAACTTTTTAAACATATTCCCCATGGGATACATGTTACGATTGGAAAAGAAAATAAAAATATGGCCATGGAAGATTGCAGTCTTATAACGGCCACATACTCCATCGGGCAAGAGCCCGTCGGGTCAATCGCTATATTGGGACCGACTAGGATGGAATATTCCAGAGTGATCGGTTTGCTTGATTTTTTAAGCAGAGATATGAGTGAAGCATTAACAAGAATGTTTTACGAAAGTTAGACGGCAAACTGGAATGGAAATTAGCTATACTGCTAATTTCCCTTATTTATTGAATAGGTGTATATGCTTTTCTTTGTCTGGTACAGCGCCTAGTCCTACGAGGTCATAATCCAATTCCCTGTGGCAGCTAAAAACCTGCCTCCTCGCCGGGGCTAAGCCGAGCCGCTTACGCTTTTCGATTGTCCAGCTTTAGCGCCTATCGACTAGCAGACTTCGCTCCTTCTCCTACGATAAGTCAACATCGGCTCCGACGTACAGGACGTCCTAGTGCCACCGAAGCCACAGGACGTGGCGGCTTGAGGCGGCCTACGTCGCCGTGTTTCCATTATCTCGTCGAAGGAACTCCAGTCCGTACGTCGATGGACAGGCGCTTACGATTTTCTTTTAAGGAGGTGAAGACATTGCAAGAAGAATCAAAAGAAACACTGAAGCCGGAAGATTTGAATCAAGAAAATACGGCAGAAAATAATGATGTAGAGCATGAGGAGCTTAGCGGACAAGAAAATGAGCAAGCTGATGATGTTCAGTCTTCGAATCAAGAGAATGAGCAGGAGCAAGAGCTGACGAATAAAATCAAAGAGCTCGAAGCACAGCTTGAGGAGAAGGAAAGCCGCTATTTGCGCCTACTTGCAGATTTTGACAATTTCCGCCGCAGAACTAAGCTTGACAGGGAAGCGGATGAAAAATATAGAGCGCAGCACTTGATCACGAATCTTCTTCCTGCAATCGATAATTTTGAAAGAGCCATGCAAATTGAGCCTGATACTGAGCAAACGAAGGCGTTGCTTGAAGGCGTTGGAATGGTTTATAGAAGCATCATTGAAGCTTTAAAGACCGAGGGTGCCGAGCAAATTGAGGCTGTTGGCAACGAATTCGATCCAAACCTTCACCAGGCGATAATGCAGGCTGAGGAAGAAGGAACAGAAGAGAATATTGTCTTGGAAGAATTCCAAAAGGGATATTTACTGAAAGATCGAGTCATTAGACCATCAATGGTTAAAGTGAGCAAATAGTCAAGGTACATATTGTTAAGGAGGTTATATAGGCATGAGCAAGATTATAGGTATTGACTTGGGAACTACAAACTCATGTGTGGCAGTGCTTGAAGGCGGGGAGCCGAAGGTTATTCCAAATCCAGAGGGAAATCGTACATCTCCTTCAGTCATTGCTTTTAAAAGCGGAGAGATTCAAGTAGGGGAGGTTGCTAAGCGTCAGGCGATCACTAACCCGAATACAATCATGTCCATCAAACGTCATATGGGTACAGACTTTAAAGAAGAGATTGAGGGAAAAGAATATACTCCTCAAGAATTATCTGCAATGATCCTTCAGTATTTGAAGTCATATGCTGAAGATTACCTTGGAGAAAAAGTGGATAAAGCAGTTATCACTGTTCCAGCTTACTTCAATGATTCACAGCGCCAGGCAACAAAGGATGCCGGTAAAATTGCCGGTCTTGAAGTGGAAAGGATCATTAACGAACCGACAGCTGCGGCTCTTGCTTATGGTTTGGAAAAAACAGATGTAGATCAGACGATTTTAGTATATGACCTTGGTGGCGGTACTTTTGACGTTTCCATTCTTGAGCTTGGAGATGGCGTCTTTGAAGTATTAGCGACTGCAGGGGATAATCGCTTGGGTGGAGATGACTTTGACCAAGTCATTATTGATTATCTTGTCCAAGAATTCAAGAAAGACAATGGAATAGATCTTTCCCAAGATAAAATGGCCTTGCAAAGATTAAAGGACGCGGCGGAAAAAGCGAAAAAAGATTTGTCTGGAGTTACACAGACACAAATTTCTCTTCCTTTTATCACAGCAGGTGAAGCAGGACCGCTCCATCTTGAAGTCACGCTAACCCGTGCGAAATTTGAAGAGATGTCTTCTGGTCTTGTCGAAAAGACAATGGGGCCTACTCGTCAAGCCATCAAAGACTCCGGAAAAACAGCTGCTGAAATTGATAAGGTCATCCTTGTCGGTGGATCTATACGGATACCGGCTGTTCAGGAGGCTATTCGCAAAGAAACAGGTAAGGAGCCTCATAAAGGAGTAAATCCGGATGAAGTAGTAGCAATGGGTGCGGCTATTCAAGGCGGCGTATTGTCTGGAGATGTTAAAGATGTCGTACTTCTTGACGTTACACCATTATCGCTTGGAATCGAAACAATGGGCGGCGTCTTTACAAAATTGATTGAAAGAAATACAACTATCCCAACATCCAAACAGCAGGTATTTTCTACTGCAGCAGACAACCAGACAGCTGTTGACATTCATGTATTGCAGGGTGAGCGTCCGATGGCAGCAGACAACAAGACGCTTGGAAGGTTCCAATTGTCTGATATTCCACCTGCGCCTCGCGGGATTCCACAAATCGAGGTCAAATTTGATATCGACAAAAACGGCATTGTCAACGTAAGCGCCAAAGATCTTGGAACAGGTAAAGAGCAGAACATCACAATCAAATCTTCTTCAGGCCTTTCAGAGGAAGAAGTTGATCGCATGATTAAAGAAGCCGAAGAAAATGCGGAAAAAGACAAGCAACGTCAAGAAGAAGTAGAACTTAGAAACGAAGCCGATCAATTAATTTTTACAACGGAAAAAACGTTAAAAGAACTTGAGGGCAAAGTGGAAGAAGCTGAAGTTAAGAAAGCGGAAGAAGCAAAAGATGCTTTAAAAGCAGCTGTAGAGAAAAATGACACAGCTGAAATCCGTGAAAAGAAAGACGCTCTGCAAGAAATCGTTCAAAACCTCTCTGTTAAACTGTATGAAGAAGCAGCGAAACAAGCTCAGGCCGAGCAGGGAGATGGGGAAGGAACAAATGCCGGCGGAGACGACAACGTTGTTGACGCGGAATTTGAAGAAGTCGACGATGACAAAGAATCAAAATAAATAGGTCTCTAAAGTCAAAGCCCGATCGAACCGGGCTTTGACTTTTATATTAATGGGGCTGGCAAAGTCTCTTGCGCTTTTCTTGTATAGAACTAATATGGTAAAATGAACGTTATGTGAAAAGATTCGGGAGTGTGGAAACATGAGCAAAAGAGATTATTATGAAGTGCTTGGCGTTTCGGAAGATGCTTCGAAAGATGAGATTAAAAAGGCATATAGAAAACTTTCGAAGAAATATCATCCGGATATAAATAAAGAGCCGGGTTCTGACGAGAAGTTTAAGGAAATAACGGAAGCTTATGAAGTGTTGAGTGATGATCAAAAGAAGGCCCAATATGACCAATTTGGTCACGAAGGACCACAAGGTGGATTCGGAGGCTTTGGTGGCGGGGCTGATTTTGGAGGATTCAGTGGATTTGAGGATATTTTCAGCAGTTTCTTCGGCGGCGGCCGCAGAGATCCTAACGCACCTAGGCAAGGGGCTGACTTACAATATACGATGACTCTGACATTTGAAGAGGCCATCTTTGGAAAAGAAACAGTCGTTGAAATTCCTCGGGAAGAAACGTGCGAGACTTGTAATGGATCAGGTGCGAAACCTGGAACATCACCTGAAACGTGCCAGCATTGTCACGGAACAGGCCAGTTAAATGTGGAACAAGAAACGCCTTTCGGAAGGATTGTTAACCGCAGGGTGTGTCATCATTGCCAAGGAACGGGAAAAATCATCAAAGATAAGTGTGCGACATGTCATGGGGAAGGCAAAGTCAAGAAAAGGAAAAAAATCAACGTGAAAATCCCTAAAGGCATTGACGATGGTCAACAGATGCGTGTGTCCGGTCAAGGGGAGCCGGGTGTCAACGGAGGGCCACCAGGGGATCTCTTTATCGTCTTCCATGTAAGACCACATGAATTCTTTGAACGGGACGGGGATGACATTTATTGTGAAATGCCCATAACCTTTGTCCAGGCTACACTGGGAGATGAAATAGAAGTTCCTACATTGTATGGTAAGGTGAAGTTGAAAATCCCTGCCGGCACTCAAACAGGCACAAGGTTCAGGCTGCGTGACAAAGGTGCTCAGAATGTCCGTGGCTACGGTAAAGGCGATCAGCATGTCCTTGTGAAAATTGTCACTCCGACAAAACTGAATGAAAGGCAAAAAGAATTGCTTCGCGAATTTGCAGAAATAAGCGGAAACGTGCCTGATGAACAGAACGAGAGCTTTTTTGGAAAAATGAAACGTGCTTTCAAAGGCGATTAAATGAATGGAGCAGTCAAATGAATTGGACTGAAATCAGTATACTCACTGCCAATGAGGCTGTGGAACCGATCAGCCACATTTTATACGAAGCAGGCATCAGCGGATTGGTGATTGAGGACCGAGCTGACTTTTTGCGAGTGAGAGAAAATCGGTTTGGGGAAATATATGAATTGGATCCCGATGATTTTCCTGAAGAAGGAGTCATTATCAAAGCCTATCTTGCCAAAACGTCAAATTTAAATGAGGCACTTGATGAAATTAAAGAAAATATCGCTAACCTCAAGAAGTTTAATATTGATATAGGAGAAAATAAAATCGGCCTTTCAGATGTCAAGGAAGAGGATTGGGCAACAGCTTGGAAAAAATACTACCATCCTGTCAATGTTTCTGATCGGTTTACGATTGTGCCTACCTGGGAAGATTATACGCCTTCTGATAATGAACTCATTATCGAACTTGACCCGGGGATGGCATTTGGAACTGGCACTCATCCGACAACGGTCATGTGTATACAGGCACTTGAGAAAACAGTAAAAAAAGGTGACACCATCATTGATGTGGGGACAGGTTCCGGGGTATTGAGCATAGCTGCGGCGCTGCTTAGTGCGAAGGAAGTAAAAGCACTGGACCTAGATGAGGTGGCTGTGGAAGCGGCGCGTCAAAATATTTCTCTGAACCGTGTGGCGGAAACAGTAACAGTTGAAAAGAATGACCTTTTAAACGGTATCACTAAACAAGCAGATATCATTGTTGCGAACATTTTGGCGGAAGTGATCATTTCCTTTGCTGACGAGGCCGCAAAAGCAGTAAAAAAAGGTGGATTTTTCATAACCTCAGGCATTATTGAGCAAAAATGCGAGGAAGTAAAGGCAGTGCTTCAAGAAGCCGGCTTTACCATTGAAGAAACAATCAGAATGGAAGATTGGGCAGCATTTATTGCCAGACGTTGAACTAGAGGTGAAGAAATGCAGCGGTATTTTATAGATGAGCCATTTACTGGACAGGAATTGGCAAGTATTTCTGGAACAGATTTCCATCATATCACCCGCGTCATGAGAATGAAGCAGGGTGATACCCTTTATGTGGTTTTTGAGAGTGGAGAAGCCGGAATAGGAGTTATTGAAGGAATTGGGGAATCTTCTGTAGAAATACGAGTGGCTGAATGGGAAGCAAAAGTAAAGGAGCTTCCAGTCCACGTGACGATTGCGAGCGGGTTGCCAAAAGGGGATAAATGGGAGTGGGTCATACAAAAAGGAACCGAACTGGGCGCTTCACAATTTGTCCCTTTCATTGCTGCTCGCTCCGTTGTAAAATGGGAAGAGAAAAAAGCCTCGAAAAAGCTTGAAAGATGGAAGAAGATAGCTAAAGAGGCAGCAGAGCAATCGCATCGGCAAAGGATTCCGGAAGTTTCGCAGCCTCTTTCATTCAAACAACTTCTTATTTTAAGAGACAGCTTTGACTATACGGCGGTTGCATATGAGGAAGCAGCGAAAAATGGAGAAAAGAGCGGCTTGGCACGAATACTTGCTTCAGCTGAACCCCAAAGCCGTATTTTATTGGTTTTCGGTCCGGAAGGCGGGTTTGCAGAAATAGAAACCGAGCAACTGAAATCTTATGGTTTTGATCTGATTGGACTAGGACCAAGGATTTTAAGGACGGAGACAGCTCCATTATATGCATTATCTGCTGTTTCCTATCATTTTGAATTAATGAGGTGATATGATGTCTCTTGTGGCATTTCATACATTAGGCTGTAAAGTCAACCACTATGAAACGGAAGCCATTTGGCAGCTGTTTAAAAAAAATGGATATGAGCGGGCGGAATTTGAGGATACCGCTGACGTTTATGTCATCAATACATGCACGGTCACCAATACTGGTGATAAAAAAAGCCGCCAGGTCATCCGCCGTGCAATCCGTAAAAATCCTGACGCTGTTATTTGTGTGACAGGGTGCTATGCTCAAACATCACCGGCGGAAATTATGGCAATTCCCGGCGTTGATATTGTTGTCGGGACACAGGACAGGGTAAAAATGCTTTCTTATATCGAGCAGTATAAGAAAGAGCGCCAACCGATTAACGGTGTGGGCAATATTATGAAAAATCGTGTGTATGAGGAATTGGATGTTCCGGCATTCACTGACCGTACACGGGCTTCCCTTAAAATCCAAGAAGGCTGCAACAATTTCTGTACATTTTGTATCATTCCATGGGCACGCGGACTCATGCGTTCCCGCGATCCACAGGAAGTCATCCACCAGGCACAGCAGCTTGTTGATGCAGGGTATAAAGAAATCGTATTAACCGGCATCCATACAGGCGGCTACGGGGAAGACATGAAGGATTACAATCTTGCTGCTTTGCTTCGTGATTTGGAAGCAAACGTCAAAGGGCTGAAAAGACTTCGGATTTCTTCCATTGAGGCCAGCCAGTTAACAGACGAGGTAATTGATGTCATCGACAAGTCCAAACTTGTGGTAAGACATTTGCACATCCCTCTCCAATCTGGTTCAAATACTGTATTAAAGAGAATGCGCCGTAAGTATACAATGGAATTTTTCGCCGAGCGTCTAGAGCTTTTAAAGAAGGCATTGCCTGATTTGGCGATCACTTCCGATGTGATTGTCGGTTTTCCGGGCGAAACGGAAGAAGAATTCATGGAGACTTACAATTTTGTAAAAGAACATAAATTTTCGGAGTTACATGTATTTCCTTATTCCATGAGGACTGGAACGCCGGCAGCCAGAATGAAGGATCAGATCGATGAAAGCGTAAAGAATGAGCGGGTTCACCGCTTAATTTCTCTTTCGGATCAGTTGGCAAAAGAATATGCCTCCAAATTCGAAGATGAGGTACTTGAAGTCATTCCGGAGGAGCCGTTCAAAGATAACCCTGACAGTGGCCTGTATGAAGGGTACACGGACAACTATTTAAAAGTCGTGTTCCCAGCGACTGAAGAAATGGTCGGTAAGCTCGTAAAGGTAAAAATAACAAAAGCGGGATATCCGTATTGTGAAGGACAGTTTGTCCGTATAATGGATGAAGATGCCCCTGCTTCTATGGTAGTATAAATTAAACTGCAGCGCATCGCTGCAGTTTTTTTCAATAATAAAAACAGGAGAGGATAAAACATGCTTCCAAATAATATCGCTCAGATGATTGATCATACTTTACTAAAGCCCGATGCAACGAAAGAACAGATTAAAGCTTTATGTGAAGATGCCAAAGAATACGAATTTGCTTCCGTTTGTGTAAATCCAGTATGGGTTGAAGCTGCGGCAGCCTTTTTAAATGGGACGGATGTAAAGGTTTGTACGGTCATCGGATTTCCGCTGGGAGCTTCCACATCGGATGTGAAAGCATTTGAAACAAAAGATGCAATCGAAAAAGGTGCGCAGGAAGTGGATATGGTGATCAATATCGGGGCCTTGAAGAGCAGGGACCTTGATCTTGTGGAAAAGGATATTCAAGCTGTCACGGCTGCGGCAAAAGATAAGGCGCTTGTTAAGGTGATCATAGAAACATGCCTTTTGACTGATGACGAGAAGCAGATCGCTTGTGAAATTTCCAAGCAGGCTGGAGCAGATTTTGTAAAAACCTCCACAGGTTTTTCAACTGGTGGAGCTACAGAACAGGATGTTGCACTCATGAGGAAAACAGTCGGAAGTCAGATGGGAGTGAAAGCATCTGGTGGTGTCCGCTCACAGGAGGATGCTGTGAACATGATTAATTCCGGAGCAACAAGGATAGGGACAAGCTCAGGTGCAAAGATTTTGGAGGGGAATTAACAACTTTATACCGGAACTGGCATAAAAAACTTCAGACCGAATGGATAACAGCCGATGATCAGATGTCAAGTGTCTATTTATAAATAAAGGAGCATTTTTATGTTTGAACTGTTCATTACGATGATGGAGCGGCTGGGTATTATCGTAACAATCGCCTTTATTTTAACGCGTTTTCAGTTTTTTAGAAATATGATTTACCTGGAGAGGCTTGATCGCAAGCAGCAGCTTACCGCGATTTTCTTCTTCGGGTTTTTTGGAATCATAGGAACATATACAGGTTTGAGACTGAGCACGGAGACTTTGAACATTGACCGCTGGGTTATTGATCTTTCTGCAGATGAAGCCATCGCAAATTCTCGGGTGATTGGTATTGTCATAGCGGGTATGCTTGGTGGATACAGGGTTGGAATCGGTGCTGCGCTAATTGCGGCCATACATCGTTTTACATTGGGTGGTTTTACAGCGTTTTCATGCGGTCTTGCTACTATTTTTGCCGGGGTGCTGGCCGGCATGTTTCACAAGAAAAACAAGCAGGTAAAACTAAGATCAGCTTTTAAGATCGGTGCACTTGCAGAAACGATTCAAATGCTGATTATTTTACTTATTTCCCGTCCGTTTGAAAAAGCTTTAGCTTTGGTAGAAGTAATTGGCATGCCTATGATAATTGCAAATGGATTGGGCTGTGCTCTTTTTCTGCTCATCATAAAAAATGTGATAAATGAAGAAGAGAAGGCTGTGGCATTGCAGGCGCAAAAAATCTTGCGCATTGCCGACCAGACCCTTGTACATCTTCGCAATGGTATCACAATTTCATCGGCACGTGCAGTCTGTCAAATTATACATAATGACATTCAGACGAGCGCTGTTGCCATGACAAACCTGACCGATATTTTGGCCCATGCCGGCGTGAGGGAGGATCATCGGAGAGAAGGTCCCGTCGAGACTGCGTTTATAAAGGATGCTATTAAAAAGGGAAAAATTGTTGTCGGGCAGCAAAAGACCGGACAATACAGGGAGAAAGGCAACCAATTCGGTGCTACAGTCATTGCCCCCTTAAAAATAAGAGGAGATACAGTCGGGACCCTCATCTTTTATTTCCGTTCCGAAAAGGAAGTCACCCATGTGGTGATGGAATTGATTTCGGGACTGAGTATGATCATCAGTAACCAGCTTGAAATGGCAGAAGCGGATAAAGCATATCAACTGGCGAAAGAAGCAGAAATTATTTCCCTGCAAGCACAAATCAGCCCGCACTTTCTATTTAATACACTAAATACGGTTATTTCACTTATCCGCAATGACCCTTCCAAAGCTCGGAAATTATTAGTCTCTCTTTCTCACTTTTTAAGACAGAATCTTTCCGTTACGACAAACAATATGACAACTCTAGAACAGGAATTAAAGCATACGAAGGCCTACCTTTCGATTGAGCAGGCCCGGTTTGTCGATAAACTAGAGGTTTTCTATGATATAGACGAAGATGTACTCTTACACTCCATACCTCCGATTACATTGCAGCCGCTTGTAGAAAATGCAGTTAAGCATGGCTTTAAAAACAAGGAGCGCGATTGTATGTTAAATATTTTGATCAGAAAGGATGATCGAAATATTTACGTTACCGTCGAGGATAACGGGGATGGAATGAGTGAAGAACGCAGGGGGCAAATCGGTATGGCGCCAATTGAATCCAAGAATGGAAACGGTTTAGCTTTATACAATGTGAACCGCAGATTAATGATGACTTTTGGTAAGTCAGCAGCATTAAAAATCAGTAGCAGTGCTGAAAAAGGCACTAGTGTTGCATTTTCTATTGAAAATGAAGAGGAAGCGATTGGGAATGGACAAAACCATAAAAGCGATCATTGTCGATGATGAATTATATAGCCGTGATGAATTGAAACACTTATTAAGTTCTTTTAAGAGCATCCAAATAGTTGGTGAAGCCGAATCTGGGGAATCGGCAGTCATTAAAGCTTTGCAATTGCAGCCAGATGTTGTGTTTTTGGATGTTGAGATGCCAAAGATGAATGGGATGGAAGCTGCCAAGGCGTTGAGGAACTTAAAAAAAGCTCCTTTGGTGGTCTTCGCAACAGCTTACCCGCAGTTTGCAGCGGAAGCCTTCCGATTTGATGCAGTTGATTATTTGCTTAAGCCGTATGACGAAGATCAGTTTCAAGAAACAATTGAGAGAATTGAAAAAAAGTTCGTTTTCGCAAAAAGTATTGATCAGGGAAAGCATACAGGAAAGCTTGCTGTTGACGTCTATGGAGAGATTATCTATCTAGAGCCAAAAGAAATCCTTTATCTCTTCAGGGATAAAAAGTTAACTCGGATTATTGCGAAAAATGGAGAATACGTATTAAAAACTTCATTGAAGGACTTAGAAAGCCGTCTTAAGCCATACAGCTTTTTCCGAATTCATAAAAGTTACCTGGTCAACCTTGAATATGTCTCACGCTTGACACCATGGTTTAATGGGGCATATCAGCTTGAACTGGAGGGCAGAAAAGAAATGTTGTCGGTCAGCCGAAATTATGTAAAGGCATTAAGGGGTAGATTAGAAATTTAACTTCATTCAGCAGAAGTCTCCCACTTCTGTAAGTGGTGAGATGAAAGCATATTGGTATTCCGTTCAGTGGGGGTTCAAACCCCGGCTGAATAAAGTTAAAGCCTCCGGCGGATGCCACAGATCTTCAAAGGAAATTTATCGAGCGGAGCTCGATAAAATCTGGGTGCAAATACGCCAAGGCGCATTTGATATAAATGCGTTGCTTCCTTTGTTACTTTCGAGAAGTTTTGCATCTTAATGGGCTATGCAAGCATCTTAATCCAATATATTCACCTTTTATTCTGATATTCAACTTAGTTTTCCTTTTCTCTATTATACTATGCGCGTAAGCGCATTCATGATTTAATAAAGAAGGGGGAGGCATATGTATACATTTTTTGCGGGAATTGCACTTTTGATCATAGGATATTTTACCTATGGAAAATTTGTTGAAAAGGTTTTTGGTGTGAAAAATGAACGGGATACACCCGCGTATGTGAATGCTGATGGTGTGGACTACATTCCAATGAGCACTTCTAAAAATTCCATGATTCAGCTTCTGAATATTGCCGGTACTGGGCCTGTTTTCGGTCCGATCATGGGAGCTCTTTACGGGCCTGTTGCTTTTCTCTGGATTGTCATCGGAGCGATTTTTGCCGGGGCAGTGCACGATTATCTGACGGGTATGATTTCTATCCGCAATCGGGGAGCTCATTTACCTGAACTCGCAAGCAAGTTTTTAGGAAAAGTGATGAAACATGTTGTCAATGTGTTTGCGGTCTTACTTCTTCTTTTAGTTGGTACTGTTTTTGTTTCAACTCCCGCAAGTCTGCTTCATGTTTTAATGAATGGGAAAGTAGCACTTGGTATCATTATCGGAGCCGTTTTCCTTTACTATATTTTGGCTACCTTAATGCCTATTGATAAAATTATCGGCCGACTTTATCCCTATTTCGGAGCGTTGCTTTTAATCAGTGCCGTTGGAGTGGGAGTCGGTTTAGTTGTTACTGGGGCACCAATCCCAGAACTGTCTTTGAAAAATTTTCACCCTGATCATTTACCCGTTTTCCCGTTAATCTTTTTCACGATTACATGCGGAGCGCTTTCTGGTTTCCATGCAACACAAACGCCAATTATTTCGCGTACGACAAAGAAGGAAAAACAAGGCCGTAAAATTTTCTACGGTATGATGATTGCTGAAGCGATTATCGCTATGATTTGGGCAGCGGCAGGGATGAGCTTATTTGGCGGATACGCAGGCTTGAATGAAGTATTGGCGGCAGGTGGTCCAGGTGCTGTTGTAAGTGAAGTTTCTGTGGCTATGCTTGGAGCAATTGGAGGAACCCTTGCCATCTTAGGGGTTGTGGTTTTGCCGATTACATCTGGAGATACAGCTTTCCGCAGTGCGCGTATGATCATTGCAGAATATTTTAATATTGCTCAGAAGAAATTCAGCAGCCGCTTATGGATCGCTATCCCGCTTTTTGCAATATCCGTTGTTCTGACACAGATTGATTTTAATGTGCTATGGAGATATTTTAGCTGGGCAAACCAGTCAACTGCCGTCATTGCCTTATTTGTCGGAGCCATGTATCTTTACGTAGCAAAGAAAAATTATTTTATTTCTCTTGTGCCAGGAACATTTATGCTTGTTATGGTCATCACCTATATTTTAAATGCACAAATTGGCTTTAATCTTCCAATGAATATTGCGTGGGTAGGCGGATCTATCGGTACAGCCATACTGTTAGCTCTGTTCTTTGTTGCCGCGAAGAAAAATCGAGCAAACCATCTTCCGCTTGATGAGGATATTTCTGATTGGAATAGGGTAGCATAATGGGGTGTTGTGGTCCAGAGTATCGTAAACAGGTCCTTGAGAAAGAAACAACAGTGAACGCAAAGGGGAGGGAGTCGTTGCCTCTTTATGTCAAGATTCTCAGTCTTGTCGTACTTGTTGGAGCAATCGGGCTAGTAGTCATTTTATAAAAAGAAATGGTGTTTTCCATTATAAATGCACGCGAAGTCACCGCGTGCATTTATATTACAAGGCAGAAGCATTATTAAGTCGTGTTCAAAAAGTTGCCAAATTAGAAGGTCGACTAAAGACGCCACGTCCTGTGGCAACGTCGACACTAGCACGTCGTGTGCGTCGCAAGAAGGTCAAGGCGGCGAAGTTACGAGCAGCGGAAAAGCATGCTTTTAGATAAATGAGCAGCACAGAAACAAGCCAACGAAGAGATTTGCCGCTTATTATTGGGTGACTTTTTGAACATTTTCTTTAAGGTTTCTTTTTATGAAGCTTCATAATGAATTGTCCGAACTGGCGGGCAAACGGAAGTACAGCCAATGAGCAAATGATATTGAATATGACGCTTGCATGTGCAAGCTGAGTTTCCGGATTTCCTGTCAAGGAGATGCTCCAGTCAGCCAAATTCGGTATGAACGGCAAAAAGACCAGGACCCCGATAATATTCAGCCACAAATGGGCATAGGCAGTGAGCCGCGCTTCATTTCCAGCACCAATGCTTGCCAAAAGGGCTGTAGAGCAGGTGCCAATATTGGAGCCCATCATAATGAGGATGCCGGTTTCCAAGCTGAAGACTCCAGATCCGATAAAGCTCATGGCAATTCCGGTAACGACGGTTCCAGACTGAATAACAGCGGTCAATAAAACCCCCATCATAAATGAGAAAAATACGTTTCCCTCCATATTTTCAATCAAACCACGTACATGGTCTATGTTTGTCAATGGACTGGATAGCCAGTCAAAGCCGTTCATAGAAGCAAAGATGATTCCGATTCCCGTAAAAATAAAACCGGTGCTTCTAATTTTTGCGCTTCGAAAAAAAAGACAGACGGTACCGGCAGATAGCAGCGGAATAATAATGACGGATAAATCGAAGGACAGAATTTCCAAAGTCACTGTAGTCCCAATATTTGTTCCCAGGATAATCCCGATTGTCTGCGGGAATGTTAGAATTCTGGCAGAGACAAGACCAACCGCGATGACAGTCACAGCTGAACTGCTTTGAAGGACTACTGTCATGAAAATACCAGCAATAAAGCTCTTTACCGGCGTGCTGGTAGCATTCCGGAGCCAGAGTTCCAGACTGCTCCCCGACAAATTGAAAAGCCCTATTCTCATCCAGGTCATGCCCAGCAAGAAACATCCGGCTAAAACAAAAAATAAAAGAATGTAGAGCATGTCCTCACCTCTAATGAATGATATGGGATCAAATACTCGGACATGCAAGAAAATCTAAATCAGATGCACAATCCATTGACCTGATATAATTGTTATAATATAATTGCTAAGTACATGGATTTTGATCCATTGGCATGTGATTGTTACGTTCGGAGGGAGGGAAAGTTAGATGTCAAAAACAGTAGTTCGCAAAAATGAATCTCTTGAGGATGCTCTTCGCCGTTTTAAGCGTACTGTTTCTAAAACAGGGACTCTACAAGAATATAGAAAACGCGAGTTTTATGAAAAACCAAGCGTAAAGCGGAAGAAGAAATCTGAAGCAGCAAGAAAACGTAAATATTAAGAGGGTGGACCAATGAATCTTCTTGATCGTTTAAACGAAGATATGAAGCAGGCAATGAGAAATAAAGAAAAAGAAAAGCTCTCTGTCATTCGCATGCTCAAGGCTTCATTACAAAACGAGGCAATTAAGCAGGGCAACAAGCAATTATCAGAAGATGAAGAGTTGACAGTCCTTTCTCGCGAAGTGAAGCAGCGTAAAGATTCCCTCCATGAATTTGAAAAGGCTGGACGTGAAGATCTCGCCCAGAAAACTAGAGAAGAGCTTGAATTTGTAAGTTACTATATGCCGGAACAGTTGTCCGAGGAAGCAGTGGAAGAGCTTGTTCGTAATGCAATTGCTGATACAGGGGCTTCATCCAAGGCTGATATGGGCAAAGTGATGGGTGCTTTGATGCCAAAGGTAAAAGGTAAGGCGGACGGGGCACTTGTTAGCAAACTTGTTCAAAGGCATCTGTCATAAACAGGAATAAAAGCCGGAAAGCAGCGCTTTCCGGCTTTGTTACGTGCGCCCAGTATAGGCGCAGTCTATACGATGAAAATCCTGAATTGTGAAGACAGAAGTAGCCGTTAGCTTCACGAAAGTTGTCTATTGTGACATGGAGTCTGAAGGCAGTGAGCGGCAAACGTCGGGTCTGAGGAATACGACTTTTATAGCTGGCTATGTACGATTGGATGAGCTTAAATATCAAAATAAATTCCTTTCTGCGAAGTTCGTTTTAGTATTGAGATAGATGGAAATGCTGAACCATTAAGAGAGAAAAAACCTCTTGGTATTCTGAAACTTGTGGAGACAAGGCAACCGGAAAACAGGGATAGCTTTTTCACGAAAGTTTATGGACTAGCAAAAGGCTTCATGAGACAATCCTTGTATGGATAGAGAACCAGATGTTTGGAAGATAGGCCGCCCGTTGGAAAAACGACTCATTACTGCAGATGCATGCGCAATTCCTAGAAGTTTTAGATATAATATAATCATAAACGTTGAAACTTTTTCCCTTGCAAATCGTAATGTAAATGACGGGTTTTTGAAGGGAGGGGATATTGTGAAAAGGATTTTTGCTTCTGTTTTTCTCATTTTGGTGGGGCTCATATTCATTCTTCCCGTTCAAGCTGAGGGCAAGGAAAAGAATGTATACGTCATCCCGATAAAAGATGAAGTTGAAAAAGGCCTTTATGCTTTTTTGGACAGGGCTATCACTACAGCAGAGAGAGAAAATGCGGATCTGATCGTTTTTGACATGAACACTCCGGGAGGAGCAGTGGATGCTGCTCGTGATATTGGAAATAGGATTGCTAATACGGAGGTGAAAACGGTCACATTTGTAAATTCATGGGCCATCTCTGCAGGTTCGTATATAGCGCTTCATACTGATTACATCTATATGACGCCAAATGCCGTCATGGGCGCGGCTGCCGTTATTGACCAGCAAGGCAATACTGCCGGGGAAAAAGCAGAGAGCATGTGGCTTGCGGCAATGGAGGCAGCAGCGAAAAGAAGTAAGCGCGACCCCGAAATCGCTAAGGCGATGGCCAGTAAGAAGGTTGATCTCCCTGACCTGAAGGAAAATGGGAAACTCTTGACACTTGAAGCTGATCAGGCATTTAAGGTAGGCTATTCTGAGGGAACCGTCAACAATTTGGATGAACTGCTCAAGGAATTGGAGATGCAGGATGCCAAGGTTCATACGACCAAACCAGCTTTTGCCGAATCACTTGCAAGGCTGATTACTAATCCTGTTGTAGTTCCGATTCTGCTAACAATTGCAAGTCTTGGGCTTGTACTTGAACTATATACCCCTGGTTTCGGATTGCCGGGAGGAATGGGCATCTCCGCATTGCTGCTTTTCTTTTATGGACACTATGTCGCAGGTTTTGCCGGGTATGAAGCCATTCTATTGTTTGTCGCCGGGCTGATCCTGATTGCAGCTGAAATTTTTGTTGCAGGTGGAATTTTGGGAATCCTGGGGACGGTGGCGGTTATTGGAAGTATGTTTCTGGCGGGTGAAAATGTCGTCCAAATGGGAATGTCGATTGTCACTGCGCTGATCCTTGCGTTCATATTAATTATTATTATGTTAAAGGTGTTTGGTAAAAGAGTGAATATATTTAGAAAATTCATACTAACTGATTCGACGAATACTGAAAGCGGCTATGTTTCAAATGTAAACAGATTGGAATTAATCGGTCGTGAAGGAGTGACCGTCACGCCTTTAAGGCCATCCGGAACGGTTAAAATTGATGATGAACGCCTTGATGTCGTTGCAGAAGGCAGCTTTATTGAAAATGATACGGCAGTGAAAGTTGTAAAAGTGGAGGGGTCTCGAATAGTAGTTCGCCCTGTTTAACTTCATTCAGCAGAAATCTCCCACTTGTATAAGTGGTGAGATGAATGCCTATTGGTATTCCGTTCAGTGGGAGTTCAAACCCCGGCTGAATAAAGTCTAAGCCTCCGGCGGATGCACAGATTTTCAGAGGAAATTTATCGAGCTTAAGCTCGATAAAATCTGGGCGCAAATACGCCAAGGCGCATTTGATAAGAATGTTCAAAAGTCACCAAATGATAAGTCGTGAATCTCTTCGTTGGCTTGTTTCTGTGCTGCTCATGTATTTTATAGCATACATTCGGCTGCTCAAAATTTCGCCGCCTCGACTTCTTGCGACGCACACGACGTGCTAGTGTCGACGTTGCCACAGGACGTGGCGTCTTTAGTCGACCTTCTAATTTGGCAACCTTTGAACACGCACACTAATGCAAATATGAGGAGGAAAATGAATGCTTGGTGCTGACACACTGTTTTTATTAGTTGTAATCGTAATAGCGATTATTGTAGTTTCTGTTTTAATCACCTTTGTTCCGATCGGGCTCTGGATTTCTGCCCTTGCCGCAGGAGTAAAGGTTGGTATTTTCACTTTAATCGGTATGAGACTGAGAAGAGTTATTCCAAGACGTGTCGTTGAACCGTTAATCAAGGCACATAAAGCAGGCCTTCCGGTCGCAACAAACCAATTGGAAAGTCATTATTTGGCGGGAGGTAATGTGGATCGGGTTGTCAATGCGCTGATTGCAGCTCAGCGGGCAAATATTGAATTAACATTCGAACGTGCCGCGGCTATTGACCTTGCTGGTCGTGATGTATTAGAAGCGGTTCAGATGAGTGTTAACCCTAAAGTTATTGAAACACCATTTATTGCTGGTGTCGCCATGGACGGTATTGAAGTGAAGGCAAAGGCAAGGATTACTGTACGCGCCAATATTGATAGGTTGGTCGGGGGAGCAGGGGAAGAAACTGTCATCGCCCGTGTTGGTGAAGGGGTTGTTTCCACCATCGGATCCAGTGACAACCATAAGAAAGTCCTTGAAAATCCTGATATGATTTCCCGGACAGTTTTGGCCAAAGGACTCGACGCAGGTACTGCATTTGAGATTCTTTCGATTGACATCGCTGATGTGGATATCGGCAAAAACATCGGTGCCCAGCTACAGACAGACCAGGCCGAAGCGGACAAGAAGATTGCCCAAGCGAAAGCCGAAGAAAGAAGGGCAATGGCTGTTGCAAACGAACAGGAAATGAAGGCCCGCGTAGAAGAGATGAGAGCGAAAGTGGTGGAGGCCGAAGCCGAAGTGCCGCTTGCTATGTCCGAAGCGCTCAAGTCAGGAAATTTAGGAGTAATGGATTATTTATCACTGCGGAATATTGATGCAGATACAGATATGCGGGATTCCATCGGAAGAATGACAAAGCCGAAGGATAGCAACAAGCCGGAGTAAGTTCTTATTATTAGGATAGGAAAGATTAGGCGAAGCAAAGACGAATCCCTTTGGTGACTGAGAACCAAATCCTCGGGAATCGTCTTGTTTGCCAGCATTAAACGGTCGCTTACAGTTTTCTATTCAATTGAAAGGAGGTAACTCCTTTGGAACAATTTTTGCCGATAATTATCATTGCACTGATTAGTTTCTTTGTAAACAAGGCAAGTGAGCAAAAAAAGCGAGCTACCAATCAAGAAAAGCCCAAGGGTCCAAACAGCAGGCCGGTTCAGCCTAGACAACAGGAGAGGCCGGTATCTCCTGCTAATCAGAAGCCTATCCATGAAAAGCCACAGCCTGTACGTGTTGAGAGACCGCGCAGCTTGAAAGAGGCTGCAGAAATACTGCTGTCTCAAATGCAGCCTCAGATTGAGGAAAAAAAAGCTGAAGCAGAAGATAAAATGGAAGAGCTCAGAAAAGAGGCCGCAGCTTATAAGGAAAAGGCAATTGAGATGCAAAGAAAAGCGGAAGCCGTCAAAGAGACAAAGCCGGCAGGCCCGCAGATCGAACCTTTTTTTCAACAGAATGATATTGTAAAAGGGATCATCATGTCAGAGGTTCTGGGGCCTCCAAGAGCCAAAAAAAGATATGGGCGGCATTAAAACAATACAAGTGTAAGCGTGCTGTTCATCCGCGTCAGACTGATCAGAAAAGGAGAGACGTGGCAAACAACCAGGCAATATTTCAACCACACGGGGAATTGCCTTCATGCTTGCAGGGCTGTCGCTTTACCTAGAAAGATCTCATAACCGTTTAACTTCATTCAGCAGAAGTCTCTCACTTCTGTAAGTGTTGAGATGAATGCCTATTGGTATTCCATTCAGTGGGGGTTCAAACCCCCGGCTGAATAAAATTAAAGCCTCCGGCGGGTGCCACAGATTTTCAGAGGAAATTTATCGAGCTTAAGCTCGATAAAATCTGGGCTCAAATACGCAAAGGCGCATTTGATATCAAAAAAGTTTCGTCTAATTTTTTATACTTTCTTGAACGTTAAAGTGATGAAACCCCCTTTCAACTCATACATATGAGATGAAAGGGGGTTCTTTTTCATGGCGAAAAAATGGACACACCGATTTCGCAAGTGGGCGTTAGAAAAGATGGAATTGCCGCCCGATGTAATGATGGACCTCCCACGTGTCACGATCATCGGTCAATTGCACATATATATCGAGAATCATCAGGGGCTTCTCGCTTTTTCCGATAAAGAGGTTCGGCTACTTCTTAAGCAGGGGCAGATTCTGATAAAAGGTAACTCTTTTATCATCAAAACAATCCTACCAGAAGAAATACTGCTGGAAGGAAAAATAAGTGAAGTCTTGTATTTGAAAGAATAGGAGTGGCACAAAATGAAGAACCGTTGGATCACATTTCTGTCAGGCCGGGTACTGGTTAAAGCAGATGGACAAGGATTGGAGCTTCTGCTGAACAAAATGACGAGGGACGGGATTGCAATATGGAGAGTGAAACGGTTTAAAACGGGTGCCATGCTTTTTTATATTTCACTTCAAGACATACATAAATTAAGGAAAGCAGCACGTCGTTTTAAGTGCCGAATTTCCTTCGTCCGCGGCGAAGGGGCTCCTTTTTTATTGAAAAGATTATTCAAGAACAGTGGTTTTTTGGGTGGAATGATCATATTTTTTATTTTGATCACTGTGCTTTCCAACATCACATGGGGGATAGAAATTAAAGGGGCCAACCCCGAAACGGAACACAAAATCAGGAAGGAACTTACAAAAATGGGAATCAGTATCGGTAACTCCCATTTTTTAAATCAAGATCTGGAAAAAATACAACGTAATTTAACTGAACGCGTTGATAATATCACCTGGATTGGTGTTGAGTTGAAAGGGACAACCTTTCATTTTCAAGTTGTGGAGAAAACGGAGCCTAAAGAACAGGAAGCTCGCTCCCCGTCCCATCTTATTGCAACAAAAAAGGCTGTTATAGAAAAGCTGTTTGTGGAAAAAGGCAAGCCGCTGGTTAAAGTGAACCAGTTTGTTGAAAAGGGGCAGATTCTTGTTTCGGGAACGATAGGAGAGGGAGAAACAACGAAAAAAGTTTCAGCTCAGGGAGAGATTTTGGGGAAAACATGGTATCAAACGCATGCCGAATTCCCACTCCGATCAACTTTTCAAGTCTTTAGCGGAGAAGAAAAAAGAACACATGCCTTAAAATTCGGTTCTTTTTCAATGCCAGTTTGGGGATTTGGCAAGACAGGCTTTAAAAGTTTCGAAGTAGAGACCGAAGTGTACCCAGTTCGCTTTCTTGGCTGGCAGCTTCCTATTGCCTATGTTGAGAAAACGGTAAGAGCGACAGAGGAATACGAACGATCACTTACAAAAAAGCAAGCACAGGAGGCAGCAAGAGAACTAGCAAGAAGGGACCTGATAAAAAATATTTCTGAAGACGCCCGTATAGACGACGAGATTATTTTGCATGAAGAAGTAGAGAATGGTAAAGTTAAGCTGACAATCTATTTCCAAGTGATAGAAAATATAGCAAAAGAAAAACCGATCACTTAAGGAGATTACAAATGACAAAAGAATTCATAACAAATCAAATACAATTGGACAGCGATGATGAAGCACCTGTCTTATTTGGAAATGGTGACAGCAATCTAAAGATGCTTGAAGATGCATTTGGCGTTAAAATCGTGACTCGCGGAGAAACGCTTAATGTCACGGGAACACCTGAAGCAGCAGTCCTTGCAGAGGAAACGATAAAGCAGCTGCTCGTTGTAATAAGGAGCGGTATCCGGATTGGGCCTAGGGACACTGCTTATGCGGCTCAAATGGCGAAGCAAGGAAAAATAGAGTATTTTTCGGAATTATATGATGAAGAAATTACGCGCAATGCAAAAGGCAAAGCCATCCGCGTAAAAACACTTGGCCAGCGCCATTACATCGAAGCAGTCCGGAAAAATGACTTGGTATTTGGTATAGGTCCTGCGGGTACTGGAAAAACATATCTGGCAGTTGTGATGGCTGTGGCTGCATTGAAAAGCGGGAAGATCAATAAGATCATATTAACTCGTCCAGCAGTAGAGGCAGGGGAAAGTCTTGGCTTTTTGCCAGGAGATTTAAAAGAAAAAGTAGATCCTTATTTGAGGCCGCTTTATGATGCCCTACATGATGTATTGGGGGCTGAACATACTCAAAGGCTCATTGAAAGGGAAACAATCGAAATAGCGCCTCTAGCCTATATGAGAGGGCGTACGCTTGATGATGCCTTTGTCATATTGGATGAAGCTCAAAATACAACCCATGCACAAATGAAAATGTTTTTAACGAGGCTTGGCTTTGGATCAAAGATGGTCATAACGGGAGATTCAACTCAAGTGGATCTTCCGCAAGGAGTTAAATCCGGTCTTGCGACTGCAGAGGTTATATTGCAGGGAGTAAAGGGCATTGCCTTTATTCACTTTGAAGAGGGAGACGTTGTGCGCCATCCTCTTGTCGCGAGCGTTATCAAAGCGTATGCACAGAATGAAACCACCCCCGGACGTTAAGTCCGCGGGTTTCTTTTTCGAAATTTAGGTAGTGTCTTTACTCTCCGAAACTGCTATATTTGACATAGGAATCCTTTTTTTCTAAAAAAAGGCGGTGGGGGAGAACAATGTACTTTCAAAAGTATATAAAAAATATACGAAAGATTCTTAGTTATAAGCTGTTTACGGCTCTAGTCTTTTTGGTGTTGGGCCTTTTATTATTTGCAATCCTTTACACGAACGTTAAGCCTGAGACCTATGACATGGAGCTATTTTCTGTCGCCGATAAAACGATCCGTTCACCAAAAACCATTGAAGATGAAGAAAAAACAGCGGAAGAACGGAAAAAAGCTGCCGGAGAGGTCGAAGACGTATATGTGTATAAAAAAGAGGTCGCTCAAAACAGAGTGCTTCTGCTTACTTCCATTTTCGATTTTGTAAACGAAGTAAATCAAGAGGGGTCAGATAAAAAAAAGAAAGAAGAGGAAGAAGGTAAAACGGAAAAAGAAAGTACTCAACTTACTGCGTCCAAGCTAGCCTTATTGAAATCAAAGCTTACAGCTGACGTTACTGAGGATGTTACCGAAACGATATCGGATCAGACTCTTACTCAGCTATTGGCGGCTGGCCCAGATGAATTGGAAAAGGCCAGGAGTATCCTAATCAATAATGTCGAAGCCATCATGAACGACAAGATCCGTGAAGATCAAGCGAACAAAATAAGATCTGTTTTAATTGATAGAATCAAGTCAGCAAACTTGGATAAAAATGTGGAAAATGCCTCTATTGAGCTTGGAAAATACGCTATTATCGCAAATGAAGTCTTTGATTCAGGGCTTACTGAAGAAAGAAAGCAGCAAGCCATGGATGAAGTGGAGCCCGTAAAAATATTGCAGGGGCAGATAGTGGTTCAAGAAGGACACCTCATTGACAGGGATATTTACCGCCAGCTTGATACGTTGGGGCTATTGAAAGGTAAGCCATCAGTCAAGCCGTTCATCGGTCTTGCTATTTTTGTTCTGCTTTCAATAGGCGCTATATATATACCTTTTACAAAATTGAAAGAGCCAGAAGAAAAGAAACAGAGCTATTTGCTGATTTTCGGAATCGTCTTTGTAGGGGCTATTCTAGTAATGAAGCTCATCAGTCTGGTGGCAGGCCTGGATCAATACGATATTTCCTATGTCTTTCCCGCTGCGATGGCTCCCATGCTGATCAGAGTTATGGTCAATGAGCGTTTTGGCCTGCTGATGGCAATTATTTTGGCTGCTTGCGGAAGTATCGTTTTTCATGACGGCATTTCGGGAACAATAGATGTGGAAATTGCACTATACATTTTATTCAGCGGTCTTGCAGGCATCATTTTCCTATCTGATAAAAACGAACGCTTTAATCTATTGCGTGCTGGTATGCTTGTTTCCGTTGTTAATGTACTGCTTATTTTCTTCCTGCAATTTATTGGCAGCGGTCAAATGACCAATATGGAATATGTATATTTTATAATTAATGGTGCTGTTTCAGGTATTTTGTCTGCCGTATTGACAATGGGGATTTTGCCTTTCCTTGAAGCGGGATTCGGTATATTATCAACAATGAGGCTGATTGAATTATCCAATCCGAATCATCCTTTGCTAAAGAAGATCTTGATAGAGGCGCCAGGCACCTACCATCATAGTGTAATGGTGGCCAATTTGGCGGAGTTGGCATGTGAAGCCATCGGTGCAAACGGCTTGCTTGCAAGGGTTGGGGCCTATTATCATGATATTGGCAAGACAACAAGACCGCATTTTTTTATTGAAAATCAAATGAACATGGAAAATCCTCATAATAAGCTGGAGCCCGCAACAAGTAAAGATATTATTATTGCCCATGTTACGGATGGCGTGGCGGAATTGAAAAAACATAAAATGCCAAAGGAAATCGTAGATATTGCGGAGCAGCACCATGGGACAACATTGTTAAAATTCTTTTATTATAAAGCTGTTGAGATTCAAGGTGATGTGGAAGAGTCTGATTATAGATATCCTGGCCCGAAACCGCAATTTATAGAAGCGGCTGTTATCAGTCTGGCGGATTGTGTAGAAGCAGCGGTTCGTTCTTTGAACCAGCCGACACCCGAGGCAATCAAGTCGCTCGTTGACTCCATTGTTCAAGACCGGCTTTTGGATGGCCAGTTAAATGAGTGCGATATTACTATGAAACAACTGGAAATCATTAAAACAACGTTTTGCGAAACGCTGGGTGGTATTTTTCATTCAAGGATTGAATATCCGAAATAAGGAGCAGAAGGTGATGCGAAAATGAGTCTCGAAGTTGACTTCATTGATGAAACAGGCGATGTAAAAGAAGAACATTATCATTTATTGGAAGAATTGTTGAACCATGCAGCGGAAATGGAAAACGTGGAAGATGGAAGTGAGCTTTCCATTACTTTCGTTAATGATGATTCCATTCAGGAATTGAACAGAGCCTATAGGGGGAAGGATTCCCCCACGGACGTTATTTCCTTTGCGATGGAAGATATGGGTGAAGGGGAAACGGAAATAGCCGGTGTTGAAAACCTACCAAGGATATTGGGGGATATTGTCATTTCAATCGAAACGGCGGAAAAGCAGGCGGAAGAATATGGCCATTCCTATCTGCGGGAGTTTGGTTTTTTGACGGTGCATGGTTTCCTTCACCTTCTTGGATATGATCATATGAATGACGAAGACGAAAAACGTATGTTCAAAAAACAAGAGGATATTTTGAAGAGCTATGGCTTGGAAAGATAGAAACGCATTCAGTTTCGGACGCCTTCTAGATTCTTTCTCCTATGCTATTCAGGGCTTGCGGCACGCTGTTAGAACGGAAAGAAATTTTCAAATCCATTTAACCGCCGCCCTGATTGTTAGTATGTGTGGTTTTGCTTTTCGATTGAACAGAATGGAATGGGTTTTTATCCTTATCTGCATTTTTGGGATGATCGCTCTAGAATTACTAAATTCGGCGATTGAAAAAACCGTTGATCTTGTTACAGATGAAATAAAGCCTTTGGCTAAGCAGGCGAAGGATATGGCGGCAGGCGCTGTTATGGTTTATGCCATCATGACGGTGGTGATTGGGCTTATTATTTTCATACCGAAAGTTTTTGAGCTGTTCCAATGAAGCTGAATCATTGGGCAGTTTTTGTTTTATAATCGAAAGATAACCCTGAAAGAAGAGTATCGTGAAGCAATTTCAATGACACTTCGCTATATGCTCAAGCGTCGTAGGTGTTTGGCGAACATCATAGCAAAGTGATATGAAATAAAGAGGCTGAAGAACTGATTGTAAAGCATCACCTTATTTCCAGTGCTGACAAGGCATTTGCATATTTCCGTTCAATCTGTACGCCGATGAGTTTGTTTTTATTTGAAAGTCAAACCCCATTCGGATAAAATAATCTCACATCCAAAGGATGGAATGAATTTGCGGAAATTATCCAAAAATTTATTCGAAAAAAGATAACTTTTTTTATGAAATTGTAGTAAAATTAGAAGTAAGCTACGAGGAGAATCATTACATGAAGGAACAATTAATGAAAGAAGCAGTACGTGCCAAGGAAAAAGCGTATGCTCCATACTCAAACTTTCCAGTTGGGGCAGCACTGTTAACGAAGGATGGAACTATTTACCACGGATGCAATATTGAGAATGCTTCTTACGGGCTGACAAATTGTGCGGAAAGAACTGTAATATTTAAAGCGCTTTCAGAAGGCGATAAAGCTTTTGAAATGCTCGTGGTTACGGCTAATACTGATCGCCCGGTGCCTCCATGCGGAGCATGCAGGCAAGTAATAGCTGAGCATTGTTCACAAGATATGAAAGTCATCTTGACCAATAGTAAAGGGGATGTGCAGGAGTTTACAGTCGGGGATCTACTGCCATTTGCTTTTTCGGCAGGTGATATGAATGAATAATAAAATGGTGAGAGACGATAGGGAATTTAAATCGGGCTTCATTTCAATCATTGGACGGCCTAATGTAGGGAAATCAACCTTTTTAAACAGGGTGATTGGCCAAAAGATAGCGATTATGAGTGATAAGCCGCAAACGACCAGAAATAAGGTTCAAGGTGTATTAACGACTGATGAAGCTCAGATGGTTTTCATTGATACGCCGGGTATTCATAAACCGAAGCATAAGCTTGGCGATTTTATGATCAAGCTTGCAATTAATACATTCAGAGAAGTCGATCTCATTTTGTTCATGATTAATGCAGAAGAAGGTTATGGACGCGGAGATGAGTTCATCATTGAACAATTGAAAAATGTTCAGACTCCGGTTTTTCTCGTCATTAACAAGATCGATCAGGTGCATCCTGACCAGTTGCTTGTCTTAATTGAGCAGTATAAAGAAATGTATCCATTCAAAGAAGTTATTCCAATATCAGCATTGGAAGGAAATAATGTCGAGCGGCTCATCCAGCAAATCCAAGAATATTTGCCTGAAGGCCCTCAATATTACCCTTCTGATCAAGTGACTGACCATCCTGAACGATTCATTGTATCGGAATTGATCCGTGAAAAAGCACTCCATCTTACACGGGAGGAAGTGCCGCATTCCATCGCTGTTGTCATTGATCAAATGAAAAAGGAAGACAATAAGGAGCTTATTCATGTCATGGCGACAATCGTTGTTGAACGGGATTCACAAAAAGGAATTGTTATTGGAAAACAAGGGAAAATGCTGAAGGAAATCGGACAGCGTGCCCGTAAGGATATCGAGAACCTTTTGGGTTCGAAGGTTTTTCTTGAACTGTGGGTCAAGGTCCAAAAAGACTGGAGGAATAAAGCCACTCACTTAAGGGATTTTGGTTTTAGAGACGACGAATATTAAATTGGTTTGTTTTAGCAAATTTTATGTTGAATCTTCTTTGGGTGCATGGACAAACATATTCATATAACCATCAAAAAGAAAGGCGGGATTCAAATGTATGAGTTTACTTGGAAGGTTTTTAAGAAGACGGGGAATATCGATATTTACCTGCTTCTAAAGGAACTGGAGAAAGAAGAACACATGATGAATACACTGCCGATTGCCGACAAGCCCGATGTGATCAATTATCCTGTTTCCTGACCGTTACTTTACTTTTTTTTGAGCACCCGATGCAGTATGATACTGTAAAAGGGGTTAGCGACATGTTGAAAAAATTTGAAGGCATTGTAATCAGAACAACAGATTTTGGTGAATCACATAAAATAACAGCCATATACAGCAGGGAAGCAGGGAAGGTTCCCGCGATGGCAAGAGGCGCCAAAAAAACAAACAGCCGTCTTGCTGCAGTTTCCCAGCTGTTTACATACGGTTATTTTTTAGTTCAGACTGGACACGGTCTTGGAACTTTACAGCAGGGAGAGATCATTTCGCCATTAAGGGGCTTGAAAGAGGATATTTTTAAAACCGCCTATGCTTCCTATATTGTAGAGATGGTTGACAGAAGCACCCAGGATAACGAACCAAACCCATATTTATTTGAATTGCTGCATCAATCGCTGAACTATATAAGCGAGGGGTATGATCCTGATATCATCACCCATATTTTTGAAATGAAAATGCTTCAAGTTCTTGGGCTTTATCCGGAAATGAAAAGATGCTCTTTATGTGGTGCAACTGAAGGCAGCTTTGGCTTTTCTATTAAAGAAAATGGACTTATTTGTCATCGCTGCCAGGAGAGAGATCCGCATTTTTTACCAATTAGCCAAAATGCGGTTAAACTTCTGCGGTTATTTTATTATTTTGACTTGAATCGTCTTGGTACTATTTCAGTCAAGCAGGAGACAAAAAATGAGCTAAAAAAAGCAATTGATTTGTATTACGAGGAATATTCCGGCCTTCATTTCAAATCCAAGCGCTTTTTGGATCAAATGGATTCATTGAAGGATAAGATGTGAACAAGAGGTTGACATGTAGCTTCGTTTCGATTATTTTTATCATTTCCCGACAGAAGACTCCCACTTCAAGAAATGTGAAGGGCGTAGTCCAATGGGTAAATGGGAGATGAATGTTGGTTGGCGATAGCCAAAATGTGTTGTATACTGGATGTAGAACAAATTCAAGCGTGGTTGCTTGTTGCGTAAATAGAACTTGTCGAGTGGCTGTCGTTCGCCTATACCTTTCAAAAGTCGCAAAAAGGATAAACCACAAACCTGTGGCACGAAAACCAAGTGCCACATAGTAAACAAGACTGCAATACCATACGAAACTCGTATCAACCCGTAGGGACTACGGGGGGTAGCCTTCTAAATAACTAGCGGTTACGCTGGTGTTCGTAGGAATCCCGAACTTCAAGTGTTAACTAAGTGAGGGTGGTTCAATCTTTAGTAACTATATATCCTGCTAAGACGGAAAGTAGTAGCTGTTCTAATCCATTTCAGCGAACCCGGGAAGGTGCAAGCCGGGCATGGTAATGGCAGTGAAGGCAGTCCTGAGCGGGAAAATGAAAGTGGCCGATTATTGCGGCAAATAGGGTGGAACCGCGGGTTAACTCTCGTCCCTATGCTAATTGAGCATAGGGATGGGAGTTTTTTTATTTGATGGAAAGGATGGATGACATGAATATCCAAGAAATGATTTTGACTTTGCAAAAGCATTGGTCAGATTACGGATGTATTTTAATGCAGGCATATGATGTGGAAAAAGGAGCAGGGACGATGAGCCCTTATACGTTTTTAAGGGCGATAGGTCCTGAACCATGGAATGTGGCTTATGTAGAACCATCAAGACGACCAGCAGACGGCCGGTATGGTGAAAATCCGAACAGGCTTTACCAACATCATCAATTTCAGGTGATTATGAAGCCTTCACCTGAAAACATTCAGGAAATGTATCTGGATTCCTTAAGGAAACTGGGAATCGATCCGCTTGAACATGATATCCGTTTTGTTGAAGACAATTGGGAAAATCCGTCACTGGGATGTGCAGGTCTCGGATGGGAAGTTTGGCTAGACGGTATGGAGATAACTCAGTTTACTTATTTCCAACAGGTCGGAGGTCTGGAATGCAAGCCAGTATCGGTTGAATTAACATATGGAATTGAACGTCTTGCCTCTTACATCCAAGAAAAAGACAATGTTTTTGATTTGGAATGGACGGACGGATTTACAATCAGGGATATTTTTTATCAACCTGAATATGAGCATTCAAAATATGCTTTTGAGACTTCCGATCAGGATTTACTTTTTACTTTATTCGGCATGTATGAAAAGGAATCAAAAAGACAAATGGAACTTGGCCTCGTACATCCGGCATATGACTATATTTTAAAATGCTCTCACGTATTTAATCTTTTGGATGCAAAAGGTGCTATTTCTGTAACGGAAAGAACTGCATATATTGCCAGAATGAGAAATATGGCTCGTCATGTGGCAAAAACTTTTTATGAAGAAAGGGAAAAGCTAGGTTTTCCGATTTTGCAGCACACGAAGGGAGAATACAGCCATGAATAAACGCGATTTATTGCTTGAAATCGGTTTGGAAGAAATGCCAGCAAGGTTTATACGCGGTTCCATTCAACAGCTTGAAGAAAAAGTCCGTAGCTGGCTGGATGGAAACGGAATTGAGCACGGCGACGTGTCAGCTTTTTCAACGCCAAGGAGATTGGCTGTCCTTGTAAACAATGTGGCGGAATCACAGCAGGATACAGAAGAAGAAGCGAAGGGGCCTGCAAAGAAAATTGCTCAGGATGAAAACGGCAATTGGTCAAAAGCGGCATTAGGCTTTAGCCGATCTCAGGGAATGTCTCCAGAGGACATTTACTTTAAAGAGATCAAGGGAGTTGAATATGCCCATATTAAACGCTTTATAAAAGGGAAAGAGACCTTTGAACTGCTTCCGCAGCTCCAAAAATTGGTGGAAGACATGCATTTTCCAAATAACATGAAATGGGGAAGCCATCAGCTTCGTTATGTCCGGCCTATTAGATGGCTAGTTGCTTTATTTGGCAATGAGGTTATCCCATTCACAATTGCCGGAGTATCCACTGGAACGGTTACGAAAGGACATCGCTTCTTGGGAGAAGATATATCGATCGATCGTCCTGAAGATTATGAAGAAGCTCTTCATTCTCAATTTGTAATCGCGAATGAACCAAACAGAAAGCGGATAATAGTAGAACAAATAACGGAGTTGGAAAAAGAAAACGGCTGGAGTGTTCCTATTGAAGAAGATTTGCTGGAGGAAGTCACAAATCTTGTGGAATATCCAACTGCTTTTTCTGGGAAATTTGATGATAAATTTCTAGGGCTTCCGGAAGAAGTACTTATTACTTCGATGAAAACCCATCAACGCTATTTTCCTGTGAAGGATGCACAGGGCAGCTTGCTCCCATACTTCATTTCAGTCAGGAATGGCGGAAACAGCCATATTGATACTGTGGCAAAAGGAAACGAGAAGGTATTACGTGCGAGGTTGGCTGATGGGGAATTCTTTTATGAAGAAGATCAAAAGCTTGAAATCGCAGATGCTTTGAAAAAGCTTGAATCTATTATCTATCAAGAGAAAATCGGTACATTGGCTCAAAAAGTCAATCGGATTCAAAAAATTACTCGAGAATTAAGCACCCTCCTTGGGTTGTCAGAAAATGAAACACTATTGGCTAATAGAGCTGCCGAAATCTGCAAATTTGACCTTGTGACAAATATGGTGGATGAATTTCCTGAGCTACAAGGGATAATGGGGGAAAAATACGCTCTTCAAAAAGGAGAAAATGAAGAAGTCGCTAAGGCTGTCAACGAACATTATCAACCGCGCCATGCTCAAGACGATATTCCAGGCTCCCTTACCGGAGCAATTGTCGGAGTCGCCGATAAATTGGACACGATTGTAACAGCCTTTGCCATTGGCCTGATACCGACGGGTTCGCATGATCCATATGCCCTGCGTCGAAATGCAACTGGCATTGTCAATATATTAAAGGGGATGAATTGGAATATCTCACTTGAGAATCTCCTCCGCCGGGTGATTAAAATTACCAAAGAAGATCTAAGCATCGAGAATGAAGAATTGGTGGAAAATCTTGTTCAATTCTTCAAACTTCGGATTAAGTATCTTCTTCAAGAACAAAATGTCCGCTATGATATTGTTGAAGCAGTACTCGGCGGAGAACTTGGCAGCGTTCCTGATATCATCAGTCGAGCCGGTACCTTGAATGAGCATAAAGATGAAGAGGGCTTCAAGGAAACGATTGAATCATTGGCTCGTGTTATGAACATCGCCCAGAAAGCGGAAGGCGAGGATGAAGTAAATTCAGCGCTATTTGAGAATAACGAAGAAGAACAGCTCTACAAGGAATACAAAAATGTGCTCGATATTTTTGCTTCGGAAAATGATTCTGAGAGTCGCTTTTCAGTGCTAAGAAATTTATCACCTGCGATTACCGCATACTTCGATCATACAATGGTGATGTCAGAAGACGAAAACATTAGAAAAAACCGGCTTGCCCAAATGAAAAAACTCTCTGATGTGCTTGCAAGTTATGCCATGGTGAACAAAATTCAGGTGAAATAAATAAGGATAGTTACCTTTAAAAGTTATGCCCTCGAAAAAACTTATGTTTTCCTTCGAGTGTTGTTTATACTGGCGCCAGCTTTCCTGTTACCTGGAAGGGATTTATTTGGCGGTCTCAATCGTGTTGTTCTAAAAATAAATTGTCTTTATTAATGTAAAATACAATCTTTATTTGTGTACCTTTTATGGATGAGATTTTCTTTAATGGTTAAATAGTATATACTAATTCTAATAAGTATGTCTCATTTCATGTCCATAGGTGGTGAGCACGATCGAACTTAGCAAAAGGCAAGATCGAATATTAGAAATCGTCAAGGAAAACGGCCCGATCACGGGTGAACATATTGCAGAAAAACTGAATTTGACACGCGCCACTCTGCGTCCGGATCTGGCCATTTTAACAATGGCCGGATATTTGGATGCGAGGCCAAGGGTAGGGTATTTTTATACAGGAAAAACAGGGACACAATTGCTAACTGAAAGCTTGAAAAAGCTGACAGTTAAAGAGTTTCAGTCGATTCCTGTTGTCATCCATGAAAATGTTTCTGTTTATGATGCAATCGTCACAATTTTTCTTGAGGACGTTGGGACTGTTTTTGTAACAGATGATGAGCATCATCTGGCTGGGGTCCTTTCCCGCAAAGACTTATTAAGGGCAAGCTTGGGCAAACAGGAGTTATCAACATTACCGGTTAACATCATTATGACAAGGATGCCCAACATTACGATGTGTGAGAAGGATGATTTGTTGATTGATGTTGCCAAAAAGCTGATTGACACACAGATTGACGCAGTTCCAGTAGTAAAAAAGACAGATTCTGGTTACGAAGTCATAGGCAGACTTACGAAAACAAATATAACAAAAGCGTTTGTCGCGCTTGCTGAGCAAGAAGGTTAGTTGACATGATGGGAGATGATAAAATCATGACGGAACCGGTGATATATGTTGTATCAGACTCCGTGGGCGAGACTGCCGAACTTGTAACCAAAGCGGCATTGAGCCAATTTTCTGGGCCAAATGCCGCCATTAAACGCATTCCTTATGTTGAGGAGACGGAGAATATCGATGAAGTCATTTCGTTGGCAAAAATGAATAACGGAATCATCATCTTTACATTGGTCAAGCCGGAAATAAGAAATTATTTGGTTGAAAGGGCGAGGGCATCCAACGTACATGCTATTGATATTTTAGGGCCATTAATGACAACCTTTGAGACAATGTTTCACAAGAAGCCGCTGAATGAGCCTGGCCTCGTGCGCAAGTTGGATGCAGACTATTTCAAAAGAGTCGAAGCCATTGAATTTGCTGTTAAGTACGACGACGGGCGCGACCCAAGGGGTCTCCTTAGGGCGGACATTATTTTGATAGGGGTTTCTAGGACATCGAAAACGCCACTTTCGCAATACCTTGCTCATAAAAGATATAAGGTGGCAAATGTGCCTGTAGTTCCTGAAGTGGATCCGCCGGAGGAATTATTCAAAATTGATCCGAAAAAATGTATAGGGTTAAGAATCAGTGCGGAAAAGCTCTATGAAATCCGAAGGGAAAGATTACTGACACTAGGGTTGGATGATAATGCCATCTATGCAAATATTGAAAGGATCCGCCGTGAAATTGAGTATTTTGACAGGATTGCTAAAAAAATCGACTGTAAAATAATTGATGTAACTAATAAAGCAGTTGAAGAAACGGCTAATATCATTATCAACTTTAAATTAAATAGCAATTGAGCGCTTAAGCAGCGCTTTTTTTCGTGAGTAAAGAAAGTATAACTTGTTATGGGAAATTTTATTCAAAGGAAGCTTTATCAAAGTCTAGCTGCAGCGCCTAGCCCCGCAAGGATCAAGCTGCTTCCCTGTGGTGGCTGAAGAACTGTCTCCTCGGGAATCGTCTTGTTTGCCCACGCTGACCGAGGCGCTTTTATTATGAAAAAAATATCAAGTTATATGACTAGGCAAACTTGGTCAAATACGATATAATAAAAAATTGTGTTTATAGAAAATAAAAGGGTTAGAGTCCCGGTAGAAGGAATACACTATTTATTGTGATTATATTTAACCGTGCCACATCATTTTTTTAAAAAGGGTTTAAAAATAAGAAGGAATCTGCGGAGGGATGCAGAATAAATAATTATGCCCATAAAAAAAGGGTGATATTTGTCGATGCGGATGCCTGTCCCGTAAAAGATGAAATTTCTGTCATTGCGAAAGACCTGAAGTTTGAGGTGTTTTTTATTGCCTCGTATTATCATAAGCCTTCGATCATGAATGAAGGTGAAAACTGGACTTTTGTCGATCCGGACAGAGAAGCGTGTGATCTGTATATCCTAAACCATATTAAACGGGGAGATATCTTAGTTACGCAAGATATAGGGCTCGCAAGCCTTGCTCTTCAGAAAGGTGGTTTTGTCTTTTCACCCAGGGGAACGGAATACAAGAAAGAAATGATAGATGCGGCGCTTGATTTCCGTTACTTGGCTGCAAAAGACCGTGAGCGAGGAAAGTTCTGGAAAGGACCGAAACCATTTACGGACAAAGATCGTAATCTATTTCTAGCCGTTTTCGATAATTTTTGTCGAAATATGGTAATGAATGGAAGCTGAAATAAAGAATAGGTGGGGATGTTTAGACGGTGGCTGCAAGAATCCCAGAGGAAAAGATCAGTGAACTCAGGCAGTCTGTGGACATTGTTGATGTAATAAGCGAATATGTCCAGTTGAAAAAACAAGGACGAAATTATTTTGGATTATGTCCGTTCCACGGTGAAAATACTCCTTCTTTTTCCGTAGCACCAGAAAAGCAGATATTTCATTGTTTTGGATGCGGTGCGGGTGGAAATGTATTTAATTTTCTTATGGATGTGGAAGGCATCTCTTTCCAAGAAGCTGCTTCCATTGTAGCAGATAAAGGCGGTATCCCTATTCAAATTGAGCAGTCTGATCGAAATCGCAATGACGATTATCCTTTAGAGCACCAAAGAATGATTGACGCTCATGAACTTTTGGGTAAACTATACCATCACCTATTGCTGAATACAAAAGAAGGCGCAGGTGCGTTGGATTATCTTCTTTCCCGCGGATTTACAACCGAGGGTATTAGAAAGTTCAAAATTGGCTATTCTTTGCCTGAATGGGATATGGCCGTGAAGTACTTGACAAAACGGGGATTCATGGAAGAAGAGCTGGAAAATGCTGGACTGATCATTAAAAGGGAAAGTAACGACGGATTTTTTGATCGGTTTCGAAACAGAATTATGTTTCCCTTGCTTGATTCAAAAGGCAGGGTCATTGCTTTTTCAGCGCGTTCTCTTGACAGCGAGGATTCTCCGAAATATTTGAATACCCCGGAAACGCCTATTTTTAATAAAAGCTCGCTTCTTTATAATTACAATGGGGCACGGAGCGAAATCCGGAGACAGGGATATGCTGTTTTATTCGAAGGATTTGCCGATGTTACATCCGCTGATCAGGCCAATGTGAAAAATGGCGTTGCTGTAATGGGGACATCCTTCACGAAAGAACATATTCAGATGCTTAGAAGGCTGACAGATACTATTATACTCTGCTTTGACTCGGATCAGGCGGGGATTGAAGCCTCTAACCGTGCCGGATCATTACTTGTTGATCAAGGATTGGAAGTTAAAGCGGCTATGCTCCCTAAGGGGCTGGATCCCGATGATTATATCCGAAAATACGGACCTGAAAAATTCCGGACGGATGTAGTAGGGAATGCACTGGTATGGACAGCTTTTAAACTCCATTATTACAGGTTCGGAAAAAACTTGCAAAATGAAGGAGATAAGCTGAAGTATATAGAAGAAGTCATGAATGAGTTGAGCAAGCTGACTAATCCCATTGAAAGGGATTTGTACACAAGGCAGATAGCTGAGGAATTCTCACTTTCTTTAGAAGTACTTGAGAGTCAGCAAAAGAAGCTGGTCCAGGCTGAAGGGAAAAAGCAACCAAAACAAACAGGCGGATTTATTCAGGCTCCACCAAAGAAAAAAAAAGTGGTGGCGGCCCATCTAACAGCGGAAAGGCTGCTGTTAGCCAGGATGATCCGTGATGAAGAAGCTGCCTATCGAATTATGGCCATGCTTGAAAATCAGCCATTTCACTATGACGAACATCAGGCAATTATCACATATTTGTTAGGTTATTATGCTGCGGGAAATCATCCCGACCCATTGCTCTTTCTGGATCATCTTCCAGATAAACAGCTCCGGGCCATTGTCACTGAGATTGAAATGATAGCAGTGGACAGCGAAGACACCGAGCAGGAATTAAAAGATTGTGTCAATTATGTGTTGAATCATTCAAAGATGTTAATGATAAAAGAAAAACAATTGGAGCAAAGAGAAGCGGAGCGAAGCAATAATGTCAAAAAGGCATTGGAAATTGCACAGGAAATCATAGATCTTCGCAAATCATTAAGTATGTAACCGGGTGCGCAAATGTTTGGAAGGAGGGGGACGTATGGCTGAAAAAGCACGTTCCAGTGTATCAGAAAATGAACTAACCCTCGAGCAGGCAAAAGAACAATTGCTTGAACAAGGCAAGAAGCGGGGGACTTTAACATATGAACGCATTGCAAGTAATCTCGCCCATTTTGATCTGGATTCCGATCAGATGGATGAATTTTACGAAATGCTGAGTCATCATGGGGTTGAAGTTCTTGAAGAAGATACTGATGATGAGGATGCAGACCCTGATGTTAACGATATTCAAAAAGAAGACGAAGAAGAATTTGATTTAAATGATTTAAGCGTCCCTCCCGGAGTTAAAATAAACGACCCTGTTCGTATGTATCTGAAAGAAATCGGTAGGGTGGACCTTCTATCAGCGGAAGAAGAAGTGGAGCTGGCTGAGAGGATTGAACAAGGGGACGAAGAAGCGAAGAAAAGGCTTGCTGAAGCAAACTTGCGGCTTGTAGTCAGTATTGCCAAACGGTATGTAGGCCGCGGTATGCTGTTTCTTGATTTGATACAGGAAGGCAACATGGGCCTGATTAAAGCCGTAGAAAAATTTGACCATAGGAAAGGTTTTAAGTTCAGTACGTACGCCACGTGGTGGATCAGGCAGGCCATTACACGCGCTATTGCGGACCAGGCAAGGACGATACGTATTCCTGTTCATATGGTTGAAACCATCAATAAATTAATCAGAGTTCAGCGTCAGTTGCTCCAGGACCTTGGCCGGGAACCAACTCCGGAAGAAATTGCAGAAGAAATGGATCTGACGCCTGATAAAGTCAGAGAAATCTTAAAGATCGCTCAAGAGCCTGTTTCACTTGAAACACCAATTGGTGAAGAAGATGACTCTCATCTTGGAGACTTCATTGAAGACCAGGAAGCCACTTCTCCATCTGATCATGCCGCGTATGAACTGCTTAAAGAACAACTCGAAGATGTCCTTGACACATTGACCGACAGGGAAGAAAATGTACTTCGTCTCCGTTTTGGACTTGATGATGGCCGTACTCGGACATTGGAAGAAGTCGGTAAAGTCTTTGGTGTAACTCGCGAGCGTATCAGACAAATCGAAGCAAAAGCTCTAAGAAAGCTGAGACATCCGAGCAGAAGCAAACGTTTGAAAGATTTTCTTGAATAATAGATCAATGCGCCTCCCGTAATCCCGGGGGCTTTTTTTTTGCTATTCAAACCAGTAAGTGTAAGGTCTAGTTTCATCCAAGTGCGGCGCACAGAAATTAATAGTGCTACCGGATGTCGTGTACTGAGCCTGCGATGTGCAGGGATGTACTAGTGCAAGCGAAGCGACAGGACGTCGTGTACTAAGCCTGCGACGCACAGGGACGTGCTAGTGCAAGCGAGGCGACAGGACGTCGTGTACTAAGCCTGCGACGCACAGGGACGTGCTAGTGCAAGCGAGGCGACAGGACGTCGTGTACTAAGCCTGCGACGCACAGGGACGTGCTAGTGCAAGCGAGGCGACAGGACGTCGTGTACTAAGCCTGCGACGCACAGGGACGTGCTAGTGCAAGCGAGGCGACAGGACGTCGTGTACTAAGCCTGCGACGCACAGGGACGTGCTAGTGCAAGCGAGGCGACAGGACGTCGTGTACTAAGCCTGCGACGCACAGGGACGTGCTAGTGCAAGCGAGGCGACAGGACGTCGTGTACTAAGCCTGCGACGCACAGGGACGTGCTAGTGCAAGCGAGGCGACAGGACGTCGTGTACTAAGCCTGCGACGCACAGGGACGTGCTAGTGCAAGCGAGGCGACAGGACGTCGTGTACTAAGCCTGCGACGCACAGGGACGTGCTAGTGCAAGCGAGGCGACAGGACGTCGTGTACTAAGCCTGCGACGCACAGGGACGTGCTAGTGCAAGCGAGGCGACAGGACGTCGTGTACTAAGCCTGCGACGCACAGGGACGTGCTAGTGCAAGCGAGGCGACAGGACGTCGTGTACTAAGCCTGCGACGCACAGGGACGTGCTAGTGCAAGCGAGGCGACAGGACGTCGCGTACTGAGCCTGCGACGCGCAGGGATGTACTAGTCAAGCGAAAGCGACAGGACGTCGCTTCTTGAGCCTGCCGATAGACAGAGGGATATGTCTGGCTATCAGAGGTGTCCGGTACTGTACAGCTGCTTCCTGTTTTGGTACATCTAGGCGCAAACGCTTTATTATTTAAATTTGACACTTATTTTACTGAATCCATTCTGCTTTTGCAAACCGAGATTTTGGCTCCTTTTGTCGATAGATTTTAAAGAGCGCTAAAATGTTATTCTAAAATAATTTAAAATGAGTATTTTTGGGGTTTTAATAATGAAAATAATATATCAATAAAATGAATTTTCATTTCAAAATATCATTTGTCTTGAGAAGGAAAAGGAAAAAGAGATATAATGAATGTTGAAAGCGGATACAAAAGGCAGGAGGAGGGTAAAATGAATTTCGACTTAACTTCTGAACAAAGTATGATCAGGCGAACCATCAGGGAATTTGCCCGAGAGGAAGTTGCGCCTGGTGCCGTTGATCGGGACAGGAAGTGCGAGTTTCCAAATGAAGTTTTTAAAAAACTTGCCAGTCTGGGGATGATGGGATTACCGTTTCCGGAAGAATACGAGGGAGCAGGTGCTGATACCGTAAGTTTTGCCATTGTGACGGAGGAATTAAGCCGTGTATGTGCATCGACCGGGATCACCTACTCTGCCCATATATCGCTTGGAGGCGCTCCTATTCATATGTTTGGAACAGAGGAACAAAAGAAAAAATATTTGGTTCCGATCTGTAGAGGGGAGTCTTTGGGCGCATTCGGTTTGACAGAGCCAAACGCTGGATCGGACGCAGGAGGGACACAGACGACAGCAGTCCTCGAAGGAGATAACTATATCATTAACGGAAGCAAATGTTTCATAACAAATGCTTCTTATGCAAGGCATGTGGCGCTGACGGCCATAACTGGAAGAAAGAACGGAGAAAAACAAATAAGTGCAATAATTATTCCTACTGATGCGGAAGGGTTCACTATTATTAATCAATATGAGAAAATGGGATTGCATGCATCAGACACGACTGAATTGATACTGGAAAATGTGAAAGTCGGAAAAGATCATTTGCTGGGAAAAGAAGGGGAAGGCTTTAAACAGTTCCTTAGGACGCTTGATGGAGGAAGAATCGGAATTGGGGCAATGGCTGTCGGAATAGCTCAGGGAGCCTATGATAAGGCCTTGCAGTACGTAAAAGAGCGCAAGCAGTTTGGGAAGACACTTTCTCAGTTTCAAGCTACACAATTTAAAATAGCTGATATGGCAATGAAAATTGAAGCGGCACGGAACATGGTTTATAAGGCCGCATGGCTGAAGGATCAGGGAAGGCATTTTGCCCAAAACGCATCGATGTGCAAATTATTCGCTTCGGAAGTATGCATGGAGATCACAAATCAAGCTGTCCAGCTTCACGGAGGTTATGGTTATATGCGTGAATATGAAGTGGAGCGGATGATGAGGGATGCAAAATTATTGGAAATCGGGGAAGGCACTTCTGAAGTGCAACGTATGGTTATTGCAAGAGAAGTCGGGTGCTATTAGATGAAAAGCACCCTCTAATTTGTCCAAATATCGAAAAAAGATGAAACATCGACAGAAAGACTTTCCCTTCCGCTCAATTTCGAGTAGAATGTAGATGTTTGCATAATTTATATTTATCAACTGTTCATTACATAAGGAGGGTAAGTTATGAAACGCAATCCGCTTGTTCCATATTATTTAATTATGGTTTTAGGCCTTGTACTCGTATTTTTCCTTGGTATTAAAGGAATTGGAGATGCAAAAGAAATCGCAAAAGAAAAAGAAGGTGGCGATCAAGAGCAAGCCGAAGAATTCGATCCGGAACAATATGCCCAAGGAACATGTATTTCATGTCACGGGGAAAATCTAGAGGGATCTGGTTCCATTCCAAGCCTTCATGGTACAGGACTATCCAAGGATGAAATAGCTGACATTCTTACTAACGGTAAAGGCAACATGCCTGCCGGATTGGTACCTGCTGACAATATCGATCAGATGGCAGAATGGTTGGCAGACTTGAAATAACACACTTAAAAAGTTCTTTGCTAAAAGGCAAAGAACTTTTTTTATAAAGAAGGTGCAGTTTTGTATGAACGAGAATCAATTGTCAAAAAGGCTTCATTATGTTGCCTCTTATATAAAAAAAGGAATGAAAATAGCAGATATCGGTTCTGATCATGCCTATTTACCCTGCTATGCTATTAAACAGGGAACAGCTTCTTTCGCCGTGGCTGGTGAAATTGCGGAAGGCCCATTTCGATCAGCCAAAGAGCAGGTTGAAAAGGTCCAGCTCGGTCACCTGATTGATGTGAGGAAGGGCGACGGCTTAGAAGTAGTGGAGCCGAAAGAAGTCGATTGCATTGTCATAGCTGGTATGGGAGGTCCGTTGATAGCCCAGATTTTAGATAGTGGCAAAGAAAAGCTGGACGGCGTGTCAAGACTTGTTCTGCAGCCAAATATTGGAGCGGAGCATATTAGGCACTGGTTATTGGAAAATGGGTGGAAACTGATAGACGAACAAATTTTAGAGGAAGACGGAAAAATTTATGAAGTTCTTGCTGCCGAGAGGGGATTTCCATCTAAGCCATACAATCCAGGTGAGTTGCTGCTAGGCCCTTTTTTGTTAAAAAAGAAAAACGAGGTCTTCGAGAAAAAATGGCTCTCCGAGCTTAAGGTGTGGCAGAATATATTAAATAGCATGGATAAATCAAAGGGTCGCCCGGAGACGGAGAAGAAGAAGCAGGAGTTATTAAAGAAAATGGCCATTGTGAAGGAGGCGTTGAAATGAAAGTCGTGAACGGTTTTCAAGTGATTGAAATGTTGGAACAGTTTGCTCCTAAAAAGTATGCAATGGAAGGGGATCCCATTGGTCTGTTGATTGGCACATTAAACAAAAAGGTTTCTACCGTTTTGACAGCCCTTGACGTATTGGAGAACGTTGTAGACGAAGCGATTGAAAAAAAGGCCGATCTGATCATTGCTCATCACCCCATCATTTTCCGTCCATTAAAAAGAATCGTTTTGGACGAACCTGGGGGAAAGTTGATTGAAAAGCTGATCAAGCATGATATTGCTGTCTATGCAGCCCATACCAATCTAGATGTCGCCAAAGGCGGGGTAAATGATATGCTTGCGGAAGCACTAAAATTGAAAAACACTTCTGTGCTTGTACCTACATATGAAGAGAAAATAAAGAAGTTAGCCGTTTTTGTCCCGGTAGATCAGGCAGATCAAGTTCTGAAGGCGCTCGGAGAAGCCGGAGCGGGTTTCATCGGGGAATATAGCCATTGTTCCTTTTCGACGAAGGGCACCGGCAGATTTTTACCTGGTAATGAAGCAACACCTTTTATCGGTGAAAAGGGCAAAATGGAGGAAGTTCCGGAGATTAAGATTGAAACGATTTATCCGGAGTCCGTAGAGAGAAGGGTTGTCTCTGCAATGCTGAATGCCCATCCATACGAAGAGCCGGCATACGATCTTTACCCGCTCAGTCTCAAAGGAGAAGAGCTTGGACTTGGACGAATCGGCGAAGTTGCTAAAGAAATGACGCTTCGGGAGTTTGCTGATCATGTAAAGGAAGCACTGGATGTAGATGGTGTCCGGGTAATCGGTGATCCTGCGGATACAGTCAGAAAAGTCGCTGTGCTCGGAGGGGATGGGAATAAGTATTTTCACCACGCTAAAAGAAAAGGTGCTGATGTTTACGTGACAGGCGATTTTTATTATCATACTGGACACGACGCTATGAATATCGGATTAAACATCGTGGATCCAGGGCACCATGTAGAAAAAGTAATGAAAAAAGGGCTGGCAGATGTACTTGGACAGCGAGCAAGGGAACTTGGCTATGATGTCAATTTTATTCCCTCTGAACCGGGTACTGATCCGTTTACGTTTGTTTAACTTCATTCAGCAGAAGTCCCCCACTTCTGTAAGTGGTGAGATGAATGCATGTTGGTATTCCATTCAGCGGGGATTCAAACCCCGGCTGAATTAATAAAGTTAAAGCCTCCGGCGGATGCCACAGATTTTCAGAGGAAATTTATCGAGCTTAAGCTCGATAAAATCTGGGCGCAAATACGCCAAGGTGCGTTTGATTGTAACTTTCTTTACTATCAAAAAGGCCAGGATACCTGATCGGAGGTTCCTGGCCTTTTACTTTTATAGGAAATTATAAAATTCTATGCTTGTGTATAATTTGTTTATCAGATTATGCTGCGTCCAGCTCCAGCTCCAGCGCCTATCGACTAGCAGACTTCGCGTCTCCTCCTACGATAAGTCAACATCGGCTCCGAAGGACAGGACGTCCTAGTGCAGGCGAAGCGACAGGACGTCGCTGCTTGAGCCTGCCGAAGGACAGGACGTCCTAGTGCAAGCGAAGCGAGAGGATGTCGCGTTTTGAACCTGCCTTCGTCGCCGTGTTGTCCAGCTGCGAGTGCCATCGGCTCGAGGTCATAAGCCAAACGCTGTTGAAGGTAAAATACACCTTCTTCAGCGTTCGTCTTATGCTTGTCGCCGATAAACAGGCACTCTCTGCTTTTCCTTCTCCTTTATCTCGTTGGAGTCACTGTTGTTTAGTTGCAAACGACAGGGGCTCGAGGTCGCTTCGGTCAATCCAATGAAGTCAAAGAACGACTTCACTGGATTGACCTCCAGTGCTTGTCGCCCCTAAACGTCGTCTTCCACATTTCAGCTCAGTCTGTAAGTCGATGAGCAGGCGCTTGCGCTCTTGTTCTTTACTGCGTATTCATTTTCGGTTTTCTTACCTTAGGCAAGATTTTGGTTAATGGTACTTTATTTTCACGAGTCCAAGTATCGGGATTAGTTGGATCGAACTGTTCGAGAAAAGTGGTGACTTCCTTGACGATTGGCGTTGGAGTGGATGCTCCGGCTGTTACTGCTACTGTTTCAGCATCTTTCAGCCATTCAATATTGATTTCTGAAACGTCTCCAACCCTGTATGCTTTTGTTCCGGCAACTTCCTCTGAAACTTGGGCAAGGCGATTGGAGTTGTTGCTCATTGGATCTCCAACAACAATCAATACATCCGCTTCACCGGCTTGATCTGCTACGGCTTCCTGACGAACTTGTGTAGCAAGGCAAATTTCTTTGTGTTTTTCGGCGTGCGGGTATTTTTCCTGCACTCTTTCCATTAGTTGTGCTACATCCCACTGACTCATGGTTGTCTGGTTTGTCACAATTATTTTATCATTGTTGATATCGAGTTCTTCCACATCCTCCAAAGCTTCAACCAGATGTACAATTTGAGGTGCGACACCTACAGCACCCTCTGGCTCAGGATGCCCTTTTTTTCCGATATAAATGACGTCATAACCCTCGTCTTCTTTTTGCCTGATCAAGTTATGAGTTTTGGTGACATCCGGACAAGTTGCATCTATAGTAGTCAGCCCTTTTCTCTTTGCAAGTTCCCGTACTTCCGGAGAAACACCGTGAGCAGTAAAAATAACAGTTCCTGTTTCTACTTGCTCCAATATCGACATTCTATTGGGGCCGTCGAGGGTAATGATTCCGTCCTCGGCAAATGCGTCTGTTACATGTTTGTTGTGTACGATCATACCCAAAATATAGATTGGGCGCGGTAACGTCTTGTCCAAAGCGGCGTTTCGCGCTATAACCATCGCATCAACTACACCGTAACAATATCCGCGGGGTGAGATTTTAATGATTTGCATGTATATCCTCCTGACTATTGCCAGGCAAAAGCCTGAATCATGATGACACTAACCATATTATATAGAACAACTGTCGAAAAGCCAACAGCCGTTCCAATTTGTGAACGGCTGTTCAGCATCATATATATAATTTTGGTACTGATTCACCTCGTTGAGTTGTGCTCAAATTCCGATTAGAAGATTCCTGATCATGTTCACTGGATTCGATCAAAGGTTTGCTGGAGCTTTCAGACAAAAGTTTGCTGGAACTTTCAGAAACTTTTCCCTCTTCATTTTTGCTATCATCTGAACTGTCTTTAAAGCCTTTATACAATTTCCACATGGCTGGAAGGTTTCTGACTAGGGGGCCGTATTGCTGTACCATCGGACCGATTTGCTGAGCTGTCTTTAATACTTGCTGAGTGTTGTTTAAAAATGATTGGATGCCTCCCGGGTTGGTCAGCCCTTGCAATAAGGAACCTCCGCCAGCTTGTGCTTGGGGAGCCCTTGCAAACATTCCTGCTGCAGATCTTCCTGCCTGTGCAGGAGCTTGACGCTGAAACAAGCGGGATAATAAGCCGCCTCGGTCGATGCCCTGGCCGGGTGGCATGCCTGACTGTCCGAATAACCCCCCGCCACTTTGCGGACCTGGAGGTCCAAACATTCCCATAGGCGGTCCGCCGAAATTTCTTGGCTGCATGCTATTTCCTCCTTTCTTTTTCATCTTTTCTGATAGGATATGCACAATACAAAAATTATGTCCTATGAGTCGGGTTCTCTAGAACTGTCACATTGTTGTAGTTGCCGTATGAATCATTTATAATAAAAACTTAGCAGGGGAGGGCCCTATAAGTTTTAAATACTTAACCGATTGAATTCACTAGCCAGCGAGGATGGATGTTTTCCTGCGGCTGAGCTTAATCAAGGAAGCTTTGGAAATATCAAATGCAAACCGCATGAAGCAAACTAAAGGAGGCTCTTCGAGGAGAATGAAATCAGCTGCTTGGCTGAAACTCTTATCCTCGGAAACGTCTTAAGCTTGCAAAGCGTTTGTGCTTTTCATAAAAGGAGTGAGCCAATGGCTGTTAACAGTTTTGAAGAATATAGATTCAAACCATTTATTCATAAAGCTATAGGCAAGCTGGGATTCCGGCAGCCTACATTGATTCAAAGAAAAATGATCCCTCTAATACTAAAAGAGCAAAGTGCCATCGGCCAATCGCAGACCGGATCAGGAAAAACGCATGCTTTTCTGCTACCTATTATTCAAAGGATTGACCCTTTGAAACGTCAGGTTCAAGCAGTGATTTTGGCCCCTACAAGAGAGCTAGCGAGTCAGATTTACCAGGAAGCCTTAAAAATCACTGAAGTTAATGAAGGTGAAGAAATTTCAGTTCGAAACTTTACAGGCGGAACGGATAAGCAGCGAACAATTGAAAAGCTGAAACAACAGCCGCATATCGTGATCGGTACTCCCGGTCGGGTTTATGATCTCGTCAGGGAGCAGGCGTTATTCGTCCATAACGCTGCCATGCTTGTGATTGATGAGGCTGATCTTATGTTTGACATGGGCTTCATTCATGACGTAGACCAGGTTGCAGGAAGAATGCCTGAAGATCTGGAGATGTATGTCTTTTCTGCGACAATACCTGAGAAGCTGAAACCATTTCTAAAAAAATACATGGAAAATCCCGTATTTGAGAACGTAACACCAAGCCGATTGGTAGCCGAACAGATTGAGCACGTTTTAGTTCCTTTGGGCAGCCGGACTAAAATAGATCTTCTAGGTCAACTATTTCATGTTATCAATCCTTATCTGGCTATCGTTTTTATAAATACGAAGCAGATGGCGGACCAAGTAGCTGATCAATTAACCGGTCATGGATTCAAAGTCGGAAGAATCCATGGAGGCCTGACTCCGCGTGAACGAAAGAGAATGATGAAACAGGTCCGTGACTTGGAATTTCAATACATCATCGCGACCGATTTGGCGGCAAGAGGCATTGATATTCCAGGAGTAAGTCATATTATTAACTATGAACTTCCGAAAGATTTGGATTTTTATATTCACCGTTCCGGCCGAACTGCGAGAGCCGGTAATCAAGGTGTCTCCTATACAATATATGATCCGTCTGATGAAGATGCGATTGTTCGGCTAGAGAAAATGGGAATTCAATTTGGCCATCAGGATGTGCGTGGTGAAGAGTGGGTTGACCTGCCAGATCGAAACCGGCGAAAAAACAGAATGCAGCTTAAAGAAAAAGAAAGCGGCACATCCAAAGTTTATGTGCGCAAGCCAAAAAAAATAAAACCAGGCTATAAAAAGAAAATGGCCTCTGAAATTGAAAGATTAAAAAGAAGAGAACGCCGTCTTCAAAGAAATAAAAAGAAATAATAGCTAATCAATGGAGAGGATGAGCTAGGTTGTTAAAAATAGGATCTCACGTATCGATGAGTGGAAAGAAAATGCTTCTTGGATCGAGTGAGGAAGCAATTTCTTATGGTGCTAATGCTATGATGATCTATACTGGTGCACCACAAAATACGAGAAGAAAGAAAATTGAGGAGTTGAATATTGATGCTGGTACACTTCACATGAAGGAAAATGGCATCAATGACCTGATTGTACATGCTCCTTACATTATTAATATTGGTAATACAGTCAACCCAGCCACCTTTGAACTTGGCGTTAATTTCTTGGGGTCGGAAATTGAGAGGACGACCGCACTGGGAGCTAAGCAAATTGTTCTTCATCCAGGAGCTCATGTGGGCGAGGGAGCTGAAAAGGGAATCAGCAAAATCATTGAGGGATTAAATGAAGTACTGACAACAGACCAGGATGTCCAAATTGCCTTGGAAACAATGGCTGGTAAAGGTTCTGAGTGCGGTCGTTCATTTGAGGAATTGGCCCAGATCATCGACGGTGTGACACATAACGAAAAGCTGACCGTATGTTTTGATACATGTCACACCCATGATGCTGGCTATGATATTGTGAATGACTTTGATGGTGTTTTAGAAGAGTTTGACCGCCTGGTTGGAATTGACAGAATCAAGGTAGTTCACGTCAATGACAGTAAGAATGAACGTGGTGCCCGCAAAGACCGCCACGAAAATATCGGTTTTGGGCATATCGGTTTTGATGCTCTTGATTACATCATTCATCACCCGCAACTTTCAGAAGTACCAAAAATATTGGAAACTCCTTATGTAGGAGCAGATAAGAAAAATAAAAAGGCGCCGTATAAGCATGAAATCGAGATGATTAGAGGGCGGCAGTTTGATACAGGTCTTTTGGAAAAAATTACTGAGGAATTGACTGTAAAGTAACGAGTAAGCCTGCAAAAGCGGGCTTTTTCTTTTTGGCGTCCGCTATTTGGTGAATTGGATGAATAACTGATTAACTTCTTTTGCTGTCTTCGGCCCTGTTATTTTTGCGATTTCCCGAATAATTTTTGACCGGACATTGTCATCAAACAAGTCGAAATTTTTTCCACGTAAGTACGCAGCGATTTTTTCTGCCTGTTGTGCAGTCAGTTGAATGTTGAACTCGTTGCCGTATTTCATCAAATCCTCGCCCGTAATCATATTCAGCTTATAATTCACCATATTTTTGATCAACTTCACTTTAAAAACCTCCTTTACCAATACTTATGTGAAAGGCTAGTCTGCTGTGACATGTAAAAACGGCTCAATCATTTACAAATGCGGAGAGTTCCTGTATACTTTTTAATTGTAAATAGGAATGATTCCTATTAGTAAAGGAATGGATATTCAATGAGTAATGAAAAAGTCATAGAAATTAAAAATGTGAGTTTTCAGTACGGTCGTGAAATCGTATTGGATCATATTCATTTAACTGTCCCAAAAGGCTCCTTTTTGGGTATTGTCGGCCCTAATGGCTCTGGAAAATCAACTCTCCTGAAGCTCATTCTCGGGTTACTGAAGCCTGACGACGGTGAAATACTATTATTTGATGAAAAACAATCACGATTTAAGCATTGGGAACGTATCGGTTTTGTTTCCCAAAAAGCGAATTCCTTCAATACCGGCTTTCCGGCAACAGTGTTTGAAGTTGTGGCAAGCGGATTAACAGGCAAAATCGGGTTATTCCGTTTCCTTCGTCCCAAACACAAAATGGAAATCATTCAAGCAATAGAACAAGTCGGCATGCAAGAATTTATGAACAGGAAAATTGGTGAGCTTTCCGGGGGACAGCAGCAACGGGTCTTTATCGCAAGGGCTATTGTTTCCCGTCCTGAAGTGCTTATCCTTGATGAACCGACCGTTGGAGTAGATGCTGAAAATGTTCACTCCTTCTATAAGGTCCTAAAATCTTTGAAGGAGCAGCTTGGGATTACACTATTGATGGTTTCTCATGATATAGATGCATTGTTAAGCGAAGCCGATCATGTAGTCTACTTAAATAAGCGTGTACAGTTTTATGGTGATGTAGACGAATATAAAAGTATAAGAGGCGAAAGGTTTTCCATGGTTGACCAGCACGGTTCTTAGATTAACTTCATTCAGCAGAAGTCTCCCACTTCTGTAAGTAATGAAATGAATGCATATTGTTATTCCATTCAGTGGGGGTTCAAACCCCGGCTGAATAAAGTTAAAGCCTCCGGCGGATGCCACAGATTTTCAGAGGAAATTTATCGAGCTGAGCTCGACAAAATCTGGGCGCAAATACGCCAAGGCGCATTTGAATGAAGGTGGATGTTGATTTTGATTACAGCAATATATCAATACGAATTTTTACAAAATACTTTTATTACCGGGCTTTTGATCGGATTGATTGCTCCATTGCTCGGTACATTTTTGGTCGTACGAAGGCTGTCACTCATTGCCGACGCTTTGAGCCATGTCACTTTGTCAGGAATTGCAGCAAGCCTTTATCTCAGTAAAACGACTGCTTTATTCGCGGGATTGAATCCACTTTTTTTCGGCATGGGTTTTTCCGTGATCGGCTCCATATTGATTGAACGCCTCCGTACCGTTTATTCGCATTACCAGGAGCTGGCCATTCCAATCATTCTATCCGGCGGTATTGGAGTAGGTGTCATTTTTATATCCCTTGCTGACGGGTTCAACACTGAATTGCTGAACTATTTATTCGGAAGCGTCAGTGCGGTGTCCAGAACGGATTTATGGGTTATTGCAGCTATAAGCATTTTTGTGATTGGCATAGTGATTTTTCTTTACAAGGAATTATTTCTACTATCCTTTGATGAAGAGCATGCGAAAGCTTCCGGTATACCATCCAAAGTGATTCATTTCATTTTTATCATTATGATTGCACTTGTGATTGCTGCTTCTATGCGGGTTGTCGGGATTTTACTTGTCTCTGCATTGATGACTTTGCCGGTTGCTGCCGGAATGAGGGTTGCGAGCGGTTTTAAAAAGACGATCTTTATATCGATTATTTTTGGTGAAACAGCCGTGATCGGCGGACTGGTCAGCGCTTATTACCTTGATCTTGCGCCGGGAGGAACGATTGTTGTCATTTCCATTGCTATATTACTTGGAGCCATTCTTTATAAACGCATCTATCATAAGGTACAGCTGAAATTTCATTGAGGTGATATCATGCATATTGCTGAAGCCATACAAATGGTAAAAGACAGTGGGTATAAATTGACGGATAAAAGGGAGCAGATGCTTGGCATTTTTGCTGCCAATAATAAATATTTAACCGCAAAAGAAATTTTGGAATTCATGCAGGGGGATTATCCAAGAGTGAGCTTTGATACGATCTACCGGAATCTATCTTTGTTCCTGGAGCTTGGAATCCTTGAAGCAACGGAGCTTGCAGGAGAGAAGCACTTCCGTTATACATGCGGAAAAGGAGAGGGGCATCACCATCATTTCATTTGTTTGAAATGCGGGCGTTCCAAAACAATCGATGCGTGCCCGATGGCTTATGTCACAGAGGATTTGCAGGGGTATGATGTAGCGGATCATAAATTTGAAATATACGGGAAATGTCCAAAATGCAAAAAAGAAGCTGTAAGTTAAGCTTCTTTTTTGATTTTATTACCAAATATATTTTCAACCCAATTTTCAGCTTCATGCCAATTATGGACCCTGATGACATTTTTGGGGGAGGGTTTCCGATTGTACGGAGTATCAAATAAAATGACGGGGATGCTGAGTTCTTCTGAAATAGCAACAGCATTATCATGCTTATCTTCAAAAAATAGTTCTACGTCGTGCTTTTTTGCAGTGGAGACCTTGTCGTGTGATCCTATCAATTCAATATGGTGAAATGTTAGTTCGTGTTGTCGGAACCAGGATTCAGTTACTTCAAACAATGCATTTCCTCTTGCGCTGATAAAATATAGCTCATGCTTATTCCCCCATTTTTGAAGAACCTGCTTCGCACCGGCTGCAATCGGAGATTCCGCATATATTTTAGGCTCGGTATTAATGAACCATTGATATAATGCTTCTTCAGGAATGTCCAGGCATTTAGTGAGTTCGTATTCTGTTAAGTCATCCAACGTGATATTTAAGTTAAACGATTCATTTATGAAAGGTATTAAGGACGTAGGGGATGTTACTGTTCCATCAATATCAATGCCAAACCTTCTTTGCATACAAAATAACTCCTTTAAAATGTTGTTGTCCAAAACTGCAATATTATATTTATATTGTAACATACATTCCTTCTTGTCAGATAGCGGATGAAAAGCACGAAAGGGAGCACACTAATAAAGTCAGAAATAGTGAGAAGGAGGTTAATCTGGTGAAACAGCAACCAGGCGAAAAAGAAAGTTCTAAGAAGCCTGATGTCCATGAATTTGAAGAAGAGACTGCAGCAGAAATAACGCCTGATTTTGCTTGGGAGGATATAAGGGATATTGGGTTTTCAGTTTCTGATTTAGCAGGTTACGCTGCCCTGCTCATAGGTGTGCTTTCCTTTTTTTTCATGCCAGGGCTGATGGGATTGATTGCTGTAGTTCTTTCAGCTGTTGCCCTTGGCCAAGGCAAGTATATGGTAGGGGGATGGGCCATGGCTGTGGCTTTGCACTCCCTTGGATGGTGGTTTCTATTCGTTCCATTCATGTAAGGAAGAAAAGCGCAAGCGCCTGTTTATCGACGCACAAACTAAGGCGAATTGCGAAAACACTCGTTTTGTGACGTACAGAATGGACGACTCCTGACGAGATAAAGGAAACACGGTGAGCCGAAGGCGAATCGATGTTGACTTATCGTAGGAAGGAAGAGGAAGTCTGCTAGTCGCTGAGCGTTATAGCTGGACAGTGACTACAACGAGATAAAGGAGAAATGAAGTGCGAGAGTGCCTGCTTATCGGCGCAAAGCTAGACGAATGGTGAAGAAGGCGTAGTTTGCCTTAAGCAGCGATTGGGTTAATCCTTACGCCGAGGGCACTCGGCAGGCTCAAGCAGCGACATCCTGTCGCTTCGCCTGTACTAGGACGTCCTGTCCGTCGAAGCCGATGTTGACTGGGCACGAAGTCTGCTAGTCGATAGGCGCTTGAGCTGGACGCAGCATAACCTGATAAACAAGTTATACACAAGCATAGATTTTAATAATTTCCTATGCCACAAATGAAAACACGGTCGTTTGACCGTGCTTTCACTTTATATATTTTGCTTTTCGGCTTCTTTTTTCTCTGCCTCTTGCTTTTTAAAGTATTCTTCCGCCATAATATCGATTTCTTTTTTCAGTTCTTCAACCATTGTTTCTTCAGGAACTTTTCGGACGGTTTTTCCTTTTTTGAAGAGGAGCCCCTCACCGCGTGCACCTGCAATTCCGATATCCGCTTCTCGCGCTTCCCCAGGTCCGTTTACCGCACAGCCAAGTACTGATATTTTCAGCGGTGCTTTAATTTTTTGGATATACTCTTCAACTTCGTTCGCGATACTGATCAAGTCAATCTCAATCCGCCCGCATGTTGGGCAGGAGACGAGTGTCGCAGCATTGGAAATGAGTCCAAAATCCTTCAGCAGTTCCCTTGCTACTTTGACTTCTTCAACAGGGTCGGCGCTTAAAGAAATTCTCATTGTATTGCCAATGCCTCGGCTTAGAATAGCACCAAGACCAGCAGAACTTTTAACCGTCCCTGCGAATAATGTTCCGCTTTCTGTAATCCCCAGATGCAGAGGATAGTCAAAAGCCGCGGCCGCTTTTTCATATGCTTCGATAGCCAAGTTCACATCAGAAGCCTTTAACGAAACGATGATATCGTGAAAATCGAGGTCTTCGAGTATTTTAATATGATGTAATGCACTTTCTACCATACCGTCAGCTGTTGGATAGCCATATTTATTTAAAATATGTCTTTCCAAGCTTCCAGCATTGACACCGATCCGGATCGGGATGCCTTTTTCTTTTGCTGCTTTTACAACTGCTTCAACTTTTTCCCTTTTTCCGATGTTACCCGGGTTGATCCGGATTTTATCCGCACCGCCTTCGATTGCTATCAATGCAAGACGATAATCAAAGTGAATATCGACAACCAATGGAAGGTTGATTCTTTTTTTGATTTCAGAAATAGCATTTGCCGCTCTTTCGTCAGGGCAGGCAACCCTTACGATTTGGCATCCTGCTTCTTCAAGGCGCGCAATTTCTTTCACTGTGGCATCCACATCATGTGTTTTGGAAGTCGTCATGCTTTGAATGATGACTTCATTACTGCCGCCAATCGTTAAGTTTCCCACTTTCACGGGGCGTGTTTTGGAACGATGTATGATAGTACCCAAAGGTTATTCTCTCCTTTATTAAGTATAGAGACACTTGCCCCTATTTCAAATCGATACAGGTATCGTACCCTGTTTATTGTATCAAGCTTTGCTTATGCTTGACAACAGATTGACTGTATTTAGTCATCTTGCCGGCTATAGACAGGAAATTTATATTCTTTGTTAGTTTGTATTTCATTCGGCTTCACACCATTATTTAATTCCTGGAAGTCCTTAATCAACTGATCGATTGGAACAGGAAGGGAGCCATGGTAAATTGATTCAGCTATTGAAATGACGGTATCCCCAGATTTAGCTTTTTTTTCTTCGTACGGCATGGTATGAATCTGTGCAGGGGCAGTGGAACCGTTCATTTCGGATGATGCAGTGGCAGCTTGGTCAATGGGCAATGTCCCTATTTTTAAATCGTAATAAATGCTGTACATAAAAACAGCGACTGTGATGATTACTGCGACTTTTTTCAACTAAATCCCGCCTCTTTATTAAGATGTCCCATATATATGCGACTGAGACGGGTTTATTCGTTAATTAGTTTCTTTTTTTCGGCTTAGGAATAGCTCGGATGGCAGCCAGCATTACTCCGACCACGATGATTAGGGCTAATAGGAAAAAGTAAGTCTCTTCAAATTTAAACAGATGAAGCAAACTAAAAATGACCACTGGCAGTGTAGCACTACAAGCTGTCAGTCTCCAGCTCTGTCTATAGGGAAGCTTTCTTTCCAATCGTTTTGCAATGGGCTCTCCAATGCTTGCCAAAATGGTAATGACCAAAAAAAGAAGTCCGGCATTGAAAATGTACGCAATTACAGCAACAATAATAGTCATAAGAGTTTTTGATCCAGCATCTGATCCAGTTACTCCATAACCATTCATAAAATCTTTGAAGATCATATCGTAGAAACCGCCCAAAGATAAGAAGAGAGCTAGAATAAATACAAGCTGAATCGACTTGCCGATTGTCAAAAACCTGTATTTAGCAATTTCTTTTGGTGAATACAAGCTTTTGAAAAAAATAGACATGAGTGAAACATTTCTCAAAATCTTCACGTCCTTCGGTTACGTATACTAATTATTGTCGTTCTTCGACAGGATGGATTCAAGCTTTTGTAGAAAGTTTGACAAAAAAGTCGAAAATAGGTTTACATAATATTCTTTTTGCATATAAACATTATGTAGACATGATTGTTAACAAGAGGGGGATATGGAAGATGGACATTCTTTATTGGACGATTATCGCGATCATGATTGTTTTGGCATTTGTTGGACTTGTCTATCCAGTCATACCCAGCGTTCTGCTGTTAGTGAGCGCTTTTGTTTTGTACGGAGTCTTTTACTCTTTCTCGTCGCTGAATCTTCTTTTCTGGGTGATTCAAATATTGCTTGTCATCCTGATTTTCATCGCCGATTATTTGGCAAATCTTTTAGGAGTAAAAAAGTTTGGCGGTTCCAAGGCGGGGATATGGGGGAGTACGATCGGACTTCTCCTCGGACCGTTTGTTATTCCGGTTGCTGGTATTTTGATTGGTCCGTTCATCGGAGCTGTTGGAGGAGAAATGCTGGTTAATCGTACAGAATACAAATCCGCTATCAAGATTGGAGTAGGTTCTGTTCTTGGATTTATCGGAAGTGTCATAACGAAAGCTTTCATCCAGCTTTTTATGGTCGGTTATTTCTTGTTCTTGGTGTTAAAATAATCAAGCATAAAATTTGAATGCTAAATTAATATTTGATACTCTTATGATGAAATACGATTGAATCGTTTAATGATTCAAAAAATTACATAGGAGGAGATTTTAATCATGGCATACGAATTACCACAATTACCATACGCTTATGATGCATTGGAGCCTCACATCGATAAGGAAACAATGAATATTCACCACACAAAGCATCATAACACATACGTTACAAACCTGAATAAAGCTGTAGAAGGCAGCGATTTGGCAGACAAGCCTGTAGAAGAATTGATTGCTAACTTGGATGCTGTTCCAGAATCAATCAGAACTGCAGTACGCAACAATGGCGGCGGCCATGCTAACCACTCTTTATTCTGGAAATTGCTTTCTCCACAAGGCGGTGGAGAGCCAAGCGGCGATTTGAAAGATGCAATTGAAAGCAAGTTCGGCAGCGTTGAAAAATTCAAAGAACAATTTGAAGCTGCTGGTGCTGCCCGTTTCGGTTCTGGGTGGGCTTGGTTGATCGTTAATAACGGTGAATTGGAAATCACAAGCACACCTAACCAAGACAACCCGATTATGGAAGGTAAAAAGCCGATTTTGGGCCTTGACGTTTGGGAGCATGCATACTATCTGAACTACCAAAACCGTCGTCCTGACTACATGAAAGCATTCTGGAATGTAGTTAACTGGAACGAAGTTCAAAAACTGTTTAACGAAGCAAAATAATCGGATATTATCGCGAGTCGGATCACCTGCAATAGCAGGTGATCCGTTTTTTGTTATAGGGAAATGATAAAATCCCTAAGTTGTGAATAGCTTATTTTTTACTACATGCTATGTCCAACTCCGACGTACAAGGATGTACTAGTGCAAGCGAAGCGACAGGACGTCGCGCTCTGAGCCTGCCGACGTATAGGATGTCATAGTGCCGCGCGGCGCCACAGGACGTCACGACATTCGGCGGTCAGCGCTTGTCTCCCCTAAACGCCGTCTCCCGTATTTCAGCTCAGTCTGTACGTCGATAAACAGACGATTTTGCTTTTCCTAGTATAAAACATTTCCTTTCACAAAAAATAGTTTGTGTAAAGGAGTTCTGTCATGGTGAAAACATTATTGGGAAAAGTGGAAGTGGAAAAGGACCTGGCGCTGCTCCTTCTGATTGGCGGTCTTTATTCGCTAAGCATCGCTCTGTCCAATACGTTTGTAAATATTTATTTATGGAAACAGTCGGGGAAATTCATGGACTTGGCCCTTTACAATTTAGCGATTGTTTTTTTTCAGCCATTGACTTTCATATTGGCCGGAAGATGGGCGAAAAAAATTGACAGAGTGATTGTGCTGCGGATTGGCGTAGTGTTTTTGGCACTCTTTTTTTTGGTTGTTTTAATTTTGGGAGAAAAAGCGCAAGCCCATTTAATTATGTTGGGGAGCCTGCTCGGTATAGGCTATGGATTTTATTGGCTTGCATTTAATGTGCTTACATTTGAAATTACGGAGCCTGAAACACGTGATTTTTTCAATGGTTTCCTTGGAACACTTACTTCAGCCGGCGGGGTGATCGGGCCAATTTCTGCAGGCTTTCTTATTACCAGGTTTGCGTCTAACATTGGCTATACAATCATCTTTGCTATCTCTTTGGCTTTGTTTGCATTGGCTGTTGTTATCAGCTTCTTTATTAAAAGAAGGCCCGCGAAGGGGGTTTACTGCTTTGTACGGGTGTTGAAGGAAAGAAAAAATAATGAAAACTGGAAGCTTATAACAAATGCACACTTTCTGCAAGGATTCAGGGATGGAACTTTCATTTTTGTCATATCCGTTTTTGTTTTTATTTCCACGGGAAGCGAGCTTGCTTTGGGAACTTTTGGTTTAATCAATTCGGGAATTTCGTTTATCGCTTATTGGCTTGCGGGACGGTTGATTAAAAATGACAAAAGAAAAAAAGCCATGCTCTTAGGGGGGCTTCTTCTGTATTTGTCGGTTTTTTTGATCGTTTTTAAAATGACTTATCCGCGTTTGCTTATTTATGCCGCTGCTATAGCTATCGCATATCCGATTATGCTTGTTCCATATTTTTCTATGACGTATGATGTTATTGGGAAAAGTTGGAAAGCAGCTGAAATGAGGATTGAGTATATCGTTGTTAAAGAACTGTTTTTAAATTCGGGAAGAGTCGTTTCAGTATCATCTTTCATAGCGGCCATCTTGTTTTTTGATGAACAAAAAAGTATTCCCATCTTATTATTAATTATTGGTACTGGGCACGGACTGGCAGCTTTGCTACTTCAAAAAGTAAAAGTGACCCTTTCTCCATAAACTTTTGTCATCTTTTTTTCTAACTGTGTAGAAAAATAGTGATTTTTCTTTTACAATAAGAGATACGGATGAGGAGAAAGGGCTGTAAAGATATTGAATAACAATAAGGAAAAAAAGAAGAAAACCCATGTTCCTTTCAGAATGAACATGCTGTTTTTTATTGTCTTTTTGTTATTTTCGCTGTTGATTCTCCGTCTTGGAGTAATTCAGATTGTATACGGTGAAGATGCGAAGCGGGAAGTTGAGCGGACGGAGGACATCACCGTCAATAAATCAGTTCCCAGGGGAAAAATTTATGATCGAAAACACAGGCTGATTGTGGATAATGAGCCACGAAAGGCCATAACGTATACGATCCCAAACCAATTTGACCAAAAAGAGACGCTGAAAACAGCCAAGGCATTGGCCAAACTAATTAATAAAGATACAGATAAAATTACGGAAAGGGATAAAATTGATTACTGGCTAATGACTCACCCAGATGAAGCTGCTAAAAAAGTCAGCAAAGCTGAGCTTGAGAAATATAAAGACAAAACGAATGAATTATATAAGCTTCAGCTGGAGCGTGTAACGAAGGAAGAAATTGCTAGCCTTACACAGGAAGACTTGGAAGTATTGGCAATATACCGCGAGTTTACGGGTGGATACGCCCTTACCCAGCAAATTGTCAAAAATGAAGATGTATCAACTGAAGAATATGCGAAGGTAAGCGAAAGGCTCGCAGAACTTCCGGGGGTTGATACAACGACTGACTGGGAACGAAAATATGCTTATGAGGATACATTGAGGTCGATTTTAGGAAATGTAAGCAATGGGTTGCCGAGTGAAAAAACGGATTATTACATGTCACGGGGCTACAGCAGGAATGACCGGGTAGGAAAAAGCTACATCGAGCTTCAATATGAAGATGTGCTTCGCGGGCAAAAGGAAAAAGTCAAAAACATTACCCGATCCGGTACTGTCATAGAATCAAAAGTGCTCCATGAGGGGCAGCGTGGGAAAGACCTTGTTTTGACCGTTGATATGGAGCTTCAGCATGAGGTAGACAAAATTGTTGAGGAAGAATTGCGTAAAACGAAAATGAGAGGCGGTACGGGTCTCCTTGATCGGGCATTTGTCACGTTGATGGACCCGCATACTGGGGAAATACTTGCGATGTCCGGAAAGCAATATGCTTATGATGAAGATGAAGGAAGGTATAAATTCAGCGATTTTGCTGCCGGAAACTTCACAACATCATACGTTGTAGGGTCGTCAGTAAAAGGGGCGTCCGTACTTACCGGATATATGACTGGAGTAATTACACTTGGAAACAATACATTATTGGATGAACCTCTTCTAATTAAAGGATCTCCATCTAAGAGTTCTCATTTTAACAGAGGCGGATATGTTTATCTCAATGATCACACAGCACTAGTACGCTCTTCGAATGTATACATGTTTAAACTGGCTATTGCTATTGGCGACGGTCAATACAGGAGAAACCAATCTTTGATCATCGATAAAGAAAAAGCATTCCGGGAAATGCGTGAACACTTCAGCCAGTTTGGCCTTGGAATCCGTACCGGAATCGACCTGCCTGGAGAACAGATTGGATTTAGAGGATCTGTTGAAGAGGCTCATGGAGGTAATGTTCTTGACTTTGCAATCGGTCAGTATGATTCATATACGCCGCTTCAGCTTGCCCAATATGTCTCGACTATCGCTAATGGCGGCTATCGGATGCAGCCGCATATTGTGAAGGAGATTAGGGATCCAGGAGAGGACAAAGAAGAAATGGGTTCGCTCGCTCAGGAAGTCCAGCCAAAGGTGTTGAATCGAATTAATGCAGAAGATGCTTGGATCAAAAGGGTGCAGGGAGGCTTCTGGGGTGTTTTCCATGAAGCGAACGGAACAGGAAAAGCCTTTGCAAGTGAACCATATAGTCCTGCTGGAAAAACAGGAACAGCGGAAACGGTGGATAGAGGGACGGGCGTTTGGAACTTGTCTCTTGTAGCCTATGCGCCATATGAAAATCCTGAAGTCGCAATGTCGATCGTTGTACCGTCTGCATATGTCAAAGGCGGGTCTCCAAACAATATCAACTCTGATATTGGCAAACGGGTACTCAAAGCTTACTTTGATTTGAAAAACAAGAAAGATGATACAGCTTCTGAAGAAACAAATGAGGATGTAGAAGAACAAGAATAAGGGCGCAAGTGTCCTCAAACATCGAATTTTAACAGCAATAAAGCAGGCTCCTTGTGAGCCTGCTTTACTCTTTCTCAGGAATATTTCCAGTGATTGTTTCGGCAATTTCCTGCATGCCCATTTCGCTTGTCAGTTCATAATCGCCAATTTGGATGGATTGCTGCCATTTCTTTGCTGATAAATAATCATTGAATTCATTTGCATCTTTGATGATTTCAGCCTTTTCCATTTGTTTGCTCACTTCTTTTGAAGTCATGCCGTCATTAATATTCAAATGCATCATCTTTACAGCTGGTTTGTCTGGGGGTGCTGTTTTTTTCTTTTTAAGATCTTCGTATTTTTGTTTCCAATGCTCGACTTCTTGCTCAAGATCAGCATATGCTGTCTCCTTTACCTCGATATATCCTTTCTTTGGAGGAGTCGCAGCCGCCTCACTTTTTGTCTGGAAGTTTTTGATGCCGATAATAATGACGGCAATTACAAGCAATAAGGAAGCGAGAAGCCTGGTTGTCCGTCTGTCCATCAACTCATCCTCCTGGCAGCAACTGTCTCAGATTCAATGATTTTTTTAACCATCTGCGGAGACAGGGAAGACTGCTTGGAAATCTGCTGCAAATCGATTCCTTGCTGATGCAGCGCCAGTACTTGATTTTTTAAGACTTCGTGAACGACTGGCCTTTCCTCTGCCAATTTGTTATGTAACGGGTGGACAACCTGTTTTTCGAGGAGCAGTTCTTCTTCAAGAATCCCAATCCTTTTTTTCAGATTATGGTAGTCCTGTAAAAGGCTCATCGATAATTCCTCAAACTCCGCTTCAAGCTCGCGAGTTTTATCTTTTTGAAAAAAAGAAATGATGAAAAGTAGCAAAGATGCCGACAATAAAATAATAATGGCTATATTCATGGTTCACCTCGGATAAAGTAATACATTTCCTTTATAACATAAATAGGATTTTTCAGCCATGCCTTTGGTCGTATTTTCGTGTATTTACTGTAACAAATTTCAAGTTTATCAATTCTTTTTTGACAAATACAGACTGGCATTTCATTTAAAATAATGATATTATATAAAAGTCCTAAGTATAGTGAAGAATGCCATGAAGTTTGGAGGGATAGACATGCGTGTAAACATTACATTGGCTTGCACTGAGTGCAATGATCGCAATTATATTTCAACAAAAAACAAACGTAATAATGCTGACCGCCTTGAGCTTAAAAAATATTGCCCAAGAGAAAAAAGGGTTACATTGCATCGTGAAACAAAATAATGACAAAGAAGCCAGGACACTGAACATACAGTGGAACTGGCTTTTTCTGTATTTAAGATAAATATAAGAATTGCTTAAACTGTAATCGAAAAGCCAGTTTCAGCGACTATCCACTAACAGACTTCGCGTTTAACTTCATTCAGCAGAAATCTCCCACTTCTATAAGTGGTGAGATGAATGCATATTAGTATTCCATTCAGTGGGGGTTCTCAGAGGGAATTTATCGAGCGGAGCTCGATAAAATCTGGGCGCAAATACGCCAAGGCGTATTTGATATCAGCTCGTTTGGGGGAGTTTTAATTCTGGAAGTTTTGTTCAAAGAAATTGAAATGCTATCGCCAGTTTCCGGTGGATTAAAGCATTGCCTCCCTGGAAAAGCTGCAATGATCAAGACGTTTTTACACGATTTACACTATTTGATGAGGAGTGGTGTGTCTTGGACAAGAAATCCTTAAGAAACAATATGAGCACTCAACTGAAGTCGATGGACAGGATGACATATGAGCAGCTCTCTTATATGATAGGGTCTTCATTAATTGAAACAGATGTATGGAAAAGCAGCTCAACAATTGGTTTAACAGTTTCCCGCTTTCCGGAGGTAGATACGTGGCAGTTGATCCGCCAAGGCTGGAAGCAAGGGAAAAAGATTGTAGTGCCAAAATGTATTCCTTCAACAAAAGAGATGTCCTTTCGCAGCATATCTGCTTTTACAGAATTAGAAGATTCGTTTTTTGGCTTATTTGAACCGATTGAGTCTCAGACAGATGAAGTTCTAAAAAGTGATATTGATTTATTGGTCGTTCCAGGACTGATTTATAACAGAAAAGGTTATCGGATCGGTTTTGGCGGGGGATATTATGACCGTTTCCTAGAAGGTTTTTCAGGCCAGAAGGTTTCACTTGCGTTCTCCAAGCAATTGACCGAAGAATTTCCTTTCGAGGAACACGATTTACCTGTAGACAAAATCATTACTGAAAAAGAAGTGATTGAATGCAAAAGCAACCAATTGATGAATAAAGACTCCTAACTTTCGAACACTAAAAAGAAGGAGGAGTTGCTTATGAAAAAATTCATCACAACTGTTGTGTTGCCGATTGCGGCGATGACTATGATTTATAAATGGCGGTATAGGCTTTTGAACATTATTTTGGACAATGATTCAATTAGAAGGGTGAGCGTAAGAGCGGCTATGGGTATCCCGGGTGTACGCTCCCGTCTGCTTAGCCGGGCATTCAGGAGCTGAAAAGACCTCAATGGTCTTTTTCGTTCAAATTTTGATTTTATATGTCTAGTTACGACGTACAGGAAGTACTAGTGCAAGCGAAGCGACAGGACGTCGCGCTTTGAGCCTGCCGACGTACAGGAAGTACTAGTGCCACCGAAGCCACAGGATGTGGCGCCTTGAGGCGGCCAGGCGCCATCGGCTCGAGTGGATGGTTATTCAGGAAGAATGTGCTCCTGTAGCACAGCTTATTCAAGGAAGCTTTTCACGATGTAATTGAAATGAGGGCTTTGCTGTGGTGGATGAAGAACTCCCTCATCAAATCGCCTTGTGCTTGTCGCCGATAAGGCGGGCGCCTTTCGCTGTTCTTATAATTCTCCAATCCTTTACATTTCTTTTACCGTTTCGCTATAGTAAAATAACAGCAACATTGTGAAACGAACATAAAGCTAGGAAGGAGATAAATTTTGGCGGAACGTGAGCATTATTTATTCTGGAAGCTGACCAACTATTTTGTAATAGAACTGGATTACAGACTTGTACACATCGATAGAGAGGAAAAAGAAGTATGGCTTGAGACCGTCGGACATAAAAAGGTTGATGTCATCCGCATTCTTGTAGAGGACATTGACTGGGCGAATTGGTTGAAGAGGGATATCATACAAACGGGTGTGAGGGCAGAGGGGATTCGAAAACACCTGATGAAAAGGGAATTAAATGTGCTGAATATTTATGTGACTGAACATACTCCGGTGGATGATTATGAGTTTGTTATTCAGCACCCCTATGACGCTGAAAACGGAAGAGCCCATATCCAGACAGTGCTGATAGCGAAAGAAACATTAGATGATACCATTTGCCGAATGAACGAAATGCTTAACAGTCATTTTCAAATCCAAACGGTTGATATTTATGATCCGGCTATTACATATGAGTTGAGGCAATCGGCCATTCAGAAAACAAAAAGAAGACAAAGGGAAGAAAGGGAGCTTTTTGAATATGGAAAGCCTTTTTTTACCTATCTATTCATAGCTGCACAGGTTTTGATGTTTCTTATTGTGGAAAGCAGCGGAGGCAGCACTAATATAGAGACTCTCATTAAATATGGAGCAAAATATAATCCATTGATATTGGCGGGAGAGTGGTGGAGGTTTTTTACACCTATTTTTCTACATATCGGACTGCTGCATCTACTGATGAATACACTGGCGTTATATTACCTGGGAATGGCTGTTGAGAAGATTTTTGGGCGCTTTCGATTTTTATGGATATACTTATTTTCTGGTTTTACAGGTTCAGTGGCGAGCTTTGTCTTTACGAATAATTTGTCTGCGGGGGCAAGCGGCGCTATTTTCGGCTGCTTTGGAGCCCTTTTATATATGGGAGTGGTCAATCCAAGACTTTTCTTCCGGACAATTGGAGTGAACGTCATTGCAGTTATTATCATTAACCTCATCTTTGGTTTTACTGTTCCCGGAATCGACAATGCGGGCCATATCGGTGGATTGATCGGAGGCTTTCTTGCTACTGGTATTGTCCATTTCCCTGGAAAAAGAAAATGGGGGCTGCAATTCGTCTCTTTACTTGCGGCGGCGTCCGCAGTTTATTTCATGCTGAATTGGGGCTATCATAATGACCGCCCTGATACAGAGAATGCAAGGGCGCAGGGACAGATTGAGAATGGTGAGTATGGAGCGGCATATGAAACCCTTTTGGGATTGGTTTCGGAAGGAAAGGGGGATGCCGACAGTTATTTTAAACTGGCATACACTGAAGCGCAGCTTCAAAAATATGAAGATGCTAAGAAGCATTTTAACAGGGCAATTGAATTGGAGCCTGATTTTCATGAAGCGCATTTCAATTTGGCGTTAATTTATTATGAACAGGGCGATATTGAAGAAGCGAAAAAACATGCTTCTAGGGCAGAAGAAATATCGGATCAAGAAAAATATCGGGACTTTTTTAAGAAAATAGAATAATAGTATCAAGGTGATGAGATGAACTCCGTCTATGATGTACTGCAGTTGCTAAAAAAATTCGGTATTTTTATTTATATCGGGGATAGGCAGGCTGATTTGGAGATGATGGAAGTCGAAATCAGAGAATTATACGCTGAACACTTGATTTCAAAGGAAGATTTCCAACACTCCATTTTGCTGCTTAGAAGGGAAAGGAACCAAATACAGGAAGAACAAAATAAAAAATGAAGGGGACCTAAGACTTCCTTCATTTTTTATTGCTTTTCACAAAAATGTCACTCAAATTTGAAAAAGAGGGAAACTTTTTTGCCGTTTGGAACGTCTAAAGTAAGGGGATACAACATACGCTGTCTCTATGTACAAGGGCTTCGTCCAATCGAGAGTAAGTTGATTTTTTAAAAGAAACATATTATGATAATGCATAGCGCTATCATGGTATTTCAATAATTTGGCAAAATCAAGCACCATATAGCAAGCGGGAGGTAGGGCTATTGAACAGGTTTAAGATCGAAAGAATTTCTCTACCGGTTTTAGCAGCTGTCATGCTCTGGATCAAAACATATGTAGTGTATAAAACAAGCTTCAATATTAAAATCGAAAATGTTATGCAGGAATTAATTCTGTTCATTAATCCCTTGAGTTTTTTGCTGTTTGCTTTCGGGATTGCATACTTCTTTAATTCGGAGAAAAATAGAAATCGGTATGTGATCATAACAAGCTTCATTTTAGGGTTTATCCTATACGCAAATGTGGCGTTTTACCGGTTTTTTACCGACTTCATCACATTGCCGGTGCTATTCCAAACAAGCAACTTTGCCGACCTTGGGGACAGCGCATTAACGGAAATACATTGGTATGATATCGTTTATTTCATAGATATCATCCTTCTGTTTTTATTTATGAAATATAAACGGAAGTACAAGGAATTTGTACCTGTAAGGAAAGTGAAACGTCGAGCCTATTTCCTTGTGGCAGCGGCCTTGCTTTTTCTGAATATCGGATTGGCAGAAACTGAACGTCCCCAGCTTTTAACAAGGACATTTGACAGAGAAATGCTAGTGAAAAACCTTGGGACATACAATTATCATTTATATGATATTTTTCTTCAATCGAAATCATCCGCACAGCGGGCGATGGCTGATGGCAGCGAATTGGTCGACATCGATAACTATGTCAGAGCAAATTATGTTAAGCCGAACAAAGATATGTTTGGGATTGCGGAAGACAGAAACTTGATTGTTGTCACGCTTGAATCGCTTCAGAATTTTGTCATCAATAATGATGTGTACGGCGAGGAAATAACTCCGTTTTTGAATGATTTCATAAACGACAGTTATTACTTCGATAATTTTTATCATCAGACCGGCCAGGGGAAAACGTCAGATTCAGAGTTTTTGATTGAAAACTCTCTATATCCGTTAAGTCGCGGGGCAGTTTTCTTTACACACTCTGGCAACGAACTGGACTCTCTGGCACAGAATTTGGGTGATAAAGGGTATTATACATCTGCCATGCATGCTAATAATAAAAGCTTCTGGAATAGGGATATCATGTACAAATCCATTGGGTACGATTATTTTTATTCCGCCTCGGATTATGATATTACCCCTGATATTTCAGTCGGGTGGGGAATGAAGGATATCCCATTCTTTCAGCAGTCAGTGGATCTGATGAAGGAAATGCCAAAACCCTTTTACACGAAAATGATCACTTTAACAAATCATCATCCATTCAGATTGGATGAGGAAGACAAGTTCATTGACGAATTTGATTCAAAAAGTGGCACATTGAATCGGTACTTTCAGACTGTCAGATATATGGATGAAGCAGTCAAAGAATTCATCCAAAAGCTGAAAGACGAAGGCCTGTATGATAATTCCATCATTGTCATGTATGGAGATCATTATGGTATTTCGGAGAATCATAATGAAGCAATGGCGCAGTATTTGGGTAAAGAGGTGACTCCTTTCGTCAGTGCTCAGCTTCAGCAGGTTCCATTAATCATCCATATTCCGGGTGTGACTGATCAAGGCAAAGGGAAAGTAATTTCAAAGGTAGGCGGTCAAATCGACCTCAAGCCGACGATATCACATTTACTTGGAGTGGATACAAAAAAAGCTATTCAATTCGGTGAAGACCTGTTCTCTGATCAACATCACGATTTTACGGTTTTCCGTGACGGGCGTTTTGTGACAAAAGATTATGTATATGCCGACAATACTTGTTATTCAAAAGAGACGGAAGAACCGGTTGAATCCTCTTACTGTGACAAGGATAAAGAAAAGGCGAGGTTAGAGCTGGGATATTCAGATAAAATCATTTACGGTGATTTGCTGAGATTTTATGAATCATCCGATTACAGAAACGATAATATGGAATAAGGAAAGCTCCCATTTTGTGGGAGCTTTATTTGTGTAATTAGAACACCACAAGATGCCTAGAGCCTTAGGAAGCAAGAAGTTAATTGTATATAAATCAAGAAAAAAGCAGAAATCGTATGATCTCTGCTTTTTTGAGTAAGTTATTCTGGAAACCCTGATTTGATAAGTGTCATGACGGCGAAGAAGCCAAAAACTGCTACAGTTCCGAACGAAAAAATGAAACCTAAAACACTTCTGTTTTTCAATGTGCCGATCAAAGCGAAAATAGCAAGAATAGCAACTAAGCCAAAAATGATAGCTGTTCCCATGTATAAAATCTCCCTTCCGATACGATATTATAAGGAATAAAAAGACTATGTATGAAAATATACGGCTCTTCCATATTTTATAGTTTTTTCGTCCGTTTGTCGAGTTTCAAAAGTGACACTTCTTTGACTTATGTTATAGGTTATCCTTAATCGGCTTATTTAACCACATGTGTTTCCTTAGCGCGTTTTCCTATGTTAATGGTAAACTGAATGTACGTAAAGAGTGAAAGGAGCATGCAAATGGAATGGAAACAAATTCCCCTAGGACCGCTACAGACAAATTGTTATTTGCTTTATGATGAAGCAAAACAATGTATCGTCATTGACCCGGGGGCAAATGGTGAAGCTTTAATCGAATACATTGAGCAGGAAAGACTTAAACCTTTGGCTATTTGCCTGACCCATGCACATTTTGACCATATAGGGGCAGTAGAAGATGTACGGAACCACTGGAATATTCCTGTATACATACATGAAAATGAGCAAGAATGGTTGTTGAATCCCTCACTGAATGGTTCTGCCCGTCATCCGATGGAGCCCATTGCAGGAAAACCTGCAGATCATTTCTTTCAGGAGGAAGGTACTTTAACTATCGGACCATTTACAATGCAAATATTAGAAACCCCTGGGCATTCGCCAGGAAGCGTTTCCTACTATTTAAAAGAAATAGAAACTGTCTTTTCTGGCGATGCGCTTTTTAATGGAGGCATTGGAAGAACAGATTTGCTTGGTGGGGACCACGCTACCCTGATTGACAGTATCTATCATAAACTACTGAGTTTGCCGGATCAAACTGTTGTTCTTCCGGGCCATGGATTTTCAACTACTGTGGAGAACGAAAAAACAAGCAATCCTTATTTGTAAGAACAAAAAGCGCAAGCGCCTGTTTATCGACGTATAGACTGAGCTGAAATGTGGAAGACGGCGTTTAGGGGCGACAAGCGCTGGCCACCGAATGTCGCCACGTCCTGTGGTGCCGGCGGCACTAGGACATCCTGTCCGACGGAGGTCAATCCAGCGAAGTCTCTTCATTGGATTGACCGAAGCGACCTCGAGACCCTGCCGTCTGCAACTAGATAATAGCTCTTACAACGAGATAAAGGAAAAATGAAGTGCGAGAATACCTACTTATCGGCGAAAAGCTAGACAAGCGCTGAAGAAGGTGTAGTTTGCCTTCAGCAGCGATTGACTTAATTCTTACGCCGATGGCACTCGGCAGGCTCAAAACGCGACATCCTGTCGCTTCGCAAGCACTAGGACATCCTTTCCGTCGGCAGGCTCAAAGCGCGACGTCCTGTCGCTTCGCATGCACTAGTACATCCTGTACGTCGGAGCCGATGTTGACTTATCGTAGGAGGAGGAGCGAAGTCTGCTAGTCGATAGGCGCTGGAGCTGGACGTGGCATTATTAAGCGATTAATAAGTTATTCACTCCTTAGGCATTCAATAATTTACTAAACAAAAACAAAGAAAGCTCCCGGAAATGTCCGGAAGCTTTCTTTTGTTGTTACGATAGCCCGCCGCCAGGCGGCATGATGAACAGGGTATAGTATGTAAAACCAGCAAAGAATACAGTCAGGTATGCACCAAACACATACATATACATACGTTCTGTCAGATTCAAATAGCCAAGCAACACAAAGAATCCTGTTTGACCGAGAAAGAGTAAAGCAGTCTTATCCATTCCTCCAAGGAAAAACATAACAGTAAATATTGCAGTCCAAAAACCCATTACTCTGTACATGCGATCCATAAAGAATCCCTCCTTTGCAGCATGTATTCCATCAAGTTCTTATTATAAAGGAAAAACAGCAAAAATGTAAATATATTCGTGGCTATGTTTGTGTCCAATGCGTGATAAAACGAAAGGATCATTTCATATGATACCCCTTTTCCCTCATTCTAAAAACTAAAAAAGTTTGTTTTTTTAGCAGGAATATGACCGACTGTGTCGAATAGGTATATGTGAGAAATTAAAAAGGTGGTGTTTCATGATACATGACAATTGAAAGAACAGCCGACTTGCTCATCTCCCAGGCTGTACGGCTAAACGCATCTGATATCCACATCATTCCGCGGCGTCAGGATTACCTTATCAAGCTCCGAATCCATGGCGAATTGGCTAACCATGGAAATCTTCCCCCCATCGCAGGAGAAAGGCTTATATCCCATCTGAAATTCATGGCCTCCATGGATATAGGTGAAAAAAGAAAGCCCCAGAGCGGTTCTTGGCAAACACATATCAGCAATACTTCGGTAGCCCTTAGAATCTCCACATTACCATCCACGCTTTATAAAGAAAGCCTGGTCATTAGAATCTTCCCGCAAAAACACTCTCTTTTCCTTGAAAAAATGTCTCTGTTTCCCAATAGTATCATCAAGCTTATTTCATTGATGTCCCATTCACACGGCATGCTTATTTTCACTGGCCCGACTGGATCCGGAAAAACCTCTACAATCTATTCGCTTGCAGAGCATTGTGCATCCGAATTAAATCGCAATATTATAACATTGGAGGATCCTGTTGAAAGGCAGAGTGATCAGTTTCTGCAGATGCAGGTGAATGAAAAAGCTGGCATCTCCTACCAAACAGGATTGAAGGCGGTACTGCGGCATGACCCTGATATGATATTTGTCGGGGAGATTAGAGATGCTGAAACGGCTGAAATTGCTGTACGGGCAGCGATGACAGGGCATCTCGTCTTGACAAGCATGCATACGCGGAATGCGGAGGGGGCCGTGTACCGTTTGCTGGAGTTCGGGATAAAACCTTTGGAAATTGAGCAAACCTTGATCAGCGTAATTGCACAGCGACTTGTTTCACTGCTATGCCCTTTTTGCGGAGCTAAATGTTCTAAATATTGTGCGAGCAGCGATCGAATCAAACGAGCAGCCGTTTTTGAGATGTTAGAAGGGGAGAGGCTTGAAACGATTATTCAGGGCGCAGGCAAAAGTGTTGTTGAGCATGCACAGTCATTAAAGAGATTGATTAGAAAGGGGATTGCGCTTGGATATATCTCTCATGAAGAATATAGTCGGTGGATTATTCAAAAACATGAAGAAGCTGCATCTGAAAGATCAAAGCTTTTTTCTAACCAAAATCAGTGAAATGCTTGAGAAAGGTTTCACATTGAGAGAATCTCTCGATTTTCTAGGGCGCACAAATGAAGGGAGAATGGGCATGTTTCAGTCAATGACTCATGCCTTACAGTCAGGGCAGCCTATTTTTGAAGTGTTTTATATGGAGGGGTTCGACCACCAGGCATGCACGCAGCTTTATTTTGCGGAAAGACATGGATATCTTGTCGCAGCATTGAAGGAATCCGGAGAGTATCTTCGGCGCAAGGATGATCAACGAAAAAAACTCGTCCGCCTATTGCAATACCCGGTTATACTTGCAGCGGCTTTAATCATCGTAAGTTTACTACTTCAAACACTTCTCTTACCACGATTTCAAATGTTTTATGACTCCATGGGATATAAGCCCAATTTTACACTAAGCATATTCCTCCACATCATGCAGACTTTTCCCATTTACTTTTTATTCACTATGATTGTAGCCCTAACCGGGGGCACTTATTTCTTTAAATTTTTGTCCAAAAAATCTGCTTTGGAAAGAGCGGTGTTCTTTTCTCGAATTCCGGGCATCCAAACATACTATAAGCTCTACCAAACCGTATTTTTGGCAAGAGAATGGAGCTTTTTATTAAAAAGCGGTTTTTCCATCAACGAGATTATCCAAATCATGCAGAAACAAGAATTTCATCCGTTATTAAAAGAGTCTGCGATTGAAATTAGGGACATGCTCACGTTCGGATATTCCTTCTCTGAGGCTGTATCCAATCTTGGGTTTGTGGAGGAAGAGCTGATGGTCATTGTTGCACATGGAGAGAAAAGCGGGAAGCTTGAAGGAGAATTGATGTTCTACAGCCAGTTTTGTCTACAAAGATTGGAAGAAAAATTTCTAAAGGTATTTTTATTTATTCAGCCCTTGGTTTTCGCTTTGATTGGTTTGATGGTCATTGCCATTTACTTATCGATATTCTTGCCGATGTTTGAAGTCATTGACTCAATCTGAAAAAGGAGAAGGTTTAAATGAAGCATTTAATCATTAAAAATGAGAAAGCTTTTACATTAGTGGAAATGATGGTCGTTTTGCTTGTCATAACGGTATTGCTTCTGATTGCGCTGCCAAATATTACGAAACACAGCTCCAATATCAATGAAAAAGGGTGCGACGGACTTAGACAGATGGTACAGGGACAGGTAGAGGCTTATCGGATGGACAACAAAGAAATTCCAACTGTTCAGCAATTAAAAGCAGAGGGCTATTTAAAAAATGAAGATTTGAAGTGCCCGAATGGCAAAGCTCTTACCATAAATTCCGAAAACGGTGAAGTAGTGGTAGGGTCGAACTAGAATGGCGTATGAAAAACTTCGTTCAAACAAAGGGTTTACTTTATTGGAATCTTTAGTTGTCCTTTTGGTCGTATCGGTTGTTCTCCTTTTTGGCATGATTACGGTGAATCCGATGATGGAATGGATGCAAAAAAAGATGTTCGTTTCCCAACTAAGATCTGACCTTTACCATGCTCATTCCCATGCAATCAATAGAAAAGAACGGGTTTCCGTCAGCTTTTCGCGGGGGAGCAGCCAATATTCTGCCACTGGTGATTCCACCGGAGTATTGTTCATCAGGGATCTTCCGCCTCCTGTCAAAATTACTGGAGGCTCCCTGAAACAGCTTCGATTCCACATTACCCCGGATGGAACGATCAACAATTTTGGTATTGTAAATTTCGCTCTGAATGATCAGCCGATTGAACTCATTTTTCATATTGGAAGGGGGAGGTTTGTTGTTAAAGAATGAGGGTGGTTTCACTTTTTTAGAGGGCATTGTTTCGCTCAGCCTTATACTGTTGGTCACCTCCTCATTTTTTCCACTCATGTCAAATATGCTTGCCCGATTGAAGGATGGAAAAATTGAAATGACAGCCTACAGGCTCATGTACGAACACGTGGAGAAGCATACGGCTGTTGGTGTAATTGGAGATGCCCGGATTATCTTACACGATACAGTGTTCGATTTGAACATGGAAGAGACTGAAAAAGGGGATTGGAAAGTGTGTGTCAATTATGAAGAAAAAAGGCTTTGCGTTGAGTAATCAATCAGGGTTCACCCTTTTGGAATCCATTTTTTCGATACTCATCATAACGGTAATTATGTCCCTTTTGCCTCTCATGTATCATTGGTTTTCCGCAGTTGACCGTTCGTTATCTCCGGAAGAAAATTTTGAATGGAATATCTTTCTCATTCAACTGCGTGATGAACTTTCCGTAGCCGACAGTTTCAGAAGTGGTTCACATGAAAGGATCTATCTGCTGAAAAACAGGGTTTCTATCAAATATGAACGATACAGCTTGAACATCAGAAGGCAGGTAGAGGACAAAGGGCATGAGGTTGTGCTGCAAAATGTCAGACGGTTTGAAGTGAGGGAAGAGGACCCAATGCTTACGATTTATGTTGAATTTTTAAATGGAACAAAAGAAGAAGCCAGGTTTCTTATGCCACCAAGAGAGGAGGGGCTACATGATCAATGAACGGGGATCTGTTTTACCCATTACTTTGATTATTATACTGATTGCAATATTTGCTGTGGGTCAGGCAGCATTTTCCTATGTATCGCAATATCATTATATAAGCGAGATCAGGCAGTTTTACAAAAAAGAAATTCATCAACAGCTTATTGCAGAAAAAAGGCCGGCAAACGAACCTTTGGAAAGTGGGATGTTTGAGAATAGCCATTTGGCTCCAGAGTCTGAGGATGAGATTAGTGGACTGAATCATCAACATGGTGGGAGTAAGCTGCTTATTGAAAGTGAAAGGAAGAAGGAACGGCAGCTTTCCGATCCCTAAGTTCACAGAGGTTCAATTTCCGCTGTTTTGGACATACTTCAGTTAATGAAGGGATGTGCGACCATGTCAACAAATGATTATGTGAAATATATGGCAAAAACATTGATTCAGCGTATGGAAACACCGAGGTCGGAAAGAAAGAAGCAAAGGGATGAACGCAAACAAATGAAAACACCATTCCTGGTCAATTGGCTTGGAATGGTGCCCTTCTCGCTTACCATGTGGCTTAAAAAAGACCGGCGGAAAATTTGGAGGATGATTAAGCAGGCAAGGTATTCAGATAGATGATACCTCCGTTCAGAATATCTACGTAAATGGAAGGACTATACTGATCTTCCAAAGCATTTTTTTCAACAAAAAAAGTTTCCGGCTTTTCTTCCGCATATTCATAAAAATGATTCAACAGCTTTGTGTCTTCCTCCCATCTTTTCATTGCAGCCTCTGCCCATGGGTGTTCTTGGCTTTGGACTTCACTTGTTAAAAAGGATTCAATCCTTTTTAAGCCGCTTGCCGGCATGATGATAGGTGAAATAGTAAAGCAGTAGTCCGGTATTTTAGGCGATAGATCGATGTTTGTGATTTTTTCATGGAATGACTCTATTAGGCTTCCATTGATTAAGTTCAGGCCAAAAGATCTGAAAACATCCTTTTTTCTGTCCGAGCGGTAGGAGATTTTCATATTTACGTTAAGCCAAGGGTGAAGGGGGACGTTCTGTCCTGCATTCATTACAGGCTTTTCGTAAAGTCGTATATATGCCGAAAGTTTTCTGGCGGTTTCAAAGATTTGATGGAGCCGCGGCGCCCCGAAATGGATGAACTCTCCCTTTATATCAGGCGGTGCTTTTTCCTGGTCTGTAATGAAAGTAACCTTCATCGGGTTCGGGATACCGCCTGTTTTTTCGAGATACGTCCAATAAAATGGGCGGTTCATCAGTTCTTTATCCATTTCAATTGTCAGTTGGACTGTCAATGCCCCTGCACCACTTTCCTCAATTGTACAGCCTGTCGCTATAAAAAACTGTTCAAGATATTGATGGATTTCCTGTTGAAGCATCAGCAGCATCTTCCTTTCTTATCATATCGGAGAATTCGATCATTGCTGCAAGGTTGGACATTTTTACCTTCATTTCTCCCTCTGTTCTGGACGTTTTGAAAATATCCATCATATGTTCTTCGATGCTTCCACCATCCAGTTTGGCTAAAATATCATCAAGTTCTCCTACAACCCGTTCAAATAGCTTAATCTTATTCGTAAGTAAATTGACAATATGTTCTTCGATTGTATTTTTTACTGCGAAGTTATAAATATGGACATCCTCTTTTTGCCCAAGACGATGGACGCGGCCTATCCGCTGTTCCAACCTCATGGGATTCCAAGGCAGATCATAGTTAATGACATGGCTGCAAAATTGAAGGTTGATCCCTTCGCCGCCAGCCTCTGTCGCTATAAGAACTTGAACTTGGTTCATGAATAGGTCCCTCATCCAATCTTTTTTACTTCGTTTGAAACCGCCCCTGAATGGGACAGACTTTATCCCTTGCTGCTGCAAGAACCACTGCAAATATAATTGTGTTGCTCTATATTCGGTAAAAATAATCACCTTGTCATCAATTTTTTTGATCAATTCCAAGGCTTTTTCTGCTTTAGAATTTCGAGTGACTGCATTGATTTTTTGTTGAATTAATTGGATGTATTGAATGTATTGTGCTGATGGGTTTTCTTTTTGCAGCATGTTTTTTAGAGTGAAAAATACGGCCTCCCTGCTGCTACATGCTTCCCGCTGAAGCGTCATGATCGAAAATGCAGGCATGGGGACATTAGATGGACGCAGGAAATCAAAGGCCTGATAAAGCTCTTTTTCTTGCTCATTAAAATCGATTGGAATCGTCTCTACATGGCGCTTGGTCCATTCAATTCCGGTATCAGTCCTTCTGTTCCTAATCATTACTTTGTTTACTAGGCTTTTTAAGTGTTCGTTTTCTTTGACTGACAGCCTTTTATTTTTATATTTTTCCAAAAAGCTTGATTGGTTCCCCAAATGCCCTGGCTTCAACAAAGAGACAAGGTAAAAGATTTCTTCGATTTTATTCTGAATAGGTGTTGCTGTTAGTAAAAGACAAAACTTCTTTTTAAGAGACTGTACAAACTCATAATTCTTGGTTTTATGGTTTTTAAGTTTATGCGCTTCATCAATGATGATCAGATCAAATTCCTGCTCGGCGATGATTTCCTTATGAGGGCTCCGTTTTGCTGTATCGATGGACGACACTACGCAGTCATACTGTTCCCAGACATAGCTTTTGGTGGCAGCCACGGCTTGTATATAAAATTTTGAATTGAGTTCAAAGGTCCATTGAGATACGAGGGATGCAGGTACTAGAATTAGAGCTCTTTTTACCAAGCCTCGTATCATGTATTCTTTTAAAACCAGTCCGGCTTCAATGGTTTTTCCTAGTCCTACTTCATCCGCCAAAATCGCTTTGCCGTTCATGTCCTCTATTACTCTAGATGCAGTGTCTACCTGATGAGGTAGCGGTGTTAATTCTGGCAGACGTTTTGGAGCAACGAGACCTTCGAAATCGGGAACAAGAAGGTGTTTTTCTGCTATTAATGATAGATTGAACAGCTTTTGGTCTGCCCATGGCCCGTCTTTTTCAAACCGGTCCAAAAATCCGGGCATCCAATTCCGGTTGAAGTTGACTGTAATAGACATGATAGACCTCCTGAAGGATTTGTAAGAAAAAAGTTTGAAAAGTAAGTTAAAGAATGATACGATACAATGGACAGAAACCCATATACATATAAGTATAACCAGTTTTTAAAAGAATATAGGCGAATGAAGACAAGAGGAGAGACTGTATATACAGCGCCGAAGGAGCAAGCAGAAATTCTGTGAATCTCTCAGGCAAAAAGACTCTTGTCCGACGCAGCTCTGGAGAGTGTTCCGCGATGTGGAGCCACCAAAGGGGAAAGCCGGAACTACCCGGTCAAACTTTCAGGTACCAAGACAGAGAGACCTTTTAATGGGGCTTTTCTGTCTTTTTTTATGCCCTCATAACAGTAACAAACCAAAATCCGAGGAGGAATGAAGAAACGATGACCGATTTAAAGAAGACCCCATTGTATCCTTTATACAAAGCATTTGGGGCCAAGACAATCGATTTTGGCGGTTGGGATATGCCGGTCCAATTTTCCGGCATCAAAGATGAGCATGAGGCAGTACGAGAGAATGCCGGTATTTTTGATGTATCCCACATGGGTGAGGTTATCGTCAAAGGGAAAGACAGTCTTGACTTCCTGCAAAAAATGATGACTAATGATTTCTCCAAACTGAAAGTCGGCGGCGCACTTTATACAGCTTTATGCTATGAAAATGGCGGTGTGGTTGATGATCTGCTTGTCTATAAGCTGGGAGAAGAAGAATATTTCCTTGTCGTAAATGCTGCAAATACGGAAAAAGATTTTGACTGGCTAAAGAAACATATAGTTGGTGATGTCAGTGTTGAAAATGTTTCGGACCAATATGCGTTGATTGCCATTCAAGGACCAAAAGCTCAGTCGATCCTGCAGAAGCTTTCAAAAGATACAGATTTGAATGACATCAGTTTTTTCAAGTTTAAGCAGGATGTAGATCTGGATGGAGTCGGAGCACTTGTTTCTCGTACAGGGTATACAGGTGAAGATGGATTTGAGATATATTGTCATGCGGATGACGCGGAAAAATTATGGAGCACTCTGCTGGAAATAGGCAAGGATGAGGGAATTGTACCGTGCGGTTTGGGAGCAAGGGATACACTGCGGTTTGAGGCGGGACTCCCATTGTATGGACAAGAGCTTTCACCTGAAATCACACCATTAGAGGCGGGATTGGGATTTGCCGTCAAGTTGAACAAAGAGGCTGATTTTATTGGAAAAGAAGCCTTGAAAAAGCAAAAGGAACAAGGTGTGGAAAGAAAACTTGTCGGTGTTGAAATGATTGACAGAGGGATACCAAGAACCGGATACAGGGTTTTTTCAGGCGACAACGAAATCGGCTATGTCACTTCAGGTACGCAATCCCCTACATTGAAGAAAAATATCGGGCTTGTCTTAATCAGCTCTAACTATACTGAAGAGGGAAATGAAGTTGAAATAGAAGTGCGTAAAAAACGCCTAAAAGCAAAAGTCATTCAAACGCCGTTTTATAAGCGCCCAAAAAAGTAGGATGGAGGATGAAGGAAATATGATCAAACATCGTTATCTCCCTATGACAGAGCAAGATAAAAAAGAGATGCTGGAGACAATCGGAGCTGATTCGATTGAGGAGCTATTTTTCGATATCCCGGAAAAAGTCCGGTTCAAAGGCGAGTACAATATAAAGCAAGCGAAATCTGAAACGGCATTAATGAAAGAGCTTGCCAGCCTTGCAGCCCAAAATGCCGACTTGAAAAGCAATACAAGTTTTCTTGGCGCAGGGGTGTATGATCACTACATTCCGGTAATTGTAGACCATGTGATATCAAGGTCGGAGTTTTACACAGCTTATACTCCGTACCAGCCGGAAATTTCACAGGGCGAGCTGCAAGCTATTTTTGAATTCCAAACAATGATTTGTGAGCTTACAGGAATGGATGTTGCCAACTCGTCGATGTATGATGGCGGTACTGCTCTTGCCGAGGCCGCGATGCTGAGTGCCGGTCATACAAAACGCAAAAAAGTACTTGTATCTCAGACCGTTCACCCTGAATCACGTGATGTATTGAAGACATACGCTAAGGGTCAGAATATCGACGTGGTTGAAGTACCATCCAAGGGTGGCTTGACTGACATTGAAGCCTTGAAGTCTGAGCTTGACCAAGACGTTGCTGCGGTTATTGTCCAATATCCGAACTTCTTTGGACTCGTTGAGCCTTTGAAGGACATTGAGCCTCTTGTACATGATGTAAAAGCGCAGTTTGTTGTGTCCAGCAATCCTCTAGCGCTTGGTGTTCTTGCTTCACCAGGAAGCCTTGGAGCTGATATTGTTGTAGGAGACGCTCAGCCGTTTGGTATTCCGACTTCCTTTGGCGGACCGCATTGCGGTTTCTTTGCTGTATCGAAAAAGCTAATGAGGAAAGTTCCAGGAAGACTAGTGGGTCAAACGGTCGATGAGGATGGCAAAAGAGGGTTTGTATTGACATTGCAAGCTCGGGAACAGCATATTCGCAGAGACAAGGCCACTTCCAATATTTGCTCGAACCAGGCGTTGAACGCATTGGCTGCATCTGTGGCGATGACAGCTTTAGGAAAAAAAGGTGTCAAAGAAATGTCCACCCAAAATATTCAAAAAACACACTATGCGAAAGAAGCTTTTAAGAAAAAAGGATTTGAACTTCCTTTGGACGGATATCACTTTAATGAATTTGTTGTTAAGCTAAACAAACCTGTCCATGAGGTGAATGAAAGTCTTCTTGAAAAAGGTATAATCGGTGGCTATGATCTTGGACGCAACTATTCGGAGTTTGAAAACCATATGCTTATTGCAGTAACAGAACTACGGACAAAAGAAGAGATCGATCAATTTATTACAGAATTGGGGGATAATCAATGAGTGAAGTGGTTATGCCGTTAATATTTGAAAAATCCACACCCGGACGCATAGGATACAGTTTGCCTGATATCGACGTTCCGGAAATTGATATTGAGCAATGCATTCCAACGGGGTATCTAAGGGAAGAGGAACCTGATTTGCCTGAGGTTTCCGAATTGGATATCATGAGGCACTATACCGAGCTCTCAACCCACAACCATGGAATCGACTCAGGATTTTATCCGCTAGGTTCATGTACAATGAAATACAATCCAAAAATCAATGAAGCTGTCGCTCGTATTCCAGGTTTTGCCCACATACACCCTCTGCAGCCAGAGTCATCTATCCAGGGTGCTTTGGAACTGATGTATGATTTGCAAGAACATTTAAAAGAAATTACAGGGATGGATGAAGTCACTCTGCAAACTGCTGCAGGGGCACATGGAGAGTGGACAGGTCTGATGATGATCCGTGCTTTCCATGAAGCAAACGGTGAGATGGACCGCACAAAGGTCATTGTTCCTGATTCCGCTCATGGAACCAATCCAGCCTCAGCTACTGTTGCGGGCCTTGAAACAATAATGGTCCGTTCCGGAGAAGACGGTCTCGTCGACTTGGAGCATCTCAAGTCACTTGTTGGATCGGATACAGCCGCGTTGATGCTGACAAATCCAAATACACTTGGATTGTTTGAGGAACAAATTCTTGAGATGGCAGAAATTGTTCATGGAGCAGGAGGAAAGCTTTACTATGACGGAGCAAACTTGAATGCGGTCATGTCTAAAGCACGCCCTGGCGACATGGGATTTGATGTTGTCCATTTAAACCTCCATAAAACTTTTACTGGCCCGCATGGTGGAGGTGGACCCGGTTCAGGCCCTGTCGGCGTGAAAAAAGATTTGATCCCATTTCTTCCGAAACCGGTCATCACGAAAAAAGATGATCAATTTGTCATTGACTATGACAGGCCAAACTCTATTGGAAGGGTAAAACCGTATTACGGAAACTTCGGCATCAATGTGAGAGCTTATACTTACATTCGTTCAATGGGGCCGGATGGACTCAAGGCCGTTACGGAATACGCCGTCTTAAATGCAAACTATATGATGAGAAAGCTTGCTCCTTATTACGATTTACCGTATGACACACACTGTAAGCATGAATTTGTGTTAAGTGGAGCCCGTCAAAAGAAACTGGGTGTTAGAACGTTAGATATCGCTAAGCGACTCCTTGATTTTGGTTATCATCCGCCAACTATTTACTTCCCGATTAATGTAGAAGAGTGTATGATGTTTGAACCAACCGAAACAGAATCAAAAGAGACGCTGGATGGTTTCATTGACGCGATGATTCAGATTGCTAAGGAAGCCGAAGAGAATCCTGAAATTGTCCAGGAAGCACCTCATAATACAACTGTAAAAAGATTGGATGAAACACAGGCAGCAAGAAAGCCGATCCTTCGCTATACTAAAGAATAAAACTTAATGGTCTTGCGGGGATTCTGTTAGGGGCTGTCCAGAAAGCTCATTATTAATCAAATCGAAGATAAGTGGACGTTAGGACGGGCTTAGTGCCCGTTCTTTGCTGCTTTCATTAAAAACGGTTACCGATAGTGGAGAGAGATACCCAGCTTATTCGGTTTCCACTAATTTTTTCGACGGCCTCTTCACTTCTACAAGCACATCTTTTAAATAAACAACCAGCCTCCTCCGTTAACGGAAGAGGCTGGTTGTTTATATTATCGGTAAAGAAGCATAAAGTATCACACAGAAGTTATCCTGAACAGTAGCTCTTTCTTACGATAAGTTAACATTGGCGAAGTCATAAGCCAATCACTACTGAAAGCAAATTTTTTCAGCGCTCGCCTAGCTTGTACCTATAAGCTTTATCTTAACAAAGGCACTCTTACCTAGCTGTAGACGGCCATCTATCGCATCGGCTCAGTCTGTACGTAGATGAGCAGGTGCTTGCGCCTTATCTTTTATTTACTTTTTATTTTTCCTGTCCATTGTTTAAATCCGCCCTGTAAATGATAGAGCTGGCGGTAACCTTTTCTGTAAAGCTGTTGAGCAGCCCTTCCACTTCGTAAACCGCTTTGGCAATATAAATAAACAGGTTTATCTTTCCTGATCTCTTTCATTCTCATTTTTAATTGAGACATTGGGATATTGCGTGCCCCCAGTATATGTCCGCCATCAAATTCTTTCTGTTCCCGGACATCAATCAGCTGCGCTTTTCTATATCCGATACGGAATTCATCTTGGGTGAGCGTTTTTAATATTTTTTTCTGTTTAAAATAATTGAACAGAGAAAACGCGATAATAGCTCCCAAAATAATAAGTAATGAATAAAGCAATGACAATGTAAAAGCCCCTTTCTAGTAAATAACCCTATGATATATTATATTCGTCACTGTACAATGAATCAAAGGTTTTCTCCGAATATTCGTCTATGAAAAATGAATGTGCTGGTAGAAGATAAGGGATATATAGACGGGGCTATCTGTCAATAAAAGAAAAAGTCTAAAATTGTTGAATAAAATCGGTTTAAGAGTAAATTTCCATCAATCGCTTGTTTTTTCTTTTAAATCCTCAATATTCAAGATTTGACAAAAAGTTATCAATTATTTCTGAAAACACAATATGTAGTGTAGATATTTTGAATAAAAATCAATATATTGTGTTTAAGGATTGATTTTCAGGATATATATATGGTAACTTTATCAATGACAGATACATAATCACAATAAACATTCTTCAAATCGTTTTTATAAAGGAGTTGGCAAAATGTCTGTTGCATTTACCAAAAAAACAAGCTTAAACATAGAAAGGCTCAACGAAGACATTCAATTATTCAAACATGTACATCCAATTTCACCTGAAATGAAACTGACTCAAAAAGGTGTTTCACGGCTTGTCATGATTGACCGATATGCATATAAGGATACGGAGAAAATCACCTTATCAGTTGGTGATTTCGTCGTTTTGACGATAAAAGAAGACCCTAAATTTCCCGCGAGAGGGCTTGGATTCATCCAATCAATTGATTGGGAAGAAAAAAATGCTGCAGTGATCGTTGAAGAAGAATTCCTCAATGCGTTGGAAGATGAAAAGGAAAAAGAAACAGGAGTCATCGTCCGTCCGCTTGATATCATCGAAAAACCACTTGAAGTCTTTTATGAGCAAATTGCCAAAAGAAATGCAACAGGCCTTGCTTCAGTGGAAAAAACGGAAGAGAAGAGACAGGAATGGTTTGAAAAGTTCTATGAAGAGCTTGTTAATTTAAATTTTGTTCCGGCTGGCAGGGTGCTCTATGGAGCAGGTGCAGGAACAGATGTTACTTATTTTAACTGTTATGTCATGCCTTTTGTGGCGGATTCCCGCGAAGGCATTTCTGAACACAGAAAACAAGTGATGGAAATCATGAGCCGCGGCGGAGGCGTTGGCACGAACGGTTCAACTTTAAGGCCGCGGAATACACTTGCACGGGGCGTAAACGGCAAATCATCAGGATCAGTTTCCTGGCTTGATGATATTGCCAAGCTTACTCATCTTGTAGAACAGGGTGGATCCCGCCGTGGAGCTCAGATGATCATGCTTGCATCCTGGCACCCTGATATTGTTGAATTTATCATTTCCAAGATGCAGAATCCAAGAATATTGCGCTTTTTAATTGAGAATACAAACGATCCGGTCATTAAAAAGCATGCTAAAGACAAATTGAAATTTACTCCGTTGACGCCAGCAGAGGAAGCAATGTATCAAGGAGTACTGAATTATAGAAAGATCCCTGGATATGGCGGTTTCAGTGAAGAAATTTTCCGCAACGCAGATGAGAAGCTGAAAGAAGGCGGCACATATTCTGTCCATAATCCTGAGTTTTTAACTGGAGCCAATATTTCTGTCTGCATTACGAATGAATTCATGGATGCTGTTGAAAATGACGAAGAGTACGAGCTTTGTTTCCCGGATGTTGAAAATTATAACGAGGACGAAATGAAGGCATACAATGAGAAATGGCAGGAAGTCGGCGATGTGCGCGAATGGAAAAAGCTTGGTTATAAAGTGAGAACATACAGGAAGATCAAAGCGAAGGAGCTTTGGAATCTTATCAATATTTGTGCAACCTATTCTGCTGAACCGGGTATATTCTTTATTGACAATGCCAATGAAATGACAAACGCAAAGGCCTACGGCCAAAAAGTAGTGGCAACGAACCCATGCGGTGAACAGCCTTTGGCTCCATTCTCTGTGTGTAACCTTGCAGCTGTTAATCTTGCGGAGATGGTGGATCGTAAAAACAAGAAAGTCGACTATGAAAGATTGAAGCAGACTGTCAAAGTCGGCGTTCGTATGCAGGATAATGTCATTGATGCGACGCCGTATTTCCTTGAAGAAAATAAGAAGCAGGCACTTGGAGAACGCCGTGTCGGACTTGGCGTTATGGGCCTTGCAGATTTGCTCATCTATTGTGAAAAGGAATATGGATCTTCGGAGGGTAATGAGCTTGTTGACAAAGTGTTTGAGGTGATCGCTACGACTGCTTATCGGGAGTCAGTAGAATTGGCTAAAGAAAAGGGCAGCTTCCCGTTTTTGAATGGCGAAAACGTGGAAGAAACAGCAAAGCTTCGTGAAGCCTTTACCCAAACAGGTTATATGAAGAGAATGCCGAAAGACATCCATGAAGCCATCAAGGAACATGGAATCCGGAATTCTCACTTGCTGACAGTTGCGCCTACAGGTTCAACAGGAACAATGATCGGATGCTCAACAGGTCTTGAGCCATATTTCTCCTTCACCTATTACCGAAGCGGAAGGCTTGGAAAGTTTATTGAAGTCAAGGCAGATATTGTACAAGATTATTTGAAAGAACATCCAGAGGCAGATGAGGATCGCTTGCCAAACTGGTTTGTTACAGCCATGGGGCTTTCTCCTGAAGCGCATGCTGATGTACAATGTGTTATCCAAAGATGGATCGACAGCTCCATTTCCAAAACAGTTAATGCGCCAAAAGGATATTCAGTGGAGCAGGTTGAAGCGGTATATGAGCGTCTGTACAAGGGAGGAGCAAAAGGCGGCACAGTCTATGTAGACGGCAGCCGTGATTCCCAAGTACTCACATTAAAAGCGGAAGAAAATACTTTTGATGAAGAAAAAGACGAGAAGCAGGATGATCGCCCTGTTGTTCTAGTCGATACAATTCAGGATCTGAGATCTACCAGCGTTACAATCGGTTCGGAGCTGGGGAATACATGTCCTGTCTGCCGAAAAGGACAAGTTAAAGAAATCGGCGGTTGTAATACATGTGATAATTGTAATGCGCAATTAAAATGCGGAATTTAAATGATGGAAGAGCTGGCCGTTCAATTGGCCGGCTCTTTTCTTTGATAACTTGTTGTAGAAAGTTTTTATTCAAAGGAAGCTTTTTCACGATGTAATTGAAATGAGCTTTGAGGAACTCTCCCATCAAAATTCGTCTTGTCCTTTTCCCCTAAAGCTGCGCACCTTTCGCTTTTCTTATCTTTAGCCGTTCTTAGTTCATGCCCTTCCCTAATATCATATAGAGACAACATTGAAGAAGGGCGGCACAAAAATGGAGATTGACGGCGTGTTCTCCGGAGGGGGAATCAAAGGGGTCGCTTTGATCGGGGCATATGAGGTTTTGGAGCAGAGGGGCTTTACCTTTAAAAGAGTGTCTGGCACGAGTGCAGGTGCCATCATTGCGTCTTTGATAGCAGCCGGATATTCCAGCAAAGAGATGGCTGATATGATGAAGGAAATGGATATGAGTGATTTACTGGACCAACGCAAGACGTTACTGCCTTTTCATTTGACAAAGTGGCTCTTTCTTTATTTTAGGATGGGCTTATATCGTGGGGATTTACTGGAGGAATGGCTTGGCAAGATGCTGGCTAGGAAAGGAATCTATACATTTAAAGACTTGCCGCCTGAAACATTGAGAGTCATTGCGAGCGATTTATCTACTGGAAGGATGCTTGTTCTTCCGGATGATTTGGAACAATACGGTATTCCTAAGGAAACTTATCCAGTTGCACGTGCCATCCGAATGAGCTGCAGTATCCCTTATTTCTTTGAACCGGTCAAGCTGCGCTCGCTGAGTGGTACAAATGTTATCGTAGATGGAGGAATATTGAGTAATTTCCCAATCTGGCTTTTTCAAAAGGAGAATCAGAAGCAATTGAGACCAGTTATTGGAATAAAATTGAGCCGTCGCATGGAACAGCAGCCAAAACGAAAGATTAGGAATGGTCTTCAGCTATTCGAATCATTGTTTCATACAATGAAAGATGCACATGACGCAAGATATATTTCAAGAAAACATGAACGTAATATCATCTTTATTCCGACGGAAGAAACATTTGCAGCGGAATTTACAATAAGTGAAGAAAAAAAAGAAGCCCTTTTGAGAAAAGGGCGGGTAAGGGCCGAGCAGTTCCTAAAAACATGGACATATTAATACCCCACTTGGTAGACAGACAGATTAAAATATGGCTCTGTCTTTTTTCTTGCTTTTCTTTCCCTCTATTACGGTCAAGTGGGCAGTCGACCTTTTGCGAAGCGGACGATTTCGGAAATGGTTGGTTGATTGCGAAGCGGACTTTCGTTTTTTCGCCCGCAATTTAGATTGTTTAGCAGCTTTGGCAAACGCATTTTTTTCTTTGCCGCCTTGGGACCTATTTGTCCAAATGCGATAGATGATAAATACGGCAGCAACAGCCGCTCCCATAAACAATAGTTGTTTAAACAAACCAACAGGGTTGTTAATTAAATAAGAGCCCAATCCGATTACCGCAAAAATAAATATTCCGCTTATGATCCAATTCCGTACTTTCAAGAGCGCCACCTCCTCGGGAATAGTGGATATCTTTCCCAAAAAGAACATCCTTTATACATCATCAGAGTTGAGTTTTAAAAGAATCAACTGTATTTCCTTTTCCACCAAAAATCATCTTTTAAACAATTAAAGCGGGTTATAAGGTAAGTTTACTTTGGTTATAGAAGAGAATTGTACCCTGGACATGAACACCCAGGGCAAAAAAGAATGTATCTACATTTAAAAATTAAATTTACGCATGTTTTTACTCAATATCTTAACTCTATTTTACTAAAAGATTGTAAATTTCACCAGCCAAATAAGCGATATGAAACAAATTAGACATAAAGGACATGCTAAGAATGAGGTGGTATTTATGCAAGAAAAAAATTATTATGCAATGTCACTCATAACAATGGCAATCATCACAGGGTTTACTGCAGGGGTCCTTGGAAGTCTAATGGGCTACCTTGGTCACTACTTGAATTTTACTGAAATTACTCCTGGTATTATCCTGGCTCTTTGGGATGGGGAGTGGAAGGACGGCTGGACGGGCATGCTGCTCGCAGTTTTATTATATGGAGCCCTTTCCATATTGACAGCGTTGCTTTATTATGGAGTACTGCGAAAAAGAAAGTCATTCTGGTGGGGGGGATCCTACGGGGTGATTTTGTTCCTATTTGTCTTCCTCGTACTATATCCGCTATTTCCTGGAACGAAGTCAATATTAGAATATGATTTAAATTCAATTTTGACTGGACTAAGCACCTTTATATTATATGGAGTATTTATTGGATATTCCATTTCCTATGAATATGAGGAGTTTATCTATTTAAAGCAGTTGAAATTAAAACAATGACTGGCTATATTTATTCATGTTTTTTCCATTCTTTTATGTTAAACTGTTTATGCCAGAACATTCCTATTTCTTCTTGCCTACAAAAAGCCCTGTTTTTAAGGGGAAAAGCTTATATTCCGGGAGAGAATAATAATGGATAAAATCGAACAAATACGAAAGTGCTTTACCGAATTCGACATTGACGGACTATTAATAACAAGTCCGCATAATCGCAGATATGCAACAAATTTTACAGGTACAGCTGGAATTGCTTTGATTACAAATGAGGCTGCTTATTTCATTACCGATTTCAGGTATACCGGCCAAGCGGAAGATCAGGCTAAAGGGTATGAAGTGATTCAGCACAGCGGATCAATCATTGAGAAAATAGCTGAAAAAACGAAAAAGCACGGAATTGAGAAACTTGGTTTTGAACAGGATTTTGTTACCTATTCAGAATGGAAGAAATACGAGGAAGGGCTGCAGTTGGAGCTGATCCCGGTTTCTGAGCTGGTAGAAAAGCAGCGTATGATCAAAACGGAAAGCGAAATTTCTATCCTCAAAGAAGCGGCGGATATTGCAGATGCGGCTTTTAAGCATATACTTGACTATCTTAAGCCGGGAGTTCGTGAAATTGAGATTTCCAATGAACTTGAGTTTTTCATGAGAAAATGTGGAGCAAGTTCTTCATCTTTTGATATTATCGTTGCTTCTGGTTGGAGGTCTGCGTTGCCTCATGGTGTAGCGACCGAAAAGGTGATTGAATCAGGTGATTTTGTTACTTTGGATTACGGAGCACTTCATAAAGGATATATATCAGATATTACTCGTACGGTAGCAGTAGGTGAGCCTTCTGAGCAATTGAAAGAAATTTATCAAATTGTTCTTGAAGCACAAATGGAAGCGGTGGAAAAAATAAAACCAGGCATGACGGGAATTGAAGCGGATGCGATTGCAAGAGATTTGATTTCCGAAAATGGTTATGGTGAATATTTTGGACATTCCTTGGGGCATGGAATTGGCCTTGAGGTTCATGAAGGTCCGGGACTCTCCCCGAGGTCGAAGGGGAAGCTTGTTCCAGGAATGACTGTCACGGTCGAGCCAGGCATCTATCTGCCGCAAATCGGTGGGGTCAGAATTGAGGATGACATACTGATCACAGATTCTGGCAACGAAAGGCTGACACACTCAACGAAAGAGTTGCTTATTTTATAACTTCTATTGGGAGGAAACAGGATGATTTCAGTAAACGATTTTAAAACAGGATTGACAATAGAGACTGACGGAGGGATTTGGAGAGTTCTTGAATTCCAGCATGTCAAGCCTGGAAAAGGAGCAGCATTTGTCCGCTCCAAACTACGAAATCTCCGTACGGGAGCCATTGCAGAAAAGACGTTCCGCGCTGGAGAGAAAGTAAGTAAAGCGCAAATCGATAATAAGACGATGCAATATTTATATTCAAGCGGTGATCAGTATGTCTTTATGGATCAGCAGACATATGAACAAATCGAGCTTCCAGCTTCGCAGATTGAACATGAATTGAACTTCCTGCTCGAGAACATGGAAGTGCATATCATCATGTTTAATGGAGAGACACTGGGAGTGGAGCTTCCAAATACAGTTAATCTCAAAGTAGCTGCAACTGAACCAGGGATCAAAGGGGATACTGCTTCAGGAGGATCCAAGCCTGCAACGATGGAAACAGGTCTTGTTGTTCAAGTTCCCTTCTTTGTTAATGAAGGTGAGACACTGGTTATCAATACTTCCGATGGTTCCTATGTTTCAAGGGCATAATCGCATAAAGGGATCAGCCGCGGGACTTCCCGCGGTTTTTAATGGTTTTAACTTCATTCAGCAGAAGCCGCCTGCTTCTGTAAGTGGTGAGATGAATGCATATTGGTATTCCATTCAGTGGGGGTTCAAACCCCGGCTGAATAAAGTCAAAGCCCCCGGCGGATGCCACAGATTTTCAGAGGAAATTTATCGAGCTTAAGCTCGATAAAATCTGGGCGCGAATACGCCAAGGCGCATTTGATTCAGTAAGCTATAAAAATTAGACGAAATTTTTTTGAATGATGATTTGATATGTCCAGCTCCAGCGCCTAATCGACCATTAGACTTCGCGACCAATGTGCTCGCAGCATATTCGAGGATGTTAACCTTACCTCGTCGCAAAACTGCACAGCCTACCCGAGAAGCTTCTCACGAGGTAATCCAAGTAAGCTGCTTCCCTACGATAAGTCAACTTCGGCTTCGAGGTACAGGACGTGGCGAATTGAGGTGGCCTGTGCATGTCGCCCCTAACCTGTCGTCTTCTGCATTTCGGGTCAGTCTGTACGTCGATGAACAGGCGCTTGCGCTTTTCTTGAAAGGTGGGAATAAGCATGGATAGAATTTTTAAAGAAGAAAAGATGCCTTATATATGTACGCCTTTAACCGGGAAAAACAAAGAAGAAATCATGGAGGAGCTTGATCTGGTTTTGCCCGAAAAACCAGATTTACTCGAATGGCGAGCGGATTTTTTACATAAACTGGACAATCTTCCCTACGTCTTATCTGTTCTAGAAGGAATTTCCGAAAAAAGCGATTTGCCGCTTCTTTTTACGATCCGTTCGATTCATGAGGGAGGCGAGCAGATTTCATTGTCGGAAGAACAGAAAGTGAAGCTAATAGGTGAAGTTTGTAAAAGTAATGCCGTCAGCTTGATTGATTATGAGGTTTCGAGTCACCCTGAATATATAAGGGAATTAAGGGACGTTTCAGAAAAACATGACAAGCGTTTGATTCTCTCCTATCATAATTTCAACTGCACACCATCTGAAGAAGAGATGATGAAAAAGCTGTTCCTTGCCGAATTTTACGGTGCGGACGTTGCCAAGGCAGCTGTCATGCCTGAAACAAAAGACGATGTTTTGAAATTACTTCAGCTTACGAATGATGCCAGCAAAGCTTTGAAAATCCCCCTGATTACGATGTCGATGGGAAGTCTTGGTGCCATCAGCAGAATGATTGGCTGGACCTATGGCTCCATTCTTACATTTGGCTTGGGAGTGGAGGCTTCAGCTCCTGGCCAGGTTCCGGTCAGAAAGCTTAAACAATTGATTGCCATGATGAAGGAAGAAGTAGCTAAAGAATAGAAGGGTATCCAAACAGCCTCAGGAGAGTTTTCGCCTGAGGCTGTTTTTAAACACTTATTACAGTAAAAAGTAAGAGTGTTCAAGTTTAGCTAGAGATTGGTGTTGAATATAATTCGACAATTTTATTTGCTACATCATCTGGAGATAGGTTGTCCGTCAATATACGGAAGTGATGATGTCCATACAAACGTTTTCGTTCTAAATATAATTCCTTTATCTCGTTTAAATCACGCCCCTGCAAAACGGGACGGGTTTCAACAATCAATTCATAGCGCTTTTTCCAGGCTTCCCAAGAAATATCCAGGAAAATGACAACAGTTTTTGCTAGGCATGTCTTTCTAGTTTCTTCATTCATGAATGCCCCGCCACCAAGTGATATCACTTGCTTCTTCTCGTTTGTTATTGTTTCAATCACATTTCTTTCATAGGTACGAAAAGCTTTTTCACCATATTTTTTAAAAATTTCTGTCGTAGGTAGTCCGACTTCTTTTTCTATTTCCTGATCAGTATCGATGAAATTCCAGTTTAATTTTGTTGCGGCCAGTTCCCCTGCAGTTGTTTTTCCTGCCCCCATAAATCCTACCAGCGCAATACTTTTCTCTTTAGTCATGACATGTGCACCTGCTTTTCATTCAGTCTTAATACTAATATATCACGTTAAAGAGAGAGTCCGCTCGATCAATTTTTCAAAGGGGTTTTTGCAACGATTTTTGTTCTTCAATAAAGGCGCCTGGTCATAATTGGGGCTTGGCCGAATACATATTAGGTAGAAAAGAAGTCTGGGAGAGGGTTGCATTGGAAAATATCATTCGCATCCTGCCAATTGAGATCTCAAAATTAATTGATGTAATGCCTGACGAAATGAAAGCTGGGATAGAAGAGATACGTCTCCGGGTCAATCGGCAGGTGGAAGTTACCGCAAGAGAAGTAACAAGCTACTTGCCTTATTTGTTTACACAAGCTGACGCGGACCAGTTGATCAGCAATTTGGCCGGCCACTCTTTTTATACATTGGATGAAGAGTTAAGAAGGGGATATATCACGATAGAGGGCGGTCATCGGATTGGGCTTGCTGGAAAAGCTATATTGGAAGGTGGAAGAGTAAAAGCCTTGAGGCATTTGGCTTCCTTTAATATAAGGGTTGCCAGGGAAAAAATCGGGGCGTCTGAACGTTTCATCCCATTTTTATATGATGGGGGATGGAAACATACCATGATTATTGGACCTCCCCAAACAGGAAAAACAACATTGTTGCGCGATCTTGCGAGAATCGTATCCACTGGCTATTCAAAAAACGAAATTTCCCCTATGAAAGTAGGGATTGTCGATGAAAGATCTGAAATAGCCGGCTGTATACATGGAATCCCTCAATTGCAGTTCGGAACGCGGGTTGATGTACTTGATGCTTGTCCGAAGGCAGAAGGGATGATGATGATGATCAGGGCACTTAGTCCAGACGTACTGATTGTGGACGAGATTGGTCGCAGGGAAGACAAAGAAGCCATTATGGAGGCCGTTAATGCCGGAATTACATTAATGATGACAACACATGGAAATGATTTGGAGGAAATCATCAAACGGCCATTGCTGAGGGAAATCATTGAACAGCAGGTTTTTCAGCGATTCATCGAATTATCGCGGGATAATGGCCCAGGCACCGTTATTTCCATTAAGGATCAAAACGGACAAGTTGTGAATCCCCATGTTTAAACTGATTGGCGCTCTCTTAATAATCGGAACAACAACTTGGGCAGGGTTTGAGGCTTCTAGTCATTTGACCCGCAGACCGAAACAGCTGCGGATCATCAAAGACTCCCTGCAAGCATTAGATGCGGAAATCATGTATAGCCATACCCCGCTTGGAGAAGCTGCAAAAAAAATATCTTCACAGATGCCAGAACCAGCCGCACGCTTATATAAAACTTTTTCGGAAAAGCTTTCCAAAACGGATGCAAGCGTCAAGTCAGCATGGAAGGAAAGTCTTGATGAGGTATGGCAAGACACGGATATGAAAACTGGAGAATATGAAATCCTCATGCAATTTGGTGAAAGTCTTGGGCGGCATGACCGATATACCCAACAAAAACAAATTCTGCTGGCAGTTACCCATCTCGACAGGGAAGAGGATGAAGCAAGGGAGAAGCAAAAGAAATACGAAAAAATTATGAAGAGCCTAGGCGTTTTATCCGGACTGTTGTTCATAATCCTGCTTTTTTAGGAGGAAAGAAAGTATAACTTGCTATGGAAAACTTTATATAAAAGAAGTTTTTCTTGGCCAGCGTCGACGTACAGGACGTGCTTAGTGCAAGCGAAGAGACAGGAAGTCGCGATCTGAGCCAGCCGAAGAACAGGACGTGCTAGTGCAAGCGAAGTGACAGGAAGTCGCGGTCTGAGCCAGCGTCGACGTACAGGACGTGCTAGTGCAAGCGAAGCGACAGGATGTCGCGATCTGAGCCTGCAAGCACCTACCCCCGCAAGGATCAAGCCGCTTCCCTGTGGTGGCTGAAGAACTGCCTCCTCGGGAATCATATTGTTTGCCTGCGCTTTCGCTTTTCTTAAGGATGGGAGGAAATAGGAGATGGGCATTGATGTGGATGTAATTTTTAAAATAGCAGGGGTCGGCATCGTTGTTGCCTTCTTGCATACAATTCTTGACCAAGTCGGGAAAAAGGAATACGCCCAATGGGTCACTTTGTTTGGGTTTATTTATATTTTATTCATGGTTGTTACTATCGTAGATGATCTTTTTCAAAAAATAAGATCGGTCTTCTTATTTCAATGATGGGAGGGAGCGGTCATTGCCATACTGCAAATAGCGGGCATTGCCCTCATTGCCACTTTTTTAGCCCTTATCATCAAAGAGCAGAAGCCGACCTTTGCTTTTTTGCTAATTCTGTTCACGGGATGTGCCATTTTTTTATTTTTGGTTGACCAGATACATGGGATCATTGCAACAATCGAAGTTTTGGCTGCAAATGCTGGTATTAATACGATGTATGTGAAAACAATATTAAAAATTATCGGAATTGCCTATATTGCTGAATTTGCTTCACATATAAGCAAAGATGCCGGAATGGGAGCCATAGCCGCGAAGGTCGAATTGGCAGGGAAAATACTTATCCTGGCTTTGGCTGTCCCCATTTTGACTGTTCTGATTGATACCATCATCAATATGATGCCAGTCAGATAACAGCGCGATAGGCGGAGGGGAAGAATATGCGGAACATAATCCAGCTGTTCTTATTCTGTTTTGTACTTTTTACAGGTGCATCTGCAATTCAGGCGGAGCAGGAAGAAGAACCATCAAATGATATCATCACAAAAATGGTGGATGAACAGATTGAAACGCTGGGAATTGAAGAACTCCAAGGGTTTTGGGAGAGCATTATGGATGAGTATGGGGGATATCTGCCTGAAAGTCAGAGGGGGACACTTCTTGAATTCTTAAAAGGAGAAAAGTCTTTTTCCATTAAAGAGTGGTTTCGGGGAATTGGGGCTTTTGCTTTTCAAGAGCTGACCATGAATGGAAAGTTGCTGGGAACACTATTACTATTGACGATTTTCAGCGCATTTTTGCAATCGCTGCACACAGCATTTGAGAAAGGAGCCGTTTCCAAGGTTGCCTATGCGGTTGTATTTATGGTTCTTATTATCATCGCGCTTAATAGTTTTCGGGTCACAGTAGACTATGCGGTAACGGCAATTGAATCGATGTCACAATTTATTTATGCTCTGATTCCGCTTATTCTTGCCTTGATTGCTTCGTCAGGTGGTGTCACTTCTGCTGCATTCTTCCATCCTGTGTTAATCTTTTTGATCCAGACGAGCGGTCTCCTTATTCAGACCGTTGTATTGCCACTTTTATTTATGGCATTGCTTCTGGGGATTGTCAGCGCATTGAGTGAAAATTATAAGGTGACAAAGTTGTCCAACCTATTTAAAAAAGCGGGCATAGGCATTCTTGGTGCCTTCATGGCCGTGCTTTTAGGTGTTATTTCCATCCAGGGGACAGCGACGGCCGTGACAGATGGTGTTGCTATCAGAACGGCCAAATATGTCACCGGCAATTTTGTGCCTGTTGTGGGAAGAATGTTCACGGATGCAGCGGATACGGTATTAACTGCATCTGTATTGATCAAAAATACGATCGGTCTGGCAGGAGTAGCAATCATTTTGCTGATCGCTGCTTTTCCGGCAGTGAAAATACTGATCATTATTCTAGTTTATAAGCTTGCAGGTGCTTTGCTTCAACCTGTAGGCGACGGCCCCATTATCAATTGTCTAGATTTGATAAGCAAATGTATGATGTATGTTTTTGCGTCCTTAGCGATCGTTTCTTTCATGTTTTTTCTCTGTGTAACCATCGTCATTACATCAGGGAACGTTACGATGATGATTCGCTGATAGGGAGGGAGTTTTCGTGCAGCTTATTTCAGAATGGATTATAAATATCGTTATTTTTATTTTGCTGGCAATGATCGTGGACATGCTACTCCCAGATACAGCGATGAAGAAATATGTGAAGTTTGTTGTGGGCCTCTTGTTGATTTCCATTGTCGTGACGCCCATATTTAAATTTCTCTCCACTGATTTTGATCAAGCTTTACATTCATTTTTAAATGATCAAAGTAGTCAAAACCCTGCTATGGAAAAATTATTGGAAGAAAAAAAAAGAGAAATAGAAACATCACAGCATGCATATATATTAGAGCAAATGGCTGTCCAACTTAAAGAGAAAGTTGAAAAGGAGATGATTGCAAGTCATGGCATGACCATAACCAATATCAATATATCCAGCACTTCTTCTCCCGCACAGGATTTGGAAAGCATTTTGAAGTCTATTAATAAAATAACTGTCTATGTCGAGCCGATGAGAAAAAAAGATTCAGTGGCCGAGGTGGAGCAGGTATCGATTCAGATTAAAGATCAGCCAAGGCATAATCAATCCAGAAGGACAAAAAAGCTCCGGAACATGCTCGCAATCGAATGGGACGTGCCAGATTCGAAAATAGAATTGGTAGTGAAGGGAGGAACCGATGATCCATGAGTAAAAAAAACGGTCCTCTTGATTGGTTGAAAAATTTATGGGCAGGAGATCTTAAAGGAAATCCATCACAAAAGAAAAACAACAAATTCTTTTACGTTCTTATTCTTGTGCTTGTGGGCGCGGCCTTAATGATCATCTCTGATTTATGGAAAGCTGGAGAAGAGAAAGATTCAGCTGCAGTCATGAAAGAACTGGAAGCTGGTGCTGATGATGCAGAAGCCTTTGGCAGAAAAAAGGACTCTGAAAATGGTATGACAGAATTGGAGAATCGATATGAAAATCAATTGAAAGAAGCTCTAGAGCAAATAGCTGGTGTGCACGATGTTACGGTTGTTGTAAATGTTGAAGCAACAGAAAAAACAGTGTTGGAAAAAAACCAGACTTTAAAAAATCAAACGACAGTTGAAGAAGATAAAGAGGGCGGAACGAGAAAAATCGAAGATCAATCAACTGAGGACCAGCTTGTCCTGATCAAGGAAGGGGACAAAGAGGTTCCAATTGTTCTGGAAACGAGAAAGCCGGAGGTTGAGGGGGTTCTTGTGGTAGCAGGCGGAGCTGAAAATATCCAGGTGAAAAAATGGATCGTCGAGGCAGTAACAAGAGGTCTTAATGTTCCAAGTCATAAAGTGGCTGTCATGCCGAAAAAGTCAAAGGGGGATTCATAATGCTTTTAAAGAAACAGACAGTTTGGCTCTTAACTATGCTGAGCCTTGTCGTAGTACTGTCCGTATATTATGTAACATCTGATCCGGCCAAGAAAGACTTCGCGACAGGTGGAAAAGAAGAGACTTCAGGTGAAACGGCAACAAATGAAAAAGATATGAAGGTGATCACTGAAGCATCTGGGGATGAGGCCTTTGAGACAATAAGGTTGGAAATTCAGGATAAACGCAGCAAAGAAATTACAGATTTAACTTCCCAAGTTGGTTCCCCGGATCTAACCGCCAAAGAGAAAAATGAATTATATACAAAGATGCAGGATTTAACCGCCCTTGAAACAAAAGAGAAGACTTTGGAAAGCCTTATCAAGTCCCTCGGATATGATGATGCGTTGGTCCGGACCGATAATAATGAAATGCTTATTACAGTAATAGCTAAAGAGCATTCCAAGGCTGATGCAGCACGTATCCTTCAAGTAGTCAGGGAGGAAATCGGTACACAGACGGTTGCCACGGTTGAATTTCAAACAAAATAGGCAAATGACGGAGAGGAAGGGGGCCTGTCCGTCTTTCTTTTTGATCGCATTTTTGATTTTGTCAGAGTGAACAGCGGTCCGTCGATTCAATTGTTGCCCGCAACGCATAGGAAGTACTAGTGCAAGTGAAGCGACAGGATGGCGCGGCTTAAGGCGGCCTTCGTCGCCGTGTTTCCTTTATCTCGTCGGAGGAACTATTGTCTAGTTGCAGACGGCAGGGGCTCGAGGTCGCTTCGGTCAATCCAATGAAGTCAAAGAACGACTTCGTTGGATTGCCCTCCGACGTACAGGAAGTACTAGTGCAGGCGATGCGACAGGACGTCGCAGCTTGAGCCAGCCGACAGACAGGATGTCCTAGTGCCGCCAGCGCCACAGGACGTGGCAACATTCGGCAGCCAGCGCTTGTCGCCCCTATACGCCGTTTTCTACATTTCAGCTCCAGTCTGTACGTCGCTAACCGAGCGCTTTCACTTTTCTTGTTGTCTAGTTCCGATGCCTATCGACCATCAGACTTCAAGGTTCCTCCTACGATAAGTCAACATCGCTTCACCCCGTTACGCGTGTTTCCTTTATCTCGTCAGAACCATTCCAGTCTGTACGTCGATAAACAGGCATCTTCACTTTTCTTGTTGCATTTTACTATTTATTTCTGTATATTTACCCTGTCGTCGTTGAATTTGTACAACCTGTTATATTATGATATTAAGAGCTACTCATAATTTTTAAGGAGTGTCGTGTATGCTGAAGATTCAGGAAATCCGTGAAATTATAAAACTTATTGATCAATCTGACATTGAGGAGTTTGTCTATAAGCATGACGGCTCAAAAATTGAGCTGAAAAAAAGAGTAAATAAACCTGTTCAGGAGACAATTCAATATGTGACAGAACCGGTTCAAGAACCGCAGCCTGTTATTCGCCAGGAAGTTGTTCCTGTAGTCCCGGCAGTAGAAAAAGCTCCTGCTGCACCTGAAACAGCTCCGGTCCAGGAAATTGCAGAAAATAGCACTTTACATAAAATTGTTTCTCCAATGGTTGGAACTTTTTATCAAGCTTCCTCTCCAGACAGTGATCCGTACGTGAAAGTCGGTTCCGAAGTCACCTCGGATTCCATCGTTTGTATTGTGGAAGCAATGAAGCTGTTTAACGAGATCGAGGCGGAAGTTGAAGGTAAGATAGTGGAAGTCCTTGTGAAGGATGGCGAACTTGTGGAGTATGGCCAACCGCTATTTTTAGTTGAGCCCAAGTAAGGAGCGAAATAAATGATAAAGAAACTTTTAATAGCAAACAGGGGAGAAATTGCTGTCCGTATCATACGTGCATGTATGGAACTGGACATAGAAACAGTTGCTGTTTATTCTGAAGCCGATAAAGAAGCATTGCATGTACAATTGGCAGATGAAGCTTATTGCATTGGGCCTACAGCCTCCAAAGACAGCTATTTGAACTCAGCCAATGTCGTCAGTGTGGCCAAACTGACGGAATGTGACGCCATTCATCCTGGCTATGGGTTCTTAGCTGAAAATGCGGATTTTGCAGAGGTTTGCCGCGAATGCAATATCATTTTTGTAGGGCCGAGCCCAGAAGCCATAACGAGGATGGGTACAAAAGATGTGGCCCGTTCAACAATGAAGGCCGCAGGAGTGCCGATTGTACCTGGCTCAGATGGAATTGTCGAAACGATTGATGAGGCAAAACAAATTGCCGACGAAATCGGATATCCTGTGATTATTAAGGCCACAGCGGGCGGCGGCGGCCGTGGAATCCGAGTGGCTAAAACGGTAGAAGAGCTGATTAAAGGTATTGAAATCACCCAGCAGGAGGCGGCTGTCGCATTCGGAAATCCAGGGGTGTACATCGAAAAATATATCGATGATTTCCGACATGTGGAAATTCAAGTATTGGCAGATGCGCATGGGAATACAATCCATTTGGGAGAGAGAGACTGTTCCATTCAGCGCAGGCTCCAAAAGCTTTTGGAAGAAACTCCGTCGCCAGCGCTTAATGAAGCCATACGGGAAAAAATGGGGACGGCTGCTGTAAAGGCGGCAGAAGCGGTTGATTATACTGGTGCGGGAACAGTCGAGTTCATTTACGACCATAAAAATCAGGAGTTTTATTTTATGGAAATGAACACACGAATTCAGGTGGAACATCCTGTCACTGAAATGGTAACAGGGATTGATCTGATTAAAGAACAGATTCTAGTAGCATCAGGCAAAGAATTGTCGGTGAAACAGAAGGATGTTGAATTTAATGGCTGGTCCATTGAATGCCGGATCAATGCTGAAAATCCAGAAAAAGGCTTCATGCCTTCTGCAGGAAAAATTGAGATGTACCTGCCTCCAGGAGGGATGGGGGTACGTGTGGATTCAGGTGTTTATCCTGGATATACGATTCCACCTTACTACGACTCCATGATTGCTAAATTAATTACCTATGGTTCCACTAGGGAAGAAGCCATTGCAAGAATGAAACGTGCGCTTGAGGAGTTTATCATTGAAGGGGTTCATACGACCATTCCTTTCCACTTGAAGTTACTGGAAAATGAAACGTTTGTGAGTGGAGACTTCAATACGAAGTTTCTGGAACTGCATCCAGTCATGAATTAAAAATAAACGGAGGTGCCTTTAATGGAAGATCAATTGAACATGCTCGAAATGACGCAAGAAAGCGGACAGGGTCACGGGAAGATTGAAATAGCTCCTGAGGTGATTGAAGTAATTGCTGGTATTGCCGCTTCAGAAGTAGAAGGCGTCGCTCAAATGAGGGGCAATTTTGCATCTGGAGTGGTTGAAAGACTTGGAAAGAAAAACCACGGAAAAGGAATCCGGGTGGAACTCTCTGAAGAAGGAATCATTGTGGATGTTTATTGTCTTATGAACTTTGGTGTTTCCATTCCGACGGTTGCCCAAAAAGTGCAGGATAATATCCGCCAAGCATTGTTCAACATGACGGCACTAGAAGTAGAAGAAGTGAATATTCATATTGTTGGTGTGACATTCGATCAAAGTAAACAGGAATCTGAAGAAGAATTTGAGACGGAATAGACCAGGCCAAAGGTGAAACCCCTTTGGCATTTTTAAATGGTAGACCGAATGCTTGTTTTTCTTCTTGTGTGGTAAACTAAGAAAAACTCAAATGGCTGAAATGCCTAGATTAAAGGAGCTTTTTTGAAAATGAAAAGAAGAGAAGCGCGCGAAAAAGCTTTGCAGGCCTTATTTCAAATAGATATGAGCGATATTCCTCCCGAAGATGCCCTGAGGAATGTGCTGCAAGATGGAGAATCTGATGACTTCTTGCATGATTTGATTATGGGTACTGCTGCTAACTTAAAAGGGATCGATAAAGAAATTAGTAGCCATCTGAAAAAGTGGTCCCTTGACCGCCTAGGCAAGGTTGACCTGAATGTGCTGCGTGTCGGGACATATGAATTGAAATTTACTGAGGTTCCTCCAAATGTGGCTATCAATGAAGCGATTGAAGTGGCGAAAACATTCGGAGATGAAAAGTCGGGGCAGTTTGTAAATGGAATTTTATCGAAAATCAACGGTGAAGAACAGTAGGGGGAATGATGATGACAGCAAAGCTGATTGATGGAAAAAAAATATCTCAGGAAATAAGAAAAGGGCTTGAAAAAGAAGTGGCTGAACTGACAGCCAAAGGAGTAAAGCCTGGCCTCGCAGTCATTTTGGTTGGAGATAACCCTGCATCACGCACCTATGTGACATCCAAACAAAAAAGCTGTAGAGCCATCGGAATGGAGTCCGTATTGATTGAATATCCGGCAGATGTGAGCGAAAAGGAGCTTCTTGATAAAATCAAGGAATTGAATGAAGATGACACCATTCATGGTATTTTGGTCCAACTCCCGATCCCTCCACATATTTCTGAGACAAAAGTCATTGAAACCATCTCTCCGGAAAAAGACGTAGATGGCTTTCATCCTATCAATATCGGAAAAATGATGACCGGACAGGATACATTTTTGCCATGTACACCTTTTGGGGTCATGGAAATGCTGAAATACATTGGCATTAATCCTGAAGGCAAACATGCTGTCATCATTGGCAGAAGCAATATCGTGGGAAAACCGATGGGACAATTGTTGTTGAATGAAAATGCCACTGTTACATACTGTCATTCAAGAACGAATGATCTGAAATCTTTTACACAGCAGGCGGATATTCTTGTGGCAGCTGTTGGAAGAGCGAAAATGGTTAAAGCAGATCATATTAAGGAGGGAGCTGTGGTCATTGATGTCGGCATGAATAAAGATGAACACGGCAAATTATGTGGTGATGTCGACTTTGAAGACGTGAAAAGCAAAGCCTCCCATATAACACCCGTTCCTGGCGGAGTCGGGCCGATGACTATTACGATGCTTTTGTATAATACTGTAAAGTCAGCACAAAAGCGTTTAAATGATCGCAATGACAATTAAATAATAGTAGAATATAATATGAACTAGTAGAAAAGCTGTCAACTATAACAAAGGGACAGCTTTTTTGTGAGTAAAGAAAGTCAAGAAGTGGAGGGTGGCAGTTTGGAAATTCAACATCCACAATATTTGACAGTAAAAGCTTTAACGAAGTACATAAAAAGAAAATTCGATGCAGACCCTCACTTGGAGCAGGTGTATGTTAAAGGAGAGATCTCCAACTTTAAAAAGCACTCGAGCGGCCACATGTATTTTACATTGAAAGATGAAGATGCAAGGATTATGGCTGTTATGTTCGCCAGAAATGCTTCCGGAATGAAGTTTATCCCGGAAAACGGCATGAATGTTCTTCTTAGGGGGAGCATAAGCGTCTATGAAATGAGCGGGCAATATCAAATCTATGTTCAGGAGATGCAGCCTGATGGTATAGGTGAACTTTTTCTTGCTTTTGAACAGTTAAAAGAAAAGCTTGGAAAGGAAGGATTGTTTTCAAGGGAAACTAAAAAGCCTATTCCGGCTTTCCCTAAGGTGATTGGTATTATTACTTCTCCGACAGGTGCAGCAATCCGGGATATCATCACCACAATCAAACGCAGATATCCCATGGGACAAATATTGGTTATCCCTGCCCTTGTGCAAGGGAAACTTGCTTCCAAGACGATCGCAGAAGCAATACAGAAAGCAAATGCAGGAAATGTCGCCGATGTTTTAATCGTCGGACGCGGCGGGGGATCTATAGAAGAATTATGGGCGTTTAATGAAGAGATAGTAGCCAGGGCGATCTTCGAATCAAGTATTCCTATTATTTCCGCGGTCGGCCATGAGACAGATGTGACGATTGCAGACTTTGTCGCCGATCTCAGAGCCGCAACCCCGACAGCAGCAGCGGAATTGGCAGTCCCTCATATCGAAGATCTCTTAGAGCAGCTTTTGCAGCGGAAAGCCCGACTTTATCAAGCCATGGGAGCTATCATCAAAACAAGGCGAAATCAATTGAATTATATGGAGCAGTCTTACATACTGAGAAATCCCCATAAGCTGTATGAGCAAAAATGGGAGCAGCTTGACAGAATGAAAGAAACACTTCAAACAGCACATAACCATGCTATTGTTCAGAAAAAAAACCGTTATGCAGAGCTGAGCAGCAGGCTGACAAGAAGTCATCCGGCTGCACTGTTGGAAATGAATAAAGAGCGAGCTGAACGAGCTGAAAAAAGACTCCAGCAGGAAGTGCGTGCGGTCGTAAAATCAAAAATCACCGAATTTATGGGGAAAACGGCTACGCTCGATGCTCTTAACCCTTTAAGTATACTTCGCAGAGGCTTCAACGTGGCTTATACAGAAGAGGGAAAACTGATTAAAAGTGTCCACCAGGGAACAGTCGGAGATAAATTGGTATTGACACTTGTGGATGGAAAACTGAATTGTACAATCGATAATAAAGAAGAAGGTGCGAAAGAATGAGCGGGAAACTGACTTTTGAGGATGCCCTTGAGCAGCTTGAAGTAATCATAAAAAGGCTGGAAGAAGGGGATATCCCATTGGAAGAAGCGCTTGAAATATACCAAAAAGGGATGGAACTTTCTAAAATCTGCCATGATAAGTTAAAATATGCTGAGGAAAAATTGACAAAGGTTTTAACAGAAAACGGTGAAGAAGAGTTCCAAGTCAGTGAGGAGGATCAAGCTTGACGGACATTTTGAATGACTTCATGGAAAGACACAAGGAAATTTTAAATAAAGAACTGAAGAATTGTATCTCCAGGCTTGATGCTCCGTCTATATTAAAGGAAGCAATGGCATATTCCCTTGAAGCTGGAGGAAAAAGGATCAGGCCTCTGCTTCTTTTTGCTGTACTGGACTCCTTTGGAAAAAAGTCGGAGGCCGGACTGGCAACGTCTATTGCTCTGGAAATGATCCATACTTATTCATTGGTCCATGATGATCTCCCAAGTATGGATAATGATGACCTCAGAAGGGGTAAACCGACAAATCATAAAGTGTTTGGCGAAGCGATGGCCATTTTAGCGGGGGACGGGCTCCTTACATACAGCTTCCAGTTGATCGCCGAAGATCAACATTTACAGGCTGGTCAAAAAATTGAACTACTCCGCTTGCTGTCTAAGTGTGCAGGTCCAGAAGGAATGGTCGCAGGTCAGGTTGCGGATATGGAAGGCGAGAATAGAGAACTGGGTATCAGTGAACTTGAATATATCCATATTCATAAAACGGGTAAGCTTCTAACGTTTAGTGTTCTTGCAGGAGCTATTATTGGCGGCGCCGACAGCCGGCAGTTGGACTGCTTTGAACAATTTTCACACCATTTAGGGCTGAGCTTCCAAATCAGCGACGACATCCTGGATGTGACAGGTGATGAAGAAGTGATGGGAAAACCGGTAGGGAGCGATACTGGAAGGGATAAAAGCACATATCCGTCCGTCCTTACACTTGAAGGTGCTAGGGAGCATCTTTCCCTCCACATAGAAGAGGCAAAGAAAGCACTTGGCCAAACAAATTTAAATACTGAAATCCTTAGTCAAATCACTGATCTAATAGCTGAACGCACGCATTAATACTAATGTTTGTATTGGAACACCGGTTATGGTATAATTTTTTGCAGATTATTGGATGGTGCAGTATTCTAGTCGGCCTACCAGTTCTGAAGGTGAGTCTAAAAATTCACTAAAGGGGGCACATCGATGAAGTTCCTTGTTCCGGCTTGAGCTGGGAGTAAAGGTATAAGGGCGATCCGCAAAGGCATGTGGGCGTAAACCCTTTTACCGTGGAGGCTTCGCCTGTTCGGCTAGCTTAAATGCATTGTACGAAAGCGAAGTATAGACCTGCAACGTGATGAAGGGCATCACTAGCAGCGTAGCCTGCCTTGCGTGAAGCTTGAGGGGATTATGGTTATAAGAGAGCAGTTCGGTTGGCCATCGTGCTGTTTTCTTCAGTCCATATGAAATCAGTGCAAAAGAGGCTAGGAACTAGGTTAAAGGCTGTTGGGGAAATCTCCTAGACTGTTCCAAGGGACATATGAAGGGGATTAGAGTGCGGACTAAGTGGTAATCCAGTCTGGCATTTGGCGACAATGCCAAGATGAGTTTAAAGGGAAACCGCCGTTATGGCGACATACGGTACTTGTCTGGGAAAACCTACTGGACCTAAGCCATAATTTTTACTCTTCTTATGACCATCCGAGTTAACGAAGAAGAACGGTAAATGAACGTTTATTATGAATGAATTGATAAAAAATTCCATAAAATGGAGTATTAGCATTGCCGTTATCACTTTCGTGTTAGCGGCTATTTTTTCAATTGCTTCCAATGGTATACTGATTGGAGTATCGTGGACCTATGGTCTTCTTGTTGTGCTGTTTATTGTATTAATTGGGATCTTTTTTGATATGATTGGGATTGTTGCAGCTGCTGCAAATGAAACACCATTCCATTCGATGGCTTCAAGAAAGATATATGGTGCTAAACAATCCATACGGATTGTAAGGAATGCCGACCGTGTGGCAAGCTTTTGCAATGATGTCATAGGGGATATATCCGGCATCATCAGCGGGACGGCTGCTGCGCTCGTTGTCATCCAAATAGCCCAAAGTGCCGGCCTGTCCAGTGCTTCTCCGGCCGAATATGCAATAAACGTTGGGCTGACAAGCCTTATTGCAGCACTGACAGTAGGTGGAAAGGCGCTTGGCAAATCTTTTGCCATTTCGTACTCACGGGATATAATATTTCGTGTGGGACAGGTGATGCAATTTCTTGAAGAAAGATTTCCATCTTTCAATCATTAAAGACAATAAGAAGAAAAAAACGAAGCAAAAAAACAAGAAACGAAAGTGAGTGATCCTTTTGGATCTCATGTCAATTAAAGATCCTTCTTTTCTTAAAGGTCTGAACAAAGAACAATTGGAGGAATTAAGTTCCGACATTAGACGTTTCCTTATAGAAACTTTATCAAAAACCGGCGGACACATCGGTCCGAATTTGGGAGTGGTCGAGCTGACCATCGCCCTTCATAAATGCTTTGACAGCCCAAAAGACAAGATTATCTGGGATGTTGGACACCAATCTTATGTTCATAAAATTTTAACGGGAAGGGCTGGCCAATTCGATACTTTGCGCCAATATCAGGGGTTGTGCGGATTTCCAAAAATGTCGGAAAGCGAGCATGATGTATGGGAAACAGGCCACAGCTCAACATCCTTGTCTGCTGCCATGGGAATGGCCATTGCGAGAGATGTAAAAAAAGAAAGCAATTATGTGATTCCTGTCATTGGTGACGGGGCGCTTACCGGTGGAATGGCTTTGGAAGCCTTGAATCATATCGGGCATGAACAAAAAGATATGATTGTCGTTCTAAATGACAATGAAATGTCTATTGCACCTAACGTAGGTGCATTGCACAATGTCCTTGGAAGGCTTCGGACAGCCGGGAAATATAAGTGGGCAAAAGAAGAACTAGATTATTTACTGAAGAAGATTCCTGCTGTTGGCGGGAAGCTGGCCGCTACGGCGGAAAAAGTAAAGGACAGCCTTAAATACATGCTTGTTTCTGGCATATTTTTTGAAGAGCTGGGCTTTACTTACCTTGGTCCTGTCGATGGACATGACTATGATGCTTTATTTGAAAACCTAGCCTATGCGAAGAAAACAAAAGGCCCTGTCCTTTTACATGTTATTACGAAAAAAGGGAAAGGGTACAGCCCGGCGGAGCACGATAAAATCGGGAACTGGCATGGAACAGGCCAGTATAAAATTGATACAGGGGACTTCATTAAACCTGTCAACACCCCACCCTCATGGAGCACTTTGGTAAGTGAAACTGTCAGGAAGATCGCGAGGAAGGATGAGCGGATTGTAGCCATTACCCCGGCCATGCCAGTGGGTTCGAAACTTGAAGGCTTCGCTTCTGAATTTCCGGACAGGATGTTTGATGTAGGTATAGCTGAGCAGCATGCCGCAACAATGGCAGCAGGACTAGCCACACAAAAAATGAAGCCTTTTTTGGCTATTTATTCCACTTTTTTGCAAAGAGCCTATGATCAGGTACTTCATGACATAAGCAGGCAAAACTTGAACGTTTTTATTGGTGTTGATCGGGCTGGCCTTGTTGGTGCTGATGGAGAGACGCATCAGGGCGTATTTGATATAGCTTTTTTACGAAATTTGCCGAATATGGTCTTAATGATGCCTAAGGATGAAAACGAAGGACAGCATATGGTTAACACGGCTTTGAAATATGATGATGGTCCGATTACACTCCGTTTCCCTCGCGGAAATGGTTATGGGGTGCCAATGGATCAAGAATTGAAACAAATTCCGATCGGATCTTGGGAAGTGTTAAAGACGGGAAAAGATGCAGTCATATTAACATTTGGCACGACGATCCCTATGGCACTTGAGGCAGCTAACCGTTTGGAAAAACAGGGCATATCTGTTCAGGTCGTCAATGCGCGATTCATCAAACCGATGGATGAAGCCATGCTGCATGACATTTTTCGAGCGCATCTTCCTGTTCTTACGATTGAAGAAGCGGTTCTTCAAGGTGGGTTCGGAAGTGCTGTTTTGGAGTTTGCCCATGACCACGGTTACCAACATGCATTTATAGATCGTCTGGGCGTACCTGACCGATTTATCGAACATGGAAGTGTCAAGGAGCTTCTAAAGGAAATAGGACTGACACCAGACAATATAGTGGTCAAAATAAAGTCACTTATGCCAAAAAAACAAAAAAGGGCTTGAATAAATGAAAGCAAGTAAGCAAAGACTTGATGTTTTATTAGTTGACAGAGGATTGATCGAAACAAGGGAAAAAGCAAAGAGAGCCATTATGGCTGGTCTTGTTTTTTCAAATGAAACAAGGTTGGACAAACCTGGGGAGAAAGTGAGTGTCGATATCCCGCTAAAGGTCAAAGGTAGCCAGATGCCCTATGTAAGCAGGGGCGGATTAAAGTTGGAAAAGGCCTTAAAAACATTTGAACTCTCGGTCAAAGACAAAACCCTGCTAGATATTGGAGCGTCAACAGGAGGGTTCACAGACTGCGCGCTGCAGCATGGAGCCACTATGTCTTATGCACTTGATGTAGGATATAATCAGCTCGCATGGAAGCTACGCCAGGATGATCGTGTGGTTGTAATGGAGAGGACAAACTTTCGGTATGTGACCCCTGAAGATTTTCCAGGTGAAAAACCGGATTTCGCTTCCATTGATGTCTCATTCATTTCCTTAAGGTTAATATTGCCCGTTTTAAAAAAACTGCTTGTTCCGCACAGTGACGTGGTCGCCCTTATCAAACCACAGTTTGAAGCAGGAAAAGAGCAGGTAGGAAAAAAAGGAATTGTCCGTGATCCCGTAATTCATGAAGAAGTCATTCACAAAATCAAGGATATAGCGATTAAAGAGGGCTATGAAGTCATAGATCTTTCTTTCTCGCCTATTACCGGTGGGGAAGGGAATATTGAATTTTTAATCCACTTAAAGTGGGAAGGCGGCCAGGATACTGGAATGGATAAGAGTCGGGTAACGGCAGCGGATGTGGTAAGAGAGGCCCATGAGCATTTGAATAAAATAAATGTGGAAAAAGGGTAATCTAATAAGGATTGCCTTTTTTTCTTGAATAAATCGGCAGCCGACTTTATTGTGGTTAAAAAGGTCACTTGAACCTTATATATCAATAACAGTCGCTTGCGCCATTGTTTTTGGTTAATTATAATACTTGATAGTGAACGTATAAAAATACAATACGCTGTAAAATTAATGAGGTGGGTAATTTGAGCAAAGGACGACGGCATTTAAAAATCCGTGAAGTGATTGGGAATAAAGAAATCGAAACGCAGGATGAATTGGTTGATTACCTTAAAAACCAAGGTTTTAATGTGACACAAGCAACAGTTTCCCGCGATATTAAAGAATTGCATCTTGTGAAGGTGCCTTTGCCGGATGGCCGTTATAAGTATAGTCTTCCGGCGGATCAGCGTTTTAATCCGCTGCAAAAATTGAAGCGGGCGCTGACTGATTCCTTTGTCAGCATTGATAGTACGGAAAACCTTCTGGTCCTGAAAACGCTTCCTGGAAATGCACAGGCAATAGGAGCACTGATCGATAATCTTGATTGGGACCAAATCATGGGGTGTATATGTGGTGACGATACATGTCTCATTATTTGCAGAACAAGCGAAAATGCCAAAGACATCAATGAACGTTTTATTAACATGCTTTAATTAGGGGTGGGGTCTTTGCTACAGGAGTTGACGATCAGAAATTTTGCAATCATTGACCAGATTTCCATTTCATTCTCCGAGGGACTGACAGTTTTGACAGGAGAAACAGGAGCTGGAAAGTCCATTATTATTGATGCGATCCATTTATTGGTAGGAGGCCGCGGATCTGCGGAATATGTCCGGCATGGCGAGCCAAAAGCGGAGATTGAAGGTCTCTTTTTCGTTCATGATAATCATACCTGCTATGCAAAAGCTGCTGAATTGGGCATTGAAATCGAAGAGGGGATGTTGGTGCTTCGCCGTGAAATTTCTAGCAGTGGAAAAAGTGTTTGCCGAATCAACGGAAAGCTTGTAACTTTGACAGTTTTGAGAGATCTTGGAGGCATGCTGATCGATATCCACGGCCAGCATGAGCATCAGGAATTGATGAACGAATCCATGCACTTATTTCTGCTAGATGAATTTGGTAAGGATGAAATAGCCAAGAAACTGATTGATTACCGAAAAAAATACGCCGAATTGGTTGAGGTCAAAAAGAAAATCAGTGAATTGAGTAAAAATGAACAACAGATGGCCCAAAGGCTTGACCTTTTGCAGTTTCAAGTACAGGAGATCGAGAAAGCTGGGTTGAAACTACACGAAGATGAAATGCTTGAAGAAGAGAAAAAACGTTTGGTGAATTACGAAAGACTGTTTGAATCGCTGAAAGCTGGGTATGAAAACCTTCAAGAGGATCAAAAAGGCTTAGATTTTGTCGGACAGGCCATGAGTGTTTTAGAAACAGCAGCAGAAATCGACAACAGCTACAAAGACATGTTTGAGTCGATTTCAAATAGTTTTTATTTACTTGAAGATACAGCAAGAGCATTGAGAAACGAACTTGATTTATTGGAGTTTGACCCTCAAAGATTAAACGAAATTGAAATACGGTTGAATGAAATCAATCAGCTTAAGCGGAAATATGGCTTTACAGTGGAGGATATTCTTGATTATTTGGAAAAGATAAAAGAAGAAGCGGAATCAATCATTCACCGTGATAGCCGGATTGAAGAGCTCCAAGCGGTACATGTTTCCCTCAGGAAAGAAGTCCTGAAAATTGGGACTCAATTAAGTAAACTTCGCAAAAAGTGGGCAGAGAAACTAAAAAGCGCTATTCAAAAGGAATTGAAAGTGCTGTATATGGATAAGACTGTTTTTGAAGTGGTCTTTCAAAAGCAGGACGAGAACATAAACGGATTAGATGATGTGCAATTTTATCTTTCCACCAATCCGGGAGAACCGTTGAAGCTTTTATCAAAAGTTGCATCGGGAGGAGAATTGTCGAGAATTATGCTGGCCCTTAAAACCATTTTTTCAAAGAGGGTCACATCTGTTATCTTTGATGAAGTGGATACCGGAGTCAGCGGCAGAGTTGCTCAGGCCATGGCCGAAAAAATCCACCAAATCTCAAATTACTCGCAAGTTCTTTGTATATCACACTTGCCGCAGGTAGCTGCTATGGCTGATACACATTTGCTTATTTCGAAGAAAATCACTGAGGGAAGAACGCGGACAGCAATCAAAAACCTTGATAAAGACGAGAAAATAAATGAAATCGGCCGCATGATAGCCGGAACTGAAATCACCGCGATTACGAAAAAGCATGCCAAAGAATTGGTCGAGTTTGCCTATACACTGAAAAATAATTAACAAGCTTGTAATCCTATCCTTCATTGGACATCTTTTTTTCACGCTCCTGGTTATAAATGCAGGCTCCTGAGGTCAAATTATAACTGTGGACTAGAAGGCGAGGAGAGTGAAAATGGACGTATGAAAGATCGACTCAGACAATTAACAGGCGGAATTCTCCTTGTTTCACTTCTTCTTCTAGGCTTTTCAAAGCCTTTTCAGCAATATGTTAATATCCCGGCAAATATTACATTGCTGGAAGGACAGGAGCAGATCATTCCTAAAGGTACAGCCGTCACAGCAATGGCGGATTCTCCTGAAAACTTTACGTATTCGGAACAGGCAAAATCTGTTTCATTAAATGCTGAGGCTCCCGGAAAAGACGAGCTTTTTCTACAAATAGCCGGACTGCCTGTAAAAAAAGTTGATGTAAATGTCCTGAAAAACTTTAAGGTCTTCCCCGGTGGCCAATCAATCGGGGTAAGGCTTAATACCCTTGGAGTCCTTGTTGTTGGGCACCATCTTGTTTCGACAAAATCGGAGAAGGCTTCTCCAGGTGAAGAGGCAGGAATTCAGGTAGGGGACATTATAACAAAAATCAACGGAAAAGAAATTAAGAAAATGGAACAGGTGGCTCCGTTTGTGGAAGATGCGGGAAAGAGCGGTAAAGCACTTGACCTTACTGTACAGCGTGAAAAAGAGAAATTTCAAACAAAGCTGTTGCCGCTGAAGGATGAAAAGGAACAAGATTATAAATTGGGTTTATATATAAGGGACTCTGCTGCCGGTATCGGTACAATGACTTTTTATGAACCAAAATCAAAAAAATACGGGGCTTTGGGTCATGTTATTTCAGATATCGACACAAAAAAGCCAATCGTTGTTGAAAATGGGCAAATTGTAAAATCTACTGTAACAGCCATCGAAAAAGGAAAAAATGGAAATCCCGGAGAAAAGCTGGCTCGTTTTTCAGGAAACCGTGATGTAATCGGCAACATCACTTTAAACAGTCCTTTTGGGATTTTCGGGAAACTAAAGAAAAATATTAATAATGGGGCATTGGACAAAGAAATGCCAATTGGATTATCCCATCAAGTAAAAGAAGGGCCCGCAAAAATTTTGACGGTTGTAGAAGGAAACCAGGTAGAGCCTTATGATATTGAGATTGTCAGCACCGTTCCACAAAAGTTTCCGGCAACAAAAGGAATGGTTATAAAAGTGACGGATAAACGGCTTTTGAATAAAACAGGTGGAATTGTTCAAGGGATGAGTGGAAGCCCCATTATACAGGACGGAAAATTAATCGGTGCAGTCACCCACGTCTTTGTAAATGATCCGACATCTGGTTACGGTGTCCATATCGAATGGATGCTACATGAAGCTGGAATCGATATTTATGAACGCCAAAACTTGGATAAGGTAGGTTGAGGGGGCGCAGGGGCGCCCTCTTTTTTTAGGTGACAGGAAGTCAGCTCTGGCTTCAGCGTATTATCAGGTCCCATCGGCGAAAGGATAAAACTAATTGCTTTCTTTATCAAAATCAGATCCTGTGTTTGTTGTTTTAAGCTGCGCGCCTTTGTTTTTCTTATTGTTCTTACTCCTTATTTTCTTAGAAAAAAAGAAAATTCGACAAAAATTAGTGCATTTTATCAAAAAAAGGCGAATTCGTCTGAAAGAATTAGCAAATTTAAGCATTATATGTATTTTTTCCTTATTTTAAAAGAATTTAAAGGAATTTAACTTCCATTGGCGTATTTGTTTGTTAGAATATAGTAAAAGCAATTTTATTCTTTTTTTATAAATGGGGAGGAAGAGAATTGAATAAAATAAAAGTTGTACTTGCTGATGATAACCGTGAACTTGTTGCTTTACTAGAAGATTATATGTCAACACAATCTGATATCGAAGTGATTGGAACCGCTCACAATGGACAGGAGTGTCTAAACCTTTTGGAAAAGGTGGATCCAGACGTCTTAGTATTGGATATTATTATGCCGCACCTGGATGGCCTTGGAGTTCTTGAAAGGTTGCGGAATTCTGACACTCGTTTCCCGAATGTAATCATGCTGACAGCCTTTGGCCAGGAAGATGTGACGACAAAAGCTGTGGAGCTTGGTGCTTCTTATTTCATTCTCAAGCCATTTGACATGGAATATTTGGCTAATCATATCCGCGATGTTAGTGAAAAAGGAATGCCTTCCTTCAAATCAAATCCGTCTGTAAAAAACCAAGAAGACAAAAAACCTCAAAATCTTGAAGCGAGCATCACATCTGTCATTCACGAAATCGGAGTACCTGCACATATTAAAGGGTATTTGTATTTACGAGAAGCTATTTCAATGGTTTACCATGATATTGAGCTTTTGGGAGCTATTACAAAGGTCCTCTACCCGGACATTGCAAAGAAGTTCAATACAACAGCGAGCCGGGTTGAAAGGGCGATCCGCCATGCCATCGAGGTCGCATGGAGCCGAGGGAATATAGATGCGATTTCCTCTCTATTTGGGTATACGGTCAGCATGTCAAAGGCTAAACCGACAAATTCCGAATTTATTGCGATGGTTGCAGATAAGCTGAGACTGGAGCATAAGGCTTCTTAAAAAATTCCTGACCCTCTCGCTAAATCATCTATTTGCGCATATGATGCCTAAAAAGGGTATGATGTAATTAACCTACTTTAGGCGGTGAGCAGATGACGTTTATTTTTGCACATCGGGGGTCTGCAGGAACTCACCCTGAAAATACGATGGAAGCCTTCATTGCGGCAGAAAAAGATGGGGCAGACGGGATTGAACTTGATGTACAATTAACAGTGGATGGGGAAGTGGTCGTGATTCATGACCTCACTGTGGACAGAACTACGAACGGGAGCGGCTATGTTAACGAGCTGACGTTCAGCGAGCTCTCGAAACTGAAGGCCAACTACCATTCCCTTCATTATTTTAAAAAAAGTTGCAGGATACCTTCCTTGCGCGAAGTATTTGAATGGCTTGAGGGAAACAACTTATTATGTAATATCGAATTGAAAAATGCGGTCAATCCTTACAGAGGCATGGAAGAAATGGTCATAGCGCTCGTACGCGAGTTTTGTCTGGAAAAGAGAGTGATCATCTCTTCATTCAACCACAACTCCCTAGTTCTCTGCAGGGAAATCGAACCTGCAATTGTGACAGCACCGTTGTACAATGAAGTTTTATACAAGCCTTGGGACTATGCGATGTCTCTTGGAGCGAGCGGTATCCATCCGAAATTGAAATCAATTTCCGATCAAGAAATCCAGGATGCCATAGCTTGTGGTGTTGCTGTCAGGCCATACACAGTCAATAAAGAAAAAGATATGAAGAGACTTTTTGCCATCAATTGCTCAGCAATCATTACCGATTATCCGGGGAGGGCTTACCGACTTAGGGAGCAATATCAATAAAAAGATCTGCAAGTTTTTCGCAGATCTTTTATTTAGGTTTAACTTCATTCAGAAGACTTCTGTAAGTGGTGAGATGAATGCCTATTGGTATTCCATTCAGTGGGGGTTCAAACCCCGGCTGAATAAAGTTGAAGCCTCCGGCGGATGCCTCAGATTTTCAGAGGAAATTTATCGAGCGGAGCTCGATAAAATCTGGGCGCAAATATGCCAAGCCACATTTGATGAAAGTATAAAATAAGACAAAAATTTTTATTTCGATGATGGTGAAATCTGTCTAGTTCCGGCGCTGCACCCTTATAGGTCAACATTGGCGCCGACGTACAGGAAGTACTAGTGCAGGCGAAGCGACAGGGACGTCGCAGCCTGAGCCAGCCGACGTACAGGAAGTACTAGTGCAGGCGAAGCGACAGGGACGTCGCAGCCTGAGCCAGCCGACGTACAGGAAGTACTAGTGCAGGCGAAGCGACAGGGACGTCGCAGCCTGAGCCAGCCGACGTACAGGAAGTACTAGTGCAGGCGAAGCGACAGGGACGTCGCAGCCTGAGCCAGCCGACGTACAGGAAGTACTAGTGCAGGCGAAGCGACAGGGACGTCGCAGCCTGAGCCAGCCGACGTACAGGAAGTACTAGTGCAGGCGAAGCGACAGGGACGTCGCAGCCTGAGCCAGCCGACGTACAGGAAGTACTAGTGCAGGCGAAGCGACAGGGACGTCGCAGCCTGAGCCAGCCGACGTACAGGAAGTACTAGTGCAGGCGAAGCGACAGGGACGTCGCAGCCTGAGCCAGCCGACGTACAGGAAGTACTAGTGCAGGCGAAGCGACAGGGACGTCGCAGCCTGAGCCAGCCGACGTACAGGAAGTACTAGTGCAGGCGAAGCGACAGGGACGTCGCAGCCTGAGCCAGCCGACGTACAGGAAGTACTAGTGCAGGCGAAGCGACAGGGACGTCGCAGCCTGAGCCAGCCGACGTACAGGAAGTACTAGTGCAGGCGAAGCGACAGGGATGTCACAGCTTGAGCTAGCCGACGTACAGGAAGGGACAGGGAGCCTGCCAAGTCCATCGGCTCCAAGGATAAACTGATCGTTTCTAAAAGAAAAGAAAACCTTCTGAAGCGTCTAGCTTTGCGCCGAAAAGCAGGCACATCAGTCTAGCTGGATTGACTTCGGGAGGACTGCGTTTGACCGTCCCCTATGTTTCAGATCGATCTGTACGTCGATGAACAAGCGGCTTGCCCTTTTCTTCTGCCATAGTAAAATTTAGGATGGTGCATATTCCGCCCATTATAATACTTTTGACTGTGCCAAGTTCTTTTTCTTAGCGTACTTTTTTCTTCTTGAAACGGTCCTGGACTTTATTTCTTTTTCGATCACGATGTAAAATAAAGCCGCCAATAAATCCTAAACCTATCAGAAAAAAAAGCAGACCGCCGAGAAACTGCATCCACAAATATGGGAACGGGCGTTGTAAAACGCCAAACAGCATATCTCTCATTAATTTTATACCGTAACCTGCCAATAGACCAGGAAGGACCAACAAGATGAGTGCTATAATTCGAGCCATAGAAATCTCCTTATCAATATTATCTCAAAAAAATCATATCCTATCGGAAACATTTGTCAAGCATCGCGCTTTTCGCTACAATCAATTGTGAAATCCTAAACTTTGATATTGTGCATTTTTCTGATGTAAAATGATGTCTCTTATGAATAGATGTTGAAAATAAGATAAAATGGGGTGAGCTCTTATGAAGATATTTGAAACAATGGCCCGGAATGACTATGAACAATTATTGTTTTGCCAGGATGAACAATCAGGGCTAAAAGCGATTATAGCGATACATGACACCACGCTTGGACCGGCTCTCGGAGGAACAAGAATGTGGACCTATGACGACGAGGAAGGAGCCATCAATGATGCATTGCGTCTCGCTAAGGGAATGACTTATAAAAATGCCGCTGCGGGTTTAAACCTTGGCGGTGGAAAAGCGGTCATTATCGGTGATCCAAAAAAAGACAAAAATGAAGAGATGTTCAGAGCTTTCGGACGGTTTATTCAGGGGTTGAACGGTCGTTACATAACAGCTGAAGATGTAGGGACAACTGTTGAGGATATGGATCTTATCTATGAAGAAACCAACTTTGTCACGGGTTCTTCTGCCTTTGGATCATCCGGAAACCCTTCACCAGTAACTGCTTATGGGTGTTTTGTAGGGATGAAAGCGGCAGTGAAGGAAGCGTTTGGCTCCGATTCAGTAGATGGAAAGACGGTTGCTGTACAGGGGGTCGGAAACGTGGCATTTGAACTTTGCCGGCATTTGCATGAAGAGGGTGCCAAACTAATTGTTACAGACATTAATAAAGAGGCGGTCAATCGTGCCGTAGAAGCGTTTGGCGCAAAACCTGTGGATCCTGAGGACGTATACGGTGTAGAGGCAGATATTTTTGCCCCTTGCGCACTTGGTGCAATCATCAATGATCAAACGATCCCACAGCTGAAAGCGAAAGTCATTGCAGGATCTGCGAATAATCAGTTGAAGGAATCACGCCATGGCGACATTATCCATGATAAAGGGATTGTGTATGCTCCTGATTATGTTTTAAACGCCGGAGGCGTCATTAATGTTGCAGATGAACTTCATGGTTATAATCAAGAGCGTGCGCTTAAGAAGGTTGAAACGATCTACAATAATGTTGAAAAAGTGATTAACATCTCCAAGCGGGACGGGATTCCGACATACGTGGCTGCAGATCGAATGGCTGAGGAACGAATTGAAAAATTGCGCAAGTCAAGAAGTCAATTTTTACTCAATGATAAGCATATTCTATGCAATAGAATATAATAAAGCTTAATATTGTTTCAGTGATAACATGTTGATATCCATGATTACTCGTTATTTGAGATAAGGGGGGAGACATATATGGCCCAGGAGTATGATGTGGTAATTATTGGAGGAGGAACTGGCGGATATGTGGCTGCCATTCGGGCTTCTCAACTTGGTTTGAAAACAGCTATCGTTGAAAATGAAGCTCTCGGGGGAACCTGTTTACATAAAGGGTGTATTCCGAGCAAGGCATTGCTCCGAAGTGCGGAAGTATATAAGACCATAAAGCAAAGTGAAGAGTTTGGTGTTGAGACAGAAAAAGCGATCCTGAATTTTAAAAAAGTCCAGCAAAGAAAAGCGAATATCGTTGACCGGCTTCATAAAGGTGTCCAACATTTGATAAAAAAAGGTAAAATAGATGTTTATGATGGTTTTGGGCGCATCTTGGGACCTTCCATTTTTTCTCCGTTACCAGGAACTGTATCAGTGGAGATGACAGATGGTAGTGAAAATGAGATGCTCGTTCCGAAAAACGTTATTATTGCAACCGGATCACGTACAAAATCACTTCCCGGGTTAGACATTGACGGTACATATATTGTCACGTCTGATGAAGCCCTCGAAATGGAGCAGCTTCCAAGTTCAATGATCATCATTGGCGGCGGGGTGATCGGGATTGAGTGGGCATCAATGCTTGCGGATTTCGGTGTAGAAGTGACTATTCTTGAATATGCCGATCAACTATTGCCGGCAGAAGATCAGGAAGTGTCCAATGAGTTGGAACGGCTTTTTAAAAAGAAAAATATCAACGTCGTAACAAATGCTAAAGTGTTGCCTGATACATTCATGAAGGAAAATGGTGTGGCAAAAATTTCGGCAGAAATAAATGGAGAGTCCAAAGGATTTTCTGGGGAAAAAATTCTTGTGGCCGTTGGAAGGACACCAAACTCCAATAATATCGGATTACAGAATACGGATATTGAATTGGACAATGGCTATATCAAGGTCAATGAATATTACCAGACAAATGAGTCCCATATATATGCGATAGGTGATGTTATCGGGGGGATGCAGCTGGCGCACACCGCTTCCCACGAGGGTATAAAGGCTGTAGAACATATTGCAGGGCAGAATCCGTCCCTCATTCATTATGAGCATGTACCAAGGTGCATCTACAGCAATCCGGAAATCGCAAGCGTGGGTTTGACGGAAAAAGAAGCAAAAGAAAAAGGCTTTAAAGTCAAAACTGGAAAATTTTCATTCCAAGCCATTGGGAAGGCACTTGTGTTCGGAGAAATCGACGGATTTGTGAAATTTGTAGCCGATGAGGAAACAAATGATATTCTCGGCGTACATATGATAGGACCGAATGTAACCGACTTGATCTCGGAAGCGGGCCTTGCCCGTGTCCTTGACGCAACACCGTGGGAAATATCACAAACCGTTCACCCTCACCCTTCTTTGAGCGAAGTGATGGGCGAAGCGGCACTTGCAGTGGACGGGCGAGCCATACATATATAAATAAATACATGAAACTTGAATCTATCAGGAGGTAGAAAGGATGGCAAAAAACCGTCATAAAGAGCTTGGATTAAGCGATCAGGAAGTTTTGGGCATGTACGAAACCATGCTGCTTGCCCGCAGGATTGACGAGCGTATGTGGCTCTTGAACCGGTCCGGTAAAATTCCTTTTGTCATTTCATGCCAAGGCCAGGAGGCCTCGCAAGTAGGGGCAGCTTATGCTCTTAACCGTGAAAAGGATTACGTTCTACCTTATTACAGAGATCTTGGAGTTGTCCTTTCTTTTGGCATGACTCCAAAAGAAATCATGCTTTCGGGCTTTGCAAAAGCGGAAGATCCAAACTCCGGAGGAAGACAGATGCCTGGCCACTTTGGACAAAGGGAAAATCGGATTGTCACCGGCTCTTCACCCGTTACTACACAGGTTCCCCATGCAGTGGGCATTGCCCTGGCAGCCAGGATGGAAGGAAGCGACTTGGTCTCTTTCGTTACCTTTGGGGAAGGTTCATCCAATCAGGGGGATTTTCATGAGGGAGCTAACTTTGCAGGTGTACACAAACTTCCGGTTATTTTTATGTGTGAAAATAATAAATATGCTATTTCTGTTCCGATTGAAAAGCAGCTTGCCTGCGAAAAGGTATCCGACCGCGCAGCAGGATATGGGATGGAAGGCATCACCATTGACGGGAACGATCTGTTGGAAGTTTATAGTACAGTGAAAGAAGCTGCGGACCGTTGCCGAAATGGCGAAGGACCCGCGCTCATCGAAACTGTATGCAATCGGTTGACGCCGCATTCGTCTGATGATGATGATCGCACATACAGGTCCCCGGATGAGATGGCAAAAGCGAAAAGCCAAGACCCCATCGTATTATTCGGTTCCTATCTGAGAGAAAATGGATTGATAGATGACGAACTGGAAAAGGAAATAAATGACCGGATTATGGAGCAAGTGAACGAGGCGACAGACTATGCGGAAGAAGCACCGTACGCAATGCCGGAAGATGCCTTGAAACACGTGTATCATGAGAAGGCGTAAGAGGGGGAAGCTTTATGGCAGTCATTTCATATATAGAGGCTGTTACGGCAGCGCTTAAGGAAGAAATGGAGCGAGATGAAAAAGTTTTTGTGCTTGGTGAAGATGTTGGAAAAAAAGGCGGAGTTTTCAAGGCGACCCAAGGGTTATATGAATTGTTTGGTGATAAAAGGGTCATTGATACTCCTTTAGCAGAGTCAGCTATAGCAGGGGTTGGAATCGGAGCTGCTATGTATGGATACAGACCGGTTGCTGAAATGCAGTTTGCGGATTTTATCATGCCTGCTATAAACCAGATCATTTCTGAAGCTGCTCGTATCCGATACCGTTCGAATAACGATTGGTCATGTCCAATTGTCATCAGGGCTCCGTACGGCGGAGGTGTTCACGGAGCTCTTTATCATTCACAGTCGGTCGAAGCTATTTTTGCTAACCAGCCCGGTTTGAAAATAGTCATGCCATCAACGCCATACGATGTGAAGGGCTTGTTGAAAGCAGCCATTCGCGATGAAGATCCGGTGTTGTTTTTTGAACATAAAAGGGCCTATCGGTTAATTAAAGGAGAAGTCCCTGATGAGGATTACGTCTTGCCGATTGGAAAGGCCGACGTCAAACGTGAAGGTGATGACATTACCGTCATTACGTATGGCTTATGTGTCCATATGGCCCTGCAGGCTGCAGAAAAGCTTGCGAAAGACGGCATCAGCACGCATATCCTAGATTTGCGTACGATTTATCCGCTTGATAGAGAAGCGATCATAGAAGCGGCTTCCAAAACAGGGAAAGTATTATTAATCACCGAAGATAATAAGGAAGGCAGCATCATTGGAGAGGTGGCTGCCATCATCGCCGAAGAGTGCCTGTTTGATCTGGATGCACCTGTTAAGAGACTAGCAGGCCCTGAAGTGCCGGCTATGCCGTATGCACCGACAATGGAAAAGTATTTCATGATTAATCCGGAAAAAATTGAAAAAGCGATGAGGGAGCTTGCAGAATTTTAACTTCATTCAGCAGAAGTCTCCCACTTGTGTAAGTGGTGAGATGAATGCATATCGGTCTTCCATTCAGTGGGGGTTCAAACCCCGGCTGAATAAAGTCAAAGCCTTCGGCGGATGCCACAGATTTTCAGAGAAAATTTATCGAGCGGAGCTCGATAAAATCTGGGCGCAAATACGCCAAGGCGCATTTGATTGGTGACCTTTTGATTATACGGTAAAGGAGGCTTGTTTTATTTGGCTGTTAAAAATATAACAATGCCCCAGCTAGGGGAGAGTGTGACTGAAGGAACAATTAGCAAGTGGCTTGTTGCGCCTGGGGATGAGGTCAAAAAATATGACCCTCTTGCTGAAGTCTTGACTGACAAAGTAAATGCTGAAATACCATCTTCTTTTTCAGGTATCATCAAGGAGATTATTGCTCAGGAAGACGAAACACTCGCAGTTGGGGAAATCATATGTACGATCGATGCAATAGAGGTGGATCAAGGAGAAGAACGTTCGGTTGAGGGCGAGGCTGCAAATGTTTCGCAGACAGCGGAAAGCCACGATGATAAGATGAAAAATCAGCATAAAGCTCGTTATTCACCCGCGGTAGTCCGGATGGCCCAAGAATATGACATCGATTTGGGTCAGGTGGATGGTACTGGTCTGGGAGGCCGCATTACACGGAAAGATTTGCAGAAACTTATTAATGCTGGAAAGATTCCTACAAAGGATGACACAAGTGGCCAGCCAAAACAGAAGGTTGTTTCTGCCAACCATGGTTTTGCTTATCAGCCTGCGCATGTACCCGTCCTTCCAGGAGATACAGTGATTCCTATTACTCCTATACGGAGAAAGATTGCGGAAAACATGGTTCGGAGCAAACAGGAAATTCCGCATGCCTGGATGATGGTGGAAGTAGATGTAACTGGGCTTGTTCAATTCCGGAATTCCATAAAAGATGAGTTCAAGCTAAAGGAAGGATTTAATCTGACTTATTTCTCTTTCTTTGTCAAAGCGGTGGCACAGGCCTTAAGGGAATATCCAATGATCAACTCCGTGTGGGCAGGGGACACAATTGTCCAGAAAAAAGATATCAATCTATCTATTGCAGTAGCAAGTGAGGATATCTTGTATGTTCCTGTAATCAAAAACGCAGATGAGCAATCCATCAAAGGGATCGCCAAGGAAATAGTAGGATTGGCAAACAAAGCTAGAAACGGCAGATTGAGAACCGATGATATACAAGGTGGTACTTTTACTGTCAATAACACAGGTTCCTTTGGTTCGGTGCAGTCCATGGGAATCATCAACCATCCTCAAGCTGCCATTTTGCAGATAGAATCAATTGTGAAGCGGCCGGTGATATTGAAAAACGGAGGCATTGCCCCCCGCGATATGGTGAATCTCTGTCTGTCAATGGACCATCGTGTTCTTGACGGGCTCGTGTGTGGTAATTTCTTAAAAAGGGTAAAAGAAATTCTGGAGAATATATCAAGAGAAAATACATCTGTTTATTAAACAGGAAAATCCCGTCCTCAACAACGAGGACGGGATTTTTAGGTGCGCCCGGCATGAATGTACAATCATTTTTTCTATTCGTTTCTTCACTTAACTGTTTTCGGGATTAGATTCCGAAAGGGGATCAATTTGTGCAGTATTATCCGTAATCACCCTTTCTTTCCCTGCCTCAATTCCGACAATAAAGATGACTGCGGATAAAATCATAAGCATAGAAAGAGAAAGCTGCCATTTTCCGCTTATATCATATAAAGCTCCGAATAATACAGGGCCTATTGCGGCTAATAGGTAACCGAATGATTGGGCCATGCCTGATAGTTCCGTCGCTTGCTGCCCATCAGTTGTCCGAAGGCTGAAAAACATCATGGACAAGCTGAAGGCACTGCCTCCAGCGACTCCTATCAGTATGACGGAGACATATAGTAATGATTTAGAACCAATCATTAAAGCGACTATCCCTAAGAAGAACAGTAAAGCTGTTACTCCGGCTAACACTTTTTGGTTTTTCATTTTATCTGCTATCACCGGAATGACAAAGGTGATCGGAATCAATGCAAACTGCATGAGAAACAGCATCCATCCAGCTCCACTCGAGCTGAATCCATGAGATTGCAATATGTCTGGAAGCCAAGTCATGAGAGTATAAAACATTAATGACTGTAATCCCATAAACAAAGTGATGTTCCATGCTAGAGGAGAGCGCCAAACGGACATTCTTTTTTTTGAAGCTGCTGCTGACAAGGTAGGTTTATTCTGCTTGCGTAATTGCGGAAGCCAGAATAATATGGCGATGAAAGAAAGTATAGCCCAAACGGCAAGCGATCCTTTCCAGCCCATTCCTTTTATTGTTGATATCGGGACACTCAAGCCGGACCCCAAAGCACCGAACACATTCATAAAAACAGCATATATGCCCGTCATGACTCCTATTCTATAAGGAAAATTCATTTTAATATATCCGGGCAATAATACATTTCCGACGGCGATTGCCAATCCAATCATAATGGTGCCGCCAAAAAGAAAGCCCGCACTCAACATGGAACGCGTAATCAATCCAACAGTCAATAGGATTAATGAAAAAAGAATAGTCCGCTCCATCCCCAAGCGGGTAGCTATTTTGGGGGCAAAAGGGGAAAGAAAAGCGAATGCCAGAAGGGGCAATGTGGTAATTGTCCCGGCTAATGCATGGCTGATTCCCAAATCATCACGTATAAATGGAATGAGCGAGCCGACCGAAGTGAGCGGCGCTCTTAAATTTGATCCAATGAAAATAATTCCTATGAATAATAACCAATTGACTTCACGCCCTGGCATTTGCTCCAAAGATGATCCATTTCTAATCAAAGTGCATCCTCCTATAACTTTCGAAAAGTCCGTTGCCTAAATCAACATTGATTCATCAAGTCAATCTTTTTTTAAATTGAGCGATATACTCATTGACTTCATTCACTGCAGCCTCGACATCCTGATCACATATGGCCCTAAACAGTTCATCATGTATTTCTTCTTCAAAACAAAACTGCGGATCCATCGCCATCAAATCTTTGATTGAAGAGTATAATGGCTTAGTCATATGTTCATATAAATCTTCCAGCAAGCTGTTTTTAGCAGCCTGAAAGATTGCTTGATGAAATTTGATATCTGCCGCTATAAAATCTTCCAACTTTCTTCTTTCGGCAGCATCGCGGCATTTGGCAATATAGGCTCGTAGCCTGGCAATATCTTCTTCGCTTCTCCGCTTTGCAGCGAGCTGTGCTGCCTCTTTTTCCAATGCAAGCCTAACTTCCAAAGTTTCGATTAAACTGGTTTTTTCAATTTGGCGTTGCATGGCGGCCTCGAATACACTTGTAGAACGAACAACTGTCCCGCTTCCTTGTTTTGATTCCAATAAACCGGCATGCACCAAGGCTTGGACGGCCTCCCTGAGTGTATTGCGGCTTACATCAAATTCTTCCATGAGGAGCATTTCGGGCGGTATCTTGTTCCCAACAGGCCAATGACCGTTTTCAATTAATTTTTCCATTTGAGAAATGACTTGATCGACTAAGGATACACGGTTTGCCCTTTTATACATAATTCACACTCCGATTTGTAGGATGATTGGTACATAGGATATTTTATCATTGATATTGGCATTTTGTAAAATAACTTACAAAAAAACGCCTTGTTCTGGAAAGGGTGCCTCAATCATTCGGGGCGGACACATGATTTGTGACCAAAGAATCGGGATTTTGGCTTAAGCAACGCAAGAAATTTTTCGATTGAGCGGATGGGGAATAGCTCTTCCTGCTGAATCGGTTGTCTGGGTTCCATAACTATAATAAAATGGTAATTGAATAGATAAATAATTTGGAATCGCTTACACAAATGGAGAGGAAGGGTGTACTGCATGTTCACTGATCGGGCAAAAAAAACAGACTTCAAAAAAGCGACAATCAAAGAGTGGGAGAAGGCTGTGCAATCATCTTTGAAGAATGCTTCCCTGAAAGACCTTTACACCGATACGTACGAAGGTATTCAATTATCTCCCCTTTATACGCAAAATCAAATCGATTATGGACGGATAGATCAATATCCTGGAGAAGGTAACTTTTTGCGGGGCTTTTCTCCTCCCGGTAAAAAAAGCGGTTGGCGTATAGCTCAAAAACTGAAAGAGGATGATTGGAACAAACTAAAGCATCAAATCAAAAGATCTCTTCAAAGGGGGCAGGATACCGTCGCATTCGACCCTTTGCGGCTTGAGAAGCTTGATGATGTAAGTTTCAAAGAATTGAACGATTTCATTGCGCTGGATCAAATACCACTTCTTATTTTTTCCGACAGTCGCCGTTTCGACATTATCGCTCAAAATCTGCTTGCTGAGAATATTAAAGTTAGCGGAGCGGTTGCAGCGGACATCGTATCAGCAGAGCTTGCGGAAGGTTTCATCGTCGCCCCTGACTGTGAACAAATGGAAGATTGGATTTCACAGATCAAGCTGCTCGATCTCCAGTTTCCTCACCTTCGTACTGTTATGGTTGATACAAAGCCATACAAGGAGGCTGGAGCCAAAGTAATTCAGGAACTTGGCGTTTCTTTAGCATTAGCCGTGTTTTATATTGAACAAATGAAAAAAGCAGGATGGACTCCGGCAAAAACTGCATCTAAATTGATTTTTCGTTTTTCCATTGGTAGTGATTTTTTTATAGAACTCTCAAAATTCAGGGCTTTCAGGGTGCTTTGGAAGACGATGGCGGATGCATATGGGCTGCCGGAAGGTAAGCAGGCAGTCCCGGTTAGTGCAGAAACGGCCAATCTTACAAAATCTGTCCTGGATCCTTATGTAAACATGCTCCGTGCAGGAAACGAAGCATTCGCTGGAATATTGGGCGGAGTTGATTACCTCCATGTAGGATCATTTGATGAATTGTCAGGGCATTCGACTGATTTTTCAAAGAGAATCGCTAGAAATACTCAACTTTTGTTAAAAGAAGAGTCGTTTTTGGATCGGGTTATCGATCCGGCTGGGGGCTCTTATTTTATCGAAGCTTTAACATCAAATTTAGTCAATGAAGGATGGAATTTTTTCCAGGAAATTGATAAAAAAGAGGGAATCATTGAAGTCTTGCGGGAAGGGTGGCTGCAAGGGAAGATAAAAGAAAACGCCGCTGATCAGTTGAAAGACATGGAAACTAGAAAAAGGTCGGCAGTCGGGGTGAACGTGTATGCTATGGGCAATGAGCAGGTTCGATATCCCAAAACGGGCAGCACCACCCGTCTGGATGCAGAAGGGAAGTTAAAACTTGATCCGCTTCAACATGTAAGGCTTGCGGAGAAGTTTGAACGTTTTCGACAAAGGTCCTCTCAGCTTTCATTAAAGGGCAAAACTCCAACGATAAGATTAATCTGTCTTGGGGAATTGAAAGCATACAAGCCATATGCGGACTTTGTTTCTGGTGTCTTGGCTTCAGCAGGGATACAAGCTGTCTGGAGTGACAGCTTCAAGGATTTGAAGCATATAAAGCGTTACATGTTAGAGTCACCGGAAAAAGACTTTTGTTTGTGCGGGCCGCAGTCCCTTTATGCGGAATTTGCAGCGGATATCGGATGCTGGGTAAAAGAAAGCTTGCCCAACGTCCATTTGGATATTGCCGGCAGCATTACTGAAGAGGAATTGGCATCGTTCCAAATAGACGGCACATTTTATTCGGGTCAAAATATTGTTGAAAAGCTGAATGATATACTTAACCGATGGGAGGCAGATTTAAATGGATAAAAAGCCGGACTTCCAATCCATTGCACCGCAATTCGTGAAATCTCCCAAAAATTATCAGGATTTTAAAAACGGTAGCTTTGAAACTAATGAGCAAATCAATATAAAAGCGTTATACACGGAGCAAGATCTTGAGCATCTGGAATATGCCGATACGATGCCAGGGATTCCTCCTTATACTCGCGGGCCGTACCCTACAATGTATGTGAACCGTCCGTGGACGATTCGGCAATATGCGGGATTCTCGACTGCTGAGGAAAGCAATGCCTTTTACAGACGTAATTTGGCGATGGGACAAAAGGGTCTGTCTGTTGCATTTGATCTTGCTACGCACCGCGGCTATGATTCAGACCATCCGCGGGTGGAAGGAGATGTGGGGAAAGCGGGAGTGGCCATCGACTCCATTCTTGATATGAAAATATTATTCGATGGAATCCCGTTGGATCAAATGTCAGTTTCAATGACGATGAATGGAGCCGTGATTCCCATACTAGCATTTTACATCGTGACTGCTGAAGAGCAAGGAGTAAAAAGGGAGCAGCTTTCGGGGACGATCCAAAATGATATTTTAAAAGAATACATGGTTAGGAATACGTATATTTATCCTCCTGAAATGTCCATGCGGATTATTGGCGATATTTTTGAATATACGTCGAGGGAAATGCCAAAGTTTAACAGTATCTCTATTTCGGGATATCATATGCAGGAAGCAGGGGCTCCGGCGGATATAGAGCTGGCCTATACTATTGCAGATGGGCTTGAATATGTCAGAACAGGCTTGAAGGCAGGCCTTGATATAGATTCGTTTGCCCCGCGTCTTTCGTTTTTCTGGGGAATTGGCATGAATTATTTTATGGAAATAGCCAAGCTGCGTGCAGCAAGAACGATGTGGGCGAAGCTCATGAGCCCATTTAAACCAAAGAACCCTAAGTCATTGGCGCTTCGAACACATAGTCAAACATCCGGATGGAGTTTAACGGAACAGGATCCCTATAATAACGTGATACGGACATTGATTGAGGCTCATGCTGCGGCTATGGGACATACGCAATCGCTTCATACGAACGCTCTTGATGAAGCAATTGCGCTACCGACAGATTTTTCTGCACGGATTGCACGGAATACCCAGCTTTTTTTACAGGAAGAAACGGGCTTGACGAATGTCATTGATCCATGGGGCGGATCATATTATGTCGAAACATTGACGGATGAGTTGATGAAAAGGGCATGGGCCCATATCGATGAAGTTGAAGAGCTTGGAGGAATGACGAAAGCGATGGAAACAGGGCTTCCAAAAATGAGGATTGAGGAAGCTGCGGCGAGACGGCAGGCATTGATCGATTCCAAAAAGGAGACAATCATTGGAGTGAATCGCTATCGTTTGGAGCAGGAAGAAGAGATTGATATTTTAAATATAGATAATACGATTGTAAGGGAGAAGCAGCTTGAGCGGATCAGGCAGCTCAAGGAGCAACGTTCCGAAGAAAGAGTTCAGGCAGCTTTGAAAAAGCTATCAGAAGGTGCCGCGGACGAATCGGCGAATCTGCTGGAGCTTTCTGTAGAGGCTGCAAGAGAAAGGGCGACCTTGGGCGAAATTTCATCTGCTATTGAAAAAGTATGTGGAAGGCATAAAGCGGTGATCAGATCAATAAGCGGTGTTTATAGCTCACATTTTTCCAACGAGAAGGAAATGTCTCAGATCAAGGAAATGACGGAAGACTTTATGGAAAATGAAGGTCGGAGGCCAAGGATTTTAATTGCCAAAATGGGACAGGACGGCCATGACCGTGGAGCAAAGGTCATTGCGACTGCTTTCGCTGATCTAGGCTTTGATGTTGATATCGGGCCTTTGTTTCAAACGCCTGAAGAAACGGCGAGACAGGCGGCAGAAAATGATGTCCACGTTATTGGAGTCAGTTCTCTGGCCGCCGGTCATCGGACATTGCTGCCGAAGCTGGTGGAAGAACTGAGGAAAATCGGCCGGGAAGATATCATGGTGGTCATTGGCGGTGTCATCCCTCCGCAGGACTATGATTTCCTTAAAAAGAACGGAACCTCCGCAATTTTTGGTCCGGGCACTGTCATTCCTATCGCTGCTCAAAAGGTGGTAGAAGAAATATATGCCAGACTCGGTTATGTGGAAGTGGGCGAGCGGGATGGGTGAAGATATTCAAAAAAAGTTCATCAGGCGCAAGCCGATAGAAGAAAATGTCGATGGCATCATCGACGGATTGCTCTTAAAGGATCGTACCATGCTTTCCAGGGCGATCACCTTGATAGAAAGCAATGCCGACCGTCATAAAAAAACGGCGGAGGAAATGCTGCAGCATCTTCTTCCATTGTCTGGTGATTCCATTCGAATCGGTATAACAGGAGTTCCGGGAGCCGGAAAAAGTACATTTATCGAGTCTTTTGGTCTTTTATTATGCAATAAAGGCCACCGCGTGGCTGTCCTTGCGGTGGACCCGAGTTCAACTTTGCACGGGGGCAGCATACTTGGAGATAAAACCAGGATGGAGCGTTTGGCGAACCACCCGAATGCTTTTATCAGGCCCTCCCCTTCAGGGGGAGCACTTGGGGGTGTACATCGAAAAACACGAGAAACAATCATAGCTTGCGAAGCTGCGGGCTACGATGTTTTATTGATCGAAACGGTCGGCGTCGGCCAGAGTGAAGTGATGGTTAGGGGCATGGTTGACTTTTTCATGTTGCTTGTCTTAACAGGGGCAGGTGATGAATTGCAAGGAATGAAAAAGGGAATCATGGAGCTTGCGGATGCTGTCATTGTAAACAAGGCTGATGGCAGAAATCTGGATCTGGCTAAAAAAACACAGAGAGAATATAAACAGATTTTGCATTTTTTGCAGCCGGCGACAAAAGGATGGACAACTCCAGCTCTCACTTGTTCTGCTCTGTATCAAGAAGGAATCGAGCAGGTTTGGGAAACGGTTTTGAGGTACATGAAGATGACGAAAGAGTCGGGCCAGTTTTGGGAAAGTCGCAAAATGCAGGCCAAGGAATGGCTCTATGCTCAGATTAAAGAACAACTGGAAAGATCCTTTTTCGGAGATAACAAAGTTAAAAGTCTTGCGCCTGAGGTTGAAAAGAAGGTAATGAATGAAGAAATGACTGTAGCTAAAGCAAGCGGCCTATTGTTTGATGCTTTTTATGAAAAATGAAACAAAAATATGGTTGGAACAATAAAAAGGGACAGCCCTTCGGCTGTCCAAAAAACATCTAGGGAGTTTAGGGGTATGGATCTAGATGTATTTTTATCTTACCCGAACTTTTTACAGTTAAACCAAAACTTTTGATCAAATTCCGAAATTTGATAAAGTGACCATCAAATTGTTATGATAACATTAGTACGAACTATGATTGTTTTGAAAGGGGAATGAAATAGATGAGCATGGACTTTAACTTATATGTCAATGATATCGTGCGGCAGGCGCGTGAAGATTTGGAACAGGCTGGATATGAACAGCTCCAAACACCGGAGGAAGTGGAGGGGGCCTTGGCAAGAAAAGGGACAACCCTTGTCATGATCAATTCTGTCTGCGGCTGTGCCGGCGGGGTGGCTCGTCCTGCAGCGGTTCATGCCATTCACTATGATAAGCGTCCTGATCACCTTGTGACGGTGTTTGCTGGACAGGATAGGGAGGCAACGGCGAAAGCAAGAAGCTACTTCACTGATTATCCGCCATCTTCTCCTTCTTTTGCTTTGTTGAAGGATGGAAAAATCTGTACAATGGTTGAGCGCCATGAAATCGAAGGGCATGATCCTATGTCTGTTGTAAACAAGCTTCAACAATATTTTGAGCAATATTGCGAGGAAGTTTAACTTCATTCAGCAGAAGTCACCCACTTCTGTAAGTGGTGAGATGAATCCGTATCGGTATTCCATTCAGTGGGGGGTAAACCCCGGCTGAATGAAGTTAAAGCCTTCGGCGGATGCCACAGATTTTCAAGGGGATTTTATCGAGCTAAAGCTCGATAAAATCTGGGCGCAAATACGCCAAGGCGCATTTGATTTTTTCAGAATGAATCTCGTCTTCACTCTGCGTGCAAACCAATGCAAAAGCGTTAGGACTGAAGGAAAGAATTTTTTGAGTGAAGGACGTGTAATTATTGCTCCTTTCCGGCTCCCCTATTTTCTGGGAATTCATTGATAAGTCTTTTGAACAATTGGCCAGCGAAGCCGGAGTACAATAAAAGGCCTTGCCAACAAGCAGGGCCTTTTTCTATATGGAAAATATGGATGTCTGATTTTTGCTTACAGCAAGAATGACAATCCGGCCATCACTGTGGTGGCAATCATGGCAAACAGCATTAAGTAGATGATCAGTCGTTGAACTTTTTTATTGGACAAAATATTTTCACTCCTTGTCTCTTTCACTTTACATTCTATTCTATATGGAATATTTTAATGAGACAAGCATGTAAAATGACTCTGCTGCCAAGGGATGAATCATCGGAACGGAGGTCAAACGCATGAAAAAAGTGGATCACATCGGCATAGCAGTCAAATCGATTGACGAAGCATTGGCGTTTTACACAGAAACGCTCGGTTTTCGCTGTACAGCTGTTGAGGAAGTGAAATCCCAGCAAGTTCGCGTCGCTTTCATTGATGCGAACAACGTGAAGCTTGAACTTTTGGAATCGCTTAACGAAAACGGACCAATTTCAAAATTCATAGAAAAACGCGGAGAGGGTATCCATCATATTGCAATTGGCATTAATTCCATCGAAGAACGAATATCCGAACTGAAAGAAAAAGGTGTCCGCATGGTAGATGAAGTACCAAAAGAGGGTGCAGGCAAATCTCTTGTCGCGTTTATGCATCCGAAATCTGGACATGGTGTCTTGTATGAACTATGTGAAAAAGTACACATGGAGGAGAAGTGAGTGACGGATATTTACGATAAAATCAATGAACTGTATGATCGTCGGAGGGAAGCAGAGCTTGGCGGGGGAGACGAGCGGATTACGAGGCAGCATGAAAAAGGAAAGCTGACAGCAAGAGAAAGGATCGAATTGCTGTTGGACGAAGGAACATTTGTGGAACTGAATCCTTTTACAGAACATCGCTCTTCGAATTTTGGTCTAGAAGATATGAAGTATCCGGGAGATGGCGTTGTCACGGGGTATGGGAAAATAAACGGCCGGCCGGTTTATCTTTTTTCACAGGATTTCACTGTTTTCGGCGGGGCGCTTGGTGAAATGCACGCAGAAAAAATTGCAAAAGCGATGGATTTGGCTGCGAAAAATGGAGCCCCTTTTATCGGGTTAAATGATTCCGGGGGAGCACGGATCCAGGAAGGTGTTGTATCACTTGACGGATATGGACATGTCTTTTATCGCAATGCGATCTATTCGGGAGTCATTCCGCAAATTTCTGTCATCATGGGGCCTTGCGCCGGAGGCGCTGTTTATTCTCCTGCGATTACCGACTTTGTTTTTATGGTCGATAAGACGAGTCAAATGTTTATCACAGGGCCGAAAGTGATAGAGACTGTGACAGGTGAGAAAATTTCATCTGAAGATCTCGGAGGATCCAAAGTACATAATACCATAAGCGGAAATGCGCATTTCCGGGCAGAAAGTGAGAAAGAGGTCCTTGCCATGGTGAGGAAGCTGATGACTTACCTCCCGCAAAATAATCTAGGAAAATCAACGAGGGAGAAATGGATTGCCGGAGATGAGCTAAGGCCGGATTTGGCTGATGCTGTGCCATATGATGCCGTGAGGCCTTATGATGTCCGCGATGTGATTAGTCAGGTTGTTGACAACAATTCTTTTTTTGAAGTTCAGAAGGAATTCGCTAAAAATATTGTCGTTGGTTTTGCTAGGATTCGGGGGGAAGTGGTTGGGCTCGTTTGTAACCAGCCAAAATTTCTTGCGGGCGGCCTTGACATTGATTCATCGGATAAAGCATCAAGGTTCATCCGCTTTTGTGATTCCTTTAATATTCCTATTATTACGTTTGAGGATGTCACCGGATTTTTCCCTGGTGTAAAGCAGGAGCATGGCGGTATTATCAGACATGGAGCTAAAATTCTTTACGCCTATTCTGAAGCGACTGTCCCGAAAATTACAGTTATCTTGAGAAAAGCATACGGTGGGGCTTATGTGGCACTGAACAGCAAATCCATTGGTGCTGACTTGGTTTTTGCTTGGCCCAATGCAGAGATAGCGGTCATGGGGCCACAAGGAGCGGCAAATATTATATTTGCCCGTGAAATCGATCAAAGCGAACATCCTGATGAGACAAGAAATCAAAAGATTGAGGAGTATCGGGAAAAATTTGCGAATCCGTATGTAGCGGCTGCCCAAGGTATGGTAGATGATGTCATTGATCCCCGCGAGACAAGGCTGAAATTGATTCAGGCTTTGGAAATGCTGCATAATAAGCAGGAAGACAGGCCGCGGAAAAAACACGGAAATATTCCACTTTAGACAGGAGGAGAAAATATGATAAACGAAAAGAGATTGCTGGATGAATTTCTCGAATTAGTGAAGACTGACTCGGAAACAAAAAATGAAGCGAAAATTTCCAAGCTGCTCAAGACTAAGTTCGAAAAGCTTGGTGTGGAGGTATATGAGGATGATACGAAGGGACAGACGGGCCATGGGGCTGGAAATTTAATCTGTACCCTTAAAGGAACAAAAGACAATGTAGCGCCCATTTATTTTACTTCACACATGGATACGGTCATGCCGGGCAACGGAGTAAATCCGTCCATTAAAGATGGATATGTGGTGACGGATGGAACGACAATCCTCGGTGCTGATGATAAAGCCGGGCTTGCAGCCATGATGGAAGCTGTGAGGATTTTGAAAGAAAATAGCATCCAGCATGGAGATGTCCAATTTATCATTACTGTAGGGGAAGAATCCGGTTTAGTCGGTGCCAAAGCTCTTGATTCGAAGCTTGTTAGAGCTGAGTACGGTTTTGCTTTGGACAGTGACGGACCTGTTGGGGATATCATAGTGGCTGCTCCAACCCAAGCAAAAATAGAAGCGGTGATCCATGGGAAAACAGCTCATGCCGGTGTCGCCCCGGAAAAAGGTGTATCGGCCATCACGATTGCTGCCAAAGCAGTTGCCAAAATGCCACTTGGCAGGATCGATGAAGAAACGACAGCCAATATAGGAAGGTTTGAAGGCGGGAAAGCAACGAATATCGTGGCTGATCGTGTGGATATACTGGCTGAAGCGCGTTCTCTTGTTGAGGAAAAAATGATCGCCCAGACGAAAAAAATGAAGGCGGCTTTTGAAGAGGCTGCGAAGGAGCTGGGCGGAAGTGCAGATGTTGAAATACATGTCATGTACCCTGGTTTCAAGTTTTCAGATGGTGACTATGTTGTTGAAATCGCTAAAAAAGCCGCTCAAAAGGTTGGTCGCAAGCCACGTCTATTGGCAAGTGGCGGCGGAAGTGATGCCAACGTCATTGCAGGATTTGGCATTCCGACGGTGAATTTAGGTGTCGGATATGAGGAAATTCATACAACGAATGAACGGATGCCAATCGCGGAATTGAATAAACTGACTGAAATGGTTGTTGCAGTGATTGAAGAAGTGGCAGCCAATTAGGGATGGATGAAGAGATGAAGAAATTGTATCCGAAAAGCGGGCGGGTAATTCTTCATGTAGATATGAACAGCTTTTTCGCTTCGGTTGAAATTGCGGATGACCCTTCTTTGAAAGGAAAGCCTTTAGCGATTGCAGGCGATGCCAAACAAAGAAAAGGGATTATCGTCACATGCAGCTACGAAGCACGGAAATACGGAGTTAAAACGACGATGCAGCTTTGGGAGGCGAAGAAGCTTTGTCCGAAGCTCATCGTCAAACAACCAAACCACGAGCGTTACCGGCTTGTTTCAAGAGCTATTTTCGACCTTTTACGAAGGTATAGCGACCTCGTCGAACCTGTATCCATTGATGAAGGATATGTTGATATTACAGATTGTCAAGAGTTGGGGAGTCCGGTTCAGATAGCCGAAATGATCCAGAAGGATTTATTAAATACACTAGATCTGCCATGCAGTATTGGAATTGCTCCCAATAAGTTTCTTGCGAAAATGGCCTCGGATATGAAAAAGCCACTGGGAATCACTATTTTGAGGAAAAGGGATATACCGGGCGTCCTATGGCCTTTACCGGTTATCGAAATGCATGGGGTAGGAGAAAAAACAGCAGAAAAACTGGGAACAATCAAAGTGAAAACGATCAAGGATCTGGCCCATGCTAATGATTTGCAGCTTCAATCCGTCATAGGCATCCGCGGGGTCCAGCTAAAAGAACGGGCAAACGGAATAGACCCCCGGAAAGTAGATCCAGAAGCTGCAGCTGTGAATAAAAGCATCGGCAGCTCAATTACATTGCCAAGGGATATTTCCAATCAATCCGAACTTCTTTCTGTACTGGAAAAACTTTCAGCCAATGTGACGGTTAGACTGAAGAGGAAGCAGTATGTGACAAAAAATGTTTCTGTCATGATCAAATATAAAAATCGCGAGACCATTACCAGAAGCCGGATGCTTGAAAATCCTATCGTTGAACCCCATGATATTTTCAAAGCTGCTAAGACGCTGTTTATAAAAAATTGGAATGGCCATCCAGTTCGGCTGTTGGGAATTACTGGCCAAGACTTGTTAAAAGCGGATCATGCTTTTGAACAACTAAGCTTGTTCTCTTATGAAAAAGAAGCAAAAAAAGAGCCACTATATGATGCGATCCATCAAATGAAAAAGAAATATGGCCCTTCGATTCTGAATATAGGTGTGCAAGACTCCAGCCCTGAAGATAAAAAGAAACCCTGATCAATTTCTCTTAAATATCCGCTTAATGAGAGAAAGGGGAGCTTGCTTACTCTTTGTTTTCTTTTGGGACTCAGGGATTTTGGGTGGTCGCTTTTTGATATAAATATCCTTTTTATCAATAGCATGCTGATAGGTAAGAACAAGCCCGATATCCGTGCAATGGTCTTTGTCCTTTACTATAGAAAAAGGGATTTTCTTTTGGCGTGCCTTTTGTATATAATCGGATAAAAAGGAATAACCCAGTTCGCCATTTAGCAAGAGGGTCGTTTTCGGATGTTCGTTCATCATTTTTTCAACCTCGGGATAGATGCTCGGTTCCATTACCTGGCTTTTTGTAAGGGCGACGACTATCCTTTCCCTGATGGTACCGAGAAACTTCTTTCGTTCTTCAAGCTTTGTCTGCTTCGTGCCGTACATTCCTTTTTCCAAATAGTCTTCGATATTGGCGCGTTTCATGAACAACACCTCCGCGATAATATATTCCGTTGAAATGTTCTGGGTGAATTCAGCTTGATGCTGGTGATCCCATCAATATGTATAAGATTAAGATAGAAAGCGGGTGAACTGATGAACCTTCTGTTTCTTGGCACTGGCGCAGGGGTTCCGGCAAAATTGCGGAACGTATCTGCACTGGCCTTAATGCTTTTGGAAGAAAGAAATGCAGTTTGGTTATTTGATTGCGGCGAGGCTACGCAGCACCAAATCCTGCATACATCCTTAAAACCAAGAAAAATCGAAAAAATCTTCATTACCCATCTTCACGGTGACCATATTTTTGGTTTGCCGGGATTATTGGGAAGCCGCTCTTTTCAGGGCGGTACATCAGAACTCACTGTTTACGGTCCGAAGGGGATTCTGGAATTTCTTGAGGTTTCGCTCAAAGTGAGCGGAACGCACTTGAAATACCCACTCACTATCATAGAGTTTGCTGACGGCACAATTTTCGAAGATTCTCAGTTTAAGATCGAGGCTTTACTTTTGGATCATGCTGTTCCGAGCTTTGGATTTCGGATTACTGAAAAGGACAAACAAGGTACGCTAGATGCAAAGAAACTCTTGGAAGCGGGGATACCACCTGGTCCTATTTATAAGCGGCTGAAGGACGGGGAGACGGTCACACTTGATGATGGAAGAACCGTCAATGGAAGTAACTTTGTCGGACCGCCTCAAAAAGGTCGTGTCCTCGCTATACTGGGAGATACACGCCCCTGTAAAAACGCTGTTGAACTTTCGCGGGATGCGGACCTGCTCGTTCATGAATCCACTTTTTCAGGAGAAAATGAAGAAATGGCAAAGGAATACTTCCATTCTACTACGCTTCAAGCGGCTGCTATTGCCCGCGAAGCGAATGCGCGGCTTCTTTGCCTGACCCATATCAGCTCCAGATATACCAAGGAGGACTGGGATCGGCTGGAGAAAGAAGCGCAGTCAGTCTTCCATGAAACAAAAGTAGTTTCTGATTTTGCGAATATAGCCATACCCTCTGAATGAAGGTATGGCTATTCTCAAATGAAAATCTTGAAGTCGCTAACGTCGCCATCTCGGGCTCAGCGACTAGCACAACCTTTTCCTTCCTACGATAAGTCAACATCGGTTCGCCTACGGCTTCGCCGTGCTGTCCAGCTGCGAGTGCCATCGGCTCGAGGTCATAAGCCAAACGCTGCTGAAGGCAAACTACGCCTTCTTCAGCGTCCGTCTTATGCTTGTCGCCGATAAGCAGGCACTCTCCGCTTCTCTTTTTCCTTTATCTCGTCAGGATCTGTCCAGTTTGTACGTCGCTAAACGTCGCCCTCCGCTTTTCTTATTTGTCTAGCTGCAGCGCCTATCGACTAGCAGACTTCACGCTTCTTCCTACGATAAGTCAACATCGCTCCGCTTTGCTACGCGTGTTTCCTTTATCTCGTCAGAATTGCTCCAGTCTGTACGTCGATGAACAGGCGCTTTCGCTTTTCTCATTACCATCCCCGCTTATATTGCACCGGAGGTTCAATTTCATAACCAAGTTCTTCCGCTGCGATCCTTGGCCAGTATGGATCTCTTAAAAGGGCGCGTGCAAGGAAGATAAGGTCGGCACGGTTATTTTGCAATATTTCTTCTGCTTGAATTCCCGTAGTGATCAAACCGACAGAACCAGTCGGGATATCTGCTTCATGTTTGATTTTTTCGGAAAATGGGACCTGATAGCCAGGATATGTTGAAATTTTCGCTGGTGCGACAGCTCCCGAGCTGACATCAACTAAATGGACTCCGTCATCTTTCATCCATTTGGCTATCGTTACATAATGGGATGGAGCTAAGCCCGCTTCAAGATAGTCATTGGCTGAGACCCGGACAAAGAGCGGACCGTCCCATACAGCTTTTACCTCTGTGATAATTTCTTTTAAAAAGCGGTAGCGGTTTTCCATGGTTCCGCCATATTCGTCCGTCCGATGATTGGTAACTGGAGAGAGGAACTCGTTGATCAGGTAGCCATGAGCTCCATGAATTTCAATGATGTCAAAACCGGCTTGTTTGGCCCGTTCGGCGGCCTTTCCAAACGCTTTGACCGTTTCTTTTATATCAGAGATGCTCATTTCTTTCGGTGTCTTCATTTTTTCATTGAAGGGGAGTGCGGAAGGTGCCAGGATTTCGCCTTCAAGCTCGGCTTTTCTGCCGGCATGAGCGATTTGGATACCTGCTTTTGCTCCATGTGCTTTGATCATGTTTACAAGCTTTGTCAATCCTCCCACATGTTCATCGCTCCAAATACCCAAATCCTGCGGGCTTATCCTTCCTTGGGGAGTGACCGCAGTCGCCTCCACGATAATCAAGCCGACCTGCCCAACGGCACGGCTCGTATAGTGGGTATAATGCCAATCATTGACCAAGCCGTCTTCATTATAGCAGGAGTACATACACATAGGAGACATGACAATGCGATTTTTCAAAATTACATTGTTTATTTCATATGGATCAAATAGTTTTATTGCCATTCAGTAAAAAGCCCCTTTCGTCATTTGTCTTTTTTATTATAACAAGAGGGGGAGAAAGAAACCCAATAGCAGGCCTCAGACTAGGTGTTTCGATTCGTGGATTTGACCCAAACGTTTTGATTGTTCCGCCGCTGCCTTGATGCATTGGATAAAGGCTTCTTCCACATTATTTTGCTGGAGTACTTTGATGCCGGCTTCTGTTGTACCACCTGGACTGGTTACAGCTTTGCGCAGCTCGGCAGCTTCGCAATCTGAGGAACTCAGCATTTCTACGGCCCCGGCCAATGTTTGGAGAATAAGCTGCTTTGCCATATTTGAATCAAGGCCGATTTCCCAGGCGGACTTCTCCATGGCTTCCACCACATAGTAGATGTAAGCAGGACCGCTCCCGGAAAGGGCTGTTATGGCATCGAGCTTGGTCTCTTCGACAACAGCCGTTATTCCGATCGATGAAAATACTGTAGCCGCCAACTCCTTTTGATTATCAGATACACGCTGATTGAATGAAACAGCTGTGGCCGATTTTCCTACGCTTGCGGAAGTATTCGGCATGGCTCTTGCAACAGCACATTCAGCTTTCAATTTTTCTTCTATAAATGCGATGGATATTCCAGCCATGACTGATATGAAAAAGGTATCCTCTTGGATGTATGGTTGGATTTTCAGAAGGGCGGAATCCGCATCTTTTGGCTTTACTGCAAAAATAACCATGTCAGCCCCTTGGAACAGTCCTTCCATGTCATATGTCGGCTGGATTCCGTAACGGCGTTCCAGTTGCTCCAATTTCTCTCGGTCTTCGCGGTTGGTGACAAAGACGTCTTCACCCCTACAAATATTTTTTTCAATTAAACCGGCAATGATAGCCTCTGCCATGGATCCGGCTCCGATGAATGATATTTTCATGTGTTTTTCCCTCCATTTAGAAAAGCGCAAGCGCCTGTTCATCCCAATAAAGCCCTGAGAAGCGGTTTTTCAGCAGCCAAAGGGCTCTTTAAGGGCTAGACGCTTAAGTCAATGCTTCTAACTTATGTTCTCTAATTAAAAACAAAAAAACCTTTCATCCGTCAAAGGACGAAAGGGTTGACTTTCGCGGTACCACCTTTATTAACTGCCAATGGTGGCAGTTATCTCAAAACCCTGTAACGCAGGGGAACGGTCAGTTTTGGCTGACAGCTCACTTGGGCAGGTTCGATAAAATAGTGGATGATGGAGCCTTCCAGCCGCTGGACTCCAATCTCTTTCATCATTGCTTATCTACTAATCCCGATCATCGCTTATTTTAACTTAATTTTATATATGATTATGCTGACAGAATGAAAAATTGTCAAGGGGTTTTGGGGCACAATTCTCTATTCCTATCCAAATATAATGACATTATAGGCAAAAATAGATAAACTATACATACTTAAGTTATTCATTCTTTTTTTAAAATAATGAAGTTGAGGGGTATGTATGGACGAAAAAATTAACAAGCTGGTTTTACCAACACCATTTGCAGTTGGAGACGTTAATGTTTATCTTATCAAAGGAGATTCTCTGACTTTGGTTGATGCAGGTGTCAAAACCGAAGAAGCATGGGAATCATTTAAGAAGCAACTCAAAGAAACAGGCTATGAACCAAAAGATATTGAACAAGTTGTATTGACACACCACCATCCAGACCATGTCGGGCTGCTTGAATGGCTGCCGGAAGATATTCCTGTATATGGTCATCCGTACGTTCGCCCATGGATTGAAAAAGACAAAGATTTTCTAAAATCCTATGATCTGTTTTACAGTCGGTTGTTTACCGAATTTGGGATAGAGGGGGATGTTGAGAAGATGCTTTTAGCTTTGAAATCGCCTCTACGATATTCGGCGGAACGTGCGCTGACTTATGAAATTGAAGAAGGAGATGTCATTCCGGGATTTGAAAATTGGACTTTATTTGAGACACCGGGACATGCACAAAGCCATTTGGTTTTTTACCGTGAGAAGGATGGAACGTTGATTGCGGGGGATCATATCCTGGCAACGATTTCTTCCAATCCGCTCCTTGAGCCTCCTCTTGACCCTTTAAAGGAGCGCCCAAAGCCGCAGCTTCAATATAATGAGTCTCTTCGCAGAATGTTGGGTGTGGAGATTCGCGAAGTCTTTACAGGTCACGGTCCAGAAGTGAAAAAGACGCATGAACTGATTGAACGCCGGCTTTCCAGACAGCACGACCGATCCATGCAAGTGCTGGAGCTTCTGAAGGAAAAGCCGCTCACAACCTTTGAACTAACGAAGATCCTATTTCCTGCTGTCTATGAAAAGCAACTTGGCTTAACATTGTCGGAGACGACAGCACAGCTTGACTATCTTATCTCAAACGAAGCAGTTACGAAGCGAATAAACGATGATGGTACGGCTTATTTTTCTGCCTGATGGAGAATAGACAATGAGAAAAAATGAGCGCTTAAAAGGGAAAACGGTTGCGATTACCGGATCTTCAGGCGGCCTGGGAGAACAGATTGCTTATCGATGTGCAGCAAGAGGTGCCAATCTTGTACTCCTTGCTCGTAATCTAAAAAAGCTGAAACAGATGGCTGAAAACATCCGCGAAAAGTACGGTGTAGACTGTTTGCCCTTAAATCTGGATCTTTCCAGGCATGAGGATATCCCCGCAGTTTTCCGGGATATTTTTGAACAAGTTGGTCACATCGATGTCTTGGTCAACAATGCAGGATATGGAATATTTGCGGAGGCAAAAGACGTGACACCAGCAGATGTAGAGGGGATGTTTGCCGTTAATGTTGTGGGCATGATAGTCTGCACAAAAGAAGTGATTCCTTCCATGAGAAGAAGGAAAAACGGGCATATCATCAACATTTCTTCTCAAGCAGGGAAGCTAGCCACTCCGAAATCAAGTGTTTATTCGGCAACGAAGCATGCTGTTTTGGGCTACACAAACAGTTTGCGGATGGAGCTGGCTGGAGATGACGTGTTTGTGACCGCTGTTAATCCGGGACCAATGGCTACGAATTTTTTTGAACTTGCAGATCCAAGTGGAAACTATGTCAAGAATTTAGGCCGGCATATACTTTCCACTGAAAGGGTGTCTGAACAGGTTGTGGATGCGATGCTCAAGAAACGCAGGGAGATCAATTTACCGGGATGGATGAACGTAGGAAGCATCCTGTACACTTTATTTCCAAGTCTTGTTGAACGCCTTGGAAAAAAAGCATTTTTTAAAAAGTAATTTGGTGGAGCTATGGGTGCCCGTAATGCTAATTGTTAAGAACCAGTCGCAGCAGCAAAATGATCCCATTAATGGGGAGGAGCGCAAAAACTGCTGTATCCCCACCATTCATGCTCAATTATGGGCGGGCGGTTCCAAGTTGTGAAGGCACAAGAAGGGTGTTTACGGCGATGCTGAATCCGAAGGAAGTGGGCAGGAAAACTTGGCCTAAGAATCCGGATTGGGTGAGTTTGCTGAACAAAAAAGCTCTGCATCAAAGCTCACACGAAAGAGTTATAATAAATCTGTTGTGGAAAAAGTCGCTTACTGCTTTGAAACATCAAGCCATTACTAAACGCTAGTTATTGTATGCATATTTAATTCGGTGAAAAAATATGTTATAAAAAAGGTAAGAACTACTAAAGGTAAAAAGAGACCGCAAGTGCTACCAACACTTACGGCCTTGTACAATAGTCGCCCTTGCCTAAGGACGGATGGCTCAGATTGTTCAACGAAATAGACCAATCCCTAAAACTGTTCAGGTCTCAAGGGAGGTCTATTTCTTTTTGTCTTGCGACAGTAAGGCGATTAATGCGCCAAAAGCTATCATAAATTTAAGTGTGTTCTTTCATTATAGACATGTATTTAAAGAATGATTTAAAAATTGTATAATGATAATAAAGTTATTGAATTTTGATTATTAAAAGCTAAGAGCCTTACTACATTCTACGTAGCAAGGCTCTTTAAAGTTCTGTTCGGTTAAGTGTAACTCTTCACAATTACTTGATATTATATAGGTGAATAGAAAGATAAATTAAAATTTAGTTTAGTTTAGTAGTTGTAAAAGCAGGTTATTTATATTATTCTCTTATAATTTTTCAAAAAGGAGAGTTTATGAAAAAGATTATTGTTTTTGTATTAACGATATTTATATTATTCTCAGGATTCGCAACACAAAGTTATGCGTTGTCAGATTCGAAATCTGCGGCAATACAAGCGTTGCTAGATGATGCCTGTCGTATATCAGGTGTGCCGGGAATGTCAATCTCAATACTTGCTGATGATGAAGTGTTCTACTTTTCTTCAGGGTATGCAGACCGTGAAAAGGGGTTGTCTGCAAGTGAAAATACACTCTATGAGTTAGCCTCGGTCAGTAAAGCTTTTACCGGTATGGGTATTATGCTGTTGGAAGAGCAAGGGCTGCTCTCAATGACTGACCCTGTCCAAAAATATTTACCTTGGTTTACGTTAAAGTATCAAGGGAAACCTGTTGATATGCAAAGCCTTACACTAAATAACTTTCTTCACCATACCAGTGGTCTAACAAATATTAGGCATACTCAAAATATTCCACAAGGCAATACACCGGATATGTTGCAAAAGACTGTGGAAATGCTCGTGGATGCTGAATTGGCGTTCCCTCCCGGTGAACAGTATAATTACGGAACTGTTAATTATGACGTATTAGGTCTGGTTATTGAGATTGTGTCGGGACAAAGCTATGAAGACTTTATGAGAGAACAGGTATTTCAGCCGTTGGGTCTTCACCAGACGTATGTTTATAAAGAAGATGCTCAAGCCACCGGACAGTTGGCACAGGGCTACCGTTCTTCCTTTTTTATGACAACTCCATTTAATGCTCCGGATTATGCTGGGAATAAACCCGCAGCCTACATCATTTCTAATACAAAAGATATGGCGCGTTGGATGGGCATACAGATGGGTATCGTGCAGGACATACCCGAAATATTTCACACGGTTATCGAAAAATCACATAGGGGTGATATGTCTGTTTCGGCTGTCAACGATATGTATTATGCGGCAGGCTGGTCGGTAAACGCCGACCAAACGATTATAGAGCACCCAGGGGGCAATCCCAATTTCGGAACCGAAGTGGTCATACTGCTAAATGAACGAACAGCCATCTGCTTGCTGACCAACGGCGCAAATATCAATAGAAGCATGGTACTAAAAGTTAAAGATATATTAGATGGCAATCTAACTCAGTCATATGAAATAAGCGGCACACAGCTTTTGGATATCATTTTGTCGTCTATCACAATTATTCTTTGCCTATTGGCCGTTTTGCTATTTCTCTTAGGATTACGCAGAAGGAAAACGAATGAGCGCCAGCCAATGACAAAAAAGAGAATAATCGTAACAGTTATTTTCCTGATCGCTACGATTGCCCTGGGTATACTGTGCTGTGCTTTCGATTGGTCAACGATACTTATTTGGCGAACATATAGTGTTCTTACAGCTTTGATTTCGTCAGCATTATTAACAGCAAGCATTACATGGTTTGTATACACTCACCGATAAAATACCTCGCTCCCAAGATAAGCATAATGTTAAGTAATTAAATTTCATTTTATCGGTATGCTTAATTTGAAAAACATAAGACACTTCGGTGTCTTTTTTAATATCATCGACAATTTTCCCAGTCAAACTTAATTACTATTGCTTCCACTAACCTGCTCCGTTCGTGGAATAAGGATTTTTAAACAACTATATTCTTTTTTAAATGACTTTATTGTAAATTAAACAACTTTATTATTTCTGCACAAAAATGACTAACGATTCAAAGTCGTTAGCCATCATATTCCATAATCGCGCCCGATTGGTGAATAATATAATGAATCCTTATCTTTTTTCATAATTAATAATATTTTTTTCAGTTAACTTTTTTATTAGCTGAATGTAATTCTTTAATTCATGATTTGAATTTTCAAAATTCCTTTTAACTGGGAATGTTCTGTTTGAATGGGTACACTTACATATGAAGTCGTAAATGATATCAACTACTTTTTTTAAATCTTTAAGTTCTTTGTCATCTTTAATAAATTTCATTTCTTTTAATATATTAATGATTGACCTATTAGCAGTTAAAAATGCATTATGATGCAAACTTCCTCTAAAATAATTTTCCAAAACAAGTGTTAATTTCTCACGGTCACTTCGTTTTTTATTATATGTATCTACCATTTCTATAACTATCTTTATATCCTCATTACTGTGCTTTGAAAACCAATCAGAATTTATGATATGTTTTACATCTTGAACAGTTGCATACAAATGAACTTTATCAAAAATGCACTCCAAGATTTGATAATAAGCAAGATATTTGAACTCACTTTCTTCCATATTCATTGCTCGATGGTAATAATTTATTAAATCTCTACCGTATAATTTTAATACTATATGTTCATCAGTACTATCAATGTTTTCCATTTCCTCATAATGATGATCAATAAAGCTTTCATCATCAAAATCAGGTATTTGAACGATATCTAAATGTACATCATATTGATGGGACAATTTGAACAATATATTTTTAACAGCGTCATAACTGATTAGGATTTCTTAGCCAGCTAATAAAGCAGGCCAATAGATTTAAATCCAAGTCCGTATAAAATTTTTTGATTGCTTCAAAAATTGGTAATAAAGTTTTAGGTGATAACAGTAAGTCTTAAGCGTGTTATCAGATTTACCCGTATGATCTAAGTATTTTAGATATCTAACTACAGGTTTTACTGGATACCCATCTGAATTTAGAAGCAAATACTTTTTTTATCGTTAATAATAGTCCATTTAAAGTGATAAAGCTTCAAATACCGTCATAAGCATCACCCCCTTTCATTGGGGATGAGCCAGACCGCCCTTGAGAGAGCCATTCTATTGTATGAGGAAAATTATAGCATAATCAGCTTTTTATAGAGAGTTTAACTTCATTCAGCAGAAGTCTCCCGCTTCTGTAAGTGGTGAGATGAATGCCTATTGGTATTCCATTCAGCGGGGGTTCAAATCCCGGCTAAATAAAGTTAAAGCCTCCGGCGGATGCTACAGATTTTTAGAGGAAATTTATCGAGCGGAGCTCGATAAAATCTGGGCGCAAATACGCCAAAGCGCATTTGATTCTTCCCCTCCTACTTGATCTTTTCTTCAGCCAAAGCCAAACATACCGCTTGGTTTTTTGTTGGCAAATAGCGTTATATAGGTCAATCATTATAATCAGCTTAACCATTGATTTCAACATTTATAATCCTCTTAAAGGGAATAGTAAGAGTATCAGCATTATGAAACATTTTTAACCAACCTTCATTTATATCTACTTTTTGAATCCACCCAAAAAAGTAAGCAGGCCCATGTTTTTTTGCATAAGTAATTGTAACAGCTTGCCTTGTTTCAATCGATTTAACGATTACACGATCGATTTCTTGAAGTTGATCGTTGTCTAGTATAGCAGGGATAAATTCTTGCTGTTTACGCATCTCCTCCAATAACTGTTCCCTATGTTCAGGCAGCATCATTCTACTTGATTCCCAACGTAAATTGTAACCAGGAGTGAGCTTATTAACTCTCATTTATAATGACCTCCAATTTTGTACGCTCTCTCATGAGCTTGCCCGGCACTTGTGATGGATGAGGCTCTATATATAGCAGTACGTCCATATTTATCCCAGATTTTATCTAGCGCTGTATTCAACTGCTCTCGATAAAGGTAGTTGTCAAATAAATCGATCTGATACTGATGAGATGGCTGAAGGTGAGACAGAGACACTCCTAAACTTCGGATGGGTTCGCGATCCCAGTATTTTATAAGTAATTTGTATGCCGCCTGAAAAATGTCCAGGTCGTAATTGGTTGGAACTGGAAGCGTCACTTGTCGATTAAATCCAGTAGGATAATCAAAGTCTGCACCTCTGACGCTACATGATATTGTTACACCCATATACCCTTTTTTTCGACATCTTCGAGCGACCTCGGTACATAACTCCAGGAGTACTATTTTTATGTCCTCTATTTTCGTGTAGTCTCTGGGCAAGGTCATATGATGGCCAACAGCTTTTTGTTGATTATGCGTCTTGACAGTGACCGGCGAATAGTCGATACCATTGGCTGTTTGCCATAAAACCTCTCCATTAATGCCCCATCTTTTCTTCAGCAATTCAACTGGAAATTTAGCCAATCCTCCAATTGTAGAAATTCCCATTCCTCGCAAGTGCTTCCCCATTTTTTTACCTACACCAAGTGTCTTTTCAATTGGTAATTCCCATAGTCGATCGATATTATTTTCATCTAATCGAAAAATGCCAACCTTATTTTTCTTGGCAAAATTATCGCATGCCATTTTGGCCAGCACTTTATTAGGACCGATGCCGATTCTTGAGTAGACGCCTATATCATTCAGTATTTTCATTTGCAATTTTTTAGCCATCTCAAACTGATGACCAAATATTCTTTGACTGCCCGTGACATCCATGAACTGCTCATCTATTGAAAATGGTTCGACTAAATCAGTAAATTGTTCCATGATTTTGCCAAGCTGAATAGATACATCGATATATAGCTGCATGTGAGGACGGACCACTTCTACATGAGGACACTTTAGCTTTGCAGATCCTAAAGTCTCGGCAGTAGTAATGCCGAATTTTTTTGCTAATGGACATGCAGCTAGAACAATTCCGCTTCTGCGTTCTGGATCTCCTGCGACGATTACAGGTTTATCCTTTAATGAGTGGTCACGGACCTTTTCAACTGATGCGTAGAACGATTGGATGTCTGTAAGGAAAATCACTTTGTTCTTCATTCAGTTATCTCCCACCTTCGTAACAGAACGTATATTCGCATCTATATTATATGGGAATATATGTTCGTTTAATACTGGGAATTAATGTATTTTATCATAAGATGAAAAGGTAAGAGTTCAATAAATCAAAAAATTTGATTAAAGGAGAAGTTCTATGGATATTAAACTATAGAAGTAAATATTTAAGGGCTCGTTTATCATGATTACTATATTTTTAGGAGGGGATATTTTTTATGGAAATCAAGTTGCTAACGTTAAAAACTACTCAATTAGAAACAATGAAAGAATTTTATACGGAATGTTTAGGTTTTGCCCTTCATGGTGAAAGTCCATATGGTTTTCAAATCCAAGTGGGAACGAGCATTTTAGAATTTACCAATAAAAATGTAGCAGGGGCCCCCTATTACCATTTTGCTTTCAATATTCCATCCAATCAATTTCAAGAAGCAAAGGCATGGTTGAAAGGAAAAACAACGCTGTTATTAGAGGATGGAGAAGATGAGGCAGACTTCTCATTTTGGCCTGCACATGCTTGTTATTTTGAAGATCCATCAGGAAATATTGTTGAACTCATTGCACGATATAAGGAGAATCCGATGAATGAATCACCATTTTCGGTAAATCATATTTTGAATATCAGTGAAATTGGTTTAGTTGTAAAAGATGCGCCAAAGGTCGGCGAACAATTGAAAGCAATCAACATTTTGGAAAGTGATAATGAACCAATTACTCATTCTTCTTTACATTTCATGCAAGAAAACAAAAACGGGGTTTTCATTATTTTAACTAGCATCGGTAGAAGGTGGTTGTTCTCGGAAAAAAAATCTAAAATCTTCCCACTGAAAATAACACTTGATAAGGTCGTTTTAGGTGTAGATGAACAAAATGAATTTTTTATGAATAGCACAGATTCATAAAGCTGTGACATGTCAGAGGACAATATATGGAATATGGATGTACTGGATTTTTGAGGGATTTTCATGGTTAGTGCATCGTTAGCGTTAGGGGGATACCTTTGGCAGTGGTTTTTCTTTTGGTACGGTTAATGCGGTAAGTTGTTCAGCTCTATCGAAAACAGTTATGAAGATAATAGTGATCAAGAACAGCAAAAAGAACTTTCTAATGATGTCTCAGTCCCTATATGGTTATGTTTCTTTTCAGAATTAACTTGATGGAATGTGCAATTCAGCAAACGAGCGCCGTTATATTGAGTAATGGCGCTTTTGGGCATGGCTCTGCTTCAAACGACTTGCAAGAAGAGTAGATGATTTAACGAAGCAAAATCAAAATGACATTCGCCAATGCTCCCGTGGTAAGCGAATGTATACGTGAAAAAATTGTGTAAGCAAAAGCTTGAGACGCTTGATGAAACAATTGGTAGAAGCGATTAAAGAGACCCATTCCAGATGCCAGACAAAATCCACCATTTTGATAATTTGCAAAAATGTTCCGGATCATGAACCGTCTGGCGTATTTTACTGAACAGAATCGAACACATTTGATTATGATAATGGCCCGGAATTTGTATAAAGGTGCGTTCCTCTTATTTATTTTTTCCTTGAGTAAGATATCCCCAAGGTACATTCAATTATTAGATTTTTTGCAAAAGTGAAAAGTGTATTGCAAAATTGAACGATTATCCTTGATGACGAAACGTGATCTTTCATATCACATATTCGTCTTTTAGCAGATAAGCAAAAGGTTTCTGTCGCTTTTTATAAAAAATAGGCCTAAATTCATATGTTGGTATGATTATTGCGATATGTTCTTCATCAAGGTGGTCAGGTGCCCCCTTTGATGTAAGCGATTACTATTTGCTAAGGGAAGGAGGGAAAGGTGACTGGGAAAAAGGACACAAACTATTTTTCAGGAAGATTTATATGAGTATAAAATAAGAGGGGGAAACAGTGTGGCGGAAGTAATTAAAAATGATGGAAAGATCATAGAGAAGCAAGAGAAAAAAGAGGATTACGCATTAGAGCGCGTGCCTGAACATTACCGGATGAACTGGTGGAGCATCACGAATGTGACGCTGGGTGTGGCTACAGCTATGCTATTTATGCAAATGGGGAGTCTGATGACCGTAAGCTTCGGAGCGGTGAACGCTTTGCTCGCTGAAATCTATGCCACCATCATTGCAGGTGTTTTGGGAATTGGAATCGCCTACATTGCGGGTAAATCCGGACTGAATGTGAACTTGATGGCCAGAGGAGGCGGCTTCGGCTATATTGGAGCGTCTATCACATCCCTTATTTACGCTTTGAACTTCATTATGTATTGTGCCATCGAAGGGGCTATCATGGCTTATGCTGTTCATGAATATATTCCAGGTATTCCTGTTTGGTCTTTAATGATATTTTTCGGATTGGCTGTTGTTCCTTTCAACTGGTTTGGGGTGAAGCAGCTTGATAAGCTGCAAAAGTGGACACTGCCGATATTTGTTATTTTGATGGGGGCTGGGATTGTCGTTGCTTCAAGACTTGAGCCTGAATATGTGGGCAGTCTCTGGGGTGTGCTTCCAGAGGGTATGGCTGTCGGAGGATCATCCCTTGTTACTTGTATCGGTATCATGAACGGTCTGGTGGGAATTATCGCATTGCTTATTTCAGATTATGCACGTTTTATCAAACCAAGCCAGTTTAAAATGGGCGTTTTCATGGTAGGATTCATCCCGGCGCTTGTATGCTTTTTCGTGATGGGTCTGATTGGAATCTGGTTTGGCGCGCGTTTCATGCAGGAAAATCCGGGCATCTATTTTGTACAATTGATTGGAATTTTTGGGGCCTTATTTACAATCCTTACTCAATTGCGAATTAATATTACCAATCTGTACAGCGGTTCACTTTCGTTGGCGAACTTCTTTGAAAATGTTTTCCGTTTCAAGCCAGGGAGGAATTTCTGGGTGTTTTTCACAGCCGCAGCTGCGGTTGCCTGCATGCTGGCTGGCGTCATGGATCATCTCGGTCCGTTGCTGACATTCCAGGGCGTATTTCTATTTGCTTGGGCAGCCATCGTCATCTGCGATGCATTTGTCGTTAAAAAAATGCTCAAGATCGGTCCGGATTATTTTGAATACCGTCAGGAATATTTATATGCCTGGAATCCGGTAGGCGTTCTTTCATTGATTATTTCCAGCGTCGTTGGAACGATTGCCGCATTTGGATTGATGGGGAGTTTCTTGGAAGGGTTTGCAGCCTTCTTCGCAGGAATATTGGCGTTCGTATTGACGATTATATTGGCAGTTGCAACCCAAGGAAAATATTATATTAAAAAAGAAGCAGCAACCGATATGCCAAAAGCGAATTAAATAAAAAGACATATGCACGCGGGGATAATCCATCTCCGCGTTTTTGATTTTCCATTCTGTCTCCGGAACCTTGCCTTTAAAGCCTTCTTTATTTTTTCATGAAAAGTGTAAGGTAATTGATCTATAATCGTCTAATATATAAAGGAGAGGAGGGACAGTGTGAAGGAGTATTCGATTGAAGACTGGTTTGAGAAATATGAAAGAGATATTACCAGTTTCCTTATTTACTATACAGGATTTACAGATGTGGAGGACCTGGTGCAGGATACCTTTTTAATCGCAATGAATAAATTATCCAAATTTAAGGGGAACTCTCATCCAAAAACCTGGCTCATAGCCATTGCTAGAAATATTGTAATAGACCGCTACAGAAGAAAGAAAGTATGGCAGAGAATCAGGCACTATTTCATTGCGGATCGGGAGCAAGTCCCTGGATCGGAGGACATTATCATCCAAAGTCTTGAACAGCGGCAATTATATGATGCCATTGATAGACTCTCTTCCCAGCAAAAAGAAGTGGTAATATTGCGGGGGATTTTGGAACTGTCATCCAATGATACTGGTGAAATATTAAAGTGCAGCCCAAACAATGTTAATGTTACTTATCACCGTGCATTGAAAAAATTGAAGGAATTTTTAGAAGAGGAGGGGTTTGATCTTGAGGGAAATGGAGCAAATCAAAGAAAGTCTAAAGAGCCTTCCTAAATATTCATTAACGAAAGAGCAGCGGCAAAATATATTATCGAAACTGCAACAGAATAGAACTCATCAAAGAAATAGATTTAAGCCAGCTGCAGCGATCCTCTCTCTTTCAGCTATTTTATTGATACTTGCTTTCTCACTGCTTGAAGGGGGGATTGGCCGCGAAACCGCTAAGGAAGAAAGTCAATCTTTTCAAATGAAAACCTCGATGGAGGACAAAACTGAGAGTTTTACGGATCTTGAAAGTGTACCGCAAGGGCAGTCATTTATTCTCCCGGATACGAAGCAGGAGGTTTTTGGAATGGAAGGCAAGGTCGGGATTTTAAATACCTTTGACCACTTCGTTGCGGAAGATCCAAGAAGGGTTGCCAAGCTGATGATTTTCTATTGGGGAAATCCTGAGAAGCTAGCTGGGAAAGAATACGAAATAGAAGCGGCAAATCATAACGAAAGCCTTCAATTGTCAAAAGGGGTTTTATCGCAGCAGGGGCTTAATGGAGATGATGCCCATATATTGACATCATTTACTCCTTTTCCCGAGGAAGGGTTATGGCAGCTCTCGTTTTACGTGGATGGTCAATTATTCGATAAGTTTTCATTGAAAGTTTTGCCCCCATTCCCTAAAACCGAGTACTATACACTTGAAAAATCTCCAAAAGAAATGGAAGTTGGCAAGAAAACAGATATAACGATAGAAAGTTCGGGGAAAGATAAAGAGAAAATTGATGTACAATTAATAAACGAGAATGGAAAATCGGTATCGGAGCATATTTTTGTTCAAGAAACCGAACAGATGGATGCTTCAACAAACAGCCCTATTTATATATACAGCGGGAAACTGACTTTTCCGGAAAAAGGAATTTGGAAGTTGAAAATTGATGGAGAAGAAACAGGAAGTTTCGAAAACTGAAACCAGAAGTCCGTTGTACCCCCGGTTTAGAATCTTCCTGTGTTGTTTTTCATTGACCTGACGCAGTACGTACCATCACAGAAAAATGTTTGATGGTCTTTACTCGTTTCTAAACGCTCAGTTTTTCGAAACTGGGTACAATTCGAGCCAGCTTCCGTTTGGGAACCTCTTTTAAATAGTATACGGTTTGAAGTGAAAGAATAAAGCCATCTAAAAATAATAGAAAGGGTGAGCAAAAGTTGGTAAATATAACTCTTACTCCAAAAGCAACTGAGCAGATCAAAAAAAAGCTTGCAGGCAGGGAGTTGGATCTGAAGCTGATGTATGACATCGAAGGCTGCTCTCTCAGCGGCATTCCCACTCTCAGGCTTGCAGACAAGCAGGAGAGGGGAAGCGATGAGATATCGGTAATGACGAACGAAATGCCAATTTGGCTGGAACAGTCTAAACTCTTATTTTTGGATGAACAACTGGAAATTGATTTTTCTGAACAGAGCCATGCCTTTCAATTATCCAGTCCAAACGAAATCCTCAACGGAAGAATGAGCCTGTTTGATTAGTTGGATTTTCTAGCCAATTGGTAATAACCTGTAGTGATTGGTCTGGAGACTGCGGGAGTAATCAGGTCAATTGCTTCTGTTAGTTTGTCAAGGTTGATTCCTGTATCGATTCCCATGCGCTGCAGCATATAGACGACATCCTCCGTTGCCACATTGCCGGTCGCTCCAGGAGCAAAAGGGCAGCCGCCGAGTCCGCCAGCCGACGTGTCAAAGCGGTCGATACCTGCTTGCAGTGCAGCAAATATATTGGCCAAGGCTGTCTTTCTAGTATCGTGGAAATGAGCTGCAACCATCAGTTCAGGAAGTTCCTTTTTGATCTTTGAAAAAAGTGAAAATGCTTCAGTCGGTACAGCCATGCCGATTGTATCCGCCACGCTCAGCTCATCAACCCCGGCTTCCGCAAATTCCCGGCAGAGCGATATTGTATCGGCTTCCGCTACTTTTCCCTCATAAGGGCAATAAAAGGCGGTAGAAATACAGGCCCTGACGAAATAGTTTCTCTTTTTCAATTCGGATATGATAGGTATTAATTCTTCCATACTTTCTTTTGTCGGCTTATTGATATTTTTCTTGTTAAAAGTATTGCTGACGCCAACAAAAACTGCAACTGCATTGATGGAAGTTTCCATCACCCGATCCACTCCACGCCGGTTCGGTGCAAGGACAATGCTTTTGACCCCGGCAGGCACAGCTTGAACAATTTCCGCAGCATCACGCATTTGAGGCACCCACTTAGGAGAAACAAAAGAAGTAACTTCCATCTCTTTGATTCCTGCCCCCACCAACTGCAAAATAAATTTTTTCTTCACTTCGGTATCCACGAAACTTTCTTCATTCTGGAGACCGTCACGCGGTCCGACTTCAATAATGGTCACTTTTGTCGGTAAATTCAATGAAAAAACCTCCTTAGATAAAAAACCGGACAGTAAAGTCCGGTTTTTCGTGGTTGAGTAAGAAAGTATAAAATTAGATGAAATATTTTGTTCGCATTAAGATTTAATATATCTAGCTGCGACGTACAGGAAGTACTAGTGCAGGCGAAGCGACAGGACGTCGCTGCTTGAGCCAGCCGACGTACAGGAAGTACTAGTGCAGGCGAAGCGACAGGACGTCCTAGTGCCAATGGGGAGCCACAGCATATTCAAGGAAGCTTTTCACGATGCATTTGAAATGAGCAGCTTCGCTGTGGTGGGCTGAGGAACTCCCTCATCAAAATTCGCCTTGAGCTTGTCGCCTAAGGCTGCGCGCCTTTCGCTTTTCTTATTGTTGAATGATATTTGCAAGATTCGGTTTTATGAAGGGGATGCCCGTCTGTTAAGTCGCATCAGCTTATTTTAAATTAAGCAGCTTTTGTTTCAATTCGTTTTCCATTGTGACAAGCTCCTGCTCGGCTTGGGCACGTTTTGTCCGGCCTTCTTCCTGGATCTTGATTGTTTCTTCCAGTGTGGAGATCAGATTCGCTTGGGTTTTCTTTAATGTCTCAATATCGACAAGCCCACGCTCGTTTTCCCGGGCAGATTCCAACGTATTGGATTTCAGCATTTCAGCGTTTTTAAGAAGCAGCTCGTTTGTCGTTTTCGATACCTGTTTCTGCGCTTCAACAGCCTGCCGCTGGCGGAAAAGGGAAAGAGCAATCGCAATTTGGTTTTTCCAAAGAGGAATGGCTGTTACAATTGATGTCTGAATTTTTTCTGCCAAAGCCTGGTTTGTATTTTGAATCATCCGGACTTGTGGAGCACTTTGAATCGTGATTTGCCGGCTTAATTTGAGGTCATGTAACCTTTTTTCAAGCCGGTCTGCAAATTGGATCATATCATTTACATCCTGAAATGCCATTTGATCTCCTGATGCTTCCGCTTTTTTCTTCAAAGCAGGAACGGTCTCTGACCGAATCTCTTCAAGCTTCAACTCGCCTGCTGCAATAAAAATATTCAATGCATGAAAATATTCCTTGTTTTTCTCATATAATTGCTCAAGCATCTGTATATCTGAAATGAGCACATCTTTTGACTGGTTCAGCTTAATGCTGATCCGGTCGATCTGAGCGCCGGTTTTTTGATACTTAGACATCGTTTCCTGAATGGAGTTTGATATTTTGCCAAACATTTTAGAGAAAAAATTCTTTTTCTCAGGCGACAGTTCTTCGGGATTGATGGATTTCAACTTTCCCATCAACTCATTTAAAACATCGCCAATCGGTCCGATATCTTTATTTTGAACATGATCCAGCATGGAGCTTGAAAAATTAAGCAGCTGTGACTGTGCTTGTGTACCATATGAGATGATCGCCTGATGGTTGGATGGATCGATTTGCTTTGCAAGATCCAACGCCCGTTTTTTACTCTCTTCTGGCAAGGCATCCACAAGCTTAACCGGCTTGGGGGCAACGGTCTCTGACGTTTGCGGCTGTAAAGAGAGCTCCTGCTCTCCAAACGGATTGGCGAGTAAGTCATCCAACCCATCTGTAAATTCGTCTTTCAATACTTTTTCATTCATCGGTTCACTCATTTTTTAGTACTCCTTTCGTCATCAAGGGGGTGATACTCCAGTTTTTTCAGCGAGTGTTTTGCAACATCTAATTCGAATTGCAATTCATCCACGTCTGAAGACAGTACGTGGTAAATGTCTTTTTTGATGGATTCATTCAAATCCTCGAGAGTGCTTTGAGTTTCTTTCAGTGATAGATAGATTTGATCATTTTTCACTGGCTGGGCAGCAAGTCGAGCGTACCGATCAGATATTTCCACAACCGAGTCCAGATGGTAGAAGAAGAAGCGCTCTGACTGGTAAAACCTCCGAGGGTCTTTATGGACAATGGAGTACATTCTTTTCACCAGCCTGTTTAGTTCATACAACTGTTTGAAGGCTCCCATCGTCCTGACGGAAAAAAATGATTTTTGCAGGCGTGCTATCTTTCTTTTGGCTTCCAGCAAATTTTTTTGAATATAGGCGTATTCTTTTCGGGTCAGTCGGTTTTTCTTTAAAAAACGGTAGTCCGAAACGAACTTGACTCCGTAGAATGTCACAAGACCGGCTAGGACCGAGATGCCTGATGAGGCAAGGAAGCTCATATCAAAGCCCAAGAACAAAATAAGCCATATAATAACTGCTTCAGCAGTAGTAAACATTCCAAGAAAAAAAGAAAAAAACGATTTCAAGCTGCATCCACTCCTGTCCAAACTTGCTTTTACCTTATATACGATTATCACCCGTAGAAGTTTCATTATCTTCATTATAAGGAATTTAAAGATTTATTGAAAGGCAAAGAATGTTGGTTTTCACCCATTCCTCTGTTAAAAAGAGGATTTCTGTAACTTTTACCGAAAGGTTACAGGAGGCATTATTCAAAGGAGGCTAAAAAGAATGAGTCAGCAGGAAGTGGTGATTGTTAGTGCAGTTCGGACAGCTATCGGAAGTTTTCTAGGAACGTTGAAGAATACGCCAGCTCCTGACTTGGGAGCAGCAGCTATCAAAGAGGTACTAAATAGGGCAGGAGTTAAACCAGAAGATGTAGATGAAGTCATAATGGGGAACGTTCTCCAAGCTGGGCTCGGACAAAACCCAGCACGGCAAGCTGCGATGAAGGCCGGCATTCCTGAAAGCGTTTCCTCTATGACAATTAATAAAGTGTGTGGATCTGGTTTGAAGGCCGTTCATTTGGCAACACAGGCTATTTTGGCAGGTGATGCGGAAATAGTTGTTGCTGGCGGGATGGAAAATATGACCCAGGCGCCGTACCTTTTGAAAAATGCCAGGGAAGGCTTCAAAATGGGCGATCAAAAGCTTGTTGACAGCATGATGAGTGATGGTCTTACCTGCATTTTTAATGATTATCATATGGGTGTCACAGCTGAAAATTTATGTGAGCAATATCATATCAGCCGAGAAGAGCAGGACGAATTTGCGGCATGGAGTCAGGATAAAGCCGTGAAAGCGATTGAGGAAGGCAAGTTCAAAGAGGAAATTGTACCGTTTGAAATCCCGCAGAGAAAAGGCGACCCGATTGTTTTTGACACAGACGAATATCCGCGTAAGGGCACGACCGCTGCAAAGCTGGCAGGTCTAAGACCCGCTTTTAAAAAGGAAGGAAGCGTCACAGCTGGTAATTCATCCGGCATCAACGACGGAGCGGCAGCCATTATGGTTATGTCAAGAAAAAAAGCGGATGAACTTGGCATCAAACCGCTTGCTTTTATTAGAGCTAATGCCAATGCAGGGGTCAATCCAAGCATTATGGGAATCGGTCCTGTATCCGCTGTGAAAAAAGCGCTGCAAAAGGCCGGTTTGTCACTGGAAGATATAGAACTTATTGAAGCAAACGAAGCATTTGCAGCCCAATCGCTTGCGGTGGACAGAGAGCTGGATTTGGATAAGTCCATCTTGAATGTCAATGGAGGTGCGATTGCACTTGGACATCCGATCGGAGCCAGTGGAGCGAGAATTTTAGTTACACTTCTGTATGAGATGAGAAGGAGAGGGGCAAAACGAGGACTTGCTACTCTTTGTATTGGCGGCGGCCAGGGGGTAGCAACGATTGTTGAACTGGCAGAACAATAATTCAAAGGAGGTTGGATCGGGATGAAAAGGATATTTGCGACATTTCAGGATGCAGTGGCTGATATCAGAGATGGATCCACCCTGATGGTTGGAGGATTTGGTCTATGTGGGATTCCGGAAAACCTGATCATGGCACTCGTTGATAGGGGAGTAAAGGATTTAACCGTCATTTCAAATAACTGCGGAGTGGATGAATGGGGGCTCGGCCTGCTGCTTCAAAATAAGCAGATCAAAAAGATCATCGGTTCGTACGTAGGAGAGAACAAGGAGTTTGAACGTCAGGTATTGGCGGGTGAAATCGAAGTTGAACTGACTCCCCAAGGGACTCTCGCAGAAAGAATTCGAGCCGGTGGTGCAGGGATCCCAGCTTTTTATACCCCGGCAGGAGTTGGCACACCTATTGCGGAAGGAAAGGAAATCCGGGAATTTAATGGAAAGGAGTATGTACTGGAAGAGGCACTGACAGCGGACTTTAGCCTTATAAATGCTTGGAAAGGTGATAAGATGGGCAATCTTGTCTACAGAAAGACTGCTCGAAATTTCAATCCGATGATCGCAGCAGCGGGAAAAGTGACTATCGCTCAGGTTGAAAATCTCGTAGCGGTCGGCGAACTGGATCCGGGTTGCATCCATACCCCGAGCATTTATGTTCAGGGATTGATACAAGGAGAACTTGAGAAGAGGATTGAAAGACGGATAGTCAGTTCATAGAAAGGGGGTTGTCAAATGAGTAAAGCTGCTGTGAGGGAAAAGATTGCAAGAAGAGCGGAAAAAGAGATAAAAAGCGGATATTATGTAAACCTTGGTATTGGAATGCCAACTTTAGTGGCCAACTATATTTCAGGCAACAAACAGGTGGTACTCCAGTCGGAAAACGGGCTACTCGGCATCGGCCCCTATCCTACAGAACTCGAAGTGGATGCCGATCTAATCAACGCAGGAAAAGAAACTGTGACCGCTATTCCGGGAGCTGTCTATTTTGATAGCGCTGAATCGTTTGCCATGATTAGAGGAGGGCATGTGAATCTGGCTATCTTGGGCGGAATGGAAGTTTCAAAGTATGGCGATCTTGCAAATTGGATGATTCCCGGTAAAATGATCAAAGGCATGGGAGGAGCGATGGACCTTGTTCATGGTGCAGGGAAAATCATTGTTATTATGGAGCATGTCAACAAAAACAGCGAACCGAAAATTTTAAACGAATGCGTCCTGCCTTTGACAGGTAAGAAAGTCGTGGATCGGATTATCACGGATCGTGCGGTCATAGATGTAACGGAAGACGGACTGGTATTAAAGGAAGTGGCTAAGGGCTATTCAGTCGAGGATATTCAACAATCGACGGAACCGGAGCTGACTGTAAGCGAAGATGTTATGATGGAGGCATATTAGGCATAAGGGCCTGGTTTTGCCAAAACCAGGCCTCTTATTATAGATAAAGTATAAAATCGACCTAGATCCAGGCGCCATTCGCACAAGGATCAAGTCAAATGGCATCGGTGGCTGTGGGACTGCCTCCTCGCCATTCGCCCTGTACTTGTCTCCTAAGATGTCCTTGCGGTTTTCTTATTTAACAATTTATTTCTTTATCCTCTTGAATCCTTTTACTCTTAAAAAATAAGAGAATCTCTTCTTTTGTAATACTCATTTGCTTCGCCTCATTTAACAGTAAAACCCATTCGTAATCAAGATAACCAAGATACTGATTACCCCCTTTATGATCTCCCATTGTTCCATTCTCCTTTATGGAAATTCATCTTTTCTTATGGCGGTTTTTAAAACGAATGAATTCATAGTATTCCAGAAAATCTTCTTTCCTCATGCCGGCGTGTATTGCTTTTTGCACCAGCAATTGCCATTCTCGGTCTAATTTGATCTCTCTTTGGGTGCTTTCTTGCAAAAGCTGTTCAACCGAAACTCCGAGAGGGCGGGCGATTTTGGAGAGGACTTGCAATGAAGGGTTTTTTTGCATATCCCGTTCTATGTAGCTTAGATATGATTTTGATATGCCAGCCTTTAGGGCAAGTTTGGAGAGTGAGAACCCCCTTTTTTCCCTGAGCTCCTTAATATAAAGCCCGATCACAAAACATGACCCCCTTTCATTGTTATGTTCATTATAAGGAACGGATCGTTCTTTATAAAGTCGGGAAATAGTAAGTAAAAATGAGAAAACAGTTGCATTTGAAAGAAAAAGGTTCTTAATTGAGAAAATACTGTAGAAATTGAAGTTTTTTAAATGGAGCAAAACCTATTAGTAAGAATAGGGGAGGAAAAAACGGTAATGCAATTTAAGCGGTATACTGTCTGCGCTCAGGCAAATACTGTCCAGAAAGAATAAATACTGTCTGCGCTCAGGCAAATACTGTCCAGAAAGAATAAATACTGTCTGCGCTCAGGCAAATACTGTCCAGAAAGAATAAATACTGTCTGCGCCCAGGCAAATACTGTCCAGAAAGAATAAATACTGTCTGCGCCCAGGCAAATACTGTCCAGAAAGAATAAATACTGTCTGCGCTCAGGCAAATACTGTCCAGAAAGAATAAATACTGTCTGCGCTCAGGCAAATACTGTCCAGAAAGAATAAATACTGTCTGCGCCCAGGCAAATACTGTCCAGAAAGAATAAATACTGTCTGCGCCCAGGCAAATACTGTCCAGAAAGAATAAATACTGTCTGCGCTCAGGCAAATACTGTCCAGAAAGAATAAATACTGTCTGCGCTCAGGCAAATACTGTCCAGAAAGAATAAATACTGTCTGCGCCCAGGCAAATACTGTCCAGAAAGAATAAATACTGTCTGCGCCCAGGCAAATACTGTCCAGAAAGAATAAATACTGTCTGCGCTCAGGCAAATACTGTCCAGAAAGAATAAATACTGTCTGCGCTCAGGCAAATACTGTCCAGAAAGAATAAATACTGTCTGCGCCCAGGCAAATACTGTCCAGAAAGAATAAATACTGTCTGCGCCCAGGCAAATACTGTCCAGAAAGAATAAATACTGTCTGCGCTCAGGCAAATACTGTCCAGAAAGAATAAATACTGTCTGCGCTCAGGCAAATACTGTCCAGAAAGAATAAATACTGTCTGCGCCCAGGCAAATACTGTCCAGAAAGAATAAATACTGTCTGCGCCCAGGCAAATACTGTCCAGAAAGAATAAATACTGTCTGCGCCCAGGCAAATACTGTCCAGAAAGAATAAATACTGTCTGCGCCCAGGCAAATACTATCCAGAAAAAAGAAATACTATCCGCATCAAGGAAGTACTGTCCGAAAAGTCCAAACGGGCGCAACTGGCGGCCCAAAATGCAAAAATCAGCGGAGGAAACCGTTCCTTCGGTGTTCCCAAACCATCAGTTTGATTGAGAAATTGATCGGTACCAAGTGATTTTCTAGACAAAATAAAAACGCCCAGACGATATGATCGCCATGGAACGCTTATTTGTTCTTCATTTTCCATTTATTGAATTCCAGAAACTCACGGAATTCTTCTTTTGTAATACCTGAAGACATTGCTTCGTAAACTAGCTCTTCCCAATCGTGGTCTAATTCGATTTTACCTGTTTCTCCGTGAAGGAGAACATGGACGGGAACATCGAGGACAGATGAAAGTTTTTCGAGTATTTGAATAGACGGATTGGATTGGATATTGCGCTCAATTGAACTCAAATAGGATTTGGCAATTCCAGCTCTGTCCGCCAATTCAGATAGTGATAATTTTTTTTGAAGCCGATAATCTTTTATTCGTTGACCTATCATTTACACAGTCACCTACTCTTTGCCTATTATAACATAAAATAATAGGTTATGAATAGAGCAAAATTCCCGATTGACGGGTCATGATTATGTACTATAGACGTTCCCTAAAGAATTCCTTAATTTCCTGAGGGCTGATTCCTACGCTTAGCGCAGACAATATGAGCTCTACCCATTCTTCGTCCAGCTTCTCTGGCTTTGTTACGACGGATTTTTTCATTGCTACCTCCCATAAATACGGAATGTATTCGGGTAACCCAGCCGCCATAGTTAGTCATATTAACCTTAGGCCTGTGGCTTTGCGTCTCTGACTTTCGAACAGATTTGCCTTTTTCACTAAGTATAAATCTTAGTATAAGCGTTTCCAAAGTCATAGTCCTGAAAAAAATGTCGTTGACCAAAAGCACTGAAACGAAACAAATACTCGTTCATTTAAATAGAAAGCTGTCGATTTATCTCAGAAAAATCCCGGGAATGGAATAAGTGATTCGTTATGACCATTATAGTAAAATATGTTTATAAAATATATGTGGAAATGTTAGAAAAAAGGTAAAAGTTTGGCGAACGATAATTTTCAACGATGCGCTGTATAGTGGCTTTCGCGTGTCACCATATGTAAAAATGCCCACTCTTCTTTTGTCAAGGCCGTTGAGTTAACTGCTCGGGCGTTGTCTTTTATCTGCTCAATGGTGCTGGCCCCTGTTACAACAGCAGCAACAGCTTTGTTGGCTAAATTGAATTGAAGCGCCAATTCATTCAGAGACCTTTTATCATGTAATAGTTTAGCTTGAATGCTTTCTATAAGCTCTTTTATCTCATTTGAAGAGTAATCAAGGTATTCTTTTCCTTCCCACTGATTTTCTTTGATGCTCAGTATTGTATCGCTTAATATGCCTTTTGCCACAGATCCTCTTGTTACAACACTGACCCCATTTTCCTTCAATGAAGCCATGACTTCTTCCGGGCGTCTGTCCAAAAGACTGTATTGCATCATGACACTTACAATGGAAGAACGGTCTACGTATTCACGAATGACATTGGGTCTGATGGAGGAAATTCCGTAATAGCGAATGAAACCTTCAGATTTTAATTCCTCAAAAGCTTCAATTGTTTCATCAATTGGGTCATCGATGGTTCCGCCGTGCAGCTGGTATAGGTCGATATAATCTGTACCAAGGCGTTTGAGACTCTTTTTTACTGCTTCTTTTATATATTTTTTAGAAGGGTCCCAGCTCCAACCATCCTTATTTTCTGTCCATCGATTCCCCACTTTTGTAGCAATGACCACTTGATCACGTATGGAAGCGAGGGCTTTTCCAACTAATTCTTCATTTACACCGTAATTGTATAAATCGGCAGTATCAAAATAGTTTATGCCTTCATCCAAAGCCGCTTTTATAATTTTTTCGGCATTGGCCGAATCGGTTCCTAATGACATGCATCCCAGTCCCATTTTTGATACAGACAAATCCGATTTTCCAAGTGTGCGTTTCTCCATTCAAATCCCGCCTTTCTTCGTTTTTCTATTTTATCTGAAGTAGGTCGCGTTATTCAACCATTGCGCAGGATTCTATCCAGTCTTTCACAAGTTTATGTTGTTTTGCATACTTTCGAAGCAAGCCTTGAATTTCCCATGCTTTTCCTGTCAAAATAATGCGATCTTCACTAATGTTTACTCTCATCATGATCCCTCCTTGATGTATGGTAAAATGTATGATTATCAGCAAATGAAATAGAACAGGGAGCTGAGCATAATGAATAAGTTTGAAGAGAAAACAGTAAGTACGGAACCAATTTTTAAAGGGAAAATTATCAGTGTACAAGTAGATGAAGTGGAACTTCCAAACGGAGAGCTGTCAAAGCGCGAGATTGTCCACCATCCCGGCGCTGTTGGCCTGATTGCACTAACAGACGAAAATAAAATAGTCATGGTGGAACAATATAGAAAGCCTTTGGAAAGATCTTTGTTGGAAATTCCTGCAGGGAAATTGGAGCCAGGGGAAGAATCAGCGGTCACTGCGGAAAGGGAACTTGAGGAGGAAACTGGATATCGTGCAGGCAAAATGGAGTACATTTCTTCTTTTTATACGTCGCCCGGTTTTGCCAATGAAATCATTCATCTTTATTTGGCGACTGAGTTAGAAAAGTTGGAAAATCCAGCGGACGGCGATGAAGATGAATTTATTGAGCTGATTGAACTTTCGCTTGAGGAAGCACTTAATTGTATGAAAAATAAAAGGATTTATGATGCCAAAACTGTTTTTGCCGTCCAATATTTGCAGTTGATGGAGAAAAGATGATATGGAACAGTATTTTGTGGACCTGCACATTCATATAGGCAGGACTTTTTCAGGGAAACCGGTAAAAATCACTGCAGCAAAAAGCTTGACGTTGACAAATATCTTACAAACAGCCAAGTTTCCCAAAGGGCTTGACATTGTTGGAGTGATCGATTGTCACTCCCCTGAAGTATTGGCAGAAATGGAACAGCTCTTTCAAGAGGGACGCTTAATAGAAATGGAAGAAGGCGGTTTCCAATTTGAGAATGAAGTGACATTAATACCAGGAACGGAAATGGAAGTTCTGGATGAAAGCTGTAATGGCCCGATTCATTTGTTGGCCTATTTCCCCGGTTTTAAACAACTCAAGGAATATTCCAGTTGGCTTTCGACGCGTGTTACAAATCTTCAACTGAGTACACAGCGGGTATACGAAAAAGCTGTTAATATTCAAGAGAAAGTAAAGTCTTTGGACGGATTGTTCATTCCTGCTCATGTTTTTACTCCTTTTAAAAGTCTTTACGGAAAAGGAGTGAAGCAATCGTTGAAGGAAGTTCTGAATCCGAAATTAATAGACGGTGTGGAGCTTGGACTTAGCTCCAATACAATGATGGCTGACCAGATCAGAGAACTGAATGGATTTACGTTTGTGTCGAATTCAGATGCGCATTCATTGCCTAAGATGGCCAGAGAATATCAAAAAATGACTCTTGAAGCACCAACCTTCAGGGCAGTTAAAAAAGCCCTGCATGGTGTAGGAGGAAATAAAATCGACGAAAATTACGGCTTAAATCCTTTTTTGGGTAAATACTATCGGACGGTTTGCGCCAAGTGTTTCACATTGAAACAGGAAGACATATGTACAAATTGCGGTTCGAAAAAATTTACAAAAGGGGTTTCCGAGAGGATTGCAGAGCTGGCGGATCAAGAAAATAATCCTTCTAAAAGGCCGCCATATATCCATCAAGTGCCGCTAGATTTTTTACCTGGGCTGGGGGTTAAAACAAGGGAGAAACTATACAGCCATTTCGGATCGGAAATGAATATCCTGCACCGGGTTTCTGAGGCCGAATTGAAAAACGTACTATCGGACGGACTGGCGGACTTGATTGTGAAAGCCAGGTCAGGAGAACTGCAGCTGGAAGAAGGAGGAGGAGGGCGCTACGGAAAAGTTGCGAAATGATAGACAATCCTAACTTGAAAATGATAGAGAAACGAGTCATATGCATAGCTTCTTTCTCATATGATGTATCAATCGCAGGACAGGGGGAAGCAGCATATGCGGAAAAAAATGTATACTAGTTATATTACACGACACATTCGGACCTATTCTTCTATCTATTCATTTATCATGGTCTTGTTTATCATGGGGATTATTTTCGGAGCGGTCATTGTCAATAGTCTATCAATTGCACAGAAGGAAGATCTTTTTCATTACTTGAATCATTTTTTTGGACAAGTGGCGGATGGAAAAACGGGGCAGGCGGAAGATCTGTTAAAGCTTAGCTTCTTTCACAATGTCAAATTCACCGGGTTGATGTGGGTGCTTGGAATTTCCATTATCGGTTTTCCGTTGATTTTGATACTATTGTTTTTAAAAGGAGTCGTTGTAGGATTTTCGGTCGGCTTTCTTGTGAATCAAATGGGCTGGCATGGCCTGCTTCTTGCTTTTGTGACTTTGCTGCCACAAAATCTGCTGTTTATACCTGTATATATATTTATTGCTGTTATCTCGACAGCATTCTCAATTAAGCTCATGAGGAAAATTTTTATAAGGCAGGGTTTTTCCTTTCATTTTGTTCCGGAGTTTGCGCGATATTTTTTGTCCTTCATTGCGGCCATGGCTGTCATCACGCTTGCTGCAAGTATTGAGGCATTTATTGCGCCGGCATTGATGAAATCCATTATCATGTCGATTACTAAATGATAATGATTTTCAAGTAGAAACCTCCCATTTTTATAATGATTTTAATTTGATTATTATTCACTGTCTGTTATAATAAAAGGGATAGTGGCGAGGGAGGATTGTTTGATGGAAAGTCGCATTAATCGTATTAAGAAACAACTGCATTCCGCAAGCTATAAGCTTACTCCCCAGCGTGAAGCCACGGTTAGGGTGTTGCTTGAATATGAGGAAGATCATTTGAGTGCGGAAGATGTCTATTTGCTTGTCAAGGATAAGTCTCCTGACATCGGCCTGGCAACCGTATATAGGACCCTCGAGCTTTTGACTGAGTTGAAAGTGGTTGACAAAATTAATTTTGGAGACGGGGTTTCCAGATATGATTTGCGACAGGAAGGTGCCGATCATTTCCATCACCACCTGATATGCATTGAATGTGGCTCGGTGGATGAAATCCAGGAAGATCTTCTCGGAGATGTTGAAAAAAAAGTTGAACATGATTTTAATTTTAAAATTAAAGACCACAGGCTGACATTTCACGGCATTTGTTGGCGCTGTCACGATAAAGTGGAGAATGAACGGAAAGAACCGTCAGCCAGCAAAAAGAAATGAAGTGAAAACACCCATCCTTTATAAGTAGAGGATGGGTGTTTTTTCGCAAAGTTATCCTCCAACATCAATATTCGCCCCTGATACGTATAAACTCGGACATTTATTGCATATCATGTATTACTGGTACAAGCAGTCTGAATACTTGAAAAGGGTTTGATGAAAATGAGGAACGCGGCTAGGGTGATTTTCCAAGTAATAAGGGTGTTTCTGCTTTTTGCAGCATGTACGATTATGTTTTACTATGGTATTATATGGGTTAGTCAGGAGTATGAAAATTATCGGAGATACGATGAGCCTGAGGGCACAGCCGTCAAAGTGATTCAGCAGCATAAAAGTGACGCGGAGAGTGATTGGCTCTCTCGCCTGTTGTTTTTTTATTCAAATGGGGAGTAGAAAAGAATATGAAAGACCGTCTGCAGGATTTTATTCATTTCATGATTGTGGAAAAAGGATTGTCGCAAAACACGATAAAGGCTTATGAACGTGACTTGGTGAACTATCTTGCCTATATTCAAAACATGTTGAAAATCGATAGTTTTGATGACATTACTCGTATGCATATCATACAATTTTTGGGGCAGCTAAAGGGTGAAGGCAAATCTAGTAGGACGCTTGCCCGGCATATCGCATCAATACGTTCTTTCCACCAGTTTCTATTACGGGAAAAGGTCGCCGGGCATGATCCCACTATACATATTGAAACGCCTCAGCAAGAAAAGAATTTACCGAAAGTCCTTTCTGTCTCAGATGTGCAGTCTCTTCTTGAAGCTCCAGACCGTTCAACTCTTTTTGGAGTTCGCGACAAAGCGATGCTTGAGCTTTTATACGGGACAGGTACACGGATCAGTGAGCTTCTTGATTTGAATCTTGATGACATCCATCTTACAATCGGTTTTGTCAGATGCAGGGGAAAGGGAAATAAGGAAAGGATTATTCCTATCGGAGCAGAGGCCACTAAAGCGATCGAGCTTTATTTGAAAGACGTGAGGCCAAGGCTTCAAAAAGACAAGAACAGGACAGATGCGTTATTTTTAAATCATCATGGCAAGCGGCTCACTAGGCAAGGCTTTTGGAAAAACTTAAAAAAGCTTGCAGCCAAGGCAAACATCGAAAAGAAATTGACGCCGCATACGTTAAGGCATTCGTTTGCAACCCACCTCCTTGAAAATGGGGCGGATTTGCGGGCTGTCCAGGAAATGCTGGGCCATGCAGACATTTCAACCACACAGATATATACACACGTATCCAAATCAAGATTGAAAGATGTATACAAACAGTATCATCCTCGTGCTTAAGACCGCTCCATTCAAAAGCGGTTTTTTTAACGTTTGTAAACAGGTATGATACGATTAAACATTATTAGCTTTTGATTCGGAGGGATGATTGTGGAAAGTTCTTCATTTAAACGAGTTCACTTAATCGTATTGGATTCTGTGGGTATCGGTGAAGCACCGGATGCGAAGGATTTTGGTGATATTGGTGCAGATACACTCGGAAATATTGCAGAAAAAGTAAATGGGCTGAACATGTCGAACATGGGAAAGCTCGGGTTATCTAACATCAGGGAAATAAAAGGGATAGATAAGGCTGAAAAGCCACTTGCCTTTTTTACAAAGATGCAAGAGGCATCAAGAGGAAAAGACACACTGACTGGCCATTGGGAAATCATGGGGCTCATCACCAGCCACCCTTTTAAAGTGTTTCCAACAGGATTTCCAGAGTTACTGATCTCACGTCTTGAAGAGGCTTCAGGAAGGTCGGTCATAGGAAATATTCCTGCGAGCGGAACGGAAATCATTGAACAGCTTGGTCCCGAACATATGAAAACAGGGGCATTAATTGTGTATACATCTGCAGATTCTGTTTTGCAGATTGCCGCCCATGAAGAGATCATTCCGCTAGAGGAGCTATATAAAATTTGTGAAAAGGCGAGAGAGCTTACCCTTGCTGAAGAATATAAGGTAGGCAGGGTGATTGCACGCCCGTTTATCGGTTCACCGGGCAATTTCCAGCGTACAGCCAATCGTCATGACTATGCCTTGAAACCATTCGGCCGGACCGTGATGAATGAGCTGTCTTCCAATAATCTTGATGTTATTGCTATTGGGAAAATTCATGACATATATGACGGTGAAGGGATTACGGAGTCTATTAGGACTCAATCTAACATGGATGGCATGGATAAGCTGATCCAGGTAATGGAAAAAGATTTCACTGGCCTCAGCTTTATTAATCTCGTTGACTTTGATGCGAAATTTGGTCATAGGCGGGATCCAGAAGGGTATGGAGCTGCATTGGAACAGTTCGACGAGCGGCTTCCTGAGGTTTTTGAAAGAATGCAAGAGAACGATTTATTGATCATCACAGCTGACCATGGGAATGACCCTACACATCATGGGACTGATCACACGAGGGAATACGTGCCTCTCCTTGTGTATTCCAAACGTTTTAATGGCGGCCGGGAGCTTTCAGTCAGGAAAACATTTGCTGATGTCGGTGCGACAATAGCACATAACTTCGGCATAGGTTGGAAGGGTGCAGGAGAAAGCTTCCTTTCGGAATTAACAGTTGAAAAGTGATAAAAAGTGATAGGCCTTGCGATAATTGAACCGCAAGGCCTTTTTAATAGAGCGAAGCGACAGGATGTGGCGGTCAGAGGAAGTCGGTAAAGCGGGACAAAAGTCAAAAGGAAGCTATTCAAGGGGCATCCAATTTAAGGTAGCATAGTACAACCTTAAGCATATTTAGCCATGTTTTACATAAAGCGGTTAAAGCCGGGCTCTTTTTTATAAAAAACAAAAGTATAAAAAAACCTTTCCGGGAGACAATGGTGATAGTTGGTAAACATTACCGTTTTTTATCATACAAATGGAGGGGTTCGGATGAAAAAGTTAGCCGGTATATTTTTTCCTTTCTTGCTCATATTCTCATTGACAATACAGCCGGTATTGGCGGAGGAGAAGCAAAAAGAATTGTCGGAAGATTCACGGTCGGCAATTTTAATAGAAAGGGATACAGGGAAGGTTCTGTATGACAAAAACAGCGATGAAAAACTGCCGCCAGCTTCGATGACAAAGGTGATGACCATGCTGCTAATCATGGAGGCGCTGGACAGCGGACAGATTTCTATGGATGAAAAAGTGCGGGCGAGCGAATATGCAGCTTCGATGGGGGGATCGCAGATTTTTCTTGAGCCTGGAGAAGAGATGAAAGTAAAAGAAATGCTTCTCGGAATTGCCATTGCTTCCGCCAATGATGCTTCGGTAGCAATGGCGGAAAAAATATCAGGAAGCGAAGAAGCCTTCGTTGCAAAAATGAATGAACGAGCAAAAGAATTGGGTTTGAAAAATACCAAATTCAAAAATACGACAGGCTTGACTGCAAAGGGCCACTACAGTACCGCTCATGATATGGCTGTCATGGCCAAGGAATTGCTGAAGCATGAAGAAATCACTGATTTTACAAAGCTATATGAATCTTATTTAAGAGAAGACTCGGAGAAAAAGTTCTGGCTTGTTAACACGAACAAACTTGTCCGGTTTTATCCTGGAGTCGATGGCTTGAAAACAGGCTTCACAAGTGAGGCGAAGTACTGTCTCACAGTCACGGCGAAAAAAGATGGCATGCGTGTTATTGCTGTTGTCTTTGGCGCTCCGACATCTAAAAGCAGGAATGATCAGATTTCCAAAATGCTTGACTATGCTTTTTCACAATATGCTACTCATTCCCTTTATAAAAAAGGAGAGAATCTTGGAAAGGTCAAAGTGAGCAAAGGGAATATTAAAGAGGTTCATGCACAGACCGGTGAACCAGTTTCTCTCTTGACCAAAAAGGGAGAAAAAGCCAAAGATTTCACCACTGAACTGAAACTGGATAAAAATTTGAAAGCCCCTATCAAAAAAGGTGATAAAGTTGGCAAGATCGTGATTAAAAAAGATGGCAAGAAATTGGCTGAATCGACCTTGGTTGCAGACAAGGCTGTTAAGAAAGCTTCTTGGTGGCAGATGTACAAGAGATCATTCGGGCTGTTTACACAGTCAAAATGATGAAAATTCAATAAGATTAGCGAATCGGTTCTAGTTTTGTCATGAAGAAGGATTCGGGTGCATGGAGGTAGAATTGAATCCCTATACGACACATAAGGAGGCTGTGCATGTGGGATTGAAGATTGATATGGAAGTAAAGCAAGATGTTCTATGCATCCGGCTTTCCGGTGAACTGGACCATCATACGGCGGAGAATTTACGCGAACAGATCACTAGGGAAATGAAAGCTCATGATATTTTGCACATTGTCCTGAACCTGGAAAAACTATCCTTTATGGACAGTTCCGGGCTTGGGGTAATCCTCGGAAGATATAAGCAAATTAAATTGAAGAGGGGAGAAATGGTTGTCTGCTCCATTTCCCCGCCTGTCAAACGGTTATTTGAAATGTCCGGTCTATTCAAAATCGTCCGCTTGGAGTCTTCTGAAAAATTTGCGCTTGAAAGATTGGGGGTTGCCTGATAATGAGAAACGAGATGCAAATTCAGTTCAGTGCGCTCAGCCAAAATGAATCATTTGCCCGTGTGACAGTCGCTGCATTTATCGCCCAATTAGATCCGACTATGGATGAGCTGACGGAGATCAAGACAGTAGTTTCTGAAGCTGTTACAAACGCAATCATACACGGTTACGAGCAAAATCCTGCAGAAATTGTCTATATTTCAACAGTCATTGAGGATGGGAAGGTCGACCTTGTGATTAAAGATACAGGAGTTGGCATCGCGAATATTGATGAGGCAAGACAGCCGTTATTTACAACAAAACCGGAAATGGAACGTTCTGGCATGGGCTTTACAATTATGGAAAATTTCACTGACCATTTGGAAATACAATCCCACCCAGGGACAGGCACAACCATTCGTTTAGTCAAGTATTTAACGAAAAATAAAGCGTTGTGCAATTAAGGAGCCGCGCCTATGGATGTGGAACTTAAAAAAGACTCAAACACATCATTTCTAAAAGACGATGAAGTAAAGGAATATATTCGGAAAAGCCAGAATGGGGATCAAGAAGCCCGCGATATACTTGTTGAGAAAAACATGAGGCTCGTCTGGTCGGTCGTACAGCGCTTTCTCAATAGGGGCTATGAACCTGATGATCTATTTCAAATCGGAAGCATCGGTTTGTTGAAATCCGTTGATAAGTTTGACCTTTCATACGATGTCAAATTTTCAACCTATGCCGTTCCAATGATTATTGGAGAAATTCAACGGTTCATCCGCGATGACGGAACAGTAAAGGTAAGCCGTTCTTTAAAAGAATTGAGCAATAAAATCCGAAGGTCAAAGGATGAACTCGCGAAAAAGCATGGGAGGGTACCCACTGTTTCAGAAATCGCAGAGCATCTCGACGTACCCTTAGAAGATGTGATTATGGCCCAGGACGCAGGGCGGACCCCTGCGTCCATACATGAAACCGTTTATGAAAATGACGGCGATCCCATTACATTAATGGATCAGCTGTCGGATCAGAACGACCATAAATGGTTCGATAAAATCGCTCTTGAAGAAGCGATACGTGGGCTCGATGAACGGGAAAGGCTCATTGTCTACCTGAGATATTATAAAGATCAGACACAGTCTGAGGTGGCAAAACGCCTGGAGATCTCGCAGGTGCAAGTGTCCAGGCTGGAAAAGAAAATACTTGAACAGATGAAAGAGCGTATGGATACCACTTAGTCGGGTCCATACGTTTTTTTGTATAAGAAATTAGAATGTCTAAGCTTATTACTTCATACCGTGTTCAGCTCTGTTTGCACTTTTATAAGAAAATCGCCTTAGTCAGCGGGGGCAAACAAGACAATTCCCGAGGAGGCAGTTCTTAGCCACCATAGGGAAGCGGCTTGATCCTTGCGGGGCTAGGCGCTGGCCGCCTCAAACCGCGATCCTGTGGCTTCGGTGGCACTAGTACTTCCTGTACGTCGGCAGGCTCAGAACGCGACGTCCTGTCGCTTCGCTTGGACTAGTACTTCCTGTACGTCGTAGCTGAACAAAGAAAAACCTTCCTCTGAATAAAATTTTCCATAACAGTTATACCCTCTTTACTCATTAAAAATGAAGGGTTACCTTCTAGAGGATGTTCAAAAAGTCACCAAATGATAAGCGTCGAATCTCTTCGTTGGCTTGTTTCTGTGCTGCTCATGTATCTAAAAGCATACATTGCGCTGCTCGAAACTGCGCCGCCTTGACCTTCTTGCTTCTAATTTGGCAACTTTTTGAACACGCACTTCTGATAAATAATGAATGGCTGGAATGTAATGTAGCATAATAACAAATACATAAACAACATGCGGGATGTGGAATGATGGAGAATACGGTTTACATTCAAATGAAGCGCCGCTTGACGATTAACAAGAGCTCCAGTATGAAGCTAGGAGAGATGGCACAGATCATTGCACCAGAGAGAATGAAAGACTTGCATCAAATGGTTGTGCTTTCCAAGACTTCTGATATAGAGAAAAAGTTTATCGTCCTAGATGTAATGACTGTGATCAGTAAAATAACGAGCCGATATCCCGATTCAGATATTCAAGTGATTGGACCCTCGGAAACGATCATTGAATTAGTGGAAAAAAGGAGGTCAGTGCCTTCCTTTTTATTTGTTCTTGTATGGCTGCTCCTTTTTGTTGGATCTGGGCTGGCCATTATGAACTTCCATGAGGAAACAAGCATGCAGACAATGCATCAAAAAATTTACTGGATGATGACGGGAAAAATAAATTCCACTCCGTATATTGTCCAGATTCCTTATTCACTCGGTCTCGGACTAGGTATGATTCTGTTTTTTAATCATTTATTCAAGAAAAGGATCAACAAAGAACCGAGTCCATTGGAAATAGAAATGTTTAATTACCAGCAGGATCTTGATCAATATGTTGTCCTGAATAAACACAAAGAAAGCACGAAATACAGTGACGATCATTAAAGCTATTGCAGTCATATTCACAGGCCTGTCTGGGGGCGTTGCTGTGGGAATAGGATTCGTTGCATTTTTAACTGTGCTTGGCGTGATTCCGCGGCTAACGCAGCTTACCAAAACCGGTGATTATATTCGATATTATGAATGGGCAGTTGTTATCAGTGTAGTTTTGAGCAGCTTTGCGGATTTGAATAACTCTTCATTTCCTATCGGCGCTGGTATTTTGATCCCCATTGGATTTGCCAGCGGAATTTTTATCGGCATGCTTGCGGCGGCTCTTACTGAAGTCCTCAATGTACTGCCGATTTTATCAAAGAGGATAGGAATGGAAGGATTGCTTATCAGTCTGCTTATGGCTCTTGTCATTGGAAAACTCGCGGGTTCTTTGTTCCAATGGTTGGTTTTTGTGAATTTTTGAAGCTATTAGTGAAGGAGCTGCATGATGGAAAAAAAAGCAGAAAATAACTTTAAAAGAATTCCTGAGGACCTTCACCTCATTGAGCAGTATTTCAAAGACAGGGTCGGCCTGGGAACAAGCTGTGATATTGGCCAGCGGAAACTGGTTATATTAAAGACTCATGTGCAAATGTATTATGTGAATGGTCTTTGCGATACGGAATTTATCATTGAATTAATTAAAGAACTTGTCAATTTGAATGATCATGAACGGCCTTCAAAAAATGTCTTTGAAATCATCCAGAACAGGCTTGTACATGAATCAATTGAAATCGTAAAAACTCTCGATGAAGTAACTGATCAGGTACTGTCTGGACTGACGGCAATTGTTGTAGAAGGTGAACCGCAAGCACTGATTGTGGATGTACGGAGCTATCCAGGAAGGCAACCGGAGGAACCGGATACTGAAAAAGTTGTCAGGGGATCCAGGGATGGCTATGTGGAAAATATCATTGTCAATACTGCACTGACAAGAAGAAGGATTAGGGATGAGAATTTAAGATTTGAAATGTATAAAGTCGGTGAACGTTCGAAAACAGATATTGCTATCGGCTATATTAAAGATGTGGCAAATCCCCAATTGATTGAAACGATCAGGAAAGAAATTTCCAGCATAGATATCGATGGGATCGCCATGGCGGACAAGACAATAGAAGAGTATTTAATGAATCAGAGCTATAATCCTTATCCCCTTGTCCGCTTCACAGAAAGAGCGGATGTTGGGGCTATCCACCTTTTGGAGGGTCACGTACTGATTTTTATCGATACGTCCCCCAGCGTGATGATTACTCCGGCAACTTATTTCCACCATGTTCAGCACGCTGAAGAGTACCGCCAGTCTTCAGCTGTCGGAACTTTCGTTCGCTGGACGAGGTTTCTAGGGATTTGGGCATCCATCTTTTTATTGCCCCTTTGGTTTCTTTTTGTAATAGAACCTTCGCTTTTACCTGAAAAACTCGCTTATATTGGGCCGAATAAAGAATCTGACATCCCTTTGATCATTCAATTGCTTATTGCTGATTTAGGGATAGAGTTTTTAAGAATTGCAGCTATCCATACTCCTACTCCGCTGTCAACGGCGATGGGATTGATTGCAGCGGTATTAATTGGACAGATTGCAGTGGATGTCGGTCTGTTCCATTCAGAAGTGATCCTGTATGTATCCATTGCTGCTATTGGGACGTTTTCTACTCCGAGCTATGAATTGAGTGTTGCAAATAAAATCTTCAGAATGCTTCTGTTGATTACCGTTGCTTTATTTAAAGCACCGGGATTTATAGTAGGATGCACGGTTTATATTTTGTATTTGATATCGCTGCGACCGTTAAATGCACCGTATATGTGGCCGTTAATTCCATTCAATCCGGTAGCTCTTTTCCAAGTGCTCATCAGGAGGCCTGTTCCAGGAAGTAGGCTTAGGCCAAGCATTGTCCATCCACGCAATCGATTTCGCCAGCCAGAGAGCAAGCCGTGACAGACCGTTGCTAAAAGGCATAAAATATGGTAAAGTAATGCTTACTTATTTTTGGGTGACGTAATCCGCGTACATCTGATTAATTTGTTAAAAGGAAACAGATTTTTTTGTGAATATTCGGATATCGTATAACATATTTCGTTTTCTAGCTTCAGCGCCCAGCAACCAACAAACTTTGCGCTCATTTCTTCGAAAAAATTGGATTCAGAGCACTCTAAACATCGGATCCATCAGTGCTGTGTTTCTTTAGCTTATTTCGGAGTGCTTGGTTTGTATGTCGCTAAAAGGGCGCTTGCGCTTTTCATAAATATGTAGAAAGTAAAAGTGTTGGCTTTTTTATTAGAAAAATCATGTGTGCTTGTCGCTGATAGACTGGCACCTTTCGCAGTTCTGATTATAGATGTTGTTTGGAGGGATAAAGATGTACTTACATGGAACGGCATTAGTCAATGATAAAGGTCATCTTGAAATTGGCGGATGTGACACAGTAGAATTGGTTGAAAAATACGGCACCCCTTTATATGTGTATGATGTGGAATTAATCAGAAATCGGGCGCGTGCCTTTAAAAAAATGTTTGAAAAGCATGGAGTCAAATCACAGGTTGCCTATGCAAGCAAAGCCTTTTCGTCAATAGCGATGCTTCAGCTTGCCCATGAAGAGGGGCTTTCCTTGGATGTAGTGTCTGGTGGGGAATTGTACACTGCTGTGGCTGCGAAATTTCCAGTGGAAAAAATTCATTTTCATGGGAATAATAAGAGTGAAGAAGAATTGGAAATGGCTCTGGACTATAAAATCGGTTGCATCGTTGTCGATAATTTCCATGAACTTCATATGCTCCATCATCTTTGCCAGGAAAGAAAACAAAACATGAATATTTTGCTTCGTGTTACACCCGGTATTGAGGCACATACCCACGACTATATCCTTACTGGCCAGGAAGATTCGAAGTTTGGATTTGACCTGGAAAACGGCCAGGCGGAAACTGCACTTGCCGTCTCAATGGACAGCGAGTATTTGAATTTGCTGGGAATCCATTGTCATATTGGATCGCAGATTTTTGAAACTGCTGGCTTTTTGCTGGCTGCAAGAAAGGTTTTGGAGAAACTGAGCTATTGGAATGGCGAATATGGATTTGTCCCTCAGGTTCTAAACCTTGGAGGTGGATTTGGCATCCGTTACACTGAGGAGGATATTCCGCTTTCTCCTGAGCAGTATGTTGCAGAAATGATCTTTGAAGTGAGGAAAGAAACAGATCGGTTGTCCCTTCCGATGCCGGAAATTTGGATAGAGCCCGGGAGATCCCTTGTTGGAGATGCTGGTACTACACTCTATTCGATCGGTTCCAAAAAAACTGTGCCGAACGTAAGAAAATATGTAGCGATTGACGGAGGTATGAGCGATAATATCAGGCCTGCTTTATATGATGCCAAATACGAAGCGGTACTTGCCAACAGACCGCTTGATCAGCAAGATGAAGTTGTGTCAATCGCAGGGAAATGCTGTGAATCCGGAGATATGCTTATTTGGGACCTTTCATTGCCTGAGCCGGGAACAAATGATATTTTGGCTGTTTTTTGTACAGGAGCATACGGCTATTCTATGGCAAACAATTATAATCGGATTCCAAGACCGCCGGTTGTATTTGTGGAAAATGGAAACAGTCGTGTCGTTATCAAAAGAGAAACGTATGAGGACCTTGTGCGACTTGATATCCCGTTTAGTGAAAAATCAACCATATAGGGTTTACGAAATGGACAAACATTTGCGTTAAACAAGGAATATCGGTAAAATGGTCGGTGTTGGATTTAACTTTATTCAGCAGAAGTCTCCGACTTCTATAAGTGGTGAGATGAATGCCTATTGGTATTCATTCAGCGGGGATTCAAACCCAGGCTGAATAAAGTTAAAGCCTCCGGCGGATGCCACAGATTTTTAGCGGAAATTTATCGAGCGAAAGCTCGATAAAATCTGGGCGCAAATACGCCAAGGCGCATTTAATTACTATTTTTATATAACTGATCATAATATTGGCGGGAGTGTTTGTTTTTGCGTAAAAACAACATTATTTTATTTGCTATCCTATTTGCCATGGCGTTCGTATGGGGATTGATTTATTGGCTTTTTATTGTGCCGAATAAATGAAGTACTATTCGAAATAATAATGATGAGGGGTAAATGATGTTAATTCGCTATAAAAAAGCCTTTGAAAAAATTGCAATGGGTCTTCTCTCGTTCATGCCGAATGAAAAAGACCTAAAGAAGCTGCAGCAAACAATGAAACAATATGAAGAAGGCGACAATTGGCAGCTTTACCTTTGGAAAGCAGAAGACGATATCATTGGATTAATTGGTGCAGTCATTGAAGATGACACAATCGAGATCCAGCATATTTGTGTCAATCCTTCTCATCGACATGAAGGAATAGGGAAAAGTATGGTAAAAGCAATGAAACAGCTCCATGCGGACAAAAAGCTGTGCCCAACCGAAGAGACATTGGCATTTTTTGAAAAATGCTGTTTCTTGAATGAAGAAAACCCGGACGATTAGTGATCCGGGTTTTTCATCTGTTATCAAACTTTTACTGTTTCGAAGCGGCTTTTATCGAGGCTTCTCCTGGCGATATGCTTATTGATGATAAACTCATCCAGTTTATCGTTTCCATCCCATTCCAATCCAAGGAAACGTACACGTTCCTTGCACACAGTCAATAATTCGGAATCCAGTATAGGAAAAGAAATGGGCTCATATGGCGAACCTGTTTGCATATCATGGCAGCTCCGAATCAACATTGGCATCAGCTGTTCATGGCTTATTCCGAGGGAATAGATTTCGGTCCTATTTTTGTCTAAAATTTCAATGGCCTTTTTCATCATTTTGACAGCGCCTTTTCTATTTCCCCGGCGGTAATGGTAAAAGCTCACGGCGGTTTGGATCAACCCGACCCACACGGAGTTTTTTTTCATGCCGTTTTTTTTCCAATGATCCTCCAAAACTTCGTGGCATTCAAAGAAATCTCTGTCCCCGTGAAAGTGGGTAAGAAATTCAATGTATGATAAAGGAAAAATCAAAAGTGATGACTCCTTCCATTTCGATAGCATTATGTATCAGTTTAACATACTAAATCGAAGTTTTAAAAAAATATTGACCACACCCGGAGGAAAGTATTGTATGATGATAAGGTAGAAATATCAATGTTTATGTCGAAATTGGTGATATTTAATGTCTTACCAAATTAAAACGGAAGTGTTCGAAGGTCCGCTTGATCTCCTTCTGCATTTGATTAAGCGAATGGAAATCGATATTTATGATATTCCAATGGCTGAAATCACAGATCAATATTTATTATATATACATACAATGAAAGAACTCGAACTTGATCAGGCAAGCGAGTATCTTGTCATGTCGGCAACTCTGCTCTCAATTAAAAGCAAAATGCTCTTGCCTAAAAACGAAGAGGTGCAGGAAGACGAAACAGTTTATGAGGAAGAAGATCCGCGAACAGAATTAGTGGAACAGCTTATCGAATATAAAAGATTCAAAGAAGCTGCTATGCTTTTTCGTCAAAAGGAAAGTGTGAGAAGCGAGATTTTTACAAAACCCCCCAGTGACCTTTCTCACTTTGCTGATGAACTACCTAAGCTCCAGCCATCTGGTGTAACGATTTACGATATGATTGGGGCTTTTAATAAGCTATTAAGGCGAAAAAGAATCCGTCAGCCGTTGTCTGCCAAGGTCGCCAGGCCGAGGATAACGATTCAACAACGGATGGATGAATTGTTGGAGATAATTGAAAAAAGTGATACGAAGCTAAGCTTTTCATCATTTTTCCATATCCTCGACAGGGAATTCATCATTCTCACTTTTTTGGCCATGCTGGAATTGATGAAATCTAATGCCATTATAGTATGGCAAAGTCAAAATTTCGAAGAAATATATATATCATCAAGAGAGGAGTCATTAGTTCTTGAAAGCAGTTAATTTAAAAGCAGCACTTGAAAGCTTGCTGTTTGCTGCGGGGGATGAAGGATTGACTCCAAAGCAGATAGGAACAGCGCTTGACATATCTGAGAACAAAGCTGGTCAGTTAATCGAAGATCTTCGCGATGAATACGAGGCAAATGAAGACAGGGGGCTTACAATTGCGACGCTTGCCGGGACTTATCAGCTTGTGACCAAAAGAAAGTTTTCCCGTGTCTTGCAAAAGCTTGTAGAAAATACACAAACAGATTCAATCTCACAGGCTGCATTGGAGACAATGGCAATCATTGCGTACAAGCAGCCGATTACCAGGGTGGAAATTGAAGAAATCCGCGGAGTGAAAACAGAGCGTCCGCTTCGGACCCTTTTAACGAAGGGATTAATTAAGGAAGCGGGTAGGAGAGAAGGGATAGGCCGGGCTATTTTATACGCGACAACGAGGGAATTCCTCGATTACTTTGGATTGACAGATATAAAGGAATTGCCGCCATTACCGGAGCCGGCTAAACAAAATCCGAAGCTTTCAGAAGCAGGCCCCCTCTTTGATTTGACAGCAAGTACAAGTGAATAAGCTTAAAAAAATGGTTCCCTCTGGGGGCCATTTTTTTATCATAACAATATGATCGACGCATAGACTTGTACAAACGCACGAGAGGGGCGGGAGGATGTCGTTTTTGAAAGGTTTGTTCGTCATTTTTATCATCAGTGTAATGTTGATACTCACCGCCTTTTCACCAAAAGAGGATCCGGATGTTCCAGTCAGTGCCTCCAGTGCGGTTTTGATGGAGCAGAAAACAGGAAGGGTTCTTTTTGAAAAAAAACCCCATGAAGTCCGGAGAATCGCCTCAATCACAAAAATCTTAACCGCTATACTCGCTATTGAATCCGGAAAAATGGATGAAACAGTGAAGGTCAGCCGCTCTGCAGCTTATGAGGAAGGGTCATCTATCTATCTTGTACCGGGAGAAAAAATAAAGCTGAGGGATCTTGTGTATGGGTTGATGCTCCGATCTGGGAATGATGCAGCAGATGCTATTGCGGAGCATGTAGGGGGAAGTATGGAAGGGTTTGTCTTCATGATGAATCAAAAAGCAAAAGAAATCGGAATGAGGAATACCACTTTTTCTAACCCTTCGGGATTGGACAGCCATGAAGAACATTATTCAACAGCTTATGATATGGCGTTGCTTATGCGCTATGCAATGCATAATGAAACATTTAGAACCATATCGGGAACGAAGATATACTCCTTTGAACGGGAAGAGCATTCGCAGCACTGGAAAAATAAAAACAGGCTTCTGACTGAAAAATACAAATATGCCACCGGTGGAAAAACGGGCTATACGAAAAGGGCCGGAAGGACACTTGTGACAACAGCCACGAAAAAGGACAAGGATATGATTGCCGTCACATTGAATGCTTCTGATGACTGGAATGACCATATCTCCATGTATGAATATGGTTTTAGCCATTTTAAAATGAAGAAAATTTTGCCTGAAGGCCCATTGAAGGACGTACGGCCGTTTAAAGGTAAAAGAACATTATATATAGAGGATTCAGTTTATTATCCGTTGATGAAGGAAGAGTACAAAGATGTACACATTCGTTATAAGCTCCTTTCACCTAAGGACATGAGAGAAATGAAAGGCGGGGAGGTTGGCAGGGCAGTTATTCTTATACAGGATCATGCGGTTCGAAAAATACCGGTCTATATTACAGAGGAAGAACAGCAGGAAAAAATGTCGTTGACAAAGAGGCTCAAGGCTCTGTTCTTTGGACAGGCAGGTGCAATCATACCATGATCAATATTATTTGGGTCGCCATGACAGTAATTGGACTTATCTTTGCTGCAGTCAACGGGAAGATGAAAGAAGTCAATGAAGCGATTTTCCAATCAGCCAACGAAGCAGTAACGCTGTGTATCGGATTAATCAGTGTCCTTGTATTTTGGCTGGGGATGATGAGGATAGCGCAGGATGCAGGATTGCTTCAGAAATTATCCAATTTATTCAAGCCGATCATACTGAAGCTTTTTCCAGAGGTTCCAAGTGATCATCCGGCGGTTGGCTATATTTTGTCAAATATCATCGCGAATATGTTTGGCTTGGGCAACGCTGCAACTCCACTTGGGATCAAAGCGATGGAACAGTTGAAGGTATTGAATGGTGGGAAATCCGAAGCAAGCAGGTCTATGATTACGTTTCTTGCATTGAATACGTCAGGTCTGACTTTAATACCAACAACGGTGATTGCCATTAGAATGAACTATAACTCTGCCGGTCCAACTGATATTGTAGGGCCTACATTAGTGGCCACAATTTGTGCAACCGCCGGAGCTATCATATTCGACAGGTATTTTTACCACCGCAGGGTCAAAAAGGGAGATAAATGACAATGCAGATGATCTCTATTATTTCGTTATGGATTGTTCCAATTATCATCGCCTATATTTTGCTTTATGGAACATGGAAGAAGATTCCTACGTATGAGTCCTTTGTTGAAGGCGGGAAAGAAGGCATCAAGATTGCCGTCTCCATCATACCGTTTTTGGTTGGAATGCTCGTTGCCATTACGGTGTTTAGAGCATCTGGCGCCCTAGATTTTTTCATAGGACTGGTCAAGCCCATCCTGGATCAGATCGGAGTGCCAGCAGAAGTTGTACCGCTGGCTCTTATAAGACCGATTTCCGGTACGGCTGCGTTGGGGTTGATGAGCGATATCATTTCAGTTCATGGACCAGACTCCCTTATTGGGAGGATGGCTTCAACCATACAGGGGAGCACGGATACAACCTTTTATGTATTAACAGTCTATTTTGGAGCAGTAGGAATCAAAAAAATGGGAGACGCAATCAAAGTCGGTCTGCTCGCCGACTTCATAGGCATATCGGCAGCAATCCTCATTGTGGTCATGATGTTCGGTCTATAGGCCGGGCGTTTTTTTTTGTGAAAAAAATATCGTTACTTTTTGAAGAAATGATGACTAAAAGCTAAGATTCTTTGATTTTCTATTTTTGTATGCAATAATTCATACAGAAAAAGCATCCCTAGAGGTGAGAGAATGGAAAGATTGCAAAAAGTTATTGCTCAGGCTGGAGTAGCCTCACGCCGAAAAGCAGAGAATTTAATTATTGAAGGCAAAGTGAAGGTGAACGGCCAAGTTGTGACCGAGCTAGGAACGAAAGTGGCTGCAGCGGATAAAATAGAGGTAAATGGCATTCCGCTTGTAGAAGAAGAAAAAAAGTATTTTTTGTTTTATAAGCCGAGGGGCGTAATCAGCGCAGTCAAAGATGATAAAAGCCGCAAAGTTGTCACAGATTACTTTACCCATATTCCTGAAAGGGTGTATCCAGTCGGACGACTTGATTATGATACGTCTGGGCTCTTACTATTGTCCAATGATGGTGAATTCACTCATCTGTTGACGCATCCGATGCATGAAATCAAGAAAACATACGTTGCCAAGGTAAAAGGAATCCCTGTTCGTGAAGCCTTAAAAAAATTGGAAAGAGGAATTGTCCTTGAAGACGGGAAAACGGCTCCAGCAAAAGTGCAGCTCCAAACGGCGGACAAGAGAAAGAACAGTGCAATTTTGGAGATCACCATCCATGAAGGTAGAAACCGCCAAGTGCGAAGAATGCTGGAAGCTATAGGACATCCTGTTATAAAGCTAAAGCGGGAAAATCTTGCTTTTCTCAATCTACATGGTTTAAATGCGGGAGAATTCAGGGAATTGACTCCTCATGAGGTGAAAAGGTTGAAAGTTCTAGCCAAAACAGGGCAATGATGTAGAGAGGAATTGTTCGATTTTCACATAACCTTCATATCAAAAGCCTGAACAAAACTTATATAGTGATATAATGTGTGTTGAATATTTGTGCTTTAAGGAGGTTGGATTGATTCTTATGGCTTCGAAAAAGAAGCGTCGTCTGATCATCAGAACAGTTATATTAACTGTAATGACGGCTGCTGTTATTTATACTTTATATGCAAACTTTACGAAGGAATCAAGATCAAAGGTTTCAGCAGGTGATATGGCTCCGGATTTTGTTCTAGAGGATCTGAATGGGGACAAGCATCAATTGTCCAGTTATAAGGGTAAAGGTGTTTTCCTGAATTTTTGGGGAACATGGTGCAAGCCATGTGAGCGGGAAATGCCTTATATGAATAATCAATACAAGGAATTCAAAGATCAGGGAGTCGAAATATTGGCGGTCAATGTTGGCGAACCTGAATTTCAGATTAATAAATTTGTGAAAAAACATGGCTTGGATTTTCCAGTTTTAAAAGATAAAAGCAAAGATATTATGAATATGTATGGTGTCTTCAATTTGCCGGCCACCCTTCTTGTAAATCCAGAGGGAAAGGTCATAAAAGTTGAAGAAGGTGAATTAACAGAGCAAAAGATTAGGGAAATGATGGAGAGTATCAAACCTAAGGGGAGCTAGTTATTTATGAATGAAGTAAAATGTGTCTGCGGCCATGTCAATCCACACGGGACCATCCTGTGTGAATCATGTGGCCGTGCCCTCACGGATGAGGCAAAGAAGGGAAAACTTCATGACATGCGTTATGAAGGTAGCGCACGTCGGTCACAGACGTACAATAAGACTTTCATTGATAAAACGTGGAACTTTTTTTCCTCGGTCAAAGTGGGAATTTGGCTTATCGTGATCACGCTGATTGCTTCAGCGCTTGGGACTATATTTCCCCAAGTGATGTACATACCGCCAAATGTGGATCCGGCTCAATATTATGGCGAACAATACGGTACTTTGGGCCAAATTTATTATTGGCTTGGTTTACACGATTTATATAGCTCCTGGTGGTATCTGCTACTGATTGCTTCCATCGGGGTCTCCCTTGTCATTTGCAGCCTGGACAGGGTGATTCCGCTTCATAGAGCATTGAAGAATCAGCGTGTGGACCGCCATGAGGGATTTTTGAAAAGACAGCGTCTCTTTAACCGTAAGGAAGCGAACATTTCGGACGGGGATATTGAAAAATTCGAAAAAGCACTTAAGGATAAAAAATATAATATCCGAGTAGAAGACGGAAACATTCTTGCCGAAAAAGGAAGGTTTTCAAGATGGGGCCCTTACGTTAACCATATTGGACTCATCATATTCCTGATTGGAGGTATGCTGCGGTTCGTTCCCGGTATGTATGTCGACGAAGTGCTTTGGCTCCGTGATGGAGAAACAAAAACAATCCCTGGGACCAATAACGAATATGTCTTGGAAAACAAAAAATTCACAGTCGATTTTTATGATAAGGAAAAGGATAAGGAAGTATACAATTCAGCATTGGAGAAAGCCGGTCCCGTAGTAAAGGAATTCAAGTCTGACGTAGTTTTATACAAACGGGATCCTGAACAGACGCTTGGATCGGAAAGCGATCTTGTCGAAGTGAAAAAAGCGAAAATAATTGTTAACGAACCTTTGAAATTTGACCACTTCGCCATCTATCAACAAAGCTATAGGTCAGATGAGTTTCAGTCAATGACTTTTACCCTTATGAACAAGAAGCAGGAAAAGGGTTATGGAGATGTGACAATCGATTTATTCGATCCTAAGGACAGCTATGATTTGGGCAATGGATATAAAGTTGAACTGGTTGGCTATTATCCGGATTTTTCGGGCTTTGCCGAAAATGGGGAGCCCCAGACAAATTCGCCAAATCCAAATAATCCTGCCTTTGTATTTAACATGATCTCTCCAGAACACCCGAAGGGGGAAGTCAGCTTTACGGCTATTAGGCAAACGGTGGAGCCGCTGGGAGAAACCGATTATAAAATGACTTTCAAAGGTATTGATACAAGGAATGCGACAGCACTCACTGTCAGGAAAGACATGACTTTATGGATTTTAGGAGTCGGCGGCGCTATTTTCATGATTGGTGTCATTCAAGGTTCGTTCTGGATGCACCGAAGAATCTGGCTTCAGCGCAAAGATGGAGAAATTTTAATTGCAGGCCATACAAATAAAAACTGGCATGGGTTGAAAAAAGATATATCTGATCTTATTAAAGATACATCTATACCAGATGTCATAGACCAGACGGGAGAAAATAAAGGAAAAGAAAGTGGGAATACGTGATGACAGGACTCGTCCAGATAAGTAGCAATTTGCTATATGCTTCACTTATTTTATATCTTGTTGCAACCTTCCTTTTCAGCGGGGCCATCCGCGATAAAAGGGGAAGGGAAAAGCAGACGGGTGTTAACCGCTGGGGAATGCTCGCGATCATTGCAACAGTAATCGGCTTCATATCCCAGCTGGGTTATTTCATTACAAGATGGGTTGCAGCCGGGCATGCACCTGTAAGTAACCTTTTCGAATTTACGACTTTTTTCGGAATGATGGTTGTCGGTGCATTCATTCTTCTGTTTTTTATTTATAAACTGAATGTGCTCGGGTTGTTTGCCCTGCCAACAGCCTTTCTTTTAATCGCTTATGGGAGCATGTTTCCAAGGGATGTCAGTCCGCTTATTCCTGCATTGAAAAGTGACTGGCTTCATATCCATGTCACAACAGCCGCAGCAGGACAGGCGATCCTGTCCATCAGCTTTGTTGCGGGGATAATTTATCTATTAAAATCTGTTGATCCAACAGTAAAGGATAAGAGATCTTTTTGGCTTGAAACCATCATGTATTGTGTTGTCGCGACCATCGCTTTTATCATTATCTCAACATCGTTCAATTTAGCTCATTATAATGCAGATTTCGCTTGGGTGGATAAAAATGATAGGCCGGCAGAAATCTCTTATCAGTTGCCTGCTCTTGTTGGACCCCATGAAGGAGAACTTCTAACCAAGGATCGGATGAGCCCGCTTGTTACTGTGCCGGCTATTGTCAATGCAAAGAAGCTTAACACCGTTATTTGGACGGTCATTGCCGGTACAATTCTTTATTTATTGATTCGGCTTATTACCAGGAAGCGGGTTAGCTTATTATTAAAACCGCTTGTTAAGAATGTCAACCTTGATCTTGTTGATGAGATCGGATATCGGTCCGTCTTAATCGGATTCCCGGTATTTACCTTGGGTGGTCTCATTTTCGCCATGATTTGGGCACAGATTGCCTGGACGAGATTTTGGGGATGGGATCCAAAGGAAGTTTGGGCACTTATCACATTCCTTTTCTATGCCGCATTTCTTCATTTGCGATTATCAAGGGGATGGCATGGGGAAAGGTCTGCATGGCTTGCAGTTGTTGGGATTGCAATTATTATTTTCAATCTTGTATTCGTCAACTTGATTATCGCAGGTCTTCATTCCTACGCATGATAAATGCGAAATTTTGTGCTCAAAGCCCTCACTCTTTAGGTGTGGGCGTTTTTCTTATACAATAGTAAGTAAGTACGTTAAGATGAAGCCAAGGGGGAAAGAAAATGGAACAAGAAGTCAAAATTTTGGTTGTAGACGATGAAGATCGTATTCGCAGATTATTAAAAATGTATCTTGAACGTGAGAATTATATTATCGATGAGGCGGCTGATGGTGAAGAGGCGCTTGAAAAAGCGCTGATGAATGAATACCATTGTATTTTGCTTGATTTGATGATGCCGGAAAAAGACGGGATTGAAGTTTGTAAGGAATTACGTGAAGAAAAGGCTACTCCGATTATCATGCTGACAGCAAAAGGCGAAGAAGCAAATCGAGTGCAGGGTTTTGAGGTCGGGGCAGATGACTACATTGTCAAACCATTCAGTCCGAGGGAAGTTGTGTTAAGGGTAAAGGCGGTTCTAAGAAGGTCTTCTCAAACAAGCTTTCTTCAAACGGATCCTACAGCACGAGATATTATCGTCTATCCGCATTTATCGATTGATCATGATGCTCACCGGGTTACAGCTGATGGAAAAGAAGTGAACCTAACTCCGAAAGAATATGAACTTCTCCATTTTTTAGCCAAATCACCTGATAAGGTGTTTGACCGCGAGCATCTGTTAAAAGAAGTATGGCAATATGAATTTTTCGGGGACTTAAGAACAGTTGATACTCACATTAAACGATTGCGCGAGAAATTAAACCGCGTATCGGAAAAAGCAGCAGGAATGATTGTCACTGTTTGGGGAGTCGGTTACAAATTTGAGGCAGGAAATGAATGAGACTTTGGCGCAGTGTTGTTGGAAAGGTATGGATGACCATTCTGCTGCTGGTCTCCTTTGTTTTGATCATTCTTACCATACTATTGATACAGTTTTTTGAGAAGTATCATGTAAACCAAATTGAAAAGAGTTTGTCAGATACAGCTGAAAAAATATCACGGATTATTGAATCTCATCGGAATGACGGACTCGGTGAAGAAATTGTATTTGAAATCGTGGACGCCCCGATGAGGGTTGTCATTGCCTATGACAAAGAGAAGTTTCACTATTCTCCCAATATAGAGGAAAAAAATAAAATTCCTGCATACGTATTTTTGAATGATGATGAACTGAGTACTGTATTTACAGAAGAAAAAGTGGTTAAGAAAGAACTCTCCCTGTCTGATCTTCATGACCCGGGCAGCAGGTTTAGAAATTATCTTGTGGCTGGTGTTCCGCTTCATCTGAATGATAAAGAAACAGGGGCCATCTTCATCTACCAGTCACTAGGAGTTTTGAAGGAAACGACGAAACAGACAGCCAATCTCATTCTTCTTGCAGCAGGGATTGCCATTGTTTTGACGACCATCTTTGCCTTCTTTTTATCTACCCGCATTACTGCCCCGTTGCGTAAGATGAAAGAAGCAGCATTTGAATTGTCAAAAGGGAACTTTGATACAAGAGTTCCGTTTCTAAGCCAGGATGAAATTGGAGAGTTAGCCATTGCTTTCAATCAAATGGGAAAACGTCTGAAATTTAATATGAATGTTTTAAGGCAGGAGAAGGAGCAGTTGACAAGTATTCTGAGCAGTATGGCTGACGGCGTTATGACATTCAGTCGGGACGGTACCGTTTTGATCACAAACCCTCCAGCGGAAAGGTTTTTGCAGCAATGGCCCATTGATGGGAACGAAGCGGATCCAATTCCACCTGAAATGGCGGACCTGCTGGAACAGGCGATAGCTGATGAAAAAGAACATACCGGAGAACTAACGATTCAGGGGCGGTACTATGTTGTGATTGTCAGTCCGCTGTATACTCATGATCAAAAAAGTGTGCGCGGTGCTGTGGCTGTAATAAGAGATATGACAGAGGAACGCCGTTTGGACAAGCTCAGAATTGATTTCGTGTCGAATGTATCTCATGAACTTCGAACTCCAATTGCGATGCTTCAGGGATACAGTGAAGCAATCATAGACGATATCGCCGGTTCCGAAGAGGAAAAACAGGAAATCGTTAAAATTATCTACGACGAATCACTTCGGATCGGAAGGCTTGTCAATGAGCTGCTTGATTTGGCAAGAATGGAAGCGGGGCATATCACTTTGAACTTTGAAGAAGTGGATGTCGGAGCATTTGTCGAAAGGATTACTTTTAAATTTCAAACAATCGCCCGCGACAACAAAATTGAATTGCAAAGCCATATAGATAAAGAAAACATCATGTTTTCGCTCGACCCTGACAAAATAGAACAAGTGTTAACGAATTTGATCGATAATGCGATAAGGCATACGCATGAAAATGGGAAAATAACAGTTACCCAATCGATTGTACAAGGCGGAATCACCATATCTGTACAGGATGATGGTACAGGGATACCGGAGGAAGATCTGCCGTTTGTATTCGAACGTTTTTATAAGGCGGACAAAGCGAGAACAAGAGGAAGGGCCGGTACAGGACTTGGACTTGCCATCGCTAAAAATATTATTGACGCGCATCATGGTCAATTGACAGTGGAAAGCAAGCTTGGTGAAGGAACGACTTTCACTTTGTTTTTGCCAAATAGAAAATGAAGAAACATGCTGAATATTGACGTCTAATCTTGTTTCATGCGTAACAAATTGGGTCGTTCAATAAAAGCTTAGTTCGGCTAAATCAATGGGATACATGATGTCATTAAGACAGGTAAACAATACAAATAATAGTATTTTGACAAATATCTTCACAAATTAGGACTCTTGTTGTATAATAAAGCAAAATAACATATATGATTCATCTTCGGGGCGTGGTGAAATTCCCGACCGGCGGTAATGAGGCATAAGTCTCTGAGCCCGCGAGCCTGATAAAGGCAGGATTTGGTGCGATTCCAAAGCCGACAGTATAGTCTGGATGGGAGAAGATGAAGGTAGCCGCTATACGTTCAAATGGCAGGAATTTGAACGTTTATTAAGACATGCCTTAATTCTCCCTCAAAAGTTTAAACTTTGAGGGAGTTTTCATTTTAGGCAGTGAAGTTCGGCTTATCTTTCTTCAACATGGGATGAATCTCAAAGGAGAGAGGATTTTGAAAAAATTTAATACGAGATCATTTGTAGCAATCGGGATGCTGAGCAGCTTGTCTTTTGTACTGATGCTCATTAAGTTCCCGATCCCGCCGTTTCCGGCATATCTTACGGTGGATTTCAGCGATATTCCTGCATTGATCGCTGCGTTGATGTTTGGTCCACTTGCAGCAATAATAGTTGAATTGATTAAAAATATTCTTGATTATTTAATGATCGGCAGCGAAGCCGGTATCCCAATTGGAAACTTTTCGAACTTCCTGGCAGGGACTATGTTCGTATTACCGACTTATTATGTATTTAAAAAACTGAAAATAAAATGGGGATTAGCTGTATCGCTAATCGTTGGAAGCATATTTATGGCAGTTTTTATGAGTGTGCTGAATTATGTGGCAATTCTGCCGGCCTACATAATCTTGCTTGGATGGGATCCAATGTCCACTTCGGATCTCCGCCAGTTGGTTGTAGCCGCCATACTGCCATTTAATATAATCAAAGGGCTCATTGTAACCCTCATCTTTTTACTTGTATACAGCCGCATGCGTAATTGGATTGATAAGCAAGTTGTTTATCGGAATATATAAATATATTTTAAAAGAGCCAGCAATGAAGCTTTTCATTGCTGGCTCTTTTCATCATTACTTCAAGAAGATACGAATTGCTGACATCGCTTGAGGCAAGGGGACGTTCCACATAATATGATGAGGTCAAAATTCAGTTTGTGTTGATCGCTTAAAGGTGTGCGGCTTTCTCCTCTAACTAAATACAAAGGAGTAAGAAAAATTACGACTTAAGTCTATATGATAAATCAGAGAATAAATTATACTGGATGTTGTGGGAGTAATACTTTTTGAGGGGGAAATGAATGATTAGATTTACAACTTGGGCTTTAAAAAATAAGGCAGCTGTCATTTTGATGACTGTCTTGGTTTTGGGGCTTGGAGCACTCAGTTACTTTACATTGCCAAAGGAGTTTATGCCTTCCGCAAATAACCCTGCGGTAACCGTCATTGTCATGGGGCAGGGGACAGATGCAGATACCATGGCTGAACAAGTTACAAAGCCTATAGAGAAAGCGATTGGATCAGTTAAAGGTAAAAAACATGTATTTTCCACGTCTGCAGATGGGTATTCATCCATAGATATTACACTAGATCCTTCGGTTGATATGAAAGAAGCTAAAACTCAGGTTCAAGAGGCATTAGCTGGTATTGAGCTTCCAGAGGAATATACGAAACCAATCGTTTCACAGTTAAACTTGGATATGATTCCTTTATGGCAAATCGGGCTTTCCTTTCCGAAAGGAATCGATCGAGATGACATGGAGAAAATAGAAAATGAGATCATTCCAATGTTTCAGGGGATCTCAGGTGTGTCTAATGTGCTTGTACATGGGAAACAACAGACACAGGTGAATATCACACTTGATCAGAAAAAAATGACCGATTACCATATTCCTGTTCAAGCTTTGATGGGGATTCTACAAGGAAAGAACCTCGCAGTGGCTGTAGGTGAAGAAGCCATTGATGACCGAAAAGCCAATTTGAAAGTGGTTGGACAGATTGACGGAATAAAAGAACTCGAGAACATGCAGATTGCATCGGAAATTCGACTGAAAGATATTGCAAAGGTCAGTATTAGTGATTCAAGTGAAACATTTTTCACGCGGGTGAATGGAGAGGAAGCCGTAGCGCTGCTTCTTCATAAAGAGTCCAATGCCAATGCTGTCTCAATTGGTAAAAAAGTAGAACAAACAATGGAAAAGGTGAATAAGGAATTTAATCCTACCATCGAAGCGTCTATGCTTATTTCATTTTCTGAATTTATAGTTAATTCTGTAGATAGCATGATGCAGGCAGTACTCATCGGAGCTTTATTTGCCACAATTGTTATTTTCGTCTTTTTACGGCATATTCGGATGACACTCATCACCATTGTGAGCATCCCGTTATCTCTCGGATTGACTTTATTTTTGCTTTCACAATCCGGAATTACGTTGAATGTGCTGACAATTGGCGCAGTTGCCGTTGCTGTGGGCCGCTTGGTGGATGACAGTATTGTTGTGATAGAAAACATATTCAGAAAAGCTCAAGGCGGAGATTTTTCCAAAGAAGTAATTGTGACCTCAACAAAAGAGGTTGCAGCGGCGATTACTTCATCGACTTTGACAACCGTTGCCGTATTTTTACCAATGGGACTTGTGAAGTCACTTGAAGAATTATTGCTCCCGTTTGCGCTGACAATTACATATGCGCTTCTTTCCTCACTTCTTGTTGCGTTGGTCGTTGTTCCGCTCATGAGTTCACGGATGTTGAAGCAGGGAAAAATGCCAGTATATAAGAAACCAAAACGGTATATTAAAATATTAGATTGGAGTTTAAGGCATAAATGGGTACCGCTTATACTTTCTTTCTTTATTTTTGCCGGAGCGGTTGGCATGTACGTCGTTATGCCGAAAGGAGCGGCTGATGCTGCGGATAATGATGTTTCCGTAAGTATGGTCTACCCAGATGATGTTCCTTTTTCAAAAGTAAAGGATGAAACTTTTGAATTTGAGTCCTTTTTGATGGATCAGCCTGAAGTGAAAGAAGTCATTACCTTCCTTGGCTCGAATCCGGAGGATGCACAGTTTAGCCAGATCAATTCACAAAATCAGGGAAGCTTCCACGTAGTGATGAAGAAAGACGCAAATACTGAAAAAATGATGGAAAAGATAGATCAGCAAAAAGAAAAGTACGCAGATGCGGATTTCGACATAATGTTTGCATCCCTTGTAAACTTTAGTGATTCAACGATCACATTGGATGTCGTCGGAAACGACCCCAACAAACTAATCAAAGCATCCAAGCAAGTGATGGATGAAGTAAAGGGAATCGATGGAGTAGAAAAAGTTACAAGCAATCAAAATAAGCTAAAAACGGTCTATGATATTAATATTGATCAGAAGAAGGTAAACACAGAGGAAGTGGCAAGGCAAGTGCAGATGGTGCTTAACCCATTTCCAATCGGTATGATCAAACTGGATGGCAAAGATACTTCGGTGTTGCTTGACAGCTCTATTCATCCGACTTCAGAGAGCGAATTAAAGGAAATATCTGTTATTGCTAATGAAAAACCAGTGAAGCTCTCCTCAATTGCAAAAATCGAGAGAGCGGAGAAACCGACAAGTGTTCTCCGGAAAGATAACAAGGAATATGTTCGTGTTAGTGTGGAGGCAGACCCGAAAAATCTGTCTAAAATAGCGAATGAGGTCAATATGAAGGCAGCTAAATTGTCTTTGCCTGATGGAATTTCACTGGAATATGGGGGAGCAGCAAGTGCACAGTCGGAACAGTTTATGGAATTATTCCAATTGATGGCTGTCTCCATCGGCCTTGTCTATTTGATTATGGTTCTCACATTTAAAACGCTTCGGGCTCCACTCGTTATTCTGTTTACATTGCCGTTGGCTTTAATCGGTGCCATTCTTGGACTTCTTATTTCCCGGACACCTATTGATATTGGAGCTATGATTGGGGCACTTATGCTGATAGGAATTGTCGTGACAAATGCAATTGTCTTACTTGACCGGGTAAGGCAGAATGAAAAGACGATGCCAATTCGACAAGCTTTGCTTGAGGCGGGTGCTACAAGGTTCCGGCCAATCATCATGACAGCTTTGGCTACTATCTTTGCCATGATCCCACTTTTAATCGGCAAAGAAGAAATGGGAAGTATTGTTTCGAAAGGGTTAGCTGTTGTTGTTATTGGTGGATTGTCAGCTGCAACTTTACTGACATTAGTCATCATCCCTGTAGTATATGAGCTATTTCATTTTAAAAAAGCAAAAAAACAGCGATTGGCGAAAGAAACTGACATTGCAATGTAAAGTGGCTGTCCAGAAAAGTAAGTGGACGTTAGGACGGGCTTAGTGCCCGTTCTTTGATGTTTCCAATAAAAATGGTCACTGACAGTAGAGAAAAATGCCTATCATATGTGGTTTCTAATAAAAGCAGTCACGATTAGTGGACGAACTTCTAAGATAAAAGAAAGTCATCCCATTTTTTGGATATCATTCCTGTCTGGACAGTATTTCTTTTTTTTTGCCAGTATTATGGTAAAAGCGAATAGTATTTCACTTTTTTTGGATGTATCACCTCTTGCTTGACCAGTATTTGATCGAAGTAGGACAGTATGGCTTTTTCCAGATAGTATCCCTTTTTTTCATACAGTATTTCAGCCAAACTGGCCTCTTGTTCCCGTATTTTCATTATGCTTCTGTCGCTAATTGACTATAGAAGTGAGGAAAAAGATCTGTATCCCATTGAAGATGGATTGTGGCAATGGCTCACAATATCTTGAAAGTGGAGGCATCCGCTGGCTGCTTTCGGGCGGACCCCCCACAAATGCAAATCAGTCGGAGAAAAACGAAAAACGTTTTCCTCCGACTGATTAATGTTAGGGACTTTTTAGACGGGCTCCTTTAATGAAATCTATTCGAACTTTAATGGATCTCCGTCAAATGGTTCGTCGGCAACCTTTATAGATTCGGTTGGACAGCCCTCAAATGCATCTATCATATCATCTTCCAAAATATCAGGAACTTCCGCAATGCCTTTATTGTCATCAAGGACGACATATGCCAACCCCTCGTCATCATAGTCATATATATCAGGGGCTGCAGCTCCGCAAGCACCACAGGCAATACAGGTGTCTTGGTCGACCATTGTAAACTTGGCCACTTTTAATCCTCCTATCACTCATCTATGTCAATGTTGTTTGGATAACATAATTGGCATGAAGATTTATTTCTATACATATATTAATCCTCTGGAAACAACATTTCAACATAAAAGAAAGCTGTAATGAATTTGTCGAACTATTTTATTCCACGGAAGATCATAGAGAACATAGTCGAAAAAACCAATTCGTGATAAAATTAAAGAAACCTTTTCTTTTTTATTCAAAGCAAAGAACAGCATAATGCAAATTTTTTCACAAAAGATGTTTAACGAGGCATTGTGCATACCTGGAGCGCTGGGAAATAAAGGGAGGGCTATCTCATACATATGATGGATAATTGGTTTAACTTCATTCAGTAGAAGTCTCCCACTTCTGTAAGTGGTGAGATGAATGCAAATTGGTATTTTATTCAGCGAGGGTTCAAACCCCGGCTGAATAATGTTAAAGCCTCCGGCGGATGCCACAGATTTTCAGAGGAAATTGATCGAGCTTAAGCTCGATAAAATATGGGCGCAAATACGCCAAGGCGCATTTGATTAAAAAGAGTGATTTTACATGAGAAAAAGCAGACAGTCAGAGCTCATCGACCAGATGACTCATCGGGAGCTTACAGTCCATTTATATTTAACCCAATTCATATTACTGGGGATTTCCTTAGTAATAGGGGCCTTCATTTTTGATATGGCTGAAATTGGTCAGAAATTCAAATTTGATTTCAAGTGGTTTGTTTGGGGGATTGTTAATGGTGCAGTAGTAGTAAGCATTGATATTATTATGATGAATCTATTGCCGGAAAAGTATTATGACGATGGTGGAATCAATAATAAAATATTCAAATCGATGCCTTTATGGCAGATTCCTATTGTAGCTTTCGTCATTGCTTTTACAGAAGAGCTGCTGTTTCGAGGGATTGTGCAAACATCCGTAGGACTAGTGGCAGCAAGCATTATTTTCGCTATTATTCATTTGCGATATTGGTCTCATTGGTATTTATTGGTGAATGTCATTTTATTGAGCTTCTGGATTGGCATTGTCTATAACTTGGCTGGTCAGCTGCTGTGGCCGGTAATCGCCATGCATTTTACGATAGACTTTTTGTTGGGGATATATATAAAGTTCGGTTCTTTCCGAAAGGATTTGTAAGAAGAGGGGATTAAAGATGGAAATGAATCAAAATCGTCTAAATCGGCAAATGGCCGATAACGAAAACGAACAGGATACAGGAAAAGATGCGCTCCCTTCAAGAGCTGATTATCACAGAGAAAAGAGAAATCCGAATACAGCTCGTAACGGGAATGAAAAGAAGAAAAAAGTTTCTATACCGCTTGTTCTTTTGCTTATTTTATTAATGCTCCCGATCGTGATACTGTCAATCATCAACAATGGGGATCGCTCCAAAGCGAATCCTGCAAACAGTAGTTCGGGGGAAGAAGTTTCTTTTGAAACAGAAGATTCAGTGATGGAAAAGGAGTCTAAAACAGAAGACAAAAAAGAAAAGGAAACGGAAAAATCAGCCGATGAATCCGACAAAAAAGAGGAAAACGAACAAGAAAAAATCAAAAAAGAGCAAGCAGAGAAAGAGAAAGCTAAAAGAGAAGCAGAGAAAGAGAAAGCTAAAAGAGAAGCAGCCAAAAGAGAAAAAGCTAAAAGAGAAGCTGCTGAGAAAGAAAAAGCCAGGCAAGAAGCAGCCAAAAAAGAAGCGGCTAAGAGAGAAGCAGCAAAGAAAGAAGAACAGGCTAAAGCAGCAGAATCTGAAAAACCACCAGTGAATCAGCAGGAAGAACAAAATCAGGCCAACAATGAAAATACTGAAGGGAATGTCACTTACCATACAGTCCAGCAAGGAGAGAACCTCTTCCGGATTGCGCTGAAATATTATGGTTCCCAAGCAGGTGTTGAAAAAATAAGACAGGCAAATGGACTTGCAGGCAATGAAATCAGTGTTGGCCAAACATTGAAAATCCCACTGCCCTAATAGTTTCATAAAGTGGATTAGCCCCTCATATGATTAAGATGAGGGGCTTTTTGAAAGGGTAAGAAAGTATAAAATTAGATAAAATATTTTGTTCGAATTAAGATTTTATCTGTCTAGCTGCGCCGTACAGGAAGTACTAGTGCAGGCGAAGCGACAGGACGTCGCTGCTTGAGCCGGCCGACGTACAGGAACTAGTGCAAGCGAAGCCACAGGATGTGGCGGTCTGAGTCGGCCAGGCGCCATCAGCGCAAGGATCAAGTCATGCGGAAGTTTATTCAGGAAGAATGTACTCCTGCGGCACAGCTTATTCAAGGAAGCTTTTCACGATGTAATTAGCAGCTTTGCTGTGATGGCTGAGGAGCTCCCTCATCAAAATTCGCCTTCTGTTTGTCGCCTAAGGCTGAGGCCTTTCGCTTTTCTTATGGGGGGGATCGTATGGACAAAGTGAGGCTTACACTTGATGAGCAGGTGGACGAAGCAACGAAAAGAATGATGCTACACTTAATTGAGAGAAAAATGAAATATGACCATTATAAAAATACCCATTTCTTTATTCTGTCATTTTTCATACTATATTGTCTGACCCTGTTATTTATCTGCTACCCACTCGTCGTTATTCCAAACGACTATTCTATCATGAACAGTATTACCGCATTGCTAGGGACAAACCATCTTATTTTTCTTTTTTTGATGGGAGTTCTTTTGTTTGGAGCCTTAAAATTTTATTTCGAGAAAAAAGAGAAGGCTGAAACTGAATTCCATGATTTAAGATGTGAAATCATCGAAAAAAGCCATGATATTTGGAATGAGGAGCATTGGAGCAGCCGTCATCGCGTTTTTGATGAGATGAAAAAAAAGTACGACATTAATTTATATTATGAAAGTAAGTGAAATAGCATGTGAAGCTACTTGCTCGTATGGGTGCAAAGTATTTTTGAAAACGCTGTTGACAAATAGAAGTTAACCGGATATAATTCGATTTAACTTACCAACACAATAAAAATAGTATTGACCGGTCAACCGGAAATACAGCCTTTTTTAGGCTTGTATTTTCGGTTTTTTGTTGTTTGGGGAAGGATAAAATTTGATATGGCAGTTTTTTTCTTATCAAGAGAGGTTGAGGGAATGGCCCTATGACGCCTCAGCAACCACCGCTTCATGCGGAAAGGTGCTAAATCCATCAAGTTGGAAACAACTTGGAAGATGAGAAGAAACCTATTAATTTGGGGCTTCTTCTTGTTGGGAAGGCCTTTTTCTTTTGAAAAAGGGTTTTAACTTCATTCAGCAGAAGTCTCCCAGTTCTGCAAGTGGTGAGATGAACGCCTATTGGTATTTCATTCAGTGGGGGTTCAAACCCCAGCTGAATAAAGTTAAAGCCTCCGGCGGATGCCACAGATTTTCGAAGGAAATTTATCGAGCGGAGCTCGATAAAATCTGGGCGCAAATACGCCAAGGCGCATTTGATTATCTCATCTGGGAAGGAGAATAACATTGTCTTTAAAAAGGGAAACTCTGCTTGTCCAAACGGGGAATGACAGAAAAGAACCACTTGGGGCAATCAACACTCCCATTTATTTATCAGCACCATACCGCCATCAAAATATCGGTTTGTCAAATGGCTATGATTACATCAGAACTGGAAATCCTACACGCGATGTCCTTGAACGATCAATAGCGGAATTGGAAAAAGGGAATCGGGGATTTGCCTGCAGCTCTGGAATGAGTGCGATTCAATTAGTTTTTTCCTTATTTACATCTGAAGATCACATTATCGCGGTCAGAGACTTGTACGGTGGCTCATATCGGATGTTTGAATGGTTTTCAACCAATTATCATTTGCAATTTTCCTTTTGGAATCAAGAACATGAAAGCATTCATCCGCTGATTCAATCTAATACGAAAGCTTTATTTATTGAAACACCCACTAATCCATTGATGAAGGAAACAGATATCCGCGCTTTAGCCGAAATTGCAAAAGTAAACGGACTACTGTTAATTGTTGATAATACGTTTTACACTCCACTGATTCAAAGGCCGATAGAGTGGGGTGCAGATATAGTCATTCATAGTGCAACCAAATATTTGGGCGGCCATAATGATCTCCTGGCTGGCTTGGTCGTTTCGGGTGATGAGGAGTTGAGCACAAAGCTATTTGAAATTCATAACACCTGCGGAGCGGTGCTTGGGCCGTTTGACTCCTGGCTGCTGATCAGGGGGATGAAAACATTGGCCTTGCGCATGAGGCAGCATGAGGAAAATGCGAGAAAGATTCATTCATATTTAATCCAGCATCCATTAGTGACAACCGTGCATTACCCTGGAAAAGGGGGCATGGTCAGCTTTGAAATCGCCAATGAATCATGGGTCTCTCCGTTTTTAAGCGCATTGAAGATTTTCACCTTTGCTGAGAGTTTGGGGGGTGTGGAAAGTTTGATTACATACCCGGCAACACAGACGCATGATGATATTCCAGAGGAAACCAGAAAAAGCTACGGTCTTAGCAGCCGTCTTCTGCGTATTTCAGTAGGAATCGAACATGCAGATGACTTGATTTCAGATTTAGAGCAAGCTTTCAATCAATTAGAAAAAGATAGATTGGCGCCTTCAACAAAAGAAAGAGGAGGTGGTCAAGTTGAATCTGTTAGATAGTTTAAAAGAAAGAATATTGATTGGTGACGGGGCGACAGGCACACTGCTTTATTCATACGGTATAGACCGCTGCTTCGAAGAATTGAATCTCACTCATCCGGATGGTATTTTTCACATTCACGAAGAATATTTGAAAGCTGGCGCAGAAGTAATTCAAACAAATACTTATGGCGCCAATTATATTAAACTGAACAGATATGGTTTGGAAGAACGCGTCAAGGAAATCAACAGCGAAGCAGTTAAAATTGCAAGAAGGGCAGCAAAAAAGGATGCCTTTGTAATTGGAACGATCGGTGGAATTCATGGAGCAAGATTTCATTCAGAGCTGTCGGAGGAGATTAAACGAAGTTTCAGAGAACAGCTGTATTGTCTTCTATTTGAGAACGTGGACGGCCTTCTGTTGGAAACGTATTATGACCTCGATGAATTGATCACTGTACTCAAGATAGCGCGTCAAGTGACCAATATACCGATCATTACAAATGTGTCCATGCATGAGCCTGGAGTCCTTGAAAATGGAATTCTGTTATCTGAGGCTATTAAACGTTTGGAGGATTTAGGAGCTGATGTGGTCGGGGTGAATTGCAGGCTGGGGCCGTATCATGTGCTAAAAGCTTTAGAGACCGTCCCTATCCCAGAAAAAGCCTTCTTATCAGCATATCCGAATTCAAGTCTACCGGAGTTTCGGAATGGAAAGTTACTTTACAAATCTGAGCCGGAATACTTCAAGAAATTTGCGGCCCATTTCCGGGATGAAGGAGTTCGCTTGATGGGAGGCTGCTGCGGAACAACTCCTGACCATATCCGATCCATGAAGGAAGGCATACAGGGACTAAAGCCGATTAAGAAAAAGAAGGTCAAAGAGCAAGCAAGAATTGAAATAGCAGAAACAAAAAAGCTTGATGAATTGACGTTATTTGAGAAAGTCAAAACGAAGCGCTCGATTATTGTAGAGCTCGATACTCCAAAAGATTTGGACACAAGAAGATTCTTTGAAGGGGCAAAGGCGCTGAAAGAAGCCGGAATCGATGGCTTGACAGTAGCTGATAATTCTCTTGCATCTCCCAGGATATGCAATAAAACAATGGCATCGCTCGTCAAGAGGGACATCGGCCTTTCTTCGCTGGTTCATGTGACATGCCGGGACCGTAACTTGATTGGGTTGCAGTCTCACTTAATGGGTTTGCACACATTGGGAATTCGGGATATATTGGCGATCACTGGTGATCCGACGAAGATAGGAGATTTTCCAGGCGCAACATCTGTCTTTGATGTAACATCATTTGATCTGATCAAGCTGATCAAGCAATGTAATGAAGGTGTTTCCTTTTCCGGAAAATCTCTCAAACAGAAAACAAACTTTCATGTGGCGACAGCCTTTAATCCAAATGTCCATAATATTAAGAAATCAACGGAGCGTCTGGAGAAAAAAATCCAGTTTGGAGCGGACTATGTATTAACACAGCCTATTTTCAGCCGTGAAAAAATTATTGAGACAAGGGAAGCGACCAAACATATTAAGGCTCCCATATATATCGGGATTATGCCGCTAGTTTCTTCAAAAAATGCTGAGTTTCTTCATAATGAAGTTCCTGGAATTAAATTAACAGACGAAACGCGAAAAAGAATAGCCATTGCTAAAAGCCCGGAGCAGGAGCTCCGAACAGGATTAGACATAGCAAAGGAATTAATAGACACAGCTATTGAGTATTTTAATGGAATCTATTTGATCACACCATTCATTCGTTATGAGTTGAGTGTCGAATTAGCAAAATATATTCAGCAAAGAACAAAGGAATTGGATGCGAAAAAACAATCTCAATTCGTTTTATCATAAACGATGAAATTAGGAGGAAATAGTATGGCGAAGGTTTTTAGTTCAAATTTAGGTTATCCAAGAATCGGAGAGCAGCGAGAGTGGAAAAGGGAACTGGAAAAATTTTGGAGTGGGAAAATTTCTGAAAAAGAACTGCTGGAGGAAACGAAAGCGATCCGTTTGGAAGGATTGCGGAAGCAGAAAGAAAAAGGGATTGACCTAATTCCGGTAGGGGACTTTTCATTGTATGATCATGTTCTTGACACCTCCGTCACGTTTGGAGTGATTCCAAAGAGGTTCCAGGAGGACGATACAAGAACTCAATTGGAGACTTATTTCGCCATTGCGCGTGGAACCCATGATGCTGTAGCATCGGAAATGACGAAATGGTTCAATACAAACTATCATTATATCGTTCCTGAATTCAATGAATCGAAGCCTTCATTAAAAGAGAATCGTCCGCTTAGCTTCTACAAAGAAGCAAAAGAGGAATTGGGGATCGAGGGAAAACCAGTCCTATTGGGACCGATCACATTTATTAAACTGGGAAAAGGGTATGAAGATAATGAGTTCCCTTCAATTGTTCAGGAATTTCTGCCTTTATATATACAAGTTATAAAGGAACTGAAAGAGGCAGGGGTTAAATGGATCCAGATCGACGAGCCAATATTTTCAACTGCTTTGACGCAAGAAGATCTTGAGCAAGCCGAATATGTATATGAGACGTTTGCAAAAGAGATACCGGAAATCAACATTATCATTCAAACCTATTTTGAATCAGTCGACTCGTACGAGACCATTGTGAACTTGCCAGCAACGGCAATCGGCCTTGATTTTGTGCATGGAAATTCTTTGGATCTCTTAAGCAAGCACGGATTTCCTAAAGACAAAATACTCGCTGCTGGTGTGATCGACGGACGGAACGTTTGGCGTCAGAACCTAAATCACCAGTCCGGGCTGTTAGAGTCCATCGGAAATATTGTTGATAAGGAAAGAATTATTGTGCAGGCTTCTTCTTCATTGATTCACGTGCCTGTAACAACAGAAAGCGAAAAAACTTTGGATCCCGTTATTAAAGACGCTCTTTCTTTTGCTGATGAGAAGCTGGATGAAATTGCACTCTTGGCCAAAGGGTTTGGAAGCGGGAAAGAAGCTATCCTTTTAGAAATTGAAGAAAGTGTAAACGCGATTGAGGCGTTGAATCATTCAGACTATCGTAAACAAACAGATGCAAATCCGGCAGGCAGTTTAAACACTGACCGCAAGCTCCCGTTTAAGGAAAGAATCAGTATACAGAAGGAACAACTCCAGCTTCCGTTACTGCCTACAACAACCATTGGGAGTCTGCCGCAGACGGCTGAGGTTAGAAGGGAAAGGTTGAAGTGGCGTAAAGGGGACATTACTGATCAGACATATGAAGAATATATTCAAAGTGAAATCAAGAAATGGATCGATATCCAGGAAGAAATCGGTTTGGATGTATTAGTTCATGGTGAATTTGAGCGTACGGATATGGTTGAATACTTCGGTGAAAAATTAGATGGATTTTTAGTGACAAAATTCGGATGGGTTCAATCATATGGGTCCAGATGTGTCAGGCCACCAGTCATTTTTGGAGATGTTTCATTTGATAAGCCTATGACAGTGAAGGAAAGTGTGTATGCACAGAAGCTGACCGAGAAAAAAGTAAAAGGGATGCTGACAGGACCGGTCACTATATTAAATTGGTCTTTTGTCAGGGATGATATTTCCCGATTTGACGTTTTAGATCAAATTGCCGCGGCACTACGCCTGGAAATCGAAGAGCTTGAGAAAAATGGGATAAAGATTATCCAAGTTGATGAGCCGGCATTAAGAGAAGGCCTGCCGCTCAAAGTGGAGAAATGGAATCAATACTTGCAAAGGGCAGTGAATGCATTCAAGCTCGCTACCGCTTCTGTGCAAAACAGCACCCAAATTCACACGCATATGTGTTACTCGGATTTTCAGGACATCTTCGAAGCTATCAGCGCGTTGGATGCTGACGTGATTTCTATTGAGACCTCTAGGAGTCATGGAGAACTGATCTCAACCTTTGAAGAAAATACGTACGATAAAGAAATCGGACTTGGTGTCTATGATATTCATAGTCCACGCGTCCCAAGCAAAGAAGAAATAAAGGCTAATGTTAACCGTGCATTACAAACCATTCCAGTCAGTCAATACTGGATTAATCCGGACTGTGGATTAAAAACAAGACAAGAAGCAGAAACCATTGCTGCCCTTAAAAATATGGTAGCAGCGGCAAAAGAGATCAGGGAAGTACAATTGATTGGTGTCCAATCGAAATAAACAAGTTCAGGAGATTCGACAAATTCAATAAATCGTATTTTTGCTAAAGCGAGTTAATGAAACCCAGCCTGGGTACTTTCAATTTGAAGTACTCGGGTTTGTTTTTGCTCACTTTTTTAGTTTTCTTATAACGACCTCTTCAACATGTGTTCATATGCGCTTTTTTGATTGAATATTCTAAAATATGTTTTTGATAAGTATAAGGACACGCGTCTAAAGGTACGAAAATTAGAGAAGTTCGACGAAAATCGACTGTTTATAGGAAATATAGTAAAATATTAACTTTAAAAGGATATATGGGTGCATTACAGATAGTGATTATTATCAAAAAAATGAATCTTAAAAACAAAAGAAATCCGGGTGATTGCATGGGGGATATTGTTATCACGGGGTATGGGATAAAAGCTCCGGATATTGATGATAAAGAAGGGTTTAAGGAAACTCTGGAAAAAGGAATTTGTAAACTTGATTTATTAAAAGGAATAGGACCTAATGACTCTGATATTGTTGCGGGTATTATCCCCCGTGAATTTTTAACGATAAAGGAACGAAATTACAAGCGTTATTCAAAGGTAAGTCGGCTTGCAATGGCTGCGTCTGATGATGCTATCGAAATGGCTGAAGTGTCAGGAAAAGATCCTTCTCGGATGTCCGTCATTATCGGAACGGCGGTTGGCAGTATAAAAGAAATCGAAAAATATTCCGTTTGGGCGACTGATTTTAAGAAGTACCCCCTTCATGGTGTTGCAATAGTGGATTCACATACGATCTCCTCTTCCGTTGCATCACATCTTGGTACGAATGGGCATGTGTTTACGCTAACGACCGGTTGTACCGCAGGTTCGGATGCGATCCTGTTAGGGAAGCTGCTGTTGGAGCAAAATCAAACGGATATTTGTATCGTTGGGGGCGCTGACGCTCCCCTTGGACAATGGTCAACTTTCGGTTTTAACAAATTACGTCAGGTGGAAATCAATACAGAAATTGGGCAAACCGGGGTACCTTTCTCAAGTGAACATAAAGGTTTTGTGATGGCCGAAGGAGCTGGTGTCCTTATAATGGAAAGAGAAGAGGATGCTATAGCAAGAGGAGCAACCATATATGGAAAGATTGAAGGCATCTCATCCAATAATGAAGGCTCACAGATGTTCCATAAAGATACATCAGGTAATATGATGCTCAGTGCCATGAAACAGGCGGTTAACAACCAAGTCCCTGATTATGTAAACAGCCAGGCTTTGGGACTGCATGTAAATGATCAAATAGAATGTTTCGTCCATCAACATTTATTTGGGGAATCTGTACCAATTTCATCAATTAAAGGCTCAATCGGGCATTCATTTGGAGCTATGGGAGTCATACAAGTCATTTCCGCTTTAATTTCTATGGAATATAATTTTATCCCTCCCACTTTATTTACAAAGGGTACAGGATTTGAAAGTTTACCGATTGTTTATGAAACGATTTATCAACCTGTGAACAGAGTTGCGGTAACATCGCATGGTCTTGGCGGTAACAATACATGTATTCTGATTAATAAATTTTAGCTTTAACTTCATTCAGCAGAAGTCTCCCACTTCTGCAAGTGGTGAGATGAATGCAAATTGGTATTCTATTCAGTGGGGGTCAAATCCCGGCTGAATAAAGTTAAAGCCTCCGGCGGATGCCACAGATTTTCAGAGGAAATTTATCGAGCTTAAGCTCGATAAAATCTGGGCACAAATACGCTAAGGCGCATTTGATTTTTGGGGAGTGGAAGTATGAACTTACTCATATCTACTTTAATTGCTGTTATTCCCTTATTAATTGGTTTTTTATTATTAAAAATTCTTAAGGAGAAAAAGCTGTCACGTATTCTGTTTCTCTTTTTATTTTTTGCAAGTATTTGGCAATTTGATGTAACCGTTTTGTATGCATACACTTTCCTCTCCAAAGAAACAATAGATTTTCTGTTTAGGCTGCTCCGGATTGGATCCATTATGTTATCGCCGGCATTATTTCATTTCGCTTATTCAATCGAAAAAGAATTGGTAACGGATGATCTCGGGGGCGGGTGGAAATTGTTCGTTAACAAATATGTTGTATTTTTATTTTATGTTTGGAGTTTTATTGTTTATTTAATGGGATGGAGTAAAAAAGGCATTGAGGAAATTATTCTGATAGAAACGGGTAGCCATGCGGGTTTTTACTTTCCTATTTATGGCACACATTCATGGGCGTTCCATTCAAATGTAGCCCTGTTCGTTGTAAGTATTGTAGCTTGTGTCATGCTGATTTTGAAAATGAAAAATGACGAATATAAATCATTCCTATTCTATTTCATCATTGCGATTACCATGGGATATGCTTTTGGAATGTTAAACATTATCCCGGAAACCAGATTATATCCAAGTGGATTTGCTGTCGGATTTTTTGCGATTTCCATCTTTATTCTTTCATTACGACTACATGTCCAAGTGGTAAATAAGATGAATAAAGCATTGGACAATCAAAGGAGTTTTTTACAGAAGTTGATTGATGTAAATCCAAACTATATTTATGCTATCAAGCAGGATGGAACCTATGCATTGGCAAATAAGGCATTTGCAGATTTACATGGTTTTAACTCACACGATATGATTGGTAAAACTGAAGAGGATATTTCAAAGTTGGAAAAAAGAAGTTCAGATCTTCTTGCGAAGGAAGAAAGTAAAACCTCAAATGAACTCGTTGCACATGAGGAAGAAATACAAGATCAATATGGCAACAAAAAATGGTTAAAAACGTTTAGAATACCTATCCGGACCATCGATGACAATTTGGTTTTGGGGGTTTCAACCGATATTACCGAGTTAAAGGAGCAGGAAGAGAAAATTAAAAATCTCGCCTATCATGATTCTTTAACGCAATTGCCGAATCGCCGGCTATTCGATGAGGACTTGTGTCAGGCAATCAAGGCGGCGAAAAAACAGAATAATCAAATGGCTCTTTTCTATATGGACTTAGATGGTTTTAAAAATATAAATGATACATTGGGACATGATATAGGCGATTTACTCTTAATAGAAATATCATACCTCCTTCAATTGGTTATAAATAAATGTGATCGCGACGTCAGGGTATACCGCATAGGCGGAGATGAGTTTACTTTCATCTTTCAAAATTGTTCAATTCAATCTGTTTCAAAACTGGCCAATGATGTTCTTGATCTATTTAAACAATCCATTTTGGTTGAAAAATATAGTTTATTCATTACACCCAGTATTGGTATAAGTTTATATCCTGAAAATGGGGGACATGCCGTTCAATTGATGAAATATGCCGATGCTGCCATGTATTCTGTGAAGGAAAAGACAAAAAATGGATTTGAATTTTACACTCCAGAAATCAATCAGAATCTTCAACGTAAAGTGACTTTGCAGAAACAGTTGCGAATGGCTTTGGAAAATAATGAATTTGAATTGAATTTTCAACCTCAATTGGATCTCGAACACGAACGAATATCTGGTGTCGAAGCATTAGTGAGATGGAACAACAAAGAATTCGGGTATATTCCTCCTTCTGAATTTATTCCATTGGCGGAAGAAACCAATTTAATTTTACCGCTTGGGAAGTGGATTATGAGAGAAGCATGCCGGCAAAATAAAAAGTGGCAGGAACAGGGTTTTCCTCCTCTAACAATAGCTGTGAATGTTTCGATGAAACAGTTTAATGAGTACAACTTTGTTGAATCCGTTTCACAAATTTTAAGCGAAACAAAACTTAATCCACAATATCTCGAATTGGAAATCACCGAGGGTATAGCAATCATGGACCACTCGATTACAATTAAGAAGTTGCATGCTTTAAAAAATCTGGGAGTAAAAATATCAATAGATGATTTTGGTACAGGATATTCTTCATTTGGTTACTTACAAAAATATCCGATTAATATTTTAAAAATTGATAAGTCATTCATCTCTGGCATTGCAACCAATAAAGAGAATGCGGCCATTGTACAGTGTATTTTATCATTAGCTCAACATTTGAATTTAAAGGTGGTTGCTGAAGGAGTAGAAACAAAGGCAGACCTAGAGTTTTTATTGGGTACTACATGTAAATATGCACAAGGCTATTATGTTGGTTACCCCATGACAACTGAAAAATTTGAAAGAAAGCTCTTAAGTCTAAAGCAATCTTTAAGTGGAGGGATATAAAAATTAAAGACGAAAGAGGGGGAGTTCGCCCCCTGCTTGGTATACAGAAATGCTATTTTGCCATATTAAGTGCAGACGGAGTTTTTTCGACGAAGCACTGCCGTTCAAGCTATCAAAAGTTAGGAGAAAGATCAGCTATTCGGATGAAATACTAGAATACCTTCTTTCTATCCCGTTCCTCTTTCAAAATTTCTACTGCTTCGCGGAAGCGTTGGGAATGAATGATTTCCCGTTCTCTTAAAAAGCGCAATCCATCGTTCAGGTCCGGATCGTCGCTCATGTTAATGATCCATTGGTACGTAGCACGAGCTTTTTCTTCAGCGGCTATATCCTCATACAAATCGGCGATTGGATCCCCCTTGGCCTGGATATAGGTCGCTGTCCAAGGATTACCAGCGGCATTATTATAGAACAATGCTTTTTCATGATTCGCGTAATGAGCTCCGAGCCCTGCTTCTTTCATTTGTTCAGGAGTGGCATCTTTTGTTAATTTGTATACCATAGTGGCAATCATTTCGAGGTGAGCAAACTCCTCTGTGCCGATATCTGTTAAAAGCCCGATCACTGAATCCGGAATGGAATAGCGTTGATTTAAATATCGAAGAGCTGCTGCTAGTTCACCATCTGCACCTCCATACTGCTCAATTAAAAATTTTGCCAGCATTGGATTGCATTGACTTACACGGACTGGATACTGCAGCTTTTTTTCATACACCCACATAAAAGGGAGGACCTCCTTGAATGATGGTTTTGTTAATTTACACTTGCCATGGCCATGGGGCTTCTTTCCACTCCCAAGGATGCTTTGAATAGCTGTAACCGAAGCTTGTGATGGGGCCGAATTCTTTTTCAAATTGCTTTAGAAAATCTCTTCTGTTTTTTATATACTCATTATATTGCCGGATAGCATCCATATCGCCTGGATGTGTATCCAGGTAAAGAGCTAATTCAACTATGACAAAATCCATCACCTGAAGCTCCTCCAACTGCCTGTAATATTCTGGAGGCATTTGCTTCATGTGTCAGAACCCTCCTTTGCTCTTTCATAAGGGCTATAATACGAATCATAAAACACTTTCCAAAGCGTTCCATGTCTCAATGCTTCTCTTGGTGGAAACTGAGGCAGATTGGGTGGTTGGAATCCTAAATAAAGGTGGGGAGGAGTGGAATATGATTTAACCTTAATAGGCGGGCATGGATCAAATGGACTGATATATGGTGTGTATGTTTTATAATGTGTAGGCATCGAAATACCTCCTTCTAAATGTCATCCTTAATACTATATTGGGATGTGCGGTCAAACATTCCTGAAAGTATACTCGCTATCTAATTGGTTTGTATTTTTTGAAAGTACCGAAAAAATTTAGGGTGCTTCTTCAAAGCGAATTGTTTAACTTCACTCAGCAGAAATCTCCCACTTCTGTAAGTGGTGAGATGAATGCCTATTGGTATTCCATTCGGTGGGGGTTCAAAACCCGGCTGAATAAAGTTAAAGCCTCCGGCGGATGCCACAGATTTTCAAAGGAAATTTATCGAGCGGAGCTCGATAAAATCTGGGCGCAAATACGCCAAGGCGCATTTGATAAATGAGGTTTTTGATATCCTATATTTTCACCTGAATTTTCTTGTTTCTTTTTAGGGTTTGTGATTCTGATCGGTTCTTTAGTCAATGATTATAGTTTTAGTGGACACTTTATCATTTTCCGACAGAAGACTCCCACTTCGAGGAATATAAAGGGCGGAGTCCAATGAGTAAGTGGGAGATGAATGTCGGTTGGCGATAGCCGAAACTGGTATCATTATGATAAAATGGAAACAAACGTTCTTGTTGTGAGGTGAAATGAATGTTAGTCAACAAAGCGTACAAATTTCGCATATATCCAAACAAAAAACAAGAAATCCTCATTGCTAAAACAATGGGCTGTTCACGTTTCGTATTCAATCATTTTTTAGCAAAGTGGAAGGATGCCTACAAGGAAACAGGAAAAGGATTAACCTACAATGCTTGTTCTGCTGAATTACCACAACTTAAAAAGGAATTGGTGTGGTTAAAAGAAGTTGACAGCACTGCGATTCAATCTTCACTTAAAAACCTCGCT